>NZ_GL622194.1:1189699-1218757 GCF_000185285.1 Actinomyces sp. oral taxon 180 str. F0310
CAGCAGCTCCGATGTGACGTATGTGTGGACGTTGAAGATTGAGGGGCCGGATCAGCCCGCTCAGCCGTTGGTGCGGCGTTTTAAGGTGTCGAAGTAGTCGCGGCGCGGTGCGCCGAGTAACCCATCACGAGAACAAGGAGAACACAATGCCAGGCGAAGGCGGAGTCAGCTACGACAGTGAAAAGCAGGGCCAGGTTGCCCCGAAGGTGCAGGAGAGCCAGGAGGCCGTCCAGACCTCGTCGAGGGCCTCCTACGCCCTCAGCTCGGCTCAGACGTCAAGCGTGTGGGGCAGCGAGCGCGGCCCGTCCAGGTTCGGGCACCGCTCCAGCGACATGTTCAGCGCGATCTCGGACATCCTGTCGAAGGAGAACGACCTGATCGGCCGGTTCGAGACCGAGATGCGCAACGCGATGGAGTCCCACACCCGCACCGATTCGGAGAACGCGGACGCGGTCCACAACATTCGCGGATCGATGGACGAAAGCGCGCAGAAGGGCGCCGTGGCGCACGCTCTGGCGCGGGTGAACAACTCGCAGGAGGCTTCCGCCCTGAACGCGGCCCTCGCGGCGGCAAGCGGCTTCCTTGGCGGTAGCGTGGCGGCGGGCGCCGCGACGGGTGCCGCAGCAGGTGCCGCGGCCGGCGTCGCATCCGGCGGGGACACCGAGGGCACGAGGAACGCTCCGGTTCAGGGGCAGCAAAAGGACATTTGAGACTAGCGACTACGACTGAGGAAGGATTGCTCCATCATGGTTTCGTCACCGATGTATGACCGCCTGAAGGTGTTCATGGAGGCCGCCAAGGCCAACCAGAGCCTTGACGCCTGGGACGCCGACCACAAGAAGACGATGCAGGGCTTCGCGGACGCCATCGAGCGCCTGACCACCTACCGCGAGGGCCACGGCTTTACCGGCGAGACCGGCAACGCCATGAACGACTGGGTCGAGCAGTCGATCAAGCGCATTGAGGGCTACCGGGCGCGCTACGAGCGCGGACACAGCACCTACCAGCAGGGCAGAGACGTCATGGCGTCAGCTCTGCGTGAGGCCGAGACGATCTCCCCCGACCTCATTGATGAAAAGACTGCGGCGATGCGGGACGATTGGGTCGTGTCGGTCCCCGAGTCGCAGCCGGGCGGAGGCATCACCTTCATGGGACAGCGCTTCACGACGGGCGGGGCCTACGTTGAGGCGGTCGAGGCGCAGGCCAACGCCCAGCGCGAGGCCGCCGCCGAGCGCGTGCTCAACATGGTCAACTCCCTGACCGGAAAGCTCGGCGCCAGGATGAAGAACGGCGATCGCCCTGACCCTACGCCCCCTCAATCTGGAGACAACGAGAGCACACGGTCCGGAAGGGACAATCAGGGTACCAGCCCCGGTAGCGGAAGCAATCCCGGTTGGGGGTACTCGCCGGGTGATGGTTATGGTCGTGAGGCGGGGCGTGATCCGCGTTCGGGTGCGTATCCGGGTGGGTTTGATCAGCCGTGGTTGAGTGAGGCTGATGCTGCTGCTGCGCGTAATCGGACGATCGCTTCGGGTGCGTTGGAGACGCGGGAGCCTGCGTATGGTGAGGTGGGGTCTCGGACGAACCCGATTACGGATCCTCAGGATCTGATGGGCACGGATCTGTTGCACACGCGGGTCAATGGCACGGCGTATCGTAACGGTGTGGTGGGCGGTCACACGCCTGCTCCGCCGGCTGATGCGGATCATCCACTGTGGCGCCTCAACGGCGGCGGCGCGTCGTCTGACTCTTCTGTGGCCGGTCGCCTGGGCGGCGCGGGCGTGCTGGGCGCGGCCGGCCTGGGCCTGCGTGGCGCGGCTCGCATGGGGTCGGGCTCCCTGGGTTCTGCCGGCTCCCTGGGTGCTGCCGGGCTGCGCGGTATGAGTGGCGCGGGTGCTGCCGGGCTGCGTGGCATCAGTGGTAGTACGGGCGCCGGTGGCGCGGGTGCTGCTGGTTTGAAGGTTGGCTCGTATTCGGGGTCGGGTTTTGGTTCCTATAAGCCGCCTGCTGGTGTTGCTGGTGCGAATGGTGTGGCTGGTTCTGGTGCTGCTGGGTCTTCTGGTGTGACTGGGACGACGGGTGCCGGTGGCGCGGGTGGCGCCGCGGGTGCTGCTGGTCGTGGTGGCGCGGGTGCTGGTGGCTTCATGGGTGGTGCTGGCGCTGGTGCGGGTGCTGGTAAGCAGGATAAGAAGTCGCGTCGGCGTAAGTATGTGGCGTTTAGGTTTGAGGATGAGGATGAGGATGGTCTGCCTGCGGGTTATGTGAATCCGATGTCTCAGACGTATGGGTCGGATAAGGATATTGCTCCGGCTAAGCGCGCTGATGATGGTTGGGATCCTCGCCAATGGTGACCCCCGCTCTGGTTGTCGGCCCCGCCTGGCTCCGCACTCGTGTGGGGTGGGCGGGGCGCGCCGCGCGCGCCCTCACCACGGGCCTTTCGGCTCTGGCCCTGGCTGTGGGTGCTCTTGCCGTGGTGCCCGCCCCTGCGCGTGCGGAGGATGTGATTACGACGCAGGAGTACTTCTCCTACTACCACCTGGATACTGCTCGGGCGAAGGGGTACACGGGTAAGGGCGTCACCATCGCCCTCATCGACGGGCCCGTGGACACCAGCGCGCCCGAACTCAAGGGCGCGAACATCACGGATAAGAGCCGCTGCACCATCGAAGGATCTGGAAGCGGAAGAAGCCACGGAACTGCCATGGCGTCGTTCCTGGTTGCGCACGATTACGGCGTGGCCCCCGACGCCACGCTCAACGTCTATCAGGTTTCGAACAAAAGTTCCATCTCGGCGGGGTCCTGTGAAACCGGCGGACAGAAGCTGGACACCTTTGCCGAGCTCATCAACCGGGCCATTGATGACGGTGCCCAAGTCATCTCCATCTCACAGGGGGTCCCCGACCGTGACGACAACCTCAAGTGGGCGGTGGCGCGAGCAATGAGCCGAGGCGTCATCATCATCGCCTCAGTCGGCAACGAGGGGAGCGACAGCAACGACACGCACCTTTCTCAGTGGTCGGGCATGGTTGGTGTCTCCGCGATCAAGAGCGACGGTTCCTTCGCCGACTACTCCTCCTGGGGCAACGGCGTCACCACCGCCGCGATCGGAGAGCCCTTCACACGCCGGGACTACGAGACAGGACAGAACGAAACCACCACCGGCACATCAAACTCGACTGCCATCACCTCGGGCATGCTGGCGCTCGCGCGTCAGAAGTGGCCCGATGCTACCGCCAACCAGATCCTGCAGGTCCTGACCCACACGGGTCTGAACCCCAACCACGAGTGGAACAAGTACACCGGCTACGGCGCAATCAGCATCAGCGACCTGCTGAACACCGATCCCTCCCAATACCCCGACGAAAACCCCCTCGCCCAGAAGCGGGGTGGGTCGAGTCCGACGCCGGAGGAGGTCCAGGACTACGGCGACGGCCTCGCCGACCCGGACGAGCTCCCCACTGATACCTCCTACGCTTACCGCGGAACAGACGAGTTCCTCCTGCGCGACCCGGACACTAAGGCCACCATTCACCTGGGCACCAGCCCCAGGTACCACCGCAAGTGAGCACGATGCACGCGTATCGCGACCCGCGCCCGTCGCCCCGCCTGCCTCACGTTTGTGTGGGGTGGGCGGGGCGCGCCGCGCGCGCCCTAGCCACGCTCGTGTCCGCGTCCGTGTTGGCTGCGGGTGCTCTCACGTTGGCGCCTGCTCCTGCGCGTGCGGAGGATGTGATTACGACGCAGGAGTACCTCTCCTACTACCACCTGGATACTGCTCGGGCGAAGGGGTACACGGGTAAGGGCGTCACCATCGCCCTCATCGACGGAACCGTCGACACCAGCGCGCCGGAGCTCAAAGGCGCGAACATCACGGATAAGAGCCGCTGCACCATCGAAGCAGCTCCGAAAGACCGTGGCCACGGGACCGCCATGGCTTCCTACCTGGTCGCACCCGCCTACGGCGTTGCGCCCGACGCCGCCCTGCTCACCTACCAGATGTCCACGGATGACTCAACATCGGCAGGTTCATGCGATATCGGTGGCAACAGACTTGACACCTACGACCAGATTATCAACCAGGCCATCGACGACGGCGCCCAGATTATTTCCATTTCGGTCGGAGCCCCAGAGACTGACGATTCGATCAAGTGGGCCATTGCTCGAGCGATGAGCCGGGGTGTCATCATCGTCAACTCCGCGGGCAATGAAGGCAAGGACAGCAACGCCAACCAGTTGAGCCGTTGGTCAGGCGTGGTCGGTGTCTCCGCGATCAAGAGCGACGGTTCCTTTGCCGACTACTCCTCCTGGGGCAACGGCATCACAACCTCCGCCCTCGGCGAACCCTTCAACCGCCGGGACTACGCGACCGGAGAGAACATTACCTCCGCTGGGACCTCGAACTCGGCCGCACTTGTTTCTGGCATGTTGGCGTTGGCGCGTCAGAAGTGGCCCGATGCCACCGCCAACCAGATCCTGCAGGTCCTGACCCACACGGGTCTGAACCCCAACCACGAGTGGAACAAATACACCGGCTACGGGGCAATCAACCCCAGTGCGTTGGTGAATACCGATCCCTCCCAATACCCCGACGAAAACCCCCTCGCCCAGAAACAGGGAGGGTCGAGTCCGACGGTGGAGGAGGTCCAGGACTACGGCGACGGCCTCGCCACCCCAGACGAGCTCCCCACCGACGCCTCCTACACCTACCGCGGAACAGACGAGCACTTCCTGATCGACCCGGACACTAAGGCCACCATCCACCTGGGCACCAGCCCCAGGTACCACCGCAAGTAGCCGCGCGCCCTCGTCCGCTCAGGCATACGCGCCGCCACCGCTGGGCGCCGCCTACCGCCTGTGGTAGCGCGGGCTGGCCCCCAGGTGGGTCGGGTAGCCGTGCCTGGCGCGCAACGCGATGTACTCGTCAAAACCCAGGTAGGCGTAGGAATCATCCCCCGCGATGCGGCTCGGATCCACCACGCCATCGGCGTAGTCCTGGACATCCCGGCGGGAGGGCACGGGCTCTGCCCCCTTGTCCATGAAGGGGTTCTCGTCCGGGAAACGCGTCGGATCCGTCGTCAGCATCGCGTACGGATCCACCGCCCCGTACCCGGTGGACGGGTTCCACTTCCCGCCGCCGCCTCCCACGCCCGTGCGCGCCAGGCCCTGCATGATCTGGTCCCCCGTCGCCCTGGGCCACCGCTGCATCGACAGCGCCAGGGACGCCGCGACCACCGGGGTCGCATAGGACGTGCCCCACCCCCGGTAGCGCTGCCCATCGGTCGCGGAACGGTAGTTCGGCCTGGCCAACGCGGCCGTGGACACCGGGTCTCCCCCGTTCGAGTACGAGGCCGTCGTCCCGTCCTCCTCGATCGCGCCCACGCCCACGACGCCCGACCACGCGGGCAGCCACTCCGCAGAGTTACGCACGCCGTCGTTGCCCGTACACGCCACCACGGGGACCTTCCGCGTGATCGCCCGAGCCAGCGCCCACCGCATCCCCTCGTAGCTGCTCGGATAGCTCGACGACGTCGTGATCACGTCCACCCCGTCATTCAGCGCGGACTCGATCAACAGCGCCAGGTCCGACCGCGCGCGACCCCAGTCGCCAATTGCGCAATCCGACCCGGCCTGATCCCCGTCGAACGAGAGCCTGTAGGACCTCAGGTGCGCCCCCGGCGCGACCCCGAAATCGGGGGCGACCATGACCTGGGCGATCACCGTGCCGTGGTCCCAATACTTGTCCTGCGACTGAACCGAACAGGGCTTGGAGTCCTCGATGCTCGCCCCCGTCAGCTCCGGGATGCGGGTGTTCACGGGTCCGTCGATCAGGCCGATCGTCACCCCCCGTCCCGTGTATCCCGCCGAGTGGATCTTCCCCAGCGAGTAGTAGGCGTAGAAGGGCTGCTCGGCCGCCGTGATAGCGGGATCCGCCGCCGAGGCCGGGGCGGCCGGGACCACGACCGCGGCAACCGCCGCCGCCACGGCGGCTCCCCCGACCATCGCACGGCGCCACCGGCGCCTCGTGTGCTCACTCATGTGTCCCTGCCTTCGTGTCTTCGCGGTGCGTAACGCGCCATTTTATCACCCGGTCAACTCCCCGGGAAAGACCCGTCGCAGGCGCGGCCCGCACCCGGAATCACGACTCACCTACGGGACACTCACGCACGTCGTCACGGGGGCCGACTCTCGGCCTGACGCATCCACGACCACGCTCACCGTCAGGCAATTCTCGCCGCTCACGGCCGTCGTCGTCAGGCTGTTGCGGCGCATCGTCTCGGCCACCACGGCCTCGCCAGGGCGCGTCAGCACGTACTTGAACGCGAGCTGATCCGCCCGGAACTGCGCCTGGCGGGGGACATCCCACTCCCACAGGATCTCCGCACCGACCTGGGTCGCGCGCACCTCGCCAACCGCGTCGGGGGGCGCCCCGCCCGGGTCGGCCACCGTGCCGGTCGCACCGCCCGTCTCCTCGCCCGAGGGCTCACCTCCCCCGCCCACGTGGACGGCGTGCCCGCCGCCTGTCAGCATCGCCACCACCAGGCCCGCCGTCGCCACCACCATGACGAGGGCCAGCAGCGGCAGCACCCACACCGGGCGCTTCGACTCCCCCGCGCCCAGGCCGGTCCGCCCGGTCGTCGAGTTCCCGTCCCACGCCTCGTTCATGGTGGGCGCGGCGCCGTCGGCGAAGCTCCCGCGCCTGGTGCGCGTGCGCTCCGCATCCAGGGCGGCGCCCGCAGGGCGGGCCAGCGCCGAGGAGGACGCCCCCGACGAGGCCACGACGCTGAGCTTCATCTCCGTGACCGGACGATGCATCTCACGCTCGATCGTCTGCAGGGCGTAGCCCAGGGCAGCGGCCGAACCGAAGCGATTCTCCGGATCCAGGCTCATGGCCCGCCGGATCACCGCGGTCACCGCATCCGGCACGCCCGGACGATCAATGCGCGACACGCGCCCCGCGGCCACGCGCTGGGCAACCGCCTTCGCCGAGTTATCCCCGTCGGGAACCTCGAAGGGCGACCGACCCATCAGGAGCGTCCACAGGGTAGCGCCGAGCGCCCACACGTCCTGCGTCGGGTGCGCCCGCGCCGTGCCCGCGATCTGCTCCGGAGGAGCCCACATCACCGAGAAACCGTCGCGCCCGCCCCGCGGGTCCGTGCCCACCGGCTCGGCCACGCCGAAGTCGGTGAGAACCGGCGACCCGAAGGCGTTGATCATAATGTTGCTGGGCTTGATATCGCGATGCACGTAGCCCGCGCGATGCAGCATCTCCGCTCCGCCGCACATACGGATCACCATCGACAGCGCCCGGTCGGCGGCCATCGGATTGGCGCGCACCTGATCGAGGATGTTCGCGACCGGGCAATACTCCATGACCAGGAACGGGCGACCGTCCGGGGTGCGACCCGCCCCGTAGAGCTGGGCGACCGCGGGGTGACCGGACACGAGCGCCATCACGTCGGCCTCGCGGGCGATCCCCGCCTCGCCGTCGGCCCCCCGATCCCGGCGCGCCACCTTCACGGCAACGTCACGGCTGGGCAGCTCCTGACGGCACAGGTACACGTCCGCGAAGCCGCCCGACCCCAGGGGACGAATCCACTGGTAGCCCGGCAGCACCGGGACCATTCCGACGCGAGCGTCACTGTCCATCAGCGTTTCCCTTTCCTCGTGCCCGCTAGCCTGGAGGCCAGCGGACGGCGCGTACGACCCGAGGCAGCCTGGCGGCGCGCCCGGCGACGCCAGCGCAGCGACTTCAGCGACAGGGCGGCGCGCACGCGCGCCAACACGGACACCGACGACGCCCATTGCCGACGCAGCTCATCGACGTCGCTCCACGCCCGCTCGGCGTCCTCCTCGCGCGCCCCGCCCGAGGCGAAGTCGGCGACATCGGCCCGGCGGGCCACCGTGACGACGCGGGGCACCTTGCCGGAGAACAGCGACCAGCCGGGCACGCGTACGTCCGCCGCCGAACGCTTGCGGGCCGCCCGCGGCTTGCGGCCCTTGCCCGCCTGCGTGTCCTGGCCGGGCTCGCCTCCCTCAGCCTGCTCTTGCTCCTGCTCGGGGCTCCACTGCGAGGCCAGCGCCCACGCGACCTCCTGGCGGGTCAGGTGCGACTCGACCACCAGACCGGAGTCGATCGCGGTGTCCACCAGCTCATCCCACGACCCGCGCACCGCCTGCGCGGCCCCCAGCCGGCGGCGCACCGTGCGGCGGCGGGCCTTGAGCAGGAGAACCAACAGGACGGGTCCGAGCAGCACCAGGACGGACAGGGACACCGAGCCGATCAGCATCCACGGGATGTGCAAACCGCTCGGATCCTGCGGGTCGGTGGCCTGGTCGCGCGTGGCGGGGGGCAGCTCCACCGGCGGCTCCGGAGGCTCGGGCGGCTGCAGAACCTGCGGCTTGGGCACCGACTTAGGCTTGTTGATCTTCGTGGTGGGCTGCTGGTCGCGCGGCGGCGTCGGGTCGAAGGTCGCCCAACCCACGCCCGGGAACTCCACCTCGACCCAGGCGTGCATGTCGGATCCCGTCAGGTCCACGCTGCCCGAGGCGCCCTCGCGATACGCGCCCATGACGACGCGGGCGGCGATCCCCTGGGAGTGAAGCATGAGCGCCATCAGGGTCGCGTACTGCTCGTCGTCCCCGACCAGTATGTCCGCCCCGATCATGCGCTGAATGCGATCCTGGGACGAACCCGGGCGCGAGTCGATCGTGTCCTCGTTGGAGTAGAAGCCCTCCGTGTGCAGGTAGGACTCGATCGCGCGCGCCTTCTCCAGGTCCGAGCGCGCCGACGAGGAGTGCTCGGAGGCCAGGGTATCCACGTCCTTCGGGACGTTCGTGTCCCCGCCCGCGTAGCGCTGCGCGTCCACGCTGGCGTACTCCGGGTCCTCGTGGGCGCGCGACATCGACGTGCTCAGCGAGTAGTTCATCTGCCCCGCGGGGCCGGTCGTGAGCGCGGTCTCGGCCCACAGGTCATAGTTCAGGCCCTTCTGTTGGGCGGCCGACTCGGCGTTCGCCGGATCAAAACGCAGGACGGACACCTCGCCGATCGTGGGCACCCACGGCCCCAGCAGCCCGGAGGTGGACACGCTCGTCTCGGTCTGCGCCGTGTCGGCGCTGCGGCCGGGGATCGTCGAACCCACGCGGCGGTATCCGGCCGTGCCGTCCTCGTTGGCCACCCCCATCCCGAAGGTCGTCCCGTCGTAGACGTCCATGGCGCCCAGGCGCACGCGCGACTCCTTGGGCATGTTGGACACGCGGATCAGGGAATCGTTCTCCAAGTCCTTGTTGTAGTGGCGGTAGCTCGACAGCGGCGAGGGGTACTCGCGGGCGTCCACGGGAGGCTCCACGAAGTCGCGCCCCACCAGGCGATCCGAGGCCGCTGGCCCCAGGAGAGCGCCCGCGGGGATCGCGGCCGCCGCCATCACGGCGACCATCAGCGCGCCCATGCCCACGCGCCACCACACGTGCACGACCTGGCGGGAGGACCCTCCCATCGTCGTCGACGCCGACGTGGTCGACGAGGCCATGCCGATGACGATGTCCGCGCCCGAACGGGCCCTCGTGATCGCCGAGGCCCACGACCACCAGATGATCAGGCCAAGCCACCACACGGCCACGAAGACGATGCCCGGCGCCTTGGCGGTGGGACCCCACATGGTCGCGACCCCGCCGGCGACGACCAGGGCCACGGACCCCCACATGGGGTGCCCGAAGCGCACCGTCACGACGCCCGCGACGGCCGAACACACCAGGCACGTCATCCACGGCACCAGCGCCGGCCCCACGTACGAGGCCGCGGGCGGGGTGAGCGTCAACAGATCCTTCCACGACTCGACCGCGCCGATCACGAGAGTCTGGATGGTGCGGGAGGTGGGAATCACGCCCCAACGGGTCGTCTCGCGCAGCGCCGCCGCCCCGCCGAACAGGAAGTACGAGGCCACGACGCCGGCCGTGATGGACAGGAGATCCCAGCGCCACCGGGAGGCTGCCCACGCGAGCGCCAGGCCCACGGCGACACCCGCGGCGGCCGCGATGGCCCCCTGGCCTGCGCCGAACACCGCCTCGAAGGAGGCGACCGGCCCGACGAACAGGAGCGCAAGGACGGCCAGGGACCACGAGGGCATGGCGGCGCGGCGAGCCGACGCACCCATCGTCGTCTCCTGCGCGGTGGATCGACCGGAGCGCACGGGGGCCGCCCCGCGAGAACGCGCGTTCACACCGTCACCCCCCGCGAGACCAGCATTGGAAGGTCCTCCAGCGACGGGCAGTCGATGATCACGCCGCGCGTGATCTTCCGGCGCCTCCTCGCCCGACCGGGCACAACACGAATGACGGACACGGACACGTCGATCGGCGCGATGTTGGCCAGGCGCGCCGCCTCCTCGTCATCCACGCTCTCGCCCACCACGATGGACAGGACCGAGATTCCGCCTCGCTCCATCACGCAGCGGCGAACCACCCCGGCGAAGTCCGATCGCGTCGAGGTCTCCATCTCCGAGAGCGCGTCGAGCATCGCCACGGGCCTGCTCGTGGGAATCCACTCGTCCGCCGTGTGCATCGACACGGTGCGCGCCTCACCCGATCCGGCGATCGCCAGGGACGCGGCCACTGACACGGCCGTCTCGAAGGAACGTCGATCCCACGAGTCAATCCTCGTGTCCAGCACCACCATGTGGTGGGAGCGGTGGGTCTCCTCGAACTGGCGCACGATCAGGCGCCCGTAGCGAGCCGTTGACGGCCAGTGAACGGAGCGGCGGTCATCCCCCGGCTCGTAGTCGCGCAGGGCATGAAAGGACACGTCCGAGCTGGTCAGCTTCTCGCTGGCCACGCCCTCGACATCCATCTGCATGCCCGTCGCATCGAAGGAGAAACGCACCGTCGGCGGGTGCACGTGCACGAGGATCGGCTCGTCCCACTCGCGCACGCGGCGCAGCAGGCCCAGCCCGTCCATGCGCACGGTACGCGCCGGACCCACCATGATGACCCCGCGGCGCTTGGTCATGACAGAGAACGCCTCGTTCCAGGTCCCGTTTCCTGCGATCGGGGGGACCATGAACTCACCGCTGCCTCGCCCGATCGCGACCTCGACCAGCGTCGCCCCCGAGCGGCGCGCCGACTCGTTGAGCACCCGGACCCGCCCGACAGCCACCTGGCCCGCGACGATCCTGTCGCTGGCCATGCGCAGCGACACGGACAGGGGCGAGGGCGAGGCCACCGACGCGATCGCCACGGCGAGGCCGACCAGGCCCATCACCGCCACGATGAAGCCCTCGATCCATCCGAAGACCGCCGAGGCCACGACGCCGGCGACGAGGGCCGCGCTCACGGACCAGCCCACCGGCGTCAGCACCCCGAGCCAGCGCGCCGCCACCTCGTATCCGGGCATCGTGCGCAGGCGCGAGCTCACCGCGCGCGAGAAGCCGCGGAGCATTCGACGCAGTCCCTTCACGCTCACCCCTTGGGTCGGCACTCGCCGACGATGTAGTTGCCGGCGTTGAAGGCAGCCTCCGAGCCCGCCTTCGTCGCGACCCGGGACGGGATCGGACCGGGACCGTTGACGGTGACCTCCTCGGTGGCGTTATCGCTGTCGGAGCGGACCGTGCAGACGTGCGGCACGGAGGAGCCCGTCCATCCGGGCGCGCTCAGCGAGAAGGTGTGGCAGTCGCCGCCGCCAAAGTGTTTCTCTCCGCCCTGGCAGGCGGCCACCCACGTAGCCGCGACGTCCAGCTTCGTGACGACCGACGGGTGCTTTGGCATGGTGGTCTCACCCGCCGAGTTGACGGCCGTGACCGTCGCCTCGTAGTAACCGCCCTGGGCGAGGCCGGAGAAGGTTGCCTCCTTCGCCCCGCCCGAGAGGACCTGCGTCTGCGAACCCAGGCTCACTCGGATCTCGCTGACGCCGGGGTTGGCGGGCACCGGATCCCAGCGGACCGTGGCGCTGCTCGTGCCGACGTTGGTGATCGACACACCGACCTGCGAGGGCTTGCCCGTGGGGGCGGCGCTGGCCGAGACGACGCTCGACACGGCCGGCCTGCCTCCCACGCCGAGTCCGGTCTGGCAGAAGTACAAGGTTTGCGTCTGCCAGCTGTCGACCCGAATCGACGTACCGTTCGTGATCGGTTGGCCGCCCGCACACCTGTCCTCGCTCCACGCGTAGCGCAGCGTCAGGCTCCCCGCGTCGAAGCCGTTGCCCGGGACGACCGCCAGGCCATCCACGCGCAGCTCCATTCCCCCGCCGGTGCCCGACAGCCTCGGTGGCGCGATCGGGGCGGGGGTCGTGGCCACACTCGTCGACGCGTACGCCGGTCCCGAGGTGTCCCCGTCGGAGTTGCTCAGGGTCACCGTCACCGGGAGGTTTGCGCCCGGTTCCACGTTGGGAACATCCACCTGCTTTGCCCCGGCCGGCGCTTGGACGGTAGCCTTCCCCACCGTCACGGTGGTCGGGCCCCAGCCCCTGCCACCCGACTCGCCAAGTTGCCAACTCACAGTGACGACCGCGCGGGAGGAGTTGTGCGGATCCACGTTCGTCGCCGAGGCGGACACCGCTTGAGCCACGTCCGGCGCGCCGTGCGGGTAGTTCGCCGCGCCGGGGGACGGGACCGAGGGGGTTTCGGCTCCGTTGTGCGCCTGAATGCTCACCGTGTACATCTCGCCGTTGCGCAGGCCGTCGATCCGCTTGTGGGTCTCCCCTGGGCCCGCCGTGTAGGTGTAGGTCTTTCCACTCGTGTTACCCGCGACGTTGATCGTGTAGCTCTTGATCGCAGACCCGTTGTTCTTCGGGGCACTCCAGGTGATGTCCAGGGCCGAGTCGGCCCCCGTCACGGTGGGTGCCGCCATCTGCTCGGGCGCCACATCGATCAGCACCTGGGCCGATGGCGCCGAGGGGTCGGATGTGCCCGCCTCGTTGTGCGCGACGACGGTGAACCTGTGGTACTCCCCATTCGACAGTCCCGTGACCTGCACGCCGGGGTTGCGCGTCTTGAAGGTCGTACCGGAGTTCAGGTCGGTGACCGTGTAGCCGGAGATCGTGCCGCCGTTGGCGGCACCCGCCTCGAAGGTGATGAACGCGGTGCCCGGACCGTAGGCCGTGGCCACGACGCTCTCGGGGGGATCGGGGCGATCCAGGACCTTGACGATGACGCGCCCCTGGACGACGCGATCGGGGTCGTTCGTGGCGTCCATGACGCGGTAGACGACGATCATGTCGCCGTGGAAGCCAGCCTTGGGCGTGACCAGCAGCGTGTTTCCGTTGCCCGAGGCGGTTCCCTGCCCCACGTGCACGGAGGCGTCCAGGACCACGAGCGGCTCCGGGAAGGGGTTGGTCGTGTACTCCGCCAGGTTCACTTCCGCGGTTTGCCCGGCGTTGATCTTGACGCGCGCGTCCGTGGTGGTCACCAGCGGCTTCGAGGACTTCACGATCGTCACCGGGATGTCGGCGCTAACCGCGCCGGACCCGTCATCCACGCTGACCGTGATCGCGCCGACCGGCCCCTTGGGCTGGTCCTTCTTGCCCGACACCGTCATGGCGTGCCCGTCGAGCGACACGTCCACGCCTCCGGGCACCTTCGTCACGCGGTAGTCGAAGGAGCTCTTCGCCTGATCGTCGGGGTCGTCGACCATCTGGGTCAGGTCCACGGTCACCGACTCGCCCTGGCCGATGACGATCGGGGTGGGCGTCAGGCGCGGCGGCAGGTTACGGGCCGGCTGAATCGTGATCGGGATCGTGAGGGTGGCCGAGAGCGCGGAGGCGTCGTCCGCCCCGCCGTCGCGCACCGTGAAGGACACCGAGGCCCGGCCCGAGGCATCCTCGGGGGCGCTGAGCACCAGGTGGGTTGCATCCTGCAGGGTCACCGAATTCAGACCGCCGCTGGAGGCGACGGAACCGGCGTCGGTGATGACCGGGGAACGCGAGCGGTCGCGCACGAGAACATAGTCCCCGATGTCCAGGGTCAGCGCGGACCCGGCTCGCATCGCCACCGGAACCCGCGCGGCATCCAGGCGCGGGGCCAAAAGATCCGTGCCCGGAACGGTGACGACGGCGCTCGCACTCAGGCCGTCGGGGTCGGTCGCCGTGTAGACGACGAGGCGTCGGCGGGCATCGGGGGTGATCGACAGGTTCTGCCCGGACACGCTCACGCCCGAGTCGCCGGAGGACACGCTCAGCGCGTCGATCGTGCCGTCGGGATCCTCGTCGTTGGCCAGCACGGCCACGCTCACGGGCTTGGAGTCGGAGGGCAGGTCGGCCACCGATACCACGTCGTCGCGGGCGATCGGAGCGCGCAGCGGCGCCTCGGCATCCACCGTCACGGTCAGCTGCCCCTGGGCGCGCCCCCCGCGCCCGTCCTGAATCTGGAAGGCGACAACGAAAACTCCGTTGGAGTCGGGGGCCTTGACGGTGACCGCCTCCTCGGCCACGGACACGGTCGCCGCCGGGTTGGACACCGTCACGGTGGCCGGATCCGTCTCCACCGACAGCGAGTCGCCGTCCGCATCCAGGTCGTTGGCCAGCACGTTGACGCGCACCTCGCGCCCCGGGCGCACCGTCACCGAGTCCGGGACGGCCGTCGGATTGTGGTTCTCGGATCCGGGCGGAGCGATACCCACGCGCACTCGGGCGCGCCCCTGGACGCCGAGGCGGTCCTCGACGATGTAGGAGAAGGTATCCGTGCCGGTCGCGTCGTCGCTCGGCGTGTATTCCAGCCACTCGGTGCCCAGGACGACGCTTCCCTTCGCCGGCGGCTGATCGATGCCGACGAGGGCAACGGAGTCGCCGTCCGGGTCGATGCCCGTCAGGGGCACCGGGATGCGGCTCATCTGCCCCTGGACGGCCCAGGCGCTCAGCGGCTTGGGCACGGGAGCGCTGTTCGCGGCGCTTGCGGCCACGATCTCAAAGGTGACGGTCGTGGTCGCACGGTTACCCGCCGAGTCGACGACCGTGTAGCTCACCCGCACGACGCCCGGCTCCGAGCCCGCGGCCAGGCGCACCTGGTTCCCGGTGACAAAGACTCGGCCCAGCTCCGACCCGGCCAGGACCTCCACGTCGGGGTCAAGGCTCAGCGACAGGCCGATCGGCGAGCGGTCGTTGGCCAGGACACTCACCGAGCCGATGTCGTCGGCACGCACCTTCGCCGAATCGGGCGCCGCCTGGGGAGGCTGCTCCTCGCTCTGCGCCTCGGTGGGGACGACGCTGACCTGCGCGGTGGCCGAACCGGAACCGTTGGACACCGTGTACGTGAAGGAGGTGACGTCGGTCAGGCCACCGGGGGCGGTGATCCTCAGCAGGTGACGCTCGATCAGGGTCACCTCGAGGCCGGACTTGGCAGGCACGTCGATCGACTGCACGACCAGGACGCCGCCCGACGGGTCCGTGTCGTTGGCGAGCGGGGCGACGAGGGAGGCGCCGCCGCTGGGAAGCACCGACAGGTCATCCTCGGCGATCGGCAGGGCCTTCGTGTCATCGGCGACGACGTCCACGCGGATCACGCCCACCGTCGTGGAGGGTCCGTCCGAGACCGTGTAGGTGAACTGGAAGGATCCGGGCACGGATCCGGTGAAGGTCAGCGTCCCGCGCGCCAGGTCCGCGGACACGGAGGTGCCGGCCGGCGGCGCGCCCGCGGCGACGAGGGACAGGGGGTCGCCGTTGGGGTCGGTGTCGTTCGAGACGGGGTCGATGATGAGGGGCTCACCCACCCGCGCGACGTAGAAGTCCGCCCGCGCCACGGGAGGCACGTTGCCGGCCTCCTGCACGCTGACCTGCAGGTCGCCCACCGTCTCGGCGCGCCCGTCGGAGAGGGTGACGCTCACGGACTTCACGCCGGCGCCCGATCCCAGGTCGCGGATCTGGACGGTGCCGTCCTCGGAGAACTGAGCCGACATGCCGTCGGGCGCGCTGACCTCCTTGAGGAAGAACTGGTCGCCGTCGGGGTCGATCCAGTCCGACAGGAGGTTGTATTCGACCTGGGCGTTCGCCCCCACCTTGATGACCGGGTGCTTGAGCTGCCGGGGTCCCTCGTTCTGGCTCCACGGGTGGATCGTCACCTTCACGTTCGCCGTGGCGCCCGCGAGGCCGTCCGAGGCCTCGTAGGTGAAGGACGTGGAACCCGCGGTCATGGTCTCCGGCACGTCCGTGATCTGCAGGGCGCGCCCTCCCCTGGTGCGCACGATCGTGCCGAACTCGGGTTCGGACACGGCCCGCGCCGTGAGAACGTCGCCGTCGTCGTCGGAGTCGTTGTCCAAAACGGGCAGCATCGTGGAGCGGCCCGGGCGGATGCCGAACTCGTCATCCACGGCCTCGGGCGGCGTGTTCTTGTCGTTGTGCTCCGGCTCCGAGACCTGCTCGCGCTGGTCGGGGGTGGGGGTGTCCTCTTCTTCCTGCTCCTCGGTGGGGATCTGATCCCAGTTGTTGACCACGACCATGTTCTTGTCGGGGAGCCACAGCGTGCCCGTCGAGACGTCGTTGAGGACGATGCGCGTGCGGTTCGTGCGGAAGACCGCGGAGGCGGCCTCGGCGAGGGTCGGCACCGTCTGGGCCTGGTTGCGAGACGCGTCCGTGCAGGCGCGAACGAACGCGCCCGAGCCGGCCCACGCGCCGTAGGCGCAGCCGCGGTGGAAGACCGGCGGGGCGGGCGTGCCCGTGAGCCCCTGGTCCGAGGCCGGCTGGCGCGTCACTCCCTGCCCGCTCAGGGGCACGGTCACGAGCTCGTCGCCGGTGGCCAGGAGAACGCCCGAGGCCTCGTCCCCGGGGGCCTGCAGGACCGCTCCGGTGATGTGGTCCTCGCCCAGGTCTCGCACCTTCCCGTCGGGAGTGACGAGGCTGTTGCCTCCCTGGTCGTAGATGACGGGCTTATCGCCGACCGCGGTGATCGAGAGGGGACCCGGCCCCTGGAATCCCTTGATCGCGGTGGTCTTGGAGCGCCACGTCTGGCCCTCCTGTTCCATCGTCACCAGCGTGGAGGAATCGGGAGAGTAGGCGAAGATCTTGCCCGAGCGGGACACGGTCACGACGGCGTCGCTGAGGTCCTTGGCTGCGGCGTCCTCGCGCGTGAAGGACATCGACGCGGGTTCGTCGGCCTTGCCAGCCCACAGGAGCCCCTCGTTGGGGTCGAGCACCGCCAGGACGGGTCCTCCCTGGACCTGGATCGCTTTCTCGGGCAGCGTCACCGCCTGCCCGATGGAGAAGGAGGTCGGCCGCACGGGGGAGACCGTGCGCGTCACGGCCTCTCCGAGCGTCACGTCCCCTCCGGCCTGGCCGATGTCGAAGGACGCGGACTTGACGGCGACGGTGCCGTCCAGCATGAGGGAGTCGTAGTTGAGGTGGCCCACGAGCTTGCGGTCCTGGTTCGTCACCCAGATGCCCCCGTCGTCGACGCTCACCTGGGTGACCTCGACGCCGCGGTAGACGACAGCGAGCACGCACAGCATCGCCGACACCACGAGAACGGCGATGGCAGGGATCCGCTTCGTCCAGGTGTTTCGCGATTGACGCGCCTTCTTCATGTCGATTCCTCAGTCTCGATGTGCGTCGTGTCCGGGCGTATCGGTACCCCCGGGCGAGTACGCGCTCACCCCAAGGATACACACCGACCAACCCTATGGATAAACCCGGGGAAGGACAAGAAGACCGTGCCCACGCGGGCGGCACCGAGCCGTTTTTTCCGCGGTGGGGCGCACGCCGGGGCACTTGCGAGAACCTGACCACAGTCGCGCATTTAACTCTCCGTGAGGCCAGGTCCGCTCTCCAGCGCGGCGAGGCCACCGAGGCTCGGCGCGCCGTCGCGTTCCCATCCCAGGTGGGCGCGGCCTCGCTCCCGGCGCTCCCCCCGCCGCAGGTGAGGGCGCCCCGGGTTACGGTGGGGGCATGGCGAAAGAGAAGATCACGTTCCGCTGCAGCGAGTGCGGGTGGGTCTCACCCAAGTGGGTGGGCCAGTGCCGCGAATGCGGGGCGTGGGGAAGCGTCGATGAGACCGGCGAGGCCTCCGGCGGCCCCGGGGCGTCCGCGACGACACCCCGGCGTCCCGCCCTGCCCATTGGCGAGGTCGACGGGGAGCGCGCGTCCCTGCGTTCGACGGGCGTGGGCGAGCTCGACCGCGTGCTCGGCGGGGGCATCGTCCCGGGGGCCGTGATCCTGCTGGCCGGGGAGCCCGGGGTGGGCAAGTCCACGCTGCTGCTGGACGTCGCGGCCAAGGCCGCGCGCACCGCCCGATCGGGCGGCCTCGGGCCGGTCCTGTACGTCACGGGAGAGGAGTCGGCGGCGCAGGTGCGCGGACGCGCGGAACGCATCGGGGCCCTCGAGCCAAACCTCTTGATCGCGGACGAGACGGAGCTGGGAGTCGTCCTCGGCCACGTCCGCCAGTCGGCCCCCTCCCTGCTGATCGTCGACTCGGTGCAGACAATCTCCTCGGCGCAGGTGGAGGGCGGGGCGGGGGGCGTCGCCCAGGTGCGCGCCGTTGCCGCCTCCCTGATCCGTGTCGCCAAGGAGTCCGACCTTCCGACCATCCTCGTCGGCCACGTCACCAAGGACGGGGGGATCGCAGGCCCGCGAGTCTTGGAACACCTCGTCGACGTCGTGTGCCAGTTCGAGGGGGATCGCCACTCGCGCCTGCGGCTGGCGCGCGCGGTGAAGAACCGCTACGGCCCCACCGACGAGGTCGGCTGCTTCGAGCTGACGGACTCCGGCATCTACGGGCTGGCCGACCCATCGGGGCTCTTCCTCTCGCGCACCGCTCGCGGGGTTCCCGGCACCTGCGCGACGGTGTCCCTGGAGGGGCGCAGGCCACTGCCCACCGAGATCCAGTCCCTGGTTGCCCCCTCCTCCGGCGGGTCCCCCCGGCGCACCACCTCGGGCGTGGACCACGCGCGGGTCGCGATGATCCTCGCGGTCCTTCAGGCCAGGATCGGCGCCGACGCCTCGGGGGCGGACGTGTACGTGTCCACGGTCGGGGGTTCGCGCACCGTCGAACCCGCCATCGACCTGGCGATGGCCATCTCCATCGTGTCCTCGCTCAAGGGGGTTCCCCCTCGCCCGGACCTGGTTGCGGTCGGAGAGATCTCGCTGACGGGGGAGGTGCGCGCCTGCACGGGCACGCAGCGGCGGCTCGCCGAGGCGGCGCGCCTGGGCTTCTCCTGCGCGATCGTCCCCGCCCAGGGCAGCGAGGACCTGACCGACGCGTGCGGCATCACCGTGTTCACTGTCTCTGATTTGGCCACGGCGATTCGCGCCGCTTTCCCCACGGACTCGCAATAATAGGTAGCAAGCCTACTCATTTGGGAGGGAACCACATTGACGTCCGACGCAGCGATCCTTCGTGAAGCACTGCGCACAGTCGCGCCGGGAACGCCCCTGCGCGAGGGACTGGAACGGATCCAGCGCTCCCACACCGGTGCGCTCATCGTCCTGGGATACACGCCCGAGGTGCAGGCCATCTGTTCGGGAGGCTTCGACCTGGACGTGGCGTTCACGGCCGCCCGCCTGCGCGAGCTGTGCAAGATGGACGGCGCGGTCATCATCGACCCCGACCTGTGGCGCATCCGCAAGGCGAACGTGCAGCTCTTCCCCGACCCCACGATCCCCACCGACGAGTCGGGCATGCGCCACCGCACCGCCCAGCGCACCGCTCGGCAGACCCACCTTCCCGTCCTGTCCCTGTCCGCCTCCATGCGCATGATCTCCATCTACGTGGGGACCGAGCACCGCCTCGTGGAGGAGCCCGAGGCGCTCCTGTCGCGCGCCAACCTGGCCGTGGACACGCTGGATCGCTACAGCCAGCGCCTGGACGAGGTGCTGCAGACCCTGACGATCCTGGAGATGCGCGACAGCGCGACCGTGCGCGACGTCGCCACCGTCATGCAGCGCATGGAGATGATCCGGCGCATCACCTCGGAGATCACCGAGTGCCTGGAGGAACTGGGGTCCGAGGGCCGCCTTCTGGCCCTGCAGGTCGAAGAC
The DNA here is from genome assembly GCF_000185285.1 of Actinomyces sp. oral taxon 180 str. F0310. Classification (NCBI taxonomy): domain Bacteria; kingdom Bacillati; phylum Actinomycetota; class Actinomycetes; order Actinomycetales; family Actinomycetaceae; genus Actinomyces; species Actinomyces sp. oral taxon 180. The sequence continues at coordinate 1,209,645 of NZ_GL622194.1, forward strand.
CTGGTGCGCGGATCCGCCTCCGAGCGCGCACTCGTCATGCGCGACTACATCCGCGACCCCGGCGACGTCGCCCGCGTCGAGGCCGAGCTCTCGTCCATGGGATCGGAGCGGATCGTGGACCTGACCGCCATCGCGAACATCCTCGGCCTGGACGTGTACGAGGTCGCGGACCTCGACCGCGAGATCACGCCCCGCGGCGTGCGCGCCCTGTCGCTGGTGCCTCACCTGTCGTGGAACGCCATCAAGGAGGTGTCCTCGCGCTTCACGTCCCTGCCCGAGCTGCGCGCGGCCTCGGTGGCGGACCTGGAACGCATCGAGGGGATCGGCCCCTACCGGGCGAAGGTCATCACCGAGAACCTGGCCCACCAGGCGCGGGCGGTCGCAACCGGCATCGTCGGCTGGTAGCCCGCTCGGGAGACAGGGCGGCGGCTCTCCTCGCCGCCTTCGGCAGCGGGTGCGCCCGCCCGCGATGCCCGCCTTCCCCGATCAGCGGCCCGATTGGGCCCCCGACTGCGACCCCGACTGAGCGCCGGATTGGGGGGTGGGGGCGGGAGTGGGGGCAGGCGCGACATCCACCACGGTAGAACCGACCTCGCGCCCGTCCATCACGAGCGCGACCCTGTAGGTGCCCGCGGGGGCGGGGCTCGCCCCACCCGTCGGCGCCGTGCAGCCGTCCGCGTACACCCGGCCGTCCCAGGTGAGCGACCCGGTCCACGACGCCGTCGGACGAAGCAGCAGGGTCGTGGAGACCTGCTGGGAGTCGGCGCAGCTCGCGGAGTTGTAGACCGTCTGGTCTCCCGTCGTCACGCGCAGGGACAAGCGCGTCAGGGAGGTTGAGCAGGCGACGTTCCCGCGGTTGCCCAGGGTCAGCGCGACGGGGAGAGCCGACCCGGACCTGATCGATTCCGCCGTCGCACTCGCGGCGATGTCGCGCTCGGGGCAGGCCGGAATGTCGATGGTTGTTCCGTCTGTGAGGAGCCCGTCCGCCGTGGCCACCTGGCCTCCCGACAAAGCGTACTCCGAGGCCTCGACCGCGCTGGACTGGGCCGATTGAGAGTCGGACTGGGCGGCCTGCCCCCCGGACAGGGAGGAGGCGATGGCTCGCACGACGGAGGAGATGCCCCACAGGAGGAGGACGATGATGAGGAGGAGCCCGAGCCCGGTGATGATGCGCCTGGGCCACAGGTTCACGGGCGGCCCGCCGCCACGGGAGGCCGACGCCGCGTTCGCCGCACGTGCCCCGGCCCGGCCTCGTCCTCGCTCCCCGCTCGGGCGCGCAGACGCGGGGCGCGCGCCCGAGGAGGCTCGGGACGCGCGGTCGCCGACGCGACCGTGGGCGCTCGTCGACGCGGGGCGCCGGGAGGGCCGCTTGGGGGAGTTCTTACGCTGATCAGCCACGCATCCACGATACCGGGCGAGGACCCCGACGCGCGCCTCACGCTCGGGGGCGTCCGATTTTGCCCGCCGCACGCGGGCGAACCGCCTCCCGGTGCCCTCAGGCGGCCGCGCTGGGCGTGTTCGAGGAGCCCCCCTCGTCGTCGGGGTTGATGACGCACCATCGCTCGACGACGATCGCGACGATCACCCACACCAGGCCGACGAGGGCGCTCAGGCCCGCCGCGATCGCGTTCGACGCCATCGCGGGAGCGCTCACCTGTAGGAGGGAAACGGCCATGACTCCGGCGAGGATCCCGGTGAGGGCGCTGCCGACCAGGGCGCTCGCGCGGGCGAAGACCGCCACCGGCATGGCACCCAGGGCATTGATCCACGTCTCCTTGTCGGCCCGCAGGCGCCGCACGGCCAGGCCGGACCAGATGAGGAGCGCCGTGGCGAGTGCGAAGAGCACCGCCGGGCCGGGCGTGACGATCAGGGGCGTGTTGCCGACGCGCATGTGCGCGAGGAACCCTAAGAAGCTCAGCGCGGCACTCACGACGCCGACCAGTCCAACCCAGGCGATCGACAGGGGTTTCACGTCCGCTTCCCTCTATCGCCTCTTGACGACCGGGATCGCGCCGGTCATCGTGGGGCGAACGACGACCCTGCGCAGGATGCCGGTCTGTGTGGCCTCGTCCTCGGGGATGGGGCCGACCGGGGTGTTGTCGGGCAGCCCGGGGGCGAGGATCGTGGAGCGCCCGTCGGCATGGACCGTGGGCTTGGGGGGTTCCTCCTCGCGGGCGAGGCCGGAGCGGTCGTCGACCACCCGCACGTCACGAGCGGAGCCGACGGGGAAGTTCCAGTCCGGAAGCGCGATGTCGGAGTGGGGGTCGTCGCGCTTGGCGTCGAAGACCGGCACCCAGTGGGGCCTGTCCTCGTTGCGCGGCTTGTACGTCCCAGTCCCGATCTTGCGGGTCATCCGCCCGGCCGGGGAGTCGGCGGGCACGGAGGAGATGGGATGCCAGGAGGGGCGCGCCGAGGTCCGGGGGGCGCGACGGGGCGAGGCATCCTGGCCGGACGCGGCCTGCGCCTGCGACGCGGAACTCGGGTCATCTGGCGACTGCTCGGCCACGCCGCGCTCGTCCTGCGCCTGCACGCCGCCCGGGCGCTGACCCTCGCCCTGCGGGGCGTCGGGCCGGGGGGATGGCACAGCCGCTGGCCGCGCCTGCCGGGCGGCGCGAGCGGCGAGCTGCGCGGGAGTCTCGGGCTGCGCGACCGGGGGGATGTCCTCCTCGAGGAGCTCCTCGGACTCGTCGGCGCCGGGAACCGCCTCGGGGGCCGGGGGCCGCTCAATGCCCATGGCGTTGGCGATCTCCTCGCCGACCTCGGTTGCCGCCCACCGGGACCAGAGGTTGTTCCACGTGGCGGGATCAACGCTGCGCGGATCGCCGCGGCGCTCGCGTTCGCGCGGCTGGCTGGCATCTGACCCGTGGGCGTCGGCCGGGGCGGCCTCGGCGCCCCCCGAGGCACCGGCGCGCTCCTCGGGTTCGTCGGGCTCGGGTGCCGTCTCCTCGTCGGGCGCTGTCGGCGTCGCGGGGGTACGGGAGGCCGGGGAGTGAGACTCCGGGGCGGCGAGGCGGGGGTCGACCTGGCTGATCTCTCCCGTGAGCGTCTCGATGAGCTCACGCATGTCGGCGCTGGCCTGCTCGGCGCGCTCTGCCAGGAGCTGATCGGAGTCGGCCATGACGGCCGCCGGGTCTTCGAGCCAGTCGTCAACGGCGTCGATGATGCCCTCGCGGTCGGGGGTCAGCGCGAGGAGATCCGCGACCCGTCCAAAGCCCTCAAGAACGGCGTCGGGATCGCACAGGAGCCAGGGCGCCAGGACGAAGGCCCGCTCCTTCGCGCGCGGGTGCGGCAGGCTCAGGACGGGATCGGAGGAGGCCAGGCCCTCGACCTGAATGATGTCGATGTCGACGGTGCGCGCCCCCCAGCGCTCGTGGCGCTCGCGGCCCAGCTCGCGTTCGATGCGGCTCGTCTGGGCGAAAAGCTCGTCGGGAGTGGCGATGGCGGAGCCGATGACGACGGCATTCCAGTAGTCGGGCTGGGGCGCCTGCCCGGGGGCGAGGACGGGCTTGGTGCGCATGATCGGCGACACGTCGTCGATCTGGAAGCCCTCCATGTAGGACAGGGCCTCGACCGTGTGCATGAGCGTGACGGGCACATCCCCGAGGTTTCCGCCGATCGCCAGGACGACCTTGCGCGAACGCAGGTGCTCGGGCATGGAGGGCTCCCGCGCGCCAGGTGCCGTCGCACTGGAGCGCCGCGAGGGAGAGGGTTCGCCCTGTCCCTGCTCGGCCGGGCTGGGTGCCTGGGCGCGGCCGTAGGCTTCGATCTCTCCGGTCAAGACGGAGCCGTCCTCGGCCTCGTAGATTCCCTTGAGGGTCAGCGACAGCGGCAGCGCGTCGGTCGCACCGGAGCGCACGGTGACGGACACGTCGGCGAAGGGCTGATCGATCGGCGCGTCCGGCTTGTGGACGGTGACCTCGGTGCCGACGACGCCGTCGTGGCTCATGACGCGCGAGGCGATGTCCTCGGCCAGGGTCTCGATGAGGTCGACGGGGCTTCCGGTGAGCACGGCCATCGTCTCGTCGGCGATGTCGGCGTAGGAGACCGTCGCCGCGATGTCGTCGTTGGCACCCGCGGTTTCGACCCACATGACGACGTCGGCACAAAAGCGCTGGCGCTGCGTGCGCTCGAAGTCGTACACACCGTGGTTGGCCAGCGCCCCCAGTCCTTTCAGGGCGATGATGACGCGTCTGCTACTCAACGTCGTTCTCCTTTCGGGCGATGGCCGCCGCGGTGCCTGCTACGTCGTGGACCCGCACGGCCCACGCACCCTGGCGGACGCAGTAGGCGGCAATGGAAGCGCTGTCGGTGTCGACGTCGCCTCCGAGGGCCTTGACGAATCGCTTACGCGACGCTCCGATAAGTACAGGGTACCCACCGGAGAGGAAACGCGGTAGTTCGGACAGTATCTGCCAGCACTGTTCGACCGTCAGCGAGAAGCCCAGACCCGGGTCAACAACAATTTTATCAGGTGTCACACCAGTATCAATTGCGTCTGTGACCTGGGAATTGAGCCGTTCGATCAGGGTCCCCACCAGGTCCGGCCCGTAGTCGAAGGACTCCCCCGGCATTCCCGGCAACGCGCGGTAGTGCTGAATCACATACGCGCACCCGCTCTCGGCGACCGCACGATTCATCTGCGGATCCCATCGCCCGCCGCTGACATCGTTGATGATCGCGGCCCCCGCCTCCGCGGCCCGCAGAGCCGTCGAGGCGTGCAACGTGTCCACCGACACGACCACTCCCTCCCGAGCCAGGGCCTCGACGATCGCGCCGATGCGCGCCCACTCCTCCTGCGCCGAGATGCGCGTCGAGTGCGGCCTCGTCGACTCCCCGCCCACGTCGATCAGATCGGCGCCGGCGCCGAGCATCGCGCGGGCGTGAGCGAGCGCGGCACGAGGGTCCGCGTAGCGTCCCCCGTCCGAAAACGAATCCGGGGTCACGTTGAGGATCCCCATGATGAGCGCCCGAGAAGAAGGCACGGCCAGGCCGTGGGGCAACGTCGGCGCCGCAGGAGCGACCGCGGGCGTTGCCGGAGGATCGGGCAGGGGCAGCGCGGACATGTCAGCGGCTTCCCGACAGCACCAGGGCCATCATCTCGGCCCGGGTCGCTCCGTCGTTCATGATGCCGCGCAGGGCGCTCGTCACGGTCGACGATCCGGGCTTGGAGATGCCGCGCATCGACATGCACATGTGCTCCGCCTCGATGACGACGATGACTCCCTGGGGGTGCAGGACCTCGTCGATGGCGTCGGCGACCTCGGCGGTCAGCCGCTCCTGCACCTGGGGCCGACGAGCGTACCCCTCGACCAGGCGGGCCAGCTTCGACAGCCCCGTCACCACGCCTCCGCGGGGGATGTAGCCCACGTGAGCGCGGCCAAAGAAGGGAAGCAGGTGATGCTCACACACCGAATGGAACGTGATGTCACGCACGAGAACGAGCTCGTCGGTGCCCGCATGGAACTGGGTGCGCAGGTGCTCGCGAGGATCCTCGGCCAGGCCCGAGCACATCTGCCGCCATGCGCGAGCCATGCGCTCCGGGGTACCCACCAGGCCCTCGCGCGTCGGATCCTCCCCGAGCGCCACCAGCAGGTCACGCGACGCCTTCTCCACACCAGCAGGATCGTATGTCATGACTGTTCCTCACCATCGGCCGACGAGTCCGGCTCGCCCACCACGCCCGTGACGTCGATCGTCGGCGCCTCGAAGACGACCTCCTGCGCGCCTCCGACCTGAGGCGACCCCAGGCCGACCGGGTTGCCCAGGACGGCACCGGGAACGGCGGCGTCCGACTGGTAGTTCCACACCGGACGCTCGGGGGCTTTGACGACGTCCCTGAAGATCTCGGCCAGCTGAGCCTCATCCAGGGTCTCCTCCTCCAGGAGCCGGGCGGCCAGCGTGTCCAGGATCGCCCGGTTCGTCGTGAGGATCTGCCAGGCCTCGCGCATCGCGTTGTCGAGGAGCCGACGGACCTCCTCGTCGATGATGGCGGAGGTCTCGTCGGAGAAAGCACGAGGCCCCTCTCCCGAGCCGTGCCCGAAGGCCTCGGTGTCGCTCTCACCCAGCTTCACCATGCCGATGCGATCACTCATGCCGTAGTCCGTGACCATGGCGCGGGCGGTCTTGGTGGCCTGCTGGATGTCGTTGGCCGGGCCGGTCGAGGGATCGCGGAAGACGATCTCCTCGGCCACGCGGCCGCCCATGCTGTAGACGAGGTCATCCAGCAGCTGGTTGCGCGTCTTGTTGAAGCGATCCTCGGTGGGCATGACCATCGTGTAGCCCAGCGCGCGCCCGCGCGGCAGGATCGTCACCTTCGTGACGGGGTCCGTGTAGTTCAGGGCGGCGGCGGCCAGCGCGTGACCGCCCTCGTGGTAGGCGGTCACCGCCTTGTCGTGGTCGTTCATGACGCGCGTGCGCTTCTGCGGGCCAGCGATGACGCGGTCGATGGCCTCGTCGATGGCGCGCTCGTCGATGAAACGCATGTTGGATCGTGCGGTCAGCAGGGCTGCCTCGTTGAGGACGTTGGCCAGGTCCGCACCGGTAAACCCCGGAGTGCGCTTGGCGATCTGACGCAGGTCCACCTGCTCCGTCAGCGGCTTGCCGTGCGCGTGAACCTTCAGGATTGCCTCGCGGCCCTTCAGGTCGGGCGCCTCGACGGCGATCTGGCGATCGAAGCGACCGGGACGCAGCAGCGCCGGGTCGAGAATGTCGGGGCGGTTGGTGGCCGCGATGAGGATGATGTTGGCGCGCTCGTCGAAGCCATCCATCTCGACCAGCAGCTGGTTGAGCGTCTGTTCGCGCTCGTCGTTGCCGCCGCCGATGCCGCTTCCGCGGTGGCGGCCCACGGCGTCGATCTCGTCCACGAAGATGATGGCCGGGGCGTTCTTCTTGGCGCGTTCGAAGAGCTCGCGCACGCGGGATGCGCCCACGCCGACGTAGAGCTCCATGAACTCCGAGCCGGAGATCGAGAAGAAGGGGGCGTTCGCCTCGCCCGCGACCGCCTTGGCCAGCAGGGTCTTGCCCGTCCCGGGGGGACCGTAGAGCAGAACGCCGCGGGGAATGCGCGCGCCCACCTTGTGGAACTTATCGGGAGAGGCCAGGAACTCGCGGATCTCTTCCAGCTCCTCCACGGCCTCGTCCTCGCCAGCGACGTCCGCGAAGGTCACGTCGGGGCGCTCCTGGTTGAATTCCTTGGCGCGCGAGGCCGTGAATCCGCCCATCATTCGCGACCCCGACATCGACCGCATGATGAAGTAGAAGGCAGCGGAGATGAAAAGCAGGGGGATGAGAATCTGCAGGACCAATCCGAGGGCGCCGGACTGCGGGCGCACCGCGTTCCACCCCTTGGCGGGAGCCTGCGCGGCCACGGCGTCCAGGATCTCCTTCGTCTGAGCGTAGGAGTAGGTGAAGTACACGTGCTTACCCAGGTCGGCGCTCTGGTCGTCGCCGCCCGTGCCCTCGTGGTGGTAGTTCTCGGTCAGCGTCAGGTTCACCTGCTGCGTTCCCTCGTTGAGGACAACCTTCTCGACCGTGCCACCCGAGATGAGCTCCAGGCCCTCCGAGGTGTTCACGGACTGGGGCTGCAGGGTTTGCCAGAGGAACCATCCCCCCGCGAGCAGGACCATCAGCGGAATCGCCACCCACGCGAGGCTGGGGCGTTTAGTCTTCGTTCTCTCGTTCATGCGTCCCTACAGGTTGGTCGTCTCAGTTGTTGTAAACGTGGGGCTGCAGCGTCCCCACGAAGGGAAGATTGCGGTACTTTTCCGCGTAGTCGAGGCCGTAGCCGACGACAAACTCGTCGGGGATGTCGAAGCCCACGTAAGCGACCTCGACATCCACCTTCGCGGCGGCTGGCTTACGCAGCGCTGTGGCGATACGCACGGAGGCCGCCCCACGCCCGACGAGGTTGGCCTGCAGCCACGACAGCGTCAGGCCCGAGTCGATAATGTCCTCGACGATCAGGACGTGGCGCCCGGCGACATCCTGGTCGAGGTCCTTGAGGATGCGAACGACGCCGGAGGTCTTGGTGCCCGACCCATAGGAGGACACGGCCATCCAATCCATCTCGAGGGGGGTGTGAAGCTTGCGCGACAGGTCCGCCATGACCATGACGGCGCCGCGCAGGACACCCACGACGAGGAGGTCCTTGCCCGCGTAGTCGCGGTCGATTTCTTCGGCCATGTCGCCGAGCCTGCGGTCCATATCCTCGGCGGTCACCAGGATCTCTTTGAGGTCGTTTCCCATGTCGGTGGCGTCCACCGTGTCCTCTTTTCGTGTGTTGCTACGCGAGCGATTCCACTATAAGCGTGCCACAGATCCGCGCCGACGCCCCACGGAGAGCGAGATTCTCACTGTGAGCGCAACGCCGGGCTCCCCGCTCGGGGAGCCAAGACGATTCGCGCCTCGGCCCCGCGTCCCACGCGCGAGGCGCTCCCCGAGGGCAGGTCGATCGGCCCCTGTCCCCTCCAGGCGACCACGAGACCGTCCACGGCCTCGACGTTGGCCAGCGAAAGCGCTCCGAGTCCCGCCCGCGACGCCGCCTCTCTCACGGCTCGGGCGCGCACCGCGCGGGGGGCCTGCGCGAGGGCTGACACGCTCAGGGACACGCCGCTCGGCCCGGGTTCCGGCGCGTCGCCAGAGCGCGCCCCCCGGGTGAGCTGCCTCGCCCACTGCCGAAGGGCGTCGTCGTCGTCCGCGCACAGCTGGGCGCTTCGCGCGAGCGCGGGAACGGGGTCCATTCCCAGGGCCGAGGCCAGGGCGGGCAGGGCACGGTGACGCAGGGCGCTGCGTCGCAGCGGGCTACCGTCGGCCGCCCTCCACGGTCCGTCGACGGCGTTGGTCGGGTCCTCGACCGGGGTCAGGCCCGCCTGGGCGCATGCTCCCGCGGTGTCCGCTCGCCGCAGGCCCAGGAGGGGACGGAGCCAGGTGACGCCGGCCTCGTCGCGAGCAAGCGGCGCGATCGCACGCAGCGAGGAAGGGCCGGACCCCCTGGCCAGACGCAGCAGAACGGTTTCGGCCTGGTCCTCCATGGTGTGTCCGAGGAGGACGGGGGCGTGCTCGCTCGCGGCGATCGCGCGAAGGGCGGCGCGCCTGGCATCGCGCGCCGCGGCCTC
>NZ_GL622194.1:1218807-1323575 GCF_000185285.1 Actinomyces sp. oral taxon 180 str. F0310
GCCTCGGAACGGTCACCGTCTCGACGATGGCGTCGGCTCCCAGGGAGCGCGCCAGCTCGGCGACGCTTTCGGCCTCGGCGCGGCTGCCGGGGCGCAGCCCGTGGTCGACGGTCACGGTCACGACGGGCACGCCCGCCCGGCTGGCCGCGTCGACGGTGACCAGGGCGAGGGCCAGCGAGTCCGCTCCTCCGGACAGGCCCACGACGAGTCGGCGCGCGCGAGTGCCTCCCGCCAGGATCGGGTGCAGGGCAGCGCGCACCGCAAGGGAGCAGGCACGCAGGGGGCCGGAGGGGTTGGGGCCCACCAGGCGCGAGGCGTCAGCGCACACGCGCCAGCCACGCTGCGGGTTCGGCGTACTCGCCCGCGCTGGGGAGCGCGTCCACGCCGGACAGAAGCTCCGCGAGCGCCCCCTCACGCACGACCGTGCGCGCGAATCCCTCGGTCTGCGCCCAGATGGCCTCGACCCCTGCCAGGGGCATTCCGGCAGCCGCGCACGCGCGGACGAGGGCCACTCCCCCGGCCTGGGCGCGGTGGGTGCGCAGCCACTGAATCGAGGGCAGGTCGCGGGGGGTGAGGACCTCCATCTGCGCGGTGGGGAGGGCGTCCAGGAGCAGCACGATGCGCACGAGCTCGTCGCTTCGCTGGGGCAGGGCTTGGATCAGCTCCGCGATGTAGGGCACGAGGTGGGGCGCGTGAGTGAGGTGTACGGCGCGCAGGCCCGTACACAGGGACACCCAGCGGCACCAGTCCGTCTGATCCAGGGCGTAACGCTGCGCGTCGGCGAGAACGTTGGGTGCGACCAGGATCCGGCGCCCGTGAATCACGTCCCAGATGCCGGTGGCGCTCTTGGCCAGGGAGCGCAGGATCACGGCCTCGGCGGCCAGAACGAGGGGCGTGCGCGCGTCCTCGAAGCGGTCCATGAGCGCCCCCACCGTGGAGATGAGTCCGCGGCGATCAACGACGAGGGTCGGGGACGCGGCGACGGTGCGCGACGCGTCGGACAGGGTCGAGAGCTGCGCGAGCCTGCGGTCCGACCAGGCCACGGATCGGCGCAGGCGCGCGACGACAGCAGAGGCACCCACGCGGGAGGCCGAGGGTCCCGCGTAGGACAGCGAGGCGAGAACTCCCGCGACGTCGCGCGGGCCAAACGGCATATCCATGACCCTAGTTTAGCCCGGCCAGGCCCTCCTCGAAGGCGTCCAGGCGGCCGCGCGTGGCGAGGGCTCCCGCGGTGACTTGGTCGTGTCCGATCGATACCAGGAGGACGCGCCCCCCGCGCGTGATGACGGACCCGGAGAGGGAGGAGACCTCGGCGAGCGCTCCGGTCTTCGCCTGGACGTTGCCGACGGCGGGTTCTTCAGTCATGCGCTTGGAGAGCGTGCCGACGAGTCCCGCCCAGGGCAGCAGGCGCATCGTGTCGGCGCTTGTTCCCTGCCCCGAGTAGGAGGCCTTGAGGACTCCGACGAGCGTGTTGGCGCTGATGCGGTCGTTGCTGGACAGGCCGGAGCAGTCCTCGAGGAAGAGGCCGTCGGTGGGGACGCCGGCGGCGCTCAGGGTCGAGGCGACCGTGGATGTCGCCCCCTCGTAGGTCGCGGGCGCTCCGGCTGCGCGAGCGGCGAAGCGGCAGTACTGGTCGGCGAGGGTGTTGTCCGAGTGCGCGAGCATCCAGCGCAGCTGCTCGCCCATCGTCGCGGAGCTGACGGTGGCGAGGGCGGCCGCCCCGGCGGGGGGTTCGCCTGCCTCGCCGAGGGTCGCGTTGATTCCGGCGGCGCCGAGGGCCTGGGCGAACACCTGGGCGACGCGGGCAGGGGAATCGGAGTAGAAGTCGTTTGCGCCCTCGTAGGTGCGCCCGGCGTCAATCGCCATGGGGCCGACTTCCCCCTCATAGGCTCCCACCTCCTGCGCGTCCCAGGAGGACAGGTGCGATGCGCCCTCGAAGAGCGTTCCGCGCCAGTCGAGGGTCACCGAGGTGACGCCTCGCTGGGCAAGGACGGAGGCCGTGTCGTCGGCTAGGGTTTGCAGGCCCGCGCGCCCGGGTACCTCCCTCGTCTCCGAGGCCCCGATTCCCAGGAGCAGGTCCCCTTCGGAGTCGAGGTAGAGGGTGTGGGAGTCGGCGCCGAGGAGGGCGCTGGTGGTGAGGGTGGCCGTGGGGTCCAGGTGTGCCAGGGCGGTGAAGGCGGTGAGGGTCTTGGTCGTGGACGCGGGGGTGTGCGGGGTGGATGCCTCCGCGTCGAGGAGAACCTGGCCCGTCTGCGCGTCCACGACGGTGCCCCAGGCGGTGTACCCGCCGGCGGCGGCGGCAGCGGCAACGGGCGCCCACAGTTCCTCGACGTTGGCGGGGTCGACGGGCGTGGACGAGGCCTGGGTCCCCTGCGAGGCAACCGCGGCGTCGAGCGTGGGGAGCGCGGGGGGAGGCGCGGCGGCGGGACCGGACGGCCAGCAACCGGCGACCACCAGCGCCGCCGTGCCCACAAGAGCGGCGCTAGCGCTTACAATTGTCCCCATAGACGTGCGTTGCATGGATGTCCCTTCGTGGTTACCTCGGTAGCTACAGTACCCGTCCCTGCCCCGACACAACCACCTGGACCCCCGAGTTTCGGGGGCTGACGCGGAAGGCCAGCCATGGAATTCGACGTGACCATCGAGATCCCGAAGGGAAATCGAAACAAGTACGAGATCGACCACGAGACCGGACGCATCCGCCTGGACCGCATGCTTTTCACGTCAACCCGCTACCCGGACGACTACGGTTTCATCGATGACACGCTCGGCGAGGACGGCGACCCGCTGGATGCCCTGGTGCTCCTGGAGGAACCGACGTTCCCGGGATGCGTGATCCGCTGCCGCGCGCTGGGAATGTTCCGCATGCGCGACGAGAAGGGCGGCGACGACAAGGTCCTGTGCGTCCCCGCGTCCGACCAGCGCGCCTCGTGGCGCACCGAGATCGAGGACGTGTCCGAGTTCCACCGCCTCGAAATCCAGCATTTCTTCGAGGTCTACAAGGACCTCGAACCCGGAAAGAGCGTGGAGGGCGCCCACTGGGTTGGCCGCGAGGAGGCCGAGGCCGAGATCCGCCGCTCCTACGAGCGCCTCAAGGAGCGCGAGGCGGGGCACTAGGGCCCGGCACGCCACGGCGGGCCACCCCGCCCGCGCACGAGCGCCAACCCCACCCGTAGAAGGGATCCGCATTGGAAACACTCCACGAGTTCGACGAGCGCATCGGATCGTTCCAGACCGACTCGGTCCCCTACGAGCCGGTGTTCGCACTGCCCCCGTCACTGGAGGAGAAGGTGGCTCCGCGCTCCGGCTCGCTGCGGCCTTTCCACGGGAACACGGTCGCTTACTTCCTCGACGACCGGGTCCGGGATCTCGTCGGATCGATCGCGAGCAGCCTCCACGCCCGTTTCGGCGAGTCGCTGTCGGAGCCGCTGCCAGTGGAAATGGCGCACGTGACGCTCCACGACCTCCACGCCTCCCCGGACCGGGACCAGGTCCGGCCCCTGGTGGAGGCCAGCTCGGCGCGCGCAAGCGCACTGGTCGCACGGGCGCGCGGGATCGGCCCGATCCGCACGGTGGCCACCACGGTCTTCAACATGATGAACACGAGCGTCGTCATCGGGGTCAGGGCCGTGGACGAGGAGGAGCACCGCAAGCTGTTGACCGCCCGGGGCTTGTTCGACGAGGTCGTCCCCTCCGGGCCGTTCACGCCCCACATCACCGTGGCCTACTACCGGCCGACGATGCCCGTGCCGCTGCCCCCCGGCGAGTTCCGTGACGCGCTCGCGCGGCTGACCGGACGGGTCACTGGCTTTCCCGTCGCACTCGCGCCCGAACGCCTGCACGCCCTGCGGTTCGATTCGATGGGCGGCTACTGGGCGGTTCAGCACTGAGCCCGGCTCCGCCGCGTCCGGTGGCGTCCCGCGCCCCGCGGACCGATGGACTGGTCCGCGGGGCGCCGGTCCTCACAGCCTCACGGCGTAGGGCATGATGGAGCCCCAGCTGTAGACGCCGGTGATGCGCACGGGCACACCGAAGGTGGGCGCCTCGATCATCTGACCGCCGCCGAGGTAGATCGCGACGTGGTAGATGCCGGACTGGGTTCCGTTGGAGGACCAGAAGATGAGGTCCCCGGCCTCCATGGAGCCGATCGGGACGTGCGTTCCGTAGCCGTACTGGGCGCGCGACAGGTGCGGCAGATCAACCCCGGCACTGCCCCACGCGAGCATCGTCAGACCGGAGCAGTCCACGCCACCGTAGGACTCCCCGCCCCACACGTAGGGCACCCCAAGGTAGCTCTTTGCCGCAGCGATTGCGGTGGCGGCGCCGCCGCCGGAGGAAGCGGGCGGAGTGTAGGCGGGAGGCGAGTATGACGGCGGGGTGTAGGAGGGAGCCGTGTCGCCGTCGTCATCGTCATCGTCGTCCGCGGCGGACGGGGCCTGGGCTTGGGCCGCGGCAGCCTCCGCCTGGCGGCGCTCCTCAGCGGCTGCGGCCGCAGCCGCCGCCTGCTCGGCGGCGACGCGGGCGGCCTCTTGGCGTTCCGCCTCGAGCGCGGCCTCGCGCTGATTGATCAGGTCGACGGTCGTGTTCTGCTTGGTGGCAAGCTCCTGCACGTAGGCGTTGCGCTGAGCGGCGACGATGGCCGCCTCGTTCTGAGCGGTAGCCGCGGCTCGATTCGCCGCGTCGGTGCGCGCCTGCACCTCGGCGGTGGCAGCCTCCTGGCTGGCCAGCGCACTATTGGCCGCTTCGCGGGTCACCTTGGCGACCTGCTCGAGGGCGGCGACGTTCTGCATCTTCGCCTCGGCCGAGGCGGAGAAGGAGCTGATGCCCGCCTGCTTGGCCTCGACGCTGCGCAGCCCGTCGGAGCCGAGGTAGGGGGCGATCGCATCGAGCGACCCCCCTCCGCCTCGGTAGGCCGCCTGGGCGACGGACGCGATCTGCTGCTTGCCCTCGTTGAACGCCGCCTCGGCGGCATCCGCATCGGCCGAGGCCTGCGTGGCGGTCGCGCTCGCCTCGGCCAGCGCGATGTTGGCCTCGTTGAGGTCCTCGCCCGCGATCTGCGCGTTCTGGGTCGCGGTTGCCGCGCTCGCGGAGACTTCCGCCAGCTTGACCTCGATCTGCGCCACGCTCATCTTGGCCGCTTCTTCGGCGGCCTTCGCGGCTGCAATCTCCTCCTCGGAGGGGGCGGCCTGTGCCACCTGGGGCAGGACCAGGAGGGCGCATGCGGCCAGTGCCGACAGGCCCAGGCGGATGGATCCGCGTCGTCTCATCGTCGTCTCATCTCGTTGGCGGAAGCGCCCGTGGGCGCGTACATGAGAACGAGCCTAACCACTTTCGTCACGCTTGGCAACAAACGCAACAAGGTTCCCAGATTTCACAAACAACACAATCGCAACATTTACAACATCCACACCATAAATACCGAGCAATTACGACGAGATTTCCTCACCCGCCAGCCCACTCGTGATATGCACCACCCCACCGACCCATCGCCCGCCCAATCGCCCCGTCACACACGTCCGCCATGCGAAACAGCCCCGGCGCTCCCGCCGCGAATACCGAAAGATAGGGGGCATGAACCGTCGAATGCGCCGCTGACTGCGCGTCAGCACAAGCGACTGCCGCGCAGTCCCCCGACAGCGGGACGCGCCTCGACGCATGCACACCACGCCCACACGGCCCGCCTCCGGGGAATCAACGACGACACGCCACCCCACGCAAGGAGCCGCCAATGACCACCAACGACTGGGCCTTCGAGACCAAGCAGATCCACGCCGGGTTCGCCATCGACGAATCGACGGGCGCGACCGCGCTGCCCATCTACCAGACCTCCTCCTACGCCTTTTCCGATACCGGACAGGCTGCCGGACGCTTCGCCCTGCGAGAGCTCGGCCCGATCTACACGCGCCTGAACAACCCAACGACCGATTCGGTGGCCGCCCGCATCGCCGCCCTCGAGGGCGGCGTCGGCGGCCTGCTCGTGTCCTCCGGCCAATCGGCGACCGCCCTGTCGCTCCTCGCCCTGGCCGTGGCCGGCAACAACATCGTCGCCTCCCCCTCCCTCTACGGCGGCACGGTCACTCTCCTGAAGAACACGCTCGGACGCCTGGGCATCGAGACCCGATTCGTTCCCGACCCGCTCGACGCGAAGGCATGGCGCGCCCTGGCCGACGACAAGACGGTGGCCTTCTTCGGCGAATCCATCCCCAACCCCCGCGGCGACATCCTCGACATCGAACCGATCGCGACGGCCGCACACGAGGTCGGCGTCCCACTCATCGTCGACAACACGGTCGCCACCCCCTACCTCGTGCGGCCCATCGAGTGGGGAGCAGACATCGTCGTCCACTCGGCGACCAAGTATCTGGGCGGCCACGGCACGTCCATCGCGGGCGCGATCGTGGACTCCGGCGCCTTCGACTTCTCCTCCCAGCCCGAGCGTTTCCCGCTGTACAACACGCCGGATGAGTCCTACCACGGCCTCGTCTACGCCCGCGACCTAGGCGTGGGGGGCGCCCTCGGCGCGAACCTCGCCTTCCTCTTGCGCATCCAGACGCTCGTCAATCGGGACCTCGGGGCCGTCACTTCCCCCTTCAACGCGTTCCTCATCTCGCAGGGCATCGAAACGCTGTCCCTGCGCGTCGAGCGTCACGTCTCCAACGCCCTGGCGGTCGCGCGCTTCCTCGAGGAGCACCCGGACGTCGAGTCGGTCAACTACGCGGGCCTGGAGTCCTCCCCCTACTACGAGCTGGGCCGAAAGTACGCTCCCCTGGGCGTGGGCGGCCTGCTGTCCTTCGACATCAAGGGCGGCTACGAGGCCGGCCGGGCTTTCGCCGACGGCGTGCGCCTGCTCCCCATCGTGGCCAACATCGGCGACGCGAAGTCCCTGGTCATCCACCCCGCCTCGACGACGCACTCCCAGCTCACGCCCGACGAGCTCGCCAAGGCCGGCGTTGCACCCGGAACCGTCCGCCTCTCGATCGGCCTGGAGAACATCAAGGACATTCTGGCCGACCTGCAGCTGGGCTTTGACGCCGCCCGCGCAGCCACCGCCTAAGCCACGGTGGCGGCGCCCCTCCCGCGCCGCCACCACCCGACCCACGGAGCAGCGAGTCACGAGAGAGACGAAAGAGGATACGATGAGCCGCCACAGCCTCCCCCCAGCTCCCACGTCCGGCGCGTGGCGGGAAGGGGATCCGCCGGCGTTGCGCCAATTCGCCAACCTGGGCGCCCAGCGCCTGGAGAACGGGACGGTCCTGCCCAGCGTCACCCTCGCCTACGAGACGTGGGGAACCCTCGATGAGGCGTCCTCGAACGCGGTGCTCATCCTGCACGCCCTGACCGGGGACGCGCACGTGTGCGGCGAGGCCGCCCCCGGGCAGCCCACCCCCGGCTGGTGGGAGAAGATCGTGGGACCGGGGCGCATCATTGACACGGAGCGCTACTTCGTGGTCGCCGCGAACGTCCTGGGAGGATGCCAGGGGTCCACGGGACCGGCCTCGCTTGCCCCCGACGGCGCGCCCTGGGGGTCGCGTTTCCCGGTCGTGTCCACGCGGGACCAGGTCCGCGCCGAGGCGCGTCTGGCCGACCTGTTGGGGATCGATTCCTGGAGCCTCGTGGTCGGCGCGTCCCTCGGCGGTCACCGCGCCATCGAGTGGGCGGTGACCTACCCCCAGCGGGTGGAGCGCCTGGTGGTCGTCGCGTCGGGCGCGCAGACGACCGCCGAGCAGGCGGCGTGGACCCACACGCAGATCCGCGCGATCCAGCTGGATCCTGCGTGGCGGGGCGGCGACTACTACGCCGGGCCCGGACCCTGTGCAGGCCTGGCCCTGGCCCGCCAGATCGCGCACACGACCTACCGCTCTCCCTCCGAGCTGGACGAGCGTTTCGGTCGGATTCCCCAAAATGACGAGGATCCCCTGCACGGCGGGCGCCTCGCGGTCGAGTCCTACCTGGACTATCACGGCGAGAAGATCGTGCGCCGTTTCGACGCCGGCTCCTACGTGGCCCTGTGTCGTTCGATGCTCTCCCACGACGTTGGCCGCGACCGCGGCGGGGTTGTCGAGGCCCTCAAGTCCGTCACGGCGCGCACGCTCGCCGTCGCCGTCGATTCGGATCGCCTGTTCTACCCCGAGCAGGTCTGGCAGATGGCGTCGGGCATTTCGGGTGCCTTCTACCGCGAGATTCACTCCGACCACGGTCACGACGGCTTCCTCATCGAGTCGGACCAGCTCACGGCCCTCCTGGATGAGTTTCTCAACGAGCGCATCCCTTCTCGCGCCTCGTCCTTCGCGTAGGGTCGCGACCGGCCCCCTCCCTCGCGCGTGCCGCTCTCGGCGTCCGCGTCGCGCTCGCCAGGTCCGCCTTTGAGCGCGTTATGCTGACCCTATGAGCGCATCCACCGATCCGATGGCTTCGGGGCACGCACGCCCCGAAGCGGCCGATCTCTCCGGTTTCTCCGGTGTCCCCACCGACGCCTCGCACGAGGCCGCGCCCGAGCGCGACGTCATGGCGCCGTGGGGCGAGGCGGGTCCCCCCGGCCGGGACTGGGCGCCGGACATCCTCGGCCCGGGTTTCTCCTCGCGCACGATCGAACTCCTGGACGACGCGGAGGGCGAGTGCGTGGCCACCCTCGTGCGCGCGACTCCCACGACGGACGCGCGCGTGACGGTCCTGTACCTGCACGGGCGCAACGACTACTTCTTCCAGACGGAGATGGCCCAGCGCCTGTCCGCCGCTGGCGCGGCCTTCTACGCGCTGGACATGCGCAAGTACGGGCGCAGCCTTCGCCCCCACCAGACGATCGGCTACGCCGACGACCTCTCCGTCTACGACGAGGAGATCGGCCTGGCCATCGAGCTTATCCGCGACGAGCGCGACGACGATCCCCTCGTCCTCATGGGCCACTCGACGGGGGGCCTCATCGCCACCCTGTGGGCGCATCGTCACCCCGGGGTTTTGGCGGGCCTGATCCTGAACTCGGCGTGGTTGGAGATGCAGTCGATGAGCGCCTGGCGCGGGGCGATGGCGCCCGTGATCGGCAGGATCGCCTCGCGCAGCCCGATGTGGGAGGTGCCCACGGGAGGATCGGGCCTCTACGGCCGATCCCTCGCCGGGCGCGCCTCGTCGGGCCTGCCCATCCCGGCCGGGCTCGCCGAGGATGACCCGTCGGTCGCGGGATGGCCGATTGCCCACGAGTGGAAGCGCCCCGAATCCTACCCGGTGCCCGCCTCCTGGCTGGAGGCCATCATGGCCGGGCACGAGACGATCGAGAAGGACGTGGCGCTGGAGTGCCCGGTCCTGTCGATGGTGTCGACCTCCGCGTACTTCGACGAGGAGTGGAGCGAACGTGCCTTCGTCTCCGACACCGTCCTGGATCCGGTTGTGATCGCTCAGCGCAGCCTCAACCTGTCGAACATGGTGACGATCGCGCGTTTCCCGGGCAAGCACGACCTGGTTCTCTCGGATGCTCCCGTGCGAGAAGCCGTCTACGACACGATGCTGGGATGGCTGGCGGCCTTCGTCAAGTGAGGCAGGTGGGGACCGACGTCAGCGATTCACCCGGCGTCGGGCCCCACCACCGCCCGTGTCAGTGTCGGGCTGAGCGGCGCCCCCGCGGAGAGTCGGAGTACTCGCGCACGATCTCCCGGTTGATCTCATCGAGGGCCTCCGCAAGCGTCGGCCCGAGCCTATCTCCGATGCGCACCAGAGCCCAGGCCTGGATGTGCCCGAGTCCTCGCGCCGTCAGGAGGGTGTCGAGGGACGGGTAGGTCAGGCCGGCGCCGAAGATCGCGCCGTTGGCCTCCAGCATGAGGTCGGCGGGCAGGCCAAGCTCACTCCGTGCGACGAGGGGGGTGTCCTCGCCGAGGATCTGGGCGAGGGCGCGCAGCCCGGATTCGTCGCGGCTGAGGACGGGGACCCCCTCCTCCCGGGCCTGGATGACCTCGACAGATTCCTCGGCGTGGTCGACGAACGAGTCGGTGGCCGCGTAGGTGGCTCCGGCGTCGTTGAGCTCGCCGATCTGCGCGCGCCGGGACGCACGGCTGCCGAGGTGTGCGGGGCGCTCCGAGCGGGTCTCCTCGGCCGCATCCTCCTCGGCCGCATCCTCCTCGGCCGTATCCTCCTCGGGCTGCTCGCGCGCGGCGTCGGAGTCTTCCTCGTCGTCGCCTCCGGGCAGCTCGCCCTCGCCTTGCGCCCGTGCTGCGCGATCGCCGTCGCGCGGATCGAGGGTCACGGAGGACTCCGCCGGGCCTTCGTCGTCGTCCGCGTCGGCCTCCCCGGCCTCGTCGGGGTCGCGCTCCTCCTCGAGGGCTGCCGGGCTTTCGTCGTCCTCGGCCCCCTCATCCGGGTCTTCCGAGGTCTCCTGTTGCTCGGCGGCGTCCGCGTCTCTCGCCCCATCGGCGTGCGCGTCGTCACCGGCGTCCGCCTCGCCGCCTCGGCCCTGGGCCGCCTCGTCGGTCAGGTCGGCGTCGGAGGCACCCTCGGCTTCAGAGGGCTGCCAGGGAGCCGGAGGTTCCTCGCTCGCCGGATAGCTGAACACATCGCGCAGGTGGGGCGCGACCTTCGGGGTCGGGCGAGTGGTCGGCGTCTCGCCGTCCGACTCGGCGTCGCACTCGTCGCGGGCATCCGGCTCCTCGCAGCCCGGCTCCTCGTTGTCCGGCTCCTCGTTGTCCGGCTCCTCGCTGCCCAGCTCCTCGTCCTGGGCCTGACGGTCGCCTGACGCCTGCGACGGGAGGGATTCCTGCTCGACCTCGCCGAAGCTCGGGCCGGACGTCAGCTCGGGGGCGGCAGCCGCGGAGGCAAGGACCTGCGGGGCGTGACCGTAGAGGCGCGGCCCGACGGCGTTGACGTCGAGGAAGAGGCGCCCGTTGGACATCTGACGCAGGTTCATCAGGTGAACCTCGACGCCGGAGGTGGCGAGCAGGGACAGGGCGGGGCGAACCGACGGATCAATCTCGCCCGCGACCATGATGAGCCTGGGACCAGGCCCCACCGCGGGAGGCATCGAGTCGCGGAACTGCGCCCACCCGGTGCGGAACCCCTCGGGACCCGACGGGTACTCGTTGGCCAGATCCGCCCAGGAGATGGAGGCGACCTCGGCCAGGCGCGAGAGCGAGGTGATCAGCGTGTCGGAGTCCAGCTCCTTGAGGATCTCGACGGAGACGATCTGGCCGGTCACGTCCAGGGCTGTCAGGCGGGGAGTCTCCTCTTCCCCCTGGCCCGTCATGTCACGCCAGGTCACCGGGAAGAGGGGACGGGAGACGATCTGCAGGACCTGCTGACAAATTGCGTCGACCAGCTCCGGACCCAGGTCTTGGGCGACCGGGTACCCGAATTGAGCGGGTACGAGGCGTCCGTCCTCGAACTCAAACAGGGCCATCGCTCTTTCCTCCAAGTGTGTGGGGCACTCGTGGTCATTGTTCCACACGTTCCAAAAGAAGCAGGGAGGACACAGGGGAATTGCGATAGATACCACGTAATTATTTGGGGTGTCGAGCCTCACTCGGCACACGATCTCGGCTGTCGCACACGCCACCTGCCGATGCCTTCACATCGGTAGAATGCGACCCACACCGCACATTCGCCTCCCCTCCACGCTGCCCCGGGACCGTCCCATGCCAGATCCTGACATTCGCGACGGGGAACTCGACCAGTTCTCCCACGCCCTGCGCGAGCTCTCCGACTCCCTCTTTGGCTACACGGACTCCAACGGCAAGGAACATACGGGAGCCTACGACCAGGCTCAAGCGGAATACAACAAGGCGCTGGCGGAATACGAAACGACAAAGGCCGCCTACGACAAGAAGCGAGCCACACAGATCCCAGACGACGTCCACAAGGGCCGCGCCGCCTACGACGACACGGAGCTGACCGAGGCACACAAGAAGATGGAGAAAGCGAAGGAGGCTTACGACGACCTCGCCGCCATTCGCAACGAGACCAACAACTCCGAACGGCGAAAGGCGGGCCGAGCCGAGACCTACCCGCTCGACTTCAACTACGACAAAAAGTACGAGCGCACGAGCGCGATCGTCTCCTCCGGCAAGGCGCTCCCCATGATGGCTCCGGGGACCGTCGACAACGTCGTCATGTTCAACTCTCCCGGATCAGGCGTGCGCAACATTGACGCCTACGGACTGCCCGAGGGCCACGTCTACGAGTCATCGATCCCCGATGGCGACGCCGTCCAAGGCCTGGGTCCCGACGCCTCGTACGGGACGAACCCCCGCAAGCTCGAGGGCATCACTCACCTGAGCGCAGACGCGACCGATGCCGCGAACTACTGGACGCCGACTCCCCCGAGTATCGCAGGAGCTGCGGGGGTCGTCGAACGCGCGATTCACGGCTTCGACAACCACATGGCGCACTTCGAAGAGGGCACGCGCACCTCGCAGGACTTCGCCAACATCATCGCCGGCGCCAAGCCGACAACCGACGAGGAGTGGGAGGCCCTCAAGAAGGCGCGCAGCAACCCCCAGCCGCCGACCGACGACGAGTCGCAATGGTGGAAGCAGGCGCTCACCGGATACTAGCGCCAACGCTGACACATTCCGAACAACTATTTGCGCTTCGCCTCGCCTGAGCCGTATCGTTGTGTAGGATACTGAGGGTAGCGCGGACGACGAATGGCACAATCTCTTCCATCCGGTTAAACTACTGCGCATCACGAAGCGAGCAACAGACAGGGCGGAGAAATGGGCAGAGAAAGCCTGCGCATCGTTGAGTATTCGGCGCCAGAATCACGAGTTCCGGCATCGGAGGAGACCTGCCGCGAACTCTCTCCCTACTGCCTTCACGTCGGCTCACGCCCGCGCCTCTACCCGGATACTTCACAGACGGTCAGGCCTCATCTACCCCCGATCGAGCCCATGCCCGTTCCCGTGACACCTTTCCCGAAGCTTTACGGCGACGACCCCGAACCCGCCTAGAGCCGCGCGGCCCGCCCTCTGTCGGCGCCATCCCCCTCGCTCCTCACGCGCGCACCGATCAGCCATCCGCACAGCGGATAGCCTCGGCCAGGCCCCCGAGCCCGTGACACACTGGGTCCATGAGCGATAGCTTCCTGGAGGAACTGCGCGCACTCATCGACGTCGACGACGGGGTGGGGACACGCGCGCGCTACTCCTCCGACGCCGGCCTGACGCGCATCCCGCCGCTCGCCGTCGCCTTCCCTCGCACGCAAGAACAGGCCCTCGCGGCCTTCGACCTCGCCCGCGCACGCGGGGTGCCCCTGACCGCGCGCGGGGGCGGCACCTCGTGCGCGTCGAATGCGATCGGCCCGGGCCTGGTCCTCGACTTCTCGCGCCACATGAATCGCGTCCTACACATCGATCCCGACGCACGCACCGCCACCGTCGAACCGGGGTGCGTT
Organism: Actinomyces sp. oral taxon 180 str. F0310; assembly: GCF_000185285.1. Classification (NCBI taxonomy): domain Bacteria; kingdom Bacillati; phylum Actinomycetota; class Actinomycetes; order Actinomycetales; family Actinomycetaceae; genus Actinomyces; species Actinomyces sp. oral taxon 180. The sequence continues at coordinate 1,232,177 of NZ_GL622194.1, forward strand.
GGCTCAACCCTCCAGGCAGCCGCCGCCGCCCACGGCCTGCGCTTCGGACCCGACCCCTCCTCGCAGAACCGGGCCACGATCGGCGGGATGGTCGCCAACAACGCCTGCGGCCCCCACGCCACGGCCTGGGGACGCACCTCCGACAACATCGTCTCCCTGGAATGCGTCGACGGGCGCGGGAGGCGCTTCACCGCCACGACCTCGCACGACACGGGCCTGAGCTGCGTGCCCGACCTGGCCCCCCTCATCGACTCTCACCTCGCTCCCATTCGCACCCAGCTGGGCCGCTTCAAGCGCCAGGTGTCCGGCTATTCCCTCGAGCACCTCACCCCCGAGGGGGGACGCAACCTGGCCGCCATGCTCGCCGGAAGCGAGGGCACCCTCGTCCTCATCCTGTCCATCACGGTGCGGCTCGTCCCCCTTCCCGACGCGCCCGTGCTCGCCGCCCTCGGCTACCGATCCATGATCGACGCCGCGGACGACGTTCCCTCGCTCCTGGCCCACTCACCCCTCGCCGTCGAGGGGATGGACCGGCGCCTCGTCGACGTCGTGCGCGCACACAGGGGGCCAGGCGCCGTCCCCGCCCTGCCCGACGGCGATGGCTGGCTGCTCGTGGAGGTCGGAGCCGCGGGCGAAGACATGGAGACCTCACTCACCCGCGCACGCGCCCTGTGCGCCGACTCGGCCGCCATCGACACGGTCGTCTACCCGCCCGGGGCTCAGGCCTCGGCGCTGTGGAGAATCCGCGCCGACGGGGCGGGCCTGGGAGGGCGCACCCCGCCGGACGAGACGGGCGCCGACCGGCAGGCGTGGCCGGGCTTCGAAGACGCCGCCGTTCCGCCCCGCAACCTCGGCGCCTACCTTCGGGACTTCACGGCCCTCATGGAGGAGTTCGACATTGACGGCCTCCTCTACGGCCACTTCGGCGACGGCTGCGTCCACGTCCGCCTCGCCATGCCCCTCGACACCCCGGCCGGCGTGGCGCACTCGCGGGCGTTCCTCCAGTCCGCCGCCCGCATCTGCGCCTCCCACGGCGGCTCGGTCTCCGGCGAGCACGGCGATGGGCGCGCACGCGGGGAGCTCCTGCGTTTCATGTACTCCCCCGACATGCTTGACCTTTTCGCCCGCGTCAAGCACGTCTTCGATCCCGACAACATCCTCAATCCCGGGGTGCTGGCCTCCCCGATGGACTCCGCGAGCGCCGCCTCCCGCGCCTTAGCACGACGGGCGGCCGCCACGTCCGCTTCCTCGCGGTCACCCCGGGACGCTTCCGACCACCCCCTCGAGTGCCAGCCCGGCGTCGATCCCCTCGACGCCAACCTGCGCCGCGTCGCGGCACACCCCATGCTCGCCGATGGAGGCTTCGCCTTCGCGAGCGACGGGGGCGACTTCACGTCCGCCGTCCACCGCTGCACCGGAGTCGGCAAGTGCCGCGCGGGAGTATCGGGAACCTTCATGTGCCCCTCCTACCTGGCGACCCGGGAGGAGAAGGACGTGACCCGCGGGAGGGCGCGAATCCTTCAGGAGGCCGCCAACTCGCGCCTCGTGCGCGCCATCGACTCCCCCGAGGTCCTCGAGGCCCTCGACCTGTGCCTCGCGTGCAAGGCCTGCTCGGCCGACTGCCCGGCGGGGGTTGACATGGCTCGCTACCGCTCCGAGGTCCTGTATCGCACGTACAGGGGACGAGTGCGACCCCTCAGCCACTACACGCTCGGCTGGCTCCCGCGCCTGACCCGCGTGACCGCACGGGTTCCGGGGCTGGCGGCCCTCGGCAACGCCGTCCTGTCCGTCCCGCTGCTGCGGCGCCTCGCGTTCCGCGTCATTGGCCTCGACCCTCGCCGTGGCATGCCCAAGCTCCAGTCCGGCACTTTCACCGCGTGGGCTCGACATCGGTCACTGCTCGCCACATCTGCGCCTTCCCATTCCGACCCCGGTGCCTCAGCCCGCGAGCGCGGCGGCACCCCGGCCTCGTCTGACTCAGCCCGCGAGCGCGAGGCGACCACTGCCTCGTCGCTGTCGGATTCCCCGATCCTGAGCGGCCCGCACGATCCCGGCGGGCGGCCGTACGCGCTCGTGTGGGCGGACTCCTTCAGCCAGACCCTCGACGACGCGGGTGCGCGCGCTGTCGTGGACGTGCTCGACGCGAACGGTTTTGCCCCCATCGTCGCGCCCGACGCGTGCTGCGGACTCACGTGGATTACGACCGGACAGCTGTCGGGGGCGAAGAAGCACCTGACGGAGTTGCTCTCCACGCTCGCCCCCTTCGCCGCCGCCGGGATTCCCATCATCGGTGTGGAGCCCTCATGCACGGCCGTGCTGCGCGACGACCTGCGTGACCTGTTGCCCGAGGACCCCCGCAGCGCCCTCGTCTCGCGCGCGACGCACACGCTCGCCGAGGCGCTGTCCGCCGTGCCCGACTCTGCGCGCCGCCTGCCCGACCTGAGCGGCGTCACGATCGTTGCTCAGCCTCACTGCCACCACTACTCCGTCATGGGATGGGACACCGACCAGGCGCTCTTGGAATCCCTGGGAGCACGCGTGTTGCGCCTGGAGGGATGCTGCGGCCTGGCGGGCAATTTTGGCATGGAAGCGGGGCACTACGACCTCTCGCTCGCCGTCGCCTCACATTCGCTGCTGCCCACGTTGTCAGCGCATCCGGAGGCCGTGTATCTGGCCGACGGCTTCTCGTGCCGCACTCAGGCCTCGCAGCTGGCCGGACGCGCGGGCGTCCACCTGGCGACGCTATTGGCGAAGCGCGGTGTCAGGTCTGGTGCGCTGTCGGCGGAGCGCTAGCCTGAGTATGGTGTCAGGTCTGGTGGTGTGCTGCTGGCTGAGCGCTAGGCGGGCGTGGCGTCAAGCCTGGTGGGGCACTGCGCAGCGGCCGAACACGGCCGCATCCAGGGCGGTGACATGCTGAGAAACGCGGCACACATACCAATCGGTCAGGTACAATGAAACCATGTATTTCTTCGTCGCCGTGATGCTGTGGTTGTTGTTCTTCTTCGCTATCTGGTACTACAAGAAGCTCGTCCTGTGGCTGCTCTTCTCCCCGGACTACCTCCTCATCATCGGCGCGGTCGGCGCCTTCACCGTCGATCACATGGGGTGGCTCACCTCGACCAGGCAGGCCCACTACGTCTGGGCGACCCTGGCGATGATGGCCGTCGGCTTCGGATACCACGCCCTCAATAAGTGGCTCTACCTGAGGTCGGCCCACACCTACAAGATTGTCAGCTTCCCCTTTGTCGTCGCCTCCAGCCTGTTCATCATGCTGGGCCTCGTCCTCAAGATCGCCGACGAGATCGCCCCGCGCCTGGCCGACAACCCCACGGTCCAGCACGTCATCTACATCGTCATCGGCATCGTCCTGGCGGTCGTTGCCTGGCTAAAGCGCCAGTCGACGATGGCCCGCCTCTTCCCGCCGGAACCGAGCATCGTCATCAACGGCGACGTCACCATCAACGGCGGAGAGGCCACCGTCCAGGCTCCCCAGGCGCCCGAGTCTCCCTGCACCCATCCCGGCAGCGACACGGGCGTGGCCTCCTACTGACGCACAAGCTGCGCCAAGATCCACGTCGATGGCCCACGCTCGGCGTCGCCCCCAACACGCACCGCGATCCACCCGGCGCGGGGGTGGGCGCGGCGGGGCAGCCATCACATCCACACGCACTGCGGTCCGCGTCGATGCCCACGCTCGCATCGCCCCACACGCACCGCAGACTGTCCAACCAGCCGCAACGGCGCCTCGTGTCCCGGCAAGCGGCAGTGCGCCTCGTTTGTGCTTGTTGGCGAGGGCACGACACCCGATCGGTGTGCATTGCACCCGTTCTGTCCAGGTGTACTGCTCCCCATCGGGTGCTCTACTCCCCATCGGGTGCACTTCTGTCCGGGCGCGCAGCCCCTTGTCGCACTCTGCTTCCCATCGGGTGCAGTTCTGTCCAGGTGTACTGCTTCCCATCGGGCACTCTGCCCCCCATCGGGCACTCTGCCCCTCGTCGGCGCACTGCCCCCCCCATCGGGTGCACTTCTGTCCGGGTGCTCTGCTTCCCATCGGGCGCGCTGTCCCCTGTCGGGTTCACCGCTCCCCATCAGGTGTACTACCCCCGTGCATCCCGCTGAGACCACGTCACGTGGAAGCGGCGATCGGGCCCGTCACACGCCTTGGTTGGCTTGACCCACAATCCCTGGGCCGACGCGGGTATCGAGGACTGCCGCAAGCCCACTATCTCAATCACCCAAGCCCTCAGCCGCACCAAGTCCTCGTAGTCCGGCCACGACACGCGATAGGTCTTCCACCCCGCGGCACGCAGATCATTGTCCCGCGCAATCCACTCTCTCTTCGCTCGGGCAAAGTCGGCTTCGTTCGTGCCGAGCTTTCCGATCCCATCGAACTCAAAGATGATCATGAGTTCGGGAATCGCTATGTCCGCGAAATAGCGACGTCCGTTGATGACGATCTCATGCTGGGTGACGACGTCGAACGCACTCACCGACTTGATGACCCACAGCAGTGCGGCCTCAGCCGGGTTGTCGCATCCCGGATCCGCCGCACACATGATGGTTTCCGCTCGCTGAAACGGCACGTTGTCTTCTCGCTGGCGCCAGGCCGCGAGCCTGCCGAGCATTGCCTCCCTCACGTCATTCGCTCGTTCACGAGACTCTGCCTGGGAGAAGACGGAGAAGCGCGACCGCCTGTTCAGCACCATACAGATCGCGACAAACGCGCTGAGATACTCGGACCGGCACGCCATTCGAACCGCAGCGTCAACGATGCCTTCGACGCGAACTCCTCCAACCGTCTGCAGCTCAGTGGCATGAGGCGGGGCAACAGACCACCGCACTGACACCGCTGGCACGAGAGTGCCGGCAGCTCGAACCGCGCGTAGTGACTTGGATCCACGTCGGGTACTCGCCCACACAAACACATCCGGATTCGCCTCCCACAGCGGAATTCCTCGGGCGACAATCGAACTCGCGCCGACAAAGACCCTGTCCCCCTTCCCGGAAGCCTGTAGCGCAAGCAGTCTCGCTCGCGCCACAGCGTTCCATGTGTTCCACGGAGTCTCGAGCAGACGCGGATCTTCCACTCGGACGTAGTGCCCTCGCATCACATGCATGCACGCACCTGATTCTTGGTCCTCACGGGTCATTCGATGGATCGACGAGGAACGAACAACCGTCAGCTTGTGGCTACTCATGTCCGCATGATCCCATCGCACGGGGTACCAGCACATCCAGACAAGCAAGCCCTGTGGACGCGTCACGAGGCACGCGTGGGGCTGCGGATAGACCTCAGGGCAGCGACGGTGTCGCTCCCGCGGCAGAGACGCTTCCCGCCGATACAGCGCCGCGTCGCGCCACACACGCGGTAGCAGCACGTGCGAGAGGGATCGCTCCCCGCCGAAACAGCATCGCATCGCGCCACACACGCGGCACTACACCCGATCGGTATGCAGTACACCCTTTCTGTTCAGGTGTACTGCTCCCGATCAGGTGCGCTGCTCCCGATCAGGTGCTGTGCCTGCACGCAGGCACAGACAGGCAGCGGAGGCGCTTCCCGCCGATACAGCACCGCGTCGCGCCACCCACGCGGCACTACACCCGATCGGTATGCAGTACACCCTTTCTGTTCAGGTGTACTGCTCCCGATCAGGTGCGCTGCTCCCGATCAGGTGCTGTGCCTGCACGCAGGCACGGACAGGCAGCGGAGGCGCTGTGCGCGAGCGTCCTCGAGAGTGCTCGCGCGCAGGCATCGGCAGGCGCCCGAGACAGATCCGCCCTGAGCCCCTTCGACCAAACCGCGAGGCCCCGCCGCCACCTTCCGAACGCCCGCAAGGCCAGTCGCCAATCCCTTCAACCGGGCTACGAGACCCCACCACCATCCGGGTAACGGTGTAATGGCGGAGGCGCCCGTTCGACCGAACCGCGAGGCCCCGCCGCCGCCTTCCCGTGCACCCGAAGCGCCTGAGCGCCGACGCTCATCACTGCACGGCGCGCTCCAGCCCCACGACCCGGGCAGACGCGGGCAGGCCACTCGCACACGACCAGCGGGCTACGACGTCGCCAACATCGAGGGACGGATCCACGAGCAGGGCCGTGGATAGAGCCTCGGCAAGCACGCCGCAGGATGCCACGACGCTGACCTGGCGAACCCCGGAGCGCGCGGGTTCGCCCGTGCGAGGATCAATGATGTGGTGGTCGCGCGCCCGGCTGGGGGCTCCGGGCGGCATCGGCGCGCGCCTCGCACCGAGTGGCCCCAGGTTATCCCCGGACGTGGACAGGGATGCCATCCCATCCGCGGGCACTTCGATGACTCCGTTCACGCTCGCTTCCCCGTCGTTGGGGTCCCTCATGCCCACGCGCCAGGGGGAGGAGTCAGCGCGCGTCCCGTGCGCCGCGATCGAGGAGGTGCCGACGGAAACGAGGACGCCCGAAGCGCCCAGCTCCGCGGCGAGGTCGCGGCACGCGTCGGCCGTGTATCCCTTGGCGATTCCTCCGAGATCAAGGCGCGGCGAGGGTCGCGTGCCCTCGCGGGGCGCCTGAAGCGGGCGCGCGGAAAGAGCCGCGCGTTCGAAGGCTCCGGGGTCTCGCAGCAGCCAGCGGCGCTCGCCAACACGGGTCAGAAGCTCGGGCGAGGAGGCTTCCAGCGCCGCCTCGACGAGGCCCGGGGCCGGGGCGGGGGGAAGCGGAGCGCCCGCGACGTATGCCGCCCGCATGGCCGGGACGTCCCATGCGGCGCCGAGGGGCCCTATCAGGGGGTTGAAGGATGCTCCGGTGGCGCTCGCCAGCACCAGCGCCTCCCTCAGGAGGCGGTCGGTCTCCTCGCTGACGAGGACGCCACCCGGGTCCGGGGCGCCGACCACTGATGGGGCGCCGACCACTGATGGTGCGCCGACCACCGATGGGAGATGGGAGGAGTTGATCCTCGATACCTCGGACGTGGCGCGATAGGCGCTCCACAGGTCCTCGTGCCTGGCGACGAGGCCGACGAGGGCGTTGACGATTCCCATGCCGTCCCCGCCCCAGCCGATCAGGTCGACGCGGGTACCCATCGCGGGGAAGGAGGAACGCCACGTGGGCGGGCTTTCAGCCGTCGCTGCCCCCAAGGCCGTCGGCCCCCTCCTTGGTGGCGTCGTTCAGGCCGGGGATCTCGATGTCGTCCGCTCCGTCGGGGGATACGCCCTGGGCGGCCGCGATCGCTCGGATCGCCGCCTGCACGAACTGCTGGTGGGCGACGGTCGCGCCCGTGATGACATCGACCTTGGCGGGGTCGCCGACCTTCGTGAGGTTCTCGGAGTACTCCTGGTAGGAGGCGACGGCGGCCTGGGCCTTCTTGTAGTAGTCCTCGTTGAAGACCTCTCCGGCCGAACTCTTCCCGTAGTCGCTTCCCTTGTCCGTGCCGTCCGCGAGCGTCGTCTCGTACGAGGTCGCGGTGATCCGCCCACCTTCGACGGTGATGGTGATCGTGCCGACGGAGCCCTGGTCGTCGGCGTTGGACTGCGCGGTCCAGGTCCCATCACTCAGTGGCTTGCTCATGTCCAGGCCCGTCGAGGGCTGACAGGCGGCCAGGATCGTGGCGCCGAGGGCGCCAAGGGCCGCGTAGGTGGCCACGCTCCCCCACCGGGGGGAGCCGGAGGGGCTGGGGGGCGTCGATCGACGGTTCATCGTACCTTGTCCTTTCCGCTGCGGGAGGCCTGCGCGTTCTCCGCCGCGAGGTCTAAGGTGCGCGAGTCGTGGTCGTGCCACGTCTCTTTCACGACCTTACCGTGGTCGAGACGGATCTCGCGCTGCCCCTGCTCTGCGACGAGCGCGTCGTGCGTGACGACCATGAGCGTCGTGCCGTCGCGGTGGAGCTGGTTGAACAGGTCCAGGACGATCTCCTCGTTGGTTTCGTCGAGGTTGCCGGTGGGCTCGTCGGCGAGGACGAGCTTGGGGTAGTTGATGAGCGCGCGGGCGACGCACACGCGCTGCTGCTCGCCGCCGGAGAGCTGGCGGGGAAGGTGGGTGGCGCGGTCGGCGAGGCCGACGCGGTCCAGGGCCTCCATGGCTTCCTTCTCGTCCGGCATCGAGTGGTAGTACTGGGCAACCATGACGTTCTCGAGGGCGGTGAGGTGGCCGATGAGGTGGAACTGTTGGAACACCAGCCCGATGGTCCGGCAGCGGACCTCGGTGAGTTCGTCGGCCGTCAGGTCGGAGATGTCGTGTCCGTCGAGGGTGACGGTGCCCGTCGTCGCCGTGTCCATGGCGCCGACGATGTTCATGAGGGTTGTCTTTCCGCTGCCCGAGGGGCCGACGATGGAGACCCACTGGCCGCGCGGGATCTCGAGGGAGACGTTGTCCAGGGCGTGCAGGTCGCCGTAGATCTTCGAGACGCCGTCAAGGCGGAGGAGGGGGTGCGCGGGCTTTGCCTGGGGATCGGCGGGGAGTTTCTCTGGGGTGTTCATGGGTCTTCTCATTCTCCGCGCAGGACGAGCGCGGGGTCGACAGCCAGTGCGCGGCGCACGGGCGGGAGGCAGGCGAGGACGGCGATGAGGATCGCGCACGCGACGGTGGCGATCAGGATGAGGGGGTGCAGGGAGATGGTGCGGTGGAACACGGAGGTCGAGATCAGGGTGGCCAGGCCGTATCCGGCGCCCGCCCCCAGGATCCCGCCGATGGCTCCGAGCATGACGCCCTCGCCCATGAACTCCGCGGTGATGGAGCGGGCGGTGGCGCCCAGGGCCTTCCGCAGGCCGATCTCGTTGCGGCGTTCGGTGACGACGGCGATCATCGTCGTGGAGACGCCGATCATGGTGAGGGCCAGGACGATGACGGTGACGACGAGGAGGAGGGAGCGCAGCATGTTGAGAACTCCCGTGTCCGATTGGGCGAGGCGCCGCACCGTTTGAGCGTGAACGTCGGGGTTGGAGGCGTTCATGGCGTCCGCGACCGCGCTCAGCTGCTCGCCCTCGAGGGCGATGGAGTATTCCGCGAGGGAGACCGCTCCCTGGGTTCCGGTGAGCGCGGACATGTCCTGGGCGGACATGTACAGGTAGCCGTCCTCGTTTCCACCGGTCTTGAGGATCCCGGAGACCGTCAGGGTGACGGTGCGTGGTTCCAGGGACAGGGAGGAGGCCTGGGCCGCGTCGGCGCCCGACTGCTGGCCGGATGCCTGGGCGGCCTTGGCGGACGCGTTGCCATCGAGTTGGCTGACCGTGATGGTGTCTCCGGCCTTGACGTCGATCGTGGAGGCGATCTGCTCGCCGACGAGCGTCTGCCCGGGCGCATCCGGCCACGCGCCGTCGACGAACCAGAAGGGGTTCATGGCGCGCACAGCATCCAGGTCGGTTCCTCCCGCGACATAGGGCTGGTCGTTGACGGTGACCGTCTCGTAGTCGAAGGCTGCGGAGCCGACGAGGGCGCCGGCCGGCACGTGTTCGGTGGCGGCGGCCACCGCCTCGTCCGTGATGCTTCCTTCCCCGCTGGGGGTGAGTACGAGGTTGGCGCCGTAGGAGCGGATCTCGCGGGCCATCTGCGCGGGCACGTCGACGGCGATCGTGACGAGGCCGGACAGGGTGGTCGCGCCGATGGCGACGGCGAGGACCGCGATGAGGACGCGGGAGCGCCGGCGCAGGATGGAGGAGGTGACCATCCGCCAGAACATTGCTCGTCTGGACATGTGGCTCACCTTCCGTGGAGGACTTCCGCCGCGTTGAGACGCAGCAGGTAGCGGATCGCCGGGATGGAGGCTCCCAGGACGACGATGATGACGAGGACGGCGACGAGTCCGACGACGACGGGGGCGAAGGCGATGGCCGAGCCGAAGACCATGTATCCGATGGCCTGGGCGAGGCCGAGCCCCGCTCCGTAGCCGATGACTCCGCCCACGAGTCCGACGACGATCGTCTCGGCGAGGAAGAGGGCGATGATCTGTTTGTCTTTGGCGCCCACGGCCTTCATCAGGCCGATCTCGCTGGAGCGCTCCATGACGCCCGCGGTCACGAGATTCGCGATGGCCAGGGCCGAGGCGATGAGGGCCAGGACGGTGACCAGCACCATGAGGAGCTGCGTCTTCTCCAGGACGGTTCCCTCGGACTGGGCGACCTGGCGGACGGGACGGGCGACCGAGTCCGTCATGACCTCCTCAATCTGGTAGGCGATGGAGGAGACGTAGGCCGTGCAGTACCAGGTCTCCTTCTCGGACACGCTCAGCGAGTTCGGGTTCTTCGCGGCCTTGCGGGCCAAGTCGTTGTCGGGGGTGGTCAGGGCCGAGACCTCGACGCTGCTGACGACCCCCTCACGTTCGATCAGTTCCTGGGCCGCGGGAAGCTGAATGTAGACGCCGCGGTCGGCATCGTCCCCGGTGGTCACGACGCCGCGCACCGTGAATTCGCGGCTGATGCCCGCGCGCGTGAGCGTGAAGGAGTCCCCCACGTTCAGGTCGCGCTCGGCGGCGTAGGTCGCGCCCACGATGGCACCCGTCGCGTCCTCGTCGGTCGGCCACGCGCCCGTGACGCCCCACCATCCGCGCAGCTTGTCCAAGCCGGTGTCGATGCTCTCTCCCGTGGCGAGTTCGAGGTGGTGGCTGAACCAGGTTCCCGTGGTCGCCACGGGGGCGCCCGAGGCATCCGTGGCGGACACATTCAGCAGCGGCGCGAAGTCGAGGATGTTGTAGGTCCAGAAGATCGTCTTGATGTTGCCCAGCTCGTCCTCGCGCAGGTAGGCGTGGGACTCGCTGGCCTCTCCCGTGGAGTACAGGTCGGACAGGACGGCGGCCCCCTGGGCGCGCACGACGATGTTGGCGCCGTAGGACTTGAGTTCCTGGTTGACCTTGTCGCCGACGTTGAACATGACGGAGAGCATGGACGTTGCCACGCCGGCTCCCAGCGCGATAGTCAGGGCGATCATGAGGTGACGATTGCCGCGCCTCGTGAGCGCGCCTCGCAGCATTCGGATAAACAAGCGTGCCCCTCTACTTCGCGAAGATGGGAGCCGAGGCCTCGAGGACCGAGATCGGCACGGTCAGGGTCCCGTTGGAGACCTTGTACTCGATGGGTATCGGGTTACATCCTCCCTTGAAACCGATGGTCGCGATGTTCATCGCCACCTCGCACAGCTTGCAGATGACCTTGCCGTCCTTCTCGTAGTAGCCGGTCGGACCGCAGATCTCGCACGCGTCGAGTCCCACGCCAAACGAGGACCCGGACTTTTGGATGACGATGAAGCGCACCTTGACGCCGGTCGAGGTCGTGTACTCGAAGCGGTGCAGGTGTCCGTCGGAGATGTCGGCCAGGTTGACGCTGACCTGGTCGTCAACGACGCTGTGCGCCTCGGGGGCCGAGAGCTCGACCTCTTGGCTACCGATCGCGACGCCGACGGTGATGAGGAGTGCCCCGCACAGGTATCCGACGGCCGCCGTGCCCGCCATGGACTTGTAGAGGCGAGAGCGGGCCCGGCCCAGGCGTCCCTCGGCGGGATTGGCACCGACGGTCGGGATCGAGCGGGAGGCGTGCCACGTGAGAGCGACGACGACGCCGAGGGCCAGGGCGGCCACGATCGTGAAGACTGCCTCGTTGTTGATGAACCAGGAGATGGTGTTCCACGCGCCCTTGGATACGGTGATCCAGCGCTTGGCTTTCAGGATGCGCACGAACAGCAGCGAGTGATTGAGGACCAGCGAACACAGGATGCACGCGGCCGGCCACACGCGGTTGTTCCACGCGCACAGGCGGTAGGACACCCAGGCGAGGAAACACACGAGCACCCAGGCGAGCCCGTATCCGACAATGGCGAGAACCGCCTGAGTGGAGTAGATCTCGACGCCGCCCGAGAGCATCATGACTGCCTGGTTGAGCGCCGTGGGAACGGAGCGGAAGAGGGCGAAGGCGATAAAGAGGGCGCCGACGAGGCGCACGAGGGCATCCCCTGGCACCGGCGTTTCCGTCGAGAACTGGGCCCGGGCCTCGGCGTCCCCCGTGGGCAGGAGGGAGCGCACACGCCGCGAGCGCAGGGCGAGGAGCGAGAGGAAGATGAGGGCGAGGACGACCGCGATCGGCAGCGTGTACAGGCCGACGGTCTGGCGGTTGACCGACTTGGGAGCCTCCACGTTGATGATCGTCAGCGCGACGGAGGCGATCGCGCCCGCCGCGATGCCGAACCACACGGCGAGCTGGCGGGCCTTCTTTCCGCGGCGACCGTGCCCGGCGGCCGGCATGAAGCGGATGGCGGCGCCGACGGCGAGCATCGTCAGCAGCAACGTCAACGTCGCTTCGCTCATCTGCTGAAGCATTGGTATTCCTCTCCACACAAGACAACCCGAGACCCAACGGTCTCGGTGGTAAAGCGCCCCGAAGGGCGCGGGGCGAGGTGGCCTCCCGGGTGGGAGCCGCCTCGTCCCCGCTTCAAGCGATCGTCACCAGGAGACGGCCGTGGGATCCCACTGCCAGTCCGGGAACTCGGCGACCAGGGGTTCGGTCCAGAAACGTCCCTCGACGCCCGTGGCCTTGTCGGTGTGGAGCATCCAGCCGTTCTTCTCCGGGGATTCGATGGAGAAGGTCACGTCGTAGGTTCCGGCTTCCAGCTTGGGGATGTTCAGGCCGTAGTGGGGGCCGTCGGAGGCGTTCATCGGCATGAAGGTACCGCTCTGGACGGTGTTGCCGGACTTGTCCTTGATGGTGTAGGTGACGGTCAGGGCGGGGACGAAGTCGCCGGCGCCGTAACCGAGCTTGTTGTCGGCGGCCGCGTGAATGTCGGCCTCCATGTGCATGGACGCCTCGGCCGCGGGCACACCCATGGTGGGTTCCATGTCGACGGGCTGGAAGTAGACGCCGCCCACGACGAGCGGGCCGACGTGAACGTCGTCGCCCAGGGGCTGTTCCTCGAAGCCCGCGTCCTCGCCGGGGGCCGCGGCACCCGAGTCGGCGTCGGCCGAGGATCCGGTGGTGGGCTTCGTGTCGTTGGACGAGGCGTTGTTGTTCGAGCAGGCAGCGAGGGTGCCGGCGAGGGCCAGCGTGGCCAGGGCCGCGCCGACGCGGAAGAGTGAGCGCTTCATGCGATGAACTCCTTAGCGTGTTGGTTGGTGATGGGTCAGCGTCGCTCCGATGAGCTCACTTCTGACTGCTTCGAGGCGGCGGCTTCGCGAGCGAGGCGCGCCTTTCCGAAGAAGTAGAGCCCAACGATGAGGACGAGAACAAAGGCCTGCGCGGCCAGGTTCTCCACTCGGGGGTAGATCCCCAAGAGGTCAATGGTGGGGAATCCCGACAGAGGCGTCAGCGAGATAACGTCGGCCTCCTGGAGTTCCTTGATGCCCGATCCCGTGAAGGTAAAGGCCATGAGGGCCAGCAGGATCGACGTGATCGTAAAGAAGGGACGCAGCGGGATGCGCAGCGCCGCGAACTGGATGAGTAGGTAGACGACGACGAGGATGACGGCGCCAACTCCGAGGCCGATCCACACGTAGTGCACGTTGGCGCCCGCGCCGGAGACGATCGGCACGTAGAAGAGGATCGTCTCGGCCCCCTCGCGCAGGACCGCGAGGAACGAGATGAAGGCCAGGCCCAGGAGCGAGCCCCGGGTCAGGGACGCGTCCGTCTTGTCCTTGATGTACCTGTCCCAGGCCTCGTTGGAGGACTTGTTGATCATCCAATTCGATACCCAGATCAGCATGGCGACGGCGAAGAGGGCGGCAAAGCCCTCGAGGAGCTCCTGGTTCGCGCCCGCGAGCGAGGAGACATAGCTGAACACGACCGCCAATCCGACGGAGAATGCCAGGGCGAGGCCAACGCCGCCCCACACGATGCCGGTCTTGTCCTTGTGCCCGGCCTTCGCCAGGTAGGCCAGGACCGCGGCGACAACGAGGATCGCCTCCATACCCTCACGCAGGATGACGAGGAGGGAGGGGAGGAACTGCGCGAGCCACGGGGAGGATGCGGAGGAGGATTCGGCAGTCTTGCCCGTGTAGCCGTCCAGGGTATTGGCGTCCTCGCGAACGAAGTTTGACAGGGTCGCGTAGTGTTCGTCGACGGCGCTGGAGTCGTTGTCGGTCATGGCCTTCTTCAGGAGGGAGAACTCCATCTCCACCTGGGACACGCGCGCCCCGGAGATGCGGCTCATCACCTGCTTCTCCATGCCGGTCGTCTCATAGTTCTTGTAGTAGGCGTCGTTGACCTTGTCCTTGCCGCCCTTGGCGTCACCCGCCTTGAAGGCCTCGACCCCCTCGGCCAGGATCCCGTTGATGGTCTGGGCGACCTCGCCCCACGGGCCCGGACTGTAGTCGGCGGAGGAAGCGGTGCCCGCCTGCCCCGGTGAGACGCCGTCCAGGGCGGCTGCATCTTCCGTGACGTACTGCTTGAGGGTTGCGGCGTGGGCGTCAACGTCGGAGGCGGCGTTGTCGGTCATGGCCTTCTTCAGGAGGGAGAACTCCATCTCCACCTGGGACACGCGCGCCCCAGAGATGCGTGCCATGACCTGCTTCTCCATGCCGGTCGTCTCATAGTTCTTGTAGTAGGCGTCGTTGACCTTGTCCTTACCAACCTTGGCGTCACCGGCCCGAAATGCGGCGACGCCCTCGTCGATGATTCCGTTGATGGTGGTGGCCACGTCGCCCCAGCTTTGGCCCTGGGCGCGGGAGGGTGTTGCCACGATGAGCGCCATGAGCACGGCCATGACGACGGCGACGACGATGCGGACGAAGTGTTGGATGACGTCCTGCGTGCGGATGCGAAGCACTGTCATCACGAACCTCCTGTAGAACCGGCGGATGGGAGGCGCCGGGCTTGTAGGATTCTTACCCAACGAGAGTAACGTCATGCTCGCCTAGCGGAAAGCACTACGTTTAGGATTACCTAAATTGTGACCGCACAGTCGCCGTCCTTAGCGCTCGAAGACCGCTCCACGCTGGGACCAAGGGCCTGTTTTGCTGACCACCAGACCGATCCCACCCCCCTTCCGACAGGCGTAGCACGGCACCCCTCTCTGAGGCTACCACTCGGTCAGACGCTGCGGGTAGCCCACCCACCGGCATCGGCCCACCGCGCCGGACCGATGATCACGAAACGCCCTCGACTGTCAAGCGGCGGCGTTACCATGGAGAAGTCAGGCTCGTCGAACGAAGGGGTTCGCATGTCTCCCACACGCGATAGGACCGCGTCCCGGCCCGCTCATTCACCCGCTGCCGAAGAACCTGCGCCGCCCACCAGCCCCGCTTCAGCTCCGAGGCGCACCGCTCGCCCAACGCGAGCCGGGTGGGCGCGCATCGCGATCTTCGGCATCCCCTGCGGAGCGTTGTACCCCACGCAGCTCCTGCGCACCCTGGCGCCGGTGGGATCGGAGCACTTCCTGCTCATCCAGGACTGCGTCAACATCGGACTCCTGGTCCTCGCGCTTGCGATCGCCGGGCGCGTTTTCCTCTCGGACTTCTCCTACCTGCGCACTCGCCCCATCCGCAAGGTCGCCGCCCTCCTCGGCCTGTTCGTCCTGACCATGATCGCCCAGAACCTGGCGAACAACGCTCTGTCCACCCCGAGCTCGTTTGACGACGGTTCCCTCCACTACTTCACGGAGGGCTTCGGCGGGCTCGTGTTCTCCTTCATCGTCGCCCTCGGCGGCCCCCTCATTGAGGAGGTGTTCTTCCGTCACTTCCTCATCGGTACGCTCAGCGCCTACGCCCCCACGTGGCTCGTCGCGACCGTATCGTGCCTGCTCTTTACCCTCATGCACTGCCACGGGTGGCAGGATATCCCCTCCTACATTCCCCTGGCCCTGACCCTCACGCTCGCCTACCTGTGCTCGGGGAAGAACCTGGCCTACGCCTGGCTGTTGCACGCCCTCAACAACTCGCTCGTCGTTGGCGCGGTCTTCCTCTCCCACGCCGGCGCCTAGCCGGACGCACCCTGAGCGCAGCCACCGCCGAAAAGCCACAACCCGTGACACCACTGCTCCGGCCCTACGCCTGCGCACGTTAACCCACCTGGTGGCACATGGTCACACCCGCCCAGCCTCCAGTAGATGGGTTTAGCTGCGCACAAGTGGGGTCACGCCTCCCGCAGATGCGCACAACCAACACGCGTCCACAAGCACTGCACTAGTTAGGGAGCATTACACCACCTCCCAACTGGTGCAATACCCACCTAAGTGGTGTAACACCACTTAACAACAAGCATTCACGCGAACACGCACCGCTTACACGACGCGCGAGAGGCCAATGCTGCACCAGTTCGGGAGGTAATGCGACACCACAGTCGACCATTCAACCGGCAACACCGCGAGGACGCTGCACCCGTTACGGGGCACTGCACCCGTTACGGGGCACTGCACCCGATCAGAACGGGTGTAATGCCTACGGATCGGGTGCACTGCACGCTCAGACAAGAACAAACGCGGAATCTGAAAGCCCAGACCACACGCGGCACAAGAGAACTGGCGAGAAAAGTCCGCCAACCCCCGGCGCAACAAGCACCGCCCGCAACAACACAACACGGGCCCACACACTAACCCACCTGGTGGCAACGTGGGCCCACCCCTGCGCATGTGAACCCACCTGGCGGCACACGGTCACACCCGCCCAGCCTCCAGTAAATGGGTTTAGCTGTGCACAAGTGGGTTAACACCACCAGTAGATGGGCCGATCTACCACACACTCGCCCGCCCACAGCACCCCACCCACAACGGAACGAGGCCGTGACCGAACCGGTCACGGCCTCGTCGCGCTCAATCAGCGGCGCTCGGCACAACACGGCCGCCGATCAGGCGGTCATGTCCACGTGGTCCTCAACCGCGGCGCGGCCAGCCTCAAGGCGGGCGACGGGGACGCGGAACGGCGAGCAGGACACGTAGTCCAGGCCCACGCCGTGGAAGAAGTGGATCGAGGCCGGGTCACCACCGTGCTCGCCGCACACGCCGAGCTTGATGTTCGGCTTGGTCGAGCGGGCGCGGCGCACGCCCTCGGAGACCAGGGTGCCGACGCCGTGCACGTCGATGGACTCGAAGGGGGAGACGCCGAAGATGCCGGCCTCGATGTACTGCGGGAAGAACACGCCCTCGACGTCGTCGCGCGAGAAGCCCCACACGGTCTGGGTCAGGTCGTTGGTGCCGAAGCTGAAGAAGTCCGCTTCCTCGGCCAGGTCCTCGGCCGTCATGGCGGCGCGCGGCAGCTCAATCATGGCGCCAATCGACACGCCCGACAGGTCGACGCCGTGGGCGGCGGCGACGGAGGCAATGATGCCTTCGCCCTCCTCGCGCACGAGCTGGAGCTCACGCACGGAGCCGACCAGCGGGACCATGATCTCGGGACGCGGGTCGAGGCCGCGGGCAACGAGCTGCGCGGCCGCCTCGCACAGGGCGCGCATCTGCAGGGCGAACAGGCCGGGCAGGTAGATGCCCAGGCGCACACCGCGCAGGCCCAGCATGGGGTTCTCTTCGTGCATGCGACGGACCTCGACGAGCATCGCCTCGTCGGCGGGATCGAGCGTGCCGGTCGCCCTGGCGACGGCGACCTTCGTCTCCAGCTCGATGAGGGCGGGCATGAACTCGTGCAACGGCGGGTCGATGAGGCGCACGGTCATGGCCTTGCCGTCCATCACCTCGAGCATCTCAAGGAAGTCCTGCTTCTGCAGCTTCTCCAGCTCGTTGAAGGCGGCCTGTCGCTCCTCGGACTCGGGGGCGGAGAGGATCGCGCGCTCGACGAGCGGGCGGCGCTCGCCCAGGAACATGTGCTCGGTGCGGCATAGGCCGATGCCCTCGGCGCCGAAGTCGATGGCGCGCTTGGAGTCGAGGGGGGTGTCGGCGTTGGCACGCACGCTCAGGCGGCGGACCTTGTCGGCGTGGGAGAGGAGCTTGTCGACGGCCTCGACGAGCTCTCGGGTCCCCTGGTCCGCGCCGGCCGCGGCGACACCGGCCTCGAGCCCCTCGGCGAGGTAGGTCGTGACGGGCGAGTCGGTGACCGGGACCTCGCCGCGGAAGATTTCGCCGGTCTGGCCGTCGATGGCGATCGTGTCGTCGGCGGTCAGGACCATGTCGCCGATGGTGACGGTGCCGGCGGTGGCGTCGATGACGAGGGCTTCGGCTCCACACACGCAGGTCTTGCCCATGCCGCGGGCGACGACGGCGGCATGGGAGGTCTTGCCGCCACGCGCGGTCAGGACGCCTTCGGCGGCGACCATGCCGGGCAGGTCATCGGGGTTGGTCTCACGACGCACGAGGACGGTCCTGATCCCCTTCGCGGCGGCGGCCTCGGCCTGGGCGTTGTCGAAGGCGATCTTGCCGACGGCGGCGCCCGGGGAGGCCGCCATCCCGCGAGCGATGAGCTCCTTATCGGCCTTGGCGTCGAACTGGGGGAACATCAGCTGGGTGAGCTGGTCGCCGGTAACGCGCCCCAGGGCCTCGTCGCGGGTGATGAGCTTTTCGCCCAGGAGCTGGGTGGCGATACGGAACGCGGCGGCAGCGGTGCGCTTGCCGACGCGAGTCTGGAGCATCCACAGCTTGCCGCGCTCGACCGTGAACTCGATGTCGCACATGTCGCGGTAGTGGGTCTCGAGCTTGCGCATGATGGAGCGCAGCTCGTCGTAGACGGGCCTGTTGATCTCCTTCAGGGCGGACAGCGGCAGGGTGTTGCGGATGCCGGCGACGACGTCCTCGCCCTGCGCGTTCTCCAGGTAGTCGCCGTAGACGCCGGAGTGGCCGGAGGAGGGGTCGCGGGTGAAGCAGACGCCGGTGCCGGAGTTCTCGCCCATGTTGCCGAACACCATGGTGCAGATGTTGACGGCGGTGCCCAGGTCGTGGGGGATGCGCTCACGGCGACGGTAGATGCGAGCGCGCTCGGTGTTCCAGGAACGGAACACGGCCTCGATGCCCATGTCCATCTGGGTGCGGGGGTCCTGCGGGAAGTCGCTGCCGGTCTGTTCCTTGACGATGCCCTTGAAGGTGTCGACGAGGCCCTTGAGGTCCTCGGCACTCAGGTCGGTGTCGCCGACGACGCCGCGCTCGGCCTTGAGGGCGTCGAGGGCGTCGGAGAAGAGGTCGCCGTCGATGTCGAGGACGGTCTTGCCGAACATCTGGATGAGGCGGCGGTAGGAGTCCCACGCGAAGCGTTCGTTACCGCTAACGGCGGCGAGGCCGCGAACGGACTCATCGTTGAGCCCGATGTTCAAAACGGTTTCCATCATGCCGGGCATGGAGAACTTCGCGCCGCTTCGCACGGAGACTAGGAGCGGGTCGGATGGATCGCCCAGCTGGCGACCCATCTGGTCTTCGACGCCGCGCAGCGCGGTGGTGACCTCGGTGGCCAGCGACTCGGGAACCGTCGACTCTTTGAGATATGCGCGGCATGCCTCGGTGGTGATCGTGAACCCGGGGGGAACGGGCAGACCGAGCTTCGTCATCTCTGCGAGGTTCGCTCCCTTGCCTCCGAGCAGGTCCTTCATGGACTTGTCACCCTCGGAGAAGTCGTACACATACTTGACCATCGTGGTCCTCAACTTCCTTGTTTTGCGATGACCGACCCGCGCGCGGGTCGCTACCACAGGCAAGAATACACTGCTCTAGGGACCTAGGTCACCTGATGGCGCGACGACGCCCCATTGTCTTGACAAGGCGTCCTAGGGTGCGCCCGCCGAACGAGTCGGAGCAGAAAGAAACGCGTGGGGCGAGCCACAAGACCCGCCCCACGCGCGAAGCGTCACCGACTTGTCAGCGCACGCGGAACTCGATGGTGGTCCCCTCGCCGACGTCGATCAGGTCGCCGTCGTTGAGCGCCAAGGTGACCATGGGGGTCACGTCCTGGAAAGAACCGTCCGCGTGACGCAGAACCGTTCCGTTGGCGCTGCCGAGGTCCATGAGCGCCCACGAGCCGGGAGCGGTCATCATGACGGCGCAGTGCGAGCGAGAAATCTCCGTCGCGGGGCTGGGCACACGCAGGACGGTGGCGGGAGGACGACCGGTGAGGGCAGAGGCATCGGGGTCTCGACCGATGACCACGTCACGCGAGACCTCCACGGGCACCGTTCCGCCGTGGATCAGGAAGGCGACGGGTGCGGCGGGGCCGGAGTTGACGGGGGCCAGGCGCAAGATCGTGGCCTCGGTGTCCGTCTCGGCGTTCAGGCCGGCCAGTCCCACGGCGCTCATCGCCTCGGGAACGGCCGGAGACTCCGCAGCCGGTTCGGGGGTCGGCTCCGGGGCGGACCCCGGGGTCGGCTCCTCGCTGGCCTCCGAGTCCTCGACTCGATCGGAGGAGGCTGCCGTGTCGATCGGGGGCTCCTCCGTGGCAGCGACAACGTAGAGTTCCCCGGAGGGCTGCTCGGCCGACTTCACGGGTTCGTCCTCGGCGCGATCGGCGGCCGACTCTCGGGCATCGGTAGCATCCGCACCGGCCTCGCCTTCGTCGGCCGACGATGCCCTCGAGGAGGACAGGAACACCGGCGCCTTGTTGGTTGCGGCCAGGAACTGCGCCTCAAGGGCCTCGAGATCGACGGAGGCGGTGCGCAGGGTCGGCTCGGGAAGCTCCTCGCGAGCCTCCCGCAGTGCCCGGCGCTCGTGGGTGGAGATGTCGGGATTGATGAGGAAACCCATCGTGTCGACGGGCAGCGAGGACATCGCCTCCACCTCATCGAGCGCGCGACCAATGCGAATCTCGGCAGCCTCAACGCGGTCGGCGGCGGGCACCATCCACGTGACCTCGTCGCCCTCAATGATGGTGGCCTCGAAGGTCTGCCACTCGCCTGGGTTGAATGGCCACGCCCAGATCGGGTCGGTCCACACCTGTTCCGTGATCTGGCCGGCGGCGCGCATGCGCAGCTGAATGTTGCCCAGAACGGTCAGGTAGGGCTGCTCGCCGGCGCAGTCCAGGAGCAGGGCGTCCCCCTGCTCGGCCTGCACGTGCGCTAGCCACGCCTGCGTATCCGCGCGCCCCCACACGACGTCTGCCGCGGAATCAGCGAAACTCAGCGGAACCAACGCTGCACCGAGAGGGCCGGTGACGAGCATCGCGCCCTGTCCGCGACACAGGAAGCGTCCAATCTGAAGCATCAGTTACTGCCTTTTCTTCGAGGAATCCGGCGAGCTGTCTCGATCGACGCCGGACGTACTGGTTGAATCATGCGACTCATGACATTCGAAGGCAATGTTACTCGCGATTCGGTTCCTGCGTAAACCACAACGGCAGTGGCATTGTCACGCGTTCCCCCCTCGAGGGCAGCCCGGACGAGCGCATCGGCATCACCCTGCGGCCCGTTCCCGGCGGCAACCAGGGCGCACATCTGCGAATCCGACAGGACCCCGTGCACGCCATCCGTGCAAATCACCGCCCGATCGCCCTCTTCCAACGGCATGATCGTGTAGTCAGCCTTCACGCCACCCGACTGTCCGGCTCCCAGCGCCTTCGTCACGACATTCGCCGGCGGGATCACCCTGGGCGCCCCGGAGGTCGCCGCGAGGTCGCGGGCCTCCTGCAGCGCCGAGTGGTCGTGCGTGAGCTGACGGACCCCGCCTCCACCCACGACGTAGGCGCGCGAGTCCCCCACGTTGAAGGACAGCCAGTAGGGGCCCTCGGCGGTGTGCAGCACCATGAGGCCCGACAGCGTCGTGCCCGGCGCGCTCATCGGATTGTCGGCGGGAGCCAACGAGGCCACCGCGGTGGCCGCGGAGTCGATCGCAACGGACAGATCCACCAGATCCACCGGCCGATCCCCGAGCCTGCCCGGGCTGAGGTACTCCTGCAGGATCAGGACCGCCGTCGACGAGGCCTGCGCCCCGCCCAGGTGCCCGCCCATGCCGTCGGCGACCGCAAAGACGGGTGGGACAGCCAGCCACGAGTCCTCGTTTTCTGCTCGGACCGGGCCAATGTCGGTCGAGGCACCCCATCGAACCGCGGGGCGCTCCGCATGTTCATCGAGAGCCATCTGCCTTCATCTTTCCCGCTGCGCAACTCGCGCAGCGTGACGCATTACGTCCACCATTCTACACACGGGGCGCGTGAGGCCCGCAGCATCCGAAAAGCGCGAAAGACAACAAAACGCAGGCGGCGTCATGAGCATCCTCACGGGACCGTGATGCAGGCGCGGACCGGATCGGACATGCGCCCCGACGAGCGAGCGACCGTCGTGATCTCCACGCAGTTGTCTCCGCTGGCGCCGTCGACGCGAACGGTCGTCTCCTTGACGCGCCCGCGGGAGGTTCCTCCCGCGCCCGAGGCCTCGTACGCGTAGGCCGTCTCGGAGTCGGTGGCACCCGCAGGCGCGGTCCACGTCCACTCCACCAGCCCGCCCGCGTAACTCCCCGTCAAATCGGTGACCTGGGGCGGGGCAACCCCCACCGCGTCACCCGGCGTGGCCGACGCCGTGCTCGTCTCGGGTGCCGGCGTGATGCGCGTGAAAGACCCCTGACCGCGCAGCATCGCCACAGCCAAGCCGGCGGCGATGATCGCGGCCAACAGCACGAGGATCATCCCCGTCACGGGGGTCAGGCCCTTGGCGGGCGCCGCCGTCTCCTCAACCTTGCGGCGGGCAGAGACCTCGTCGATGTCGCCGTCCCGGTCGCTCTTCCACGAGTCGGCGACCGCCTCGACGCCGCCGGAGCCGCTTCCCCCCTCGAAGGAGTAGGGGGAGGGACGCATGTGCGTCGCTTCGGGGTCGATCACGGGGGCCGCGCGCAGGCGGGTCTTGTCGTCGGTGCCGACCGCAGGAGCCTGGACCTTCTTCGATCGCTTCTCCTTGATCTCCATCTCCGTGCGCGGGTAGCCGAGCTCCCGTTGAACCCGTTGAAGCCCTTCGCCGAACTCCTTCGCCGACTGTGTGCGCTCCGCCGGGTCCACCGCCATCGCCGCCCGCAACACGCGCTCCAACTCGCAGGGGGCATCCGCCCGTCCCAGGCCGCGCACGCGCCCCCGCTGGACGCGGTTGGCGATCGATGCCGCCGAGTTGTCTCCGATCGGATCCTCGAAGGGGCTGCGCCCGGTCACGAAGGTCCACGTCGTCGATGCCAGGGCCCACACGTCCTGCAGGGGGGAGGCGGGCGAGTTCACGTCCTGCTGCTCCGGGGGCGCCCACAGGACCGAAAAGCCGTCGAAAGCACCGACCTCCAGCGCTCCCACCTTCGACGCGACCCCAAAGTCGGCCAGGACAGGCTTGCCGTAGGCGTCCAGCATGATGTTCGAGGGCTTGATGTCGCGGTGCACGTAGCCCTGCCAGTGGAAGGTCTCGACGACGCCGCAGATCTTGATCATCGTGTCCAGGGCGTCCTCGAGCGACATGGGCCGCGCACGAACCTGCGTGAGGAGGTCGGCAACCGGGCAGTACTCCATGACGAGGTATGCCCGCCCGTCCGCCGTCGTTCCCACGCCGTGCAACTCCACGACGGAGGGGTGACCCGACAGGAGCGTCATGGCGTCGGCTTCGCGATGCAGCTCCTTCGTGCCCCGTTCATCCCCCTGGGCGCGCACCACCTTGATGGCCACGTCCCGGCTCGGCAGCTCCTGACGGTAGAGGAACACGTCGGCGAAACCGCCTTGCCCCAGGGGACGAACCCACCTAAATCCCGGAATCTCCGGCCCCCTCATGCCTGCGACGGCTGGACTCACCGCTCGATCTCCTCTCGCATCGTGCGCTCGATCAGGGCGCTCAGACGCAGCTTGCGGCGCATACGCAGGCTCCGCAGGGACAGCGCCCGGCGCACGCGCGCAAAGAAGCCCGCACGCTTGGACACCTGGTCTCGCAGCTGTCCCACCTGTGCCCACGCGGCGCGCGCGCGGTCGCGGGAGGCACCGTTGGAGGCAAAGTTCGCGACGTCGGCGAAGCGAGCGATCACAACGGGAGAAGGAACGTCGCCGCCGAAGCGGCTCCACCCGTCAATCACGTAGCGTCCCCTGCCACCGGCGTCGCCGCGATCGGAGGACGAGGTCGACCCGTCCTCGCCGCTGCGCATCTCACCCGTCACCAGGGCGAAGGGGTCGCCCGGGTCCTCCCCCAGCTGCCACTGGGAGGACAGTGCCCACGCGGTCTCCTGGCGAGTGCGTCCCAGCTCGATGCGCAGGCCAGAGTCGGCGGCCAGGTCCACGACCTCGTCCCACGAGCCCACCAGCGCATCACCGGCCGCCGCCCTGCGGCGACGCCTGCGCCGGCCCGCCTTGAACGCCAGGATCGCCAGGGGCGGCAGCGCGAGGAGGAGGATGGCGCCCGACACTCCGGCGATAATGCCCCAGGGCAGGCCCGCCTCGGGTGGCTTGAGCGGGTCGGCGTTCTGGTCACGCGTGGGCGGAGGCATCTCGGCCGGGGGCTCGGGGGGCTCCGGCGGCTGCAGGACCTGCGGACGAGGGACGGACCGAGGCTTGGGAACCTGGGTCTGCGGCACGTGGTCGCGCGGCGGAGTCGGGTCGAACACGCCCCAGACGCCGCCCGAGAACTCGACCTCAACCCACGCGCGAATGTCGGATCCACGCAGGGTCGCGGCGCCCCCCTGGGAGCCGCCCTCGGGGTAGGCTCCCATGACGACGCGCGCGTTGATCCCCAACTGGTGCAGCATGAGAGCCATGAGCGCGGTGTACTGCTGGTCGTCGCCGATCAGATTCTCGTCGGAGGTCAGCATGCGCTCCAGCCGATCGGTGCGCACGCCCGGCCGCGAGAAGCGCGTGTTCTCGTTGAGGTAGTAGCCGTTCGTGGCCAGGTAGTGTTCGATGGCGCGCGCCGCCGCGAGCGGGGTCGAGGCGTTCTGCGTGAGCTCCGCGGCCTTTTCCGCGACGCCGTCGGGAACGTTCTTGTCCTCCGAGGTGGAGGACAGCGCCACGAGGTTGGCCAGCTCCTCGTCGCGCACGGGCGCGACAAAATCGGTGGTCACGTTATAGCTCATGGAGCCCGCGGGACCGGTCGTCAGCGCCGCGTTCGCCCACGTATCGACGTGGAGGCCGTTCTTTTGCTCGGAGGACTGCGCCCCCGTGAAGGCGATCTGCGAGGGAGTTCCCAGGACGGGAACCCACGGGCCCGACAGCCCCGTGGTCGTCAGCGTGACCACGGAGGCGCCCTGGGAGCGTCCGGGGATGGTCGTCTGGACCTGGATGTACCCCGTGTGCCCGTCGCCTCGCTTCTGGGACATGCCGAAGGTCGTGCCGTCGTACACGTCCATCGCGGCGATTCGCACGCGCTGGTTCTCGGGCAGGTCCGACACGGTCAGCAGCGTCTCGTCCTTCAGGTCCGTCGTGTAGTGGCGGAAGGAGGACATCGGGGAGGGGTAGGCCTGGACGTCAAGGGGCGGGTGAATCAGGTCGCGGCCAACGATGCGTCCGCGAGGGGAGCCCAGGAACGCCGCGGCCGGCATCGCCACGGCGACGGAAACCGCGAGGACGAGGATGGCGCCAACCGCCCGCCTTCCCACGTAGACCGTCGAGCGAGAACGACGCCCGACCGTGGCCTCGGCGCCGGGCGAGCTCTTTCGTCCCACCAGCACATCCTGGCCCAGGGTGATTCTCTGGTACTGGGCGGCGCTCGCCCACCAGGCGACCAGCAGCGCCCACCAGGCGAGGACGGGCGCGAGCGGAAGAGGATAGTGCGTCAGCCCGAAGAACACGGCGATGACCGCCATCACGACGACGGGGATGGATCCCAGGACGGCGCGTCCGGCGCGCGCAGTGATCAGGCCGGCCAGAAGCGCCAGAATGAGGCCGCTCATCCACGGCACGAGGGCCGGGCCAGAATAGACCGACACCGGGGGCGTCAGCGTCAGTAGATCCTTCCACGCGCGGAAGGACCCGAGCACCATGACCTGCAGGGTCTGCCCCGTGGGCAGGAAGCCAAACAGCGCCTCGGAGCGCAGCGCGGCCGCGCTGCCGCCCAGGAAGTAGGTCACCGCGACACTCAACACGGTCGTGAGCGCATCCCACCGCCAGTGGGTCGAGGCCGCGGCAATCGCCAGGCCGCAGGCCACGCCGGCTCCGGCGGCGATGGCCCCGACTCCCCCGCCAAAGACGGGTTCGAAGGCCGCGATGGGCCCGGCGAAGAGGAGGGCGAGAACCAGGAGGGACCAGATCGGCAGCTTCGACCGGTACGTCGCGAAACGCTGCGTGATGGTCAGCAGGCGCGAACGCGTCGTCTTGTGGCGAGGCCCCTGCGAGCCGGCGGGGGGACGGTCGTTGGCGCGGGGGCGGGCGGAGGCGGAAGGAGCTGCGTCCGCGCGCGCGCGGGTCGCGACGGGCGTCGCCGGTGCGGTCTCGGCCTGCGAGTCGACCCTCTGCGCGCGCGGCTTGGTATCAACGCTGGTGGTCATGCAAGCCCTCCGGCGACGATGATACGCGGCAGGTCATCAAGGCGCGCGCAGTCCAGGAGGACGCCCCGCCCGAGGTCTCGCCTGGTTCGCCCCTCCGCGCCACCGATTCGGATGATGGAGACCGGAACGTCGATGGGGGCCAGTCGCGCCAGGTGAGCGGCGTCGACGTCGCTCACCTTCGGACCCACCACGAGGGTGAGGGCCGAGACGCCGGGACGCTCGGCCACGGCCTCGCGCACGCGCAGGGACAACTCCCCTCCGGCACCCGCCCCCACCTCGGAGAGGGCGTCCAGCAGGCGCATGGCGCTGCCCGACGGCAGCCAGTCCTCCGTCGTCGTCACGGACACGGGACGGGACTCGCGCAGGCTGGCCAGAGCGAGCGAGGCGGCGACGGAGACCGCCGTTTCGAAGGATTCGTGATCCCAGACGTCGCGGGAGGTGTCCAGCACGATGACGTGGTGGGAACGGTGCGTTTCCTCGTACTGGCGGACGATGAGCTTGCCCAGGCGGGCGGTCGACTGCCAGTGGACGGCACGCCGGTCGTCCCCGGGCTCGTAGTCGCGCAGCGCGTGAAAGGACACGTCGGAGCTGGAGAGCCTGCCCGTGGACACGCCCTCGACATCCAGCTGGAAGCCGGTGGCGTCGAAGGGAACGCGCACGGTGCGCGGGTGCACGTGGAGGATGACGGGCTCGTCCCACACGCGCACGCGGCGCAGCAGGCCGAGGGCGTCGGAGCGCACCGAGCGCGCCGGACCGACGTTGATGAGGCCTCGGTGACGCGACGAGATGAGAAACATCTCGTCCCACGAGCGTCGCGCGCCCAGCGGGGGCACGACAAACTCGCCGGTGCCCGAGCCGATGGGCAACTCGATGATGCCCGACCGCACGGGACGGTTGCGTTCGTTACGCACCATGATCTCGCCAACGGCCGTCTGGCCGGCGACGATGCGCTCGTTGGGGACGCGGATCGACACGAGGTGCGGGGGCTTCCACGCGACGCGGGTGGCCGCCAGCACGAGCGCGACGACGCCCGCAAGCGCGCACGCCAACGCCTCGACCCACTGGAACGCTGCGGCGACCGCGACGCCGGCGACGATGAGCACGATGACGGCCCAGCCGATCGGCGTGACGGCGCCCGTGAGCGCCGCGAGGGGGCGCACACGAGCGCTTTGCTCCCTGCGGTGCCGCACCCCGTCCTCGCTATCCGAACGCTTCCCTTCCATCACTGCTACCGGGAGGATCCTTACGCGCCGACCGCGGGTGCGGGGACCGAGGTGAGGGCGCGCTGGATGACGCCCTCGGAGGTCGCGCCGGAGAACGCGGCGTCCGGGTCAACGACGATGCGGTGGGCCCACACGGGCACGGCGAGGGCCTTGACGTCGTCGGGCAGAACGAAGTTACGCCCCTGCGCGGCCGCCCACACGCGGGTGCATCGGACCATGCCGATCGCGCCACGCGTGGAGACGCCCAGCAGGGAGGACTCGTCCTCGCGGGTGGCCTCCGCCAGGGCCGCCACGTAGTCCAGGACCGCGCGGTCGGTGTGGTTGTCCGCGGCCAGGGCGGACCAGGCGACGATGTCCTGGCCGGACACCATGGGCTGGAGGTTCTTCGAGCGGTCCGGGGATGCCGAGCCGTCGAGGACGTCGATCATGGCGCTGCGCGACGGGTAGCCGATCGAGGTCTTCATGAGGAAGCGGTCGAGCTGGGCCTCGGGCAGGGGGTATGTTCCGGCCTGCTCGACGGGGTTCTGGGTCGCGATGACCATGAAGGGCTGGGGTGCGGGGCGACGCACGCCGTCCACCGTGACCTGCGCTTCCTCCATGACCTCCAGCAGGGCGGACTGGGTCTTGGGCGAGGCGCGGTTGATCTCGTCCGCCAGGACGATCTCGGCGAAGACGGGGCCCGCGTGGAAGACCCACTCGCCGGTCTTCTGGTTGAACATGTTCACGCCCGTGATGTCGGAGGGAAGCAAGTCGGGGGTGAACTGGATACGCGAGTGCGTGCCATCGATGACGGCGCTGATGGCGCGCGCCAGGGCGGTCTTGCCGGTGCCCGGGGCGTCCTCGAGCAGCAGGTGTCCTCCGGCAAACATCGTCGTGAGCGCGAGGCGAACAGCCTGGCGCTTGTCCAAGACCGCCACGGAGACCCCGTTGACGAGGCTCTTGAAAACCTGGGCGAAACGCGTCGCGTCCTCAATGGACAGTGACATGAGTATCCTTTTCTCTTCGTTCGTTGTGTTGGTTGTCGGTGTGCTGGTTCCGGGCCTTCCCGCCCGGACCGTGCCCTAGTGCATGTACTTGATGATCTCTTTGCCCGTCGACAGGGTGATGTAGAGGGCAACTCGATAGGGCTCGTCGACGGGCAGTATGGAGCCTTCGACCCGAAGACCCGGTGTCTCGGTGGGCGATATGACGGCGTCGCTCTGCTTGTAGATCGTCTGGCCGGTCGCCGAATCGACGACCTTGAGCCGGCAACCGTAGGTGCACAGGCCCTCGGTCTCCTTGGTGCGGCGGATTCCCACCGCGAAGCCGCCGTCGGGGTAGGGCACGTAGTCGGCGCGAATCTCGATGTTCGCCCAATCCTTGTCCGGAACGGCGTGGTCGTTCCTCGGCGTGCCGGTGACCCTGATGGCGCTCGAGACCAGGCCCGAGGTCGAGATCTGGCAGAAGTAGAAGTTCTGCGGAACCCCGTTAGCCTCATCTCCCCCGAACCACACGAAGTTCGTGCCCTGGACCCTGCGGTTGGTGTCGTTAGAGCGGGCCTTGGCGGAGCAGTCGGCGCCGCTCGTTCCCCAGAACACGGTGAGCTCGTTGGCGAGGTAGCCTCGCCCGGGCTTGACGTTGACGTTCGTGGCGTGGAGCTGGCCGGAGTTACCCGTCGCCGTGATCGTCGGCGGGTCGATCTCGAAGGGCGGGGTGTTCGGGTTCGGCGGGATGCGCACGGTCTGGGGGGCCGACGTGGTGGCGTCGCCCTCGGCGTTGCGCACGGTGACGGTCACGGTCGCTAAGGTCACCGAGTCCTCGAGGACCACCTTCTTAGTCTTACGCTGGTCCTCGTCCGCCGTAACGTTGTAAGACTCGCCGTTGACGGTGACGGTGGTTGTCCCCCATCCGCTGCCGCCGCTGTTGCCGACCGTCCACGAGACGAAGACCTTCGCCACGATCTGGCCCTGTCCCTCCCAGCGTTCGGTGGTCACGGTGACGACCGGCTCGTCGGGGGCGACGTGCGAGGGGTGGGGGCGTCCGATGGTGGGCGAGGACCACGGTCCGGCCTGACCCTCGCGGTTGACGGCCCGGACCTGCACAGCGTAGTCGTGCCCGTTGACCACGGAAAGCGTGGCCGACGTGGTGGTGTAGCTGGTCGGTTGGCCGCCGTTGACCTGAAGCTCATAGTGGTCGATCGCCGCCCCGCCGTTGTCGGTGGGAGCCTCCCACGACACGTTGAGCACGGAGTCTCCCTCTTTCACGGTGGGCGCAACCATCTGGCTGGGCTTGCCCACCGTCGAGATTCTGTTGGATGCTGCGGAGGGCTTGGAATCGCCCTCGCTGCTGGTGGCGACAACGGAGAAGGAGTAGCCGCGACCGGCGCTGAGCCCATCGACCGTACACGAGCCGGCGGTGCAGGTGGCCGACACCTGCTGGCCCGAGTCCGCGTCGAGCACCCGGTAGCCGGTGACGGTGGCGCCGTTGGCCGCGCCCGGGGTGAAGGTCACGCGAGCACCGCTCGTCCCCCTGGCCTCGGCGCGCACTCCCGTGGGGGCATCCGGCTTACCGACGACGGTGACGACGATGTTGCCCTGGGCCGAGCGAGACGGGTCGCCCAGGTAGTCGTTGAGGCGGTAGGTGACCTTGATGGTTCCCACCTCGTCGGGGGTGATCGACACGACCGTTCCCTCGGCGCGCACCTGCCCGCCTCCCAGGCCCATGACCGCACCCTCGAGGGTCAGCGGAGAATCGGGGAAGGGGTTGATGGCCCGGGAGGCGACGTCCACCCTCACCGTTTCGCCGACCCGGCCCCGTTCCTGGTAGTCAGGTGCGCTGACGTGAGGCTTGGAGGAGGACACGACCTCGACGGGGACGGAACCCGACACCGAGTTTCCGTCCGTGTCGGTCACGCTCACCCCGATGGATCCGGCCGGGCCTCGGGCGGTGTCCTGGGCCGCGGTCACGGTGAGGGTCGAACCCGACACCGAGGCGCTGATGCCGTCGGGAACGCTCCCCACCGCGTACGTGAAGGTCGAGGGGTCGCCGCCCTCGGGGTCAGTGACTCCGAGCGCCAGGTTCTGGGTGACGGCCTCGCCCCCGGCCTCGACACGCACGCCGGTCGGGGTGAAGGTGGGCGGCTGGTTCTGGGTCGCGCGCACGCGAACGGGTACGGACAGGCTCGATGACAGAGCGCCCGCGTCATCCCCATCGCTGACCTGAATGGTGAACGCCGTGTTTCCGGAGAAGCTCTCGGCCGCGCTGATCGTCAACTGCGTCGCGCCCTCGGCGCTCACCGACGTCAGCCCCGCCTGGGCGGCCGGGGAGGATCCCTCCACCAGCTGCGCGGAGCGCCCCGATCGCACGATGACGTAGTCGGAGAGGGAGATCGTGCGCTGGGATCCCGCGTCCACCTCGATCGGGAGGTTCGCGTTGTTCAGGAAGGGCGCGGTGCCGTTGCGTCCGGGCACGGTGACGACCGCGGAGTTGGTCAGTCCGTCGCGGTCGGTGATCGTGTAGACGACGAGGCGCAGCTGATCGGAGACCGGGATGAGCAGGTCCTGGCCGCTCACGTTCACCCCGGACTCGCCGGTGGTGACCTTCAGCTCGTCAACCGACCCGTCGGGGTCGTCGTCGTTGTCGACGACGCGCACGCGCACGGCCGACCCGTCCTCGGGCAGCTCCGTGTAGGCCACGTAGTCGTCGCGGGCGACGGGGGCCTTGAGGGGGACGTCCTCGGATACGTAGATGGTGGCCAAACCGGTGGCCGAGCCGCCTCGGCCGTCCGAGACCGTGTAGGCGACCGCGTAGCTGCCGGTTTCGGATGGGGTGCGCACCGAGATCGTGGTCGCGGAGCGGACCTGAGGATTGAGCGCGGGCGTGGCCGTCGTCAGGCCGTCCTCGTCCAGGGAGAGCGTGTCGCCGTCGGGATCGACGTCATTGGACAGGACGTTGATGTTGAGGACGCGATCAGGGCGGGCCTGCACGGTGTCCGGGACGGCCACGGGGTTCTGGTTGGACGTGGGTGACGGGGAGATCGCGACGCGCACGCGGGCGGAGGCGCGCGCTCCCTTGCGGTCCTCGACCGTGTAGGTGAAGGTGTCGGTGCCGACCGCCCCGCGGTTGGGCGTGTAGTCGATCCAGGTGGCCGAGGCGGTGGCCACGCCCTGCGTCGGTGAAGAGTCCACGCCGACCAGCGTCACCGAGTCGCCATCGGGATCGATACCGCTCAGCGTGACGGGAATCGTCACGGCCTGACCGGCGCTCGTCCACGCGTTGAGGGTGCGCGGACGGGGGGCCTCGTTGCTGTCGGAATCCGGGATGACCTCGAAGGTGACCGTACTGGAAGCGTGGTTTCCTGCGGAGTCGATGACGGAGTAGACGACCTCGAGAAGCCCGGGGCTCGTTCCCGCCTCAAGGCGCACCTGGTTACCCGTCACAAAGGGCGTCCCCACCGACGAGGCGTGGTCGTACTCGAGGGTCGACTCGACCTGGAGGCTCAGGCCGGCCGGGGAGCGGTCGTTGGACAGGACCGACGCGGTTCCGACGTCGCCGACGCGCACCTTTGCCCGGTCGGGCGCCAGGATAGGCGGCAGGTCGGAACGATCCGACGCGCCGGGAATCACGGTCACCTCGGCGGTGGCGTTTCCCTGGCCGTTGGAAACCGTGTACGAGAAGGTCACCGTCTTATCGATGCCCGCGTGGGCAGTGATTCGCAGGAGGTGACGTTCGATGAGCGCGACCTCGATCTCGGGCGCCTTCGACGTATCCACCGAGGTCACGGAGAGCATGCCTCCGGCGGGGTCATAGTCGTTGCCGAGGGGATTGATCAGCACGGACCCGCCCTGGGGCAGGACGGCCGTGTCGTTCTCGGCGACGGGCCGCACCGAGGACGCGGCCACGACCTCCACGCGGATGATGCCCAGCGTCGTCGCGATCCCGTCGGAGACCGTGTAGGCGAAGGAGTAAGAGCCCGGCTGCTGCGCCCGGAAGTCGATGGTGCCGCGGTCGAGATCCGGGGCGACCGTCACGCCCGACGGGGCTCCGGAGACGGCGGCGAGGGACAGGGGGTCGCCGTTGGGGTCGGTGTCGTTCTTGAGCGGGTCGAGGGTGACGGTCTCGCCCGGGTGCGCCTGGAAGAGGTCGCCGTTGGCCGAGGGCGGCAGGTTTCCCGCCTCCTGGACGCTCACGACGAGCTCGCCGCGTGCCTCGGCCCCCTGGTCGTCCGCCACCGTCAGGACGACGGTCTTGGGCCCGGCGGAGCTGCCCTCCTCGTTGATCGTCACGGTTCCGTCTTCGACGAAGGAGACGTTCAGGCCGGTGGGAACCTGCACGTCCTTGAGGTAGATCGGGTCGCCATCGGGGTCACGCCAGTCGCTGAGGGCCTGGTACTGGATCCGCGCGCCCACCCCGATCTTGACGGAGGAGGAGCGCACCTGAACCGGCGCCTCGTTCTGCCCGTAGGGATGGACCGTGACCTGAACGCGGGCGGAGGCGGAGGCCTGCCCGTCCGACGCCTCGTAGGTGAAGGACGTGGATCCGCTCTGGTCCGCCGAGACGTCCTCGATTTGCAGGGCGCGCCCGCTGCGCGCCACGACCACCGAGCCCCACCCGGGCTGCGAGGTCGGGGTGGCGGTCAGCACGTCGCCATCCAGGTCTGAGTCGTTGTCCAGGACGGGCAGGACGGTGGAGCGCCCCGGGCGGATGCCGAACTCGTCGTCAACGGCCTCGGGCGGGGTGTTTTCCTCGCGCTGCTGCGGGTCGGCCACCTCGTTGGTGAGCTCCGGGCTGTCCTGCTCTTCTTCGCTCTCTTCGAGCTGGTTCTCGACCTCGTCCCAGTTGTCCATGAGGACCATGTTCGAGTCGGGCAGCCACACGTCTCCCTCGGCGACATCGTTGAGGACGATGGCCTTGCGGTTGGTGCGGAAGACAACCTCGCGGGCGGAGGTGAGCGTGTCAACCACCATCTGCTTGTTCGAGGAGGGGTCCTTGCAGGAGCGCACGTATGCCCCCGATCCGCTCCACGCGCCGTAGGCGCAGCCTTCGTGGCGCACGGGGGCCGTCGGGATGCCGCTCGGGGCTCCCTCGGCGGCGGGCGTGATCGAGGGGCGCCCACCCGCCAGCGGGACCGAGACCAGGGAGGTGGCCGTGGCCAGCAGGACCGAGTCGTCCTTCGGTCCGGCCTGCTGCAGGACACCGCCGGACTCGACACCGGCGGCGCCGAGGTCAAGGGTCTTGTTCCCCGGGAGGTAGAGCGTGTTGGACGCCGCATCGAGGGCGACAACCTGATCGCCGACGACCGTCATGGACAGGCGGGCGTCCTCGGAGATCCCGGCGACCTGACTCGTCTTCGTTTCGTCAACCGAGCCACGATGCTTCACGGTCGTGAGCGTGCCCGAGGCCGAGAGGGAGTAGACGGACCCGTCCTCGCCGGTCACGAAGGCGCTGGCCCCCATGTTCGAGGCCAGAGCAGCTGATTCGGCGAGGTTGGAGGGGCTCGGGGAGGACGCGGACGTCGTCCACAGGGTGCCGTCGGCGGCGTTGAGCACGCCCAGGACGTCGCCGCCCTGCATCGCGACGGAACCGGCGGGCAGAGCGGTCGGGGCGCCGAGGGCGACCTGAGTGACGTTGACCGGAGCGACCGTGAGGGAGCTGAGGTCGGAGACGGTGACGGTCTCGGCCGCCTGACCCACGTCGAAGTTGGTGGCCTCGGTGCGCAGCGCGCCGTCGAGGATGCGGGCCTCGTAGTCGAGGTGGCCGACCATCTGTTTCGACTTGTTCGTCACCCAGATGCCACCGTCGTTGACGTTGACCTGGGTGACTTCCGCGCCCCGGTAGATGACGCCCGCGATGCAGAGTGCAACGACGACCAGCATGAGGATGGCCGACGGCAGGCGTCGCCTCACGCTAGTCAGGTGTCGTCGCGGTCGCGAGGTCATGACCCTTCTCTCGATAGATGAGCAGTGCCCTAAACATAGTGTGACACGAGTTCACACGGATCCAATAGTTAATCAGAATCTATCAGACCGGCGATTACCTAACAACCAGAGGGGGTTCTCTCACAGAGCAGCGGTCGCTTTACCACCAACCACACACTTGTCATCCCAGCGCAACTGGCGAGAAGATCACTCCCCGTTGAAGGTGAAGGAGCGCTCCCCTCCCTCTTCCTGCACGCCAACCGTGACAACCTGACCAGGTTGCAGCTCTCCGAACAGGATGCGTTCGCTCAGCGCGTCCTCGATCTCTCGCTGAATGGCGCGACGCAGCGGGCGGGCTCCCAGAACCGGATCGAAGCCGACGTCCGCGAGGAGCTCGCGCGCCTCGTCCGTCAGCTGCAGTCGCATATCCTGAGCCTCCATGCGCTTGGCCAGCTTCGCGATCATCAAATCCACGATGCGGGCGATCTCCGGCTTGGTCAGCGGCGGGAACACGATCGTGTCATCGACGCGGTTGAGGAACTCCGGCCGGAAGTGCTGCTTGAGCTCCTCCGCGACCTTCGCCTTCATGCGGCCGTAGTCGTGCGTCGAGTGATCCGCCGTCTGGAAGCCCGTGAGAACACCCTTATTGATGTCGCGGGTCCCCAGGTTGGTCGTCATGATGATGACCGTGTTCTTAAAGTCCACCTTGCGGCCCTGAGAATCGGTCAGGCGGCCTTCCTCCAAGATCTGCAGCAGGGAGTTGAAGATGTCCGGGTGAGCCTTCTCGACCTCGTCGAAAAGAACAACCGAGAACGGCTTGCGGCGTACCTTCTCCGTCAGCTGCCCGCCCTCGTCGTAGCCGACGTAGCCGGGAGGCGCACCAAAGAGGCGCGAGGCCGTGTGCTTCTCGGAGAACTCCGACATGTCGAGCTGAATCAGAGCGTCCTCATCCCCGAAGAGGAACTCGGCGAGCGCCTTGGCCAGCTCCGTCTTACCCACGCCCGTCGGGCCCGCGAAGATGAAGGAGCCGCCGGGACGGTTCGGATCCTTCAGGCCGCTGCGCGTGCGGCGGATCGACTGGGCAAGGGCCTTGACGGCCTCGTCCTGCCCGATGACGCGCTTGTGCAGCTCATCCTCCATCTTGAGCAGCTTCGCGGTCTCCGTCTGGGTCAGGCGCACGACCGGAATACCCGTCGACATGGCCAGGACCTCGGCGATCTCCTGATCCCCCACCTCGGCGATCTCGTCGGATTCCCCGCCCTTCCAGGCTTCTTCCTTCGACTTGCGCTCCTCCGCGAGCTTCGACTCCTCGTCGCGCAGGGAGGCCGCCTTCTCGAAGTCCTGGTCGTCAATGGCCGCCTCCTTGTTGCGGCGTACCTCGGCGATCTTCTCGTCGAGCTCGCGCAGCTCCGGCGGGGCGGTCATGCGGCGGATCCGCAGGCGGGCGCCCGCCTCGTCGACCAGGTCGATGGCCTTATCGGGCAGGAAGCGATCCGAGATGTAGCGGTCGGCCAGCTCCGCGGCCGCCTGGATCGCGGCGTCCGTGATGATGACGCGATGGTGCGCCTCGTAGCGGTCACGCAGCCCCTTGAGAATCTCCACCGTCTCGTCGACGCTGGGCTCGTCCACCTTCACCGGCTGGAAGCGACGCTCCAGCGCCGCGTCCTTCTCGATGTACTTGCGGTACTCGTCGTTCGTGGTCGCACCGATCGTCTGCAGCTCGCCGCGCGCCAGCATCGGCTTGAGCATCTGGGCGGCGTCGATCGACCCCTCCGCGGCGCCCGCGCCAACGAGCGTGTGAATCTCGTCAATGAACAAGATGATGTCCCCGCGCGTGCGGATCTCCTTGAGCACCTTCTTCAGGCGCTCCTCGAAGTCGCCGCGATAGCGCGAACCCGCCACCAGCGACCCCATGTCGAGGCTGTAGATCTGCCGATCCTTGATCGTCTCGGGCACGTCGCCCGCCACGATCGCCTGGGCGAGCCCCTCAACGACGGCGGTCTTGCCGACGCCCGGCTCGCCGATGAGCACCGGGTTGTTCTTCGTGCGCCGCGACAGGACCTGCATGACACGTTCCATCTCCGTGCGACGCCCGATCACGGGATCCAGCTTGTTCTCGCGCGCGGCCTGCGTCAGGTTGCGACCGAACTGCTCCAGGATCGCCGAGTTGGAGCGCTCGGGGCCGCCGGTGCCACCCACGCCGGCTCCCACGGACTCGCGGCCCTCCTCGTCGCCGCGCTGGTAGCCGGACAGCATCTGGATGACGGTCTGGCGCACCTGCGCCAGGTCGGCCCCCTGCTTCGTAAGGACCTGGGCGGCCACGCCCTCGCCCTCCTTGAGCAGGCCGAGCAGCAGGTGCTCCGTGCCGATGTAGTTGTGGCCCAGCTGCAGGGCCTCACGCAGGCTCAGTTCGAAGACGCGCTTGGCGCGCGGGGTGAAGGGAATGTGGCCCTCAACCGGCTTCTCGCCCTCGCCGATGATCTCGATGACCGAGGCGCGCACGGCCTCACCCTTGATCTCCATCGTCTCCAGGGCCTTGGCTGCGACGCCCTCACCCTCCGAGATCAGACCGAGCAGCAGGTGCTCCGTGCCGATGTAGTTGTGCTTGAGACCGCGTGCCTCGTCCTGCGCGAGCACGACGACCCGGCGAGCGCGGTCGGTAAAGCGTTCGAACATGCCTCTCCTCATTTCAGGGGCGTCCACCGCGCCGAACTCGGCACAGACCCATCCCAGTTGACTGGTTACCAGACTACGAGGCCAGCTCACGGCGTGCGCGCGCTTTCGCCCTGGGCGCAGGGCATGGGGCGGCGAGTGTGCGGGCAAGCTCGCCGGACGGGACCCTCTCGACGAGGCCGGGACGGAATCGGCCCTCCGACTCCCTCTGGGCGGCACGTCCCGCGACGCCGGGAACGCCGTTTTCCGCACGCGCCGGGCCCGCTCGAGATTGCGACGTTACGGCTTTCGGAACGGGCCATCTTCCTCACGTGCCGGGTCGGCTCCGCAAGCCCTCGTGGTTTGTGCCTCGCGCCTCGTGCTCGTTCGCCCACTACTTGGCCGTGTGGGCCCGGCAGCTGCGCAGGTTAGCCCAGTTAGTGGAGCGTGGGCCCGGCAGCTGCGCAGGTTAGCCCAGTTAGTGGAGCGTGGGCAACCCCGCCCACCCGCCACCTAGTGGGTTAACGTGCGTGTAACCGGGCCGAAGCGGCCACCTAGTGGGTTAACGTGCGCGTAGCCGGACCCACGGCAGGCCAGCAAACCCACAGCACGGCACCGGCCAACAAACCACGACGGTCCGGCGGTGCGGCAGCGCACGCAGGCACCGCGACCACAGAAACGCTCAGCGAGCGAGGCCGGGCGGCAGGCCCCGCGAGCTAGGCCTCCACCAGAACCGTAAACGGTCCGTCGTTAACGAGGCGGACCTCCATCATCGCGCCAAACTGGCCCGTTTCAACGTGCAGGCCACGCGCGCGCAGCTCCTGCGCGACCGCGTCAACGAGAGGCTCCGCCTCCTCCCCGGGAGCGGCGTGCGCCCACGAGGGGCGCCGACCTTTGCGCGTGTCCCCGTACAGCGTGAACTGCGAGATGAGAAGGATCGGAGCGCCCGCCTCCGACGCGCTGACCTCGCCGTTAAGGACACGCAGCTCCGCGATCTTGCGGGCAACGGTGGCCACCTGCTCGGGGCCGTCGCCTCGCCGGACCCCCAGCAGGACCACGAGGCCCTGGCGCGCCTGCGCGCTCTCGCCGTCCACGCGGGCTTTCGCCGGGGCGCCGGGTTCATCCCCCGCGCGCCCGAGGGGTCCCTCGCCGAAGGTGAGGCGTCCGACGACGCGGCCGCCGACCCGCACCTCCCCCGAGGTCGCGCGCTGAATAACGGCTCGCATCAGCGCGCCCCCAGCGCGGAACCGAGCCCACCGAATCCGCTCGCCCCGCCGCGCTGGCCCGCCTCGCGGGACAGGTCGGCCCCGGGACGAGTCTGCGGGGAGATGGAGGACTTACCGTGCTGGGGCACGATCTCTTCCTGCGCGGCAGCCACCCCGTCAATGTCGAAGACCGTCGTCACGGGAAGCGCGCGAGCCAGGAGCGCCAGGGCCACCGGCCCCTCGTCGGCGTGGCGGGCGGCCGAGGTGATCACCCCAACCTGTCGCCCCCCGACCTCGATGGGAGTGCCCGGGGCGGGCAGGTCGGCGCGCAAGCCATCGAGCTGCAGGTAGGTGAGGCGGCGCGGCGGACGCCCCAGGTTGATGACGCGAGCAATGGTCTCCTGCCCGCGATAGCAGCCCTTATCGGTGTGGACGGCGGTGCGCAGCCAGTCCACTTCGGCCGGGATCGTGCGAGCATCCACCTCGCGTCCCAGGCGCGGCTTCCACGCGGCGATGCGCATGGCCTCCCACGCCAAGATGCCGGCCCGGCGACGACTCCCTCCCTCGGTGACACCCAGCCAGGCGTCCTCGAAGCTGGCGGCCCCCTCGGGCGAGGCCACGTGGTACATCATCGGCGTGCGCGCGCCCGGGTGACGTTCGCCCTGAAAGTACGCCGCGCCGCCCTCGGCGACCCCGGGCCACGGGTCCTCCCACGTCCACTCGATCCCGGGCAGGGCCGAAGCGGCGTCGGCGGTGTTGGCTCCGGCGCGCACGGACGAGAAGACAACCGCGTCGCGCACGCCCACGCTCACCCGCAGCGCGAAGCGCATGGATTCGAGGAACTCAACGAAAGAGTCCGCGTCGGAACGCTCCACGATCAGGTGGGTCGTCTCGCCGTCGTCGCTGGCGCCCGCCCAGTGCTCGATGCGTCCCTCGGGAGACAGGATCAGCAGCTCGCGGCTGTCTCCGGGCGCCATCCCGGTCAGAACCTGGGACGCCAGCGACGTCAGCCAGGTCGCCCGATCCGCGCCGCCCACGTCAATGACCGCCAGATCGGGACGCTCCACGATGGCGCGCCCGCCCTCGAGCGCCCACTGCTCGCCCGCGGGGTCCCCCCAGTGTGGGGTCGCGCCGAAGGAGGTCACGGCCTCGTCGAGGATGTCAGCGCTGCGTTCCTCAGACAAGGAAACCACCCTCAGAATCGTCGATTCCGTCGATGGGTTCGCCCGACTCCGTCGAGGCCTGCGCGGTTCGCATCAGTCGTCCCGAGATCTCAACGCTCGCCTCCTGCTCCCCGTCGAGCGTGCGTTCCTGCGTCCACATGAACTCCCCGGCTACCAGGCCAAACATGCGCCCGAGGTGAACGAGTCGCTGCGTGCCCTCGCCCAGCGCGATCGCGTCGGAGACCATCTGGACGCGCGGTCCCACGCTCACGCCGTTCCAGACCGCCGCGTGCCCCTGAGTCGAGGCCGAGGTCGCCGCGAACTCTCGCGGAGAGTACTGCCCGGGCGGGGGAAGCGGGGCATCGGAGGGGGCGACCGACACGTACAGCGTTTCCTCACTCACGAGGTCGCCCTTGGAGATCGCGGAGAGCCCGCTGGCCGCGTCCCAGGTCGGATCGATCGGGGTCGAGGAGGCACCGGCGTAGACGCGTGTCACGAGGCGCATCTGGTTTCCGACGACCTCGCCGCGGATCTCCTCAACCACGGGAGAGTCCTCGGCGGCGCCGTCCCCGTCCCCCCGGCTCAAAGCGTCGGGGCCGGCGAGCATGCCCCACCCCTCCCAGGTTCCGAGCATCCACGCGACGGGAGCGACGAGTGCGGGCAGATCAGCGGGTATCACCATCATGCCTCCAGCCTAGCGTCTGACACCCGCAGGGGCCGGGTTCAGATCCCGCCGATTCGGATCATCGCGTAGACCGGAAGGGCGGCGACCAGGAACTTCGCGGCTCCCCGTCCAAGCACGCTCGCCAGCTGCGCGGAGGAGGTCCGCTCGCCCAGGAGCACGTCCACGACGGACACCGCGAAACCCACGCCGAATCCGGTGACGCCACCGAGCGTGAGGAAGGCAGCGAAGTCTCCGAATCGTCTGGCGATGAAGGGGAAGACGACGGGAAGCAGGTCGGATGTCTGGCCCAGAATCCACGCCGCCGAGGCTGCGACCAAGCCCGCAACCAACCCCATGATGATCGACCACACGATGACTGCTCGCGAGCTGCGACCGGTTCGCGCCGACGCGGCGGCGACGAGCGCGATCAGAGCAGCCATGGGAACGATGACGGACCAGCGCTCGTGAACGGTCAGGGACACCCACATCGAGCCGGCCGTGACGATGAGGAGCGCGGTCACCGACGAGGCCAGCGCCGCCGTCAGGGACGTCGAACCCCAGTGCTCGCTCGTTCGCCCGACGGAGTGGTCCCGAGGAGCGGGCGCGTCGAGAATCGTGGCGGCAACCAGGGCCACCAGCGTGATGCCCGTCAGCGGGATCGCGATGTCGAGGTTCTTCCAGTAGGCGACGGCCACCGGCGTCAGCGCTCCCCCCAGGGCGAGGACCGCCTGCGCGAGCCACGGCATGTGCAGGCGAGCGAGGGAAGGCCACCCGAGGGCGAGGAGGAAGGATGCCACCGCGACGACGGGACCCACGCTCCACCGCGAGCCGGGCAACCACCAGGCCGCGATCGTCAGCGCGGCCAGGAGCATGACAATGAGCGTGCCCACGGCGGCTGGGACACGAAGGGTCGCCGGTGTGTCGCGGCGGCGCCCGCGGTCGGGGCCGGTTCTGGTTCGCGTGGGAGGCTGGCTTGATGTCATCACGCCTCCATCGTCGCACATGTTCGGTGGTCGCGAGGCCCCGCCCCGCGCCTTGCGGCGGGGGCAGGGGTGGGACGGCCGCGGCGGGGCGGCCGTGGGGGGCACCGACTGGCGGGAGGCGGGGAGGGGCCGAGCGAGTGTGTGTATGCGCACGCCTGCCAAAGATGCGCCGAGGCGCTCCTTCGCCGTACAGTTGTGGAGCACGCCGGACCGGTATGCCCCGGGCTCCAAACTCTGCCGCTACGAGCGGCCTTCGCGCCGACAGGCGCATTCGGTTCGGCGTGCTTTGTCGTATCCGGGCGTCGATGGCGGGGCACCCGGCCACGGTGTGGGACACGGGACGTCTGTGCCGACCTCGCCCGCAACCCGCACGGTCCCTGCTACCGGTTTCCGTCCTCTTGCAGGCGCCGAGGCGCGCCCGCCGAGGGCGCGGCTCAGCGCGTCTGCGCGGAGTCCGTCCTCTTCCCAGCCGCGACCGAAACCGCGACCACCCCTGCGTACGGCACGCCCGCCCCCAGTGAAACCACGACCACCCCCGCCTACAGCACACCCACGCCCAGTGAAACCGCGACCACCCCTGCGTACGGCACGCCCGCCCCCAGTGAAACCGCGACCACCCCTGTCGCCCGGCAAGGGTCATTTTTGCGCCATTTCGGGCAGGCAGGGGCGGTTGGAGTTTCACAGAACCCGCAGGCCGACGACGCAGGGGCGGTTGGAGTTTCACAGAACCCGCAGGCCGACGACGCAGGGGCGGTTGGAGTTTCATCCAGCGACCCGGCTGCCCCTCGCGACGGTGGAGATGTCACAGACTGCCGCCTCTCGCGCGAGGCTCCCGCACGATAGAGCACAACGAGGCTCGACCACGGGGCTGCGGGCGAGGCCCGGACAGCGCAGCGGGGGCCGACGCGCATGCGTCAGCCCCCGTTCAGCCGCCAACCGCTTCACATGAGCGGGTAGCGCACGATGGTTGCCTCGCGGCCCGGTCCCACGCCGATGGACTGGATGCGGCACCTCGACAGCTCCTCCAGGCGCGTGATGTAGTCCTGGGCGGCGCGTGGCAGCTCCTCAAAGGAACGCGCACCGGAGATGTCCTCACGCCAGCCAGGCAGCTCCTCATACACGGGCACGGCGGCCTCGAAGCCCGCCTGATCGAGGGGCATCTCCTCGGTGCGCACGCCGTCCACCTCGTAGGCCACGCACACGGGGATCGTGTCGTAGCCGGAGAGAACGTCGAGCTTCGTCAGGCAGATGTCGGTCAGGCCGTTGATGCGCGTGGAGTAGCGCATGACGACGGCGTCGAACCAGCCGGTGCGGCGCGGGCGACCCGTGGTCACGCCGAACTCGCCGCCCCTGCGCCGCAGCTCCTCGCCCACCTCGTCATCCAGCTCAGTGGGGAAGGGGCCCTCGCCGACGCGGGTCGTGTAGGCCTTGGCGACGCCGACGACGCGGTCGATGCGGGTTGGGCCAACGCCGGAGCCGGTGAGAGCGCCACCCGCGGTCGGGTTGGAGGAGGTCACGAAGGGGTAGGTGCCGTGGTCGATGTCGAGCATCGTGGCCTGGCCGCCCTCGAAGAGCACGGTGTCGCCGCGGTCGAGCGCGTCGTTGACCACGAGGGACACGTCGCACAGCATCGGCTTGATACGATCCGCGAAGGACAGAAGGTGGTCGGAGACCTCGGCGGGGTCGAGGACGGGAAGGTCCACGGCCTCGAAAATGGTGTTCTTGGGGGCCAGCGCGGCCTCCACCTTGGCGCACAACTCCTCCGGGTGGAAGAGGTCCTGGATGCGCAGGCCGATGCGGTTCATCTTGTCGGCGTAGGTGGGGCCGATTCCGCGCCCGGTCGTGCCGATGAGGTTGTTGCCGCGCGCCCGCTCATTGGCCTGGTCCATGAGGCGGTTGTAGGGGGCGATGATGTGCGCGTTCGAGGAGATGAGAAGGCGCGAGCAGTCCACGCCTCGCCCGCTGATGTCCTCAAGTTCCTCGAAGAGCACGTCCAGGTCGACAACGACGCCGTTGCCGATAATGGGGGTGA
Organism: Actinomyces sp. oral taxon 180 str. F0310; assembly: GCF_000185285.1. Taxonomy (NCBI): domain Bacteria; kingdom Bacillati; phylum Actinomycetota; class Actinomycetes; order Actinomycetales; family Actinomycetaceae; genus Actinomyces; species Actinomyces sp. oral taxon 180. The sequence goes on from NZ_GL622194.1 coordinate 1,275,215, forward strand.
CGCCTTCGGAGAGGATACCGGCGGGCAGGAGGTGCAGCGCGTACTTTTCGCCGTCGATGACGACCGTGTGCCCCGCGTTGTTTCCTCCGTTGAACTTCACGACGAGGTCGGTGTGCTGACCGAGCTGATCGGTGGCCTTGCCTTTGCCTTCGTCGCCCCACTGGGCGCCGAGAACGATGACGGCGGGCATGAGTATCTCCGTTAAGTTGGGTGCGTCGCGCGGGTGCGCGCAACGCGTCCATCGTACCGGAGGTTGAACGAGGCGGGGTATCCTCCCCGATCGCCTAGCTTCCCACTGCGGCGAGAGCGACGCCGACGCCCCACAGGGTCGCGGAGGCCAGCGCCGCAACCAGCTCGATGGCGATGGTCCAGCCGTAGGCTTTGAGGGCGTGGAGGGTGGCCCTCCAGGCGTTTGCAGTGTCGCGGCTGCGCAGGTACTCGACGAGGAAGATGGCAGCGATCATGCCGAGGACGAGGCCGAGGGGCAGGCCGAGGAACCAGCCGACGACGCCGCCGACCCCTCCCCAGACGAGGGTCGACTGGGGGATTCCCGCCTTGTTCATACCGCGGGCGGGGATCACGTATTTCAGGACCGTTCCGAGGAGCAGGACGGCTGCCGCGATGGCGAAGATGATCCACGCGGCGCGCGTGCCGGTCATCCACGACCACACGAGGATCGCGCCTCCGACGACGGGCGCGGACGGCCAAACCTGCACGACCGCTCCGATCACTCCGATCAGGATGACGATACCGACGATGACGGTTCCAAGGACGCTCATGCGGCGATCATACGTGCGCGGTCTACACCCCTCAAGAAGCCGACCACGAACTTTGACTACCTGTGTTAATGTGGGTGGGCACTACGATCGGCTCACCGCTGAGCACCACGGCGCACCTCACTGGCGAGGATCCACCGTCAAAGATTCGAGACATAGCGAGGGAATATGCCTTTATCTGTCGAATACGCGGATATGTTCTTGGCCAAGGCCGTGCTCGAACGACAATGTAAGCACACCCAAGAGATTCGCAGTTTCTTACGCCAATGGTGCGATTTCTTCTCTGAGAAGGAGAACGCGGGGCTTCTACTCATGGCCTTGTATCCGATTAACAAGATGATTGTTGATGCGGGCGACAACGTGCTCGGTTTGATTGAGGATGCACACCGCGGCACAGCCGACCACATGGGCCAAACGATCGATGCCTACATCAGTGCCGACCAACATATCCACGCCGCTTTAGCAGCAGCAACACAGGCTCTCGGCGGCTCACCGAGCCCCTTCAGCATGCCCAAGAGACCCGAACTTGGCCCTGCAGAACGAAGCGCGTCCGGCTGGTACGGTGGAGCAGATCACGATCGCTTCACCCAGAATCTGGAGGGGCTCGCCGAGCTTGCTGAATATTCCATTAGGCAAACATATTATCTTGGCAAACGGACAGGCCGAGCATTCTCATCTGACCGTTCCATTGTGGAAGCACAGGATGCAAGTTCCTACCTCGTGAAACCCGAAGCTCCAGACTCACCATTGGAAGACCTCAGATGGAAAGCTGGACTCATCATCGGAAGTGTCGACTGGATTATCGAGCAACTGACAGGACAATCTCTCCTGAACGACTACTTACTCAAGTACATTATTGGCGACTGGCGCGCCGTTCAATGCGCATCGATAGCCTGGGGAGAAATCGGCGATGCTCTGATTGCAGTAGGCGAAAATGATTCCGAAATACTACCTGCACTTTCAGAGTGGACCGGAAAGGGATCGGAAGCAGCAAATGCCTTCATCGCTGCGCTTGCTGGGGCAACAACACTACTACACTCAGCAGCCGGTACAGCTTCCACCGTCTTGAGCCTCATATCCCTTGGCACAAAAGTTCTAGCAGGCCTGATTACCGACCTGCTCCTAGATATTGAGACCACTTGCCTTGGACTGCTAACTGCAGGCACAATCCCCGTCGCGGGCTGGATCGCAGCATCAGCAGAACTAGTAGTCGCTCTTGACGAAATTTACGGAGCCATCAGCAAGCTATACATGGCCTACAACACGATTTTCGACCTGATCGAATCTGCCATTAGAGCACAAGGACAACTTAATGAAATACGTTTAACCATCGCCAATATCGTTGAAGCTATCATTAGAGGAGTTGCAGCACGAGCATGATCTACGACGGCAAGATCGAGAATTTTGAGGAATTTGCACACTCATTCAACAAATTATCCCAAGAGATTCAACAACTTCGCATAAAGAATGAGCGAGTCCATGCTGAGCGACTACGAAAACATGCCGAGGCAGCACGCCGGGGAGAGCTGGGCGACGACTGGGCGAAGATCCAAGAGCGCATCGACAACGGAGAAACCACACTACGTGATGTCTTCTCCGGCGAGGACACCTCCGATGCAGCAGCCTCATTGCGGCAAACCGCCCAGCGCAACATTAGAAAGGCAATGCAGCAGGCGCGCCAGGATGCGGAAGACAACGACGAGGAAGATCCTTTCACCGCCCTCCAAGGAAAACTCTCTGTTATGAGTCGAGAGACCGAACAGCGAGTTCAAAATCTTCAGAGTTTCTAACAGGTCGTGAACGAAGGAGACAACCATGCCAGATCTCTACGTCGACGAGGACGGACTTCAGTCTCTATCTAGCACGCTCAGCCAACGTGTGGACCACATGGAAGCAATCATCGACACCATCCCGATGATGATGAAGTTCCTTGCGAACACTTGGGAAGGTGAGGCCGCGCGGGCAGCGTTGAACCGCATGAGGATCGACGAAGAAGCTCTCCGCGAGTCTGCGGATGCACTCTCTCGAGCCCGGCAGCTTCTCGACGATGCTATTCGCACCTACGAAGAGACGGAGCAAACAGTTTCATCGCTGTGGTCACTGTGAGAAGCTCGTCGCTAAAGCTTCCAGTCTTTCAGCGTCGGCCCATGACGGTGTTCACCGTGTCGTGTCCGTCGGCGGAGGCTGTCGCACGCTGCGTGGCGTTCTGGCGTGCTGTCGGCATCAAGCGCGAGTCGACCAGGATGTTCGAGGAGTTCGCGGACCGCGGCTGGTCGGGCACGGAAGTGACGGTCATGCCCGGGCAGGCCACGGCCTCGCGCAGACACTTCGACGACACGTTCCTGGAACTTGGCGAGATTGCCCCGGGCCTCGTGCTGGGAGGCCTCGCCGTCTACCTGACGTCGAAGGCGGTGCGCGCGCAGCTGCGCCACCTCAACAAGACGCGCATCGTCATCGCGGCTCACCCCTCGCCCGACGCCGCGCAGGCATCCACTGAGCTGTGGTGTTTCCCCTGGGATACGGCAATTCAGCGCGCCCGCCCCGGCAAAGACCCCTTCGCCCGCGTCTTCGAGTACCTGCACACGTCCCTGCACCAGCAGGGCATCCTGCTGGCTCCCCCGCGCCTCGTCGACGGCGAGGAACTGCCCGAGGACCACCCCCTCTCCCCCACCAACATCGCCCAGATGCGGGGCAGTTTCCTCGACCCCGTCACCAAGTTCCTCCCGTCGAAGGAGCGGTCATGACCCCCGGGTTCTCACTGCGCCGGATTTTCAACCGCCGCAGGTACTTCTATGCCAGGGTCGCGGTCGATCCGCAGCAGGAGAAGGCATCATGTACAGTGAAGCAATTAAGAAGCGACAGCACCGCCGCGACAACGGGGAATCGCGATGAACTCTTTCATCTCAAGTATGCAGCAAGGCTTCAACGAATCTTTCAGCACAATCACCGTTTTTCAGCTGTCAGCGTCCCAGTCCGATGCTGTCTCTCGCTGCGTCGGCCTCTGGAAGACGAAGGGGGTCCGCCGCACCAGTACCGGCATGCAAGAGCAATTCAAGCAGCGGGGATGGACCGGAACGGAACTGATCATCGGACACAGCGGTCGTGCATTCCTGACTAATGTTTTCTTCGAGACACGCTCATACCGTCGCCTCTTGTCACATGCCCCCTCTCTCGTGCCCGACCGAATCAAGCGAGCCGCCATCACCAAGGTGTACGTGGATATCATTGCGCGCACAGTCGAGAGCGAATCGAGTCCGGTGACCGAACTGTGGTGCCTCACTGATTGGGCAACACGGATGAATCTCAGCGGCTTCGAAAACAGTTACGCTGAATCGTCGATGCACTCACTCGAAGAGTCCTTCAACGCGCAGGGCATCATGACTGCACCCGCCCGTCACCTCAATCGCTGGGATATCCCGTCGGACGTCCCCCTCTCACTCCCCGAGCTCACGGCAATGCGCAAGGCTGCGAAGAAGTGCCGGGGGTAGCCTCCCTCCCCGGCCGATCACCACGGGGATTCCCATGCCTCGTCAATCCCGATAATTCCCTGCGGATAGTATCCTGGTGAGCAGCGGCGCTCAGCAGCAACACACTGCGGCAGAGTGCTGATGCTTGTTGTTGACACTGGTCTTTCCTCGAGGAGGATATTCATGGGGGGCAGGTCATTCAGGTTTCTCTCTACGGAGGGTCATCAACCGACGCAGGTACTTCTACGCGCTCATCGCGGCCGACCCACATCAGACGGTCACGCATGCTGTCAACTACTGGGTGTCCAAAGGAGCCTGGGGCGAGACGAACGGCATGCGTGAGCAGCTCGCCCAGCACGGTTGGGTCGGCGCGGAAGTCATTATCGGCAGCGATCTGCGCAGCCTCGCACTATCGCCAATCATCGACGCTATCCCGGGCATCGACCTCCTCCCTTCCACAGCACCCACGTCGGTCAAACGCACACGCCAAGAGAGGACAGAGATCCTCGTCGCCGCACGTTCCTGCTCAGTGGGGGGACGCCCAGCGTCCGAACTCTGGTGCTGCGAGGCTCGCATTCTGCACGATGAACGCTGGGGTACTGACGCCTTCATGGACATGTCCTTCCGTGAACTCGCGGGCGACCTCCAGCGCCAAGGACTCCTCCTGGAAGCTCCTCGATTCTTCCACGGCGGAGACCTGCCGAAAGACCACCTGTTCTACTTCCGAAGCGTCGCCATCATGCGCAGGGACGCGAAGAAGAACAGGCACTACTGACACCACACGGAAGATAGACGATGAACTCTTTTGTCTCAACCATGCATCGAGACTTCGACGCGTCTTTCAGCCCGATCACCGTTTTTCGCCTGGCAATAGCCCCCGCCGACGCCGTGTCTCGCTGCGTCGGCCTGTGGAAGATGAAAGGCATCCGCTCCGAGAGAGTCGGCATGCGCGAACAATTCAAGCAGCGAGGGTGGTCGGGAACGGAGCTGGTCATCGGACACAGCGGGCGCGCACTCCTCACTGATTTTTTCTTCAACACGCGAGGGCTCACCCTCCTGTTATCACAGACAAGCTCTTTCCTGCCCAACCGTGTCAAGAGAGCCGCCATCACCAAGATTTACGTGGACATCATCGCACGCACAATCGAGGACGAATCGGGGCCGATGACCGAACTGTGGTGCCTCGCTGATTGGGCGACGCGAATCAACCTCAGCGGCTTCGAAAACAGTTACATCGAATCGTCGATGCGCTCGCTCGAAGAGTCATTCAACGCCCAGGGCATCCTGTCCGCCCCCGTCCATCACCTCGATCGCAAGGACATCGAGCCGGACATACCCCTCTCGGTCCCCGAGCTTATGGCGATGCGCAAGGCCGCACAGAAACGCAGACGGTAGCCTCCCCTCCTCGGACCCCATCCCTAGCCCTATCCCGAGGCGGCATCCACGGTCGGAGCCGTTCGCCGTCGGTCACGAGGCGTCTGAGACCTCCCGACGGGCATGAAGGGGGCGCCTGTCGTTCCCGCCCTGTCAAACTCTGACAGAGTGTGTTAATTTGGTGGAGCGGAGAGGTCAACTCGCTGACACGCGCAGGAAGCTGTGCGCCGACGGGCTTTCCTCCCCTCCGGGACGCCTTCGCGCCGACGCTCGCACGCCTCGCGGGCGCACCCGCGCCGCGCGGAGAACCTGGATGTCAACCAGCACCGCAGGAGATAACAATGAGCGAGATTTACGTCAACGAGGATGAACTCCAGGCCTTGGCCACCACCCTCGGGGCACGAGCCGACGAGCTCGAGGCCCTGATCGACGGTGTTCCGCAGGCGGCATCGCTCCTGGCTCATGGTTGGGAGGGCGAGGCTGCGTCCGCGGCCCTCGACCGTGCCGTGGGACACGAGAAGAAGCTGCGGGACGTTGCCAAGTCCCTCGCGGACAACAAGAAAGCTCTCGAGTCTGCGCTCGATCACTACCGCGAGGCTCACGCGACGGTCAACGCCATGTGGGCGAGCTGACCCAGCACTGCCCACGTCGCGACTGGCTCTGCGCTCCTCTCGGGGCGAGCTCGTTCATTCACCCCGCGCGCGTCACGGGGCGCCCCCGCCGCTCTCGCCAGGCAAGACAGCGCACCCCCGGGCGCGCGTCGCGAGGGGGTGCGGGCATAGGAGGACTCGCGCGCCGGACGAGCGCTCAGGCCTTGGCGCGCAGGGAGGCCACCTCGTACAGGGCAATGCCCGTGGCGACCGCCGCGTTGAGGGATTCGACGGTGGAGGCGATCGGGATGGACACGATCTGATCGCAGGTTTCCCGCACGAGGCGGGACAGGCCCGCACCCTCGGCCCCCGTGACCACGACGAGCGGGCCGTCGGCGAGCGAGAGGCCACGCAGGGGAGCATCCCCTCCGCCATCCAGGCCGACCACGAAGTAGCCGGCCCGCTTGGCCTCCTCCAGGGCACGCACGAGGTTCGTCGCGCGAGCCACGGGCACACGCGCCGCCGCGCCGGCCGACACCTTCCACGCCGTGGTGTTGACGCCCGCGCTGCGACGCTCAGGGATGATGACGCCGTCGGCGCCGAACGCGCCCGCGCTGCGCAGGACCGCACCCAGGTTGTGCGGGTCCGTCACCTGGTCGAGGGCAACGAGGAGCGGGTGGCCAAGCTGCTGCAGGGACCCCGCAATGAGGTCGGAAGCATCGGCGTACTCGTAGCCGCGCACCTCGATGGCCACCCCCTGGTGAACCGCCCCGTCGGTCGCGACGTCCAGGTCGCGGCGGGTCACCTCGTAGACGGGAGCCCCCATAGCCGAGGCGAGGCGCACGACCTCCTCCACGCGGTCGTCCTTGACGTTGTCCAGCACGAAGACGCGCTCAATCGGGACCGAGGCCCGGGCGGCCTCGGCGACCGGGTTGCGACCGGCGATGAGCTCATGGCCGGGCTTCACTCGGATCGAGGACTTGGCGCGGGCGCGCGCGATCGCTGCCTCCTGCGCCTCGCGAGCCTCGCGCTTGACCTTGCGCTTGTGAGCGGGATGGTAGGTGCGGTCCTCAGCCTTGGGGGTCGGCCCCTTGCCTTCGAGGCGGCGGCGCGAGTGCCCGCCGGTGCCCACCTGCGCGCCCTTCTTGGTGCCCTTCTTACGGATGGCGCCGGGGCGCCCGCTGTGTGCGGCCATGGTGTCTCCTCATCAAACTCGAACTGACACCAGGGTACGGGTTTCATTCCTCCTCGGTGCGCCGTGACCGGGCGCGGGGGCAAAGATCACGATCGGGCGCGTCAGTCCTGTGACAGCATCGACGCGATGCGCTCGACCGTTGCGCCGGAGCGGATCGTCACCTGACGGTAGAAGTCTTCGCGCAGCAGGTACTTGTGGTAGGCGGTCTTGAGGAACTCCGTCTCGTTGAACTTGCCCCAGAAGACGGCGTTCTCGCCGAAGTAAACGGCCTCGTCACCCAGGGGCATCGCCTCGATGCGCTCGCGCACGCGGGCCCGGTCGAGGCCTCGCGTGTAGAACAGCGCGTCGCGTCGCGCGACATCCCCGTGCCACCACTCGGGCACGCCCGACAGCTCCGCGAGATAGTCCTGCCCCGACAGGAGCGCCACGCGAATCGGGAAGGGGTAGTGGCTCTCCAGCAGGGCTTCAACGCTCTGAGCGACCTCGTCACGCGGGGCGTCCGCCTCGAAGAGAAGGTTGCCGCTGTTGATGTAGGTGCGAACGTTCCCGTAGCCTGCGTCGGCGACCTGCTCGCGCAGCTCACTCATGACGACCTTGTTCTTGCCCCCGACGTTAATGCCGCGCAGCAGCGCCACGTACTCCATGCCGTTCCTCCTGTCGTTCTCTCGAGAAGGCCTCATCCTGACCAGCGTACAGTGCGGAAAGGGACTCTAGCGGTACCCGGGATGCAATCCTCATCGTCGACGCCGTGGCCGCGTTCTCTGCCTCTCCCCTGGGAGGCATCGCGCCAATCAGGGATGCACTGCACGACCGAGCTCGTCCGGCCCGGCATCCCGGGGGGAGGCATCGCGCCAATCAGGGATGCATTGCACGACCGCGCGCGACATTGCACTAAGTACCAGATACCGCAGTGTCTACCCAAGCGGTTCTGCCCTGCTGATCACCACGTTTCCTGACATCAGGTGGCTGGCTCGACAGCGCGTAGCGCGCTGCACCCGTTACGTCGCGCCGCACCCGTTACGTCGCGCCGAACCCGTTACGTCGCACTGCACCCGTTACGTCGCGCTGCACCCGTTCAGAACGGGTGCAATGCCTACGGATCGGGTGCAATGCCTACGGATCGGGTGCAATGCCTCCCCAAGTAGTGCGATAGCCCTATACAACAAGCCAAAACGCGGTTCCTTGGTAGCCGCGCCGATGTGGAGGGCACCGGAGGGTTGCGAGGCCTGGCTGCGGTGCCCGTGGGCGGTGGCGGAGCCTGGCAGGCCTTCGAGCGGGCGCGCCGAGCGAAGCTCGCGGCGCGGACGGCGAGCGGGCGGGCCGCCACCCAGGGCTCATCAAGCAGCCCGGCCCTCGGCCGCAGCTCAACCGCGGATCAGCCGACGCTCCAGGTTACGCCATCGCGCCCATCGGCGACGGAAACACCGGCGGCGGCAAGGCGGTCGCGCAGCTCGTCGGCCCGGCCCCAGTCCTTGGCGGCGCGCGCCTGCGCACGCTCCTCCAGCACAGCCCCAACCAGCGCATCCAAAGCCGAGTGCTCACCCGCAGCGGCCCCGCCCGCGTCGATGCCCGCCTGGCCGCGCCACTGCTGCGAGGCCGGGTCCAGGCCCAGCACGTCCAGCATGGAGCGAACCAGGACCTGCTCGCGGTAAATGCCGTCGGCATCCCCGGCAGCCAGCGCGGCGTTGCCGGCCTTGAGGTGCTCGTGCAGGACCGCGAGCGCTCCGGCGACGTTGAGGTCGTCGTCCATGGCGGCGACGAAGGCCTCGGGGAGGTCGCCCGGTCCCAGGGCGATCTCGTCGGCGCCTGCCTCGCCGACCGCCTCGATCGCTCGGGCCACGAAGGAGGAGAACTTCTCCCATGCGGCGTGGGCGGCGGGGAGAGTGTCGGGCCCCCACTCGATGGCGGAGCGGTGGTGGACGGTGGACAGCGCCCAGCGCACGGCGACCGCCGGGTGCTCCTCGGTGAGTGCCCCGATGGACAGGACGTTACCCAGCGACTTGGACATCTTCTCGCCCTTGGTGGTCACCCACGCGTTGTGCACCCACAGGCGTGCGAACGCCCACCCGGCCCCGTGGGACTGGGCCTGCTCGTTCTCGTGGTGTGGGAAGCGCAGGTCGATTCCGCCGCCGTGAATGTCGAACTCGTCGCCCAGGTATCGCCTCGACATGGCGGAGCATTCGAGGTGCCAGCCCGGCCGTCCGCGCCCCCACGGGCTCTCCCACGAGGCGGTGTCCGGCTCCCCGGGTTTGGTGGCCTTCCACAGGGCGAAGTCGCGGGGGTCGCGCTTGCCCGCCTCGACGGCCTCGTCGATCTGCGCGTCGTCCTCCGTGGTGCGCATGTCGGCCAGGCGCTGGCGGGTGAGCGACCCGTAGTCGGCCTGAGAGTGTACGTCGAAGTAGACGTTGCCGCGCCCGTCGCTGTAGGCGTGCCCGGCGTCGATGAGGCGGCTCACGAGGTCGATCTGGTCGGGGATGTGTCCGGTGGCGCGCGGCTCGTAGGTGGGGGCCTGGACGCCGAGGGTGTCGTACGCTTGCGTGAACTCGCGTTCGAAGCGGTAGGCCCACGCCCACCAGTCCCAGCCGGACTCGGCGGACTTGGTGAGGATCTTGTCGTCGATGTCGGTGACGTTACGCACGTACGTGACCTCGTAGCCGCTGCGGCGCAGCCAACGGATCAAGGTGTCGAAGGAGACGGCGGCGCGCAGGTGGCCGACGTGGGGGGATCCCTGCACGGTGGCGCCGCACAGGTAGATGCCGACCTTGCCGGGGGTGACCGGGTTGAGGGGCTGGATGCGGGCGCTCTTGGAGTCGTACAGGTGCAGCATGGTGCTCATCCTACCCGGGCTGGCATCGGCGTCGCCGGGCGCGCCTACCCGGCGGGAGGATGTGACGAGGCCGGGGTTGCCCCCCGTTTTGTCGGGGATCGAGGCTCGCCCGCGATCCCTCGGGCTCGCGCGCGGGGCCGAGGCGGCACCGGGCTTAGGCGCGGGTTGCTGGGCCGCGCCGTGGGTTCCCGTGCGGGGCCGAGGCGGTGGCTTGCCCGAGGCGGCGGCCCGGGGGCAGGCGCGTGTCAGGCGCGGCCTGCGGGATGCACGCGCTGCGCGATCAGCTCCTTGAGGGCCTGCGCCGAGTTGGCCAGGGGTGTGACGCGCTCTTCCTGGCCCTCGATCCCCTCGAAGCGGGAGGGGACGGGCGGCAGGTGCCCGGTGGCCTCGAGGATGGTGTCGGCGAACTTGACGGGCAGGGCGGTCTCCATGACGACGAGCGGGCCCTCGATCTCGGCGCGGACCGCGCGCGCAACGTGCACGCCGTCGGCGGTGTGCGGGTCGAGGAGGTAGCCGCTTTCCTTCTCGGTGCGCGCGATTTCCTCCAGGCGATCGGCGTGGGTGGAGGTTCCCGACATGAAGCCGTAGGTGTCTCGCAGGGAGGCGAATTCGGGCGTTGCGGACAGGTCGAAGAAACCGTCGCGGGCGAGCGCCTCGCCGAAGAGGGCGCGCGTGGCGTCCCCGTCGCGTCCCAGCAGATCGAAGATGAATCGCTCGAAGTTGGATGCCTTGGAGATGTCCATGGATGGGCTGGACGTGGCGAGTGTGTCGGCGGCGGAGCGGGGCCGGTAGACGCCGGTGCGGAAGAACTCGTCCAGCACGTCGTTCTCGTTGGTGGCGACGACGAGGCTACCCAGCGGAACTCCCATCTGACGGGCGATGTGGGCGGCGCAGACGTTGCCGAAGTTGCCCGAGGGGACAACGACGCTGACCTTCGCGGAGGCGTCCTGCTCGGTGACGCGCAGCCACGTCGCCACGTAGTAGCAGACCTGGGCGAGCAGGCGCGCCCAGTTGATGGAGTTGACGGCTCCCACGTGCCAGGCCGCCTTGAACTCGGCGTCCATGTTGACGGCCTTGACCAGGTCCTGGCAGTCGTCGAAGACCCCGTCAACGGCGACGTTGACGATGTTGGAGTCGGCAAGGGAGAACATCTGGGCGCGTTGGAAGGCGGTCATGCGCCCGGCGGGGGTGAGCATGACGACGGAGAGGCCGGGGCGGCCACGCAGGGCGTACTCGGCGGAGGAGCCGGTGTCGCCCGAGGTCGCCCCCACGATCGTGAGCCAGTCGCCGCGTCGGGTGAGCTCGTATTCGAAGAGCTCACCCAGGAGCTGCATGGCCATGTCCTTGAACGCGGCCGTGGGGCCGCCCGAGAGGTGAGCCAGGTGCAGTCCGCTTCCCTGAAGGGCGCTGACGGGCACGATCCGGGGGTCACTGAAGGCGGGGGTGCGGTAGGCGCGTGCCGCAATGGCGTTCAGGTCCTCGGCGGGAATGTCGTCGACGAAGAGCGCCAGGATGCGGGCCGCCATGGCCGCGTACCCTTCCTCCGCCAGGACGCCACGCAGCGTGTCGAGGTCGGATCCATCGAGCGTCGGGTACTCCTCGGGCAGGTAGAGCCCGCCGTCGGGGGCGAGGCCCTCCAAGAGGATGTCGCTGAAGGATCGGGGGCGGGCGTCGGGGCCGCGTCGGGTGGAAATGTAGCGCACGCGTCGATCCTATCGGGCGGCGGCGTGCGGGGCGAGGGCGCCCGGACCTCGTCACATGTACGAACGAGGCGTGGGCCACGTGAACGCCGGGGGAGGTTGCCCCTCGACTGTGGTAGAAACGACCGGTGAGTACGAACGATTTCCCGTGGACGCAGCCCTCCTCTTTCAATTCCTCGAGCGCCCCGATTTCCCAGCCGCCGGCGGGTGCCCCGGTAGCGAACGGTGTCGCCTCGTCGACGAACACGTTTGCCTCGCCGTCGTCGGTCCCGAACCCCATTCAGCGCCCGAACGATCCGGGGGCCGCCTCAAACGTTTCTTCGAAGCGCGCGTGGTTCATCGTTCTGTCAATCCTTGCGTTCCTGGTCGTCGTCCTCGTGGTCCTCGGCTATTTCTTCGTGCCGTGGGGTTCCCAGCCCCGCGAGATGGCGGCAAGCTCCCAGGGATACTCCGGTTCTGCCACGAGCACCGGGAACATCTCCCGCGACTGGGCGGCGGGCATCGCTACAGCGTGGACCCTCGACAGTATCTCGCCGGTCCGCGGGGAGCACGATGAGGTGACGACGCTGGTCGACGGCACGACCCTGTACGTGGCCGCAACCAATTCCATCCGCGAGGGGCTTGACGTCGCCGCCGTGGATATTTCGGGCTCGCAGCCGCAGGTCATCTGGGATTCCAGCAACCCGAACGTGGTCCGCGATTCCTACCGTTTGAATCTGCGCATGGCGTCCATCGGCGACAGGCTCATCGTTGGTAACTCCACGGTGGACAAGGCGACGGGCGAGGTTCAGGAAGCCCCCTGGGTGGATGACGCTCCCCTCACGGTGGCCGGAGACGTCCTCGTGACGTGCTCGGGTGCCGAAACCTGCACCGGCTGGACGTGGGAGTCTTCCGAGTGGAAGCAGCAGTGGAAGTCGATCACGTCGCTGCAGGAGGAGCGCCACGGCATCTGGGAGATGCGGGACGCCCCAGTTGTTGGCAGCGGCGACGACATGTCGGTCCTGGCACCCGTGGCGGACAGGCGAACCCTGCAGCTGATCAACGTGCGCACAGGCACGGTGACGACGCTCGGGGAGAAGGTTCGTTTGGACCCAACCAGCTACCGACGCGATGTCTTCGTCGCCAGCGACGGTGTCGCCGTCGTCATCGACAGGGACCAAGCGCAGTTCTTCGATACCTCCGGCACTCTCGTCGATTCCTTCCAGGTGGCGCGCTACCTGAATGAGATCGTGCGCGGGGGACAGGCCCCGACCCTTGAAGAGCTCCAGACCTACCTGAAGACCGGGAGGACCCCGTGGGCGACGGGCACGGTCGAGGTGTCGGGCCGAAAGTGCGAGGACGTCACGGTCTCCACGACATCGGGCGGGAGCTCGCGTATCGTGCACGACGCCAAGGGCCTGGCGATCGGTTCCGGCGAGCGGTGTACCCCGGATGTGACGGAGGTGCGTATGAGCACCGACGGCGCCGCCGTGTACATCGTGAATGGCGGGCATGTGCAGTCCGACCATGTCTACTTCCTCGACACGGACGGGGACGTCGTCCACGAGAACACGGCGTTGACCAACGCGGATCAGCTGACGTGGGCGTTCGATGACCTCGTGATCGCGATCTCGAAGGGCCAGGTCACGGCCTTTACTCCGGCTTCCGCGTGACGCTACCCTGGTGCCATGACTGATTTGCCTTTTCGCGTCGGCCAGGCGGTCGACGTGCATGCCTTTGCGGCGCCCGACTCGCCCCGTCCCCTCATGGTTGCCTGCCTGGAGTGGCCCGGCGAGCGGGGCCTTGCGGGGCACTCGGACGCCGACGTGGCCGCTCACGCGCTGTGCGACGCGATGCTGCTGGCCACGGGCCTGGGTGAGTTGGGGAGCGTGTTCGGGGTGGATCGTCCCCAGTGGTCGGGCGCGTCGGGGCGTGCTCTCCTGGAGGAGGTGCGGCGCATGACGACGGAGGCCGGCTGGGTGCTCGGCAACGCGACCGTACAGGTTGTGGGTAACCGCCCGCGTATGGCGGCGCGCCTGCCCGAGGCGTGCCGGGTCATGAGCGAGATCGTCGGGGGCACGGTGACCGTGTCGGCGACGACCTCGGATCGTCTGGGTTTCACGGGCAGGGGCGAGGGCGTGGCGGCGTTCGCGAGTGTCCTCATGGTGTGGGCAGGGGGGTAACCCAGCCGCTGGGGCGCCGATGCTCCGGCTTTTACTGGGGAGCCATGCACCGACGGAATGTCGCGACGAATACTTGAAAAGCCTGTCGGTCGTTCAGTTTTCTTTGACATAATGGAGGGGAAGCAAGCACCCGGGGGCCGCACTCGTCTCGCCTTATGGTGCACCGAGCACCCCGCCCCTGTCCGGCGAGTCATCAGAGGTCGTCCGATGACTCGCCGTCGGAGAAAAGAACGCCATGTCCCTCGTTGATAAGCACCCCGACCACGACCCCGACTGCGACGACGCGCAGGGGGCTACCTCCCGCTTCGGCAGCAGGGAGGTCTCGCCGATCGTCAGTAAGAAGCCCTCCGAAATCCTGCGCGAGCGACGCCAGCGCATCCGCCGAAGGTGCCTGACCACGGCCGGGGTCTTGCTCGCACTCGTCCTCTCCGCCGTCTACGTCTGGGGTCCCTTCCATTCTCCCCACAAGCCTAAACTGCGATCCCAGGGCTACACCGGGACCCACACCGACACCGGCCGCCCCTCCCCCAAGTGGGCCAACGGAACCGACATCGCATGGAAACTGGACCATTACGCAATGGGTGCTGGCGCGTATGCAGCCATGAAGAACGGCGACCAGGTGATCCTCGCCCTGCCACTCAGAGAGAGCGACCGCTTCAAGGTCGTCAGCCTCGACGTGTCCGGCACCGAGCCCGCCATCCAGTGGAACTCGGTCGTCTCCAAGGCCGTCCCACGCAACATAGAGCCTCACCTGGTCATGGTCGGAGAGGACCTTTTCGTGGGGGAGCATCGGCTGGATCCCACCACCGGAGCCGCCTCGCCCGCTCCGTGGGCCGGGCGGAACCAGGACGGGCAGGACAAGCCGGAACTGGCCACGACGATCGTGATCACCTCCCGCGACGGGCTCGTCATCGCCTGCAGCCGCAGAATCTGCTCCGGCTGGGAAAAAGAGGACGGCGAGTGGACGATGCGATGGGAACGCGACTCCACCCCCACCCCCCTGGAGGACTACCAGGACTGCCCCGAATGCGGGGAGGGAACATGGGTGCCCCTCAACGACCTCCAAATCCTCAGATGGGGCCCCGCGGCCGAGAACGCCCCGCTAGGGGGGTTCTTCGACCCGGTCGCGCAGGAGGGACACATCATCAACACGCAGACCGGGGAGGTCCGTGCCCTGCACGACGTTAACCACAATCACCGCTTCGAGTTGCACTCCACCGCCGACGGCTGGGTCGTGGCGGACTCCAAGACCGACCAGGCGACCGTGTTCACCCCCGACGGGCGCCCCCTGGAGTCCTTCGCCATCTCCGCCTCCGCAGGCGCCGGGTTCCACAAGGCAGCGCTCCCCATCGGGGGGCAGACGCCCACGAGCGCGCAGCTGCGCGACTTCCTCACAACCGGCGAGGCCCCATGGGCCGAAGGGCTGCTGCGCACCCGGGCCACGACAACCGACAACGGGGCAACGGTCTGCGACACCCTCTCCTTCACACCGACCGGCTCCACCCACCCCACCCGCGAAACGACTACCTCCGACACATTCTCCCCAGACCGGACCACTGGAGAATGTCGCATGGGTGCTCAGAACGCGGCAATCAGCAAGGACCACTCGGTCATCCACACCTGGAGCCACTACGGCGGTGACAGAGACGCGCTCATCGACATGCACAGCGTCGGTCTCTTCCACACTTCTGGTAGCTTCACTCCCACGGATGGCTTCGCTGGGACTGGCGAAATATCCTTCCACGTGTACGACGACCTCGTCCTCGTGGTCGATTACATGGCCATCACGGCCTACACTCCCCGGTGGTCCTGAGACGCTCGCGCATCGGTGTCCTCCCGAGGTCACCATCCGGTTAACGCCAACACTGTCGTGTGATAGAAACTACTCATGACCAATGACGATCACACGGGCACCGACGTTCCCGCGCGCGAGGAAGGCACGCACTCACTGAGCGCGGCGCGCGCCGCCACTTTGATCGGTACGCCCCCGCCTCGCCCGACGAGTCGCGTGAAGCCGGTCCTTCTCATGGGGCTCCTGTCCGTCGTCGCCGTCGTCGCCGCCATCGGCTTCTTTCACCGACTCGTGCCCTCACCCTCACAGCCGGAGGATCAGCGTTCATACACCACGATGCCCACCATCGGGTACTCGGGGTCCGCGACGAGCACGGGAGCGATCTCCCCCGCCTGGGCCTCGGGCGTCGAAACGGCGTGGAGGATCCCTTTCCCGTCCACGAAGTACGGGCCGCGGGCACTCACGACCGTGGAGGGCACCACACTGTATGCCCTCTTCGAAGACCCCGATCGCCCCACCCACCAGGTCACTGCCGCGGCCTTCGATATCTCCTCCGAGCAGCCGCGCGAGCTGTGGCGCACGACGGGGCCCCTTCCCAACTCGCTCGGGCGGCCCAGCTTCGTGTCCTACGAAGACCAGTTCATCGTCGGCAGCATCGTCGTCAACAAGGCGTCGGGGGCGCAGTCCTTAGCTCCCTGGGAGGGATCGGAGGCGCTCGCGGCCGTTGACGGCATCGTCGTGGCCTGCGATAACAAACGAGCGTGCTCGGGCTGGACGCAGGAGGCCTCGTCGTGGGTGCGCCAGTGGGAAACAACCACTGCCAACCAACAGGGCAGCCTGTCCACGTTAACCAAGCTCACCTACCCCGATACACCCGTCATCGGTACCGGAGAGCACGAGTCGGTCGTCCTGCCCGTCGATTCGCAGACGCATGCGGCACAGCTCCTCGATCCGCGAACCGGGCAGGTCACGGACGTAGGATCTGTGAGCCCCTTCAGGGACAGGCAGAACAACGTTATGTCGTTTGTTATCACCAGCGATGGGATCCTGGCCCTCAACGATGACCTCTTCGTCACCTACGACGCCGACGGCTTCATCACGGGCACCCAGTCCTACAAGCAGATGAAGAGAATACCAACACGCGACGGACGCTTGCCTACGACGGCCGAACTCGGAGACTTCCTGAGCGGCGCCCACCCTGCATGGTCGAACGCGACGGTCACCGCCCCGACAAAGGCGGTGGCCGGCTTCCCCTTTAGCCTCACGGTGACGCCGAGCGACGGACGCCCGCCCTTTACTCTTGACGCCGGGAACAATGACCAGCATTACGACGTCAGCACGTTTTGGCCCTCCGAGGTCCGCGCCAGCACCGACACGTCGGTCGTGTACGTCGAGTCCGTCGATCACGCCAACGGGGGTAATCGGTTCTTCTTCGACACGGCGAGCGGCCTCGGACACGGATCGGAGGAGCTCCGCGACGCCGAAGACCTCTTGTGGGCCTTCGACGACCTGGCCATCGGCGTGACGATCGACGGCATCGTGGCGTTCACCCCGAAGGCCTCGTAAACTCCTGCCCGACCAACGACAGAAAAGGTATAGCCCGTGAGCACCAACGCCCCCCGGTACAGGAACTCCCTCCCGACACCCAAACCTTCTCGAGCGACACGCGCCTTCGTGGTCGGCGTCACTTTCCTCGCGGTCCTCGCCACCTCCCTCACCTTCTCGCTCGGCACCAGCGCCCTCCAGCTCCCTGGCCCGACGGCGACCCCGCCTCCGCACATCACCGGCCCGGAACAGACGGCGCAGCCGGACGCGATCGGCTACCACGGACAGGCCACCAACACGGGCGAGCTCTCCAGCTCGTGGGCCTCGGGCATCGCGACGGCTTGGACCCTGCCCGCCAGCGACGCTCTCCTGCCCGCGCAGTTGATCGCCGAGGGCTCGACCCTGTACGCGCTGTCCTACGGAAGCGGCGCCGACGCGGTGGTCACCGTGTCCGCCTACGACGTCTCAGGGGCCGAGCCGGTCGCACAGTGGAGCACGACCGGACCGCTGCCGTCCCGGATTCGCGCCGAGGCGTTCCCATCCTCCGTCTCGACCCAGGACGAGATTCTGCTCAGCGACATCATCGTCGATCGGTCGACCGGCAGCCAGACGCAGGCCCCCTGGGGCTCCGACCTCCCGATGGGGGTGGCAGACGGCGTCCTCGTCACCTGCGACACCTTCAGCTCGTGCTCCGGATGGTCCCACGAGTCGGGAGAGTGGACGACACTGTGGTCCACACAGACCTCGCCCCAGCGCCGCGCGGGCCTCGCACACTCGGGGCTCACGAAGCCCACGACGGCCGTCATCAGCAGCGGTACGGACAAGGCCGTGGTCGTCCCCGTCGACGAGGCTCACTTTGCCCCGCAGATCATCAACCCGACCACGGGCGCACTCACGACGCTCGGGGAGGCCCCCTCCGGGCTCTGCCCTTCAAGCTCCAGGGTCACGCTGGCAGGAGATGGACTCCTCGTGGCCGGAGAGAAGGAAACCATCGCCTACAACACCGCAGGCCAGGTTGTCGGCACGTTCAACGCCGGTTGGGAGCTCGACAAGTTCCCAACGACCGACCGCGAGCTCCCGAGCGTGGCATTCCTCGGAGCGTTCTTGACGCAGGGCAACGCCCAGTGGACGTCTGGCGCCCTGGAGCGCGTCTATTCCAAGGATGCAAACGGCTACATCCTGTCGCTCACTCTCAGCAACGGGAAGAACCTCACGCTCAACCCCGGCGAGTCATTCCGTGAAACTCGAGGGGGCGAGGGATGGTCCGTCGCTCAGGTGCGCGCCAGCTCCGATGGCAAGGCACTGTACATCCAGGGCTACTCAGGCAGCCCCACGGACTCGTTCTTCTTCAACGCGGAGGATCCGATGACGTACGTGTCGCCGGTCATGAACGAGGCGACGAACTTCGTGTGGGTCTACGACGACTTGCTCGTCGGGGCTCGCGCCGACGCAATCGTTGCCTTCACGCCCGACACCCACTAGGCGGAAGGGCAAAGGATCGTCCCCGACGCCCGAGACTCACTCGGATGTCGGGGACGTATCGCTTGCAGGCGCGGGCGCCTCGTCAACGAGCTCAGTTCTCCATGTGGTCCAGGGTCGCGCGGTGTGCCTTGACGGGGATCGTCAGGGCAAGTCCGACGGCGAGGATCAGCATGATGCCGAGGATGCCCCAGTAGGTGTAGTCCTGCCCGCTCGGCGTGAGGGCCGCGCCGATGGCGAGGAAGAGGCTGTACATGGCGGGCGCCATGAAGGACACGGCGCGACCGGTGGTGGCGTAGAGGCCGAAGACCTCGCCTTCGCGTCCCGCGGGGATGATGCGAGAGAGGAACGAGCGCGACGCCGACTGCGTGGGACCGACGAAGACGCAGAGGATCAGGCCGAGGGTCCAAAAGACGAGGGGCCCGTTGGAGTGGAGGAAGAAGACACCGAATCCGGCGACGACCATGGCGGATAGGGACAGGATGATGACCTTCTTTGGTCCGATCTTGTCGTCGACCCACCCGAAGGCGACGGTCGCCAGGCCTGCGACGATGTTGGCGGCGATCGCGAAGAGCATGACGTCGCTGGCGCTGAAGCCGAAGGCGGTCTTGGCCAGGACGGCCCCGAAGGTGAAGACGCCGGCCAGCCCGTCGCGGAACACGGCGGAGGCGACGAGGAAGAACAGGGTGTGGGGGGCCTCGCGCTTGAGGGTGCGCACGGTGTGCCACAGCAGCTTGTAGGATTCGAGGATGTTCTCGTGGCTCGGGCCGCTCTGCGGGTTCTTGGGCAGCGGCGGGTTCAGGATGACGGGGAGCGCGAAGCCGCCGAGCCACAGGGCTGCGATGACCATCGAGATGCGGATGTTCAGGTGGGAGTCGGTGGGCACGTGCGCGAGGTTCACGCCGATGAGCCCGACGTAGAGGATGAGCAGCAGGACGATGCCGCCGATGTATCCGGCTGCCCAGCCGAAGCCGGAGATCTTGCCTCGGTCTTCCTTCTCCCCGAGGTGGTTGAGCATCGCGTTGTAGTTGACGGACGCGAACTCGAAGAACACGTTGCCGAGTCCGAGTAGCGCGATTCCGAGCATGAGCGCGCCGTTGGCCCCCAGGACCGATTCTGGGTGGACGAAGTACATGGCGAGCATGCACACGACGACGGCGCCCGTGAACCATCCGAGCCAGACGCCGCCTCGGCCTCGCCGGTCGGCGCGCTGACCCGTGATGGGGGCGAGCAGGGCGATGAACAGGCCGGCGATCGTCATGCCGTTGCTGAGCATGGACGAGGCCGTTCCCGAGTCGGTGAAGACACCGTCGCTGGTCAGGTAGGTCGTGAACACGAAGGTCGTGGCGACCGCGTTGAAGGCGGCGCTGCCCCAGTCCCACGCCGCCCAGTCGATGACTTTGCGCGTGATGACGCGGCGGGTGGAGGAGGTCGAGGTGCTCATGAGGTCTGGGTTCCTTCGGTGGGAGTTCTCGGCGGCGCGTGTGCGTCCAGGGTGAAACTACCACGTTTCGCCCCTCCGACGTACCCGAGGCCGTTGAGCGGCGACGGCCGAGGAATCGGCAACGCTGGAGGAGCGCGTGCCCTATGCTGGGGTGTCGGGCGAAGGAGAGACACGATGACAACCCCTGCACTCTTGAGCGCTCCCGAGGCGGACGAACGACTGTCGAAGGCGAGCAACTGGGCTCGCACAGCGGTCTTCTCCCCTCTCGCAGCAATCCTCGTCCTGTTCCTCCACGGGCACCTGCCCGTCGGCTTGGTCCTGTTCCTCTCGGGAATGTTCTTCCTCATGTGCATCGTCTCCCTCGCCGTCGGGCTTGGAGAGCACGCACGCCACGGTGGCGGCTGGATCGTGCACGTCGAGGGCGAAGGGCTGGTCATACATCCCTCCCTGGCCAACGTTCGCGCGCTCTACATCAGCCTCGTGATCGGGATGGCCTGCGGACCGGTCGCGCTCGTCATTGAACTGGCACTTCGAGACAGCCTAGCGGGCATCATCGGCACCGTCATCGTCGGTTTCTTCTTCTCGGCGGCATCCTTCGTCTACATAAGGGTTCTTCCCCACCGGCCCACACTGATCCACCGCGGGCCGATCATCCGGGTATGCCCCGATCATGTCGAGTTTCAGCCGCTCCTCGACGATTCTCCGACGCGCATTCCGTGGGACTCGCGCCCCACCATCGAGGGTTTCTCCCAGGTGACGCTGAACTACGTTCCGTACATATTCATGCACGTGTCCGTTGAGGGGGCCGACCGGGACATGGTCTTGGATATGACAGGCACTCCCATACCGTTCGCGTGGCTCACGCGCATCATCAATTACTTCAACGACAACCCGGATAGGCGCGATGCTCTCGGCCTGCGGGAGGGCGCGAGCATCGTGCGCGCGATCCTGACAGCCCCCTAAGCAAGGGAGGACGCGCGGGATAGAGCCCAGCGTCTTTCCGCCAGCAACCGATGCGCCACGACCCAAGGAGCCGGATTATGAGAGTTCATCTGCGGCCTAACAGGTGCGAGTCCCCCGCGCGTTTCCCGTGGGAGAGTACGCCTCACGTCGCACGCATCGAAGCGCCACAGGTGAAACACCATTCCATCGACCTGGCACACCTCCCCTACTACATGTTTGGAGAATCGTGGTGACTACGGCACGTCTGATCGACACGTCTGAAGTGGATGAGAATCAGAGTAGAGCGAGCAATTGGATCAAGGTTGCATGCGTGCTTGCTGCGTCCACTGTCATCGGCGTTTTCCTGAGCAGATACGTCTCAATGAGCATCACCATGTTGTTGACGTTCTACTCATTGCTCGGTACGCTCCTGGCGACCGGCCTCGGATTACATCGACTGTGGCTCGACCACAGGGGCCCAACGGTTCACATTGATGAGGGAGGGGTGGCAGTTTATCCCACCCTCACGGCCATTCGGGTCAGCTACGTGTTCATGATCGCCGTCGCGACATGGGGACCGGCGGCTATCGTCTTCTACGTGCTTCGACCCGACAGCGTAGGCGGCATCGTCCTCGGCATCTCGTTTTCGTTCTTGGGTTATGTTCTGCTCCGGCGAACGCCATATCGGCCGTCCAACATCCACCACTCACCCATCATCACCCTCACGCCCACCCACCTGGGAATTCATCCACTCCTGAGCGATGTCGCCACCACAATCCCGTGGGACAAGCAGCCGCGCATTGAGGGCATCGAGCAGGTGAAGACAACCTACGACAGCTACAACCTGCTACATGTATCCGCTCGCGACATCAAGGGTACGCTGCGCCTCGACACGATGGGGTTACCCCTACGATTCTGGCAGCTTAAGCGGATCATTAATCACTTCAACACCCACCCTGAAGACCGCGCGATCCTTGGGACCCCAGGGGGCATCGACCTCGTCGCCGAGATCATCACAGCGGGAGGCTCGGCATGATTGCTCTGCGCTTCGTAAGACGGCCGCTGGATCCCCACCAGGCGGACGTCATCAGACGGCGGGCATGGGGCGTGTCGGTCCTCCTGTACGCCCTCGGTATCGCCGCTACGATCCCCCTCATTGTTCTCGTGGCACAGGGAAACGCCCCACGCATGCTGGTCCACAGCCTCGCCATTGCGCTTATCGTTCTCATCTGCTTCGTTCCCACCGCCATCGCGTATGCCCGCTCCCCCATGCGTGAGCCACGGATTGTCTTCGCCAGGTACGACGACGAGCGCGTGGTCTGCGAGATCGAGCTCATCGCGGACACCACCGTCGCGCGCCTACGTTCCGCCGGATTCGCGTGGGGGATCAGCGGTATTGTCATTTCCCTCATTCCGCTTGCGTTCTCATCGAGTCCCAAACACGGATTTGCCCTATCCGTCGGCACAGTCTTTATGCTCGGCTCCTTGTTCCTCAAGCAACCAACCGTCTTTTTCCCTCAACCAGAGAAATTTAAACGCCAGAGGATCGCTCTTCACCCGGCCGGAGTCATCGTCGCGAACCCAACTCTTTCTCCCAGCCTTATCATGACAGACTGGGCTGCAGCACCCTACATGGGGACGACCCGCGCGGGGGTCACCGATCTTCACTGGGAGGCAGACGGCGAGAAGGGCATCTCTCGCCTGCTTTTGACGGATCTGGGATTATCCTTTGTGGCTCTGGAGCGCATCATGCGCTACTTCGTTGCCAACGCCGACCAGCGCGACGTGCTCGCCACTAGGGACGGCGTCGCGGTCGTGCGAGCCATCCTACGCGGCAGCGCTCCGCCCAGGTTCTAGGGGTGGGCCTCCGCGTCGGCGAGGAGGCGCGCGATGGCCAGGTCGAGGGGGCGCGTGACCTTCAGGGAGAGCTCATCTCCGGCAACGGTCTGAACGGAAGCTCCGATGGCCTCGACGAGGCCGGCGTCGTCCGTGGCAGCAGCCGCCTCGTCCGCGCCCAGGGAGGCGCCCGCCTCGTGCGCGCGAATGAGGACGTCCCAGCGGAAGCCCTGCGGAGTCTGCACGGCGACCATGTCGGAGCGGCGAGGCGTGCCGACGACCACGCCAGAGGCGTCCACGGTCTTGAGAGTGTCGGTGACGGGAAGGACGGGGATGACGGCCCTCGCCCCGCCGCGCACAGCGCCAATGACGCGGCGCGTCACCTCGGGGGGCGTCAGAGGCCGGGCCGCGTCGTGCACGAGGACGATCGAGTCCGGCTCGCGCTTCCCGAGCGCAGTCAGGCCGAGGGCCACGGATTCCTGACGCGAGCGATCGGAGCCGGCGACGACGGTGAGGTCGTCGATATCGGACAGGGCGCTGCGAAACTCCTCGATCGACGAGGCCGGGGCCGTCACGACGATCGCGCCCACTCCCCCGGCGCGTAGGCCTCGGGCCGCCCACCACACAAGGGGGCGACCCGACAATTCGACGAGGGCTTTGGGGCACTCGCAGCCGAGACGAGATCCGGACCCCGCGGCCGTGAGGACCGCGCGCACCTCACTGGGCAAGGGCATCGTCCTCGATCTCGATGCGCCCCTCGGCGAGAACGGAATCGAGCCGCTCGGCCGCCGCTGTCTTCTCGATGTTGCGGGCGAGGGCGAGCTCGGAGGTCAGGATGGAGCGGGCCTTCGTCAGCATGCGCTTCTCGCCCGTGGACAACTTCTTCAGATCATCGCGGCGAGTCAGGTCGCGCACGACTTCGGCGACCTTCACGATGTCACCCGTGGCAATCTTCTCCTGGTTCGCCTTGAAGCGGCGAGACCAGTTCGTGGGTTCCTCAACGTAGGGGGCGCGCAGGACGGAGAGGACTTCCTCGAGCCCGTCCTCGTCAACAATGTCGCGTACGCCGACCATGTCGACGTTCTCTGCGGGGACCTGAATCTCGAGGTCCCCCTGGTTGACACGCAGCTTCAGGTAGGTGCGCTCTTCACCGCGAATGGTGCGCGTCATGACCTCTTCAATCGTGGCAGCACCGTGGTGCGGGTAGACAACCGTCTGACCGATTTCGAACGACATGGAAGAACTCCTGGATGCTTGCGTGGACAGCACACCCATTCTACCAGCTGAGAGTCGTATAGCGCCCAGACAGTGTGAAAGCTCAACACTACACTCATCGCCATAGCGACACAAACGAACATCGGCGCGTGTCTCACCCGGCGTTCAGGCGCCCCGCTCCGGGGAAGAAGCGGTGCGACCGGCGCGTTGGGAGTCGCGCCATGTCCGCACCGATTCGACGGCGAAGCCCCAGCTTCGTCTGATGGACGAGGCCGGGGCTTGCGCGTCGCTCACTTGCCCTGGTTGGCGACCGCGGCGATCTTGGCCTCGGCCTCGGGATCCAGGTAGGTGCCGCCCTTCTTGATGGGCTTGAGGGTTTCCTCGTCGAGCTCGTACACGAGCGGGATGCCGGTGGGGATGTTGACGCCGGCGATGTCCGCGTCGGAGATCTCATCCAGGTGCTTGACGATGGCGCGCAGGGAGTTGCCGTGCGCGGCAATCATGACGGTCTTACCGGTCTTGATGGCCGGAACGATCGTCGCATCCCAGTAGGGGAGCAGGCGCGCGATGACGTCCTTCAGACACTCGCTCATGGGAACGGGTTCGCCGGCGTAGCGCGGATCGGCGTCCTGAGAGAACTCCGAACCCGCCTCGATGGCTGGCGGGGCAACGTCGAAGGAGCGGCGCCACAGCATGAACTGTTCCTCGCCGTATTCGTCGCGGATTTCCTTCTTGTTCTTGCCCTGCAGCGCACCGTAGTGGCGTTCGTTGAGGCGCCAGTTGCGCTCGACGGGGATCCAGTGACGATCAGCGGCATCGAGCGCCAGGTTGGCGGTCATGATGGCTCGACGCAGCATCGAGGTGAACAGGAGGTCGGGCTTCACTCCGGCTTCCTTGAGGAGCTCGCCACCGTGAGTAGCCTCCGCGCGGCCCTTGTCCGACAGCGGAACATCCACCCAACCGGTGAAGAGGTTCTTTGCATTCCATTCGCTCTCGCCGTGGCGGAGCAGCACCAGTTTGTAGCTCATGTCTCTATTGTTCCACAGGCGCGTCTCGACTCCCACACCCCGTGTCGTTGATCACGCCACAGAATGGGCCGCGGTGCCGCAACCCCGCGAATGCGAAGGAGAATCGCGATCCATGCTCGACCCCCAGGCACATTCCCGGCGACTGCCCAACTGACCTCTTGACTTTCACCTCAGAACGTTGAAATACCGGCGTTTTCGACACTTACCGGATCATTGTCCATCTTGTATTTTTCCCGTACGGTAGGGGCATGAATACTGCGCGCTCCTCCCTGACAGTTCTCACGCTCCTCGCCGCGACCACCCTCACGCTGGGTGCCTGCGCGGCCTCGAAGCCCCACGATTCTGCGGCTTCGCCGAGCGCGGCAGCATCCACTCCCTCCCCGTCCGCCTCAACCGACACCGTGCCGACGGTGCCGGGGTATCGCCCCGGCGAGATCCCCCCGGTCCCCCTCTTCACTGTCCCTTCCATGGATGTGTTCGCCTCGAACGCGGACAAGGCCGTCATCCAGACCGCCTCCTCATCCCTCCAGTCCGTCCCGGGCATCACGGTTTCCCCCGCCAAGTGCGACGGCAACGTCCTCATCTCGGGCAGCACGGTCTTCGGCGGCGACGGCTCAGCATCAACCTCGACAGGAGACGGACTCGTCATCAACAACGGAGACGGCGCAGGCTCGATCGTCGAAGGCCCTATCACCATCATCTACGGCGGTGACGGCAGCGGGTCCTACGTCAACTCCGACACCCAGGTGTCCCTGTTTATCCTTTCGGACGGTGGGGGAACATACTCCGCCGGGCCGGTCAGCGTCTTCATTGACAGCCGCGGCTACGGCAACTACTCCAACTCCGAGACCGACGAGAGTATCGTCAACAACGGCGATGGCTCGGGCAACTACGCGGTCGGGAAAACAACAATCTATAACAATAGAGATGGATCGGGCAGCTATAGCGATGGAACATTGTCGATCATCAACTATGGTGACGGTACGGCATTGGTGAACGGGGTGACGATCACGGACGCACCCAGGGTTGAGCCGCTCCCTGCGCTCGGGAAGTTCCCGCCGGTGGAGTCACTGAAGCCGGTGGAGTCCTGCGGGACGGTCATCACCCTCGAGGACAGCATCCTCTTCGATTTCGGCAAGTCCGACATCCGACCCGACGCCGCCCAAACCCTCTCCACACTCGCCACCGTCCTCAACAACGCCAAAGTCCCCGCCGCACACATCTACGGACACACCGACTCCGTCTCCGACGAAGCCTTCAACCAGAAACTCTCCGAAGACCGAGCAAACGCCGTCATGAACGACCTCAGCAAGAACGGCGTCACCGCGACCCTCGACGCCACCGGCTACGGCGAAACCAAACCCGTGGCCCCCAACGAAAACCCCGACGGAAGCGACAACCCCGCCGGACGCGCCCTCAACCGCCGCGTCGAAATCTACATCCCCGCCTTCTAGTACCCTGTGGCACGAAGCAACCCAATTCCGACCTACGAAACGGAGACAACATGTCCCTGAAGTCCCTCGTCCCGCTGGCCGCCGCCGTTGCGATCTCGTCCGCCGCCCTGAGCGGGTGCGTCATCAACTCGCCCTCCTCCAGCCCCTCTTCCACCGAGTCCTCCAGCCCCACAGCCGCCGCCTCGCCCGAGGCATCGGGTTCCTCGGCGAGTTCCGACCAGAAGACGGACGCTTCCGCGCCCTTCACGATCAACGATTCCGGCACCAAGGTGCGCATTCCGGACGGAACCACGAAGGTGGTGATTAATGGATCCAACCTCGAGGTTGACGGCGACGACGTCACCGAGATCACCGTCAGTGGTTCCAACAACCACATCGATGTGGATTCTGTTCAGCACGTGAGCTTCACGGGTTCCAACAACGTCATCGAATACGACAACGGAAACGCTCCCCATGTCATGAGCGATTCCGGAACAAATAACACCGTCACGAAGAACTGACGAAAACTATCTGGGGGCCGCGCGATGCGCGGCCCCCAGATAGTGCAGCGATTGGGGCGCGCAGGAAACTGCGCGCCCCAATCCGTTGGGCTCCTCAGGCGTTGGCCTTGCGATAGGCCTCAACGATCGGGGCGGGGATGCGCCCGCGGTCCGAGACCTGATGCCCCTCGGCGAGAGCCCACGCACGAATCTTCGCGTTCTCGAGACGCTGCGTCGGGTTTCCTGCGTTGCCGCGGCGGCGAGTGGAACCGGTCTTGCGCCCGGCCTTGATGTAGGGCTGGATGGCCTCGGCGAATTCCTCAAAGTGCTCGCGGCTCAGATCGATCTCATACGAGGCGCCATTGAATGCGAATCGGACCGTCTGATCGGCGGGCGATCCATCGAAATCATCGACAACTTCCACAATCTTCGTCGTCTTCTTCATGTACTCACTCCTTCATGCGTTCCAAGAATTCCAGATCCCTATCAACATGGAATTCAATGAAATCAGATTAACGCAATTCGCCATATCTTTCTCATCATCCCATTCACGCGCCGAACGTGAGTTACGCTGCACTGATTTCTAGCTGTGGGTAATTGAAAGTTATACTCGTAGCCGCCCGCGAGGTCGTCATCGGCCTCGCCGGTGAGGAGCACGACACGAGGAGAAGCAGTGAGCCGAGCACACCACCCCCGCGCAGCAGCCTGGGAACTCTACTTCACGGCGACCGCGCGCCTCACCGAACGCATCGAAGCGGCACTCAAGGGGCAGGCCGGACTCTCCATGCCCGAATACTCCGTCCTGCTCATGACCGACCGCGCGGGAGAGGAGGGAATCCGCCCCTCCGTGCTGGCCCATCGGGTCGTCTTCTCACGTTCGCGCCTCACGCACACGATGAAGCGCCTCGAATCACGCGGACTCATCGAGCGCCGCCCCTGTCAGGGCGACGGGCGCGGCGGCCTCGTCTTCCTCACGCTCGACGGAAAGACTCTCTTCGACAAGGCTGCGCTCATCCAGCGCGCCGTCATCCGCCGCCTGTTCCTCGACGACATCACACCCGAAGAGGTGTCCGTGCTCACCTCCCTTTTCTCCAGGGTCAGCGCGCGCCTTGACGAGGATTCACTGTGCTGAGCCACACCCGCCGCCTCGCTGCAGCCACCGTGGCCACCGGCATCATTGCCGGCCTCGTCGGCCTGGCGTGCATTCACCTGCTGCATTGGATCCAGGCGCTGGCCTGGAACATGCATTCGGGCACGCTCCTGCAGGCCGTGAGCGCCGCCTCCCCCGCTCGCCGCGTCGGAGTCCTCGCCCTGGCCGGAGTGATCGGCGCGCTGTCCTGGTTCTTCCTCTTCCGGCGCAATCAGACGATCACGTCGGTCGGCGCCGCGGTGGAGGGCACGCCGATGCCTCCTCTTCGGGCCGTGTGGCACGCCCTCACCCAGATCGTCATCGTCGGCCTCGGGGCCTCGGTCGGACGCGAGGTCGCCCCCCGAGAGATGGCCGCAGCGCTCGCCGCCGCGGCGGCCGATCGGCTCGGCCTGTGCGCGCAGGACCGCAGGATCATCGTCGCCTGCGGAGCAGGCGCGGGACTGGCGGCCGTCTACTCGATTCCGCTGTCGGGAGCCATCTACACCCTTGAGGTCCTCCTCGTCTCCCGATCCGCGCGCGCCGTCGCACCCGCCCTCGTCAGTTCTTCCATCGCAGTCCTCCTGTCGACGGGTTTCACCAGGCCCGCCTTCTTCTACTCGCTTCCCCCCCTCACCCCTTCCCTGTCTCTCACAGTGTTTGGGGCGCTCGTCGGTCCGCTCCTGGGGGCGGCCGGGTGGGTGTTTCGCCGGGTGGTCGCCTCCCTCGGTTCGGCTCGCCCACGCGACTGGCGCCTCCTCGTCGCCATGCCGCTCTGCTTCACTCTCGTCGGCCTCGTCTCGACCCGGGTGCCCTCGGTGCTCGGAAACGGGCAGGCCAGCGCCCAAACCCAGTTCGACGCCGCCTGGGCCGCAGGAGCCGGCGTCGCCCTCGCCGCGCTTGTCCTCGTTGCCAAGACCGCCACAACCCTCGCGACGATTCGCTCCGGCGGCTGGGGCGGCGTCCTGACTCCCGCGGTTGCCTTGGGGGCGGGTCTCGGGGCCGTCATCGGACTGCCCTGGGCCGCCGCATGGCCGGGATCACAGGTTGCGGCCTTCGCGTTCCTGGGCGCGGCAGCCTTCCTCGGCGCATCCATGAAGGCCCCCTTCACCGGCCTCATCCTGGTCATCGAGTTCACCGGCGAGGGCGCCACGATCCTCGTGCCCGCGGTTCTCGCGGTCGGTGGCGCCACCGCAGCCGCCAGCTGGCTTGCCCGCAGGCACTCCCGGGGAAGTCTCACCGCGAGCTCAGCACCTGGATCCCCGCGGTTCACGGACGAATCCGGGCGGTGAGGAGGCCCGGCGGACCTGCGTCATTCGACCGATGCTGCTTCCCCCTCGTCACGATCATATCTGCGCGAGCGCCTGTTCCAGGTCCGCGATCAGGTCCCCTGCGTCCTCCAGGCCCACCGCCAGGCGCAGCAGCGTCCCGGGCACCCCGCCCACGCCGCCCGCGCGCGTCGAGTGCGTCATGATCGCAGGATGCTCGATGAGGGACTCCGGAGCGCCCAGCGACGCCGCCAGCGTGAAGAGGCGCGTACGCGTCGACAGGCGGATGGCCGCCTCCTCGGTGGCCACCTGGAAGGAGAGGACCCCGCCCACGCCTCGCGGATTCTGGCGCCGCGCAATCCCGTGACCCGGGTCCGAGGCCAGGCCCGGGTAGTGCACGGAGGTGACCTTGGGGTGCTCGGCCAGGTACTCGGCGACCCTCTGCGCATTCTCGCAGTGTCGCTCGACCCGTAGAGCGAGCGTCTTCAGGCCCCGGTGCGCAAGGTAGGTGTCCCGCGGGGAGGGCACGTGCCCGAGCGTCATCTGCAGCTTGACCGCCTCCGCGGCCGCATCCGCCTCGTCGAAGAAGGGGGTGACGTGGGCGGGGAGTGTCAGGTCATCGCGCAGCACGAAAGCCCCTCCCACGACGTCCGAGTGCCCGGCCACGTACTTCGTGGTCGAGTGCACCACGGCGTCCGCTCCCAGGTCGAGGGGACGCTGCAGAACGGGGGTCGCGAAGGTGTTATCGACCACCAGCAGGCCGCCCACCTCGTGAGTCAGCTCCGCGATGGCGGCGATGTCGGTCACCGTGAGAAACGGGTTCGACGGGGTTTCCACCCAGACGATCTGGGGGCGAGCCCTCCGAATCGCGCACGCCGCCACGTCCACGTCGGTCAGATCCACCGACTCCGATGCGATGCCCTCGGCGGGTTTGATGACGCTGAGCAGTTTGTGCGTGCCCCCGTACACGTCGGTCGAGTGCACGACCTGATCCCCCGGTCTGGCCAGCAGGCGAATGAGCGTGTCTTCCGCGCTCATTCCGGACGGGAAAGCGAAGCCGTTCCGCGCGCCTTCCAGGGCCGCGATTGCCCCCGCGAAGGCGTTGGTCGTCGGGTTAGCGCAGCGGCCGTACTCGTAGCCGTCGCGCAGCTGCCCGGGCCGGTCTTGAACGTAGGTGGAGGCGACGTGGATCGGGGGAACGACGTCGCCGGTCACCGGATCCGGCGCACAGCCGATGTGAATGGCCAGCGTTGCAAGGTCGTGACAGTCGGGGGAGTCCATGCCCTCACGCTACGAGGCGTTCAGCCCCCGCGCCGGATCGGTTCGTCCGCCGGTCGATTGTGACAGCAAAGGGTCGGCGCGCACGCCCTAGATCCAACCCGCGAGCGCGATGCGCGCCTGTTCCTCCAGGGCGCTCACGGCCCCATCCGACGCGTTCGCCCACGGCACGTAGTGGTAGTCCCCGCCCCCCGCCTCGGTGAAGGTCTCGCGGTTGAGCTGGTCGATCTCCTCCAGCGTCTCCAGGCAGTCGGCCGTAAATCCTGGGCATATGACGTCGACGCGGGGGCAGTGCTCGCCACCGAGCCTCGCCATTTCCTCGATTGTTTGCGGTCCCAGCCACTCGGCGCGGCCGAAGACGCTCTGGAATGTCGCAGTGAGCGTCCCCATCGGCAGCCCGAGCCGAGCTTCGAGGGCCGCCACGGTTCGACGGCATTCGGCGCGGTAAGGGTCGCCCGCCTGATCCATCGCCACGGGAATCGAGTGGAAGGAGACGACCACGCGCTCTCCGGCCAGGAAGTTTGGGCGCCCCTCGCGCTCCCAGTGGGCCTCCAGCGCGACGGCGAGCGCGTCGATGTAGGCGGGCGAGGCTGGGAACGAGCGGTGCAGGCGCATCTCGAATCCGTCTCGGTTGCGTCCGATCCAGGCGCACACGGCGTCGTTGATCGACGCGACCGTCGTCGCCGAATAATGGGGGTAGGCGGGAAGCACGGCCACGCGGCGCACGCCCTGGGCGTGCAGGCGATCCAACGCGGCGCCGATCGAGAGCTGACCGTATCGCATGGCAACCTCCACCCGCACGCCGGGAAGGCGCTCGCCGAGGAGGCGCGCCTGCTCACGGGTGTAGTGCATGAGGGGCGAGCCCTGCTCCAGCCAGATGCTGCGGTACTTGCGGGACACCTCGCGGGGGCGCACCCGCAGGATGATTCCTTCGAGGATCGGCTTCCACAGGAACGGGTTCATCTCGATGACGCGCCGGTCGGACAGGAACTCGCGGAGGAAGGCGCGCACCGGTCCGGGTTCGGGAGCGCTCGGGGTTCCGAGGTTAACCAGGACGAGGGCGACGGCGTCGTCGGGGCGGGAGGGCGCGGCTGCGGCGAGGGAGGCCTCGGCGACCTCGGGGTCCTGGGAGTTCATCACGCCTCCAGCGTAGTGATCGCGGTCCCGCGTGTCGCTGACGGGGTGTCACCTCCGCCCACGGGTGGAGCTCGGGTGAGCGCCTGGACGAGCGCGGGGCGGGGCACGCCGACCCTCCCGGTTTGCCCCACGGGAGCCGAGCCTTCAACGGGACCGGGGTGTCCCGCCTCCTAGGCGGGACACCCCGGTGCTGTGGCGAGCCGGGCAGGCTCACACCCCGGCCGTGAAGGGTAGGCTCAGGCCTGGCCGTTTTGCGAACGGATGAACCATGCCTGCTGCTCAAGGCGACGAATGTAGTCGTTGAGGATATCCGCAGAAGCCGAATCCTCGGCGTCGACCTTCTCGTGGACGTCGCGCATGGTGGCGACGGTGGCGTTGATCGCGGCGACGGCGAGCTCCTCGGCATCGTCCGTCTTGATGATCGTCTCGGGCACCGTGGGCAGGGTGTTGCGCTGCGCCACGACCTCAGGCAGGCCGTTGGGGACGGCCTGCATGGCGCGCATGCGCTCGGCGACCTCGTCGGAGGCCTCGCGCGCGATGTTAACGACATCGTCGAGGAAGAGGTGCAGCGAACGGAATCCGTCGCCCGTGATGTTCCAGTGCAGCTGCTTGCCCACGAGGGACAGCGCCGTCACGTCGGTGAGGACCTTCTGCAGGTTGCCTGCGAGGACGTCGGAAGCTTTGAAACCAGTGGACTCAACGGTCATGTTGATTCTCCTTCGCTCGTGTTGTTACGTGGCGGACCTACCCTCGCGGGACCGCCTCTTGGTCACATCCATCTTGGTCCTTTGGTCCCGCATTTTCTAGTCCTAACTCGCCGTTCGTTGCCTGTTTCACGGCGCGGCCACTTCCGGGAATAAAACGCCGAAAGCGCGCGTTATACCGCCGTTGGCTCGCACGCGACAGGTGGATAGGAGCGCCTTACCAATCTTGGTCGAGGCCGCGGTTACCTCACGGTCCCGTCCGCCCCGGCGAGCCACGGCTTGCCCGCGACTCGGCTGCGCCTCGACACCCGCATCCAGACATGCGCGGGGGAGAAGACACGAGCGCCCACCCCGAGCGGGGTGGGCGCATCCGAGCCGCCTGTGGGAATCGAACCCACGACCTATTCATTACGAGTGAATCGCTCTGCCGACTGAGCTAAGGCGGCCGAGCCTGCCGTTCCACCGTCTCCGGGGCGCGCAGGCAACGGCACAACTGTACTGGAATGTGTGCCGCGAGCGCAAACCAGGACACCCCCCTGAGGGATGTCGTGGGTCACGCACCTACTGGCACATGAGCCCGTCGGAGGGGACGGTGCCCTTGACCAGGTAGTCTTCGACGGCCCGCACGACGCACGGGTTCGCGCCGCGCCTGTATGCCGTGTGATTCCAGCCTTCGACCGACACGAGGACGCCGCTCGCCAGCTGACCGGAGAGCCCCTGAGCCATCGAGTACGGGGTGGCCGGGTCGTGGGTCGTCCCGATGACGACGATGGGCGCCGCCCCCTGCGCGGTGATGCGCGAGCGCGGGGCGTGGCGCGTGGGCCACGCTTCGAGGGCCGCCGACGGGTAGCCCACGTACTTGCCGAGGATCCGCAGGTCCTTCCTGAGGGAGTCCACCTCGGCGGCCCACTGCTCGCTGGTTCCCTCGGGCGCATAGTCGAGGTTGTTGATCGCATTGATCGCGTCGGAGGAGTTGTCCTCGTAGGTGCCGTCTTCGTTGCGCGAGTTGAGCGTGTCGGCGATGGCGAGCATGGCGCTGCCGTCCCCGCTGCGCCACGCGGAGGCAAAGGCCTGGGTGAGCTGGGGCCACCACTGCGTGTTGTACATGGCTCCGGTCATGGCGGTCACGGCCAGGTTCTCCGTCAGGGGGCGATCCGGGTTCGACGTGCGCAGCGGCTTGTCCTGCAGAGAGTCCAGGAAGGAACGGACCGTTTCGATCCCCTCGTCGCGGCTGCGTCCCATCGGGCACGAGGCCTGGGTGGCGCAGTCGCTGATCCACTGTTGGAGGGAAGCGTCCAGGCCGCGCATCTGCAGGGCCGCGACCTCGTTGACGCTGAGGGAGGGATCGAGGGCACCATCGAGGACGAAGCGGCCGACCCGCTCGGGGAAGAGCCCGGCGTAGGTGGCCCCCAGGAACGTGCCGTAGGAGTATCCGAGAAGGTTGAGGGTGTCCTGACCGAGGACGGCACGCACCATGTCGAAGTCGCGCGCCGCGCTGACGGTGTCGATGTGTTCGAAGAGGCTACCGGAACGCTCCTTGCATCCGGCGGCGAGGGTGCGCGAGTCCTCCTGGGCCGCTTCGATGGCCGACTGGGGGGACTCATCCCCGGTGTCGTTCGCGCCGTCCTCGCCCGCGTTTCGCTTGTCCTTCTCGTCGTCGCTCAGGCAAAAGACGGGGGTGGAGTCGCCCACCCCGCGCGGGTCGAGGGCGATGATGTCGTAGGCGTTGACGACGGACTCACCCAGTCCCTGGCTCGCGTAGTAGGGAAGAGCGGAGACGACCGCCCCGCCGGGTCCGCCCGGGTTGATAAACAGGGCGGGGGCGTTCTTGGAGCCGGAGCGGTGGACGGCGAGGGCCAACGAGATCTGGTTGCCGTCGGGCTGCGCCCAGTCGAGGGGCGCCTTCAGGAAGGCGCACTGGTACTCGCTGGCGTCGGAGGAGTCCACCCCCTGGAAGGAGCCGAAGGTGCCGGATGCGCACGCGCCCCACGTGATGGTCTGCTCGTAGTACGCCTGAGTCGATCCGGATTGCACCGGGATCGGAGGCGCCGACGACGTGGCCGTCGCTGCCGGAACGGGTCCCCTGTGCTGAGTCCCGTAGTAGCCGAGGACTGTCAGGACGATCGCGACGACGGCGAGGATCGCGACGGCGACGGCCGCGATGGAGCGTGTCTTCATGGCCCCGATTGTAACGGAGATTGCGGGGGTTAGTTTTACGCCTGGGGCCGCAGGGAGATCGCCATGTCCTCCAGGACGAGGAGTGTGTTTCCATTCGACTTCAGCCGCCGCCGCGCCGTCTCGATGTGGTCGACGCGGCTCAGCGTCTGGCGGGGAGTCGACTCGGCCGCGATCGAACGGACCAGGTCGGCCAGGTCGGTGTTGATGAGTTCTCCGTCTCCACCCACCTGCGTCATGAGGACGTCGCGGTAGATGGCGAGCAGGTCGATGAG
Organism: Actinomyces sp. oral taxon 180 str. F0310; assembly: GCF_000185285.1. NCBI lineage: Bacteria > Bacillati > Actinomycetota > Actinomycetes > Actinomycetales > Actinomycetaceae > Actinomyces > Actinomyces sp. oral taxon 180. The sequence goes on from NZ_GL622194.1 coordinate 1,310,483, forward strand.
GGCGCGGTCGATCGCGTCCGTGAGCGCGCGCTTGGAGCGGCGCTTCTGATCCTCCTCGAGCTGGCGGATGAGGGTGCGCGAGGCCTTGGTGGCGCGTTCGTCCTCCTCCATCCCGAGCTGGCGCAGCAGCTCCGCTTTCTCGCGCGCGTTGCGTTCGCTGACCTGCGCGTCGGCCTGAGCCTTGGCGGTCTCCAGGAGCCGTTCGGCGGCGAGCACCGCCTCTCCGACGCTTCGCACCGAGGCGGGAGCGGTGACGATGGCGCGCCTGCGCGCTCGCATCTCGGGGTCGGCGGCCAGCGCTCGGGCGAGGCCGATGTGGGATTGGGCGGCTCGCGCGGCCTCGAGGGCAACCTCGGGGGTGGCCACGCCCTCGCGCACGAGGAGGTCCGCGACCGCGTTGGCGGTGGGGATGCGCAGGCCGAGGTGGCGGCACCTCGACCGGATCGTGGCGATCATATCCTCCGGGCTGGGGGCGCACAGGAGCCAGACCGTGTGCTCGGGGGGTTCTTCAATGGCCTTGAGCAGGGCGTTCGCCCCCGCTTCACCCAGGCGATCCGCGTCCTCGACGACGATCACGCGCCACAGCCCCTGGGAGGGGGACGACTGGGCCTGGAGGACCAGGGAACGCGCGGTCTCAACGTTGATGATCGAGGTCTCCGTCGCGACGAAGAGAACGTCCGCATTGGTGCGCCCCGTGGTCGTGCGGCACCCCGGGCACGTTCCACAGCCGACCTCCTCGCCGGTGCACTGCAGGGCCGCCGCGAAGGCCCGCGCGGCCACGGATCGTCCGGATCCCGGGGGGCCGGTGATGAGCCACGCGTGGCTCATCGAGCGAGCGTCTTCCAAGGCGGCCGAACCCGCCCTGGAAGCCACGATCGCGCGCGCGCTGGCCGCGGCCTCGCTGAGCTTAGCGACCGCATCATCCTGTCCGACCAGGGAGGACCAGACGCTCATCATTCATCCCACAGGGCACCCTGGGATTCCCCGAGGGCGCCAACCATGGTCGCGGGCTTGCGGGAGGAGGGCGTCTCGCCGCCTCCCGTGCGCGGGGAGCGGCCGGCGTCGGGTGCCGGCTCCCCCGCGTCCCTCGCGGCTTCCGCGGATACGTCCGCGGCCTCGTCAATGGTGGCCACCCCACCTTCGAAGCGTTCGACGAGGACCCCGCGGATCTCGGAGAACACCTCCTCGACGGTGCCGACGGCGTCGATGACGACGATGCGATCCGGCTCCGCGTCGGCCAGGCGCAGGTACTCGTGGCGGACGCGCTCGTGGAAGTCCATGGACTCGCGCTCCATGCGGTCCGGGGCGTCGGTATGGCGCCGCAGCCCGACCTCGGGGGGCAGGTCCAGGAGGAACGTGAGCGAGGGGTAGAGGCCGCGGGTCGCCCACGCGGACAGGGACGAGATCTCGTCGACGCCCAGGGAGCGGGCCGCCCCCTGGTAGGCCAGGGAGGAGTCGATGTAGCGGTCCCCCAGCACGACCGCGCCGCGCTCGAGGGCGGGGGCCACGACCGTGGTCACGTGGTAGGCACGGTCCGCCGCATACAGAAGCGCCTCGGTGCGCGCATCCACGTCCTCAGGCCCGTTTTGCACCAGGCGACGGATCTCCGCCCCCAGCTCGGTGCCGCCCGGCTCGCGGGTGACAACGACCTCGCGTCCGCGACTCGCGAACCAGTCGCGCACCGCCAGGATCTGCGTGGACTTGCCGGAGCCGTCGCCGCCCTCGAAAGTGATGAACACTCCTCGCGCTGCCATCGTCATTCCTTCGTCGCCGCCTGTTTCTTGGCGCGCGTCTTCTTCGCGGCGGGTTTCTTCGCCGCCGTTTTCTTCTTCGTCGTCGTCTTCTTTGCCGCCGTCTTGCGCGCGCGCTTGGGGGCGGGCCCCTTGGCTCGCTTGTCGGCCAGGAGCTCGTAGGCGCGTTCGGCCGTCAGGTCCTCGACCGTTTCCGCCCGCGGGACGGTCACGTTCGTCTCACCGTCGGTCACGTAGGGGCCGAAGCGCCCGTCCTTAACGGTGACCTTCTTGCCGGAGATCGGGTCCTCGCCGAACTCGCGCAGCGGCGGACGGGCCACGCCTCGACCCCGAGTCTTGGGCTGAGCGTAGATCGCCAGGGCCTCGTCCAGGGTGATCGTCAGGAGCTGGTCCTCACTGGCCAGCGTGCGCGAGTCCGTCCCCTTCTTCAGGTAGGGACCGTAGCGGCCATTTTGCGCCGTGATGACCTCGCCCGAGGCCGGGTCGACCCCCACCTCGCGCGGCAGGGAGAGCAGCTGGAGGGCCTCGGCAAGGGTCACGGTGGAAATGTCCATCGTCTTGAACAGGGACGCGGTCCTGGGCTTAACCGCGCCCTTCTTGGCCTTCGCGCCGGCATCCCCCTCGGGCTCGGGAAGGACCTCGGTGACGTAGGGACCGTAGCGCCCGTCCTTCACGATGATCGTGTGGCCGGTGCCGGGATCGACGCCCAGCTCGCGCCCGTCGTCGGCGGCCCGGCTAAAGAGCTGGTCGATGAGCTCGTCGGTCAGCTCGTCCGGAGCCACCTCCGGCGGAACGTTCGCGCGCGTGCCGTCGGCCTTTTCCATGTAGGGGCCGTAGCGGCCCACGCGCAGGGTCACCCCGCGCCCCAGGTCGATGGAGTTGACGGCGCGCGCGTCGATGTCGTCTCCCAGGGAGGCCACGTCGTGTCGCAGGCCTCCCGTCTCGCCCGAACCGTCGGGGCCAAAGAAGAAGCCGGAGAGGAACTCCGTTCCGTTCTCTTCCCCCGCCGCGATGCGGTCCAGGTCGCCCTCCATGGAGGCCGTGAAGTCGTAGTCCACGAGGTTCGCGAGGTTCTCTTCGAGCAGGCGCGTCACCGAGAATGCCAGCCACGTGGGGACCAGGTACTGGCCGCGGTGCGTGACGTATCCGCGGTCGCCGATCGTCTGGATCGTGGCCGCGTACGTGGAGGGGCGTCCGATGCCGAGCTCCTCCATGGTCTTGACCAGCGTGGCCTCCGTGTAGCGCCCCGGGGGCTGCGTCTCGTGCCCGGCGGGGGTCGCCTGGGTCAGGGAGGCGGCGTCGCCCTCGGCCACGTCGGGCAGGGTCTTCTCCGCGTCGCTCTTCTCCGCCTCGTATCGGCCCTGGTCGCGCCCCTCCTCGTAGGCCAGGCGGAACCCGGGGGCGGTGATGACGGTGCCCGAGGCCGACGAGAGGACATCGTGTCGCTTGCCGTCAACGTTGATGCCCGTGAGCACGCGGATCGTCGCCGTGTACCCGCGCGCGTCGGCCATCTGGGAGGCGACCGTGCGCTTCCAGATCAGGTCGTACAGGGCCAGCTGCTGCTTGGACAGGGACGAGGCCACCTCGCCCGGCGTGCGGAAGTGGTCCCCGGCGGGTCGGATCGCCTCGTGGGCCTCCTGCGCGCCCTTCGACGCGGTTCCGTAGGTGCGCGGAGCCTCGGCCACGGCCTCGGCCCCGTAGAGCTGGGTGGCCTGCTCGCGGGCCGCGTGGATGGCCTGCCCCGACAGCGCCGTGGAGTCGGTACGCATGTACGTGATGTAGCCGGACTCGTAGAGGGACTGGGCGGTGCGCATGGTCGAGGATGCATTCCAGTGCAGCTTGCGCGAAGCCTCCTGCTGCAGGGTCGAGGTCGTGAAGGGGGCGGCCGGGCGGCGCCGATAGGGCTTGCGGGTCACGGAGTCGACGACCGAGGCCGGGGCGTCAGTGAGCGCGCGGGCGTAGGAGCGGGCCGTGGCCTCGTCGAGGTGGAGAACGCCGGCCTTGAGAGCCTTCGCACTCAGCTCGCCCTTCTCACTGAAGTCCGAGCCCGTCGCGATCGCCGCCCCATCGACGGAGGTCACGCGGGCGCTGAAGGCCTGACCGGCGCAGGTGAAGGCCGTGTCGATCGACCAGTATTCGGCGCTCACGTGGGCCATGCGGTCCCGTTCCCTGGCGACCACGAGGCGCGTGGCCACCGACTGGACGCGACCCGCCGACAGGGACGGGCGAATCTTGCGCCACAGCAGGGGGGAGACCTCGTAGCCGTAGAGGCGGTCGAGGATGCGGCGCGTCTCTTGGGCGTCCACCAGCGCCGTGTCCAGGTCGCGCGTGTTGTCCAGTGCCCGCTGGATCGCTTCCTTCGTGATCTCGTGGAAGACCATGCGTCGCACGGGCACCTTCGGCTTGAGGACCTGCAGGAGGTGCCACGCGATGGCCTCTCCCTCGCGATCCTCATCGGTTGCCAGGAAGAGTTCGTCGGACTCCTTGAGGAGCTTCTTGAGTTCGGTGACCTTCTTCTTCTTGTCGGGGTTCACCACGTAGTAGGGCGTGAAGCCGTCATCGACGTTGACGGCGAAGCGTCCGAAGGGCCCCTTCTTCATATCCTTGGGTAGCTCGGAGGGCTGGGGTAGGTCGCGGATGTGACCGATCGAGGCGGTCACATGGTAGTCGGGGCCCAGGTATCCCTCGATGGTGGCAGCCTTCGCAGGAGACTCCACGATCACGAGCTTCGTCGCTGACATTGCCGTCCCTTCCCGTTCTTCCCCAGCATTTGTAGCATCCCCGCGGCTCTCTTACCCGGAGACGCACCTGGGAAGGACCTTACCGTGTCCGGCGCTCATCTGGGTACCGCAGGTGATATCCGCGCGTCTCACGCGGCGCGGGGTTGACAGCGCCGAGGCGATGTCCGATTCTCACGCGTGCGAGGACGCGGCTGGCCCGGGCTCCCCGTGGCGTCGGTCGTCCGCTGGCTTGTGTAAGTCACCGCCGATCATGCACAATCGTCATCGTGATTGAGAACATCCTCTCCCAGGTTCCCTCCCCCGTGTGGCTCGCGATCTTCTTCGTGGCACTCGCGCTGGTGTCGAACAGGATCAAGACGGCGATCAATCGTTCGAAGGGAGCCGCACCCGCGCCTCAAGACGTGCGCAAGGCGGGGCAGGAAAGCGAGTGGAATGACCTCAACGAGCATCACACGCCGCACCTGCGCGGGACTCGCTCCTCGATGACGACGGACCCGACGGCGCGCCTGCTCGCCCCGTCCTTCCCCTACGCGCTGTGCAACGGAGACACGCTCAACGTGTTGAGCGTGTCCGACCCCGCGGCCACGAAGGAGATGCTCAAGCGAGACTGGGACATCACGGATAGGAAGCAGCTGCTGCGCCAGCTCTACTCGCTCCTGCGCGACGGTCATCGCGAGGACTTCGCGTTTTTGCGCAAGCGCTGCGCCAATCAGTCGTGGGCCGAGGCCGAGATCTCCCGCCTGCGCAAGACCGCGGACGTGTCGACGCAGGACTGGGAGAGGCTCTGGCAGATCCACCGATTCCAGGCCAACGACCGCGGCCTGCAATCCCTGGAGTTCGCCGCGTGGGATTTCATCCGCGCCGCCAACCTGACCCGCGCGGGCGCATCCGCCGGGTGGCTCAGCGAGGACGAGGCCTTCGACACCCTCGCGGCCATCAACCGCGCCCTCCAGTCCTACTATTCGTCGTGGGACGAGACCTGGGAGGCATTCCGCACCACCCGCTGGCTGTGGGCCGCCGAAGGGCAGGCGCGGGAGGCCGCCAACGACCTGCACGATCGCAACCGCGGCGAGTTCCTGCTGGGCAAGAATGGCGTGTGGACAGCCATCCCGTGGGACGCCCCCTACCCCGCTCCCCGCTTCCTCCTGCTGGACGCCCTCGGAGAGATCGGCGCCCTGCGCCTCCTCTCCTCAGCCAACTGGGAGGATGCCTCGGCCTGGGAGAGGGATCTCGACACGCAGGCACGCACCCGTGCCCCCATGTCCATCGGCGGCAAGCCGATCGTCAACTAACGCACGCTCACCCCTCGTCCGTATTCTCCTGCGGCCACGAAGTGACGGATCTGGGGAAACCGGACGTACAATGAAGCGTCAGTCCTGGTACGCGAATCGCACGGTCCAGTAGGAAGTCTGGACGATGCCCCGCATCCGTCGCTGCCCAGCGCAGAATCCGGCGTCATCAGGTCCACTTTGGTGTACCTGGAGACACATGATGAAGACGGAGTCCACACTGTATTTCGACGGCCGCTTTTGGGTGGTCGTCATTGAGCGCCACGAGGCGGGCCGCGTCCAGGCGGTTCGGATCGTGTTTGGCACGCAGCCCTCGGACGCGGAACTGTATGAGTTTTTCCTCGCCCACGCCAACGCGCTCACACGCCGGCTCGATGAGGCAGCCGTTGTTTCTGCCGACCTCGAGCGCCGCACCAAGCGCCCCAATCCCAAGCGCGCGCAGCGCCAAGCGTCCCGCCTCGCCCACCGGGGGCGCCCATCGACCGCTTCGCAAGCGGCAATCCACGCAGACCGCGAGCGCTGGGCGCAGCGCCGAGCCGCGGACGCCAAGCAGAAGAAACGGGAGGCGGCAGATGCCAAGTACCGACTCGAACGTGAGAAGGCAAAAGCACGACACCGGGGTCACTAGCGGCCGTCCCATCCCCGCGCGGTAGCCTTCCCCGTACCCCGACGGGGACTCCACTGACGCCACGTCATTCCCACGGAAGAGAGCACTATGAGCTACGACTACATTCTTCACGTTTCTGACGTCGCCCGCTGGCCCGCGGCGCTGTCGAACCTCGGCAACCTCACGCAACTCGGCCTGGCTCACGGGATCGTCGTCATCGTGAACGGCACTGGAGTCTACGCGCTCCAGGGCGCAAACGACTGGACTGCGCAGATGGAGGCGGCGGCCCGTGCTGGCGTGGACTTCTTCGCCTGCGCCAGGTCGCTGGCCAACCACGAGTTCGTCGACGGCACGCTGCCCGAGTGGCTGGGGCAAGTGCCCGCCGCCATCCCCGCGATCCGCGAGTGGACGAAGGACGGGGCCACGTACATCAAGCCGTGACGGCTCGAAATCCCAGGATTCTCCAGGCTTCCTTCGCCCATTCCCCAAGGTTGGCATCCTACAGTAACTGTTGTCAGACAAAAGGGAGGCGGGAATCCCGCACAGACCACCGAAGGAGCCAGGTAACGCCACCAACAGCGCGGTGATAACGCGGGAGCACTCGCCCAACCAGACGAAGGAGTCATGTGGAAGTAGTTCACTGATGTTCACGGGGCGGGGAGGAGGCTTGAGCCTCCTCCCCGCCCTTCCCAGTGCAAACGCCCACGACGACTCCCCGGGAGACGGCGGCCTCGCGGCCTCCCGACGGACTCCGCCCCACGAATGAGCCGTTCCCGGTACAATGGGCCCATGGACTCCTGACATAGCGCCCCTCGTCCCTCCTCCCCCAGGTGTGTTATGTCTACGATTGTCTTTTCCCGCGTCTTCTTTTCCTATGGCGCGCGTCATGTTCTGAGCAACGTCTCTTTCACGTGTGGGCCCGCCGAGCGCCTCGTCGTCGTTGGCCCCAATGGGATCGGCAAGTCAACGCTGCTCGCCCTGGCAGCCGGGCAGCTCGAGCCGGACTCCGGGACGGTCAGCGCCCCACCGGCCTCGGCGTCCCTCCAGGCATCGCCGCCCGCAGAGGTCCCACCGTCATCAGTACCCCCTCCACCCGCGCTGACGAGGTCCACGCCGCTCCCCCCGCCCGCGGAAGCACGGGAGGCCCGCACCGTCGCACACCTCATCGATACCGCCACGTCGGGCACCCGTGGGCTGGCGGCGCGCTTCGACTTCCTCACCGAGCGCCTCGCCCAGGGCCCCTCTCCGCGCGACGAAGCGGAGTACGACCGCGTCCTAGCGGCGATGATCGCGCGGGACGCGTGGACCATCGACACGCGCCTCGAACAGACCCTGGAGGCCCTCGCCCTGGGAGGCCTCGACCGCTCCCGACCCCTCGCATCCCTCTCCCCGGGGCAGCGCGCCCGCCTGCGCCTGGCCCTCATCCTCGTCGATCGACCGGAGGCGCTCGTCCTGGACGAACCGACGAACCACCTGGACGCTGACGGGCGCGAGCACCTGGCGCGCACGATCGACGACTGGCAGGGGCCGGTGCTCATGACCAGCCACGACCGGGCCTTCATTGAGCGCACGGCGACGGCGCTGCTCGACCTGGATCCGACGCCGTGGCGGGCGGTTGCGATCTCCGAGGGAGAGCCCGCGGGCTTCGGGGCGTACAGGGTGGGCGGATCCTACTCGGACTACCTGCGCGACAAGGCCGCCGCACGCTCGCGGCACATCGCCATCTACGCGGAGCAGCAGGCAATGAAACGTCGACTCGCTGCCCACCAGCGGGATTCGGCGGTGGTGGGGCATGCGCGCTTCAAGCCCCGCACGGAGACGAGGATGGCGCAGAAGTACTACGCCGACCGCGCCCAGGCCACCTCGACGCGGCGCATCAACGACGACTCCCGGAGGCTGACGGTCCTCGCGGCCCGCGAAGTCCCCAAGCCCCGCTACGACGAGTTGGCGTTCTCCTTCCCCCACGCCAGCGGGACCACCACGGGTGGGACACCTTCACACCCAGGCGCAACGTGCATCGCGTTGTCCGTCCGCGGCGCGTCGGTGGAGGGACGTCTCGCGCCGACCTCCTTCGAGGCGCGCTACGGCGAGCATCTCCTCGTCGCGGGTCCCAACGGGTCGGGCAAGACCACCCTGCTGGAGTGGATCGCACGCGGGGCCCCCGGCGGGGCGCACGGAAGCATCGACGCCGCCCCCGGGGTCGTTTTCGTGCCCCAGGTGCTCCCCCGGCCCGGCGACCCCCTGATCCCCGAGGACGCGTGGCACCTGGGCATCGGGGAGGCAGGAAGGGGATTCGTCCCCCCGGCGGCGTGGAGGAGGCCGCTCGGCGAGCTCTCCGCGGGAAACCAGCGCAGGGCACAGCTGGCGTGGGCGGCGCGCGCCAACCCCCATGTCCTCGTGATCGACGAGCCCACCAACTACCTGGACCTGGACGCCCTGGAGTCCCTCGAAGAGTCAATGCGCGAGTGGGAGGGAACCCTGGTTATCTCCACTCACGACGAGTGGCTGATCACCCGATGGTGGGGCCGGATCCATCGACTCGGTGGGACGCGAGGGCGGTGAGGGCATCCAACGCCTCGGCGGCCTCGCGGGCAAGCCGACGGGGTAGCACGGGTGCGGCTGCTCAGAACGTGAGGAATCCCCAGCGGATCAGGTCGCGCAGGGGCGCCTCAACCTCCTCGCGCACCTGCTGCGCCTGAGCGCCGGTCAGCGTCGCGACGGCCGCCACGATCTGGCCGACCGTGAGTTCCCCGTCGGAGGCTCCAACGACGGCGGACACGGCCGAGGAGACGGGCACGGAACGGCCCAGTCCCGCGCCCTGGTGGAGGATCAGCAGCTCCGGATCGGGGCTTCCCGGCACGTAGTGGCGCTCCTCGCGCACATCGGAGGCCCGCGTCAGCGCGGTGTCCCACAGCTCCGGGCCGCGCAGGGAGGCCAGCGCCCAGCTCACGTCGGCCCCGCGGGGCACGCGCCCGTCAAGCGACAGGTCGTAGGCTCGCCTGCCCCCCGAGGCGGCCTCGGCCTCGTCGAGCCGACGAAGCGCGACGAACCCCATGCCAATCGCTCCCGTGCCCGCGCGACGGAAGTCGGCCAGCCACGAGGTGAAGGCCCGCTCGTAGTCGGCGCGATCCATGAGTTGGCCGCCCGAGTCGCGGATCCACATGTCGACGTATCTGGCCGGGTCCAGCACGTCGCGCTGGACGATCCAGGCGTCGACCGGTAGCCCCTCGAGCCACTCGTCGACGCGACCGGACCACTGCGTGTCCGGGTCGCGATCGCCCGGAATCTCCCAATTGGCGAGCATCTGCAGGGTGCCGCCCCGCGCCATGCAGGCCGGCGCCTCGCGCAGGACCGCGCGCACGAGGTTGTCGCGGTCCATGCCCCCGTCGCGGTATTCGAACAGCCCCGCAGCGCCGCGCACCGAGTCCGGCGTGATCACGAACGGCGGGTTCGTGACGATCAGGTCGAAGGTTTCGCCCTCGACGGGTTCGAAGAGGGAGCCCTCGCGCACGTCGATGGTGGCCTCGTTGAGGGCCGCGTTGAACTGGGTGAGCGCGCACGCCCGCGCCGACAGGTCGGTCGCGACGACGCGGCTCGCGTGAGTCGCGAGGTACAGGGCCTGGATGCCGCAGCCGCAGCCAACGTCCAGCGCCGATTCGACGCTCTCGCGCACCGTCATCTCCAGCAGCGTCAGCGTCGCCCCGCCGATTCCGAGCACGTGGTCGTCGCACAGCGGCTTGCCGGTCTGCACCTCCGACAGGTCCGAGGCCACCCACCACTCGTGGTCCCCATCCGGCGTCGTGGCGGCGTGCGGGCGCAGGTCGAAGAGGGCGCGCATCCACGGGTCGGACGCCTCGACGCTGCCGGGGGCCTCGCCGCTGGGGTCGGTCATGGCCGGAACGGTGGTGGCGGGCCTGGCCGTGGCCTCCTGCGCTCCCGCGCGCTTGGCGCACAACCGGGGAAGAGCCAGGATGGCGTCGGCCTCGTCAATGGCGTCGGCCTCGTCAATGGCGGCGGCCAGGCCGAGGGCCTCCAGGCCCAGGGCGCCGAGGGAGGGCAGGGCCTGGTCGAGGGCGGAGGCGCGCGCGGGCACACCGAGGATGAAGAAGCGCGTGAGGGTCGCCGCGGGGTCTTCCTGCTCGGCGAGTTCGACGAGGGCGGGCAGGCGGGAGTCGCGCATGAGCGCGTCCAGCGCGGCCGCACTGAGCACGGTCTGCAGGTGCTCAACGCTCCAGCGGGAGGCGATCGCGTCGGCGCGAAGCTTGCCGATCAGGTCGCGGTCGAGGGCGGGGACGGGTACGGAGGTCGTCATGACTCAAGCGTATCCCCGCGCGTACAATGCGCGGGTACCCAACGAGGCGCCCCACGCGAGGCCCATAGGAGGAAAGCTCATGTCCGGCGGACTTGTCGCCCTGCTCGACGATATCGCAACCCTCGCGAAGGCCACGGCCTCATCCATCGACGATGTCGCCTCGAGCGCGGTGAAGGCTTCCTCGAAGGCAGTCGGCGTCGTCATCGACGACACGGCCGTCACCCCGCAGTACGTGTCGGGGCTCAGTCCGGCTCGCGAGCTGCCGATCATCGCGAAGATCGCGCGCGGTTCCCTCATCAACAAGCTCGTCATCATTCTGCCCGTCGCGCTGGCCCTGACCTGGCTCGCTCCCCAGGTCCTGCCCGTCCTCCTGGTCGCGGGCGGCGCGTACCTGTGCTTCGAGGGCGGGGAGAAGGTCCTGGAGAAGCTCGGGTGGCTGCCTTCCCACCACGGGGGCCACGACGATGAGGACACCGCGAGAGCGGAGGATGCGGAAAAGCAGATCGTGGCCTCGGCGACGCGCACGGACCTGATCCTCAGCGCCGAGATCATGCTGGTGTCGATGGCGGGACTGGCGGGAGAGTCGGGCGTGCGGCGCGTCGCGGTGCTGATCGGGGTAGCCTTCTTCATGACGTTCTTCGTCTACGGCCTGGTTGCTCTGCTGGTGAAGGCCGATGATTTCGGTGTCAAGCTGGCGCGCGGGGCCCTGGATCCGGCGGATAATCGTCCCGGCCCGGTGGACAACGTCGGACGTTCGATCGTGCGCGTCATGCCGCATGTTTTCAACGTCATCGGGATCGTCGGCACGGTCGCCATGCTGTGGGTCGGCGGTCACCTGGTCATCGAGAACCTCTCCCAGGTCGGGCTTTCCGTGTTCCACCACCTGTTGGAGGGTGCGGTCCACGCGGTTTCGCCTCTGGGCGCGGCGACGTCGTGGGTGGTGGAAACCGCGTTGTCCGGCGTGTTCGGCCTCGCCCTGGGCGCCGTTCTCGCGTGGCTCGTCGTTGGCGTGGCCGCGGCCGTGAGCGCCATGCGAGGTCGGCACGCACAGGGGTGATTCCGACGGTGCGGGTGCCCCTCGGCCTCGTCCATGCGCGGGGTTGCCGGTGCGGGTGGTCCTCGGCGGCGCGGGTGATTCCGACGGTGCGGGTGATTCCGACGGTGCGGGTGATTCCGACGGTGCGGGTGATTCCGACGGCGCGGGTGCCCCTCGGCCTCGTCCATGCGCGGGGTTGCCGGCCTCGTCCATGAGTACTCTCACGCGGGAGGTTGTCGCCAACCTCTTCGCAACACGGGACCTAAGTACTACCCTAGGGAGTAGCAGACATTCGCTGACGACCCACTGAAGGAGCATCATGACCGCCTACACCCTGCCGGATCTGCCCTACGACTACTCCGCTCTTGAGCCCCACATCTCCGGGCGCATCATGGAGCTGCACCACGACAAGCACCACGCCGCCTACGTGGCCGGCGCGAACGCGGCGCTGGACAAGCTGGCCGCGGCGCGCGAGGCTGGCGATTTTGCCGCCATCAACCTGTGGGAGAAGAACCTGTCCTTCAACCTGGGTGGCCACACGAACCACTCGATCTTTTGGACGAACATGACCGGCGAGGGCGCGTCCCGTCCCGAGGGTGAGCTCGCCGCCGCCATCAGCGAGTTCTTCGGTTCCTTCGAGTCCTTCCAGGCACAGTTCGCAGCCGCCGCCCTGGGGCTGCAGGGTTCCGGCTGGGCAGTGCTCGCATGGGACACGATTTCCAAGCGCCTGGTGACCTTCCAGCTGACCGACCAGCAGGGCAACATCCCCGTGGCGACCGTCCCGCTGCTCATGATTGACATGTGGGAGCACGCGTTCTACCTGGACTACCTCAACGTCAAGGCCGACTACGTCAAGGCCTGGTGGAACCTGGTCAACTGGGAGAACGTTGCATCTCGCTTCCACGGCGCTCGCCTGTCTTCCGGCCTGGTGAACGCTTACGCGGGCCTGACGGACCTGGGTTCGCAGGCTCTCGAGACCGTCAAGGGTTGGTGGAAGAACTGATCGCTTGATCGAAGGGGCGGGACCGTCGAGGTCCCGCCCCTTTTGCGTGTGCGCGGCATGGCGGGTCAGTCCGATGTCACGGGCGGCGGGGCGCGAGGGGCTTGCCCCGGGGTGCGGGGGGGCTTGCCCCGGGGTGCGGGGGCGGGCGGGCAAGTGCCGGGGCGGGGGCGGGGGACCCCCGCTGAAACCCAGGCCACCCCTGCTGCACGATACGCGCCGCTTGAAGGGCAGTTTCGGAAGGCACGGGCGCTTCCGGTTTCATATCCATGCCCCCGCTGAAACCCAGACCACCCCCGCTTCGGCGCGCCCGCGCCCCCGCTGAAACCCAGACCACCCCCGCTTCGGCGCGCCCGC
>NZ_GL622194.1:1323625-1348452 GCF_000185285.1 Actinomyces sp. oral taxon 180 str. F0310
GAAACCCAGACCACCCCCGCTTCGGCGCGCCCGCGCCCCCGCTGAAACCCAGACCACCCCCGCTTCGGCGCGCCCGCGCCCCCGCTGAAACCCAGACCACCCCCGCTGCAGGGCACGCGCCGCTTGAGGGGCAATTTCGGAAGGCACGGGCGCCTCCGGTTTCACACCCACGCCCTCGCTGAAACCCAGACCACCCCTGCTTCACCAAAACTCCCCATATCAGGCGCCATGAAACAGGCACGGGAGGCCCGGGTTTCACACACGCCCCCCGCTGAAACCCAAACCACCCCCGCTTCGGCGCGCCCGCGCCCCCGCTGAAACCCAGACCACCCCCGCTGCAGGGCACATGCCGCTTGAAAGGCATTTTCGAAAGGCACGGGAGGCTCAGGTTTCACGCACGCGCCCACGTGAAACCCAGACCACCCCCGCTTCGCCAAAACTCCCCATCTCAGGCCCCATGGAACAGGCACGGGCGGCCCAGGTTTCACACACGCCCACAACAACCCACACAGGGGAGGCCCAGGTTTCACACACTCGCCCACGTGAAACCCAGACCACCCCCGCTGCACGATACGCGCCGCTTGAAGGGCAATTTCGGAAGGCACGGGAGGCCCGGGTTTCACACACGCCCACAACAACCCACACAGGGGCGGCCCAGGTTTCACACACTCGCCCACGTGAAACCCAGACCACCCCCGCTGCAGGGCACACGCCGCTTGAAAGGCATTTTCGAAAGGCACGGGCGGCCCAGGTTTCAACCCGCGCCCCCGCTGAAACCCAAACCACCCCCGCTGCAGGGCACGCGCCGCTTGAAGGGCAATTTCGGAAGGCACGGGCGGCCCAGGTTTCACACACGCGCCCCTGGTTCTCTTCTGCTCACGCGAAGCCCCGGGCATCCGCGGGCAACACAACAAGACCGCCCGACCCCATCGGGGTCGGGCGGTCAGTGGCGGTAGCGCTGGGATTTGAACCCAGGGTGGCTGTGACACCACACAGCATTTCGAGTGCTGCACCTTCGGCCGCTCGGACACGCTACCTTACTCGTCCACTTTACTACAGCCACCCCCTGGGAACGCAAATCGGCCACGCGCGCTGGGAGCAGAGCCACATTCGAGCGTCCCCTGCAGCCACGGTCAAACACCCACGCTTCCCGCCCACCAGCGACGGTCTGGATACCCTATGTCCGCCGCCCCCGAGCACCCCCGCTCCCCCATCCGGACTCCCGCTCGACGCAGGTGGACGTGGCGCGCCGCAGGACGGCGGACCGGGCCAGCTCGCGGGGCCACTCACCACGAAAACTCCGCGCGCAGGGGCAAGGTACAGGCGCATCGAGGATGACACCGGTCAGGCCAACGTGGCCTCCGCGCGCAGGGGCACGGCCGCGGAGCTTGCGCCCCGCGCCCCTGATCACGGCACGTGGCCCCCGCGCGCAGGGGCACAGCCTGACAGGCGTTACAGGGCCTGCCGGTGATTGAACGTCGCCCCCGCGCGCAGGGGCACGGCAAACTCGGCCAGCTCGCGGGGTCGCCTCGGCCAGCTCGCGGGGCCGCTCACGACGAGAACCACGCACACCGGGGCGACGGCGAGGCAAGGTTTCTCCCTCGAACCCTCGCGTCACGCAGGTGATGGACTACCCTGTCAGGGAACGTACTCAATGCAGTGAAAGGACATGTCGTGTCTGCGCCTCACGCGGCCAAGCAAACGTCACTCAAAGAACTCACCCTGCGCGGCATCATCATTGGTGGCGTTATCACGCTGGTCTTCACGGCGGCGAACGTGTACTTGGGCCTGAAGGTCGGCCTGACGTTCGCGACCTCGATTCCGGCCGCCGTCATCTCGATGGCGATTCTGCGTTTCTGGAGTGATCACACCGTTCAGGAGAACAACATCGTCCAGACGATCGCGTCTGCGGCGGGAACCCTCTCCGCGGTCATCTTCGTTCTGCCGGGCCTGGTGATTGTGGGCTGGTGGAATGGCTTCCCCTACTGGGAGACGATGTTCGTGTGTGCGGTCGGTGGCGCGCTGGGCGTCATGTATTCGATTCCGCTGCGTCGCGCCCTCGTGACCGGCTCTGATCTGCCCTATCCCGAGGGTGTGGCCGGCGCTGAGATCCTCAAGGTCGGGGATGCGAAGGATTCGGGCGAGGACAACAAGCGCGGTCTGATGGCGATCACGTGGGGCGCGATCGCGTCGGCGGCGATGACGTTGCTCGGTTACCTCAAGGTCACCGCCTCGGAGGTGGGCGCGGCATTCAGGATCGGTTCGACGGGGACGATGATTTCGACGTCGCTGTCGCTGGCTCTGATCGGCGTGGGGCACCTGGTTGGCATGACGGTTGGCGTCGCGATGCTCATCGGCATGCTCGTGTCCTACGGTGTCCTGCTTCCTCTCTACGCTAATGGCGCTCTTGACGGGGCCGAGGATCTCACCGACGCACTGTCCGCCGTCTTCAAGAGCGATGTTCGCTTCATCGGCGCGGGCGTCATGGCGATCGCGGCCGTGTGGACGCTCGTGAAGATCATGGGGCCGATCGCTCGCGGGATTTCCGAGTCGCTGCGGGCCTCGCGCGGGGCGAAGGCCAGCGGGCAGGGGCTTGAGCGCACGGAGCAGGACATTCCCGGCACGTGGGTGATCGTCTCGATCGTGGCCGCGATGATCCCGATTGCTGGCCTGCTGTGGTGGTTCATGCGCGGCACGCAGATTGAGCACAACACCGCGCTCCTGATCGCCGTGTCCGTCCTCTTCATTCTCCTTGCTGGCCTTCTGGTCGCGGCCGTGTGCGGGTACATGGCGGGTCTGATCGGTTCGTCGAACTCGCCGGTGTCGGGCGTGGGGCTCCTCGTTGTCGTCGTGACGGCGGTCGTCGTTCTCGCGGTTCATGGGCGCGGGGCGAGCCTGGAGGAGAACACGGCGCTGATCGCGTACACGCTGTTCACGTCGGCCATCGTGTTTTGTATCGCCACGATCGCCAACGATAACCTGCAGGACCTGAAGACGGGTCAGCTGGTGGGCGCTACACCGTGGAAGCAGCAGGTCGCGCTGGTCATCGGCGTGGTTTTCGGCGCGCTGATCATTCCGCCGGTGCTGCAGCTGATGCAGAACTCCTTCGGATTCCAGGGTGCGCCGGGCGCGGGTCCGGATGCTCTGGCGGCCCCGCAGGCTTCGCTGATTTCGTCGCTGGCGAAGGGGGTCCTGGGTGGGGGCATCGACTGGAAGCTCCTCGGGATCGGCGCGGTGATCGGCGTTGTCGTCATCGTCATCGACGAGGCCTTGCGTCCCGCGTCGAAGGGCAAGTTGGCCCTGCCTCCCCTGGCGGTCGGCATGGGCATCTACCTTCCGGCGTCGCTCACGATCCTGATTCCGATCGGCGGCCTGGCGGGCTTCCTGTACAACAGGTGGGCGTCCAAGCAGGCGGACCCGGAGCGCGCGAAGCGGTTCGGGACTCTGGCGGCGACGGGCCTGATCGTGGGCGAGTCCCTGTTCGGAGTCGTCTACGCGGGCATCGCGGGGGCGACGGGTTCGGATTCGCCGCTGGCGTTGCCTTTCATCGGCGAGGGTTTCTCCCCGATCGCGAACGTGGCGGGCATCGTGTTTTTCGCGGGTTCGGCGTGGCTGCTGTACGGTTTCACCCGCAAGATCACGCGCGAGGCGGATCGCGAGTCCGCCTCGAAGTGACCCGCTGAGCGCCTCGCTCGTTTCACTGAGGACCCCGGCTTCGTCGACAGGGACGAGGCCGGGGTTCCTTCCGATTCGAGGCCGGGGATGCGTCGTGTCGCGAGAGCGAGGTCGGCGCCGGGCACACGCGTTAGGGCGCGCGAGGCCCCGGGCGGCGCGAGGCCCGGGTCGAGGACCGTTTTATGCCCACAAGCGTGGACATAAGTCCCACAATGTGATCATCCTCCCTTTGGATATCCGGCCTATTGCGCACGTCAACACACATTTGCATCATCTTTAGCCACATTTACTCTTTCGTGACCAACAAATAAATGCTACTTTTATCGCATGAACCACATCCTGGAACCGGACGTCGCGTGGCTGCGGGACCCAGGAGCGTCGGTGAACCGCCTCCGGGTTCACTCGACGTGGAGGTCACGTCGGCCGATCCAGATGCTCTCCAGCACCTGGCAGGTCAGTAGCGCGATCGGCACTGCCGCCGAGCTCATTGAGCGCGCCCCCACCCAGCGAAACTTCGGGGCCACCTCCGTGCCCGGCATCCTGGAGTTGGACGGCTCCTGGCCCTCTCAGAACGAGCGTTCACCCGATGCCGCAGCCCGGGATGGGCACGCCGAGAGCCGGATCCGCGCCTCGATCCTGCGCCGCGAGTTCTCCCTCGACGCCCCGCTCAAGGAGGCAAGCGAGCGCGGATGGATGATGACCCTGACCTTCGGCGGTTTCTCGGGGCCGCTGTACGCGTGGGTCGATGGCTCCTTCGTCGGCTTCTGTCCGGATGGTTTCATTCCTGCGGCCTTCGACGTGACCGACGCCCTGGAGCCGACGCACACGCACGCGATTAGCGTGCTCCTGCTGGAATCTCCCGCGTGCTGCCACGGCCTGTTCCGGGAAGTGTCGCTGGAGGCACGGCCCCCCTCCCACCTCGTGGATGTCTTTCCGATGGCCTCCCACGACGGGGCATCGGGAAGCCTACGGCTGGAGATCGAGGCGACGGGGGGTGGGCGTCTGCGCGCCGCCCTGCTCGGCGAGGCTCACCAGGAGGAGATGTGGTCCGCTCGCGGCGTTCCCGACGCGCCCATCGTGGCTCAGGGACTCGACGTGATCCCGTGGAGCGCGGAAGAGCCCGCCCTGTACACGCTGGTGGTGACGCTAAGCGCCGAGGACGGCACCGAGGACACCATCGCCCTGCAGGTGGGCTTCCGGGGTCTTGAGACCTCGCCACAGAACGTTCGGCTGGGTGGACGCCCCCTGGTGCTGCGGGGGGTGCGCCGCAACGAGTGCCACCCCCGCACGGGTTTGGCGGTCGGGCTGCCCGAGATGCTGGAGGACATCGTGTGGTGCAAGCGCCACGGGGTCAACGCCATCGAGATCTCGGACGCGCCCGTGCACGCCCGTTTCTACGAGCTCGCGGACGAGTACGGCCTCTACATCATCGACCATCCCTCCGCGCTGCACCGGTCGGGCGAGGCCTGCGCCGAGGCGGTCGAAGCCGCGATTCGTCGGGATCGCGCCCACCCGAGCGTGATCGCCTGGTCGCTTGGCGACAGCGGGCAGGAGGAGCTCGCGCGTTCCTTGGATCCGACGAGGCCGCTGATGAGCGCAAGCGGCTTCCCGGAGCTGGAGAAGATCCGCGGCGAGGAGCTGCACTACGCTCCCGTGTCGGTAGCCCCCTCCTACTCGGGGGTGACCGTGCGCAATCACATGACCTTCACCTCGACGGGTGACCTAGAGTTCCTGTGCCGCACCGTCGAGGACGGGCACGCGACGTGGGAGTACCCGGCGTTCCTGGATGTCGCGCCCGGCGAGACGGCTTTCCTCCCCGTGGAGTGGCCGGCCTCGGGCGTGCGCGAGGTGTCGGTGCGACTGTCCTACGGCACGGGATGGGCTCCGGCGGGCTTCGAGATCGGGCGAGGCTTCATGCCTGCCCCGCCTCAGGGGCTTCGGTAGGCCAGCGCAGAGCGCGGTGCGCCGACGCGGGGGCGGTTCGCCTTGGCGAGTTCGTCGGCGTCTCCGGCGGCCACTGCGCCGACGCCGGGGCGGCCACTGCGAACTGTCCCCCGCGCCACCGCCTCGACGAGTCTTAGCGGAACGCGCTTGAGGAAACCTAGCGGAACGCGGCCCTCCTGCGGGGGATGGTGGGCATTCCGAGCATGACCGCTCCCGAGCCGCCGGGCGGCTCCTCCGCGTCCACGAGGTGCAGGACCTCGCCGTCGCGCGCGTCGGGGGATTGCAGGGCGGTGGCCAGCATCAGCTTAATGCGGTTGAGCTGGTTGACTTCCGAGGCTCCCGGGTCGTAGTCGACGGCCACGATGTTGGCCTCGGGGTATCGGGTGCGCAGCGCGCGGAACATGCCCTTGCCGACGACGTGGTTGGGCAGGCACGCGAAGGGCTGGGCGCAGATGATGTTGGGACACCCGTGTTCGATCATGTCCACCATCTCGGCGGTCAGGTACCAGCCCTCGCCGGCCTGGTTGCCGAGCCGAGCGATGTCCTGGGATCGGGAGATCATCTCCTCGATGGGCCGGTGCGGCTCGAACTTGCCGTTCGTGGCAGCGAAGGCGCGGTGCACGGGTTTCTCGTACTTCTTGAGCGCCCACAGGACGATCGGCATGATGTAGCGCTGCTTGCCGTCGATGCCGAGGTTTTCCTTGTCCCACGCGGCGGTCGCGACGGAGTTGTGGAAGAACTGCATGAGGCCGGGCAACTCCGCCTCGCAGCCCTCGGCCTCGATGACGTCGACGGCGTGGTTGTTGGCGTCGGGGTGGAACTTCACCAGGATCTCGCCGACGAGGCCGACGCGCGGCTTGCGGGGGATGTCGCGCAGGGGCAGGGCGTCGAAGGCGCGCACGCACTCGCGGATGATCTTTGAGTACGAGGTGCGCCCACCCAGGGCGGCAACCCGCCCGGTGGTGATCCACTCCTGGACGTAGCCGTCCCACGTGCGGTACAGCTCCATCGCGGACCCGGGGCGCTCCTCGTAGGGGCGCACGCGCAGGAGCATCGACTGGATGGCGTCCCCAATGACGAAGGCCTGGATGGCCTTGTGGATCTGGGCGGCGCCCAGGCGGAAGCCCGGGTTGTCTTCGATGCCCTGCACCGACAGCGCGATGACGGGCACCTGCGGGTACCCGGCGTCGCGCAGCCCCTTGCGCAGAAGTGCCGCGTAGTTGGTGGCGCGGCACATGCCGCCCGTCTGGGTGATCCCGACGGCGGTGCGGTCGGGGTCGGCGCGCCCCGAGATGAACTCTTCGAGGAGCTGACCGATGACGACGATCGCGGGGTAGCACGAGTCGTTGTTGACGTACTTGAGGCCCACCTCCATGGAGGCGCGCGTCGTGTGTTCCAGGACCCGCACTTTCAGGCCCGCGCTCGCGAAGAGGGGGGTGAGGAAGCGGAAGTGGATCGGCGACATCTGGGGGGCGAGGATCTCGTACCCGGCCTCGCGCATCTCCTCGGTGAAGACGGCGCGCGGATGGATGTGGCGGGCCTCCTCTTCGCGGGCGGCGTCCCCCGAGGGGTCGCGCAGGGCGGCGGTGTCGACGGCGCCGGAGACGAGGCCGACCGACGAGGCGGGGGCCAGTTCCTCTCCTCGCGTTCCCGTTGCCGCCTCCTCGTCGGAGTCGGCGGTGAGCGAGGCGCGCTCGGTGATGGCAGCGTCGAGGGAGCGCAGGCGAATCTTGGCGGCGCCCAGGTTGGAGACCTCGTCGATCTTGAGGACGGTGTGCACGTCACCGCGCCCTTCGAGGATCTCCTGGACCTGGTCGGCGGTGATGGCGTCAACGCCGCAGCCGAAGGAGTTGAGCTGGACCATCGCGAGGTCGGGTTCGTCGCCGACGCGGGCGGCGGCCTCGTAGAGGCGCGAGTGGTAGGACCACTGGTCGACGACACGCAGGGGGCGTTCGAGGCGGGCGTCGATGATGCTGTCTTCGGTGAGGACGGCCATTCCGAGGCCGACGATGACCTCGGGGATCCCGTGGTTGATCTCGGGATCCAGGTGGTAGGGGCGCCCCGCCAGCACGATTCCACGCACGCCGTTTTCGCGCATCCACTCGATGGTTTCGACGCCCTTGGCCCGGATTTCGGCCTTGACGGCGGCGTCTTCCTCCCACGCCTTGTCGAGGGCGGCCTTCATTTCGTCGACGGGGATGTCGTAGCCGTATTCCTTGAAGGTCTTGGACAGGTGGGCGGGAAGGTAGTCGCGGTTGCCGAAGTTGATGAAGGGGCTGATGAAGCGCACGCCCGGTTCGGCGAGCCGCTCCATGTTGTTGCGGATGACCTCGGGGTAGGTGGCGACGATGGGGCAGTTGAAGGAGTTGTCGGACTCGGTGAGCTTTTGTTCGAAGTCGACGCACGGGTAGAAGATCGTGGTGATGCCCTTGTCGAGCAGGGATTCGATGTGCCCGTGGACGAGCTTGGCGGGATAGCACACGTTCTCCGAGGGGATGGACTCCATGCCGGTCTCGAAGAGGTCGTGGTTGGAGCGCCCGGAGATCATGACGCGGAAGCCCAGGGCGGTGAGCATCGTGAACCAGAACGGGTAGTTTTCGTACATGCCGAGCACGCGCGGCACGCCGATGTCGCCCCGGAAGGCTTTCTTTTCGGTGAGCCGCCGATACCCGAAGATCCGCTTGTACTTCCAGTCGTAGAGGTTGGGCAGGTCGGATTTCTTGGGCACGCGCTCCAGGGAGGCGCCGCGCTCGCAGCGGTTGCCCGAGACGTGGCGCTCGCCGTTGGAGAACGTCGAGATCGTCATCTGGCAGTGGTTCTGGCACAGGCGGCACGTCTTGCGGGTGGTCTCCACGCTGAAGTCCTCGAGGGCCTCGACGGTGGCCAGGGACGAGGTCCCCTCCCCGGTGTCGTGCATGCGCGCGGTGAGGGCCGCGCCGTAGGCTCCCATGAGTCCGGCGATGTCGGGGCGCACCACCTGTCGCCCGGTGAGGAGCTCGAAGGCGCGCAGGACGGAGTCGTTGAGGAAGGTGCCGCCCTGGACGACGACCTTCTCCCCCAGGTCGGAGGGGTCCTTGAGTTTGATGACCTTGTAGAGGGCGTTGCGCACGACGGAGTAGGACAGGCCTGCGCTGATGTCGCGCACGTCCGCCCCTTCCTTCTGCGCCTGCTTGACGGAGGAGTTCATGAAGACCGTGCACCGGGTGCCCAAGTCGACGGGCGAGGCGGATTCCATGGCCATGCGGGCGAAGGAACGCACGTCGGTGCCCATCGTCTGCGCGAAGGTCTGCAGGAAGGATCCGCAGCCCGACGAGCAGGCTTCGTTGACGGAGATGGAGTCCACGGCGTGGTCGCGGATGCGCAGGTACTTCATGTCCTGGCCTCCGATGTCGATGACGGAGGTGACGCCGGGGCAGATGAACTCGGCGGCCCGGTAGTGGGCCATCGTCTCGATCTCGCCCTCGTCCAGGGTGAGGGCGGACTTCACCAGGCCCTCGCCGTATCCCGTGGAGCAGGAGCGCCCGATCTCGCAGCCCTGCGGCAGCGCGCCGCGCACCGCGCGCACGATGTCGACGGCGGCGGTGACGGGGTCGCCCTCGTTGGAGGCGTAGTGGGTGAAGACGATGCGGTCGCACGAGTCAATGACGACGGCCTTGATCGTGGTCGAGCCCGCGTCGATGCCGAGCCAGCAGCGCCCCTGGGCCTCGTCGAGGCTGGCCTTGGGGATGACGTCGAGGCTGTGGCGGGCCATGAACTCGTCGCGGTCTTCGGGGGAGGCAAAGAGCGGGTCCATGCGCGGGGATTCGACTTGGACGGGGGCGGCGGCGAGGCGCTTCATGAGCGCCGAGAGCCGCTCTCCGCCCGCGTCGATGGGGGTGGCGCCGGCCTCCTCGGCCTGGCGTTGCCTCTTGGCAGCCTCCTTGTCGGCCAGCAGGGCGGCACCGATCGCGACGTAAAGCTGGGCGTCGTCGGGGGTGACGAAGGCGTCGGCCTTGGGCAGGAGGTTCTTGTAGGCCTCGCGCAGGGCGGGCAGGAAGTGCAGGGGTCCGCCCAGGAACATGACGGTGCCTCGGATCGGGCGCCCGCACGCCAGGCCTGCGATGGTCTGGGTGGCGACCGCGTTGAAGATGGAGGCGGCAAGGTCCTCGTGGGCGGCGCCCTGGTTGATGAGGGGCTGGATGTCGGACTTGGCGAAGACGCCGCAGCGCGAGGCGATCGGGTAGAGCTGGGTGTGGCGGGTGGCCAGCTCGCCCAGGCCGGCCGCGTCGGTGTGCAGGAGCGTGGCCATCTGGTCGATGAAGGCGCCCGTTCCTCCCGCGCAGGTGCCGTTCATGCGCTGCTCGGGGGTGGGGTGCAGGTAGGTGAGCTTGGCGTCCTCGCCGCCCAGCTCGATGACGACATCGACCTCGGGGTGGAGGCGCTGGGTGGCCTCGGTGCCAGCGATAACCTCCTGGACGAAGGGGATGCCCATGGCGCGTGCCGTCGTCAGGCCACCGGATCCGGTGATGGCCGCGTGGACGCGGATGCCGGGCAGGGAGCGCTCGATGTCAGCGAGGAGTGCCCCCAGGGATGCGCGCACGTCGGCGTTGTGGCGCCGGTAGTCGGAGAACATGCGGCGATTTCCGTCTAAAACGACGGCTTTGACCGTCGTGGAGCCGACGTCGATTCCGAGCTGATAGGGACGTGGAGCGTCTGGGCGCTGCGTTGTCATGGGGACCTCCTGGGATCAACCCACAACATAGAACCCTGATGGTGGCGCGTCAAAGCTCCACCGGGGAGGCTCGGCGACATGCTGTTAAACGGGCTTTGTCCCGCCGATATGTCGATGGCCGCATGTCGGCGGGAAAAAGGGTGTGAGGAGCACCGAGCAGGAATTACAACATATGAAGCGTTTCGAAAATCAACCCGGTGGTAGCGGGGCGCGTTGTGGGCGGCACTTCGGGGGGGTGCTCCGGGGGGTGCTCCGGGGGGCTCTCCGGGGGGCGCTCCGGGGGGCGTGCTCCGGGGGGCGTGCTCCGGGGGCTCCGGGGGGCGCACGTTAGCCCACCTGGTGGCGGCCTCGGCCCACCTATGCGCACGTTAACCCACCTGGTGGTGGCCTCGGCCCACCTATGCGCACGTTAACCCACCTAGTGGCGGCTGGGCACAGTGGCCCAGGCTCCACTAGCAGGGCCCAGCTGCGCATCAATGGGTTAACCCTGCCACCTCGAGGGCCCCACCGCCACAAGCCACCGCAAGCCGACGCCAGCATCCTCGCAATCTGCGACGGTGCCCAACAAACGGCGACGCGCTCCGGGGGCGTGCTCCGGGGGCTCCGGGGGGCGCACGTTAACCCACCTGGTGGTGGCCTCGGCCCACCTACGCGCACGTTAACCCACCTAGTGGCGGCTGGGCACGGTGACCCAGGCTCCACTAGCAGGGCCCAGCTGCGCATTGATGGGTTAACCCCACCACCTCGAGGGCCCAGATGCCGCAAGCCTGCACCATCGGCCTCGCAATCTGCGCCGAAACCCAAGCAAACAGACGGGCGCGCCGAGTCACCTACGAGCCGCGATGCGGATCGCGCGCACCTGGGTCGCTTTGACGCTGGCCCAGAGAGGGTCGCCGAGGCCCGCGCCCAGTTCGGCCCACGCCGAGGCTGTGATCCGGGCGGTCACGCAGACCCCCTCCGCGAGCGCGATGCCGACGCCGACCAGGGAGCCAGCGATGTCGATCCGGGTGACGCGACCGGGCAGGACGCTGCGGGGCGAGGCGTGGGACTCCTCGCGTGCCAGGGCGACGGCCTCGGGAGGAAAGATCAGGGCGAGGCGCTCACCCAGTCCAACGCCCCCAGCGGACCCGGAGCCTTCCCGACCATTCGTAACCGCGCCGGGCGCGGTGCCCGGGATACCCGCAGCGTCGGCTCCCCTTTCTTCGGGCGCAACGTCCGCAGCCCACAGCATCCCCTCGCCGACGCGCACGCCGACCAGTCCCGGACGTTGAACGACGGAACCGGTGACGATGTTGAGGCCAGCGAGGCGCGCGGCGAACACCGAGGAGGGCGAGGCGAGGATGCGCGCGGGTTCCCCTTCCTCGACGACGCGGCCGTCCCCCATGACGATCATGTGCGAGGCCAGGGCCAGGACCTCGGTGATGTCGTGGGAGACGAGGACGGTGGTGATGCCCGATTGGCTCAGGCGTTCACGTAGGACGGCGGAGACCTGGGCGGTGGCCTCCACGTCGAGGGCGGCGGTGGGTTCGTCGAGGATGAGCACGTCGGGCCGGAAGGCGAGGGCTCGGGCGATGGCGACGCGGGCGGCCTGCCCCCCGGAGAGGTCGGACGCGCGCCTGTGAGCGAGGTCGGCGATGCCGACGGCCCGCAGCTGATCGATGGCGGCGGCCCGAGCCTGGGCGCGTCCGACGCCGCGCACCCGCAGTGGGAAGGCGACGTTGGCAGCCACGCTCATGTGCGTGAAGATGCGGGGCGCCTGGGAGACCATGGCGACGCCGCGTCGGCGCGCGGGCACGAAGGTGGTGGCGTCGTCAACGGCGCGCTCCCCGATCCGCGCGGATCCCGAGTCGAGGCGCAGAGTTCCGGCCACGACCTGGGCGAGGGTAGACTTTCCTGCGCCGTTGTGGCCGACCACGGCGGTGACGACGCCCGCCTCCAGGCTGACCTGCGCCTCCCAGCCGCGCTGGGCGATCGTTCCGGCGACGCGCACGGGCACGGGTTCGCTCGGGGCATCCTCGGCGCCGTCGTCCTCTGCCCGCCTCGTGGCCGCGCGCAGGAGGGAGGCCGCGCGCAGAAGGGAGGCACCGCGCAGAAGGGAGGCGCCGTGCAGAAGGGAGGCGCCGCGCAGAAGGGAGGCAGCGGCAGGCACCGGCCTTGTCAGTCGCAGGAAGGAGGCGGCGCGCAGGAGGGAGGCGGCGCGTCCCCAGGGGGTTTCGGTGAGCGCGACGACGAGGACCGCGACGGCGAGCAGGACGACGCCGAGCGCGAGGGCGAGGTCCGCGTCGGATTCTCGGGCGAGGTAGATCTGCAGGGGCATCGTGCGGGTGACTCCCTGCATGGACCCCGCGAAGGTGAGGGTGGCTCCGAACTCTCCGAGGCATCGGGCCAGCGCCAGCGCGGTGCCGCGTCCGAGGCCGGGCAGGACGGTGGGGAGGGTGATCTGCCAGAAGACGCGCGTGGGGGATGCGCCCAGGGAGGAGGCCATCTCCTCGAGCCCCGGCTCGCGGGCGCGGAGGGCGGATTCGAGGGTGACGATGAGGAAGGGGAGGGATACGAAGACCTGGGCGATGACGACGGCGGTCGTCGTGAAGGCGATGTCGAGGCCGGCACCGCTCAGGAGCGCGCCGAGCGTGGAGCGCCTGCCGAAGGCGGCGAGCAGCGCGATGCCGGCGACGACGGGTGGGAGGGAGAGGGGCAGTGCGACGAGGATGCGGGCGGCGCGCACGCCTCGCCACGAGCGCGACAGGAGGAGGGCGGCGGGCACGCCGAGGATCAGGTCGGCTCCGAGGGCAAGGAGGCAGGTGCGCAGGGAGAGGGCCAGGGCGGAGGTGGCCTCGTCGGTGGAGAGCGTGGAACCCAGGGAGCCCCAGTTGACGCGCCCGAGCATGAAGAGGAGGGGCAGGGCCAGGAAGAGGAGGGCGAGCGCGCCGAGGCCCCCCGCCCACAGGGGCAGGGGGCTCACGGCGGGGGTGCGGCGCGCGCTCACGCGTTGATGCTACTTCGCGGCGGGCGTGAAGCCGGCGCGTTGGAGGAGCGTCTGTCCCTCGGCGGAGAGGACCAGGTCGATCCACTTCTGCCCGAGTTCCTTGTTGGCCGAGGCGGACACGAGCGCGATCGGGTACTTGTTGACGGCCTCGTCGGCGCCCTGGATCGGCACGGTGTCGACGGCGTCGCCTTCGGCCAGCGCGTCCGTCTTGTAGACGATTCCGGCGTCGGCCTGGCCGGAGGAGACCTTGCCGCGCACGTCGGTGACGGCCTGTTCCTCGGAGACGGGGTTCAGGGTGACGCCCAGCTTTTCGGTGAGGGTTTTGGTGAGCTTGCCGCAGGGGACCTCGGGGGCGCACACGACCAGCTTGACGCCGTCGAGGGAGGAGTCCAGGCCGGTCACGCCCGCCGGGTTGCCGGGCGTGGTGATGAGGGTGAGGGTGTTGGTGACGAAGACGGTCTGGGTATCGACCTGGTTGGCGTCGGCGGCCTTCTTCATGGTCGACTCGTTGGCGGTGGCCAGGACGTCCACGTCGGCTCCCTCACCGAGCTGGGCGACGAGGTCCTGGGAACCCGCGAAGTTGAAGCGGACGTCGACGCCGGGGTTCGCCGCCTCGAAGGTCTTCTCGAGTTCGCCGAAGGTTTCGGTCAGCGAGGCGGCGGCGTAGACGTTGAGGACGGTTTCCTTGGCGGGCGCCCCGGTGGCCTCGGACGAGGCGGTGGCGTCGGTCGCGGGGCTCGTCCCGCCGGTGCAGGCGGCCAGGGCGAGGGCGGCGGCGCCGAGGACGGGCAGGATGCGCAGGGAACGCACGCGAGACTCCTTTTGAGTGGGGATGGAACGCGTTTAATCTAACAAGGGGATTCTCCGGGCGCAACGCCGCGGGCCAACAGCGCCCAATTCGTTACTTTTCCTTGATAGCTCAAGGAAGACGAGAGGCGATTAAAAGTGCCTACACCCCTTTCTTTTCGCCTGTTGGCTCGGGCGCGAGCCGCACGCCGACGGAGCAGCCCGGCGGCACGGCACCCAAAGACTATTTTTCGCGGCCACACAACGCACTTAATGCGCCGGGTTCTCATCGGCAGTCTCAGGCTCCGCCCGCCGCCGTCTCAGGGACTAGGATCGGCGGTGAAAGCACCCGCTGCTCCTCGGAGGACATCATGCCCAAGCCCGTCTCCTACGATCTTTCCCGGATCGACGCCCGCATCATCGTGTATTCGAGCCGCATTCACGCTGGCACGAAGGAGGATCGGGCGACTCCGGCATGCGCGCAGGCCCTGGAGCGCGCGGGCTTGGGTTCGGTGTCGTCGACCGTGGTCCCGGAGAGCCGGGGTGCCTTGGAAGCGCAGATCCGCGAGGCGATCGAGGCGGGGGCGCGCTTCGTGTTGGTGCTGGGCGGTTCGGGGTTCGGGGTGGGCAACGAGGCCCCCGAGGCGGTCCGCGACGTGGTTGAGGTGGAGATCCCCGGTATCGCGGAGCAGATTCGCTCCCACGGGCTGGCTCACACACCCCTGTCGGGCTTGTCCCGCGGGGTCGTGGGCGTGACCGCCCGGGATTCCTCGGGGGTTCTCGTGGTCTCCTCGCCGGGGTCGCGCGGTGGGGCGCTGGACACGCTCGAGGTCCTCACTCCCCTGCTGGGCGCGATCTTCCACCAGCTGGACGAGGCGCGCTAGGTCGCGCCAGCCTCAGCTCCCGCCCATGCGCCCCGCGATCGCGACGCCCGCTCCGGCGAGGGCGGTGAGCGCCGCGCCGAGGAGGACATACCGCCACGCGCTGGCGGCGAAGGAGCCGGCGACGCCGGAACCCGTGAGGGTGGAGGCGGTGGCGTCGAGCGCGCCGGTCGCGTCGAAGTGGTAGGTGACCCCGTCGATGACTGCCCACTGGTTGGCCAGGGCTGACGCGGAGCCGTCGAAGTAGTAGCGGTTGCCAGAGGGGCCGTCCCACCAGCCGGTCGTCGCGGCGGGGCGGCCCGCCTGGAACCACCAGGCGCGCGGGGTTTCGGACTCGTACTCGTGTCCCCACTGCGCGTGGGCGACGCCGTCGTATTGGATCTCGTCGTCGGCGAAGACGCACACGAGCGCCGGGACGTTCAATGATTCCCAGATGTTGCCCATGGGAAACCACTTGGTGTCGCCGTGGAGGACCAGGAAGGACAGGCGGTCGGGGCTGTGGGATGCGGCACCCGTCTGGATGATCGCGCCGGGGTGCAGGGCGGCCATGAATGGGACGGAGTTGGAGGATTCCGCCCCGTGGTGGCCTGCTTTGAGCATGTCGACCTCGCCGACCTCGGCGGCGATGTGGTCGGAGTGGGCGTGGGTGCCCAGGTAGAAGGCCACGTTGGTGTCGTTGACCCCTTGGTCGTCAAGGTATTGCATCAGCCACTCGGTCGTGGACCCGGCGGCGGCGGCCGTGCCAGTGCGCACGGGGTAGCGGGGGTCGGAGCCGTCGGGCAGGTCGGCGTCCTCGCCGCCGTCGATGATTCCGTACCAGCCTCCGCTCTCGATGAGGATCGCGTCCGAGGAGTCGGAGGACAGGATGAAGATCTTGGTCTGTTCGTCGGTCGCGGCAGGGAAGGTCAGGGTGGAGGCACTCACGGACGAGGCCTCGACCGACTTGGAGTTACTCAGGGGAAGGGTGTTCCCCGGCGTCCAGGAGTCCATGGACTGCTCGGCGGCGGACTGAGTATCGTCGGCGCGGGCGGTCCCGACGAGAGCGAGGGACGAGGCCACGGCGGTCGCGACAGTCATCGTCAGGGCCGCTGTGAGGCGGGCGCGAGGGAACGTCATGAGTGGCCTTTCGCTCAGGATTGGTCCTCTCACGGTACAACGGGCAAGCGCCGCCCACCTGCGTTGATTCGCGGTGGGCGGCGCTTACGTGAGGAAGTTGCCGAGGCGTCAGGGGGTGTAGCCGAGCCAGCTGCCATCCTATTCGGAGCGTCGCGGCAGAAGCTGGTCGAGCCATGCGATCAAGTTCAAGTATTTCTTCTCTGTCTCCCCCTCGACGGCGAGAACGACGATAGGCCTCACCCGTCTGCTATGGGAGCGGCCCCTAAGCCCACGCGAGGATTTTCTCGTCGGCGCGTTCTTCTTACCCACATTGTTTCCTAGAGTCGCGGGACGCCGCCGAGGCGACCCGACATGTACATCCGCTGCAGGTCGCTGCCGGAACGAATGTCGGACGAAGGGAAGTCCGTCAGCCTCGTAAGCTCGGACCGATGGTTATTCTTCTCGACCAGCCAAATCTCGTCTCGCCGCAATAGGTCGACGCGCAGGAGGTGAAGCTCGTGCGTCGTAAAGATGAGCTGTCGTTGCTCGTCCGGCCCCGACGCATCCAGGAACAACCGGATGAGTTCCTCCGTGAGCTTGGGATGGAGTGAGTCCTCAAGTTCGTCAATCAGGTACACCCCGGACCGCTGTTTCGTTCCCGCCCAATACAGGATGGGGAGCAGATGCAGGTAGCGAACACTCCCGTCGGATTCCTGCTCGAGAGGAAGTCGGAATTCGTTGCCTCCGCCCGTGTGTACGGTTACGAAGCGCTCGTACACAACGTCTCCCTCCGCGCCCAGCCGAGCGCGAAAGACGGCTCCGTTTTCCGCATTCAGGTACACCTCGGACCTGTTGTCGGTGAGCTGGCTCTCGACCTCATCGAGGACTTTGTCTTCCGCGGGCACCTTGGCTCGAGGCACAACGGTGAAGCAGATGTCGGAAATACCGGTGTCGGCGACTGTGAGCCCCTTCCCAACTGCGGCACGAAAATCCTCGTCATGCGCGATTTGCTGCGGCATGAGGATATAACGCGATCCGCGGCCAACAATCGTCAGACGTTGGAACCATGCGATCACGGATCCGAGTAGCCGTTGCTCATCGTCAATGAGTCCCGCGTTGAAGCAGGTCTCGAGGAAGAGGCGATTTGGCTGCACGGTCTTCGACACCGCGTCGAGCGACACGTCGTCTTCTAGATCACCGTAGAGAGAGATCTCCTGGCCGTGGCGCTCAAAGACGGCTTGCTCGTCTTCCGAGCGCAGGCGATACAGAGACTCCTCAACGACGTGTTCCGCGTTGAATGCCACCTCGTAGTAGACGATGGCCTTTCTATTCGACGTCGCATCCTGCGCATCGAGAACGATCTCGACGCCGATGACACTGGGCCTGTCGGCACCGAAGAGAAGGTGCGGGTGATAGTGCAGGCGCTGCCCGCGCTTGCGCGGCTCACGCAGCATGGCCTGCAAGTGAGCGAGTGCGTCGAGGAGAGTAGATTTTCCCGCCGCATTCGCGCCGTAGATCGCGGCAACGGGAAGCACACGGTTCTTGCTCCCCAGGTAGAGCGTCTCGCCGTGGCGAGTCTCCTTGCCCGCAATCATCGTGAAGTCGACCGGTTCCGAAAAGGACTTCCAGTTGTCGAGATGAAGGACTCGCAGCATCACTCTCCCACTTTCCCGTTTAGTTGTAAAAATTCTACATCTTTTCGGGAATGAAATCTAGGTGTCCTACGCCATCCACAGGACTCTAGGGTCCTCCGGTCAACCTGCCGACCCGCGAAACAGCACCCGACGTAAGAGCCGCCCACCCGCGTTGATTCGCGGTGGGCGGCGCTTGTGTGAGGAAGTTGCCGAGGCGTCAGGGGGTGTAGCCGAGCCAGCTGCCCGACGCGGAGAAGACCGAGTATCGGCCTGCGATGAGGACTCGTCCGGTCACCATGCTTCCGTCCTCGCTCAGGTAGTACCAGGAGCCCGCGCTGGGCAGCCACCCGGTGACCATGGCGCCCGAGGCCCCGAGGTAGTACCAGGAGCCTCCGCTGGCCAGCCACCCGGTGACCATGGCGCCGGAGGGGTCGGCGTAGTACCAGGAGCCGGCGTCCTGGAACCAGCCGGTGCGCATCGCGCCCGACGCGCCCAGGTAGTACCAGGAGCCTCCGCTGGCCAGCCATCCGGTGGCCATCTGTCCGCTGCCGCGCAGGTAGTACCAGGAGCCGCCGTCGTTGATCCAGCCGGTGGTCATGCGGCCGGAGGAGTCCATGTGGTACCAGGAGCCGTCGGCTTGGCCCCAGCCGGTGACCATTTGGCCGCTCGCGGGGTCGAGGAGGTACCAGGTTCCCCTGTCGTTGAGCCACCCGGTGTGTGCGCGGCCGTCACGCAGGTAGTACCAGGCGCCGTCGTTCTGGGTCCATCCGCTCGCGGAGGAGGGGTGTCCGGCCGAGTCGATGTAGTAGAGGCCGTTTCCGTCCGAGATCCATTCGGAGGTGGCCATGGCTCCGGTGGCGCCCATCCAGTACCACTGGCCGTTGTCGCTGACCCACGTGGAGGCTTCGGCGGAGGGCTTGCCCGCGAAGTAGTACCAGCTGCCGCTGCGTCCCTGCCACCATCCGGTTGTTGGCGCGGGGCGCCCCGCCTGGAACCACCAGGCTCGCGGGTGTTCCTCGTCGTATTCGTGTCCCCACGAGGCCTTGGTCAGGTCGTTGTAGGAGATCCCGGAGGGGGTGAAGGTTGCGATCACGGAGGGGATTTTTGCGTTGTCCCATAGTTCGGCGGCTGGCGCCCAGGTGGCCTGGCCGTGGATGACGCTGGTGGTGAGGCTGTCGGCGGCATAGGCTTCGGTGCCGGTTTGGATGATCATGGCCGGGTCCAGCGCCTTCATGAAGGGGGCGAAGTTTGAGCTTCGCAGGCCGTGGTGTCCGGCCTTGAGCATGTCGACTTTTCCGACGGCTCGCGCGACGCGCGCCTCGTAGCCGTTATGCGTGACCCAGTCGGCCTCGGTGTCCATGAGGTCGGCGGCCAGGAAGGCGGTGCGTCCGAAGGCGGTGACTTTCGCTCCCCACCCCATGAGGTTGGCGTCGGTTGTTCCCGTGACCTTGTACTTTTCTTCGGGGTCGAAGGGGATCAGCTGCACGTCCATGTCGCCGAGCGTGACGTGGGTGTTGTAGCCGTCGACGTGCTGGACGAATTGGGCGCCGTAGGTTGCTTCGGCCCAGTGGGCGGCCTCGACCATGTTGTCGTAGACCCACTGGTTGTCCCAGAGGCCGTTGGGGTTGGTGATCCAGCGGTCGGAGTATTCGGGGGTGAAGATGACCTTGGGCCGGAAGCGCCTGATGATGTCGTCGGCGTTGTCGATGTGGTCGGAGTGGGCGTGGGTGCCCAGGTAGAACGCGAGGTTCGAGGAGGTCACCCCGTGGTCGATCATGTATCGCAGGACCCGGTTGGTGTCTCCGACGTGGGCTGGGACGATTCCTTCACGCAGGGGGTAGCGGGGGTCGCTTCCGTCGGGGGCGCCGATTCCTTCGGCGCTGTCGACCATGGCGAAGACGCCGCGCGATTCCAGCATGATGGCGTCGGCGGAGCCGATCGTGAGGACGTGGATCCGGGTGGGGCCTTCCGTTCCGGGGAATTCGTAGACGGTGGCGTCGAGTTCGTCCTGCGTCTCGGGCGAGGCCTCGGGCTGCGCGCCCGTTCCGGTGGCTTCTGGCGTCTCGGGGCCCGTGTCGTCGGTATCTTGCTGGGCGCCCGTGCCGCTCTCCGGTTGTGAGTCGGCGACGGCGCTGGGTTCCATGTCGCCGTGGGTTGCGCGTTCTCCTGCGGGGGAGGCGAGCGCGCTGGGGGCCAGGGCTGTGATGATGAGTCCGGACAGGGCGGCGGCGCCGAGGCGCTGGAACAGTCCGCGGTGAGGAGTATTCATGTGAACACCTTGATGGGATAGATCACCAGTACTTATTTGGTAAATCTACACCCGTCGCAGCCTGCCTACAAGTCTTTGCGTGAGATTGCGCTCCCGCCAGTCGTGGCCCGCGGCGCCCAGGTATCCCGGTGCGCCGCGTGTCACGGTCACTTGCGGTGGTACCTGGGGCTGGTGCCCAAATGAACGGGACCAACATCGTCCATCGAGGCGGCTACCTCATCGAGACCGCGATACACGTAGGACTGACTCAAGGTATCGGGGTTAGGCTCCACCACACCATCGGCATAGTCCTGGACCTCCTGCACCGTCGGAGAAGACCCACCCTCCTTCTGAGCCAAAGGATTCTCATCCGGATACTGCGAAGGATCCGTATTCACCAACGCACCCCCATTGATCGCCCCATAACCCGTGTACGGATTCCACTCATGATTCGGATTAAGCGCCGTCTTAGTCACAACCTGCAACAACTGATTCGCAGTAGCATCCGGCCACTTCTGACGCCCCAACGCCAACATCCCAGAAACAAGTGCGGCCGAGTTCGAGGTTCCGTCGGTATCCTCGATCTTGCCCGTCTCATAGTTCCGGCTGGCAACCGGGTTGCCGAAGGCCGCCGTGGTCACGCCGTTACCCCACGAGGAGTAGCTAGCACGCTGGCCGTCCGCAGTGATCGCCGCGACACCCACGACCCCCGACCACTTGCTCAGCTGATTGTTGTTGTTGTCCGATCCCGTATTGCCTGCCGAGTTGACAACTATAACCCCCGCACTCACGGCACGAGCAATCGCCCACTTGACATCATCGCCGCCCTCGGTCCCTTCCATCGAAATCGAAATAATCTGCGCCCCATCATCAATGGCTTGATTGATCAGTGCAGCGAAACGATCAGGGGCTGGCGACATGCTGCTACAGGTTCCCCGAGAGATCGAGTTCACGTTCACTCGTTGGTAGGTATAGAGGACAGCGTCGGGTGCGACACCGAAAGCGGGAGAGACCAACATTGACGCCATGCCCGTCCCGTGAGACTTACCAGAAAGAGAATCCTCAATCGTGCAGCGGCTCTTGTCGGTGATGTTCGCGCCCTTGAGTTCCGGAGCGCTGGTGTCGACGGTTCCGTCGATGAGGGCGATGGTCACGCCCTTACCCGTGTACCCCTTCGCCCGAGCAGTATCCAGGTGGTAGTAGGAGAAGTACTCCTGCGTCGTAATCACATCCTCCGCACGCGCAGGAGCAGGCGCCAGGGCAAGAACACCCACAGCCAACACGGACGCGGACACGAGCGTGGTCAGGGCGCGCGCGGCGCGCCCCGCCCACCCCACACGAGTGCGGAGCCAGGCGGGGGCACCGGAACGGGGGCGTGTCGCGATCACTTGCGGTGGTACCTGGGGCTGGTGCCCAAATGAACAGGATTTGGAGTCCCCAGCTCAGCAAGAAGTACGAGCGTCTCGTCTGTTCCTCGATACACAAAAGAGCCGTCGAAAGTCAGAGCGGCCAGGTCAACCAATCCGTCAGCATAGTTCTGAACCTCCTCCGCAGTCGGACTGGAGCCTCCCTGCTTCTGAGCGAGGGGGTTCTCGTCCGGGTACTGGGAGGGATCGGTGTTCACCAACGCACCCCCGTTGATCGCCCCATAGCCCGTGTACGGATTCCACTCATGATTCGGATTGAGTCCCGTGGCAACCAACACCTGCAGGATTTGATTGGCGGTCGCATCGGGCCACTTCTGAAGGGCGAGTGCCAGCATACCGGAAACAAGCGCCGCCGAATTCGACGTTCCATTCGATTCTGCAGGTTTCGTCGGGTCATCATAGCTACGGGTCTTAAAGGGACCGCCGACTGCAGACGTGACGACACCATTACCCCAGGAAGAGTAATCGGCCCGTTCTCCTGTGGGAGTAATAGCCGACACTCCGACGACACCCGACCAGTGACTCAGCTGATCAGCATTGTTATCGCTTCCAGTATTACCTGCAGAGTTAACGACAATGACGCCTTTGCTCATAGCTCGGGCAACGGCCCACTTAACTGATTCGCTATTGTTATCGCCACCTTGTGAAATAGAGATAATTTGGGCGCCGTCATCAATAGCTTGATTGATCAACGCCGGCATAGTATCAAGATTTTTTCCAGTACTTTCGCACGTTCCTCTCGAGATAGTACTGGGAGTCGTGATCTGGTACGAGTAGAGAGTCGCATCCGGAGCAACCCCAAAGTATGGGGAGACGAGAATAGAAGCCATATCAGACGCATGGATCCTACCCTGCGTTGATGCTTCGATGGTGCAGCGGCTCTTGTCGATAATGTTGGCGCCCTTGAGCTCGGGGACACTCGTGTCCACGGGGCCGTCGATGAGGGCGATGGTTACGCCCTTGCCCGTGTACCCCTTCGCCCGAGCAGCATCTAGGTGGTAGTAGGAGAAGTACTCCTGCGTGGTGATCACGTCCTCCGCACGCGCAGGAGCAGGCGCCAACGTGAGAGCACCCGCAGCCAACACGGACGCGGACACGAGCGTGGTCAGGGCGCGCGCGGCGCGCCCCGCCCACCCCACACACACGCGAGGCAGGCGGGGCACACCACCATGGTTCAGGGTCACATGGTTCGGGTTCACCATTGGCGAGGATCCCAACCATCATCAGCGCGCTTAGCCGGAGCAATATCCTTATCCGACCCATACGTCTGAGACATCGGATTCACATAACCCGCAGGCAGACCATCCTCATCCTCATCCTCAAACCTAAACGCCACATACTTACGCCGACGCGACTTCTTATCCTGCTTACCAGCACCCGCACCAGCGCCAGCACCGCCACCCATGAAGCCACCAGCACCAGCGCCACCACGACCAGCAGCACCCGCGGCGCCACCCGCGCCGCCAGCACCCGTCGTCCCCGTCACGCCAGAAGACCCAGCAGCACCAGAACCAGCCATACCATTAGCACCGGCAACACCAGCAGGCGGCTTATACGAACCAAAACCCGACCCCGAATACGAGCCAACCTTCAAACCAGCACCACCAGCGCCCGTGCTACCACTGATGCCACGCAACCCGGCAGCACCCAGGCCGCCGGCAGAACCCAGGGAACCCGACCCCATACGGGCCGCGCCACGCAGGCCCAGGCCGGCCGCACCCAGCACGCCCGCGCCGCCCAGGCGACCGGCCACAGAAGAGTCGGACGACGCGCCGCCGCCGTTGAGGCGCCACAGCGGGTGATCCGCATCAGCCGGCGGAGCAGGCGTGTGACCGCCCACCACACCGTTGCGATACGCCGTGCCATTGACCCGCGTGTGCAACAGATCCGTGTTCATCAGATCCTGAGGATCCGTGATCGGGTTCGTCCGAGACCCCACCTCACCATACGCAGGCTCCCGCGTCTCCAGCGCACCCGAGGCAATCGTCCGATTACGCGCAGCGGCAGCATCAGCCTCACTCAACCAAGGCTGATCAAACCCACCCGGATAGGTGCTAGAGGAGCCGCCGCGGGCACCGCCGCGCCCGAAGCCGTTGTCAGGCGAATAGTCCCACGGATCGGGCGATGCCCCAGAACCCGAGCTGCCGGGCTTTTGCTCCGATTGCTCACCCGATGTGGGAATGGGTGCTTCCGCTTGGCCATCAAGATCTTTGCTATAGCGCGTAGTCTTTCCGTTGACCATGTCCAGAATTCTCTGGGAAGCGGCCTCGCGCTGGGCGTTGGCCTGCGCCTCGACCGCGTCAACGTAGGCGGCGCCGGTCGTCAGGCGCGTGTTGACAAGTGGAACGGTGACGCCGCCGCCCGGCTGATCGGAAGGAACGGCCACGATTGGAAGGCCTCGCATCGCGGCGGTCTTGGAGTCCAGGAGGTCGGGGGAAATCGTCTCCGCCTCCTTCAGGGCCATCTCCATGGACTTCCGGCCGGCCGCGTAGGCGGTGTATCCCCGCTGGTACTTCGCTCGGTATGCCTCAATGCGGCTGATCGAGCGATCGACCCACTTGTTCATCGCGTCCCCGGTCTTGCCCGAGAAGCCGTGGCTGTCGCGGTATGCCTTCAGGCGGTCGATGGCCTCCTGGAAGCCCTCCAGCGTCTTCTTGTGGTCGGGATCCCACGCATCGAGCCCGCGGTTGGTGCGGGCCGCCTCCATGAACGTCTTGAGTCTCTCGTAATTCGGTGACGAAACCATGATTGATGTCCTTTCCGCAGTGACTCTCAGTATTCGTCAGGGCCGGAAACGGCTACCGGCACGTTCGGGGGAGGCGTGGCCCCTCCGCCGGTAGCCGCGGAGCCCGGCGCAGATGGATTCAGCGAGGGGGTGGCCGGAAGCTCTTCCTTGGGCTTGAAGCCCGCCTTCTCCATGGACGACGCGAGGGCTTGCGCCTGCTCGGAACCCGCGAGGTCCTGGAGGGTCCCGTTCACGGTCTGGAAGGACCGCTCGTTGTCGGCCTCCGTTTCCTTGATCGCCGTCATCGCCTGCCGCATCTTCGTCTCGAACTCGGCGATCAGCGCGTTCTCCTTCGACAGGACGTCGGAGATGCCGTTGAACATCTCGCTCGCCTTACGCCCAAGGGCCTCGGGTCCGGCCTCGCTGCCCCACGCGCTTGACGTCTGGGCCGAGCTGAGGGAGTAGGAAGCCTTCGAGGACGTATCGACGGCCTCCTGGCTCGCCGTGACCTCCTGTGCTGCCCGCTGCTGAGGATCCTCTTGGTACCCCTGCCCGTCTTCGCCTGCCATTGTGTTCTCCTTGCTCTCGTGATGGGTTACTCGGCGCACCGCGCCGCGACTACTTCGACACCTTAAAACGCCGCACCAACGGCTGAGCGGGCTGATCCGGCCCCTCAATCTTCAACGTCCACACATACGTCACATCGGAGCTACTA
>NZ_GL622194.1:1348740-1468982 GCF_000185285.1 Actinomyces sp. oral taxon 180 str. F0310
GCGACGCGACACACGAGAAGACATCTTCAACTCCTACTTTCAGACTGGTCAATCATACGAAAGATACGGCCCTTCGTCTCGCATCTTCACTTGTGAATTTTCACCGGGTGATCACGCCTCGGCGGCTCGCCCCGCTCCTGCCATCATAATCCGCATTCTCGCGCGGCAACGCGCGCGTGAGACGAGCCTCCCACCATGCGAGGTCCTCGGGAGTATCGACGTCCCGGCAGGCCAGAGCATCGACCTCCACCCGCTCCAACGCCAGAGACCTCAGTGCCCGCCGCACGCCCACGCCCCGGACCGAGCCGTAGGCGGCCGCGGCCTCGTCGATGGCGCGGCGCAGGGAGGCGGCCCGGTAGACGCCCATCAGGTACTGGTCGAAGGGCTCGGGCTCACCGCCCCGAAGGATGCGCCCATCCGCCGCCTCGCCCAGGGGCTCGGCCAGCAGGAGCGGCACGAACTCGCCCACGCCCGGCGCATCGACCGACACCACGACGGCGAGTCCGCCCTCGCCGAGGTTAAGCGCCGACAGTCCGGCGTCGATCCCCGCCAGAGGCCCGCCGCCCGGCGGATCCTCAAGCGTTCGCGCGACCCCATCCGGGACGCGCACCGCGGGCGGCACGACCGCCACGCACCCAGCGCCGCACGCCCCCGTCAACGCCGCGCACACGCGATCGATGAGGCGCACCCCCCCGAGGACAAGATCCGGCTTCGAGACTCCCCCCAGCCTCTGCCCTCCCCCGCCGCCCACGACGATCGCGGCCACATCCGGGCGCGCCCCACGGCCCGCCGCGCTCAACCCCGCCACGCCTACTCCCACGGGGCGAAGGTCAACACGTCCGCGCGCTGCGTGGCGGCGTCCACCATCAGGACCCGGCCGATCAGGGGCTCGCCGAAGCCCGCCAGCACCTTGATGGCCTCCGTCGCCATCGCCGTGCCCGCCTGCCCCACGACCGGCCCCAGCACGCCCACCTCGGGCGAGGAGGGCGTCGTTCCGGGCGCCGGCTGCACCGGGTGCAGGCTCCGCAGCGTCAGGCGCGGCACGGGGGCGGGGGCGTGGGACCAGAAGACACTCACCTGCAGCTGCATCGACACGACCGTCCCCCACACGAGGGGAACCCCGGACTGCGCGCAATAGTCGGCCACGAGATACTTCGCGTCGAAGCTATCCGTACACTCGACGATCAGGTCCCATTCGCGCCCGTGCTCCTCCAACCACTCCCGGGTCACGTGCCCGAAACGCTCGAAACGCACCGACGAGTTGAGCGCGCTCAGGTGGCGGACAGCCGAATCCGGCTTCGCCACCCCCACGTCCGCCTCGCCGTGCAACAGCTGACGCTGCAGGTTCGACACCTCCACCACGTCGGAATCGCAGATGCCGATCGTTCCAACGCCCGCCGCAGTCAGGTACAGGAGAACCGGAGAGCCGAGGCCCCCGGCGCCCACCACGAGCACGCGCGCGGCCGCGAGGCGGGCCTGCCCAGCCTCGCCCAGGCCCGACACCAGCCAATTGCGGCGATAGCGCTCCAGCGCGGGATCCCCGGCCTCGAATGGCACGGGCTGGGTGAGCAGGGGCAGCGCAACGGCGCGCCCCCGCACCGCGCCGTCACGCGAATAGGGGTCGCCGATCGTCATCTCACAGCCCCGACCAGCTGTGCGAGCCGTCCGTCAGCTCCTGCTTCTTCCACACCGGAAGCTTCGCCTTCACGTCCTCGACGATCGCCTCAACCGCGCGGAACGCCTGGGCGCGGTGCTCCGCGGCCACGGCAACGACCATCGCGTCCTCGCCGATCCCCAGATGGCCCACGCGGTGCCAGGCGACGATGCGATGCACGCCGGGGCGGTCGCTCTTCTCCGAGACGATCTCCCGCAGAATCTGACGAGCCGACGGGTGGCACGAATACTCGATGGCCTCCACGGCCTCTCCCCCGTCGTGGTTGCGCACCACACCGATGAAGGAGGCGACCGCACCGCACGTGCCCAGGCGAGCGCTATCGATCAGCGCGCCGGAGTCCAGGGGGTCGTCGGTGATGCCGGTTGCAATCTGAGCTGACATGGGATCCTCCAAGGACGGGCGAGGCTTTCCCTCATCCTACGATGAAGCGGCCAAGAGTTTCACGAAACCCCGACCAACGAGCGCAAACTGACTACAAGCTCTCACCCGCCCGCAAACGGGGGCAACACGTCGACGCGCGCCCCCGGGACCAGCTCGGTCTCCGGGCCCGCCGAACGTTCATTGACGAGGAAGCTCGACACGTCCAGGATCCGGGCCAGCGCCGGATTGTCGTCCCCGAGCTGCGCGATCAGCTCGCCGAGCGTGCCCGGCGTCTGAGCCGACGGGATCTCGCGCACGTAGCCGCCCGCCGCCTCGGCCGCCCCACCGAAGAAGTGCAGAGTCGTCGACAGCGGCTTCGGATGAGCCTCCTGAAGGGGGCGGATGAACACCGTCAGACGCAGCGGCTCCACGGGGTCGGCCTCCAGCGACCACGAGGCCAATCCCGTCGCCGTCCGCTCAAACACCCGCTCGACGATGCCCCGGCGCAGCTCCAGCGCCAGGTCGTCGGGCGCGCCCGGCTCGGTGAAGGGGCAGGCCGTCAGCACGACCGCCAGGGGATCGCTCTCGTGCGGGACCGAGGCAAAACCCATCGCGTTCATGAACAGGCGCACCTTGCCCAGGTGCCCCGCGATGTTGAAGGAGTCGCGCACGCCGCGCCGCGACACCGCGTGATGATGATCGGGGACCGCCATGGCCTCCAGGGCCGCATCCGCCCACCGCGACCCGATCTCGCGCACCGACGCCGCCGGGTCCGACGCGTCCACCCGCAGCCACGCGAGCAGCGAAGACGTGAGCTGGTGAAGCATCTGGGCGGCGAAAGAGGGGTCCGCCGGGGTCGTCGTCGAGTAGCCGAGGGCGGGGCGGCCTCGCCCCGACGAGGGCAGCTGCTGCTTGTCTACCAGCCCGAGGCCGTAGAGCCCCTCGAGGGTCTCTCGCACGCTGGAGACGTGCAGGCCGGCCTCCTGGGCCAGCTCGGCCACGGTCACCGGGGCGGTGTGGTAGGAAATACGCTCGAGCAGGGCGTGCTGTGCCGGGGTCAGGGTAGCCATCGCGGCGAGTGTTTCGGCCAGCGGCCGAGAACGGGAGGCGTCACTCATCGCCTCTCCTCTCTTCTCCCTCATAATCGCCGGTAACGCGCCTGACGGCATCGTCCCACACGACTGTAGCGGTATTACGTTACTGACAAATCGCGCTTTTATTCTAGGCCGGACGGGCGGCTTTTCGCACGGCCAAAACCAGAAGGAAACACCATTACGCGGGTCGCGCCACCACGCGCGCGCAGGTCAGGATGCGCGTCTGG
Source organism: Actinomyces sp. oral taxon 180 str. F0310 (assembly GCF_000185285.1). Taxonomy (NCBI): domain Bacteria; kingdom Bacillati; phylum Actinomycetota; class Actinomycetes; order Actinomycetales; family Actinomycetaceae; genus Actinomyces; species Actinomyces sp. oral taxon 180. The sequence continues at coordinate 1,352,097 of NZ_GL622194.1, forward strand.
AAAAAATGCGGGGGCGAGCATGCGCCCGCCCCCGCCACGCGGCATCTCGGTCGGCGCCTCGCGGGCCGAGGCCACCGGCCACCGATCAGTCCGACATGCCTCCGCGCGTCAGCTCATGCTCGCGGCGGGAGTCGCGCGACCGGTAGATCACCGGGGGTCGCGCGACGTAGCCGACGGGGGCGCTCACCACGTGCACGAGGCGGGTGAAGGGCCACACGCAGAAGAGCAGGAGGCCCGCCACGATGTGCAGCTTGAAGGTCAGCGGCACGTCCGCCATCAGGTGAGCCTGCGGGTGCAGGTAGAAGATCGAGCGGAACCACACCGAGATCGTCTCGCGATAGTCGTAGCCCTCGTGCCCGCCGAGCACCTGGTTCACGATCGTCGCCGCCGCGCCCAGGCCAACCGGGATCGAGAGCATGACGTAGGTGACCACGTCCATGCGCGTGGTCGCCACGCGCACCGACTTGACCACCACGCGGCGGTAGATCAGCAGAACCAGGCCGATGATCGTCACGAGCCCCGCGATCGTGCCGGGAATCGTCGCCACCAGGTGGTAGGTGTGCTGGGAGACCCCCGCCGCCTCGGTCCACGTCTTGGGGATCACCAGGCCCAGCAGGTGGCCCAGGAAGACGAAGAGGACGCCGAAGTGGAACATCGGCGAGGCCCAGCGCAAGATGGTCGGCTCATTCCACTGCGAGGAACGAGAGGTCCACCCGTACTGGTCGGTCTTGTAGCGCCACGCGAGACCCACGATGAGGATCACGAAGGCCACGTAGGGCAGGACCACCCACAGGGCGATATCGAGGAAGGACAGCGCCTGCGTCTGCGAAGCAGAGGCGCGCAACAGTGCGGATTCCATGAACGTTACCGTCCCATCGTTGTATCGGAAGTCGGGAATGGCGTGGCGGCCAGGTCACCCACGCCCACCAGCTCGGTGGGCGGCCCCTGGCTGATGAGCCGCCGGAAGCCCCGGATCGTCTCTTCATCCGGCTCCGGCAGCGTCGCCACCAGCGCCTCCAACAGCGGGGCGTACGGGGAGTGGGCGGCGCGCAGCGCCGTGCGAATCACCTCGATGCCCTCGCGGTTCGAGCGCAGCAGCGCCTCCGCCGTCCCCGTCTCGTCGAAAGCGGCGAACTCCAAGACCACGGGAAGGTGATCGGGCAGCTCCTCGCGCTCCATCTCGAAGCCTGCGCGGCGCAGCACCTCCTTGAAGGCCAGGATCGCCTGCCCGCGCCCGCGGGTGTCGCCGTGCGTGTAGTAGGTCAGGCCCAGCGCGCACCGGCGCCGCTGGTCGAAGGTCTCCACGTACGTGGTCTGCATGGCGCGCAGGCCCGCGCCGCGGGCGTGGGCCACGAACGAGGCCAGGGCCGACGAGGCAGGCTCCGGCAGGTCCGCCAGCGCCTCCTCGACGGCGTTCAGCTTGGCCTCGAAGTCGTCCCCCGGGTAGTCCAGGAGCACCGAGACCGCCATGCGCACGGCGCGCGCGTCCCGCGGGTCCATCTCCTCGCTCGGAGCGGCCGTGGGAATGCGCGGGATGCCGACGAAGGTGCTCATCGAACGACCTCAAGGGGAAGCATGACGCGTCCCTCCGGCGAGGAACCACCCATCGGGCGGTTCGACGTGGCGGGCGCCATGCCGTGGAATGCCTCGACGTCGTAGGACACCGGGCAGCCCTCGAGATCCTTGATGCCGCGCGGCATCTCGGGGTGGGCTGTCGGAATGACGAAGCGGTCGTCGTACTTGGCGATCGACAACAGCCGGTACATCTCCTTGACCTTCTCCGGGCTCATGCCCACGGAGGCCGGGATCTCCTCGTTCGTCGGGTTGTCGACGAAGACGTCGCGCATGTAGGAACGCATCGCGGCAAGGCGACGCAGCGCCAGCTCCACGGGTGCCGTGTCTCCGGCCGTGAACAGGCCAGCCAAGTACTCCAACGGGATGCGCATCTGCGAGATGGCGGAGAGCAGGACCCTGTGGTCCTCGCCGTCACTACCGGACGCGGTCACCTGGTCGACGACCGGCGAGAGCGGCGGCACATACCAGACCATCGGCAGCGTGCGGAACTCGGGGTGCAACGGCAGGGCGACCTCGTACTCGGTGATGAGCTTCCAGATCGGCGACTGCTGCGCGGCCGTGATCCACGAGTGAGGAACGCCGTTGGCCTGAGCCTGGGCCACCACCTGCGGGTCGAACGGATCCAGCAGGATCTCGCGCTGGGCGCGGTACAGGTCACGCTCGTCCTCCTGGGAGGCCGCCCAGGTGACCCGGTCCGCGTCGTAGAGCAGCACGCCCATGTAGCGCAGGCGCCCCACGCAGGTCTCCGAGCAGATGGTCGGCTGGCCGACCTCGAGGCGCGGGTAGCACAGCGTACACTTCTCGGCCTTGCCCGTCTTGTGGTTGAAGTAGACCTTCTTGTACGGGCACGCTGAGACGCACATGCGCCAGCCTCGGCACTGGTCCTGGTCGACCAGGACGATCCCGTCCTCGGTGCGCTTGTACATCGCGCCCGACGGGCACGCGGACACGCAGGTCGGGTTCAGGCAGTGCTCGCAGATGCGAGGCAGGTAGAACATGTACGCGTCCTCGATGGTCTTGGCGACCTCGAGGTTCATCTGATGCAGGACCGGATCCTGATCCAGGGTCTCCATCGAACCACCGAGGTCATCGTCCCAGTTCGGACCCCACTCGGGCTTGTCGATGTGTTCACCCGTGATCTTGGACTTCGCGCGGGCCGTCGGGATCGCACGGGAGTTCGCGGGCGCCTGGAGCAGCTTGTCGTACTCGTACGTCCACGGCTCGTAGTAGTCCTTCATCGTCGGCTGCGTCGGGTTCGCGAAGATCTTCGCGAGCGACGCCACGCGACCACCCTGACGGGGGACGAGGCGGCCCGTGGCGGTGCGCTTCCAGCCGCCCTTCCACTTCTTCTGGTCCTCCCAGCCGCGGGGGTAGCCCACGCCGGGACGGGTTTCGACGTTGTTGAACCAGATGTACTCGGTGCCCTCGCGGTTCGTCCACACCTGCTTACAGGTCACCGAACAGGTGTGGCAGCCGATGCACTTGTCGAGGTTCATCACCATCGCGATCTGAGCCATGACCTTCATCAGAACTGCACCTCCTGGGAGCGACGGCGAATCACCGTGACCTCGTCGCGGTTATTGCCGGTGGGACCGTAGTAGTTGAACGCGTAGGCGAACTGCGCGTATCCGCCGGCCAGGTGGGTCGGCTTAATGAAGATTCGCGTCAGCGAGTTGTGCGTACCGCCGCGCTTGCCGGATTCCTCGTTCAGCGGGGTGTTGATCTGGCGATCCTGGGCGTGGTGCATGAACACCGTGCCCTCCGGGATACGGTGGGAGACAACGGCGCGAGCCGACACGGTTCCGTTACGGTTCTTCGCCTCGATCCACTCGTTGTCGCGCACGCCGATCTTCTCGGCGTCGGCCGGGCTCATCCACACCGTCTGGCCGCCGCGGCCCAGCGTCAGCATGTACGGGTTGTCGTAGTACTGGGAGTGGATGGCCCACTTGTTGTGGATCGTCAGGTAGCGCACCGCGACCTCGGCCTGACCCGGCTGGCCGGGACGATGGTCGCCCACCGGGCGCTCACCGTAGATGTGCGCCAGGTCGAGCGGGGGACGGAAGATCGGCAGGGCCTCGCCCATGTCCATCATCCAGTCGTGGTCGACGTAGAACTGCGGGCGGCCCGTGAGCGTGTGCCACGGCTTGCGGCATTCGACGTTCTGCACGAAGGCGCTGTAGCGGCGACCACCGTGCTCGGAGCCCGACCACTCGGGGCTCGTGATCACGCTGCGCGGCTGCAGGACCGTGTCCTGGTAGGTGATCTTCTTCTCCTCGTCGCCCTCAGCCAGGAACGCCATCTCGTTACCGACGCGCTTCTCCAGCGTGCGGAATCCCTGAACGGCCAGCGAGCCGTTCGTGGTGCCCGAGAAGCGCAGCGCCATGTTTGCCGCCTTGATCGCCGTGTCGCACAGGGGCGCACCCTCTCCGGCGTTGCCGTCCATGGGGGCACGTCCGTTGAGGTCGCCGAGCTGGTCGAGCGCCTCCTGCACGTTGTACGCGACGCCCTTGGCGGCCAGACCGGCCTTCGCCAGGAGCGGGCCCATGCGGTCAAACTTGTACCCGACCTGCGTGTAGTCGCGCTCGATCGGAACCAGCTTCGGCATGGTCTTGCCGGGCGTCCACGTCTGCTCGGGAACAACACCATCCGCCATGGTCATGGCGTCCGGCGAATCGTGACCCAGCGGAACCGCGACGACGTCCGTCTGCGTCCCCAGGTGGTCGCCGGCCAGGCGCCCCACGAGGTGCGCCAGCGTCTGGAACACCTCGAAGTCGGTGCGCGCCTCCCACGGCGGGTTCACGGCCTCGTCGAAGCAGTGCATGAAGGGGTGCATGTCCGTGGAGGACAGGTCGTGCTTCTCGTACCAGGTGGCCGCCGGAAGCACGACGTCGGAGTGCAGCGTCGTCGAGGTGTTCCGGAAGTCCGCGACCCACATGAGGTCGAGCTTGCCGGGGTGAGCCTCGCGCCAGTTGACGGACGCGGGACGGTTGCCCTCGTCCAATTCCTCGGCGTTGACCTCGTTACCGGTACCCAGCATGTGACGCAGGAAGAACTCGGTGCCCTTCGCGGACGAGCCGAGCAGGTTCGTCCGCCAGTTCGCGAGGATCTTCGGGACGTTGTGGTGGGCGTCCGGGTCCTCGATCGCGAAGTGCAGGCGACCCTCACGCAGCTCCTGGGACACGTACTGCGCGGGGGCCATGCCGGCCTCGGCGGCCTCGCGCCCCAGCTGGGTCGAACCCTTGGAGAACGTCGGGTAGCAAGGCATCCAGCCGCGCTGAACCGACTCGACCAGGGTGTCCACCAGCTGCTTACCGTCCAGGTGCGAGGACTTGATCGGGTTCGCCATGGCCGAGGCCGGGGCCCCGTCGTAGCGCCACTGGTCGGTGGTCATGTAGTACCAGCCGGTGGAGATCATCTGGCGCGGCGGGCGCGCCCAGTCCAGGGCGAAGGTGAAGGAACCCCAACCCATGATCGGACGGACCTTCTCCTGACCCACGTAGTGGGCCCAGCCGCCACCGTTGCGTCCCTGGGTGCCACACATTTCGGTCAGCGCCAGGAACGTACGGTACATCTCGTCGGAGTGGTAGTAGTGGTTCGTGCCGGCGCCCATGAGGATCATGGAACGACCCTGCGTCTCGACCGCGTTGGCGGCAAACTCGCGGCCGATCTTGATGGCGGCCCCGGCGGGTACCGACGTGAACTCCTCCTGCCACGCGGGGGTGCCCGGCGTGGAGGCGTCCATGTAGTCGGCGGGCCACTGACCCGGCAGGCCCTCGCGCTCAACCGCGTAGTGCGCCAGCAGGATGTCGTAGACGGTCGTCACGAGGCGGCCGTTCACGCGGCGCACGGGCACGCCACGCAGCACGTATCCGCCGCCGATGGAGGCCTGACCGGGGGCTGCGGGAAGATCGAAGCGCGGCAGGGCGATCTCGACGCCCTCCCACTCGTCCGTGTCCATGACGGACAGGACCGGCTCGACCCCGTCGAGGTTGAGGTTCCAGTGGCCCGCTCCCTCCTCGCCGAAGCGGTCCGCCAGCGTGCCGCCCGGGTCCTTGACCGTGCCGTCGGCCTCGATGACGAGGGGACGGAACTCGTTGTTCTCGGTGCGCTCGGTCGTGCCCTCGGGCATCTTGGCGGCCGTGAGGAACTTGCCGGGGACCAGCGTCGTCGGATCGATACCCTCGTGGGCACCCTCGCCGACCTCGCCAATCTCCACCAGGAAGGGAGAATCCGTGTAGCGCCTCATGTAATCCAGGAACATCGGCTCGCGCTTGCCGACGTGGAACTCCTTGAGGATGACGTGGCCCATCGCCTGGGCCAGGGCGCCGTCCGTACCCGGCTGGACGCGCAGCCAGTCGTCCGCGAACTTCGTGTTGTCCGCGAAGTCCGGGGACACGACGACGACCTTCTGACCGTGGTAGCGGGCCTCGGCCATGAAGTGCGCGTCGGGGGTACGGGTCAGCGGCAGGTTCGTGCCCCACATGATGAGGTACTGCGAGTTGAACCAGTCGCCGGCCTCGGGCACGTCCGTCTGGTCGCCGAACACCTGCGGGCTGGCCGGGGGCAGGTCCGCGTACCAGTCGTAGAAGGACAGCATGGTCGCGCCGATGAGCTCGTGGAAGCGCGCGCCCGCCCCGTAGGAGATCATCGACATGGCGGGGATGACCGAGAAGCCGGCGATGCGGTCCGGGCCGTACTGCTTGATCGTGTGGACGTAGGCCGAGGCGACAATCTCCATCGCCTCTTCCCAGGTCACGCGGACCATGCCGCCGCGACCACGCTGCGACTTGTAGGCGCGTGCCTTCTCCGGGTCCTCCACGACCGCGGCCCACGCGTCCACGGGATCCCCGAGGCGGTTCTTGGCCTCGCGGAACATGTCCAGCAGGACACCGCGCACGTAGGGGTACTTGATGCGGGTCGGCGAGTACTCGTACCACGAGAACGCGGCGCCGCGCGGGCAGCCGCGGGGCTCATACTCGGGCATGTCGGCGCCGGTGGACGGGTAGTCCGTCTGCTGGGTCTCCCAGGTGATGACCCCGTCCTTGACGTAGATCTTCCAGGAGCACGAACCGGTGCAGTTCACGCCGTGGGTGGAGCGCACGATCTTGTCGTAGCTCCAGCGCTCGCGGTAGAAGGAGTCGCCTTCGCGCCCGCCCTCAAGGAAGAGCTGGCGCGCGTCGGCGGAGGCCTTGCCGCGACGCAGCCACGAGCCGAGCGCAAACAGGGTCGCGCCGGTCGCGGGCTTGACCTCGCCGCCGTAGGTCGGGAAGGTCATGTCGGATTCGAGATTCGTCATGGGGTGCTCCTGAGAGTCGATTGACGAGGCAGTGACAGGTCCACTGCGCACCGCGCAGTGAGGAGTGGATCAGCCGGGGAACGGGGCGTTCTTGCGCGCGTACATCATCCAGCACAGGACCGAGCACAGGGAGCAGAAGATGGCGCAGCCCAGGAAGAAGGCCCATGCACCGCCGGTGCCGACCGCGGAGAGAGCGACGCCGACGAGGAAGGGGCCGAGGGACGCGATGGCGGAGGTGAAGCCAATGGCGCCGCCGGCCTGGCGGGCCGGCATGATCATCGGCATCTGCTTGAAGGTACCGGCGTTGCCGAAGCCGGAGAACAGGAACATCGCGAGCATGAGACCCAGGAAGATCCTGAAGTCCACCATGCCGGTGGGGTTGTACAGGACCCAGGCGATACCGGCCAGGGTGATAGCCATGCCGACGCCGGAGATGAAGGTCCAGATGGCGCCGCCCATGCGGTCACAGAAGACGCCCCAGGACATGCGGATGATCGATCCGATGAGGGGGCCGAGGAAGGCGTAGGTCGCGCCCAGGACCGGCAGGTCGAGGGAGGACTCGCGGCCGAACTGGTTGTTGATGAGCAGGCCGAAGACTGCGGAGAAGCCGGAGAACAGGCCGAAGGTCATGACGTAGAGGATGGTCATGTACCAGGTGTTGGGGTTGGAGAAGATGTCCAGCTGCTGCTTGATGTTGGCCTTGACGGGAACGTCGCGCAGCCAGATAAAGGCGAGGATCGCGGCGACGATGCACCACGGGATGAAGAAGGCTGCGGCGTTGTAGACCCAGATGTGCTCACCGGCATGGTCGCCAGTGGCCTGCGTCTGCGGGGCCAGCCAGGTAATGCCGAAGAGGCCGAAGCCCATGAGGATGGGGCCGACCAGCTGGATGACGGACAAGCCGAGGTTGCCGATGCCGCCCTGCAGACCGAGGGCCGTGCCGGAGAGGCGCTTGGGGAAGAAGTAGCCGGTGGAGGGCATGTAGCCGGAGAACGCGCCGCCACCGATGCCACACATGAAGGCCAGGGTCAGCAGGACCCAGTAGGGGGTCGTGTTGTCCTGGACCGCGTAGAACCAGCCCGCCATGGGCAGGATGCACAGCAGGGAGGTGATGCCCACGAGCTTGCGCGTGCCGATCAGCGGGGGAAGGAACATGTAGATGAGGCGCAGGATGCCGGCGGCCAGGCCGGGCAGAGCGGTGAGCCAGTAGAGCTGGGACTTATCCAGGTTGAAGCCAAGAAGCGTCAGCTTGGGCGCGATCGCGCTGGGCAGGAACCAGACGCAGAACGCCAGGATCAGCGAGTAGGTCGTGATCCACAGCGTGCGCCACGCGAGCTTCGAGTCCCACGTGGACTCGTCGTTGGGGTTCCAGTCAGTGAGCAAGTAGCGGCTCTTCTTGGCCGCGGGTTCGGTCGCGCTCATGGCTCTCCTCGTCTGTCAAGGGGCGTCCGATTTCATATGACGGACACTCATTAACACGGAGAGTACCAAGGGAAATACCATTCCCCCCGCGATCACATTGGGACGTACGTCACCCTTGAAACGTAGCCGAAAACTCCTCCGCCCAGTAACCATCCGATCGTTGAAATACCGGCAATCGGACGCCGTTACATCACACCGGCGTTACGGAATTAGGGCGGGTCTATCCCCCGATACGGCTCATGGTGCGCGAGGGGTGCGCGAATGCATCGACATTCAGGCCGTGCGCGGCCGGTTTCGCCCACATCGCATCCGCCCAGCGCTGGGCGATCTGGCGGTCCGTTCCGCCCTCACGCAGCAGGTCCCTCAGCGAGGTTTCCTCGGTGGAGAACAGGCAGGATCGCACCATCCCATCGGAGGTGAGGCGGGTGCGATCGCACGCCCCGCAGAAGGGCGCGGAGACGGATGCGATGACGCCCAGCCTCTTACTCGGGTCGCCATCGACAATCCAGCGCCCCGCCGGGGAATGCGGGTCCTCGCGAGGCGCGGGAGTCAGGGTGTGGCGAGTGCTCATGATGTGCAGGATCTCGTCGGCGGTGAGGATACTGCGTCGATCCCAGGTGTTTGCGGGACCAATCGGCATCTGCTCGATGACGCGCAGCTCGATGCCTCGGTCCAGGCAGTAGTCGACCAGGTCCGGCAGGTCGGCCTCGTTCATGCCGCGCAGCACCAGCGTGTTGACCTTGATGGGGCTCAGCCCCACCCTCGCCGCCGCCTCGATCCCCTCGAGCACATCCCCCAGGCGATCCCGGCGGGTGATGGCCGCGAAGTGCTCGGCATCCAGCGAATCAAGCGAAATATTCACGCGCTTCAGGCCCGCGTCCTTGAGCCCCCGGGCCCGCTTGGCCAGACCGAGCGCGTTCGTCGTGAGGGCCAGGTCGGGCACGTCCCCGCGGTCGGTGCGCAGCTGGGAGCACTGTGCGATGATCCCCTCCAGGCCTCGTCGCAGGAGCGGCTCACCGCCGGTGAAGCGGACCTGGCGGATCCCGAGCTCCTCGACGCCGATGCGCACCAGCCGCACCACCTCGTCGTCCGTCAGCGTGTCCTCGGTGGGCAGCCAGTCGAGCCCCTCGGGCGGCATGCAGTACGAGCAGCGCAGGTTACAGCGGTCGGTCAGCGATACGCGCAGGTCGCGGGCGATGCGCCCGAAAGAGTCGACGAGACGCAGGGGCGCGTCCCGCATCGCGGGGGAAGCCGCGGCAGAGACGGAGGCGAACTCGACAGACATGGCGCAACCCTATCGCCATTTGTCCCGAGTCCGCCCCTCGAAAAAACAAGGAAGAACGGCGCGATGCTGCCGAGGCCTCGGCACTGAGAGAAAGGAAACAGTGGCCAGCAGTGACGAGCAGCTGGAGTCGAACGCTACCGTTGCCCTACGAGCAATTCACCAATCACGAGGAGAAACATGCGCGCCGGCGGCATGCAGGCCGAGGACGCTCGCACGCCCCTCGCGGACGGCACCCTGGTGAAGACCCCCTCAGCCCCCATGCCACCGCGACGGTCCCAGCCCCGCCTGCGCGGGGGTCCCAGCCCCGCCGACACGTGCCGCGTCGCGCCGCAATCCGGGCAGTCCCGCCTGCGCGGCGGTCCCGTCAGTCGCCCGGGAGGGGGTTTTTCTACATCTTGCTCCCACACCCCCGCGAGTACCGGCGTGTCGACGCAAAGATGTAGAAATTCCCCCTCTCTCTCGCCCGTCGCCACCGTCACCGCCAATCCCAGCCATAACCTCGTTCGACGCCATCGCAACAAAAACACGCATACTCGCACGCTAGAAAGTCAGACCAATTCATCGCATATAAACAAGAACGAAACGATATCGAACGCGCTAAAATCAATCCATGGATCCCAACCACGGGGGCATTGAGGCCCCCTTCATCCTTGGAATCGTTGAGCGTGCAATTCTTCGAGTCCCGCGCTCCAGCCACCACGGCCTCACGAAGGTGCCGACTGCGACGCGGATCGCGGGCAGGACGTACCTTGACCTGGCGCGTCTGGAGAACATAGACGCCAGGCAGCTGCCGGAGGTCGTGCTCGCCGCACGGCTGTGTCACCTCGCGCACACGCACCGGGCCATGGTGATCATCGGCCAATGCGCGCTCTGGGCGCACGGCGACCCGAGCGACCCACCACTGCCTCCCATCACCGTCGCGTCATCATCGCCATCCGCCCCCATCAGGCTGCCCGCCGTCACGGTCGGCACCCACAGGTTCCCGTCGGTCACCATCAAGCCTCGCCACGTCTGCCGCCTTCCGAGCGCAGAAAACGTCGGCGACCTCTTTCTCGAAACTCCGCAGAGCGCTCAAGTCACGATTGCCCGCACGTCACCCAACCCGCGCTCCGCATTTGTTCAGCTCTGCATGATCGGCCACGAATTCACCCACTTCGACAACTTCCACCTCACGAACTCCCGACTGAACGAAAAGTACTGGAAGACGCTGCTGCGCGCGCAGCTCGCCGGTCTCGGAAAGAGCGCTCGCGGGCGCGCGCAAGCTCGCTGGATGATCACCCACGCCGACGCTGGGTGCGCCTCCCCCGGAGAGGCTCGCGTGCTTTACGAGTTGCGCGCCGCGGGACTCACGGGGATCCGCACACAGGTCGAGGTGCACACGCGCGGGCGCCGCTACTTCATCGATTGCGCGTTCCCCGCCGAAAAAGTCGGCATCGAGTTCGACGGTCGCGCCAAGTATGGCGACGACGCCCGCAGCATCCACTCCTCGCTTGCCCGCGAGCGCGAGAGGCAACGACGCCTCGAAGCTGAGGGCTGGCATATCATCCGAGTCGGTTGGCACGACCTTGACCACCCGGGGGAGCTGATCGCTCAGATTCGCGCCGCGCTCGCCGCGCGCGTGGGGTGAGAACGCGTGCGCCGACGCGACGACGCTGCCTGACGCCGCGCTCGCCGCGCGCGTGGGGTGAGAACGGCTCCGGCCACTCAACGAGGCGGGGGGTTTTGCGACATTTATGGCCTCGCCGCGGCGTGTCGCCGGCGTGTCGTGCCTGTAGTGTAGAAATTCCCCCGTGGCCGAGCGTCGCCGCACGCCGGACTGTGGCCACGGCAGCTTAGGCATTCCCCCGTGGCCTCGCCGCAGCGGGAACCACCGTATCGCGCGTCCGGCGTCGACATTGCCCCCCACCGATCAGCCAGCCCACCCGAGCAAGCCACAACCACGCGGCGCCGCTGCCACCTCGTGATGCCCGCTCCACCGCCACCTCGTTCCCCTCGTGATGCCCGCGCGCACGTCTCTCGCACCCGACCTACCCCTACACTGGTTCCATGCATGACCCCGCTTTGTCAACCGCCCAGCACCGCGAGCTGATCGAGGCCCTCGCGCTCAGCCATATCCTGGCCCCCGAGGTGCTGCCCGCCGATCAGTGCCTGGGGCGTCGCCTGGCGCTCGATCTTGCCGCCCTGGCATCCCTTCCTCCCTTCACGAACTCGGCGATGGATGGTTTCGCCGTGCGCCGGGACGACCTGCGGGGCGAGGGGCCGTGGACGCTGCCCGTCGCTGGCGACATTCCGGCGGGCGACACGCGGGACAACCACCTGGAGGCGGGAAGCGCGTGGCGCATCATGACGGGGGCGCCGATCCCAGCGGGTGCGGACACCGTCGTCAAGGTCGAGCACACGGATCACGCGGCGGGCGTCGCCCAGGCTCCAAACACCGTGGAAATCCGCATCGCCCCGGCGCTCGGCGCGAATGTGCGCGTCGCCGGCGAGGCACTCGCCGAGGGGGCGCCCATCCTGGCGGCTGGCCAGCTCCTCGACGGGACTGCGCTGGCGGCCGCGATCTCGGTGGGGCACGGCAGCCTGCCCGTACTTCCTCGCCCTCGCGTCCTCGTCGTCACGACGGGCACGGAGCTCAGGGCAGCGGGAGAGGAACTCCAGCGCGGGCAGATCCCCGACTCCAACGGCATTCTCCTGCGCGGCCTCGTCGAGGAGGCCGGGGGACGGGTGGTGGCACACCTGCGCACCGGAGACACCCCCAGCGAGCTGCGCCGGGCGCTGGACGAGGCCCCCGAGGCGGACCTCGTCCTGACCGCCGGCGGCATCTCGGCTGGCGCCTACGAGGTGGTACGCCTGACGCTCGGGAGGGACGCGGGATTCCATCACGTCTCGCAGCAGCCGGGCGGGCCGCAGGGCGTGGGCTCCACGGCGGTCGGGGCGAGCGGCGCGGACACCCCCGCCATCTGCCTGCCGGGCAACCCGGTGTCCGTGTTCACCACCTTCCACATGTACGTCGCGGGCGTGCTCGCGGTGATGTCCGGCCTGGTCGCGCCCGAGCACGGTGCGACGACGCCCAGCGCGATCACGGCGCGCGCCCGCGTGGGATGGGACTCGCCGCGTGGCAAGACACAGTTCATTCCCCTGTGCTTCGTCGACGAGGCTGGCGAGAGGGCCGACGACGTCTTGTCGTATGATCGCCGCGGCGGCGAGGCCTGGGTCGCCCCCGTCCATCCCCTCGGGTCGAAGTCGCACCTCGTCGCGTCGCTGGCACGCGCGCGCGCCGTCGGCGTCGTACCTCCCGAGTGCGAGGCCGTCACGCCAGGCCAGGAGCTGGCGGTTGTCCCGCTGGTGGGCTGAGGCTCGCCCGCGCTCGGCACTCCGAGTCCCTACTGTCCGAGAGGAACACCCATGAGGTTCACGCACCTGAACGACGAGGGCTCCGCCTACATGGTGGACGTCACCGCTAAGACCCCGACCGTGCGGCAGGCCAGCGCCGTGTGCCGCGTTGACTGTTCCGAGGAGGTCATGCGGGCGCTGCGCGAGGGCACCGTGCCCAAGGGCGATGTCCTGGCCGTTGCTCGCGTGGCTGGCATCGCCGCCGCCAAGCGCGTTCCCGATCTGCTGCCCCTCGCCCACACGATCGGCGTCCACGGGTGCGAGGTGGACCTGTCTTTGCGAGAGGATCACGTGGCGATCCGCGCGACGGTTCGCACGGCCGACCGCACGGGTGTGGAGATGGAAGCGCTGACGTCGGTGACCGTGGCCGCCCTGGCCATCGTCGACATGGTCAAGGGTGTGGATCGCAGCGCCCGGATCCGGGACGCAAAGATCGTCGCCAAGTCGGGTGGCCGCAGCGGGGATTGGGTGCGCCCCGCGGACCCGGAGGACTGAGCAACCCCGGAGAGCTGAGCGCCCCCGGAGAGCTGAGCGCCCCCGGAGGACAAATGACACCGAAGCGAACGGCGGCCGACGAAACGCGCTGCGGGCGAGGCGCCGAGGCGCCGCCTCCCGGATGCCCCGCCTAGGCGCGCGGGTGGTCTCCGCCGCCGAGCTGGTCGAGAACGTGGGAGATGAGCGGGCCCACGACGGCGACAGCGTCGGCGACGCCGCCGCGAGATCCGGGGGCGTTGACAACGAGTGCCCCCTCGCCGCTCCGTCGGGTGACGCCGACGAGGCCACGGGAGAGCACCGCCGAGGCCACCGAGTTTTCGCCGCGACGCCGCACCGCGTCGGCCATCCCGTCGATTCGCGTGGAGAGGAGAGGCTCGGTGGCCTCCGGGGTTACGTCCCGCGGGGACACCCCCGTGCCACCGGTCGTGAGGATGAAGCGCGCGCCGTCGGCCTCGGCGCCGCGGATAGCGCCGCGGATGGCGTCGATGTCGTCGGGAACCACCACGAGGGTCGCGTCGACGCCGTAGTCGGCGAGCAGGCGCACCGCGAGGGGGCCGGAGAGGTCCTCCGCCTCGCCCGCCGAGCAGCGATCGGAGACGGTGATGACGCGCGCGCGGGTCACGTCAGTGCCGCGCGCTTCCGCGCCGACGCGCCGACCGACGCACGCGAATACCGGAGGTAACCGGGTCGACGTCGTTAAACTGCCGGGGCGAGAGTTCGTAGTCGACGCGGTGAGCGGGTTCCGGCTCGAAGGCCTGCGGGAGCGGGCGGCGGCTCGCGTCCGTGACGCGCTGGGTGGCTCGCTGCGGGAACGCGGGAGGGGCGGGAATCGGTTCGAGGACCTCACCGACGCGCGGCTGGCTGGCCGCCGCGGGGCGTGTCGGCGCAGCGGGGCGCGCGGGTGCCGCAGTAGGCGCAGCGGCGGGCTGCGTGGGCGCAGCGGGCGCACGAGCGGGCTGGGCCGGCGTGTAGGCTCCGTCGGGCACCACCGCGGTGGGGCGAACGCGAACGGGACGGATCTGGGGAACCGACTTCGTGACGGGGCCGCGGGCGCCCTCGGGGGCGCTGGGGGAAGCGACGGGCGCTCCCCCTCGGACGGGCGGGCGCGAAGGCGGCAGCGGCGGGGCGTCCGGCGCATGCAGGATCGACGACGCCGCGGGGACGTCTGCCGGGTCGTCCGCGTTGCCGGAGACGCGCTCAGAGAAGGGACGGCCCGCTCGACGCGGCAGGGGCGAGGCCTCGGTACCGCGATGGCGAGACAGTCCCGCGGGAGGAGGCATCGGGACGGGCTGCCCCTGGGGGCGCGCGGCGGGCGCGACCGGCGCGGCGTGTGCCGCAGGGGCCACCGAGGGGACGACGGGCGCGGAAGAAGCGGGAGGAGCGACGAATGCCGCGGGAGCCGCCGGAGCGTCGGGGGTGATCAGCTGGGCCGGGACGCCCTCGCCGGAGGCGTGCGTGGCGGGGGCCTCGACCCGAGGCGTCGGCGCCTGCGCGGCAAGATCCTCGGGCTCGTGGACGGGGGCGGCCACGACGGGCATCTCACTGGCGGAGCGGCGGCCGATGAAGAAGGAACGCAGCTGCATGGCGGCCTCTTGGGCCAGGACACCACCGATGACCTCGGTGGGGTGCGGCATACGAGCGTCTCGCAGCACGTCGCGCAGGGAGCCCGCCGCGCCCGCCTTCGGATCCCACGCGCCGAAGACGACACGGTCGACGCGCGAGGCGAGGATTGCTCCCGCGCACATCGTGCAGGGCTCAAGGGTGACGACGAGCGTGCAGCCCGTCAGGCGCCACGTGCCGAGCGCGCATCCGGCCTCGCGCAGCGCGACGACCTCGGCGTGGCCGGTTGGGTCGTGATGACCCTCGCGACAGTTCCACCCTCGCCCGATGATGCGGCCACCGGCATCGACGACGACGGCTCCAACGGGGACGTCACCCGTTTCGCGCGCGCGATTGGCTAGGAACAGGGCCTTGCCCATGGCTTCGCGGTACTGTTCGTTAACTGTCACCCTCCTAGCTTACCGGCCCGAGCACCATTGGGGTAATTGAAGTCCGCGGGGCTGGTGAGGTTCATGTGACACAAGAGCTTGACACCCTCCCATTCCTCGGGAAAGTGGCGAGCTGGCAGCCTTTCCGCGCCGCCCCACCAGCACCAACCGCGCGGTCGGTACACCGGGGTGCGCGGCCCCGCGCGAACGCGGTAGCCTATAACCATGCGCCTCCACGTAGCTAACCACCCCCTGATCACTCACAAGCTCACCGTCCTGCGCGATCGCGAGACGCCGTCGGCGACCTTCCGTCAGCTGGTTGACGAGCTGGTCACCCTCCTCGCCTATGAGGCGACCCGCGAAGTCGCCGTCACCGAGACCGCGATCAACACCCCCGTCGCGCCGACGGTCGGCCTCAAGCTCTCCGAACCTCGTCCGATCGTCGTTCCCGTCCTGCGCGCCGGCCTGGGCATGCTTGAGGGCATGACCCGTCTCCTGCCCACCGCCGAGGTCGGCTTCCTGGGCATGCGCCGCGACGAGGACACCCTTGAGATCGAGACCTACGCCAACCGCCTGCCCGACGACCTGTCGGGACGCCAGTGCTTCGTGCTCGATCCCATGCTCGCGACCGGCCACACCATGGTCGCGGCCACCAACTACCTGTTCGAGCGCGGGGCCAAGGACGTGACCTGCGTGTGCATCCTCGCCGCCCCCGAGGGCGTGAGCACGCTTGAGTCCGCGATCGGCGACCGCGCCGACGTCAACGTCGTCGTCGCAGCCGTCGACGAGCGCCTGAACGAGAAGTCCTACATCGTGCCGGGCCTGGGCGACGCAGGCGACCGCCTCTACGGGATCGTCGACTGACGCTCCGGGAGGGGCCGGGGAGCCGCGCGAGAACGCGACGATGTGGGGAGGGATTCGTTCCCTCCCCACACTTTTCCCCTCCCAACTGGCCATTGGCCGCGCGTCCTCGCCCATCGGCGAGGCGTTTGCGCAGGTCCGGGAACACTGTGACCTTGCGCTCGTTGTAATGTAAGTCCCTCGAAATTAGCTGACCCTCACCTCATGCTTATCGCATGGCACTGATCCAGACCAATCCCAAGCGCCGCCGGTACGGCGTTGCAGCACTCGCAGGCGTCCTCGGTGGCATCGTCTCCGCCATCGTGAAGTTCGGGTGGGAGGTGCCTCTGCCCCCGCGCACCCCCGAGCGCAACGCGACCAACCCGCCGCAGGAGCTCCTCCAGCAGCTGGGCGTGCCCGAGAGCGTCACGCACCTGAGCTACTCCTTCAACGGCAACGAGGGCCTGCCGTGGGTGTCCTTCATCGTCCACTTCGCCTTCGCCATCGGCTTCGCCGTCATCTACTGCGTCCTGGCCGAGCGATTCCCCCAGATCAAGCTGTGGCAGGGCGCGGCCTTCGGCATCGTCGTCTACGTGGCCTTCCACGTGGTCCTCATGCCGCTGATGGGCACCGTCCCCGCCCCGTGGAATCAGCCCTTCGCGGAGCACTTCTCCGAGTTTTTCGGCCACATCATCTGGCTGTGGGTCATCGAGGTCTTCCGACGCGACATGCGCAACCGGATCACCCACGAGCCGGACGCCGAGTTCCCACTCGAGACTCGCACCAACTGAGCACCCTGCTGACGTATGTGCCCCGGAACCAGTCGGTTCCGGGGCACATACGTGTCGGCGTCTTCGGATCAGAAGGCCGGGATGACGGAGCCGTCGGACCAGGTCTCCTGGATGTACTTCTTGACCTGCTCGGAGTGGAGGATCTTCTCAAGCTTGGCGATGGCCTCGGACTTGTCGGTCCCGCTCTTCCACACGAGGACGTTCACGGCAGGGTTGCCCTCGGGCGACTCGACAACCAGGGCGTCGCTGGCGATGCTCTTGCCGCCCTCCTGGGCGAAGTTGCCGTTGATGACCGCGTAGTCGAAGTCGTCAAGGGAGCGCACCAGCTGCGGACCCTCCACCTCGCGGAAGTCAAAGTTCTTCAGCTTGGTGACGGTGTTGATGTTGACGTCACCGTCGCCCTCGGGGATGGAGACGAGGCCCTGCGTGGCCAGAAGCTCCAGGGCTCGCGCCTGGTTGGATGTGTCGGAGATGATGCCGATCGTGCCGCCGTCGGACAGCTCGTCCAGGGACTTGTGCTTGTTGGAGAACACGCCGAGGGGCTCCAGGTGGATGCCCTCGCCAGCCTCGAAGTCGTAGCCGAACTGTTTCTCCGCGTTCTCCAGGTAGGGGACTGTCTGATAGAAGTTGGCGTCGAGATCGCCGTCGTTGAGCGCCGTATTGGGCTGAACGTAGTCGGTGTACTCAACGATGTCGAGCTTGATTCCCTCGGCGGCAGCGAGGTTATCGTTGACGTAGGTGAGGATCTTCGCGTGGGGCGAGGGCGTGGCGCCCACCTTCAGCGTGACGACGCCGGAACCGTCGGGGGAGGTGGTGGTGGAGCCGCCCGAGCAGGCCGCCAGGCCCAGGGAGGCGACGGCCGCCAGGCCGAAGGCTGCGAGAGTGCGGTGACGCATGGTGCTTCTCTTTCTTGGTTCGTGATGGGATGGATGGTCGAGGCCGGGGTGGCCTCACCGGGTCTGTCAGCGCGCCCGGTGATCCAGGGCGCGGGAGATGATGTCGCCGACCAGCTGGATGACCTGCACGATGAGGATGATGGCGACGACGGTGGAGATCATGACGTCGTCCTGCCAGCGGTTGTAGCCGTAGTTGATGGCCATCTGGCCCAGGCCGCCGCCGCCGACTGCGCCCGCCATCGCGGAGTAGCCGATCAGGGTGATGGCCAGCGTCGTGATCGACTGGACGAGGGCGGGCAGGGCCTCGCGAATGAGGACGCCCCAGCGGATCTGCCGGTTGGACGCGCCCATCATCTGCGCGGCCTCGATCTTGCCCGGATCGACGGCCAGGAGGTTCGTCTCCACGAGGCGCGCGAAGAAGGGCGCGGAGAGGATCACGAGCGGCACGACGGTCGCCAGGGAGCCGGTGGATTTGCCCACGATGAGCTTCGTCAGGGGGATCAGCATGATGATGCCGATGATGAAGGGCAGCGACCGCACGATGTTGACGACGAAGGAGACGCCCTGGTAGACGGCCTTGTTGGGGGTGAGCCCACCCTTGCCGGTCTGGACCAGGACGAGGCCCAGGAGGGTGCCGATGACGACCGCGAAGAGGGTCGACAGGCCCGTCATCATGAGGGTTTCGAGGATCGCGGGGCCGAACTTGTCCGTCAGCGCGGGGTTGTCCAGCCACGTGGGGTCTCCCTTGCCCGCGGGCAGGAGCGCCAGCGCGTGGGCGGCGGTCGCGGCGGCGTTGTGTGCGGCGGTCATTGGTCCCTCACTTCCGCGTGGACGTTGTTCTTGCGCAGCTGCTCGATGATCTTGTCGGCGTGGTACGCGGGGACGGTCAGGGCCAGGCGGCCCACCTGCACGCTGCCCAGGGACTCGAAGGTTCCGGCGGTCACGTCAGCGCCCATCGACGAGGCCAGGTGCAGGACGGTGGCTCCCGTGGGCACGCCCGGGTGCGAGGTGAACACGACGTCGAGGAGGACGACGCCGGAGCCGGCATCGGCGGGGACGTCCGCGGTGTCGACGACGGGCATGGGCACGAGCTCGCGGGCGAGCGGCGTGGCGGGGTCGGCCACGACCTCTTCGAGGCTCCCCGTCTGCAGGACCTGCCCGTGGCCCAGGAGGGTCACCGAATCGCAGATCTCGCGAACGACGGCCATCTCGTGGGTGATGATGACGACCGTGACACCGGCGACGCCGCGCACGCGGCGCAGCAGCGCGAGGATCTGCGCGGTCGATTCGGTGTCGAGTGCACTCGTCGGCTCGTCGCACAGGAGGACGGCGGGTTCGTCGGCCAGGGCGCGGGCGATGCCGACGCGCTGTCGCTGGCCGCCGGAGAGCTGGGAGGGGTAGGAGTTTCCGCGCCCTTCAAGGCCGACGAGCTCGAGGAGCTCATCGACGCGCTGGTTCCGCTTGACCTTGGGTACGCCCGCAAGCTTGAGCGGGTAGCCGATGTTCTCTGCCGCGGTGCGCGCGTCGAGCAGGTTCGCGGCCTGGAAGACCATGCCAATGCGGCGCCGAGCGGCACGCAGGTCGGCACCGGCCAGCGCGCTCAGGTCGCGCCCGTCGACGACGATGTGGCCATCGGTGGGCTTCTCCAGCGCGGTCAGGCACCTGATGAGCGTGGACTTACCCGCGCCAGACCTGCCGACGATCCCATGGATGGATCCTCGTTCGACGTGCAGGTTCACCCCATCGAGCGCGACAACCTGGCCGCCGTTTTTCACGGGGTAGACCTTGGACACCCCGGTGAGGTCAATCATATGCTTCTCCGTTACTGGGCCGGTCGGCCCGCACGTTCAGCATATGGGGGGCGGATACGCGAGCGCCATGCATGCCGTTACAAAACTTCGTATCGTGGCTAAACCCTCACCGATCAGTGCACATACCTCGTAACGCCGCGCATTCGCGGGGTCGGTACACCGCCCTCGCACCATCGAAACCCGGGCGAGGCGCCGCACGCACCCCAGCGCCGCGCTCGCCCAGCTGTTCCCCGGGCGAGGCCCCGCTCACCGAGGCAGTCCCACGCGCGACGCACGGCCGAGGCCCCGCTCACCCGGCGAGGGCGATGCCCGCCACGGCGGCCGCCCACGATGCCGCCCAGGTGCCGAACGCGAGCGCCAGGCTACGCCCCCGGAAGCCGTCCGCCCACAGGGTGACCGAGTCCACGACGGCGGTTGAGAACGTCGTGAAGCCGCCCAGGAACCCCGTTGACACGATCGGCATTATCTCGGCGGGCACCGCCTGGGTGGCCACCCCGGCGAGGAAGCAACCCAGGACGTTGACGACCAGTATTCCCAGGCGCCCTGCCGCCGGATCACCCCAGGCCGACAGGCCCCGCTGCGTCGCGCGGTCCAGCCAGAACCTCGCGCACGCCCCCGCGCCTCCCGCCAGGGCGACGGCCGCGTACACGGCGGCGTTCACGCTTGATCGCCCCCTGCCCTCCGTGCAGCTGCCGCGCGCCCGGTATCGCCCAGCCGTTGCCCAGCCTCCGTGCCCGCCCACGCGCACGCCCCGCCCAGGGCCAGCAGGCCCAGGGACTGTGCGACGGCCTCGGCGACTCCGTTGAGAGAGGCGTAGCCCACCGAGGCGATGATGTAGGTTCCGTAGGTGGTAAACGCCCCGGCGAAGCCCGTTCCGGCCAGGAGCCTGAGGCGGCGCAGCGACGACGGATCCCCCGCTCCGCTCGCGATCCTGCCCGCGACCCACGCGCCGAGCAGCCCCAGGCCGAACGCGCCCAGCGCGTTGACCGCCAGCGTCGACCACGGAAGAAAAAGGCCTCGCGCCGGGTACATGGCCGCGACCTGGTCCAACGCGGCGCGGGCGGCGCTACCCGCGACCCCGCCCGCTCCGACCACGACAGAGTCGGGTATCCGTGTGCGTCTCATGGCGCCACTGTACGCCCTGAGCGAGCGACTTCTGGGATGCGGGGCTCCTACACTGGCAGGCATGACGAATACCGGACGCTTCGCGCCCTCCCCGACGGGCGATTTTCACCTGGGCAATCTGCGTACCGCCATCCTGGCCTGGGCGTGGGCGCGCGTGAGCGGACGGCGCTTCGTCCTGCGCATCGAAGACATTGATCGGGCGCGCGCGGGTTCCGCCGACCGGCAGATAGCCGACCTGGAGGCCATCGGAATCGACTGGGACGGGGATCCGCTCGTGCAGACGACGCGGGCCGACGCTCACGAGGCCGCCCTGGAGGAGCTGGCCGCGCGCGGCCTGCTCTTCGAGTGCTACTGCTCCCGTCACGACATCCGCGAGGCGGCCTCGGCGCCCCACGTGCCGCCCGGCCACTACCCGGGGACATGCCTGTCCCTGAGCGAGGAGGAACGCCGCGCCCGGCGCGAGGCGTTGGCGGCCCTCGGTCGCGCACCCGCGCTGCGCCTGGCTGCCCCCTGCCCGACCTGGACCGTCACCGATGAGCTTTACGGCGACTACACGGGGCCGGTCGACCACTTCGTCGTTCGCCGCGCCGACGGGGTTCCCGCCTACAACCTGGCGGCCGTGGTGGACGACGCCTTCCAGGGCGTCGATCAGGTTGTGCGAGGCTGCGACCTGCTCTCCCAGGCACCGGCTCAGGCACAGCTGGCCCACCTGCTGGGTGCCCCCGTGCCGACGTACGCCCATGTTCCCCTCGCGCTCTCCCGCTCGGGTGCTCGCCTGGCCAAGCGTGACGGGGCGGTGACTCTGCGCGACCTGCGAGACCTGGGGTGGTCCGCCTCGGATGTCGTCGCCTTCATCGGCGAGTCTCTGGGCGTCTCGGGCGCCCGGTGCGCGAGTGACATCGCGCGGGCGCTGGGGATCGAGGGCCTGCGCGCCCTGCCCACCGACCCGTGGGTGGTGACTCCGCCCATCGGGCGGCAGGCCTGATCCGGGTGGAGCCGTGAGCGACCGGGGGGCGCGGTTGGCTCGGACGGAAGGCGCGGTTGGTGAAGCCCGCGAAACCCAGACCACCCTGGCTGCGGTGCGCCCGCGCCCGCTGAAACCTAGACCACCCCCGCTGCAGGGCACACGCCGCCTGAAGGGCAATTTCGGAAGGCACGGGCGCTTCCGGTTTCACACACGCCCACAACAACCCAGGCACGGGCGCCTCCGGTTTCACGCCCGCGCCCCCCGCTGAAACCCAAACCAGACCCGCTGCAGGGCACACGCCGCTTGAAGGGCAATTTCGGAAGGCACGGGCGGCCCAGGTTTCACCTACGTGGATGACTTCCGCGTCGCTCGCATCAACCAGCCCGCTTCGCCAGCCAGCCCACCAGCCCGGAATGTGACAGCGCACCGGCGTCGAACGCGGCAGGACCGAGCAGGCGGGGCACGACGGCAAGCGCCGGGCGGGCAATGGAAAAGCACCCCCGCAGGGGTGCTGTCCATAAATGCAGAACCCCCACCGGTGGATCGCACCGAGGGGGGCCGCTGCGCGCCCGAAGGGACTCGAACCCCCAACCTTCTGAACCGTAATCAGATGCTCTATCCATTGAGCTACGGGCGCAACGCCGTTTGGCTGGGTACAAGCTTACACGCTCTGCGACGAGACACAAAATCAAACGGCGTGACGTGAACCACTTAGAAGGGGTGCGTCTCGCTCTCGACCAGGACCGAGAAGCATATACGGAGATCCTCCGCGCACCCGGCAGCGCACCCTTATCCTTGCTGCATTCCTGCCCTGGGGAGGTTCGGATGATACCGTCACGCGGAGGACCGAAACCCAGCATACACGCTTCCCGCTCTCACGCGCAGCGGCCAGGCCTCTCAGCCGCCCGCGGGCAACGCCAGCACGTCGGTCCCCACCATGTGGGACGCTCCACTCGGCTACAGCCGCCCGCGGGCAACGCCGCCGCATCCGTTACACGCGTCTACCCATCGACCAGCTCTCTCCCTCCCACCGAACGACATCTACCCTGAGAGGATGAGCACTCTCACCATCCCCGGCGTCGGCTCGCTGGAGCCACGTCCAGCACTGGACCACCCGGAACTCCTCGCTCCCCCTGTCGCACAGGCGCTATCCGCCCTCGCCGAGCGGGGGGTCGCAACCGTTTCGTCCGCCCTGGTTGCCGCCATCGATCCCAGCCTCGCGGACACAGAGGAGATGACGAAGGCGTTCGGCATGGAGTTGTCACTCTCGTCAAACTGCATCCTGGTCGCAGGCAAGCGTTCGGGAGAGGAGAGGATCGCCGCGTGCGTCGTGCGCGCGACGACCAACGCCGACGTCAACCACGTCGTCAAGAAGCTTCTGGACGTTCGCAAGGCAAGCTTCTGGCCACAGCAGCGCGCGGTCGAGGCCTCGGGCATGGAGTACGGCGGCATCACCCCGGTCGGGGTGCCCGCCTCGTGGAGGCTTCTCATCGACTCTGCGTGCGCCTCGGGTTGGAACTGCATCGGCTCCGGCCTACGCCGCTCCAAGCTCTTCGTGACGGGCGAGGTCCTGGCGTCTCTTCCGGGCGCGGAGATCATCGAGGGCCTCGGGGTCTAGGCCGCGAACGAGGCGCGGATTGCGCCAGCTCGCCACGAGACCGAGCCGACTTTTCCCTGCAAACACAAAGAAAACCCCGGAACCTGAGGCGGTCCCGGGGTGACGTGGCGGAGGATGGGGGATTCGAACCCCCGAGGGCTTGCACCCAACACGCTTTCCAAGCGTGCGCCATAGGCCACTAGGCGAATCCTCCGTGCACACTGTGCCCGTCAATCATAAGCGACGACGCGTCCCGCGCGCCAATCCAACCCAATGGGGCAGGTCACAGGCCGAGGGCGTAGATGATCCCCACGACGGCGACACACCGTGCACCTGCCCGCCGACGCTCACAGGCCGAGGGCGTAGATGATCCCCACGACGGCGACGAGTATCCCATCAAAGATCAGGGCCGCGACCGCCTCGTGGGTGCCAATCCGATCCGGAAGGTCCTGGGCGCGCACGAGGCCGATGATCGCCAGGACAACGCTGACCGGGATGGGAATGAGGAACACGCCGGCGACGGCGAGCCACAGCGCCACCTTCGCGATCGGATTGGTGATCGGATCGGGAGAGTTGTAGCGGCCCCCGGAGAAGATGGCACCCACGTCGACGTATTCGGTTCCCGGAAAGAAGGCCCTCTCGGCGTTGGGTGAGGCGGAGGGAGCAACGGGCGCGTACCCGAAGCGGTCACCGGCGACGCCGGAGTATGGGTCGCCCGGATCCACGAAGCCGGGGGCGGCGGGGTAGGCCGCCGGGCTGCCCGACGGGGCGCCGCTGGGCGCGGGGGCGAGGTTTGGCGCGGGCACACTCATGCCCCAACTATCCCACAGCGAAAGGGGCATCCACCACACTTTGTGCGTAAGTGCGTTTTTCGCGTGGCGAAGACGCCGCTCCCACGCCCGGACGCGCTACCCTGTTGTTCCGACCGGTACGGCCAATCACGCCCATCAACTGATCGGATTTTGACGCTTATGAGCGAAACGAAGACCTCGCTGTTCCGTTGGAAGCTTCACGGCAACGGCACATCCATTAATCCCGGCGACGTCGTCCTACCCGGCGAGAGGCTCTCGTGGCCGCGCACCATCGGCATTGGCGCCCAACACGTGGTCGCGATGTGTGGCGCGACCTTCCTCGTTCCGTTGTTGACAGGTTTTCCCCCGTCAACAACGCTTTTTTTCACCGCGATCGGCACCCTGCTGTTCTTCCTGATCACGGCAGGCCGCCTGCCCTCGTACCTGGGTTCCTCGTTCGCGCTGATCGCGCCGATCACCGCGGTGTCGGCCACTCTGGGATCCTCCTACGCGCTCGGCGGCATCATCGCCACGGGCGCAACGCTGACGCTCGTCGGCCTGATCGTCCACTTCGCGGGCGTGCGCTGGATTGACGCGGCGATGCCTCCGGTCGTGACCGGCGCAATCGTCGCGCTCATCGGCCTGAACCTGGCCCCTGACGCGTGGAACTGGGTCAAGGAGGGGCCGATCACGGCCGTCGTGACGATCGTGTCGATCTGCCTGGTGACGGTCCTCTTCAAGGGCATTCTCGGCCGCCTCTCGATCCTCATCGGCGTGCTGATCGGCTACGTGGCCGCGGTCATCCAGGGCGAGGTCGACTTCTCCGGCGTCGGCAAGGCCGCCTGGTTTGGCTTCCCCGAGTTCCACGCCCCCGCCTTCTCCATCTCAACCCTCGGCCTGTTCCTGCCGGTCGTGTTCGTTCTGGTCGCCGAGAACGTCGGCCACGTGAAGTCCGTGTCCGCCATGACAGGCGAGAACCTGGACGACGTCACCGGCCGCGCGCTCATGGCGGATGGCCTGTCCACGATGCTGGCCGGCAGCGGCGGCGGCTCGGGCACGACGACCTACGCCGAGAACATCGGCGTCATGGCGGCGACCCGCGTCTACTCGACGGCGGCCTACGTGGTCGCGGCGTGCGTCGCGTTCACCCTGTCGATGCTGCCAAAGTTCGGTGCCCTCATCGAGGCGATCCCCCACGCCGTCCTCGGCGGCGCGGGCACGGTCCTGTACGGCATGATCGGCATGCTGGGCGTGCGCATCTGGGTGCAGAACCGCGTGGACTTCTCCAACCCGGTGAACCTGAACACCGCCGCGGTCGCCCTCATCGTCGCGATCGCGAACTTCACGTGGGTCATCGGCGACATGACCTTCGGCGGGATCGCGCTGGGCACCGCGGCGGCGCTGCTCATCTACCACGGGATGCGCCTGATCTCGAAGCTGCGCGGCACGAACCTGGAGGCGGCGTCGCCCGCGTCCGCGCCGTCGGGTTCGGAGCTGGAGGGCGAGGCGTACTCGACGCGTCATCGCGCTCCGGCGACGCAGGCCGACGCCTGATCCGACGCATTCACTGACGAGGCCGGGGCCCGGCCACTCGCTAACCGCACGGTGAGGGGTGGGTCGGGCCCCGGCTTCGTTTCAAACGACGCGACCCTCGCCGCGCGTGCGACCACAAACTATTTCATAGGTTGCTAATCTTGTCCTAGTTACCCTGGGAGAGGAGAAAGGCCCATGAACGTCGCAAACATGGCGGCCGCGCTCTTTGCTCCTTCAACACTTAAGTCGGTCTTATATAACGACACACCAGCCCCTCACGAAAAGCTGATCGAAGCACTACGAGTCGAACTAGACCTATCTACCAGCAGCACTCTTTCCGAAACAATCAATAAGACCTACAGTATATTACGTCGCGAAGGTAATAGAACTGATTACGTTTACAGAAACGCGATCATAGATAAGGTTGTTATAGGCAGGCACTCGATAAACACCGCAACACCAATTCAGGAGTTCCGCGTCGGATCATCACTCGCAGACCTCGTTGTACTCAACGGCACTTCAACTGTCTACGAAATCAAGTCAGAACGAGATACACTCAGGCGTCTAGCATCGCAAATTAAGAACTATGCAAAGGTGTTTGAACGAACATACGTTGTAACGTCAGCCTCTAAAGCACAAGGTCTAGAACGCGATCTACCCGAGCACGTTGGCATCATAACACTGTCACGCGACTACACACTCCAGACTGTCCGCGAAGCAACCACTGACTGGGATTTGATCGACCCCATCGCAATTTCTCGCACAATGACAATCCCAGAAGCTTGCGCTGCACTTGAACATCTCGACATCCCCGCACCAAATGTCCCGAACATGCTTATTCGGCGCGCCCTCGATGAAACATTCAAAGGACTTGGGGCACAAATCTGTTCACGAGCCTTTATTTCGACAGTGAAAATCAGCCGCAAGCCGAGAGTAACGCAAGCTAATATCACCCGCGTGCCTCGACCACTCAGATCATTTGCCGTGTCGCATTTGCAAAAAGCAGATGAACTCACAATGATATTACAACGACTTGGAACAACACCCACTCAGAGCAAGGAAGGTCTGTAACACCATGTATTTCCCTTACTTTCGCGGAAAACAGTTTGAGCTAATCCTCCTACGTGAACAAGCAGAATTTTTTGCAAGTGAGCGCCAAATTCCAGTAATTGCGCCAGTGCGAAGAGATATCAAACAACTAAAAAGAACCGTTGAAGCACTCAACGAAGCTAGCAGTGAACATATCGTCATAGCGAACCCTTCTGCCGGAGATCATGCAGAGGACTACTCGGTACTCTTAGAGTATCTAAATGAAATACCCGCAGGTAGCAACACAGTCATCGGCTTTAAGCTCGACTTTGACACCACTAACACAGCCATCATCGATTTCTTCAATAATACACAAAATAGACACTTCGCACTGATCCATAATGGCTATCAAGATCACGCATTCCTAGAGCAAGAACTGAATACCCGAACCATACAACCAAAATACAACATCTTTCTCACGAATCCCGGAACTCGATACCGGCACAAATTTAATGCCAATAGCGTCATAATTGAAGACGGCTTCCAACAAATGCGCAATCGAGACTATCCACCGCTTGAGTTTTTTTCGGATCTGCATTTTAGTCACGCAACACTTGGATACGATCACTTCGGTGACTATCTCACGATAGGTGAGCAATTCCGGGAGGGCGGCGGACCTGCATATGCGGTCGCCATACATCTCACCTACCTTAACAAAGACGATGACAACGCCGTATGGATACGACACTATGTCTCCGACAGTAATGACTCACCATACGATCCCGGCGGAAAGACCTACGAAGCGCTTGCTAAGCTCCACAATGACTACTTTTCAACCACCCCACATCCCCTCCCAAGCACAGCTGCACTAAATCACTTACTCAATTATTTTTCAACAAATCACTACCCAGGACTTGGGATGCTTAAAAAGCTATCCATGTGGCACCATCTTTGCGTAATGGCCAGTGCGCACACTTCATCTTAGACCAAGCTCGAACAGCTATTCCTAACATTACGAAAGCAACATTCTAAAGGCACTAACCATGCTCCAACACATTTGCTCTAATTGTCTTGGAATACCAATTGACCAAGCTAGGTATGTATTTTCGGAATTTTTTGATTCCGAACCTCTCATCCCTTCGCCATGCCCACGAGATTCCGGCAGCGATGGTATCGTGCTCAACGCCGACATCATTTCGTCAATAGCCGACACCTTTCTCGAATTCTACGACTTTGAACCCCAAGGTGAGAGGCTTCAAGATTGCTTGAGTAGGGATTTTCATTTCTTGTCTCATATCCACAATCCGGACGACAAGAAGGAAATCATTCAATCCATTTTTGGGCTCGACTCACATCAAAATTTCCAACTTAAGCACGATGTCAACTACAGGAATAGGATCGACGAGTTTCACGAGGAACTCAAGAGTAGGCGGAGATATTTCTTCAACAAACATGATCATTTCGGCTTCATCTTCGAAATGCTGGACTCGCTAATTGGAGCCGCTACGCCCGCAAGTATCATTCCAGAGTTGATGAATCATGATTTGCACCTATATCGCGCACGGATCGGCTCAGAACAGGACAAGTACGGTAATCCAATCCCATTTCCAGCCTCCCAAATGCGCGAAGCACCGAGTCATTTATGCAAAGGGGGGCGTATCAACCCCCCAGGCTTTTCATTTTTATATCTCGCCAGCAACGAAGAAACTGCCGCCTTAGAAGTTCGCGCCACACCGGCGGATCTTTTCACAATTGCACACGTATCTCTTTGCAACGATCCATTAATGCTCGATCTTCGAACATCCAAGATTTTGAGTTTTGTCGATTTTGAATATTATCCGGACCGTCATTTTATTCAACTACACCTTCAAAAGATTGCCGTTTTTAAGTACATTAGTGAAATTCTCGCCCGCCCTGTTGCTTCCCATGACCCAGTCGGGTACATTCACACTCAGATATTCTGTGAATATTTCAAAATTAAAGGTGTTCATGGATTGATCTATGATAGCACTCTCTGCCCGAGTGGCTTCAATCTTTGCCTATTTGAGCCAACTGAGTTTTCCGAGGTCACCGAACCGACATATCTTGCTCGCATTTCCGCCCTGAGTGCACGCGTGACACCTACTGGCGCTTAATCTAACACATTCATAGACGAGGCCGGGGCCCGGCCACTCGCTCATCGCACGGTGAGGGGTGGGTCAGGTCCCGACCTCGTTTATCTCTCTGAATTCCGCACGTCATTCCCGGGCACCTGACACATCTCATCAACACAATGCCTGGAATTCCAGGGATTATAGGCTCACCCACAAAGTGACCGGATGAGAACTACGTGCGAGTTGTGAGAGGAGGGCGCTGACTCCCAGAGCAGCGACAGCGATGAGGGGAAGAGCGCCCTGCTTGATAGCGGCGGAGCGCTTGTCGGGGCACGTGACGAAGAGCAGGAGGGCGGCAGCGAGCATGGAGCCGGTACCAAAGAGAGCGAGGGCCAGGCCGACAGTCGGCGATGCCAGGAAGTAGACGGCGATACCCGCACATGCCTCAATGGCGAGGAAGAAGTTGTAGAAGCCCTGATTGTAGGCCATTTCCTTGGTGGCCTCGGCGGACTCACGGTCCATGCCGAAGACGGACAGGGCGCGCGTCGTCCACGCGAAGGACTCGATGTAGAAGATGAAGACGTGGAGGACGGCGGCCAGGAGGGCTGCGATCATTCCGAGGATCAGCACAGGGTTATCTTTCGCAAACAGTCGACTGAATGCATTCCAACCTACTCTCGATAGGCGCAGACCAACATGGACGCTGCGGCACGATCGTCAAAGACTGAACGAGTTTTGCCTCACAGGCGCCGCAAGGACACGGGAAACCCGCACAATCAGTCATCCTCACTTTCGCCGCCGCGCAGTTCATCGAGCATGCCTGCCGTAATGATGCCCGAGGGCAGGGCGACGACCGCGACGCCCATGAGCGAGGAGATCATGGCGATGGCGCGCCCGACATCGGTCGAGGGATACAGGTCGCCGTAGCCGACCGTCGTGAGGGAGACGACCGCCCAGTACACCGCATCGAAGAACGTGTGAAAGGTGTCCGGCTCGACGTTGAAGACGACGAGGGCGCTCACGAGGATGTAGGCGATGGCGAAACAGAGGACGGCGAGCAGGGCCTGCCGCTGCTTTTCGAAAACGGCGGAGATGGCAGAGGCGCTCCTGGAGTAGCGAATGAGCTTGAATGCCCGCGCCGCCCGGAACAGGCGGAGCACCCGCAGCGTACGGAACGCGTCGTTGAGGGCGAGGAAAACGGGCAGTATCGACAGGAGGTCGATGATGGCCATGGGCGTGAAGGGGTAGATGACGAAGGACAGTGCCCCCTTGCCCAGCTTGAGGTCGGCCGTCACCCATCGGGCGAGGTAATCGAGGATGAACACGACGACGCACGCATACTCGACCGCCTCGAGCGCGGCATTGCTGTCCTTGAAGCACAGGGGAACGAGGCTGGCCACGATGAGCACGGTCATCACGCGACCGCACCACATCGCCTCCCCCTCCTCGCCGTTCACCAGGGAGTAGAGACGTTCACGCACGCGCGTCACCCCTCCTCGATGCGCACTCGCTGCCCCGGGGCGCGCACGCGCGCGGAGGCATCAAGGAGGACAGAGGCGTGGAGGGCCGCCGCCAGGAGGGCCGTGATCGTTCCAACAGTGAGCACAACAGCTCCTCTCGATGGTCTTGACATGCGTGCTCCTGACACTACTCCCGAACACTCGGGACGACACGAGCAGCGACGCACCGTTGTCAAGAAGCCCAGCGAGGGACACCTCACATCCCCTTCACATGGAAACTATTGTCGTGTGACACTATCCGCATGGCAACGTCAGCATCCTCGCTCTTTACGGCTCTGATCCGCGCGGAAGTACGCGCCTGGAACTCGGTCGAGACTGCCCTGAGCCGGGCGGGAAACCCACTGACCCTGGGCAGGTTTCTCGTTCTACGCACGGTCAGAGACACCCCCGCGTGCCGGATTCAAGAGGTGGCCTCCAGCCAGGGAATCACGCTGGGCGCCGCGTCGCGCCTCGTGGACCGCCTGCACCGCGACGGCCTGCTCACCCGCACCCGGTGCACGCACGACCGGCGAGCGACGATCCTGACGGTCACCGACGTGGGCCTGGCCCACCTCGAGGCGGCCGCGCAGATCGTCGAGGCCGCGCAGAAGACCGCCTTCTCCGCGCTCTCCGCACCCCAGCGAGAACAGCTGGCACTCATGCTGCCCAGCGTCGGCCAGTCGGGGGACCCCGTGTGGCGTTACGCCTCGGCCAGCGAGGGGGTTCACGCATGATCCGCTTCGACCACGTCTCCAAAACCTACCCGGGCGGCACGCGCGCCGTCGAGGACTTTTCCCTCACCGTCGAACGCGGCTCGACGACCGTCTTTCTGGGCACCTCCGGCTGCGGCAAGACGACGCTCATGCGGATGGTCAACGCGATGGTCACCCCGACCTCGGGAACGGTCTTCGTGCGCGGCCGCGACGTCGCCGGCGAGAATCCCGTGCACCTGCGCCGCTCTATCGGCTATGTCCTGCAGGAGGGAGGCCTCTTCCCACACCGCACGGTCGCCGACAACATGGCGACCGTGCCCCGCCTGGAGGGCACACCCGCGCGCGAGGCCCGCGAGCGCGCCCGCGAGCTCCTGGACCTCGTCGGACTGGAGCCGGACCTGGCGAGGCGCTACCCCGCCCAGCTCTCGGGCGGCCAGCGCCAGCGCGTGGGCGTGGCCAGGGCGCTCGCCAACCGAGCTGACATACTGCTGATGGATGAGCCTTTCGGGGCGCTGGATCCGCTGGTCCGAGCCGACCTTCAGCGCGAGCTGAAGGAGATCCAGGCGGCGCTGGGGGCGACGATCCTCTTCGTCACCCACGACGTGGACGAGGCCTTCACCCTGGGCGACCAGGTGGCCGTCCTTTCGCGCGGCGGGCGCATCGAACAGGTGGGGGCACCCTCGGACCTCCTCTCGTCCCCCGCCTCGGAGTTCGTCGCGGACTTCGTCGGGGCTTCCCGCGCTGCCAGGCCCGTTCGCCTGGCGGGTTCGGGTTCTCTCCTGGTCGACGAGGAAGGCACCCCCGTGGGGACGCTGACGCCCGGCTCCGGGGGCGAGGGGACGGCGTCGTGACCTGGCTGAGTTCCAACTGGGGCCTCATCGGCGAGCTCGCGGCCACGCACCTGTGGATCGCCCTGCCAGCCGTCGCCCTGTCCGTCCTCATCTCGGTGCCCATCGCGCGCTGGGCGGCGTTCTCGCGCCGAGGCGGCTGGGTGCTCTCCGCCCTGTCTGCGCTCTACGCGATTCCGTCGCTGCCGCTCCTGGTGGTCGTCCCCGTTCTCATCGGATCGGCCATGCGTTCCCCCGTGAACATGATCGTGGTGCTGACCCTCTACGGGGTCGCCGTCCTCGTGCGCCATGCGTCGGAGGGGTTCCGGGCGATCCCGCGCGCGACCCTGAGGGCGGCGAGCGCGTGCGGCTACTCGGCCCTTCGGCGCTTCGCCGAGGTTGAGCTCCCGCTCGCGACACCGGTGATCGCGGCCGGAACGCGCGTCGTGGCAACATCGACCGTCTCGCTGGTCACGGTGGGCGCATTCATCGGGGTGCGGTCGCTCGGCACCCTCTTCACGGACGGGTTTCAGCGGGGGATCGTCGCCGAGGTCGTGGCCGGCCTGGCCGCGACGGTTCTCCTGGCGCTCGCCGTCGACGCGGCGATCGCAGGCATCGGCTGGCTTCTCACCCCGTGGGTAGGAAGGGGCCGAGCATGACCATCCTGATGACCGCGCTCGCGTGGCTGGCGACCCCGTCGAATTGGTGGGGTCCCGCGGGCATCGGCGCGCGCACGCTGGAGCACCTGGGCCTGACCGCCCTCGTCGTGGCGCTCGCGGCACTAGTCGCGATCCCCGCAGGCACGTGGATCGGACACATGGGACGAGGACGGTGGCTGGTGAGCGCAGCGGGCGGTGCGCGAGCGGTTCCCACCCTGGGCGTACTGACCCTCGTCGGCCTGTGGCTGGGGATCGGGCTGGCCGCTCCCACGCTCGCCCTCCTGGTCCTGGCGATTCCTCCCCTGCTGTCGGCCACCTACTCGGGCATCGCCTCGACGCCGCGCGCAACCGTGGATGCGGCCCGCGCGATCGGATTGACCGAGGCGCAGGTCCTCACGCGTGTCGAGGCCCCTCACGCGGCCGGACTCGTGGCAGCCGGCGTGCGCTCGGCGACCCTGCAGGTCATCGCGACGGCCACCCTCGCCGCCTACACGGCCGACTACGGGCTCGGGCGCTTCCTCTACGCGGGCCTCAAGACTCGCGACTACGCGCAGATGATCGGCGGCGCGATCGTCGTGGTTGCGCTCGCTCTGGCGGTCGACGCGGCGCTGGCGACCCTGACCCGCGCGCTGCGGGCGCGCACCCATTCTCTCCCCGAATCGGGGGAACACTCACCAAAGGAGTCCCAATGAAACGCTCAATGATGACGATGGCCGCCGTCGGCGCCGCCGCACTGGCGTTAGCCGCCTGCGGCTCGTCCAACACGCTGGAGGGAGGGAGCCCAGACTCGACCACGATCGTGGTGGGATCGCAGGACTACTACTCGAACGAGATCCTGGCCGAGGTCTACGCCCAGGCGCTCGAGGGCGCCGGATTCACGGTCGAACGCCAGCTGCGGATCGGCCAGCGCGAGGTCTACATGCCCGAGCTGTCGGCCGGATCGATCGACGTGTTCCCCGAGTACACGGGCAACCTGCTGCAGTACCTGCAGCCCGACGCGCAGGCGAGGACCTCCGAGGACGTGTACCGAGACCTGTCCGCCGCGCTCCCCTCCGGGCTGCGCGCCCTGGATCAGGCCGCGGCCACCGACCAGGATTCCTACGTGGTGACCACCGCCTTCGCCTCCGAGCACTCCGTGGCCTCGATCGGCGACCTCGCGGGCGTCACTCCCCTGGTCCTGGGCGGCAACTCGGAGCTGCAGACGCGCCCCTACGGCCCGACCGGGCTCCAACAGACCTACGGGGTGACGGTCTCCTTCACCCCGATTGAGGATTCCGGCGGCCCCCTGACCGTGAAGGCCCTGACCGACGGAACGATCCAGCTGGCCAACATCTATTCCTCGGATCCTTCGCTCGCGAACGGGGACCTGACGGTCCTGGCCGATCCGGCCGGGCTGTTCCTCTCCTCACACGTCGTCCCTCTGGCGTCCTCGCGAGTGAGCGCCGAGGCCGCTTCCGTGCTGAACTCCGTGAGCGCGGCATTGGACGCGTCGGATCTCATCGAGATGAACAGGGCCTCGACCCAGGAGCAGAAGTCCGCCTCGCAGATCGCTCGGGATTGGCTGACTTCGGAGGGATTCGCGTCCTGACGACGCCTGGACGCCTCGGCGGGTGCGCGCAGGGCCGCTGGCCTCGCCCGCGCCCGCCGGCGGCTTCGCCGCGTCTCGAGGCGGACACACAAGCCACCCACTTTGTGTGACACACACCATCATTTGACCTACATTTTACATTTGTAACCAAAATGTAATGCGCACATGATGGACATCCTTGGAGTCTTTCATGCGCACCGGGTTAGGCTCGGACCATAGCTGAGGGCGTCGCCCCCAGATCAACCATCGACCAGAAGGAAGAATCCATGAACCTGAAGAAGGCATGGCTCGTCATCCCCGCGGCCGCCGCACTCGCCCTGACCGCCTGCGGTGGCACCGGCACGTCAACCGGCTCCGGCGACAAGATCGTCACCCTCAACGGCTCCGAGCCCCAGAACCCGCTGCTGCCCGGCATGACCAACGAGAACGGCGGCGGCAAGATCCTCACCGCTGTCTTCAGCGAGCTCGTGCGCTACGAGAACGACGGCAAGGCTGTCCTCGACGTCGCCGAGTCCATTGAGCCCAACAGCGATGCCACCGAGTGGACAATCAAGCTCCACAATGACCGCAAGTTCTCCGACGGCTCTCCCGTGAAGGCCCACAACTTCACCAAGGCCTGGAACCTGGTCACCTCCGCCAACCAGCCGCAGGCGACGTTCTTCGACTTCTTCGAAGGCACCGACGACGAGGGCAACGGTGAGATCACCGGCCTGACCGAGGTCGACGACTACACCTTCACCGCCAAGCTGAAGAACCCCACCTCGGACTTCATCTCCCGCCTCGGATACACCGCCTACGCCCCGCTTCCCGACTCCACGCTGAGCGACCCGGAGGCCGGCGGCCAGCTGCCCGTCGGCAACGGCCCCTACAAGCTCGCCTCGGCCGACGCGTGGGAGCACAACGTCAAGATCTCCCTGATTCCCAACGAGAACTACGTCGGCGACGAGAAGCCCCAGAACGAAGGCGTGACCTTCATCTTCTACTCCAGCCTCGACGCCGCCTACCAGGACCTCTCCTCCGACTCCGTGGACGTCCTCGACGCCGTCCCGGCATCCGTGTTCGCCACCTACGAGTCCGAACTCTCGGGCCGCACGGTGAACCAGCCCTACGCCGGCTCGCAGTACTTCACGATCCCGCAGTACCTGGATCACTTCAGCGGCGAGGAAGGCCGCCTGCGCCGCCAGGCCATCTCCATGGCCGTGGACCGCGAGACCATCACGAAGACCATCTTCAACGGCACCCGCACCCCCGCCAAGGACTTCACCGCCCCGACGCTGGCCGGCTACGACGCGAACATCTCCGGCAACGACGTCCTGACCTACAACCCCGACAAGGCCAAGGAGCTGTGGGCACAGGCTGACGCCATCTCCCCCTGGGACGGCACCTTCACCATCGCCTACAACGCCGATGGCGGGCACAAGGAATGGGTGGACGCCGCGGCCAACTCCATCAAGAACACGCTGGGTATTGCGGCCGAAGGCAACCCCTTCGCCGACTTCAAGTCCCTCCTCAACGCCGAAGACTCCGACTCCATGACCGGCGCCTTCCGCAACGGCTGGATGGGTGACTACCCTGCCCTGTACAACTTCCTGCAGCCGCAGTTCATCACGGGCGGCTCCTCCAACAAGGGTCACTACTCCAACCCGGAGTTCGACTCCCTGCTGACCCAGGCGTCCTCCGCGACCTCCTCCGACGAGGCGAACAAGATCCTCCAACAGGCCCAGACCATCCTGCTCCAGGACATGCCCGTCGTCCCGCTGTGGTACACCAACGCCAACGGCGCATGGTCCACGAAGGTCAGCAACGTGAACTTCGACTGGAAGGGACAGCCCGTCGCCTACCAGATCACCAAGAAGTGAGTTGTTAGACTCTCACCTCTCGTCGGGGGGCGGGCGGCACGAGCCGCCCGCCCCCCGCACATTCCAGGCGTTCATCGGCGTCAGCAAGGACCTCCATCAGGCGGTTCTCCCGCAGAACGTGCCTCCGCACCAAACGGTGGCCATCGGTTCGACAGACAAATCGAGACGCTCGCGCGCCATTTGCCCAATCTTTACCCTATGATGAACTCATAGTCCGCCTCCCGCTGGAGGCGCCCCACGGGATCGGGACCCCCCATCCCCAGACACGAACACTAAAGGATTGTCCATGCTCCGCTACATCGGACGGCGACTCCTCCAGACCATCCCGGTCTTCTTCGGAGCCACCTTTCTGATCTTCGCGATGGTCTACCTGATGCCAGGTGACCCCGTCGCCGCACTCGGCGGCGACCGCGGCCTCTCCGAGGCCGCCGCCGCGCAGATCCGCGCCCAGTACAACCTGGACAAGCCCTTCTGGATGCAGTATCTGCTGTACCTCAAGGGAGTCTTCACCCTCGACTTCGGCACCGCGTTCAACGGTCAGAAGGTCACGTCCATCATGGCCAACGCCTTCCCCACGACCGCGAAGCTGGCCATCTACGCCCTCGCCATCGAGACCATCCTTGGCATCACCCTGGGCGTCATCGCGGGCATGCGCCGAGGAAAGTGGTTCGACTCGACGATCCTCGTCGTCTCCCTGCTCCTCATCTCGGTCCCCACCTTCGTTCTGGGCTTCGTCCTCCAGTACGTCCTGGGCGTCCAGCTGGCCCTCCTGCCCACCACCGCCTCGCAGGTGGTCGACATACGGAGCCTCACGATGCCCGCCATGGTGCTCGGCGGCGTTTCCCTGGCCTACGTCATCCGACTCACCCGCCAGTCCGTGTCGGAGAACGTCTCGGCCGACTACGTGCGAACCGCGCGCGCCAAGGGCCTATCCGGCGGCGTCGTGATGACGCGCCACATTCTTCGTAACTCCCTCATCCCCGTCGCCACCTTCATCGGCGGCGACCTCGGCGCCCTCATGGGCGGCGCCATCATCACCGAGGGCATCTTCAACATCCACGGCGTCGGCGGCACCCTGTGGAGCGCCATCATCAAGGGCGAACCCCAGACCGTCGTGTCGGTGACAACAGTGCTCGTGCTGGTCTACATCATCGCGAACCTGATCGTCGACCTCCTGTACGCCGTGCTCGACCCGAGGATCCGCTATGAGTGACCAGATTCCTTCCGCTAACATCGCCCGGACCCGCGCGGGGCAGGACCACTACGTCTCCGACATCGACGAGACGGGTCTCGGCGCGGTCGACGCCGTCGCCGACGAGGGCGCCCCCTCGTCCGTGTGGGGTGAGGCGTGGAAGCGCCTGCGCCGCCGCCCGATCTTCTGGATCGCAGCATTCATCATCACCTGCGCGGCCCTCCTGGCGATATTCCCGTGGCTCTTCACCTCCACCGACCCGAAGTTCTGCGAGCTGTCCTCCTCCCTGGCGGGCCCCACCTCCGGCCACCCCTTCGGCTTCGACAAGCAGGGCTGCGACATCTACGCGCGCGTCGTCTACGGTGCACGCGCCTCCGTCTCGGTCGGCATCCTCACCACGATCGCCGTCTCCCTCATCGGCGGAACCATCGGAGCCCTCGCCGGATACTTCGGAGGATGGTTCGACGCCCTCCTCTCGCGCATCACCGACGTCTTCTTCGCGATCCCGCTGCTGCTGGCCGCCATCGTCTTCATGCAGATGTTCAAGGGTTCGCGCTCCATCGCCATGGTTGTCGTCGTCCTGTCGATGTTCGGGTGGACGTCCATCGCCCGCATCACTCGCGGCTCGGTCCTGTCCGCCAAGAACGAGGAGTTTGTGACCGCCGCACGCGCAACCGGTGCGTCGCGGGCACGCATCCTCATGACCCACATCATCCCGAACTCGATGGCGCCGATCATCGTGTACGCGACCGTGGCGCTGGGTACCTTCATCGTCTCCGAGGCCTCCCTGTCCTTCATGGGCATCGGCCTGCCGCCGTCGGTGGTCTCCTGGGGCGCCGACATCTCCGCCGCCCAGACAGCCCTGCGCACCAACCCGATGGTCCTGTTCTACCCGGCCTCGGCCCTGGCC
The DNA here is from genome assembly GCF_000185285.1 of Actinomyces sp. oral taxon 180 str. F0310. NCBI lineage: Bacteria > Bacillati > Actinomycetota > Actinomycetes > Actinomycetales > Actinomycetaceae > Actinomyces > Actinomyces sp. oral taxon 180. The sequence continues at coordinate 1,390,271 of NZ_GL622194.1, forward strand.
CTGACCGTTCTCAGCTTCATCATGATGGGTGACGCCGTGCGCGAAGCCCTCGACCCGAAGGCACGCAAGTGAGCGAAACCAACACCCCCCAGCTCTCCGACACTCAGATGGAAGAGGTCGTCGAGCGGGCCGTCGCCCCCAGCGCGGCCCCGGCCGCGACCGACATCCACCCCGAGGACGCCCAGCCCCTCCTCAAGATCACGGACCTGGAGGTCACCTTCACCTCCTCCACGGGGATCGTCCCCGCCGTACGCGGCGCGAACCTGACCATCTACCCCGGTCAGACCGTCGCCATCGTCGGCGAGTCCGGCTCCGGCAAGTCCACGACCGCCGCCGCGGTCATCGGCCTGCTCCCTGGAACGGGTAAGGTCGCGGGCGGCACCATCGAGTTCGACGGCCGCGACATCACCCACCTGACCAACAGGCAGTGGGTGGAGCTGCGCGGCTCCGGCATCGGCCTGGTCCCCCAGGATCCGATGAGCAACCTCAACCCCGTGCTCCGCGTGGGCACGCAGGTGAAGGAAGCCCTCAGGGCCAACAACGTCGTGCCGCACTCTGAGGTGGGAGCGCGCGTCACCCAGCTCCTGGAGGAGGCCGGGCTGCCCGACGCGGAGCGCCGCGCCAAGCAGTTCCCGCACGAGTTCTCCGGCGGCATGCGCCAGCGCGCCCTCATCGCCATCGGCATGGCCGCGCACCCCAAGCTGCTGATCGCCGACGAACCCACCTCCGCCCTGGACGTCACCGTTCAGCGCCGCATCCTGGACCACCTCGGCAAGCTCACGAGCGAGATGGGCACCGCCGTTCTGTTCATCACGCACGACCTCGGCCTGGCAGCCGAGCGCGCCGAGCAGCTGGTCGTCATGCACCGCGGACGCATCGTGGAATCCGGCCCCGCCCTGGAGATCCTCCAGCACCCGTGCCACCCCTACACGAAGCGCCTCGTGGCCGCCGCGCCGTCCCTGGCCTCGGCCCGCATCGAGTCCGCGCACAAGCGCGGCATCGAGGTCACCGAGGAGGAGCTCACGGGAGCCGGAAAGGGCGCGACCTCCAAGGAGGCCATCATCCGGGCCGAGCACCTCACCAAGGAGTTCGACATCCGCGGCGCCAAGAAGGGCAACGACACCTTCCTCGCCGTCGACGACGTTTCCTTCGAGCTGCGTCGCGGCACGACCCTCGCGGTCGTCGGCGAGTCCGGCTCGGGCAAGTCCACGGCGGCCAACATGGTGCTGCACCTGCTGACCCCCACGAAGGGCACCGTGTACTTCGACGGGCAGGACACCTCGACGATGAGCGAGGCGGAGCTCTTCCGACTGCGCAGGCGCCTCCAGGCGGTCTTCCAGAACCCCTACGGCTCCCTGGACCCCATGTTCTCGATCTACCGCCTGATCGAGGAACCCCTGAAGATCCACGGATATGGGACCCTGGACTACGCGCGGGCCGAGATCAAGCGCGCCGAGGCCACGGGACGCGAGCCCGAAGAATGGATGAGCGTCCTGGTTGAGGCAGCCGACGCCAAGCGTTCCCTGAGCGCCGCCGAGAAGCGCGAGTTCAATCCCAAGAAGCTGAGCATCGCGCGCGCCTCGGAGCTCCTCGACATGGTGGCGCTGCCACGCAGCGCCATGCGCCGCTACCCCAACGAGCTCTCGGGCGGTCAGCGTCAGCGCGTGGCCGTCGCCCGTGCCCTCGCGCTCAACCCGGAGGTCATCGTCCTGGACGAGGCCGTCTCCGCGCTGGACGTGCTGGTCCAGAACCAGATTCTCTACCTGCTCAACGACCTGCAGGCTCAGCTGGGACTGTCCTACCTGTTCATCACGCACGATCTGGCGGTCGTCCGCCAGATCGCCGACGACGTGATCGTCATGGAGAAGGGCAAGCTCGTCGAGGCCAACACGACGGACGAGCTCTTCCACAACCCCGTTCAGGACTACACGCGGGAGCTGATCGAGGCCGTCCCCGGTCGCGGCATTCAGCTCAACCTGTGAGCCACTGACACGGAAGGGGTCCGAGGCGCTGAGGCGCTTCGGGCCCCACGCTGTTTGTTGTGTCTTTGTTCCAGGCTTTGCTTGTGGCCCCGCTGGGCCAGGCTGCGCCTTGGGCGGCGGCCCGCCCGCGAGCCGTCCGCGCAGCGAGCTTCGCTCGGCGCGTCGCCTCGAAGCCCGGCCAGGCCCCGCCACCGCCCACGGGCACCGCAGCCAGGCCCTCTTGCGCCCTCCGGTCCCTCCACACCAGTGGGGCCGGGTCGCTGTTTGGAGCCTTACTCCTGGCCCCGCCCACGGGCACCGCAGCCAGGCCCTCTTGGCCTTCCGGCGCCCTCCGTACCTGTGGGGCCTGATGTGCTGATGGGTGGTTGCAGTGATGACGGGATGTTCGGCTGTGCGTTGTTACAAACGTCGTCAATCCAAGGCGTTTTTGTGTGGATTCCTGTGTGGTTGTTACAAACGTCGTCAATCCAACGGCTTATTCGCTGAAAATACAGGTTTTTTGGCGCAGATTGACGACGTTTGTAACAGGAGTCCGCGCAAGGCGATTGAAATCGCGCTGGTTTGACGACGTTTGTCACGCATAGCTGCCGATCGGGGCAGCAATGGGGGTATCGCACTACATGAAGCCCTCTGGGGGCGTGTCACCGGCGTGTCGGACGCTCATGTAGTGCAATTCCCCCCCGAGCGGCGGCAGTGCGGCCACGACGTGAGGCGATGTGCTCGCCAGAGTGCAGACCACCTCGGCAAAAACCGGTGAAAACGGGGTGTTGTTGGCGAGGTGGTCTGCGTTTTGGGCACATTGGTGTCTGGCACGGTGTGCATGCTTTTAGGTGGGCCCTGATGTGTCCCAGGTATTGTGGAGAGTGTCTTAGGCCGGATTGGAGGTTTGGGATGTCTGGCCAGCGTAAGTATTCGATGGAGTTGCGTGAGCGTGCGACGCGCATGTCGTCGGGTTAACGTGCGGGTGAGAGGGCCCACGTGCATGTCATCGGGCCCAGGTGCGCATCAAAGGGCCCAGGCCGCCACCTATCGGGCCAACGTGCGCAGTGACGGGCACGCGGACAGCCACAGCGACAGCCACCAACCGAAGCAATTTCGCATGCAATTCCCCTGTTAACCTTTCACACATTGAAGTCACATCGTTGCAATTCCAACGTTTTCGGACACCATAGAGAACTAGCTCGTGGGAATTGCATGCGCGAGCGAGCCTACCCGGACAACAGACCACCCCACACGCACCCCTGACATTTGTCACCCACCCCCCTGCCTCAAAGGGCACTTCTGCGCGCGCGGGGCGGGGGGCACACTGATGTCATGAACACGACAACACCCGCCGTACAGGCACACTCCCTCCACCAGTCATTCGGCACGGTTGACGCCCTCCGCGACGTCAGCCTCACCCTCGTCCCCGGCGAGATCGTCGCCCTCCTGGGCGTCAACGGCGCGGGCAAGAGCACGCTCCTGGACATCATCCTCGGCCTGGCACGCCCCACCTCGGGGGACGTCAGCGTCTACGGGATGAGCCCGCGAGAGGCCGTGCGCCGCTCGCTCGTGGGCGCGATGCTCCAGTCCGGGTCACTACCCCGCGACGGCAGCGTTCGCTCCACCATCGCCCTGGTCGCCTCGATGCACGCCAACCCCGTTCCCCCGGATGATCTCCTGGAGCGGACAGACCTGACAAAACTCGCCACCCGCAGCCTCTCCAAGCTCTCCGGCGGCGAACTCCAGCGCGTGCGCCTGGCCCTCGCCCTGGCGGGAAACCCCGACTTCATCATCCTCGACGAGCCCACCGCCGGCATGGATGCCCTAGCCCGCCGCAAGTTCTGGGACACGATGCGCGAAGAGACCGCCTCCGGGCGCACGCTCCTCTTCGCCACCCACTACCTGACCGAGGCGCGCAAGGAAGCCGACCGCATCATCATCATCGACGAGGGGCACATCGTCCTGGACGCCCCCACCGAGGAGGTCGTCGCCCAAGGCGAGGACCTTGAGGACGTCTTCGAACGCATCGCGTCGCACTCCGACGCCGAGTGACGCCGCGACTGCCCCCACCCCGCTCACCTCAACGCGTCCCACCGCGCGAGGCACCCCCGGACGAGGCCACCTCCTCGCCCCCAGACCCACAGAAGGAATCATGACCGCTCAAGCCACACCCGCACGCACAACCAACCACGTCATCCCCGGCCCCTTCAAGGGCGCGGGACGACTGTGGTTCACCACCTTCCGCTCCCACATCCTCAACCCGTGGAACATGGCCTTCGCGCTGGTTCTTCCCCTCTTCATGTACGCCATGTTCGGCATGACCGACACCGCCCGAAACACGCTCACCGCGCGCGGCAACGTCGCCGCCGCGATGATCGTCATGATGACCACCTACGGCGTCCTCCTGGTGGGCGGATCGCTGGGAGCCACCGTGTCCGTGGAGCGCACAACCGGCATCTCACGCATGTACGCCCTCACCCCCATCCAACCGTGGGTGATCCTCCTGGCCCGGCTCGGCGCCCTCATGGTCCTGAGCGCGTTCATCACGGCCATCGCCTTCGGCTTCGGGATCGCCACAGGGGCCCGCATGGCGGCCGCCATCTGGGCCGAAAGCGCCGCCGTCGTGATCGGGCTATCCGCGCTCGGAGCCCTCATCGGACTGGCCTGCGGCTACACGATCAAGGGCGAGAACGCCTACAGCGCCTCGGCGTTCATCATGGTATTCAGCGCCTTCGCGTCGGGCATGTTCATGCCCCTCGACCAGATGCCGTCCTTCGTCGCCCACGTCGCCCCCTTCACGCCCTTCTACGGTGTGGTGCAGGCCGTCTACGCGGTCAGCGGAGGGAACCCGATGAGCACCGCCGCCTGGCTCAACCTCGCGGCATGGACGCTCATCCCGGCGCTCATCGCCTGGTGGGGTGCCTCGCACGACACGAACCGCTAGGGTGCGGCTATGAAAGAGCGACTGATCTCCCTGGCGTGGGCGGCCCCGTGGATGCTCTTCATGGGGTTCCCTATCTCCTCGGCCCTTGACATGCCCAACAGGCTTGAGGGCGCGGGCGTCATCGGCGCGTGTCTGCTCCTCGCGGTGGCCAACGCGGCCACGTGGCTGACGAATCCCCCTCCGGGACGCAACTCCTTCACGAGGCCGTTCGTGATCTCTCACGCGTGCCTGGCCGCCGTCTCCGTGATCTACGCCCTCTACGCCTGGCGGATCGGGCTCCCCTACGCCTACATGATGTTCTCCTACCTGCTGGTCGCGTGGATCTTCCAAGCCCCCCTGCGCTACCTGCTCCCGGGCATCGTCCCGATCGGCGTCCTCGCGGCCGTCACCGCGCTCGCGGAAGAAACCCCGCTGTGGATGCTCGCGTACCTGGCACTGCTGGGGGTCCTCGTCGGCGGGGCACGCGCAGGCATGGAGCGTTCGGTGCGCGAGCGACTGCGCCGCCAGGAGGCGATCCAGCGCGCGAAGGTCGGCGAGAGAGCGCGCCTGAGCACGGACCTGCACGACATCCTCGGGCACTCGCTCACGGGGATCTCGATGCTCTCGGAGCTGGCGGGCCGCCTCCTGGACGCGGGACGCACCGCGGAGGCGCGCCAGCAGATCCAGGCGATCACAGCCCAGTCGCAGGAGGCCCTGGCCGACGTCCGCCGCATCGTGGCGGCCACGCGGGCCCTGTCCCCCGCGGAGGAGCTCGACGAGGCGCGCTCGCTGCTCGAGATCGCGCGCATTGACGCCGACATCACGAACGAGGGCGAGCCACCTTCGGGGCCGCGCTCCAGTGCCGCCGCCCACGTGATCCGCGAGGGCGTGACCAACGCGCTCCTGCACTCCAAGCCCACGCGCGTGAGCATCACCCTGTCCCCTGCGGGCGTGCGGGTCCTCAGCGACGGCTACTCCCCCGACTACGCGGCGTCCACCGCCGGATCGGGGTCGGGCCTCCACGGCCTCGCCGAGCTGGTCGGCGACGAGGGCGAGCTGTCGTGGGGACCCGAGGGCAAGGAGTGGACGCTCGCCCTGTCCTTCCCCGAGGCCGACGCGGCCGCCGCGCCTGACGAGATTCCCGAGGCAAACAAGCCCCGGTGAGCGCGTCGCCCGTCCGCCGCTGCCGGTCATGGCGCGGCACCTGCGCTACCCTTATGTCCGAGATGCGTACGGACGGGAGGGCGATGTGACGATCCGCGTCATGGTGATCGACGACCAGGCCATGATTCGAGGCGCCCTGGCGGGCCTGTTGGATCTCGAGACCGACATCGAGGTCGTCGCGCAGGCCGCCAACGGCGTCGAGGCCCTCGACGAGCTGGCGCGCCTGTCCGTCGAGGAAACCACGCCGCGCACCCGCACGCCCGTGGACGTTGCCATCATCGATGTCGAGATGCCGCGCATGGATGGAATCACGGCGACGGAGGCGATCCGCACGCGCTTCCCGAGCGTGCGTGTCCTCGTGGTCACGACCTTCGGGCGCCCGGGCTACCTCCAGCGGGCGCTGGCGGCGGGAGCCTCCGGCTTCATGGTGAAGGATGCGCCGGTTGAAGATCTCGTGGACGGCGTGCGAACGGTCGCCGCCGGTGGCCGCACGATCGACCAGAGCCTGGCGATCGACGCGCTGTCCGCGGGGGCCTCCCCGCTCACCGCGCGTGAAACCGACGTGCTGCGCGAGGTCGAGGGGGGTGGCACGATCGCCGACATCGCCCACGCGCTGACCCTGAGCCAGGGGACGGTCCGCAATCACGTGTCCTCGGCGATGCTGAAGATGGATGCGCGCACGCGCGCCGAGGCGGCATCCCTGGCGCGGTCGGCCGGCTGGCTGTAGACGGGCACGTGAGTAGTATCAGAGTGATACCATGCCGATATGGCTATGACACTCCGACTCGACGAGGAACACGCACGCAAGCTCGACGAGCTCGCCCGGCGTTCCGGCACGTCAAAACACGATGCAGTGCTGCGCGCCATCGATGAGAAATTCAACCGCATGACCCACCGTCAGCGCGTCACCGACGCACTCAACCAAACCGTTGAGCGCTGGGGGGACGCACTTGAGCGACTCGGCCAGTAACACCATGCCGTGCGAGTTTCTCTCACTTGAGGACCTCCTGGATATCGTATCCGCACTGAAAATCGGTCCCGTCCGGGATCTCGGCCTCCTCAATGCAGCAGCACTACGCCCCCAAACATCGCTGATGGGCCAGGACGCCTATCCGTCCACCGCCGCTAAGGCCGCAGCTTTACTCGAATCGCTCACGAAAAACCACGCGCTGGTCGACGGAAACAAGCGCCTTGCATGGGCGGCCTGTTCCGTTTTCCTGTCCCTCAACGCAGCCGTCATCAACGAGTCGGTCTCCAACGATGACGTGTACGAGCTCGTTATCGCCGTCGCCTCCTCTGACGTGACGCTTGAACAAGTCTGCGCCACGCTGTCGGAATGGACGCCTACGCGCGCATGAACCACGACCTGCGCGCCACGCGAGGCAGGAGCCGCACGCCCACGTAGGTGCCCAGCGTGTTCATGATGACGTCGTCGATGTCGACGACACGGTAGGTGCAGGGAACGACACCGAACAGGCCCGTGTACTGGGTCGCCTCGATAAGGCAGGAGACAGCGCAGCCGATCACCACCCACGCCAGGACGCGCCGGTGCGGGATCGAGGGGGCCAGGCGAGACCCGTCGGCGGGCGCACCCTCGGGTGCGCGGCGCATGCGCCGGATACGCCAGGTGGTCTCCGCGAGGGCACCCAGCGGCACAAACAGAGCAATATTCAGCAGGATCGACAGAGCGTACAGGGTCCCGCGCAGGTTCTCCCCGTCGCGGAACTGGTCGGCGACGGCCACGAAGGACCCGAACGGCGTGTAGTTGTCCCAGTGGATGATCCCGGCGCACGCAGCCACCGGGTCGGAGGGCAGCGGCAGCAGCGTGAAAATCAGCAGGCCCGCGAGATACAGGATCCAGGCGAGAGGCAGGGCGCGCGGGAGCCTCCACCTCGACGAGGAGGGGGCCGTGACCACGGGGATCTCCGCCGTCGTCGGTGTGTCCGGGTGCTCCTCGCGAGGCAGGAGCGCACCCGTGCGCTTCGAGCGCCGGTAGATGAGTGGCAGTGCTTGAGCGACGGTCAGGCGTGCGCGGCTCACCCGCCCGGCGCTCTGGGCGGAGTCGGTCGAGGCCTCGGCACGCCCCGCGGTGACACTGGGGTTCCCGCGACGCCCGAGCATCCACCACAGCGCGCAGGTGATCGCGCAGACGGTGGCGTAGAGCCCCAGGTCCCACGCCCAGTTCATTGCCGTGTACATGTCATCCCCCTCGCTGAGGGGAACAATACCGCCAATTCCAGGTCGAGTCACGCCCATGCGGGGAGTCCCACAGCCGATGGACACACTGCGAGAGTGTGCCCGAAAATCACCCGGTTACGGTTGGTCACTTTTCCACATCCGGTGCCGCAGGTGCACGCGAAGAAACCGGGCGGGCTCAGCCTGGACAGATTGACAGTTGCTGCGCCATCGCGTCTTGCTCGGAGCGGGTCACACTCAGCCCGTATCTGCTCTTGACCGAGATCTGGCGCTTGACGTAGTCGCACCGGAAAGCGGCGTTGGGCGGCAGCCACCGGTCGGCCGCGGAGGCCGACTTATCCTCGTTGGCGTCCCCGTCGACGGCCAGGAGATTGTCCGGGTCGTTCGCGAACTCCTGGCGTCGCCCCGCCTCCCACTGCCACGCACCCGAGCGCCACGCGTCCGCCAGGGCGACCACGTGGTCGATCTGGACCAGGGACGAGGTCTTCTCCCCCCTGCGGAACTCGATCGTCTTGCCGGTGTAGGGTTCGGCCAGCGTGCCGCTGAGAACCACGCATCCTCGGGTGCCGTCCTTGAACGTGGGGCGCGCGAGATCGCGGGCAAGAATGTCGTTGCGCGTGTCGCACCCGTTGTGGTCCGTGTCGGCCCACCGCTGGCCGAACTCGCCGCGATCGTAGTCGGGGGTCTCGCTCTCCACGTCGTGGTCGCGCACCGTCAGAGCGCGCAGCTGACGGGCCGCCTCGCCGTCGGGGAGCGAGGACAGGGCCTCGCCGCTGCGCTGCGGCGGCCACCCCAGGCGCGAACGCAGGCCCAGCAGATCCCATCCCACACCGGGCGCGAACGCCCACACCAGGGCGGCAACGATGATGACCACACCCATCGCGTCTCCCACGCTCCAGCGACGTCGACGACTCACGCGGCTTCCTCCTCCCTCACGTCGGGCCGCGGCGCTGCGCCTCGTTCCCGGCCTCTCCCATGATGCGCCGGGGCGCCCGCATCTGGCGTCCGCCGACGGGTAGCCTGTGGACAGAGGCTAGGAGCGCGAGCGCGCACGCACGAGCTGACGGACGAAGTACGCGCACACGATGATGAGCGTCAGCGCACCCATCGACACCAGCTGAGCGCGCCCCTCGTCGCTCATGAGCATGAGGACCCCGATGCCTCCGAGCCCCGAGAGGACGACCCACGGCAACCACGGCCAGCCGGGCATGCGGATCGCCAGGTTCCCGGACCGCTCCAGCGACGGGTGCAGGCGCATGAGCGAAATGATGATGAACGTCCACACGATGAGCAGCACCATGCCGATCGCGTTGATGAGAATCGTGAGGATCGCCCCGGGAAGGAACCAGTTGCCCAGGACCGCGAGCAGCGCGAGGACCACCACCAGCCCGACCGCGCGTGTCGGCGTGCGTCCAGCCTCCATGTCGCCGACCATCTCCGCGCCCAGGCCCTCTTCGTCTCCCCGCAGGACGGCCTGGGCGGAGGGACCCAGGCGGCCGGACTGCGAGGCCTCGGCCCCCAGGAGCCAGCGCCACCCCATGTCGCGCGCGGACAGGGAGTAGGCCATGCGGGAGGAGGCGTAGATGTTCGCGGAGAACGCCGAGATGAGGGCCATGAAGATGATGACGTTCATGATGGTTCCCACGGCCGGCACGCCCGCCATCGACAGGACGGCCGCGAAGGCGTTTGTCTTCATCTCGTCGCTGTCCCAGGGAAGCAGGGCGATCAACAGGACCACCGAGCCGACGTAGAACACGAGGATGCGGGTGATGACCGAACGAATCGCGCTGGTCATCGCCTCCCTGGGGTCCTCGGCCTCGGCCGCCGCGATCGTCACGATCTCGAGGCCACCGAAAGAGGTGATGACCGCGAGCAAGCCGACCGCGATGCCGGGGATGCCGTTGGGAGCAAAACCACCGTTGCCGACGATATTGTGCCAGATGCCCGCGTGACCGGGCGACGGGCCGACGACGGCGCTTCGGGCGACAAGCCACACCCCCACGCACAGGAAGGCGACGATCGCCGCGATCTTCACCATCGACAGCCATGCCTCAATCTCACCGTATTGCCCGGCCGACAGCAGGTTAATGCCGCCGATGACGACGACGATCACCAGGGCAACGACCCACTGGGGCACGGCGGGAAACCAGTCGACGAAGATCGTCGCGGCGCCCGTGACCTCGATGCCGGTCACCATGATGAGCATGACCCAGTACAGCCACCCGATCGTGAATCCCGCCCACCGGCCGATCCCGGCCTCGGCGTAGGAGGAGAAAGAACCGGTCGTCGGCAGCGAGGACGCGAGCTCGGCCAGGGCCAGCATCACGGACACGACGATGGCGGCAGCCAGGAGGTAGGACACGATGACCGCGGGTCCCGCCTGGTGGATCGCCGATCCCGTCCCCAGGAAGAAACCGGCCCCGATCGCGAGGCCGAGGGCCATCATGGACAGATGCCACGTTTTGAAGGGCTTGCGTTCGCCGACCGCAACGGGTGCGACGCCGACCGACGAGGCTGGTGTTGACTCAGGATTCACGCGGCCATTTTATCGTCTGCCCCGACGCAGGGCCTTGAGCTGTGAGTACGTGAGAGTGATCGTCCACTCGCGGGTCTGCGGGAGCCTCCAGCGTCGCCAGTGCGCCATGGCGGTGAACACGAGTCCCACGATGATGGAGGCGCCCATGCCGAGCACCGGCTGGCCGAGGAACCAGAATCCGACGGTCACGACCGAGCACGCGAAGGCCGGGGTGGCGTACAGGTTATTGCCCCCGAAGACGCGGGGGACCAGCCCGGCGGAGATGTCACGCACCATGCCCCCGCCGATGGCGGTCATCATGCCCAGGAGGATCGCGGGCATGACCGCGAAGCCCGCGTCGAGGGTCTTGATCGCGCCGGTCGCGCTCCAGCAGCCGAGCACCATGCCGTCAGCGATGACCAGGAGCACCGACCAGGCGCGCGAATCCATGCGGAAGGCCATCGCAACGAGGGCGCCGACGATCGCAAATCCCAGGTAGTACGGGTCGGTGATGGCCACGGGGGCGCCGGAGCGCGTGGCGAGGAGGAGGTCGCGAATCATGCCACCGGCGAGCGCCGTCATGATCGCGAGGATGCAGAAGCCGACGGCGTCAAAGTTGCGTTCGCGCGCGACCTTGCCCCCGAGGATGCCGTTGAGGAGGACGCCCATCAGGTCAATAGCTCGAAATATCTCGGGCAGAGAATCGTTCAAGGCGTCTAGCGGGTGCATGGCGGTCCGAAGAGGTCGATGGGTGTCGTTCTTCACCATGGTACAGCGTTGATCCTGGTATGAGACGCCAATCTCTTGCCCGCCCTCAGGGAGTGCGTGCGGGTGCGACAATGGGCCCATGACCGCTCTCTTCGCCGGACTCACGACCCTGGACGTCCTGCATCGACTCGACCACGCTCCCGACCCGACCGTCAAGGTGACGTCCACCGGATTCACGATGGCTGCGGGCGGGCCGGCGACCAACGCGGCGGTCACCTACGCCGCGCTGTGTGCGGCATCCCGCCGCGCCGCCGCCTCTGCCGAGCGCCCCTCCTCAAGCGTCGCGCCCGGCTCGCGCGCCAGCGAACCGAGTGTCGAACGAGGCGCGGAATCGGGCGACGCGCCGCTTCTCCTCACGGCGCTCGGGGAGGGACCCGTGGCTGCCTTTCTCGCCGCCGATCTTGCCTGCGCCGGGGTGCGCGTCGCGGATGCCACCGCACGCGCGCAGCCGTCCTCGGACGGGAACGACGAGGGCACCGCTGCGGCCTCGTCGTCGGCGCGAGTCCCCGCCGTGTCGTCGATCATCGAGCATCCCGAGGGGCGGATGGTGGCCTCCACGAACGCGCGGCTCGACGTGGAGGCCGCACGCATCGCTCCGCTCCTTCCCACACGCGTCGGGGTGGTCCTCGTCGACGGGCACAATCCCTCCCTGGCGCACGAGGCCCTGACCCTCGGCATGGAGCGGGTGGAAGAGGACGCCCCCTTTGCGCTCCTTGAGGCGGAAGTGCCCCACCCGCGCATCCTCGACGGCGGCTCCTGGAAGGACTGGCTCACCTCGCTCCTTGGCCTGGTCGACATTGCCGTCGTATCCGAAGACTTCTGCCCGCCCGTGATGGCGCGCCCGAACGGGGAACAGGTCGCCGATTTCCTGCGCGGGTTCGGCATCACGCGGACGGTGCGCACCCGCGGGGAGCGTTCGGTGCAGTACTGGTGGGACGGGGCGCGCGGGGAGGTTCCGGTCCGACGCGTCGAAGATTCCTCGACGCTGGGCGCGGGCGACGCGTTCCACGGGGCCTTCGCGTGGGCCATCGAGCGCGCCGGTGACGCCGACCCGGAGGCCATCATCCGTTTCGCCTCGGCGGTCGCCGGGGTGTCGGTGTCCTCCTTCGGGACGAGGCGGTGGCGTGCTTCCCCGGAGCTGGAGGAGCTGGTGCGCGGCTGGTAGCGGCGACGGGCCCCGCGTCAGGCCAGTCGGCCCCGCGCGATCACGATGCGGCTCGGGACCCGGCGCGGCGAGACCTACCTGCCGACAGGCACCCAGCGGCTCGCCCACCGGGAGGCAACGTCACGCAGGTCGGGCAAGTTCGCGGAGTCGGAGGCATGCAGCGCCCGTTCCACGACCTCGCCCGCGACGGGCACCCCTTCGGGCGGCGTGTACCCATCAACGACGGAGTCCGGCACGGCGATCATCTCGACGACCGACCCGTCGGGCAGCATGTGGAACGCGTCGCGCGTGCGATCCAGCAGGCCGGTCTCCGAATCAAAGGAGTCGTGCGTGATGAGGACGGGAACGTCGAGGCCACTGAGCACCTCCTCGGCCGAGACCATCGACATGTCGGCCAGCGTGCGCTTCGAGATGGTGAACTGGCGGCGCACGGACTGTGAGTCGTCGGGGACGTTCGTGGTTCCGTGAAGCTCCAGATCCGACAGCTGCACCTCGGAGAACACGACGCTCCAGTCGTAGGACAGGGGCCCCAGGACCGGCGAGACCAGGATGAAGGTCTGGACTGCTGGAGGGCACGCACGCAAGGCGACGGTGGCACCAAACTCGTGGCCCACGCACACCTGGCGCTCAAACCCCTGGTCGGCCAGCCACCCCGAGGCCGAACGGAAGTCCTCGATCAGCGGCTCAAACGCGATGATCTCGTCCCCGGATTCGCCGTGGCCCGAGAAATCACAGGAGAGAGTGGCGTACCCCGCGCGGCGCAGCGCGCGCCCCAGCATGTCAAACATGCCCGACGCGTGCCGATCCGACAGAAACGTGTGAGAAAAGATCACCGCGGCGTCGCGGCAGTCCACGGGGCGCGTGAAGGTCCCGGACAGGGACACCCCCCGAGGAGTTTGAATCGTTACCCGGCTCACGCATCCAACATAGCGCTCTCGCTGCCTCCTGTGAAGCGAAAGCTCACACTGTGCACACATGTGACAAGCCCGCCCGCTCCGGACACGCCCCGCCGGAACATCGGGCGCGTGCGATCCGGCCACCGCCCCCACTAAGATGAGGACACGTACGGGCCGACGAGTCCGGCCCCGGCGCCGCCACCGCGCGCCCGGCCGCGCCGAGTCCGCCACACGCAGCGAAAGAAGGACATTCAATGGGAACCAAGACCGGGATCCTCGTCGGCATCTGCATCGGATACGTCCTGGGGACCCGAGCCGGGCGCGAGCGCTACGAGCAGATCCGCGTCGGCGTCGCAAAGCTCCGCCGCTTCCCCGTCGTCGCCCGTCCCCTTGACGCCGCGGGACAGAAGATGTCCGACATCGTGCGCGCGGGCGGGGAACAGGTCACCGACAAGGTCGCCGACGCCGTCAAGGAGCGCCTCTTCGGCGCCCCGGCCACGCCCGCATCGCCCGTCGTCGACGCGACCGCGAGCGAAGAGCCCGCGCAGCTCGGTTCTGACCGCGCGCACCGTTGAGCGCGATGAACCCCCGGGCCTCGTCGCCGGGTGAGGGAATGTCCGCCGAGCATGAGCCGACGCGCGCGCAGATCAAGCGCTGGCGTAAGCACCTGGCCGAGGAACGCATGGAGGCGCGCACCTACCGCGACCTTTCCGAGCGCCGTACGGGCGAGGAGCGGGCCGTGCTCCGCCAGCTCGAGGATGCCGAACGCCGCCACGAGGAGTACTGGCTCGCGCGCCTGGGCGAGCACGCCCTGCCCGCGCCCAAGCCTCCCCCGCGCACGCGGGCAGCCGCCGTCCTAGCCCATCTTTTCGGCACGATCTTCATCCTGGCGATGGCCCAGCGGGCGGAGCAGCGTTCCTCCCGCGACGTTGATGACGACGTGCCCGCTCACATGCAGGCCGACGAGCACATCCACGCCGAGGTGATCCGCTCCCTGGCCGCCAAGTCGCGCGAGACCCTGGCGGGCACCTTCCGCGCCGCAGTCTTCGGCGCCAACGACGGGCTCGTGTCCAACCTCGCCCTCGTGCTCGGCGTGGCGGCTTCCGGCATGGAGGCTCACGCCGTTCTACTCACCGGCGTGTCCGGCCTGCTGGCGGGGGCGCTGTCGATGGCCGCCGGAGAGTGGGTCAGCGTGCGCAGCCAGCGGGAGCTGCTGGACGCCTCGATTCCCGACCCCGACGCCCACCAGGCGGTGCCCGACCTGGATGTCAACGCCAACGAGCTCGCCCTCGTCTTCCGCGCGCGCGGCGAGACCGAAGCCGAGGCCGAGGCCCATGCCGCGCAGGTCTTCGCCAAGCTGGCCAAGCCCGCCACGGGCGAGTCCGGGGCGATCGCGGTGCGCGCCGCACTGGGGTCAGCCGCCGAATCCGAGGGCGCGGGCGAGCAGGTTGGCACGCCGATGCGGGCGGCGCTCTCGTCCTTCGCGTTCTTCGCCGTCGGAGCGTTCTTTCCCCTCATCCCCTACCTGGTGGGCGCCACGGGTGCCGCGGCGATCATCGCCGCGGCCGTGATCGTCGGCCTGGCCCTGCTGTTCACGGGCGGCGTTGTCGGCGTGCTCTCCGGGCAGTCGCCGGCGCCGCGCGCCCTGCGTCAGCTTCTGGTCGGCTACGGCGCGGCGGGGGTCACCTACCTGCTCGGGTTCCTCTTCGGCACGACGCTCGCCTAGCCGCCTGAAGCACCGACCTCGCCGCGCGCGCGGCGCCTGCGCCCATTCGAGGCGCGGGCGTGTCACACTGTGGGCATGATCTCTCTTCTGTCTCGCGCGCGCGGCGCGATGGTCGGCCTGGCGGTCGGCGACGCGCTGGGCACCACGAACGAGTTTCAGTCGGCCGATACCCTCTGCCCGATCACGGACATGGTTGGGGGAGGCGTCTTCGGCCTCGAACCCGGCCAGTGGACCGACGACACGTCGATGGCGCTGTGCCTGGCGGATTCGCTGCTGGCACAGGGGCGCTACGACTCCATCGACGTGATGGAGCGCTACGAGCGGTGGCGCCGCGAGGGCTACCGCTCGTCGACGGGGCGGTGCTTCGACATCGGGAACCAGGTGAGCCACGCGCTCGACGCCTTTGACCGCGAGGGCCGCGTGCCCAGGGGAGCCCCGCGCTCCGCCAGCGCCGGGAATGGCTCGATCATGCGTCTGGCTCCCGTGGTGATCGCGGGCTTCCCCTCGCGCGATTCGCGTGAGATCGTGGCCACCGCTGGCCTGAGCGCGCGGGAGACCCACTACTCGGTTGAGGCCGAGGCCGCCACCGAGGTGTTCGCCGCCCTGCTCGTGGGTGCTCTCCTGGGGTGGGAAGCCGACCGAATCGTTGATGTCGCGTGGGCGTCGACCGGATCCGCCTTCGACGACGTCGCCGCTCGAGTCATCAGCGCAGACCCGGCAACCCGCGCCTCGTGGGAGGCCTCGACCAGCGGGTACGTCATCGACGGGCTGCGCCTGGCGGTCCACGGCCTCCTCGATTTCTCCTCCTTCGACGAGGCCGTCCTGGCTCTGGCGAACCTGGGCGGGGACGCGGACACGAACGCCGCGATCTACGGGCAGCTGGGTGGGGCTTTCTTCGGGGTTGAGGCGATTCGACCATCGTGGCGTGATCTGATCCACGACGGCGATCAGATCGACGCGCTGGCGCGGGACCTGATCGGGCTGGACCTCGGCGAGCCGCGCACACGCTTCGATGAGGACCTTCCCGCCGGGCCATTCTCCTCGCCGACATGAGTGCCGGTCGGCCCCACCCGGTTCCGAGCGACTACACTGGCCGCATCATGCCTGACTCTCGTCCCCGAACGCCGCCTTCTCGCACGCCGGGCGCACGTCGCGCCGCAGACAGCGCCGGGGCACGCCGCAGGCGCCCCGCGAGGACCGCCGCTCGCCCATTCACTCCCTTTTCTCCGGAGCAGCTGGCGCAGCGGGCCGCGGCGATTCCCCTGATTTCCTTCCCGGACCTTCCGGTGAGCGCTCGCCGCGACGAGATCGCGAGCGCCATCCGCGACCACCAGGTGATCATCGTGTCGGGTGAGACCGGGTCGGGTAAGACGACGCAACTGCCCAAGATCTGCATGCAGCTGGGGCGCGGGGTCGCCGGGATGATCGGGCACACGCAGCCGCGTCGTTTGGCTGCGCGCTCCGTGGCGGACCGCATCGCGCACGAGCTCGGCCAGTCGGTGGGCCGCGACCCGGGGCAGGTCGTGGGCTATCAGGTGCGTTTCACGGACGAGGTGGGTCCCACGACCCTCGTGAAGCTCATGACGGACGGCATCCTCCTGGCGGAGATTCAGTCGGATCCGATGCTGCGCCGATACGACACTCTCATCATCGACGAGGCCCACGAGCGTAGCCTCAATATCGACTTCATCCTGGGGTACGTGGCTCGCCTGCTGCCCGCGCGCCCGGACCTCAAGGTCATCATCACCTCCGCCACGATCGATTCGGATCGTTTCGCCCGACATTTCGGCACGTGGGAGGGGGAGGTCGGCCGGGGCCGCCCGGTCGAACCGGCGCCGGTCATCGAGGTCTCGGGCCGCACCTATCCGGTGGAGGTGCGCTACCGGCCGCTGGGCCCCCAGGCGCCCTCCTCCTTCACGTCCGAGGCCTGCCCGCCCGCGGCGGACGGGGCCCCGCAGGCAGATCCGGGCGCCCGCGCCGGGGCCGAGGCAGACCCCCTCCAGCTGGTTCTGGAGGACGCGGACGACGAGCTGGCGACCCTGGGCTACGGCATGGGCGAGGACATCGACGTGGAGACCGCGATCTGTCACGCGGTGGATGAGCTGAGCGCGGAGGGCGACGGGGACATCCTGGTCTTCCTGCCCGGCGAGCGCGACATCCGCGAGACGGAGGCCGCGCTCGCCGACCACCTGAAGGGGCGGGGCCGGCGCGCGGGCGACGATAAGGGCGCCCGCCCAGGGGACATCGAGATCCTGCCGCTGTACGCGCGGCTGACGGCCGCCGAGCAGCACCGCGTGTTCGAGCCTCACCGGCTGCGGCGGGTCGTGCTGGCCACGAACGTTGCGGAAACGTCGCTGACGGTCCCGGGCATCCGCTACGTGATCGACCCGGGGTTGGCGCGCATCTCGAGGTATTCGAACAAGACGAAGGTCCAGCGCCTCCCCATCGAGCCGGTCAGCCGGGCGAGCGCGAACCAGCGCGCGGGCCGCTGCGGGCGCGTCGCCGAGGGCGTGGCCATCCGCCTGTATTCGCAGGCGGACTACCTGTCCCGCCCGCGCTTCACCGAGCCGGAGATCCTGCGCACCTCCCTGGCCAGCGTCATCTTGCAGATGGCGTCCCTGGGGCTGGGAGCCGTGGAGGACTTCCCTTTCCTGGACGCGCCCGATCCGCGGTCGGTGCGCGACGGCATCGCCCTGCTCGTGGAGATCGGGGCGCTCTCGGCGCAGGAGCGTGGCAACCCTCGTGGCCGCGGGGCGCCCGAGGGGCGGAGGGACGCACTCGCGGACCGCTCCACGTCGCACTACCGGTTGACCTCGGTGGGGAGGGACTTGGCGCGTCTGCCGATCGACCCTCGTCTGGGGCGCATGCTGCTGGAGGCCCAGCGTCTGGGGTGCGCGTCGGAGGTGCTGGTCATCGTCGCGGCCCTGTCGATCCAGGATGTGCGCGAGCGCCCGGTGGATCACCAGGGTGCGGCGGACGCCTCGCACGCGCGCCTGGCGGATCCACACTCGGACTTCATCACCTACCTGAACCTGTGGCGCTACCTGGCGGTGCAGGCGCGCGACCTGTCGGGGTCGGCATTCCGTCGCCTGTGTCGGGCGGAGTTCTTCCACTACCTGCGGTGGCGGGAGTGGCGGGACGTGGCGGGTCAGCTGCGGCAGATGGCCAGGGCCCTGGGGATGAGTGCGGGTCCGGTGGGAGAGCCTTCGGCGGCGGACGTTGTGGAGGCGGCCCGCTTCGGCGGCACCCAGGACGCGGCCGTGCGCGCGGTCCTGGCGTACGGGCAGGGCCCGGCATCCGTGGACGCGGACCAGGTGCACCGCTCCCTCCTGGTGGGTCTGCTGTCCTACCTGGGGTCGTGGGACGAGACGAAGCGCGACTACGAGGGCGCGCGCGGCACCCACTTCACGATATGGCCGGGTTCGGGCGTGGCGGGTCACCCTCACTGGGTGATGACAGCGGAGCTGGTGGAGACCTCTCGCCTCTTCGCCCGCACCGTGGCCCGCATCCGCCCGGAGTGGGTGGAGCCGGCGGCGCGCGGGCTTGTCAAGCGCTCGTATTCGGAACCGTTCTGGTCGGTCGCGAAGGGAGCGGCGATGGTCCGCGAGCGGGTGACCCTCTACGGGCTCACGCTCGCGGCGGACCGCGAGGTTCTGCTGGGGCGCCTAGGTGAGACGATCATCGACGAGGCGGTGGCCGCCTCCCGCTCTCACGCTCCGCGAGCGGGGTCGCTGGAGGCGTTGGCGGCGGGCTTGGTGTCGGCGTCGAAGGATGCCCTCTCGTCGGGTTCGTTTGAGCCGCGTCACTTCGAGGAGCTGGCGGCGGTGCGCGAGGGGCGAACCGCGCGGGAGCTGGCCCGCGAGATGTTCATCCGCAACGCCCTGGTGGATGGCCAGTGGAGGGAGCGTCACGGTTTTCAGCGCCGAAACGAGGCCCTGGTGGAGCAGGCGCGCGAGGTTGAGCGCCGCAGCCGCACCCACGGCCTCGTGGCGGACGAGCAGGCGCGCTTCCGTTTCTTCGACGACCTGATCCCCGAGCACGTCACGAGCGCGGCGGCGTTCAACCGCTGGTGGAAGGACGAGCGCCGGGAGCGCCCGGATCTGCTGATCTACCCGCCCTCCCTGCTGATGGCGCGCGAGGCGACCTCCGGCGAGGGGTTCCCGGATCGCTGGCAGTGCGGCGAGCTGTCCCTGGCCTTGAGCTACGAGTTTGCGCCGGGCAGCCCGCGCGACGGCGTGTCGATGCGCATCCCGATCGAGGTGCTTGAGCGCGTGAGCGATAAGGGCACGGATTGGCTGGTGCCGGGCATGCGCGAGGAGCTGCTGACCGAGGCGATCCGCGCCCTGCCCAAGGGCGTGCGTCGCCTGCTGGCACCCGCGCCGGACGTGGCAGCGTCGGTGGCGCGGTGGATCGAGGAGGCGGGCGACGAGCCGGTCGAGGCAGCGCCCGCCTCGGCGGACACGTCCGCGCGAGGCGAGAAGGATACGGCGAGCGACGAACCCGACCCCTTGAGCCTGGATGCGGCGATGGGGCGCCTGGCCGCGTGGGGCGCGACGTCGGGCCGCCTCTCGACCCGCAACTCCCCTGCGAAGTCACCCGGGAAGGCCGCGCGCAAGGACTCGGGGGAGCGGGTGCCCGCCCGGCAGGGTGCGCAGACGGCCGCCCCCGCGGCGCCCACGCCCCGCCCCCTCACCGAGGGGCCCATCCTGGATGCCCTCGCCCACGCGGTGCGCGTCCTGCGCGGCGTGGACCTCGGCGAGGCGGACCTGGCACACGCGCGCGCCCACCTGCCCGACCACCTGCGCATGACCTTCGTCGTCACCGACGCCTCCGGGAAGGAGCTGGGGGCCGGCAAGGACCTTGCCTACCTGCAGCGATCCCTCGCGGGCGCCGCCAACAAGGCGGTGCGCACGGCCGTGCGCGCGGCCCTCGAGGAGGCCGGCGAGAAGCAGGCACGCGGCAGAAACAAGCGCCGACGCGGCGAGGCGGACGCCGCGCGCGGTGGGGAAACATCCCCCACCCCGGGCGGCGCGAAGGACTCGGCTGGGACGCGGGCGCGCCCATCCGGGGATGCCCGGGCCTCGGCCCCCGCGCCGGATCCGGCCTTCCACGCCGACGGCATCACCGAGATGCCGACGCTGCCGCGCTCGATCACGCAGGCCTCGGGCACGATGACCCTGCGGGCCTTCCCCGCCCTGGTGCCGCAGGGAAGCGCGGCCTCGCCGGGTGTCGGCGTGCGCGTCATGGCCAGCGCCGCCGAGGCCGCCCGCGAGCACCGCGTCGGCCTCGCTCACCTGCTGCTCTCCCGCATCGCCCTGGCGACCACCCGCGTGACCACTCGCTGGACGGGCCGCGAGGCCCTCATGCTGGCGGCCTCCCCCTACCCGGACACGTCCGCCCTCGTCGCCGACGCGCAGCTGGCCTCGGCCCGCTCTCTCGTGGACGAGCTGAGCGCGCCCTCCGACGTGCGCGACCCCGAGGCCTTCGAGGCCCTCGTGGCGGCCGCGCGCGAGACGCACGAGGACCGCGTCTACCAGATCCTCTCCCACGTCGTGCGCGCCCTGGAGGCCAGCGCCGAGGCGGACGCCGCCGTGCGCTCCCACCCGCAGGCGTCGCTGGCCAGGACCGTGAGCGACGTGGCGCGCCACGGGCGCTCCCTCCTTTTCGAGGGCTTCGTCTCCGCCACACCGGCCTTCGCCCTGCCGCACCTGGCCAGGTACCTGCGCGCCGGCGCGGTCCGCATCGAGCGGGCCGCCTCCTCCCCGGGGGCGCTGGGCCGTGACCTGGAGGACATGGAGCGCATCCTCGGGGCCGAGGAGGAGATCGAGAATGCCCGCGCGGAGGCGGAGCGCAGGCCCTACGACGCCGCGACCGCCCGGGCGCTCACCGAGGCGAGGTGGATGGCCGAGGAGCTGCGGGTGTCGATGTTCGCCCAGACGCTGGGCACCCCGAACAAGGTCTCCATGAAGCGTCTTCTCGGTGTCCTGGCGGGCGCGCGATGAGGCGGCAGGAGGCGCGCGACCTCGCGCGCTCCCTCATGGACGCGTCGGGCCTGTTCGACTGGCGTTTCCGCTTCGATCACGCCAGGCGACGGGCCGGGGTGTGCACGCACGCAACGCGCACGATCAGCCTGTCGGGTCCGCTCACCGACCTCTACGATGCGGACACGGTTCGGGCGGTCATTCTCCACGAGATTGCCCACGCCCTCGTCGGTCCCACCCACGGACACGACGCCGCGTGGCGGCGCGCGGCACGCTCCCTCGGGGCTCCCGACTCGGCGCGCCTGCCCTCCTCCCTGCCCGCCCCCGACGCCCCCTGGGTGGGAACCTGCCCGCGCTGCGGCGCGACGCGGCGCCTGTACCGCGCCCCTCGCCGAGTATCCTCCTGCGGGGTCTGCTCGCGCAGCTTTGACGCATCTCGGATACTCACCTGGCGCAGGCACGGGGTTGCCGCCTCGCCCGGCGGCGCCTACGAGCGCGAGCTCGCATCGCTTCGCGCGCGGCGGTAAGGGGCAGGCCGAGCAGCCGCGGACTCCGGCGCGCGGCGAGCACGGACCCACTCGCGGGCGATACCCTTAAGGACATCACCCCTCGAGAGAAGGAAGACATGGGAACCACCGCCAGCCCCGACGCCAGCACCGCCGCCGACCGCGAAGTCCTCACCTGGCAGGGCTTTGGCGACGCTTCTCGGGAACTCACCCAGCAGATCGTTGACTCCGGGTGGGTCCCGGACCTGATCGTCGCCATCGCACGCGGTGGCCTCATCCCCGCCGGAGCCATCGCCTACGCGTTGGATGTCAAGGCGATCGGCACCATGAACGTGGAGTTCTACTCCGGCATCGGCGAGACCCTGTCGGAACCCGTCCTCCTGCCCCCGCTCATGGACGTCTCGGCGATGGACGGCAAGAAGGTTCTGGTCGTTGACGATGTCGCCGACTCGGGCAAGACGCTGAAGATGGTCATGGACCTCATCGACGAGCACGGCCTCTCCCTCGACGGCTCTTCCGCCGTGCGCGTGGAGGCACGCAGCGCGGTGATCTACAAGAAGCCCGTGTCCATCATCGATCCCGACTACGTGTGGGCACACACCTCCAGTTGGATCAACTTCCCCTGGTCGACGCTGCCCGTCATCCGGCCATGAACGGGCGGGCGGTCGACCCGGGCGGGCGGGAGTCGGGGGCCGGGAGCACCCCGGCCTCCCAGATCGCCGCGCGCATCGCCGAGGAGCTGGCCCGCCGCCTGGACTCGGGTGAGCAGGTGCGCGTCCTGGGGCTGACGGGCCCGCCCGGCACAGGCAAGACCACGATCGCCGCGGAGCTTGGGTGCATCCTGCCCCGAGTCGGCGTACCCGTCGCGGGCCTGGCCCCCATGGATGGCTTCCACATGTCGAACGCCCTGCTGGCCGCCCGAGGCCTGGCGGACCACAAGGGCGCACCCGACACCTTCGACGTCGGCGGCTACGTCGCCCTCCTGGGGCGCGTGCGCCGCGCCGACTCGCTCGTGCTCGCCCCCGACTATCGCCGCGACCTACACGAGCCCGTGGCCGCCTCGCTGCCCATCGAGCGCCGGGGCGTCGTCATCACGGAGGGCAACTACCTCGGCTTGGAGCTACCGGGGTGGGCGGACGTGCGCGGGCTCATCGACTTCCTCGTCTACATCGACACGCCCATCGAGACGCTCGCCGCCCGCCTGATCGAGCGCCACGTCAGCTGTGGCCGGGAACGCTCCGATGCCGCGCACTGGGTACGCACGGTGGACGCGGCGAACATGTCGCTCGTGGCCCGCACGAAGGAACGCGCGGACCTGGTCCTCGCCCCCGCGTGACGTGCCCCGCCCGCGCCGCCCTCCCCATCTGCGCTCGCACCGCGCGCTCGCGCGCCCCGTTGGGTAAGGTACACCTATGTTCCTCTTGATCGGCCTTCTCGGTGGCCTCATCACGGGCATCTCCCCGTGCATCCTGCCCGTCCTGCCCGCGCTCTTCCTCGGGGCCGCGGGCGGCGGGGATTCAACGCGTTCCGAGGCCAAGGCCGGTAGCCGATCCTCCGGCGCCGGGGGCGTGGATCCCGCGCTCTTCCGAGTCGCTCCGGGCGTGAGCCTGGGTGGCCCGGGTGGAACGAGCGTGAGGCGAATCGGCTCCTCGACCGCCGAGCGCGCGCCCCGCCGTCCCCTGCTGATCGTCGCGGGCCTCGTCACGTCCTTCATGCTCATCACGGTGGCCGGCTCGGCGCTGCTCTCCCTGCTTCACCTTCCCCAGACCCTGATCCGTTGGACCGGCATCGTCCTCCTCGCGGCGGTCGGCATCGGCATGATCATTCCCCAGGTGATGGAGGTGTTGGAGCGGCCCTTCGCGCGCGTGGCACCACGGGTGGCCTCCGACACGGCCGGATTTGGCCTCGGCATGGTGCTCGGGGCGGCGTTCGTGCCCTGCGCGGGCCCCGTCCTCACCTCGATCATCGTGGCCTCGAACACCGGCCAGATCACATGGCGCATCGTCGGCCTGGCCATCTCCTTCGCGATCGGCGTGTCCGCTCCCCTGCTGATTGTCGCGCTCGCCGGCTCCGGCGTCGCCGCCCGCTTCCTGTCGGCTCGCCAGCGCCCCCTGCGCATCGCCGCCGGCATCGCCATGATCGCGCTCGCCCTGGGGATCGCAACCGACGCCCCCGCCGCCTTGCAGCGGATGATTCCGGACTACACGGCGGCCCTGCAGGGCGAGGACGGGCAAGCGTGCGAGGACGGCTCCTGCGAGCCCGAGACGCAGGTGGAGGCGCGCACGGACTTCGCCCAGTGTGCTCGCGGATCCGGCAAGGATTGCGGGCATCTGCCGGCCATCGGCGCCTCGGAATGGCTCAACGCCCTGGGAGAGCCTCACGGCACCGTGACCCTCGTCGACTTTTGGTCGAGTTCGTGCGTGAACTGCGCGCGTGAGATTCCCGAGATCGAGCGCATCTACGAGAAGTACAAGGATGCTGGCCTCGTCGTGATCGGCGTGCACTCTCCGCAGCAGGCCCACGAGCGTGACGCGTCCGTGGTGAGCGGCGCCGCGTCCCGCCTGGGCATCACCTACCCGGTGGCGCTGGACCCGGACCTGGAGGCCTTCCAGGCATACGGTGCAACCGCGTGGCCGACGCACTACCTGGCCGGGCCTGACGGGCAGCTGCGCTC
Source organism: Actinomyces sp. oral taxon 180 str. F0310 (assembly GCF_000185285.1). NCBI lineage: Bacteria > Bacillati > Actinomycetota > Actinomycetes > Actinomycetales > Actinomycetaceae > Actinomyces > Actinomyces sp. oral taxon 180. Next base: position 1,414,749 of record NZ_GL622194.1, read on the forward strand.
GGTGGGCAGGGGCACCTCGGGCCTTGAGGAGCAGGTGCGGGCGCTGCTGACCGAGGCCGGGGCGACTCTTCCGGACTAGGAGCGGAGCCCGCCCTGGGACACGATGGAGAGCAGACGGGGCGTGACGCGCTCGATGACCTTAAGGGTGTCGAGAAAGTCCTGGTGGCCTCCGTACCACGGGTCGGGCACGTCGCCGCTGCCCTCTGGGTCACAATCGCGGTACATGCAGATGAGTGGTCCCCGAGTCGGCTCCTGGCCTTTGTCGGCGGGGGTAAGGCTCCCGCGGTACGGAGTTCCGGCGCGGTCGGCCAGGCGCTGCAGCGCGCGAAGGTGTCGGCCCGTCATCGCCAGGACGAGGTCCCACTGGCCGAGCTCGGAGGCGCTGACCTGGCGCGCGCGGTGGTCGGGCACGTCGTATCCGGCGTCGCGCAGGACGCGTGCGGCGCGAGGATCGATGGGGTTGCCGCGTTCCTCGTCGGAGACTCCCGCACTGTCGACGAGGATGGGGATCCCGGCTCTCGCTGCGCTCTGTTCGGCGATGGCGTGGGCCATGGTGGAGCGGCAGATGTTGCCGGTGCACACCATGAGGATCCGGGTGGGGCGGGCGTCGGTGTTCATAGCATCCTCAGGTAGGCGGCAACCGCGTCGGCGCTGTGGGAGGCGGCGCGCGCACCGTCCATGTGGAACGCCTGGTCGGCGCCGGGTTCGCACAGGTCGGAGACGGCTCGCAGGGAGATCCAGTCGACGCCTGCCGACCAGCACACTTGGGCCATCGCGCAGGTCTCCATGTCGGTGCCGATGGCGTCGGGAAAGCGACGGCGCATGGGTTCGGCGTGCTCCTGCGTGCAGAAGGAGTCGGAGGAGAGGATCCGGCCGACTCTCACCCGGTGGGGGATCACCTCGGTGAGGTCGTCCAGTCGCGCGGCCGCGGCCTCGGACGAGGCGTAGTCGACGGGCATCTGAGGGATCTGCCCCGGCGCGTATCCGAAGGCGGTTGCGTCGGCCTGCCCGTAGATGGCGGTCGTTCCGGCGGCGATGTCCCCGACGTTGATGTCGCGCGCGAGGCCGCCGGTCGTCCCCGCTGCGATGACCACGGGAGCTTCGACGAGGGCGAGGGCGCGGGCGGTCGCGCAGGCCGCGTTCGCCAGCCCGATGCCCGAGGTGACGACCAGGACGGCCTTTCCTTCCAGTTCTCCGAGGGCAAATCGCTGGGTCATGCGCGAGCCGCCCAGCACCGCCTCGGGTGTCTCCTCCTCGCCGAGGGGGGCAAGCTCGTGCAGGAAGGGTGCGGCCTCCATGTCCATGGCGGCCTGGATGACGGCGTCGACGCGGACGCGTTCGGGCATGCGCAGATTCATGCCCCCATGTTAGGCGACCGCGCTGCCCCGGGCGCGGTCGCCCCGCACGCAGCGAGGCCCCCGGAGGATTGATCCGGGGGCCTCGCGTTTCTATCGGCGTCTCAGGCCTTGCCGACGCGCTGGCGCTTGCGCGCCCACGCGCACCCGCCCGCAAGGGCGATCAGGCCGATGCCTGCCGCGACGTGGGGGTAGACGCCGTATCCGCCTGCGACGGGCAGCGTGCCCACCTGGGTATCGACGATACGGATGCCGGGGGCCCCCGCCTCACCGCTCGCGCCGGGCTGCGCCGGCAGGACGCGCACGGAGGAAAAGCCCTCATCGGGACCGAACTGCGCCGTGAGGACGGTGGTCGCGTCCGCGTCGTTTCCGACGCTGATGCGGAACGGGACGGGCCTGGGGAGAAGCGCGTGTCCGGCTGGCGCGCGTGTCTCGACGAGCCAGTAGTCGGTGTCAGGGGCCAGGGGGGCGCTCAGGAAGGTGGGGCCACCGTCGACGACGCTGACGGGCGTTCCCTTGAGTTCAGCGTTGTCGTAGATCGCGAAGGCGGCGCCCTTAAGCGGGTAGGTTCCATCGTCGTTGGGCGTGCCAACGGGTTGGGTCCCGGCCTTCTCGATGCGGATGTAGCGAGGACGCACGGGAGCGCACGCCTCGTTGTTGGCGCTTCCGTCGTAATCGTAGGGGCCACTCACCGAGTTATAGAGGCCGCGTCTGGGCGTCAGGTGCCCATTGGCGGAGGCGCACTCCAGTGCGGGCTCACTGTAACCCGGGGTCCTTTTGTTGCGCGCCACATTCATACGGATGTACCAGGTGGCCTGGGCACCCGGTTCGAGGTCCGTGCCCTCGGTGAGGGTGTAGGGGCCGTAGCGCGTTGGGGTGGCGCTGTCGAGGCCTTCCAGGGTCGTGGCGATCCTGACGGAGCGTTCCTTCAGTCCCGGAGCGAAGGAGGGGGAGTCGGCCAGTCGTCCGGTGGTTCCTTTCAGGGTCCCGTCGTTGGTGGCGGTGATGCGATAGGTGACGGTGATGTTGGGAGCGAAAGCATCCTTGACGCTTTCGATGCTCTTCTCGATGCGGATCTTGGGGGCCTGCTTCTGGTTGGTGAAGGTGCAGGTCACCGGCAGAGCCTTGGCCGAGGAGGCGGGGGGCACGGCGGAGAAGTCGATGCCGCCGGTGGCCGGGTCGCGCGTGACGTTCACTCGGTCGCCAACTCCGTTGACGCAGGTGACCTCCGAGAGCTTCCACTGCGCGGCGTTGGGATCATCGCTGACTGGCCAGGGGCCGTAGTAGCCGGGCTGGCCGGGTGCGATCGGGTTCTTGCCGGGGATCGTGGGGCCGGTCTCAGCGACGATGAACTGGGACTTTCCGGGGATGAATGACTGGTATCCGCTCAGAACCGTGCCGCCGTTACCGTAGGCGGTGGGCTTGAGGGAGAAGTCGGAGAATGATCCGGGGCTAATGTAGGTGTCAGCCTGGGCCTCGTTGGGCAGGGGCGCTCCCTCGGGAGCCTTCCAGTCGCCAGCGGGCAGGGTCGTGAAGTTGAAGGAGGGGATCTCCTCGCCGGGGGCTCCGGAGTCCTCGGTGACGTTCTTCGCGATGCGCAGGAATCGCTCCTGACGGAACTCTCCGTAGAGGCAGCCAAACGAGGTCTGATTCTCCTTCGTGGTGAAGGTGTTGACGGGAGCCGAGTCCGCCGGGGGCTGGGCGGGGCAATTGCCGTCGGCGCTGGGCACGAAGCCCCACAGGAAGAGGCGGTAGGGGATGCCGTCAACGACGAGGGTGCGGTCCGAGGTGGTCTTATTCACGGTGAGCACGTCGTCAGATTCGGGCGTGTGCCCCGGAACATCCACGTAGTTGGGGTAGTAGTTCGGCTGGTCGGTGTAGATGTCGTAGTTGCCGTAGCCCGGGCCCACGTGCTGGAAGCAGAACCAGGTGTTCTCCCCGTATCCGCGGATGAGGGCGTAGTAGGGTGCCTCCGCGGGGCACGAGCGGGCGGAGTACGCCTGCGAGTAGTACCTGTAGGCTCCGCCCTGATGCGCCACGGCGGTCGTGTCGTTATCGTTGGTGGTCTCGTGCTGGTCGAAGGGGAAGGATTCTTCGAGGTCTCCGATGCGAATGTCGAAGGAGGCGTGCACGTAGTGAATCGCCGACCAGATCGGGAAGTTGTTGTGTCGGACGGTGCCGATCAGGAAGGTGCTGTTGAGCGCGGACTTGCCGGGGTTGTTGGGCTTGTAGCCCAGGGCGCTCGTGGTCGAGGCAGAGATGACGTTGTCCCTGTACTCCCCCTGGTAGCCGTAGGGATTGATGTGGTAGTCCCACGCGACGCCTCGGGTGATGTAGGACCAGTAGTCGCCACGCTTGGCGACGTCGGCCTTCAGCCAGCGCTGGGCCACGCCCGGCTGGTGAGCCTGCGAGTACTGGTTGCGGTCCCTGGAGTCGTAGACGCTCATGCCGCGCACGACGCCGAAGAATGCGTGGTCGGCGACGGCGGTCGTGCGGTCGGTCGGAGAGTCGTTGAGAATGGCGGGACCGATGCGTCCCTCGGTGCGATCGAAGACGACCTCGTCTGATCCGGCGCTTTCGAGAGTCGGGCCGGCCTGGGCCGGGGGGGCCAGCAGGCCGGGTAGCGCGGCGAGTGCGGCAAGCGCGGCGATAATCAGGACCCGCACGCCGTATCGACGAGGCGTGATCGCGGCCCTCGCATGTCGCACAATGCGGGCGTTGGGGCGATACTGCATCAGTTCTCCAAGTGTCTTCTACGGTTCTAAGGTAATTATATTTGTTCGGACAACAAGCGCGCTAGTGAGCTTACTCGCCAATTGACACTTCGGGCGCTTCCGCGCCATCGGCAACCTCCAGCGCTTCCGGCGTCTGCGTCGCTTCCAGCGTTTCCTGGGACCGCTTGCGGGAGCGCAGCCAGATCCATCCGGCGACGCACAGGATCACCACGACGGAGGCGAGGACGGCGATCATCCAGGGCTGCAGGACGCGGGGGTGAACCTGCGCGGCCTCCGCCTGTGCGCTCGCGTCGTCCATGGGGACCCTTTCGCCCGTCACGAGGAGGCGGTGCGTGTTCACCCCGTAGGGCGTGCACGTGATGAGGGTGGCCAGGTCCTTACCCTCCACCTTGTTCAGGGATTCGGTCTCGTTGGGCAGCACCACGCGAATGTCCGTGACCTGGTACTTCAGGTGGCGTCCGGCGGTCTCGATGTAGAAGTACTCGCCCATCTGCACGCTCGTGAGCTCGTCGAAGATGGTGGCCGTCCCCAGGCCCGTGTGACCGGTGAGGACGGTGTGGGTCGACTCCCCGCCCACGGGCAGCGCCGTACCGAAGAGATGGCCGACCCCCTTGTCGAGGGTCGCCGTGTCGGTGCCGTGATAGATCGGAAGATTGACGTTGATGGACGGGATCTTGACGGTCGCCATGACGTCGTTCAGGTCGAGCTGGGAGAGATACTCCTGGTACTGGGCGGTGTCGGGGCGCTGCGCATCCAGCCAGGGGTCCAGGATGGGCGCCTCCGCCGCCTCACGGTTGTATTCGTCGGCGCGCCGAAGGTTGTCGGCGACAGCGTCGGGGCCAAGCTCCTCGGCGACCGCGCTGAACTGCTCGGCGATCTGGGCCTGGCGGTGGTTGTTGTACTGGGTGGCCAGGACGGGGTAGAGCAGGACGAGGATGCCGGCAAGCAGGAGAACGGGGGGCGCGATGGCGAGAAGACGCACCTTGAGCGGGGTCTTCGACTGATCGGACGCTTGGTTGCTCACGCGTTCTCCATTCGTGCTGGCACCCCAGCAGTGTCATTGGGTCCTCGCCTCGAAGGAGGCGGATGGTCGTCGCATGCACGGGGGTGCGGCCTGCGGACCGCACCCCCGTGTGCTATCGCGGATCAGGCCTCGGCCTGCTCCTTGCGGCGCTTGTTGGCCAGCACGATCGCGCCGGAGCCCGCCACGAGGAGGGCACCCGTGCCGATGAGCACGCCGACACCGGCGGCACCGGTCAGCGGCAGGTTGAATCCGCCGTTCTTCGGCACGTCCTTGACGGTGGTCTCGAGGGTGTACTTGTTAGCCTCGGTGGAGTTGGACGCCAGGATCTGGAAGGCGATCGGGCGGGACTGCAGCTCGAAGCCGTCGGGAGCCTTGGTCTCGACCAGGCAGTAGTAGCCGGGGTCGGCCACTTCCTCGTTGTCCTCCCAGTCGTTGTTGCGCAGGCCGTCGATCGTGACCTTGCCCTGGTCGTCGGTCACGAAGGTGTCCTTGCCGTCCACGGTCAGCTTGGTGTCGAGGGAGGCATCCACCGACTCGAAGTTGTTGGCGGGCTTGGTGGCAGGCTTGCACTTGTAGACCTGGAACTCGGCGCCCTGGAGCTTCTTGGTGTCGTCAACGGAGGAGGTCTTGGTGATCGTCACCTTGCCGAACTTGGAGACGACCTTGGCGTTCGGGTAGTCCGGCGGGGGAACCTCGCCGCTGCCGGGCTTCCAGTTGTTGGCGGGAGCGCCGGGCAAGAGGATGGCCTTGTTCTCGACCAGGCCCTCGTCGCCGATCTTCTCCTTGAGGGTGCCCTCCAGCGACATGACGATCTTGGTGTCGTTGCTCTTGCGCTGGGCGATCATCTTCTTGCGGCCGGCCTCGGTGAACTCGGCGGTCCAGAACTTGGTCTTGCCGTCCTTGCCCACGGCGGGGATCAGGGTGTAGTCGTCGCCCTTGACCAGGTCGACCTCGCCGTCCTTGGCTTCGACCATGCGCAGCGTGATCTGATTCTCGGGCAGGTCCACGCGCTTGTCGTACTGGTCGACGACGTTGTAGTAGTCCACGACCGGGGCGTCGGGCACGTCGGCGGTGATCGTGTAGGAGATCGGGGAGCCGACGGCGGGCGTCTGGGCGTCGTCAACCTCCTTCTCGACGTTGACCTTGGCGTTCTTCGGGTAGGCGTGAACGTCGTAGACCCACTTGTTCAGCTCGGTGGGGTGCGTCATCGGCACCGTGATGATGAAGGGGCGCGAGCCGGTGTATCCGGCGGGGGTCTGGGTCTCGGTGACGATGTAGGCGCCGAGCGCGAGGCCGTTGAAGGTGGCGAGGCCGTCAGCACCCGTGGTCTGGGAGACGGCGGCTCCGACGCCGTCGGCGCGGGCTGCCTCGATGGCGGCGGCGTTCGCCGAGATCTTCTCGTCGCCCTTGCCCTTACGGTAGTTGGCGAGCTTCTCCCAGCCCTCCTGCTTGGTCAGGTCGACGGAGGTGAGCTTCTCGACGGTGAAGGTCGCGCCGGCCAGCGGCGCACCGGTAGCGCTCGGATCGACGAGGCCGTTACCTTCCTTGGTGCCGTTGTCGTCCTGCTTGACCAGCTTGTGGATGGTGATCGAGCCGGTCTTGGCGGCGTCGAGGTCGACCAGGGAGGGCGCACGCTCGGTCGTGGCGGCCAGGCCGAAGGTGGGGGTCGCCTGCGACGCGGCGGCGGGCAGGGCCAGCGCGCCGACGGCGACGGCAAAGGCCGCGAGCAGGCTCAGGCTGCGGCGGGTCTTCGTGGTGCTCATTGGTTTCCTTATTCTCCTGTGTGTGATGTGTGAGACGTAAGTCTTCAACGGGAGGCTGACGCCCCCGAGCGCGAGCGGAAGCGTCGTCCCGCGAGCACGTCGGCATCGCCGGCTCTTGACAGCTCGCCGGTCACGCCATCGCCGCGGGTCGGCACGGCCGCGACGAGGGTTCATCCACAACGATCGGGCGTTCGCCGACGAGACGCGATCATTCAAGCGACTCGCGACCTCGGCGCCACCCGAACGCCATCGAGAAAGTCCCCTCGATTGGCTCGTATGTTGCGATTGCGGAGCCCGCTGGGAAGCCCGGGCAATCACTCGATACCTTTGACATACCAAACCATACAACACAGTTACCAGAAAACGCAACTTCGTACTACTCGTTTCACAAGTTCCACTCTTACGCCCGCCACAACCCTCCGCGCTCTTGCGAATTATCACGGTATTATTGTTGATTATCAGTCAAACCAGCAGATCCCATGAGATCGGAAAAAGCCACCTAGATAGCTGACAGTTAATAAGGATAGAACAGGAGTAACTGACAGACAAGCGCACTTGACATCCCGTTGCGATTCCTCGGATATACCCCCCCTTGGCGTGCGCGGCCCGAGAGCCCCCTCGGTCGAGGTCGCGGCCGAGGCTGCTGCACAATAGAGGCCATGGACCTACGCCCCGTCGCCCTCGGCACGCCCGTCACCACCTACGCCCCCTCGCGCCCGACCCCGGCCGCGATCGTGTCCGGTCAGATCGCCGCCCACGACGCGCCTCACCCCCTGTCGGTCTTCGACATGTTCCGCATTGGGATCGGCCCCTCCTCCTCCCACACGGTCGGCCCGATGCGCGCGGGACTCGCCTTCACGACGGAGCTGACGACGCTGCCGCCTCCCTCCCACATCACGATCGACCTTTTCGGCTCCCTCGGAGCCACGGGACGCGGTCACTCCACGGACCGCGCCGTGCTCCTCGGCCTGGCGGGCTACGATCCTGAAACCGTCGATATCGCCACCGTCGAGGCCATCCTGCCGACCCTGGCCAGCACCGGGACGCTCACGCTGCCCAGCGGAACCCAGGTCCCTCTCGACGTCGCACGCGACGTCCGCTTCGTGGCGCGCACGGTGCTGCCCTATCACGTCAACGCCCTGACCATCACCGCCACCGGGGCGGACGCGGGCGTCATCCTGCGCCGCACCTACTACTCGGTGGGAGGAGGCTTCGTAATGTCCCAAACGAACGATGACACCGACCATCCCGAGGTCTCGTCGCTGGCCTCCGGCCAGGCAGGCGTCGGCATTGACGTCCCCGCCCCGTATCCCTTCGCCTCGGGTAGCCAGCTGCTGGCCCAGTGCGATGCGGCGGGCATGAGCATCGCGGAGCTGGTGCGCGCCAACGAGGAGGCGGTGCGCCCCCGCGAGACCCTGGATGCCTACCTCGACCGCATCGCCGACACGATGTTCGACTGCGTGGACGCGGGAACGTCGGCGACGGGGATCCTGCCGGGAGGGCTCGACGTTCCCCGCCGCGCGCGAGCACTCGCCGGCAAGCTCGCGCAGCGCCTTGTTGGCCCCTCGGCCTCCTCCCGCTCCGGCGGCGAGGAAGGCGCGCCGGGCGGCGCGCACGCGTGGGTATCGACCGCCGTCGATCCGATGCGCGCGATGGACTGGGTCAACCTATTCGCCCTCGCCGTGAACGAGGAGAACGCCGCGGGGCACAGGGTCGTGACCGCGCCAACAAACGGCGCGGCGGGCGTGATTCCGGCCGTGCTGGGCTATCTCGTCACCCACTGCCCCGAGACCGGATCGACCCCGGGCGTCGCGGCGGGTCCGGATACGCGCGACGGATCGGTCGCCCCGCTCCGCCACATTCGGCTGACCGAGAGCCACGCGTGTTTCTCACGCGAGGCCTCCGAGCTCGCGGGCGGGGCTTCATCTCGGGAGCGCCGCCGCAGCCTCGTGCATGACTTCCTGCTCGCGGCCACCGCGATCGGCGCGCTCATCAAGACGAACGCCTCCATCGCGGGGGCCGAGGTCGGCTGCCAGGGCGAGGTCGGCTCCGCGTCGGCGATGGCGGCGGCGGGCCTGGCTCAGGCACTGGGCGGGAGCCCTCAGCAGGTCGAGAACGCCGCGGAAATCGCGATGGAGCACTCCCTGGGGCTCACCTGCGATCCCGTGGCCGGACTCGTCCAGGTACCGTGCATCGAGCGCAACGCCATCGCAGCGGTCAAGGCGATCAACGCCGCGCGCATGGCCCTGTGGGGGGACGGTCGTCACACCGTGAGCCTGGACGTCGTCATCGAAACGATGCGCCAGACGGGCAACGACATGCTTTCCAAGTACAAGGAAACCTCCGAGGGAGGGCTGGCGGTCAACGTCGTCGAGTGCTGAGCCCGAACGAGCGACGCTCGCGGCGCGGGCCGCGGTTCCGACGGACGGCGACATGCCCTGGTCGGGCTTTGAGCCGACGCGCCGAGCGACGCTCGCGGCGCGGGCCGCGGTTCCGGCGGGCCACCGACCGCGGACACCACCACGCGGCCCCCTATGCGTGGATGCACACTCGCCACGCGGCCTCGGACTCAGAGGGGACTCCCACCTCCGCCCCGCCTGAAACCCAGACCGCCCTTCGCTCCCCCTCATGCAACCCAGACCACCCCCGCCTCGCCACAAGTGCCCAATACGGCCGATTGTTTGGAGGCAGGGGTGGTCTCGGTTTCCCCGGGTCCCACAGGGCCACAAGCAGGGGTGGTCTTGGTTTCCCCGGGTCCCACAGGGCCACAAGCAGGGGTGGTCTCGGTTTCCCCGGGTCCCACAGGGCCACAGGCAGGGGTGGTCTCGGTTTCATGGCCGCCGGTTCAACCGATAGCTGGGTTTCCCCTCGATTGCGGCCCGACGCGGCGACCTCTAACCGCTACTCCGTAGCCAATGCCTCGGAGGGGCTGACGCGAGCGGCGCGGCGTCCCGGCAACCAGGAGGCCACGAGGGCGCAGACGACCGCGATCACGAAGACGATGGCCAGCTGGCCCCACGGAATGCTCAGCACCGGGGTCGCGTCCTCAAGAGGAAGGGCCAGGACACCGATCCACCCGAAGCAGGCACCCAGGACAAGGCCGATGAGCGCGCCCGTGAGCGACAGGATGAGCGCCTCGACGGCCATGAGCCCCTTCATCTGGCGCTTCGTCAGGCCGAGTGCCCGCAGGAGCCCGTTCTCGCGGGTGCGTTCGGCCACCGACAGCGATAGCGTGTTGGCCACGCCCACAAGAGACACCAGGACGGACACACCCAGGAGACCAACCAGGACGAGCATCAGCCGGTCGATCATCGTCATGTATATCTTGCGTTCGAGGGCACTTCCGGACACGTCAAGGGAAGCGTCCTTGAGCAAAGCCGACTGGACGGTCTCTGGATCGGCCCCGTCAACCATCTTGATAATGACGGCTTGACGCTCGGGCTCGGAGATGCGGCGCAGAGTCGCCTCGGAGACGGCAGCCTGGCCAAAGGAAAGGGAGTTTGAGTAGACGGCCGTCAGCTCAACGCAGGAGTCGACGCACAGCTTCAGCTTCTGACCTTCCACGGACTTCTCGCCGACGCGAACCTGATCGTCGCCGAGCTGCGTCACGGGAGAATGAACCACCGACGTGTAATCCGGCTCGCCGGACACCGAGACCGATGCTGCAACCTCAGCATCCAGGTCGCTGTTCCCAAGCGGTTTGTAGGCGGGCGCTCCCGATGTCTTGGTCAGCTCGCCAGGGGCACCGTACTGGTCGACCGTGGCCGCCACCCCCTCCGTCGAGACGATGCCTGACTTCTGCTCATCGGTCAGGACACCGGTCCTGCTCACCGCAATGAGGTCGAAGGGCCTTGCGGAGTTGACCGCGTCAACCAAGGTGGTGCGCATGGAGGCAGCACCCACCATGATGGTGACCACCAGGGTGACGCCGATGATGATCGCGGTGCCCGTGGCGGAGGTGCGTCCGGGGTTGCGGGTCGTGTTCTCGCGAGCCATGGCCGACAGCATCCCGGGGAACAAGAGACCAAATCCACGGGTGATCGACGGCAGGAGCACTGAGACCACAAGAATAAGGCCGATGAGGGCAAGGATCGATCCGCCGAAGGCGCCCAGGAACTTTGCCGAGTTGTCCTTCGCGCTCAGGGCGAGGGCCACGAGCGCGCAGGATCCCACGGTCATGAGCAGGCCGATGATGAAGCGCACCGTGTGCTTCTTGCGGGCGGCGGCTCCCACCTCGTTGACGGGGGCGAGCGCGGCGATGGGGGCAACTCGCGAGGCGGCGCGTGCGGGGAAGACCCCGACGAGGGTCGTAAAGAGGGTTGCTCCCAGCCACGTGCCGATGAGCTGCACGGGCGACAGCGCCCCGATTGCGGCGGGGAAGCTATCGGCCAGGCCAGTACCCCACGCCGCGAGCGTACCGATCAGCGCACCGGCTGCGACGCCAATCGCGGATGAGATCGCTCCGATCGCGAACGCCTCTCGGACGACCAGCGAGCGCACCTGCCCTCTCGTTGCCCCGAGGGTGCGCAGCAGCGCCAGCTCTCTGGTGCGTTGAGCGAGCACGACGCGGAAGGTCGAGGAGACGACGATAGAGGCAACGAGCGCTGCAATCGCCGGGAAGACCAGCATGATTGCCATCGTGGCTGCGCTTCCAATTTGCGCTTGATCCAGGTCTTCCTTGATCTTGTCCTTGACGGTGCTCACCGTTATGTCGGGGATCCCTGCGAGCGCCGAGTTTGCGGATGCCACCCAGGTCTCCTGGGTGGCCACGGGAGGGTTTGCGTTCTGGTCCGCATCGGGAGAGGAGGTGGCCACGAGTATCGCTCCCGTGGTGGACGTGCCATAAACGGCGGCAAAACCCTTATCGGTTAGGTAGGAGGCGGGCAGGTCGGCACCGGAGGTACGCGAGGGGGTGAGCCCGACGATGCTCACGGAGCGGTACTCTTTCGAGGAGTATCCGGGGCGCATGCCCAGCGTATCGCCGACCGACAGCTTCAAGGTCGAGGCGGTTGATTCCGGGATGACAATCTCGGTCTCCGATTCGGGGAGTTTTCCCTGTGTTAATCGGGGCTGTTCGAAAGGATCGGACGGGAGGATCGAGACGTAGAGCTTGCCGCGGCTGTAATCGCTCTGGGCTTCGCCAGGCCACTGCCCCATTTCCTTGATGCCGGATACGCCGGGCAGCGCCTTCAGAGCTTCGGTGGCGCGCGACATCGACTCTTCTGTCCCGCCCTTGCCCCGCTCGACGACGATGGTTCCTCCCCGATACCGAGAGTAGACGCCCGCGCTGAGGCTGGCTGCCAGGGTGGTCATGACGATCAGGGTGATCGCGATGAAGGCGGTGGAGATGGCCACAGCCAGGCCCGTGGAGACGTAGCGGCGGCCGTGGGTGCGCAGGTTGGCGCTCAGGAGTGTGCTTGTTGCAGACATGGGTGAAGCCTCTGGTTCGTGTGGGGCGCTCAGCGAAGCGACGCGGCCAGCGAGTCGGCGGTGACGTCACGCAGGTCGGAGACGACCTGACCGTCGCGGCAGACGAGGACGCGGTCCGCGTAGGCTGCCGTCCTCGTGTCGTGAGTGACCATGATGACGCTTTGCCCCAGTTCATCGACCGCCCGTCGCAGGAGCTCCATGACCTCTCCCGTCGAGCGGGAGTCGAGGTTGCCGGTGGGTTCGTCCGCGACGATGACGGCCGGGCGGCTCATGAGGGCGCGGGCGACGGCGACGCGCTGCTGCTGGCCGCCCGACATCTCGGAGGGGCGGTGGCCCAGGCGGTCTCCGATGCCCAGGGAGGCAACGATCATGTCGAACCAGGCCGGGTCGGGAGTGGCACCCGCCAGGCGCATCGGGAGAAGGATGTTGGCGCGGGCGTCCAGGGTGGGAACCAGGTTGAAGGACTGGAACACGAAACCAATGCGGTCGCGTCGCAGCTTCGTCAGCGCGGTGTCATTCAGGGCCGTGATGTCGGTCCCCTCGACGTAGACGCGCCCTGAGGTGGGGGCGTCGAGGCCGGCGAGAATGTGCATCATCGTCGACTTGCCGGATCCGGAGGGACCCATGATTGCGGTGAACTCACCGGCGCCGAAGCCGACGGTCACGTCGACGAGGGCGCGCACCTGGGCGTCTCCCTGCCCGTAGAGCTTGGAGACGGACTGAAGCTGAACGATAGGCATGGCCTGCCCGTTCTGGGGGGCAGCGTAGGCCGGGGCCCCCTGGGGGGCAGCGTAGGCCGGGGCCCCCTGGGGAGCCGGATAGGCCGGGGCTCCCTGGGGCGCCGGGTAGGCCGGGGCCCCCTGGGGAGCCGGATAGGCCGGGGCTCCCTGGGGCGCCGGGTAGGCCGGGCCCCCCTGGGGTGCGGCTTGGGGCGGGACGGGAACGAAGTTTGTGCTCATGTCCCCATCCTGCTTCTCCACGCGCCTCAGCGCTAGGGGTAACTACCCTGATTACCCCCTGAATCCCCCCCCGGGGAAGCGTTAGGACTCGCCCGGCTCCCACTCCTCGTCGCCACGCAGGATCAGTCCCCGGTAGCGGTTGATCGCCGCACCCACGTCGATGAGGCGCGGGCGCGCGAGGAACGCCGGATAGGGGCGGGCACCGAACTTGCAGACGGCGTCGAGCCCTTCCGACGCCAGCCGCCTGCCCAGCTTCGCCATCAGCTCGACCAGGTCCTGCTTCCCCGCCATCTCCTCGAGGACCCCGCGCACGCACCATGCGATGGCTTCGGCCTGGCCCGGGTCGAGGACCGCCTCGACGTCAGAGATATCGACGACCTGCCGATCCACGGTCAGGGCGTGCGTCCCGGTTGCCTTCGTGCGAGGACGGTCCACTCGCGCCTTGGCGAGAGGGACCCGGGGCGCGCTGTCCCAGGAGGCGGGGGCATCGGTGCGGGGACGCGGAAGATCGGCGGCAATCTGTTTGGCGCGTTCGGTGACGTCGAGGCAGCGGTAGTTGTCCATCATGAGGACGCGGTCAGCGGCGTCCAGGAAGGCACCCGAGCCGCCGACCACCATGATGAGCGAGGTCCCGGCCCCGGTCAGGGAGGACACTCGGTCCACGAGCGGGGTGATCGGTTCCTTGTCGACGGCGACCAGGTCACGCATGCGGGTGTCCCGAATGAGGAGATTCGTCGCTGAGGTGTCCTCGTCGATGAGAAGGCTGCGCGCGCCCAGCTGCAGGGACTCGATGATCGAGGCGGCCTGCGACGTGGAACCCGAGGCATTCTCCGTCGAGAAGTTGGTGGTGTCGATGCTGCCGGGCAGGTGGCTGATGAAGGCAGAGATGTCGACGCCCGTCACGGCTCGCCCGTCGGCGGCACGCACCTTCGTGGCGCTCGGGTCGGTTGCGACCAGCTCGCGGCCATCGCCCGGCACGTGGGCGTAGACGCCGCGGGCGATCGCCTCCAGCAGGGTCGACTTTCCGTGGTAGCCTCCGCCCACGATCAGCGTCAGCCCCCGCGGGATCGCCATGCCCGACACGTCGCCCGCATGCGGCAGGCTCACGGATGCGCGAAGCGAGTCGGGGGAGCGGAAGGCGACGACCCCGTCGCCGGTCAGGGGCGCCTCGGAAACCCCCGAGCGGCGCGCCAGGAGGGAGTCGTCGGCGACGAAGGTCACCCACCCGTTGGCTTCCAGCTGTTCCTGCAGCGCCCGGTGGTCCTCGTAGGAGGCAATGTGGGCCAGCAAACGCGAGCGCTTGCGCGTCGTATCCGGGTCGTGCGACACGAAGTCGAAGCAGTCCATGACGACGTTGGGAACGTCCACGTCGAAGAGTCGTGCCGCGCTTTTGCCGAGGATCGTGCGCCCGCGGGCCGGGAGCTTGGCCTGGAAGCGGACCTCAACGCGGTCGGGAAGCACGCTGGCGTAGGAGCGCTGCAGGATGAGGGCACCCGCGCGGGCGATCGACACGTCGCGCGCTCCCCGAGCGCGGATGGCCTCGTCGAAGGCACGGGCCAGGAAGTCGGCGGCCGCCAGGCGCGCATCCGGCGAGGCCAGGGCCTCCTCCGGAAGTCCCATCGCCTGGGGGGTCGCGTAGGCTCGCAGCGCCGTGGGCGGAGCAAAGGGGTCGGCCTGGACGTGATCGATCGCGAGGGTGAAGTCGCCGTAGTCCCAGGCTCCGGCGACTTTCTTGTAGAAGCCGTAGGGGCGTCCGTCGGCATGGCGCAGCTGATCCAGCAGGTCCGCGTCGGTTCCGGCGACTGAGCGGGAGGGGGCCTCGTATCGGGGGGTCATGCCCTCAAGAATACAGGTGGACCTCCCGGCTGCGAGGCAGTGGCCTGCGTCCGGGCCGAGGCGTCGGCGCCCGCGCGGGGCTCACGCGACGTTCTGGGCCGCTTGAATGAGGTACCACACGACGTAGGCGACGCCAAGAAGCTGGAGGACAACCATGACCGCCGAGACGCCGAGGGCGACCCTGGTCATGGTTCGCACATCCGAGGGCGCATCGGCAGAGCGCGCCCTTGCCGCCAGGACGATCGCCCAGATCATCGACGACACCGACACGAGGAGGAACAGCGTGAACCAGCTGAGGAGGGACAGGACGATGACCGTGATCGAGTAGACTCGCAAGCCCTCGAAGCGAGCGGCCGCGAAGGCGGGCTGATCAGCGGGGCCGCCGCGCGGCGATTCGCCATCGGCTGGCCGGGCCGCGAGGCTCGAAGCGCCCGGCGTCGCGGGATCGTTCATGGGCAACTCCATCATGTCGCTGGTGATACTCCCCTCAGTGTAGCCTTCGCCGCTGCGTCGACAATGGGCACGCGGGTGAGGAGGGCACGGGCACCCGCCTCGCGTCGGTCACTCGACCAGTTCCTAATACGGATAGAGCATGAAGAGTGCGACGATCCCGATCACGATGAGGAGCTGGAGAACAACCATGATGATGGTCACCAGGCGAGCCGCATTCACCAGGCTCCGCACGCCGGAGGGAACCTCCTCGCCGCGCGCCTTTCCCGCGAGGATGATCGCCCAGATCATCGCCGGGACCGACATGAAGATGTGGAAGAGGAACCAGCTGACGACCGACAGGACGATGGCGACGATCGCCTGCGTTCGCATGCCGTCGTACCTGGAGTCGTACGGAGCCACGTATCCCGGCTGGCCATACACCGGCTGCCCGTAGCCGTACGGGGCCTGCCCATATCCGTATTGGGCCTGGCCGTAGGCCCCCTGTCCGTAGCCGTACGGGGCCTGGTCGTATCCGGGCTGGGAGTGACCGTACTGAGGTGCCTGCCAGGTCGGGGCCTGGCCGCCGGGAGGCAGGGAGGCGTAGGGGTTCGAGGGATCGGTCACGGGTTGCTCCTCACTGCATCGCTACCAAGGTCTCGGATCATCCTAGCCGACGCGTGCCTCCTCGCCGCCGGTCGCTCAGGAATACGCCTGCACCCAGGTGGCAAACAGCGCCATGATGAGCGCGGAGCCAATGAGAACGAGGAAGGTGGACACGAGGATCACCCCGGTAATCACCCCGTGAGCAATCGTGCACGCCTTGGCGGCCGAACGAGCGCGCTCGACCTCGGCCGCGACGTCCATCGGGGCGCCGTACAGCCGCACCTCTTCCATCAGCTTGTCGGCCCAGAACCACATGCCGCCGGAGAGGAACATGCCGCCGAAGAGAAAACTCAGGTAGGAGAACATGCGGGCCGTCGACGCGTTCGAACGAATCTTCTCGATCACGGGGTTGAGCGCGTACATCGGCTGGGCGTACATCGGCTGGGAGAAGGGGGCCTGGCGCGCATACGTCCCCTGCGCTCCCTGGCCCGCGCCCGCGAACTCACCCGCTCGGCGGCCGAAGGCCTCGTCCTCCGATGCCTGGTATTCCGTGGAATCACTCATCGGTCGCTCCTCATCCGTGTGCCAACCTTCCCGCCCATCGTAACGCACGGGTCCCGCGACCCCGGGAGGCGAACCCAGACGCCGCGACCGAGTCGGGGTACAAGAAGCTGCGGATTGTGCGCACCAATGGAAGCGAGGCCCGGGGAGCGTGATGCTCCCCGGGCCTCACACTCGCGGTCTGCTCAGGAGAACGCGCCGGAACCCGCTTCGGTGAGGGCGATAATGATCGGAATGATGATGACGAAAACGAGGAACACGGCAATGATGACGCCGTGAATGATCGTGCAGATCTTGGCGGCCGAACGCGCGCCCTGAACGTCGGTCACGACGTCCATCGGCGCACCGTAGGCCTGGGCCTCTTCCATCAGCTTGTTCGCCCAGAACCACATGCCGCCGGACAGGAACATGCCGCCGAACAGGAAGCTCAGGAACGAGAGCATGCGGGCGGTTGACGCGTTCGAACGAATCTTCTCAACCGCGGGGTTGAGCGCGTACATCGGCTGGCCGTATGCCTGCTGGCCGTATGCCTGCTGTCCGTAGGCGGGCTGTCCCTGCGGGGCCTGCTGGCCGTAGGCGGGCTGCTCCGGAGACGGAGACGAGGGGTACGGGTTCGTGGGATCACTCATAGAAAACTCCAACTGGACGCGATCATCGGATACGGGGTTCATCGTAACCTATGCTCCATCCCAAAGAAAAACGAGTGATGCAGCCAACTTCTGCCGCATTCTTGTCGCAAGCGTAACGACCCGTGGCATCCTCGCGCCGACCCCGCCCGGTCCCACGAGGGCCGAGGCGGCGCGCCACTCGTCAGAGGTTTTCGGACATCAGAGGTTCTCGGAGATGATGAGGGCTGCGATGAGAACGACCTGAAGCGCAAAGCCGCCCACCGCGATGCCTCGCGCGATGTGCGCCTTGGTGACGACGTCGGCAGGCGCCCCGATCTCGCGCACTCGCCGACACAGGCGCTGGCCGCGTGCCCACGCGGCGGCCAAGAACAGCAGCGGCGTGGTGAAGAAACCAATGACGGCGAAAACGATGACGAAGGTTGCCTCTGACTTGGCCTGGGAGATGGCCAACTGCTGCAGGGAGGGCATCTGCTGCGGGGGCGGAAGCTGCTCATACCCCACCGGCTGGAGGCCGTAGGGAGGCGCCGGCTGAGCCCCGTACCCCGCGGGCGGCGCGACCGGCTGAGCCCCGTACCCCGCGGGCGGCGCGACCGGCTGAGCCCCGTACCCCGCAGGCGGCGCGACCGGCTGAGCCCCGTACCCCGCGGCGGCGCGACCGGCTGAGCCCCGTACCCCGCAGGAGGCGCGACCGACTGAGCCCCATATCCCGCAGGAGGCGCGACCGGCTGAGCCCCATATCCCGCAGGAGGCGCGACCGGCTGAGCCCCGTACCCCGCAGGAGGCGCGACCGGCTGAGCCCCGTACCCCGCAGGCGGCGTCGAAGATGGCTGTTGCTGCCCGCGATAGGGGGCCCACATGCTCGGATTCGTTGCTCCACTCACACCGCTCACCCCTCAGACGTAGGAGGGGTCGAGGAGGGCGAACAAGAGGGGAATCCCGATGAGGAGGACGATGCCAGCCACCTGGATGAGCGCACACACGATCGCCGTCGTGCGCGCGCCCCGGAGTTCTCTGACCACGTCGGCCGGGGCGCCCACCGTCTGAGCCTCATTCATCAGGCTGCCACCCCAGATCCAGGCGCCACCCGAGAGTATCGGCCCGAGGGTCACGAAACTCACGAACGCCATGATGCGCACCATCGATGCATTCGAACGAATCCGCTCAACCGCGGGATCGAGCCGGTAAGCGGGATGACCGTAGACGGGCTGGCCGTACGCGGGCTGGCCATAGGCTCCCTGCGGCTGCCCATAGGGCGACTGGACACCGGGCCGGCCCCCAGCGTATCCCGCCTGCCCCGAGCCGTAGGGCGGCTGGGCACCGTAGGACCCCTGCTGATCGTAGGGCGACTGCCCGTACCCGCCGGGCGCGCCGTAGGGATTCATCGGATCACTCATTGCTCTCTCCGGTCCAACGTGGGGTGTTTTCCTCCCACATCATACGAGCCTCCGGCGAAAAACAAGAGTGCGCCCTCACAGCATGCAGGACACGCAGCCCTCGACCTCGGTACCCTCCAGGGCCATCTGACGAAGACGCATGTAGTACAGGGTCTTGATTCCCTTCCTCCACGCGTAGATGTAGGACTTGTTCAGGTCGCGCGTCGTCACCGTGTCCGGGTAGAACAGGGTGAGCGACAGACCCTGATCGACGTGCTGGGTAGCGACCGCGTAGATGTCGATGATCTTCTCCGGACCGATCTCGTACGCGTCCTGGTAGTACTGGAGGTTCTCGTTCGACATGTAGGGCGCGGGGTAGTAGACGCGGCCGATCTTGCCTTCCTTGCGGATCTCGACCCGCGACACGATCGGGTGAATCGACGACGTCGAGTTGTTGATGTAGGAGATCGAGCCCGTCGGGGGGACCGCCTGGAGATTCTGGTTGTACATGCCGTAGCGCGCCACGTCGGCGGCCAACGCCTCCCAGTCCTGCTGGGTTGGAACGTGGATCGACGAGGCGGCCAGAAGCTCGCGGCACTTGTCCGTGGTCGGCTCCCATGCCTCGTCAATGTACTTGCGGAAGAACTCACCCGATGCGTACGTCGAATCCTCGAAACCCTCGAAACGCTCCCCCCGCTCGCGCGCGATCGTGCACGAGGCCTTGATCGCCTCGTAGAGGACGGTCATGAAGTAGATGTTCGTGAAGTCCAGTGCCTCCTCGCTGCCGTAGTACACGTGCTCGCGGGCCAGGTAGCCGTGCAGGTTCATCTGCCCCAGGCCGATGGCGTGGCTCATCGCGTTGCCTCGCGCGATCGAGGGAACCGCACCGATGTCGGACAGGTCCGACACGGCCGTCAGCCCCCGGATGGCGGTCTCGATCGTCTTGGAAAAGTCCGGGGAGTCCATGGTCTTGGCAATGTTCAGCGACCCGAGGTTGCAGGAGATGTCCTTGCCGACGTGCGCATACGACAGGTCGTCGTTGTACGTCGAGGCCTCCGAGACCTGCAGGATCTCCGAGCACAGGTTCGACATGGTGATGCGCCCCTTGATGGGGTTCGCCGCATTCACCGTGTCTTCGAAGACGATGTAGGGGTAGCCCGACTCGAACTGGATCTCCGCGATCGTCTGGAAGAAGCGACGCGCGTTGATCTTCCTCTTGTGGATGCGTCCGTCGTCCACCATCTCGTGGTATTTCTCCGTCACCGAGATCTCGGAGAAGGGAACGCCGTAGACGCGCTCCACGTCGTAGGGGCTAAAGAGGTACATGTCCTCGTTCTTGCGGGCCAGCTCGAACGTGATGTCCGGGATGACAACGCCCAGGGACAGCGTCTTGATACGGATCTTCTCGTCCGCATTTTCGCGCTTCGTGTCCAGGAACGCCATGATGTCGGGATGGTGGGCGTGCAGGTACACGGCGCCCGCGCCCTGGCGTGCCCCCAGCTGATTCGCGTAGGAGAACGAGTCCTCGAGGAGCTTCATGACCGGAACGACGCCGCTGGACTGGTTCTGAATCTTCTTGATGGGCGCGCCCGACTCGCGCAGATTCGTCAGCTGCAGCGCGACGCCGCCGCCGCGCTTGGACAGCTGCAGCGCCGAGTTGATGCCTCGCGCGATCGACTCCATGTTGTCTTCGATGCGCAGCAGGAAGCAGGAGACCAGCTCGCCGCGCGCCGCCTTTCCCGCGTTCAGGAAGGTCGGGGTCGCGGGCTGGAAGCGGCCGGTCATGATCTCATCCACGAACTGGCGAGCCAGCTCGATGTCGCCGCGCGCCAGGTAGAGGGAGACCATCGCCACGCGGTCTTCGAAGCGCTCCAGGTAGCGCTTGCCGTCAAAGGTTTTGAGGGTGTACGACGTGTAGTACTTGAAGGCACCCAGGAACGTGGGGAAGCGGAACTTGTGGGCGTAGGCCTGCTTGTACAGCTCCTTGATGTCAGCGAAGTCGTACTGATCCAGCACGTGCTTCTCGTAGTAGCCCTCGTCGACCAGGTACTTCAGCTTCTCCTCCAGGTCGTGGAAGAACACCGTATTCTGGTTGACGTGCTGGAGGAAGTACTGGCGTGCAGCCGCACGATCGGCGTCGAACTGGATGCGCCCGTCCGCGTCGTACAGGTTGAGCTGCGCGTTCAGCGCGTGGTAGTCCAGCTCCGGTGAGGGAGCTTCCTCTACGCCCGTGTCGGTGTAGTTTTGTGCCAAAACTGTTCCAGTCCTTCGCGAACTCTGGAGACATCCTCGGGCGTTCCGAGGAGCTCGAACTTGTACATGTGGGGAACCCCCAGCTTGGCCGCGATGATGTCGCCCGCGATGCAGTAGGCCTTGCCGAAGTTGGTGTTTCCCGACGAGATAACGCCCCTGCATAGGGCTCGATTGTCGGGGTCATTCAGGAACCTGATGACTTGCTTGGGTACCGCTCCCCTGACATTCCCGCCACCGTAGGTGGGCACGATGAGGACATATTCGTCGCTCACGCGCAGGGGGTCATCCTTGGGCAGCAGCGGAATGCGCGCCGCCGGCACGCCGAGTTTCTCGACAAAACGACGGGTGTTGCCCGTTGCAGACGAGAAGTAGACGACGCTGCCCATGATGATCCTTCCAGCTTGTCGGGTCGGTGGACCTCTAGTGTCTCACCCGCGAGGCCCCAGCGTCCGCCTCGGCGAGGCGTGTCCCGTGTGGGATGGTCGACGCGGCGGCAGAACGAGCGTCGATGGGCGACGGATCGATGACCTTCCCGCACCTGGGGGAAAGGGGAGCGAGGGGCAGTCGGCGGAGCGGATACACGTCGACCCCGACCTTCAGGCCGGGGCCGACGGCGAGACTCAGGCCTGAAGGGCCAAGGGGGCGCCAGCCGCAGCCACGGCCTTGATGCGGTCGGGGCGGAAACCGGACCAGTGGTCCTCGCCGGCGACGACGACGGGGGCCTGCTGGTAGCCGAGGCCCTTGATGAATGCCAGGGACTCCGGGTCCTGGGTGACGTCGATCCTCTCGTAGGAGACGCCCTGCTTGTCGAGGGCGCGGTAGGTTGCGTCGCACTGGGGGCAGCGGGGCTTGGAGTAGACAGTGATCGACATGTTCGTGTCTCCTTGCGGCCAGGGGCCGGACGTTTGCTTCGTTTGTACATTCTCGTGCGGCTCGTTCGCCGCGAACACCACAACACTACACCTCGTGGCCCAAGGCGCAAGCGACCCCTAGATGTTGTGTCGAACGCTCCGATCGTGCGTCACTGTGGACGAGGGGCGAGGCCTCTGTGGACGGAGCATCCGGTCAGCCCCAACAACCAGCTATCATTCCTTGTCACCCCTGCGGATAGGGATCGTCCAAACAGGCACAAATGCAGGGATTGAAGGTCCACCAACCCGAGCGATGCCCCGAGGACGCGCGCTTGACACAACCTCAGATGCGGCTGTGGACGCCTCCATCACCAACCTGTGCATAACCATCCAGCAGGCATCAAAATAATGTTAAGCGTCACACCGCGACGCGACGTCTTGGGCGTGTCGCACCCGCATATGTAGGGGCTGTTGGCGACTAACCGCCCCTACATCTAGGGGCGGCGCTTTCGATGATGCCCTCCTGCCCACCCGCCCGCATCCGTCCCGGCCCTTCGCCGAGCCCTCGAGGCGAGTGGAGGGCTCAGAGCCCGGACAGTTACGGGCCTGGCCGGGTCCAGCCCGGTGGCGCTGGCAGGTAGGATCGGCCCGCACGACATTCGTATCACCCCGCGTTCAGCCGCCCCCGGGGCGAACCTCGGAGCCGCGCGGGAAACCGCCACCACCCTGGCACGGCACCTCAGGTCGTCACGCGAAACCACGACCACCCCCGCGTGCTGCAATGTCGAACGACATGAAACCGCCACCACCCTGGCACAGGCAAGTCCGCCCGTTTCGCCGCGTCAACTGTGCGCAGGGGCGGCCTCGGTGTCATATTGACCCACCCTCGTACCAAGCAGGGGCGGCCGCGGTGTCACGGGCGCTGCGACGCGTGCACCGCCCCCAGCCACAGGCCTCACCAACACGCCCGCACCGGTGCTAACGCCCCACCAGCCCCACGCCCACGCCGGTGATGCGTCCCACCAGCCCCACGTCCACACCGGTGATGCGTCCCACCAGCCCCACGCCCACACCAGCCAGCGCGACCCAACCAATCAGGCGCAACCCGCCCGGCGGCAAACAAACCCACCTACTGGCATCCTCAACCCACCTACCGCGCACGTTAACCCAGTAAGTGGAGCCTGGGCCGCCCCGCCCACCCCGCCACCAAGTGGGTTAACCTGCGCACAACCGGGCCCACCCCGCCACCAAGTGGGTTAACCTGCGCACAAGCGGGCCCACTCCGCCATCAAGTGGGTTAACCTGCGCGCAACCGGGCCCACCTGCACCAGAACAGCATGCGGAACCAACCCCGCCGGCAGAAACCCCCGCCGACAGAAACCAGCCCCACGTCGAACGACAATGACCGGCGGCGGGGCGAAGGCCGCACGCCAGCCGCAGGTGAAGCCCCTGGGTGGGCAGCCGGAGGCCGCCGCCCCTACAGCCCGAGGAACGCCCTGATCGCGGGCATCTCACGCACCGCCTGAACCAGCCCGGCGCGGTAGGTAGCTTCCAGGCGCTCGCGCCGAGATTCGGTGTTGTTGATCCAGAGGTTGTCGGGCGCAAAGACGTAGGCCCGCCCGCGCTCCTCCAGGTCGAACAGGAAGCGTCGCCCGGCGTTGTACCGGTCGGGCCGACGCGCGACTCCCTCGTAGACGGACGGGTAGGAGTGATAGGTGGCTCGCAGGAGGGCCCCAACGCTGGCCGACATCGGCCCCTTGACGTAGTCGCGCGGGCGGGTGAGGACGACCAGCATCTTGCGGTAGCCCTCGCGCAGGGGCTGATCGAAGGGCAGGCCACCGTTGGGTCCCAGTGCGCCATCGACGTAGGTGTCGCCCTCGATCTCGACGGGCGGCATGAGGACGGGCAGCGTGGAGGAGGCGCGGATGATGGGGCCGAGCGTGTCCAGTGTGCTCATGTCTTCCTTGGAGAACCAGCGCACCTCGCCGCGCGACGCGTTGAAGGCGGCGACGCGAGTGCGCGCCGGATTGGCAAGAAACGCGTCCATGTTGAAGGGGTAGGCACCGTCGGGGTAGCAGATCCGCTCGTAGATGTACTCGGCGTTGAAGTAGCCGTGCCCCTTTCGGAAGTGCTTGAGGCCACCGAATTCCGGGTCGTCAACCAGGTCGACGAAGGTCGCGTGCGAGCGACGGGCGTCGCGGGAGGTGAAGTTACACAGGTGGCTGGATCCCGCGGAAACCCCCGAGACGTGCGGAAAGTTGATGCCCTCGGCAATCAGCCTGGCGACGAGCGCGGCCGTGTAGGCGTTACGCATCCCCCCGCCCTCAAAGACGAGGGCGGTGTCGTCGATAGTGACCATCGTGTCGATGGACTGCTCGGGTGTCGGATAGCGCTCTGGTGTTTCCTTCACGCTTCGACCCTACCGCTCGGCAACCGACCTACGCTCGCGTACCTCCCGTGAAGACCACGTAGTGGTAGAAGAAGAAGCGGAACGCCGTTCCGAGGGCGAAGCCGACGACGTAGACGGCGACGTTGTCGGCGAGCGCGGAGGCCAGTCCCAGGATGTGGTGAGTGAAGAGCAGGCAGAACTGGGAGATGCCGATGCCGCACGCGTTGGCGAAAAAGAAGAGGACGGCTTCGCGAGTGGCGTTGTCGCGGGTGCGCCCCCTGTAGGTCCACACTCGGTTGGCCACCCACGAGTAGCCGGTGGCGATCGTGGCCGCGACGAACTGGGCGGTGTTGGGGTGCCCGGCGAGGACGGCGAGGGGTCCGTACTGGAGGAGGTTGAACAGTCCGGCGTCAACGACGTAGGCGGTGGCGCCGACCAGCCCGAATTGGATGAACTCGCGCACCCACGCCAGGAGGCGCCCGGCGAGGCTCACCGACGAGGCCGGGGCTCCCCTCCCGCCAGCGTCCCGCCGATCGGGGGCCGCGTCCGCGAGCGCGCCAGGCGGCCAACTTCCGTGCTGATGTGTTCCACTCACCCCCCTAGTGTGGCACGCCCGAGCCGCGCTTTCGACCCTCGCCCGCTCCGGTGCCCGCCCCTAAGATGGTGCCCATGACGGACACGAACCAGAGCGAGGCGGCCGCCGCCTCGTCGATCCAGGCTCCCCCGGTTGCCCCCAAGCGCTACGGCTACCGCGTGCGAGACCACTTTGGGCACCGATTCGACGACCCCTGGGATTGGCTGCGTAACGGCGACGATCCCGGCGTCCGCAAGCATTTGGAGGCGGAGAACGCGTGGGCGGACGCGGTCACGGCGCCGACGCGTGAGGCGGCCGCGCGCCTCGTGGAGGAGGTGAAGGCTGCGACCGCGCTGACGGACGTGAGCGTGCCGATCCGCGACGGGGACTACTGGTACTTCCGGCGTTTCACGCAGGGACAATCCTATGCGACTCATCACCGAGCACCCGTTGAGCGCGACGATTCCGGCGTCCCCCTTCCGCTCGTCCCCGCCCCGGGGGTTCCCACCGTCGGCGAGGAGCTCCTCGTGGATGAGAACGAGTGGGCGCGCGGGGAGGAGTTCTTTCGCCTCGCCGACCTGAGCCCCTCGCCCGACGGGCGCCTGATCGCGTGGGCGCGGGACACGAGCGGCGACGAGCGCTACACGTGGGTCATCCAGGAGGCCTCCGGCCGCGTCGTCGACGAGGTCGTGACCGACGCCGGGTACGGGTTTGCGTGGGCGGACGATTCCAGCTCCTTCATATACATGGGCGTGGACGACGCGTGGCGCGCGTGCGAGGTGTGGCTGCACCGGGTGGGCACGCCTCGCGAGGCCGATGAGCTGCTGCTCGTTGAGCCCGACGAGGGCTTCGAGATGGGGTTTGCGCCGTCGGGTTTCCCGGGGCACGTCGTCATCCACTCCTCGTCCTCGACGGCGGGGCGCGCGTGGCTGTGGCTGCCCGCCCACCCGGCCGTGCGCCCGCTGCCGCTGATGCCGGTGAGGGCGCGCACGCTGGTGTCGGCAGACTCGGCGGGCGATCGCCTGTTCATCGTGCACACGGGGCTCACGCAGGAGGGGTCGCTCGCGCAGGCGATGCTGCCCGAGGGAGGCGCGCCCGAGGCACTGGCACGGCTCGGCGTCGCCTCCTCGTCCGCATTCTCCCGGGAGGCACTGGCGGATCGCGCGCCGGGCACTCCGCTGCCGGAGGAGGAGCCCGCGCCTCTCACGCCCTTCGAGTCGTGGGAGCCGCTGCGCGCCCCCGCTCCCGGCGAGCGCATCACCGACGTCGAAGCCCACGCGGGCTACGTGGCCCTCTCCCTGCGTTCTGACTCGCTCACGCAGGTCGACGTGTGGGATCGCCGCGAGCCCGCGCCCGCGTGGCGGCGCGTCCGGGTGGATGCCCCGGTGCGCACGATCGCGACCGTGCCGACCCCGTGGGAGGATCCGCTGCGCGTCGAGTTCCAGTCGCAGACCGTGCCCCCCACGGTCGCCGAGGTGACGGTGCCCGCGAGCGCGGCCGCCCCGGCCTCGTCCCTCGCGCACACGAGCGAGGAGGCGGCCCTGAGCGTGCGGACCCTGCGCGCCCGCGAGGCGCCCGGATGGGACCCGGCCGAGTACGTTGAGGAGCGCGTGTGGGTGCTCGCGCGCGACGGCGCGACGCGCATCCCCGTCACCTTCATCCACCATCGCGACGCGCGACCGGACGGCACGCACGCGGGCTGGCAGATCGGGTACGGCTCCTACGAGGTCAGCTACGACCCCGAGTTCGAGGCGCTGCGCCTGCCGATCCTGCGCCGCGCCGTCTACGCGATCGCACACGTGCGCGGCGGAGGCGAGATGGGCCGCGCCTGGTACGAGGACGGGAAGGAACTCGTCAAGGAGCACACCTTCACGGACTTCATCGACGTGGCCGACTGGCTGGTCGACTCCGGCTGGGTGGCGCCCGGGCGCCTGGTCGCCGAGGGCCGCAGCGCCGGAGGCCTGCTCATGGGCGCTGTCGTCAACGCGGCGCCCGACCGCTTCCGCGCGGTCCTGGCGGGCGTCCCCTTCGTGGACGCGCTGACGACGATCCTGGATGCCTCCCTGCCGCTCACCGTCGGCGAGTGGGAGGAGTGGGGAAATCCCGTCACCTCGCGCTCCGTGTTCGACGCGATGAGCCGCTACACGCCGTACGAGAACGTGCCGGACGGCGTGCTCCTTCCCGCGATCATGGCGACGACCTCGGTCAACGACACGCGGGTGGAGTTCGTTGAGCCCACCAAGTGGGTGCAGCGCCTGCGCGAGGCCACCGGCCAGGTGCCTTCCACGTCACAGGAGGCGGGCTCGGCTCCCGCGCGCGACCCGTGGGAGCGCCCCATCATCCTGCGCACCGAGATGGTCGCCGGGCACGCGGGCCCCTCCGGGCGCGAGGGCCGGTGGGCGGCGCGCTGCGAGGAGTTCGCCTTCGCGCTGGGCCAGGTGGGCGTCACGCTGTAACACCTGGGGCTGCCGACGAGCGGTCAGTGCCCGTTGACGGCAAACGCAGGTGGGGGCGGTCTTCGCTGGAAGACCGCCCCCACTATCGTGCCGCGCACGATGCGGCGTGGCTGCACTGAGTTACTGCGCGCCGCCGTCCCAGTCCGGGCGCACCGCGAAGGACTGAATCTTCAATTCACCCGAGAACCACCCCTCCTTGAGATACCCCGCGAGCTTGTCCGTGGTGAAGATTTCACGCCACTCTTTGCCGTCCCACGGTATGAAGAACAGTGAGACGACATGGCCTTCATAGCTTTCTCCGAGCGCGTAGACACCATCCTTGTCCACCTGGTACGTCATCCAATAGCGGTCAGACACAGTCATCCGCGGATGCGTGTAGAACAGACGCCGCACCTGGCCGCTCATCAGGTCGGCACCGAAAGCAGCACCATCCCGCGTCACCATCCTGTATTCGTTACCCACTTGAACACCATGGTGGCCTTGGAGGAACCACTTGGAAGTAGATTCGAAGGGCTCGCCGTCGTCATCGGTCAACGGGATATTCGCACGTTCTCCCGTGGATAGGTCCCACTGGTGAAGGACCCATCGGTATCGTTCATGCGCCGTCATGTTGTCTGGAGTGCCAGGCTTTACTTCCAGGCGGCTCAACAGCGTGATGACGTCCCCCTCGCAGGCGAACATATGCTGTCCCGATTCCAAGTTGTCACTGGCCGGCGTGACGGCGAGAATTCGAGGCGCGTCACCATCAGGAGCATTGAGCTGCACGACAGCCGTCAGGGCCTCTGGAACTGGTTCTTCGTTGTTCGCCTGGGCGGCATAGGCCTCGAATGCCGCATCCGCGATACTCGGGGATTCCTTCGTGTCCGTAATCGCCAGGATCCGTGACCCGCACTGCCCAAAATCACCGGTAATGCCAGCGGTTTCAACAGTCGTGATGCTGTCGTCACTTTCAACATTGCCGTCGTTATAATCCCAATGCTTCGGCACCAGAGTGACGAGCTGACCATCGGAAAGCTCGTATCGTTGAATCTCCTCTCGGGTCCCGTTGTCGCTCTTACTCACCTGCGTTCCACTATCCGTCGTCACGTAGTTGCGGCTCCGCGAACCGTAGAAGACACCGCGATCACTCCACAACACGTCCCCGCCAGCCACCGAATCGACGGACGCCACCGTGCCCTGTCCCTGGGCGTTGAGGAGCACAATCCAACTGCCAGTGTTCGTAGCCTCCTGCAGCGACGAGGCATATGCGGGTCCCAGCCTCAGAGCGATCACCGCGTCATTCGACCGCAAAGAACTGACCGGTCTGCGGACCACGTCCTGATGAAAACTAGTACTCACCGCGAGCGCAGCAAACGAAAAAGCAACGATAACGAGGGCCCACTTCCACACGGGCTTCAACTTTGCTAGGCCACCAAATCCCAGCTCATCATCCCCCGGCGCCATCCAGTCGTCGGCCTGCGTCGTCACTCTTGTCGTTCCTCTCGTCGCGGCAGCGGGCGCGGCCACGCCCGCACCCGAGTCTAGGGCACTCCGCCCGGGCGGCCCCGGCCTCGTCCCATCGTCGTAGCAGCCGAAGCCTTATCCCAACCGGGCACGAGGCTCGGACAACCGAACAACCTTACTGGGCACCGCCGTCCCACCCGGGGCGCAGAGAGAATGACTGAATCCTTCGCCAGTGGCCCGACGACAGAATATCGCCCTCCAACCAGACGTAGTCTGCCAGCTTGTCCATTGTGATGACGTCCCGGTATGCTCCCCCATCCCACGGCCGGTAAGAGAGGGTGACATTGTGATCCTCCCGGCGACCCTCGAGCGCGTAGACGCCCGTCTCACTTACCTGGTACACCATTCGCTGGTTGATTCGCGTACCGTCATAACTAAACAGGAAGCGACCTCGACCGCTCCTCAGGTCCACTGCAAACGCATCCCCGCCTTCACTGATGAACCGGTACTCATCACCGACCTGGATCCCCCGGTAGCCGAAAATGCTGTGCTCTCTATCTATTTCGATAGGATTCCCCTGCTCGTCGATCACAGGAATGATCGTGCGCTGCCCCGTCGACAGATCCCAGCGCTCGAGAACCATCGTTCCCGTCTCTCCACCATCTGCCATCACACGAACGTCTCGAGAGTCGCCCGTTTGGACGCTCGGCATCGTGATCACGTCCCCCTCACAGGCGAACTCTCTCTGTCCCGACACCAAGCCGTCGATCATTGGCGCGACGCCAACGAGGCGGGGAGTATCACCATCGCGATCATTCAACTGAACAACAACAGACAGCTCCTCCGGCTGCGCACCATCATTGCCCGACTGCGCGGCGTAGGCTTCAAGGGCCTCTTGCTTCCTGCGCCAGAGCTGCTTCGTATCAACGATCGACAGGATCCTATCCCCGCACTGTCCCATGTCCCCGCGCGTTCCGGGCGTTGACACACTCGTCACGCTTCCATCAAGTTCGATCGTATCGACCCGGTAACCCAAGTCCATCTCGTACGAAACCACGATGAATCGACCATCCGACAACTCATAACGCTGGACGTTCGAGGCCCGCCAGCCCTTAGTTTCTTGACTACTCGTTCCGTTTTCTGTCGTCTGGTACTCCCATTGCTCGGCACCGAAGGAAATACCGCGATCAGACCACAGGATCCTACCTTCCCACTGGTTGCCGATACGCACGATATCCTGCTCCCCGTGCACGTCAACAAGTGCGACCAAGTTGTCCTGAATTGGGGCTTCAAGGCCCGACTGCGATTGTGCTTCACCCAGCTGCACAGCAATGACGGCATCCCCAATGGCCAGTTTGCTGGTCGGCGTCACTGGCAGGGGAGCCTTCGGAGCGCAACTCCACGCGAGCAGCGCAATCGGAAGAGCGAGCGTCAGGAACGCCCATCGCCGGGAACGCTTCGGTTTCTTCGAGCTGCCTTGCTCCTGTTCGTCGGCACCCGTCTCGCGCTTCTCACCGTTGTGTGTACTCATGGTCGTCTCCGTCCTCGTCTGCATGCGCTACTGCGCGCCGCCATCCCAGCCGGGGCGTAGGGCGAAGGACTCGATGGCGCGCTGACCACCCGAGAACAGCTTGCGCACCCTCAGGTAGCCCTCCAGGCTGCCCGTCGAAAGAACCACGCGAGAATCGTCACCGTCCCACGGATGATAGGAAAGAGTGACTGCGTGCTCGCGGGAGCTATCCGTCAAGAAATAAACGCCGCTCTCGGTCACCTGGAACACCATGTCCCCTTGTCCGACCTGCTCGGGGATGGAAAACAAGTGACGGCCCTGTCCGCTCGTCAGATTGATTGAGAAGGCATGACCATGGCGACTGATAAGCCTGTATTCGTCGCCCACTAGGATCGCCTTGTCACCATAGATATCCAAATCCTCATTGAGGTGGATAGCGTTTCCTGCCTCATCGAGCACGGGGCTCACCGAGCGCTGCCCCGTCGACAGATCCCAGCGCTGGAGAACGAGGGTCCCTCTCGCCGCAACGACGCTGCTCCCTCTCGCGCCGATGGGATCATCCACTTGGATGCTCGGTGCTGTCAGCAAATTCCCTTCGCAGGCGTACAAGTGCTGCACTGACCTCAAGCCCGGAATCATCGGCGCTGCCGCGAGGATCCGCGGGGTAGCTCCGGCAGGATCATCCAACTGCACGACAACCGAGAAATCTTCCGGTTCACTTCCCTCGCCACCCGACTGAGCGGCATAGACCTCGAACGCCGCGGACTTCATGCTCTGGGACACCTCCGTATTCATAATCGCTAAAACCCGCGACCCACACAGCCCAAAGCCGCCCGACTTGTCGTCGGTCTCCACGCTCGTCATCGTTCCATCACGCTCGATGATGTCCGCACGAATACCAGAGCCTCTCGCAGCACTGATGACTTCGATTCGCCCATCGGGGAGCGCAAAACGGAAATATTCAACGGAACGATCACCCACGCGGGGGATCCGCTGCGTCCCCTCCTGCGTCGTCAAAAAATCCTCCGCCTGGACGCCGTACGACACCCCGAGCTCAGTCCATGCGATATCACCACGCTCCCCGCGTTCGACATGCCCGGCTTGCCCCCGCCCTTGGAAGTCGAGGAGCACAATCCAGTTGTCACCCGTTCCACCCGGCAGGGCCGCAGACGCCTCTGCACCACCCAGCCGCAGGGCGATGACCGCCTCACCCGTCGTCAGCTTGTCGATAGGTTTTTCGTCGAGAGATGCAAGGGAAAGACAGCCCGACAGCAGCATGACGATCGACAGTGCTGCCGCACCGACGCCGGACCGGCGCACGCCCTTGCGGCTGAGCGATCCCTTGCGGTTCCTCGCGCGGGTGCCATTATTGAGCGGCTCGTCAGTATGCGGCTCCATCGTCCTGATCCATTCTCGTCACTGCGCTAACGGGCGCATCATGCGCCCACACCCGAGTCTAGGGCACGAGGCCAGGGCCGCCCCATCCCAGGCCCCAGATACCGCGCAGGACAACGACACCGAGCCCCGGCCTCGTGCTCCAACCCCCAGAGTCAGCGCACCACCCGGCTGCACGCGCTACTGCGCGCCACCGTCCCAGCCGGGGCGTAGGGCAAAGGACTCGACGCTGCGCCTGTACCCCATCAGCAGATTTCGCTCCACGAGGTAGCGCGACATTGTGCCCGTCGTCAAGAGCACACGCTTGCCGCCCCCATCCCACGGCTGGTACGAAAGAGTGAGGACGTCCTCATCATCATTTTGCTCGAGCGCATACACGCCGGTCTCACTCACCTGGAATACCGCTGGGATGAAAGTTTTCTCCGATGGAATCGAGAAAAGGTGCCGGGCGTTGCCGCTCATCATGTCAACCGCGAAGGCATCCCCTTTCTTCGTCACGAAGCGGTACTCATCCCCCACCCGGATCGCTCGAACACCGTAGAGGTTATTATCCTGATCCGTTTCGATGGGCTGTCCTGCTTCATCAAGCACAGGAATGATCGTGCGCTGCCCTGTGGACAGGTCCCATCGCTGCAGGACCAAAACCCCTTCGAGTGAGTTCCTTTTACCGCTACGCACAGCGGCTGGGTCGTCCTGCTGGAGACTCAGAACCGTGATGACGTTCCCGTCGCACGGAACACTCATCCAACCCTCCACCAGGCCATCGATCGCAGGTGCCACCGCAAGGAGTCGGGGAACATCACCAGTGGGTTCATCGATCTGAATCACAGCAGCCACATTCTCGGGCATCTCACCGCCCGACTGGGCTGCATAGGCCTCGAACGCCGCCGACCTGATGCTCTCAGATTCCTCAGTATCGGTGATCCCAACGATGTGCTGCCCGCACTGCCCAACCGGCGCACTAGTATCGGGTATTTCCGTCGTCTCAATGCGCCCATTAGGGTGGATCGTGTCGACCCTGATCCCGTCGCTCAAATCTACGACAGCAATTCTCCCGTCCGGGAGCGAGAAGCGTTGATACTCAGAACTCCACGAGTGTTTAACATCGATCTCCTGCGTTCCCTGATCGGTCGTCACGTATTCCTTATCCGGCGCGCCAAAGGAGAGACCGCGTTCAGTCCACATCACATCGCTGCCACGTTTGTTTTCAATACGGGTCGCTTGCCCCCGACCCTGCGCGTCCAGCAGCACGATCCAGTTGTCGTTCGGCGGGTCCGGAAGCCCCGCCGAGAACTTTCCCTGGCTCAGCCGCACAGCAATCACCGCATCCCCCAGACTCAGCTGATCAGCCCGTTTCTCCGTCACAGCCCCCTGAGACATACAGCTCGACATCAGCATGACGATCGACAGTGCGGCCGCAACGACGCCGCACCGACGCACGCCCTTGCGACTGAGCGATCCCTTGCGGTTCCTCGCGCGGGTGCCATCGCTGAGCGGCTCGTCAGTATGCGGCTTCATCGTCCTGCTCCGTTCTTATCGCTGCGCTAAATGGCGCATCACGCGCCTATCCCCGAGTCTAGGGCACAACGCCAGGGCCACCCCATCCCAGGCCCCAGATACCGCGCGGGACGGCGACACCGAGCCCCGGCCTCGTCCCCCTCCGATCAAGCCTCGGGATGCCGATAGGATGAGGTCATGACGATTACGGCGGCGGCAGACGGTTCTTCCCTCGGCAATCCCGGGCCCGCGGGGTGGGCCTGGTACGTAGACGAGGACACGTGGGACGCGGGCGGCTGGCCGCAGGGAACGAACAACCTGGGTGAGCTGACCGCTATTCTGCGTCTGCTTGAGGCCACGGCCGAGACCGGCGAAGAGCTGCACATCCTCGCCGACTCGCAGTACGCGATCAACGTCGTGTCCAAGTGGCGGCTCGGCTGGAAGAAGCGCGGCTGGACGAAGGCAGACAAGAAGCCCATCAAAAACCTGGAGCTCATCCAGGAGATCGATCGGGCCATGGAAGGGCGCCGCGTCACCTTCGAGTGGGTCAAGGGCCACGCTGGGCACCGCATGAACGAGCGCGCCGACGACCTGGCACGCTCCTGCGCCGAGGCCTACCAGGCGGGGCGCACACCCGAGCCGGGCCCAGGGTTCGGGGGCGGCACGTCGCGCGGCGCTGCGTCGGCGGATCAGGCGTCCTCAGATCAGGCATCCGGGGATCAGCCGGATGAGGGCGCGACCACTGTGGCTGCGTCCGTCGAGCCGCACAACGTGCCCGCTACTACTGATGCCCTGGGGAGCGCTCCCGCTTCACACGACGCCTCCACCAACAAGGCCGCCACGTCGACATTCCGTTCTCATCCCAGCGTTTTCTCCACGCCCACCGAAGCGAACGAACCCGCGGAGGCAGCCCCGGCCTCGTCCGTGAGTGAGCCCGCGATGACCACCGAAGACGCGATCGCCCGCGAGCGCGAGTTCATCCTGGCGTGGACCGGAGGCGACGAGGAGTCGCTGGCGGGGATGACCGACGAGCGCACCACGCGCATCTGGCCAGGCGGCGGTGCGACCACGACGCTGGCGGGGCCCTCGCCCGCTTCCCCGGCTATCGGCCGCATCGACGCGCACGACCTGGGCGGCGCGTTCCTGACCCGCTACCGGGTGCGCTGGGAGGGCGGTGCCTCGCTGGAATCCAGCGTGTGGGCGTCGGCGACTTCTGGCGAGGCGCGCCTGATCATGGTGCACCACCAGTCGACGCTGATCGCCTGATCGCCCTGCTAGCACAAGCGGCTCCCAAGCGCACGGTTCTCGCGGCGGCCGCAAAGCAGTCAGGCGGAGCCGAGGCGCGCGGGGTGCCGGGAGGCGCCGAAACCGGGGTCGGGGACGTGAGACCTGAGCGAAATCCGTATCGATAACGTCTGAGCGGCAGGATCAAGCGCGCCTGGGATGCGAGGATGTCAACAACGGGTGGAGCGTAGAGCAAGGAGCGCACGACCCGGCGGCGCACTGCACTAGTGGGGACGGGATTGCAGCACCTGGGAGCTAGCGCAATGCCTCCCCAACCGACGCAGCATCACGCGGATGCGCATGAATGCAGCAGGTCGCCGTTCGCGATCGCAAAACGGCCGGAGAGGCGCTCACAACCACGATCCGACGCGTCTGCGACTGCCCTCTCGCGACACTGGATCACCGACGCGTTCTGCGACGGCAGCTGCTCCGAGGTACGGCTGTCCTCTCGCGACACGGGCTCACCTGCGTCGGCCGCGGTGAGGTCACTGACGGTGAGCGGCAGCCCTCGCTCGCCCCACCCCAACCGAGAGCCGCATATCATTGCCCAACAGGCGTGATGCGGCACGGGGAACTCGGCCAAACAAGCAGGACACAGAGGAGGAGCCGCATGCGACATTGAGGGCCACAGCGACAACGGCTATCGGCAGGCTCGGATGCCCGGTGGGAGAATGCTGCCGAACTTCGCGTGGCAACACGCATATCTGCAGCGCCCCGGGGTGGCGGCACGTCCCAGCCGGACTTCGCGATCAAACACTCCGAGCCTTCTGAGCCGCGTGCAACATCTCAAACGGAAAGTCGAGAAGTCAGCCGAACTCGGACAGGCCTCCATGACGGTGCGGAACACGCGACACCCGTTGGGGGGCAACGCACCCCTTGCGGGGCAACGCACCCGTTAGGGGGCAACGCACCCGTTAGGGGGCAACGCACCCGTTCAGAAGGGGTGTAATGCCTACGGATCGGGTGTAGCACCGAGAGACACAAGTATAAACGCGGAAACTGCAGGCACGTCAGACGCCACCACCGCGCCAAGAACCCCTCCATGGAGGGCAGCGCTTCGCTGGAGTCAAGCGTGTGGGCACCAGCTACTTCTGATGAGACGCGCCTGGTCATGGCGCACCACCAGCCAACGTTAATCGCCTGAACTGCACTGGTGTGGGGTGACAACGGACCGATATTCGGAAGCTTGCGAGCCCTGCGGGTGAGGCGCCGGCTCACACAGGGCCCACCCGGGCCTGGGTCCCTGCGCGGATAGCTTGCGCGCACGCGGATAGGTTATCAGCACGCGGATAGGCTATTAAGGTATCCACATGCTCATAGCCTATCCGCGAAGCCGTTTCCTATCCGCGAGCCCCAACGACGCATACGCGACACTGCACCATTTAGGCAGCATTACACCAGGTAGGGAGCGCTACACCCCCTGGGAAGTGGTGTAATACCCCGCTAAGTGGTGTAACACCGCTTAGAAACAAGCCAGAACCTGGACGGACTGACGCACGCACGAGTGGAGATGGGTGTAACACCGCTTAGGAATAAGCCAGAACCCGGACCATTCCGGGAAGACGACCTGCAGGGTTCGTCTGAGCCTCGACGCATGAGGCCTCGGAGCAGACACGCACGATCTGGATAGGAAACGACAAACTGGATAGGTCATTGCGTCCCGGATAGGACAATAAGCTATCCGGAGGCGCCGTTCCTTTCCGGAACTCAACTTCCTATCCAGAACGCGCAACCACGCCCACCACAAGACCGCCACGCGGCCTGGTCATGGTGCCGGTGAGCGGCAGCGGAACCTAGCCGAACACCCCAGCAGCACACCAAGCCCCTGCTGCTTGGAGGGCACCGCGTGGACCGCTGGTCCAGGCTGCGGTACCTGGGGGCGGTGGCAAGGCCTGGCCGGGCTTCGAGATCGATCACTCCGAGCCGAAGACACGCGTGCGACGATCTCGCGGGCGGGCCGCCGCCCCCAGGTGCCAACAAACGGGGAATACCCTACAGCTTGGCGCCCTCGAAGCTGAAGATGTCGAGAAACTTGCGCGCGCGGTCCGAGGACGGGTCCGCAAAAAACTTGCGCGGCGGGTCGACCTCGACAATGCGCCCCTCGTCCATGAAAACGATGCGGTCCGCAATCGCGCGGGCAAAGCCCATCTCGTGGGTGACGATAAGCATGGTCATGCCGGTGCGCGCCAGTTCCAGGACGACGTCAAGGACCTCGCGCACCATCTCCGGGTCGAGGGAGGCGGTGACTTCGTCGAGGAGGAGGATCTCGGGGTTCATCATGAGGGCGCGCACGATGGCGACACGCTGGCGCTGGCCGCCGGAAAGCTGACGCGGGTAGTCGTCGGCGCGGTCGGCCAGGCCGACGCGCTCAAGCAGTTTCAGCGCCCGCGCGCTCGCATCACCGCGCGTTTCTCCCGCGACGAGGCCGGGGGCGAGCGTCAGGTTCCCCATGACACTCAGGTGCGGGAAGAGCTCGTAGGACTGGAAGACCATGCCGATGCGCCGACGCACCTCGGGCCAGGAGACGCCGGGCGCGGCCAAGTCGGTCCCGTCAAGGATGATCCTCCCGGAGTTGATGGGCTCGAGGCCGTTGATCGTGCGCAGGAGCGTCGACTTGCCGCACCCGGAGGGGCCGATGATGACGACGACTTCACCGTCGGCAACGTCGAGGGAGACGCCGCGCAGGGCGTGGTGTCCGCCGGGGTACGTCTTGTCGAGGTCGACGAGGCGCAGCTGCGCTGTGTCAACGCCCTGAGGGGATGAGGCCGTGGCGGGATCGTGCGCGCTGCCCTCGCGAGGCGTGCCGCCCTGGTCGGAGGTGCCGGATGTCAGTTCTGCCATGTTTTCTCCATGTGGCGTGAGAGGAGCGATATGGGCCAGCAGATGAGGAAGTACAGCACAAAAATAAGGCCGTAGATCCACAGCGAGGCCGTGGGGTAGGTGAAACGGTTAGAGTCGATGATCTGCTGTCCGACTTTGAGGACCTCAACGACGCCGATGAGGACGACGAGGGAGGTCGTCTTGATCATGCGGGTGATGAGGTTGACGGCCGGGGGTGCAAGCCTGCGCAGGGTTTGCGGCAGGATGACCCGGCGCATGGTCTGCCTCGGGGTGAGTCCCAGAGCGTAGGCGGATTCGTACTGGTGGCGCGGGATCGCGATGAGCGCGCCTCGCACGAGGTCGCCCATTTCGGCGCCTCCCCACAGGGTGAACACGAGGACGGACGCGGTAATACCGTCCAGGTTGATTCCCGCGACGCGCGTGAGCCCGAAGTAGGCGACGAAGAGCAGCACAAGCTGGGGCATGATGCGCACGAACTCGAGGTAGAGCTGCATGAGCCAGCGCAGGGGGCGCCAGCGCGAGCGCATGCCGAGGCCGACGAAGACGCCCAGGATCAGCGACAGGACGACGGAGAGCGCGGAGATGCCGACGGTGACGCCCAGGCCCTCGAGAATACGCACGAGGTTGCGGCCTTCGACAATGACGTTAATTCCCAAATCCGCCACGGCGCACCGCCTTTTCGATGAGTCGGGCCGCGATGGACACGGGCAGGAGGATCACCAGGTAGGCGATGATCAGGAGGGCCAGCGCTTCGGAGGTGTTGTAGGACATGCCGATCAGGTCTTTCGCGACGTACACGAGATCGGGCAGCGCGACGACGGAGACGACGGAGGTTTCCTTGATGAGGAAGATGACGTTGGCGGCGAGCGGCGGCACGGAGGTCGCGATGGCCTGCGGGAGGGCGACGTGGCGCAGCGTCTGGGCGGGCGTGAGGCCGAGCGCGGACGCCGACTCCCACTGGATGGTGGCGATCGAGTCGAGGCCGGAGCGCAGGGCCTCGGCCATGTAGGCGCCGCCCAGGAAGATGAGGCCGACGATCGCGCAGGTTTCGCCGCTCCACTTGATGCCCACGCGCGGCAGGCCGAAGTAGATGAAGAAGAGCTGCACGAGCAGGGGCGTGTTGCGCGACAGTTCGACGTAGGCGGCACCGATCTGGGCGGCGAGCGGGATCCGGTACTGCCGGATCGCGGCCACGAGGAGGCCGACCGCGAGCGAGCCGACGATGCCGATGGCCGCGATCCGCAGAGTGAGGATGGCGGCGTCGACGTACAGGGGCGCGTATCGCGCCAGGATGTCGAGGTTCATGGGTGAGGAATGGGACGAGGCGGTGGCCCGCCGGGCCGATCGCGCGCGGCGGTCGGGTTTCCGGGGGCGGGCCTCGCGCCGGGTTAGTTGGTGGAGGACGCGGTGTCGACGCCGCCTTCGACGACGAGGTCGTCGGGGGTCGCGGCGTCACCGTAGACGGGGGCGAGGGTCTGCTCGTAGTCCTTGTGGAAGAAGTTCTCCTCGCCGAGCTCGGTCAGCTGGTTGTTCAGCCAGTCGAGGAGGGGTGCGTTGCCCTTCTTGACGGCGGCGGCAATGTAGCTGGTCTCGCCTAGGCTCTTGATACCGACGCTGAAGCCGGGGTGCGCGATGGCCCAGGCGATGACCTCGGTGTTGTCGGTGGAGAAGGCGTCTCCGCGGCCGTCCTCGAGGGCCTGGTAGGCGTCGGAGTACTGGTCGTACTTCTGGAGTTTCACCTCGGGGTGGTTGGCCTCGAAGTAGGCTTCGGCGGTGGTTCCCTTGGTGACGATGAGGGTCTTGCCGGCCAGCTGGCCGACGTCGGTGATCTCAGCCGAGGAAGGGGAGACGACGCCGAGGGAGACCTTGAAGTAGGGGTTGGCGAAGTCGACCTTCTCGGCGCGTTCGGGGGTGACGGTGAAGTTCGCGAGGGTGATGTCGACCTTGTTCGAGGCGAGGACCTCGGTGCGGGCGGCGGCGTCGACGGGGACGTACTTGGCGGTGACTCCGAGGTCGGCGGCGATGCGGTCGCCGTAGACGACGTCGTATCCGGCGGGCTTGCCGTCGGCGTCGATGTAGCCGAAGGGGGCCTTGTCGGAGAAGATGCCGATGACGATTTCGCCAGCTTCCTTGATCTGTTCGGGGCTGCGGTCACCGACCTGCGCGCTGGTCGCGGAGTCGGAGCCTGCGCCACCGGAGCAGGCTGCCATGCCGAGGGCTGCGACCGTGGCGAGGGCTGCCGTGGCGAGTCGGAGGAATGGCTTCTTGCGTGCGTGGGTGGCGCTCATGATGGCTCCTAACGTGCGTTGTCAATGGATATCGCCGGGGCGCGCGTCCTCGGCGATGTCGTCGATGGTTCCATCTCGGGCGTGCTCGCGCGACGGGTGCTTCTCGTTTTGAAACTGTGTGACAGTTTTTGAAACTGTGTGACAGTCGAGCGTCAGAGGGATGCACCCTCTCGCCGTTGGGACGAAGGACCTAGAAAACGTGGAAGTCGTCACGAGATGCCCCGCCCGCTCGCACGACGCGGCGTCACCGATGACAATTGCTCCCATGCCTCAGCTGCCGCGCACCGTCAACGTCTTCGTGCCGGCGAGCCCTACCCGCGCCGAGATAGTCGCCGGGCTGCGCATCACGGCGCCCGTGGCCGCCGGTTACATTCCCCTGGGCCTCGCGTACGGCCTGCTGGTCGTCCAGCTCGGGATGCCGTGGTGGATGGCTCCCGCCCTCTCGCTGGCCGCCTATTCGGGATCGGCGGAGCTGCTGGTCGTGACCCTGGCCTCGCACAACACCCCGCTCGCGGTGATCGCCGTGACGATGCTGCTGGTGAACTTCCGCCTGATCTTCTTTGCGTTCTCCTTCCCGCTGCACGTCATCGAGGGCCGGGCGGCCCGCCTCTTGTCGATGTACGCCCTCGTTGACGAGGCCTACGCACTCACCGCCGCACGCCCCAACGGGTGGACAAAACCTCGACTGTTGGCGATGCAAGCCCTGTTTCACGTCACCTGGCTCGTCTCGGGCCTGGTGGGAGTGTTCGCGGGCTCGTTGATTCCCACTCAGATTCACGGCCTGGACTTCGCGCTCACCGCCCTGTTTATCACGCTGACGCTGGACGCTTCCCGCTCCGCACGGGAGCTTCCGTCAGTGGCGTTGGCCGGGATCGCGTTTGCGGTTGCGATGGCGCTCGCCCCGGCCCATCGCCTGCTCGTTGCCCTCCTCCTCTTCGTCGCCTTCCTGTCGGGGCGCCACCTCCTGCGCAGGCGCGGCCTCCTCCCCCTGCCTCGCCCGAGGGCCGCGCGCGTCCTTGGAACCGCGACGGATCGGGGGATCGCCCGGTGACCCCGACGCTGGCCTACCTGCTGGCCATCCTGGTGATCGTCTTCGTCATTGACTTCACGCTGCGGGCCCTTCCTTTCAAGATCCTGGAGCCCCTGCGCGACTCGCGTTTCGTGTCCGACATGGCGGCGTGGATGCCGCCGGGAATCATGCTCATCCTGGTTGTGTCGACGCTCGTCGACAACGCCCAAGCGGCCGGGGAACGCTCGTGGGCCGCGCTCGTGGCCGCGGGCGTGACGGTGGCCGTCCACCTGCTGAGCGGCCGCAGGCTCCTGTGGAGCGTCGGCATCGGGACGGTGTGTTACGTGGCACTGCTGAACTGGCAGTGAGACTCGGGGACGGGAGGCACCGCTCGCGCGCGATCGGGTGGCATCGGCGGGGGCTAGGACCCGGGGAGGCCATGGACAAGCACCCGACGCGTCGCCTACCCTGACTAACGGCGCCCGTTCCCACCGGCGCCCACCCATCGGAGCCGGACACCGAGGAGAAGAACGTGACGACGAGCAGCGGGAACCCGCTCCCAGTCGGCCCCGCGACGGGCACCACGGCATCCGTTCTGCTGGTCGACGACGAGGCGGCCATCATCGATGGCCTCGCGCCCTTCCTGCGCCGCTGCGGCTTCACGGTCCACACGGCCCGGGACGGGGAGGAGGGGTTGGCCGCCCACGGCCGACTCGAACCCGACATCGTCGTCTCCGACATTATGATGCCCCACATGGACGGACGCGAGATGGTGCGCCGCATCCGTGCGGGCGGCACGTGGACCCCCGTCATCCTGCTCACGCAGATCGACACCTCCTTCGAGCGTTCGGCCGCGCTGGACGAGGGCGCCGACGACTACCTGTCCAAGCCCTTCGATCCTCAGGAGCTGGTCTCGCGCATCCGCGCCGTGCTGCGCCGCTCCATGCACTCGGCGCGCCCCCTGTCGGCCGCCGAGCGCCTCACCAGCGGAAGCCTCGTGCTTGATCGCCTCGCCCGCCGCGCCTTCCTGGCCGACAGGGAGCTTGAGCTGACCCCGAAGGCGATGGGGCTCCTCGACTACCTGATGACGCACCCGGGTGAGCTTCACACCCGCGAGCGCCTCCTGTCGGTGCTGTGGGGCATCGACTTCGCCTCCTCCACGCGCGCGGTGGACCACCGCATCCGGGAGATCCGCGCGGCCCTGGGGGAGGACCCCTCCGACCCGGTGTTTATCGAGACCGTCCCCTCCGGGGGGTACCGCTTCATCGGGAAGGTAACGCGATGAGCCGTCGATTGGTGCTCTCCCTGGCACCCCTTGCGGTCGCGAGCGTCTGCGCCCTGGCGTGGTGGCTGGCGGGTCCGGATCTGGAACTCCGCGTCGCGGTGTCCCTGCCCGTCCTCTTCGTTGCGGCCGGGTTTCTCGTGTCGGCTACAGCCGTGGCGCTCGAGCTTTTCTCGTCCGCGTTGTCGCGGGAGCGCCTGGCCGGTGCGGCGGAGGCGCAGGCGCGCCGGGATCTTGAGCACCGGCAGTTTCTGGCGCGCCTGGACCACGAGTTGAAGAATCCCCTGACGGCGATCCTCGCGGCCACGGCGCCCGCCAACGACGAGGCCTCGGTCCTCGTGGCGGCCCAGGCCAGGCGCATGGGAGTGCTCGTGACGGATCTGCGCAAACTGGCCGACCTGTCGTCGGCGCCCATGGAGCGCGAGCTGGTGGACCTGGAGGAGGCGGCGCGCGACGCCGTGGAGGCCGCGCGCTCCAGCGTGGGCGAGGCGCGCAGCTTCACCCTGGTCTTCCCCACCGCCCCGTGGCCTCTGCCGCACGTTGTTGGGGACGCGGATCTTCTGTATTCCGCGATCCAGAACGTCGTGTTCAACGCGGTGAAGTACTCCGGCGAGGGCGACAGCATCGAGGTGCGTGGCAGCCAGTCGGAGGACGGGGTGAGCATCGAGGTAGCCGACACGGGGATCGGGGTTCCCGAGGCCGAACGCCAGAGCGTGTGGGCGGAGC
Organism: Actinomyces sp. oral taxon 180 str. F0310; assembly: GCF_000185285.1. NCBI lineage: Bacteria > Bacillati > Actinomycetota > Actinomycetes > Actinomycetales > Actinomycetaceae > Actinomyces > Actinomyces sp. oral taxon 180. The sequence goes on from NZ_GL622194.1 coordinate 1,457,247, forward strand.
TGGCACGCGGGTCGAACGCGGTCGGGCGCTCCGGGTCGGGGCTGGGCCTGCCTCTTGTGCGCCTGGTCATTGAGCGGCACGGCGGGCACGTGCGCCTCACCTCGCGTGAGGGAGTGGGAACCAGCGTCGTCCTCACCCTTCCGTTGCCCGAGGAGGCTTCTTCCGCTCCGCCGAGGATCCCCCAGCCGCCGAAATGAACGCCTGCCCCCACCAGTGACGGGGCTGGTGGGGGCAGGGGGCTTGGCGTCAGGGTTGGCGTTGAGCCGCGGCGGGCAGGGCCGCTCGGGGGGCCTGCCCGCCTGCGGCAGCGTCACTTCTGCGCGCGAATCTCGACGCGCCGGTTCTGAGCGCGGCCCTCGTCCGTCTCGTTGTCGGCGATGGGCTCGGCCTCACCCTTCCCATCGGTCGTGATCGAGAGGCCGGGGACCTTGCTCGCCAGGTAGTCGCCCACGGCCTTCGCCCGACGCTTGGACAGGTCGAGGTTGTGGGCGTCGTCGGCGACCGAGTCCGTGTGTCCCGTCACCGAGACCTTGGAGGGCTTGGTCTTGGACCACTCCGACGCCAGGGAATCGAGGATCTCCCTGGCCCTGGCCGTGAGCTGGTCGGAGTCGACCTCGAAGTTCACGTCCCCCGAGAGCGTGGTGATCGTCGTGTCCTTCTTCTGCTTCGTCGAGACTGCGCCGTCGGTGGTTCCGACGGAGTAGAGGACTTCAACGGGCTCGGGGTAGACGACCTGCGGATTGCTCTGGGGGCCGGAGTAGTCGACTCCCGGCGGGTTCTCCGCGTAGGCGGGGCTCATGCCGACACCGACGACGAGCGCGAGGACCGCGACGCCAGCCGATCCGATTCTCTTGACCGCGATCATGGCGCTCACTCCCTCGTCACGGGCACGTTTTCGAAGGGCGTGCCGACGCCCTGGATCTCCACATCGACCTTGGTCAGGTCCGCAGGAAGGCCCTTGAAGGTGGTGTACACCGTGCGACTTTCACCGGTATCGAGCCCGGAACCCTGGTAGTCGCTGCAGATGCAGGTTCCGTCCTCGGCCTTCCCCGGCGAGTAGACGAGGTGACGGGAATAGTCGATGAGTTTCACGCCATCGGACAGCGCTTGGTCACCACCGAAGGCACGCATCCACCATATCCCGATCTTCGACCCCGTATTCGTGAAGGTCATGGTCAGCGTCGTCACGTCCTCCTTGACGACCACCGAGTTGATGTCGACCCGGAAGCTCTCCCCGATATCGGTCTTTCCCTCCCAGGTGCTCAGAACCTGGGAGGAGCGCGCCCTGGGGTTGCCGTTTGCCTGCGACGAGGAGTTCGACTGGGGGGCCGCCGCGTCGCTGGATTGGGAGGCCGACGGGGTGGGGTTCGATCCGCCTCCGCTCTCTCGTTTCCACACGCTCAGGTGGCAGCCGCTCAGGGCGAGCGCCAGGGGCAGCGCAGTCATGACAGCGAGGATCCTGCGTGTCTTCCCGCTCCGTTGTGCCTTCATGTCAATCATCCTCCGGTCGTGTTCCGTCGTACTTATCCCAGCGCCAGGGGCGCCGACGTAAGAAGTCTAACCGCAATGTTTGACCATCCGGTCGCAAATGTGTCGCAGTCTGGCGACACGGTGTCACGCATCGGAAACAGAGCGGGGGATCGTGGCGGAGAGACGGCAGAGAGGCGGGCCGCCGCGTCCGCGACGCGAACGCGATAGGATTGTGTCCATGCACACAGAGTCGTACTTGCATCACGGACACACGGTCTACGAGCACCGCCTGGAGGTCCCGCTGGACCACCTGCGCCCCCGCGGGGATGACAACCCGACGATTGAGCTGTTTGCGCGCGAAGTCGTGCGCAAGGGGCACGAGGATTCCCCCTACGCGGTGTTCCTGCAGGGAGGTCCGGGCTATCCAAGTCCCCGCTTCGGCTCCTTCGGGGGCGGCTGGATGAACCGTCTTCTCCAGGACTACAGGGTGGTCCTGCTGGACCAGCGAGGCACGGGCCAGTCCACGCGCATGGACGCCCAGGCACTCTCCCACCTGGCGACGGACGAGGAGAAGGCCGACTACCTGCGGCACTTCCGCCAGGACCAGATCGTCTACGACGCCGAGGCGCTGCGCAAGGAGCTGTGCGGGGACGAGCCATGGACGACGCTGGGCCAGTCCTTCGGCGGATTCATCACGACCTCCTACCTGTCCCTGGCGCCCCGGGGCCTCAAGGCCAGCCTGATCACGGGTGGCCTGCCCGGCCTCGTCCATGTGGACGACATCTACCGGCTCACCTACGAGCGCACGGCCGCCCGCAACCGCGCCTATTTCCGCCGCCATCCGGGCGACGAGAAGACGGTGCGGGAGCTGTGCGCACACCTGGCGGACACGGAAGAGGTGCTGCCGACGGGCGAGCGCCTCTCCCCCACTCGCCTGCGCATGATCGGCATGATGCTGGGCGGGCAGGCGAACACGGACCAACTGCACTACCTGCTGGAGGGTCCGTGGGTCAGCGTCGGCGGGGCGCGGCGCCTGTCCTCGCAGTTCCTTCAGGCCGTCGCCGCGCAGGTCAGCGTCGCGCCGATCTACGGGGTGTTCCAGGAATACATCTACGCGTGCGCCACCCCCGAGCTGGCGGGAACGGCAACGGGGTGGGCGGCGGACCGCCTGGCGGAGGAGGTGCCCGGCTTCGCCAAGGGCGCGGATCCGCTCGATACGAAGGAACCGTTCTACCTCACGGGCGAGCACTTCATGCGTCACGTCTTCGAGGAGGATCCGGCCCTGGCTCCCCTGGCGGGCGTCGCCGATATCCTTGCCTCCACGAGGCAGGCCCCTCCCGTGTACCTGCCCGAAGTCCTGGCCACCAACACGGTGCCCGTGGCTGCAGCCGTGTACTACGACGACATGTTCGTGCCGCGCGAGCTATCCCTGGAAACGGGCGAGTTAATCGGCGCGCGCCACTACATCACCAACGAGTACCAGCACGATGGTTCCGCCTACTCCGGCGGCTCGGTCGTGTCCCACCTGCTTGACCTGCTGGCCGACTGAGGCCGACCGATCACCCGATTGAAAGGACGCTCCATGGCTCCCCTCTCCTCCTGCTCCTGTCCCTGCGCCGCGGACCCAACCCGGATCGCCGGCTTGGCGGCGGGGGTTGGCGCCACCGTCGCGTGGTACGCACTGCCCGATTACGTGCGTTCGCGCCCGCTGCGCGGGCTCATCAAGACCGGGCTCCTGGGGGTGATCGGCTGGTCGCTCGTGTCGATGCTGCCCGATGAGCCGGAACTGGCACCCTACGACGACGAGGTTGACTGCTCGAAAGGCGCGGAGGCTGCCGACGAGGATCCCCTTGAGGGGGTGACGGAGGCCGCACCCTGCGAGCTGGCGGTCCTCGGGGGCGCGGTAGCGGGATCCGCGCTTGTCACGCTTGCGCTCGAGCGGTGGTTGTTCCGTCGCGGGGAACGCCGCCGCGCGAGCGGGGTGCGTTTCGCCCACACGAGGCAGGGGCTGGCCCTCGGGGGACTCGCGGCCGTCTTGGACGCGGCGACGCTGGCGTCGCGGTCACAGGGCGCGTGCGGGCTGCCTCGAGGGTAGGTTCGCGCGACGCCGCGCGCCCCCTTAACGACCGAGCTTCGTCGCCGTGATCCAGGCGACGAAGGCGCCGATCCATCCGCACAGCATGATGAGGATGGGCGCACCCAGGGCCGTCCACCAGGAGGAGGCGGGAACGAAGTACCTCACGGCTCCGAATGCTGTGGGGGTGAGCGCAATGATCGCGATCGAGATCGTCGCGGTCATCGCGCCGACGGGGCGACGCTTGAACGCTAGGCCCACGACGTCGCGGCGCGTCTTGCCCTGACCGGCGGCGACCCGCGAGATGTGCTGGCGCACTGCGGAGCCCATGGCGCGCAGGGGAAACAGTGCGCTCCACGCCAGCCCAACGATGAGGGCTACCTGACGACTGCCGAGCGCGTAGATGAAACCGACAATGGACCAGCCGAGCAGGTAGGAGACGGACACGCCCAAGCACAGGGAGAACAGCGGTTTGAACACCAGCCAGTGCAGCTGATTTTCGTAGACGTTGGCGGCGGGGTTCTGCTCGAGGAGGTCGCGGTACAGGCGGCTGCTGGCGTCGGCGTGGTCGTCCGCTTCGAGGGAAGCGATGGATTCTCGAGCAGCCACATTCTCCGGCTCGAGCGCGAGGACGCGTTGGAAGACTTCGAGCGCCGCTTTCTCGTCATCCCTGGCGAGCACCCTGCCGAGGGTGTTGAGCACATAGGAGTCTTCGGGGTCGAGATTCTCGGCTTCACGCGCCGCGTGCAGCGCCTCCTCCCACCGGTGGTTACGCGCAAGAGCGTTGGCCTTTGTGGCATGGCTAGTCCCCACCTCTGGACTGCTCTCGACGAGGCGTGTTGCATGGTCGAGCGCGCGACGAGAATCCGGCTCTAGGTGCGCCAGCCAGTACAGCGCCATCGCGTGATTGGGCGAGGCTTCGATAGCTCGTCGGGCGCACTCATACGCCTTCTCCTTCTGATCGAGGGTCAGGTGGGCTTGGACGAGGGCGCAATTCACTCGCGCCGCGGCCTCCGGATCGCTCTGAGGGATCGTGGCGAGCTCTTCGATGGCCTGTTGGGGACGCTTGATGTCGATCAAGAAATAGGCGCGCTCAATCCGCTCCTTGATGTCATCGTTGGACATCGATCCTCCTCGGTCTCACGTAGCAAACGGCGAGTGGTGGGCGGCGTGCTGACGCCGCCCACCACCTCACATGAGGTTGTTTGCCCTCATGTACTCGGCGAGGTCGTCGTATTGGCCGTCTCGGTTGCCGTATTCGATGAAGTTGCGGGCGGTCACGAACCAGGGCCCAGCGCTGGGCCGAATCTGCTCCAGCGCCCTCAGGAAGTCGTGCATGGTCACCATGCGCACGTTGCCGGTACGCAAGGAGTCCATCATCGCGTATTCGACGGCGCTGTCGACCAGGTGGGCCAGGTCGGCACCGGTGAATCCTTGGGTGCGCTGCACGAGGTGGCCCAGGTCGATGCCTTCGACGGGACGGGACTTGAGGTGGTGGTAGAGGACTGCCTGTCGGGCGGGGCCGTCGGGAGGCAGGACGGCGACGCTGCGGTCGAAGCGTCCGGGCCTGCGCAGCGCGGAGTCCACGTCCCACGGGGTGTTGGTGGCGGCGAGGATGAACACGCCTTCGTTATCGGATCCGATGCCATCCAGTTCCATGAGGAGCTGGTTGGTGATCGGTCGCATGTTGTAAGATCCGGCGTGCGATCGCCGCATGCCCATCGCATCGATTTCGTCGAGGAAAAGCACGACGGGTGCGTTGGCACGCGCGGTCTCGAAGAGCTCGTGGAGGTTAGCTTCCGATTCACCGAAGTAGCGTGCCATGACATCGCTGATCCTAACGTTCATGAATGCGGCACCGACCTCGCCAGCGAGAGCGCGGGCGATGTAGGTCTTGCCGCATCCGGGAGGACCGTACAGCAGCAGGCCGCCGTTGAGGCTCTTGCCGTAGAGCTTGCGGATTTCCGGGTTGCGAAGCGGAGCCAGGAAGGCCATGGTGAGGCGGTCCTTGACGGACTGCATGCCGCCCACGTCCTCCAGCGTTGACGTCACACTCTCGATGTCCCACACCTCACCCTGGGGTTTGTCGTCAACTTCGATTTCGCCTTCGACTTCCCCCTGCTTCACGAATGCGGGCGCAGGCCCGCCGACCTGCTTCTCGGCACTCTTCCAGTCGAAGCGTTGCTCTTTGGCGCCATCGGTATGAGCGGCACCATCACGCTCGTTTCCGGCCTCAGCCGCCGGAGCGTGTTCCTCGTCGGGGGTCGCTTCCTCGGTCGCATGCGGAAAGGCCGGGGGATGTACCGACACGATCGCGGGAATGCCTGCATCCTCCGAGGCGTGGGCCACCGCAGTGGACTCGTCGGCACCGCCGCTGTCGGATACGCCCTGAATCTGCGACGCGTCCTGCGGGTAGGGGACGGGTTTTTCAGCCGGTTCCGCGGCGGACGCCACGGCCGCGTCGACATCAGGGGTCGAGGGCACGGTGTCTTCGGTAAACGCCGCGGACTCTTCGGCGACGGGACTCTCCGAGGACGAGGCCGCCTCGTCAGGGGAGGAACCAGCCGCCGGAGCGGGGGCCTCGGGTGCGCCGAGGGCGCTGCGCATGAGGGCAGCGACGCGCTCGTTGGTCGGGTCGGCGGCGAGAACGACGGCGAGATGAGGGATGGCTTCGCCGCCCCTCCCCTCGGCGATCAGGAGTTCCGCGAGATGCTCTCGCAGGGGGTGGTCCTCGGGCCGTTGTTCGATGATCGACACGAGGGAGTCAATGAGGGGATTCGTCATGCCCACAAGCCTACCGGCTGGCAGGCTAGCAGGTTCACGCGCACGCGCGGATTGCCGGTGAATCAGAGCGTGCGCGAGGCGATCCTGCGCTGCGCTTGCAGCGAGCGCCACGCGTTGAAGAGGCTCATCGCCAGGGGAATGGACACGAGGGCTGCCAGGAGGCAGGACTGCGCGACGATGGCGACCCCCGCGATGACCAAGAAGGCCGCAAACCAGGCGCGCTGCATGCGCGCGCACGCGGTCATGATGGATCCGTCGGCCCGGGCGGCCCGCAGGGCGACGTGGGAGTCGGAGAAGATGACGAGATCTTCGTTTCCGGACCATTCACGGCGCCACCTCAGGTCGTTGACGGTGAGCGCAGCGAGGAGGGACAGGAGGACGAGGCCTCCCCCGACGATCAGCGCGCTGGCCGCGAAGGAGAGGGTGTGGTCGTCCGGCTCCGACATGGAGGCAATCTGCGCGGCGGCGACGATGCCGCTGACGGAGACGATGAGGACGGCGGTGACGACGACGATGGCGAGGTTGATGCGCGCGGCGATCGTCTGCTCGGCGCGCACGCGGTTGTATCGGCGCAGCCGATCGTTACCCAAGCGGTAGGGTCTTGGCGCCGCCTCGAATTTTGAGGATCTGGATCTCACTCCCCCACAATATCCTTGTTTGTTGATATCTCATACCTTTGCGCGATGGAGTGAGGTGTCAAATCCATAACATTTCCGGCGGTCAGCATACGCCGGGAGTGTCGCCCCGCATCCCGCGCTGGCGCTCGCCCGCACCCGCGGGGCCGCTCGGCTCGGTCCGGGAAAGGGGGGCGACCAGCGGCTTCACACCCACGTGGGGGACGTGGTGACGGTGGCTCCACCGGGAATACGGGGGCGACAGGCAGCTTCGCCCCCTCCACCGGGGTGACCTCGTCCACGAAAGGTGGCCCCGTGTCTTCGACACCGGGCGCACGCGCGGCATCTTGGGAGTTTGTCACGGTCTTGCACGCGTGGGAATGGACGGAGTAGTCTGCTGAACAAGCGGCACCTGACCCACCGGTGGCCAAGCACTGTTTAGTTGGAGCGAATCGATGAGCACCCCCCCCCCGAGCGTTTCGGCGGTGGATTCAGCGGTCCCGTATTCTGCCGGGACCGTCGAGTTCGCCGAGTCCTTTTCGTGGGACTTCCCAGTTGACGTGGACGCAGTTCAGTCACTGAAGGACTGGTGCGACACACCAATGATGGCGCTCGACAACGCCATCGCGGATGCGACGACAGCGCGCGGACAGGTCGAGCACCAGAGAGCTAGGCTGGTGGAGACCGTCGTCGAGCACCTGACCAATATGATCTCCGCCAGTGAGCACGCCGTGTCATGTTTCCGCTCGTTACATTCCGCCCTGGAGGATTACGCGGGCGCAATGCAGCCCGTCAGGACGGAATTTCAGGCCATCATCACCGACGCCACGGCGGCCGGACTGACGGTCGCTCACAACGGCACGACAGTCACCGTGAGCCACCCTGCGAACGTTCCGGGCGGAGTCGGCGTCATCTTTGCGTCGCTGAAGGAGCGCTGTGGCATCAATCAGAAGAAGTTCGCCTACGCAGAATCACTGTTCGGTGACGATCTCGCAGGCATCGACCCCACCGTCTGGGAGTCAACAATCCTCGCGGCATTCAACAGATTCGTCGACACGTACGGATTCCCCACGGGATTGAACGCGTCAGCTCGCCTGCCCGGCTGGGCGGACACGATGCGCAACACCCTGGGAGACACGATCGAGTCGGTCTACCTGCAGGCGAAGGGAGCCAAGTACCAGGCACCAGCCGGAATCAAAGACGCATCCCTCTGGAAGCAGATCAGCGAGCGAGGAAACCTCAAAAACTGGAAAGTCCCGGGGGTGGATGCCGTCAAGGGCGGCAGCCGAACGATCAAGGCGGCCGACGCCCTGCGAACGGGCGGCAAGCTCGCAGGCCGCGCGTGCGCGGTCCTCGACGGCGTCGTCAGCGCCTACGACAGCTACCAGTCGGACTCCTACCACCACCCGGAGATGGGACAGGGTGAGAAGGTAGCAAGAGCGGGCGTGATGGGCGCTGCCAGCGCGACAGGCGCATACGTCGGAGCCACCTACGGGGCACAACTTGGCGCAGCCATCGGGGCAGTCGGCGGTCCCGTCGGGATTCTCGCCGGAGGCGTGATCGGCGGCGTTATTGGTGGACTTGCCGGAAGCAAACTCGGACAAACGGTAGGGAATATTGTCAACGACGGTATGCACTCACTCATCAACAGTGGAGGTTCACAGTCATGATTTTCTGGGAAGTGGTTGGTGCGATTTTCGGTCTCATGATTATCGGCGCATGGTACATGGAGACCTATCTCGACACCACGTTCTCTAGCAACTCACGCATCATCACCTCGCGGATGAGCAGCAGCGCGAGAAGCCAAGCAACAACACGCCCACTCGTTGGCCTTGGTTTCTTCATCTGCAGCCTCGGAAACACCAGCTATAAATTGGGGCTCCATTACGTCATGACGGGGATCCTCACAGCCGTCGGTATACTCTGTTTTCTTATCGGCGCCATCTACCATTTCTTCCCCTTACCAGTTCCCCGCTGGGCCGACGCTCGGTATCAGTACATGAAGCGCCACGGCATGTTGGACGAGAACGGTGACCCCCTCCCGCAGTTCGAGCTTTCGGAGGACTCCGAGGAGTCTGCTGACGACAAGCAGGGCTGGAGCACGCCATGAGTCTGTCGTCCTATTGGCTCATGCCTCCGCGATGGTCTTCCTGCCCAAAGGAGGACATTGCCTCGATCCTCGACCAGGCATTCGGGAGCGCCGACGACACACAGGATCGTACGCCAGGCAGCGATCAGCATCCAGCCGAAGGAGGTGTCATCGCCCTAGCGGTCGGCCCCACTGATGCCGACTACGACTTCACCCCCACCATCCTCGTGCTCGCATCCCCGATCCCCGCGAGCACCACGCCCGCGCAGGCGCTCACCGACTCGGCACGGTCCATGTCCGATCAGGTTCCCGGCTTCCGCATGCTGGAGGATTGCGCGTGGCCGACGCGACCCGAATCGTCGCAGCTGCGCACGGGGATCTACATTCAGGGCAAGGTTCCCATCACCGCCTGCCAGTGGGCATGGATTCATTCCGACGGCGGGAATGAGTTCCTCCTCACGGCGACAGCAACGATGACGACACCCGCTTTCGGCGACCTGAACGAAGACGTTCTCGCGATCATCATGAGCCTGGAGGTGCGCAATGCCTGACCGTCCTCACATCGTCCTTCCAGGCGATGTCACCTCGAGCTTCGCCACCTCCGAGGGGCTCACCGGCGACGCGGCACATCTCGCGGCTCTCATGAGCACGGCTCGCTCACGAACGGTCATCGCCACTACATCTCCGGACGCTTCCCAGTGCCGCCAGGCTCTCATCTGGATGCAGCCGGGTCCCTGCGTCGTCGCCCGGACTGCGACTACCCCCGACGGCGACACTGAGACCCACATGTATCAGATCGATAACGAGGAAATCCCCCACGTCGCGGCGGCGATATCTCCCCTCACGCCAAACCCTGCCGTCTTCGACGGGCCTCCCGTACTGCCGACGGCCATCGTGTACGCCGCACAGCAGGGCATGACCGAACAGACGGCACAGCTCCTCGAGAACTATTCCTCCTACGGCCCCTCAGATTCCGCCTTCGCGCAAGCTCTCGTGGCCCAACGCTGGGCATACACGACCTGGATCCGGGAAGAGCGCACGGACAAGGACTCCTTTGTTCCGACCTCCACCCTCTCCACCTTCATCACACCAGCGGCCGCCTACAGGGTCGAGGCTCCGCTTTTTGCGCCTAGCACCGGACCTCACATCCCCGTCCACCCCATCTACAACACGCAGCTCTGGGCGCTCATCACGTATTTCTTCACCCTGTCACCCGAGAGGAATCAGCCATGACATACGTCAACATCGAATGGAACTACAACGAAGTTCAGTCCATCATATCGGCCCTCGACCGTGCCTCCACCTCCCTGAAGAAAGTGCCGACGCCGAGCACCACGAACACAGGCAGCACCCACCATGCGGCCCTGATGAAACACCTCACGACTCTTGACACAACCATCAGCCAGATGGCGTGGATCGCAAACGGCGTCGCCCTGGGCCTGGGCGCAGCGACAGAAGACTTCAAGTGCACGGACGACGCGGCCGCCGACGTCCTCCGTGAGATCCAGCGGTACAACGACACATACAACCATAGGTATCCGGTCCGTCCCACCACCTGAGGACGCCCCCGCCACCCCCTGGAGGAGCGCCCCGTCCGCGGCCTCGTAGGCGCGCGAGACACCACAGCGACACTCCGGGCGGCGGGCGCTACCCTGGTGCCTGTAGGCGGGGCCGTCGGCCTCGTCCCTTGACCCACGCCGAGCAGGAGGAGCCCATGGCGATTGAGCCCGTGTTCGAGGCCATCAACTGGAACAAGATCCAAGACGAGAAGGACCTTGAGGTCTGGGACCGCCTGACGGGCAACTTCTGGCTGCCGGAGAAGGTCCCGCTGTCCAACGACCTGCCGAGCTGGAAGACCCTCACCAAGGGCGAGCAGCTCATGACGAACCGCGTGTTCACGGGCCTGACGCTCCTGGACACCCTGCAGGGCACGGTCGGGGCGGTCTCTCTGATCCCGGACGCGCGCACCCCCCACGAGGAGGCCGTCTACACGAACATCGCGTTCATGGAGTCGGTACACGCCAAGTCCTACTCCTCGATTTTCTCGACGCTGCTGTCCACGGAGGAGATCAACGAGTCCTTCCGCTGGTCGAACGAAAACGCGGCGCTGCAGAAGAAGGCCGAGATCATCAAGTCCTACTACGACGGGGACGACGCGGAGAAGCGCAAGGTTGCCTCGACGATGCTCGAGTCCTTCCTCTTCTACTCGGGCTTCTACGCTCCCATGTACTGGAGCGCGCACGCCAAGCTGACGAACACGGCCGACCTGATTCGCCTGATCATCCGCGACGAGGCGGTCCACGGCTACTACATCGGCTACAAGTACCAGCTCGCGGTGAACGAGTCGAGCCAGGAACGCCAGGACGATCTGCGCGACTACACGTACTCTCTGCTGTACGAGCTCTACGAGAACGAGGAGCAGTACACGGAGGACCTGTACGATCCGCTGGGCCTGACCGAGGACGTCAAGAAGTTCCTGCGCTACAACGCGAACAAGGCGCTCATGAACCTCGGGTACGAGGCCCTCTTCCCGCACGACGCCACCAACGTCAACCCGGCGATCCTCGCCGCGCTGAGCCCGAACGCGGACGAGAATCACGATTTCTTCTCCGGTTCCGGTTCCTCCTACGTGATGGGCGAGGTCGTCGACACCGAGGACGAGGACTGGGACTTCTAGGACCGCCCTGTCGGCAACGGCTTTCGGG
>NZ_GL622194.1:1470389-1472746 GCF_000185285.1 Actinomyces sp. oral taxon 180 str. F0310
GGCTTTCGTGGGTGTTCCCGCCGTGGCGGGGGCACCCACGAGCGCTCACTCGATCTCGTGCGCTGTCTGCTCCCACACACTTCCTGCCACATATGCAACAATTGCACCAAACGCCACAGGCGCATCGTTACGGGGTATTCCCCGCCACGACGCGCCTGACACGCGGGAACGAGGGTCGCATCTCATCGCTAACATCCATGCAGATAGAACCACACCCCTTCCCGCGGCGGCTAGACTGTGACTGGGAGCGGCCTCGCTGCCACCACACCGTACGTCGCGCGCACCGCGCGGGGGAATGAGGAGAGCACGACTATGAGCATCTTCGACCGCTTCGAGAGCGCCGTCGAGAGAGGCGTCAACGGCGCCTTCTCGCGTGTGTTCCGGTCGGGGATCAAGCCCGTGGACATCACCACGGCGATCCGCCGCGCCATGGACGAGTCCGTCCAGGAAGTCTCCGCCTCACGCATCATCGCCGCCAACCACTTCACCGTCTACGCCTCGCGCACCGACCTCTCCTCCCTCGAAGCCTCCCTCGACGTCCTCGCCGACGAGTTCGCCCAGCAGGCCACCGAACACGCCTCGTCAAACGACTACTCGCTCCTCGGGCCCGTCACCGTTGAATTCGTCGCCGAAGCCCTCGAACCCAGCGGCACCCTCAAGGTGGACGCCGAGAATCGCAGGGGTCCGGCCGCCCCGGCCACCGCCTCGTCCGCATCCCCCGAGCACCCCATCATCGACATCGACGGGGACAAGTGGCTCCTGACCGAGCCCGTCACCGTCATCGGTCGCGGCTCCGAGGCCGACATCGTCGTCAACGACTCGGGCGTCTCACGTCGCCACCTGGAGCTGCGCATCACCCCCTCGGGCGTCATCGCCACCGACCTGGGATCCACCAACGGAACGTTCGTCGAGGGCCACAGGATCGATGCCGCAACACTGCTTGACGGTAACCAGATCGTCATCGGACGCACCAAGATTCTCTTCTGGACCCATCCAGACCAGAGCGGAGTTTAATGAAGTGACCACAGACCTCGCATTCACTGTCTTCCGCATCGGTTTCCTGGTGCTGCTCTGGCTCCTCGTACTCGCCGCCGTCAACACGCTGCGACGCGACATCTTCGGAACCGTCGTGACCCCGCGCGGAAAGGGACGCGACAAGGCAGCATCGCGGCGAAAGGCCTCACGCGAGAAGCGCAAGGAGAAGAAGCGCACGTCCACCAACCCGCTCGCCCCCAAGGACCTCCTGGTGACCGGCGGCCCGCTGGTCGGCACCATGCTGCCCCTGGGCGAGGCCCCCATCGTCATCGGCCGATCCCCCGCCTGCACCCTCGTCCTCGAAGATGAGTACGCCTCGAGCCGCCACGCTGCCCTCACCCCCCAGTCCGACGGCTGGTGGATCGAAGACCTCTCCAGCCGAAACGGCACCTTCATCGACGACGAACGGCTGGCCACCCCGCGCCAGCTCAAGATCGGTGACGTCATCCGTATCGGCCAGACGACCCTTGAGTTGGTGGGCTGAAGCATGTCAGGAAACGCCGTTCAATTTCACTACGCTGCCCGCTCCGACGTGGGCCTCGTGCGCTCCAACAACCAGGACTCCGGCTACGCCGGCGCCAACCTCCTCGTTCTTGCCGACGGCATGGGCGGACCCGCGGGCGGCGACATCGCCTCCTCGGTGGCCCTCGCGCACCTGGTTCCCCTCGACACGGACTCGCACCCCGCTGACTCGATGCTGCCCCTCCTGCGCGAGGCGCTCCTGGACGCGCACGAAGAGCTCACCGACCGCTCCAGCCGGGATCGCGACCTGGAGGGGTTGGGAACCACCTGCATCGCGCTGATGCGCAGCGGCAACCGCCTGGCGATGGTCCACATCGGCGACTCGCGCGCCTACGTGCTGCGCGGCGACACCCTCACCCAGGTCACCACCGACCACTCCTTCGTCCAGTACCTGGTCGACACCGGCCAAATCACGCCCGAGGAGGCGGAGCACCACCCCAACCGCAACGTCGTCCTGAAGATCCTGGGCGACGCGCAGGCCGACGTGGCCCCCGACGAGACGATCCGCGAGGCGGTCGTCGGCGACCGATGGATGCTGTGCTCCGACGGCCTCTCGGGCCTCGTCTCCCCCGAGACCATCGGCCAGGTGATGGCTGACTTTGCGGATCCGGGCGAATGCGCCGAGGAGCTCATCCGCCTGGCGCTACTGGGGGGTGGCCCCGACAACATCACGTGCGTCATCGCGGACATCGTTCCCGCGGGCACCTACCCGCCGGCCCCGCCGCAGATCGTCGGCGCGGCGGCCATCGACCGTCACGCCAAGTCGCGCGGCGGCGAGGGGGCCGCGGCGCGCGCGGCCG
>NZ_GL622194.1:1472828-1487886 GCF_000185285.1 Actinomyces sp. oral taxon 180 str. F0310
CTCGAGCGCGCAGGCGGGCGCGGCCGACGAGGAAGACGCACCCGAAGACCTCAAGCCTCGCACCTCCTGGTGGACCCCCGTATTCGTCTCCCTCGTCACAGTCCTCGTCATCGCCGCGTCGTGGATGTCCTGGAAGTGGACCCAAACCCAGTACTACGCGATCGGTAAGGACGGGTACGTCGTCATCTACCAGGGCATCCCCCAGTCCATCGGCCCGTGGCAGCTGTCGCACGCCGTCGAGGTATCCAACATCGCGCTGGCAGACCTCGCACCCGTGGACCGCCAGCGTCTCGACACCCCCGTGCTGCGCTCCTCACGAGCCGACATCGACTCCTACATTGAGGGACTTCGCCGTTCCATCGCCGACAACGCGGCCCTAAGCCAGCAGTCCGGGGCGCCCCAGTCGGGACCGGGCCAGTCGGGCAACCAGAGCGGGGGTGCCTCGTAATGGCCACCGTATCAATCGCGCCCGCCAGGCCGCGCCTCTTCCTGGAGCTGGTCCTCATGGGGCTGGCCCTGCTCGTGGGCATCGCCGGATACGCGCTCACGTCCCTCAACTACACGGGCGCGATCCCCGCGAACCTCCTCACGCAGGTTGGTGTGCTCCTCGCCCTGGCCGTCATCGGCGAGATCGGCGTGCGCTTCCTCGCCCCCTACGCGGACCCGGTGATCCTACCGATCGCCGTGGCCCTGACGGGGCTGGGACTGGCGATGATCTATCGCCTGGACCTGTCCTACGCGCGCAGGGGCGAGGCCGTGGTCGGCTTCCGCCAGGCCCTCTTCGTCGGTATCGCGATCGTCATCGCCGCGATCATTCTCATCGCGCTGCGCGATCACCGCATGCTGCGTCGCTACACCTACACCTTCGGTGCCCTCTCCCTGTTCCTCCTGCTGCTGCCCATGATCCCGGGTCTCGGACAGGAAACGTTCGGCGCGCGCGTGTGGATCCACCTTGGGCCTCTCTCCGTGCAGCCGGGCGAGCTGGTCAAGATCACCCTCGCGGTCTTCTTCGCCGGCTACCTGGTGACCAACCGCGACAACCTGGCCATCGGCGGGCGCAAGCTCCTGGGGATGCGGCTGCCTCGCGCGCGCGACCTCGGCCCCATCATGGTGGTGTGGCTGATCGGCATCGCGATCCTGGTCCTCCAGCGCGACCTGGGGACCTCCCTGCTGTTCTTCGGCCTCTTCGTGGCGATGCTCTACGTGGCAACAAACCGCGTCTCGTGGCTGGTCATCGGTTTTACGCTCTTCGTTCCCACGGTCTTCATCGCCGTCCGGTCCTTCGGCCACGTCCAGACCCGCTTCAACATCTGGCTGCACGCACTGGACTCCACGGTCTACAACGAGGGGTCGTATCAGCTGGTCCAGGGCCTGTTCGGTCAGGCCTCGGGCGGATTGATGGGCACGGGGTGGGGCCGGGGCTACCCCCAGCTCGTGCCCCTGGCGAACTCGGACTTCATCCTCTCCTCCTTCGCCGAGGAACTGGGGCTCACCGGCATGGCCGCGATCCTTGTCCTGTACCTCATCCTCATCCAGCGCGGGCTTCGGGCCGCCCTGACTGTGCGCGACGGCTTCGGCAAGCTCCTGGCGACCGGCCTGAGCTTCTCGCTCGCGATCCAGCTGTTCGTGGTGCTGGGCGGCATCACACGGATCATTCCGCTGACCGGTCTGACCGCTCCCTTCCTGGCAGCGGGCGGGTCCTCGATGGTGTCCTCGTGGATCACCGTCGCGCTGCTCATCCGCGTCTCGGACGCGGCCAGGCGTCCCGCGTCGACTCCCGCGCCGTGGAACTCAGGCATTCAACCCGCCGTGAGGGTAGGTGACGCCGAGTGAACGCCCAGATCCGCAAGATTTTCGTCATCGTCCTGCTCATGTTCGCCCTGCTCGGCGTGGGCGTCACCAACACGCAGTTCGTCTCGGCCTCCTCCCTCAACGCCGACCCGCGTAACCAACGGACGATCCTGCACGCGGCCGAGACCGACCGCGGTCCGATCATCGTGGACAAGAGCGCGATCGCCTCCTCGGAGCGTGAAGAGGACTCCAAGCGCTATGCGCGCTCCTACTCCGAGGGTCCGCTGTACGCCTCGGTCACCGGCTACTTCTCGTCGGTCGGCAACGCGTCGACGGGAATCGAGGCCGCCGAAGAGTCGGTCCTGGACGGCCAGTCGCAGACCCTGCTGGGGCAGCGCATCCGCAACCTCCTGACGGGCCAAAACCGCCAGGGCGGCGGCGTGGAGCTGACGCTGAACTCCAAGATGCAGCAGGCGGCGGCTCAGGCGCTCGGCAACCGCAAGGGGGCCGTCGTGGCTCTCGACGCGACGACGGGGGCCGTGCTCGCCATGTACTCCTCGCCAAGCTACGACCCCAACGCCCTGGCGTCCTCCGACGCGGGCTCCGTCACGGACGCTTTTGACTCCCTGTCTTCCGACCCGAACAAGCCCCTGCTCAACCGGGCGATCTCCGAACGCTACGCGCCCGGCTCGACCTTCAAGATCCTGACCACGATCGCGCTCATCGAGAACGGCGTGGCCTCGCCTGAGACGCGCATGCCGTCGCCCGTATCAACGACGCTGCCGGGCACAGCCACCGAGGTGACCAACATTGAGTCCTCCACCTGCGGCGACGGCAATCCCACCCTCGCCGAGGCCTTTGCGCGCTCGTGCAACACGACCTTCGTCTTGGCCTCCGAGCAGCTCACCAACCAGCAGCTCACGGACGTGACGAATCGCTTCGGTTTCGGCCGCGAGTCGCAGATCCCCCTGACGGTGACGCCCTCCGTGTTCCCGACGGGCGTCGACTCCGCTCAACTGGCGATGAGTTCGATCGGTCAGTACACGGTCCAGACGACACCCCTACAGATGGCTCAGGTCGCCCAGACGGTGGCGAACGACGGCCAGATGATGTCCCCGTACCTGATCGCCTCGATCGTGGACGCCGACAATCAGGTGGTTCGCTCCAGCAGCCCGACGGACGCGGGACGCCCCATCTCCGCCGAGACGGCCTCGAAGCTGCGCTCCATGATGGAGGGCGTTGTCTCCCAGCCCTATGGGACCGGCACCACGATGGCGCTGCCCGGCGTCTCGGTCGCCGCCAAGACCGGTACCGCGGAAACCGGCGAGGGCGAGCGCGCCAACGCGTGGGCCATCGGTTTCGCCCCGGCGGACAAGCCAAAGATCGCCTTCGCTGTCCTGGTCGAGGGCGACGACGAGACCCCCACGCCCCACGGCGGCGACGTGGCCGGACCCGTCGCGCGGGCCATCTTGGAAGCGGGGCTGAAGTGAACGCATCACGCATGACTTCGGGCGCCGGGCGCGTCCTCGGGGGCCGGTACACGCTGCTCACGCCGATCGCCCAGGGTGGCATGGGCGAGGTGTGGAAGGCCCGCGATCGCGTCAGCGGCCACATCGTCGCCGCCAAGGTGCTGCGTCCCGAGCTGACAGGCGAGGAGCTCTCGCTGTCCCGCCTGCGCCTTGAGGCACGCAATTCGATGTCCATTTCACACCCGAACATCGCCAATACCCAGGATTCCGGCCAGGAGGACGGGATTGGCTGGATCATCATGGAGCTGGTCGACGGATACCCGCTCACCGACTATCTTCGCGGCGGCTCCCGGATCGAGCCCGAGTACCTCATGCCCATTCTCGTGCAGGTCGCGATGGCGCTGGGAGCCGCGGCCCGCGCGGGCGTCGTCCACCGCGACATCAAGCCGGCGAACATCCTGGTGCGTCCCGACGGCATGGTGAAGCTGACGGACTTCGGCATCTCGCGGGCGACGGGGCAGGTCAACCTGACGGCGGCCGGGATGGTCATGGGCACGGCCCAATACCTGCCTCCCGAGCAGGCGATGGGCGAGGTCGCCACCCCCACCGGGGACCTCTACGCCCTCGGCGTCATCGCCTACGAGGCGGCCGCCGGTCGGCGCCCATTCACGGGGGAAACCCAGGTGGACATCGCTTTCTCGCACGTCAATGACCCGGTGCCGCCCC
This sequence comes from Actinomyces sp. oral taxon 180 str. F0310, assembly GCF_000185285.1. Taxonomy (NCBI): domain Bacteria; kingdom Bacillati; phylum Actinomycetota; class Actinomycetes; order Actinomycetales; family Actinomycetaceae; genus Actinomyces; species Actinomyces sp. oral taxon 180. The sequence goes on from NZ_GL622194.1 coordinate 1,476,815, forward strand.
TGCCCGACTTCGTACCCGAGCCGCTGGCCGACGTGATCCTGCACCTGCTCGAGAAGGACCCCGCGAAGCGCCCCGAGTCAGGGTCTGCGGCGGTCCGCGAGATCGCCAGCGCGGCCAAGGCGATGGGCATCTCCGTCACTCCGCGCCCGCTGCCGCTCCCCAAGGCCGCCCAGCGCACCACGGAGGTCCGCACGCCCGTGCAGCCCTCCGTCCCGATCGTCGCCCCCGTGCGTCACCTGACGCGCCGTACGCTGCCCGACGAGATGCTGGCGCCGCCGTCGGGCCTGACCCCGGCCGTGCGCTCCCACACGGGTCGCCACGCTCTGGCCGTCATCGACGAGGCAACCACGATCGCCCCCTCCTCCGCGCCGATCCCGATCACGGGACGACACGCGTCGGTCCCCCGCATCCTCGACGAGGCCGAGGTGCCCTCTCGCGTCGAGCCTGACTCGGCACCCACCAGGGTGCGCCGCCTGCACCCCGGTGGCGGCGCTCACGGGCAGCAGCCGTCTGGCGCCGTTCGCTCGCTCACCTCCACGGGTCGCCACGGCGCCGTCACCCCCACGTCTCCGGCGCCCGTCCCAACCCCGACCCCTGCCCCGAAACCAGCGCCCCGACCCGCCGCGGCGGCGGCCCCCGTTCCGGCCTCGGATCCGGTTCCCTCGCCGACCCCGGCTCCCCGTCCGACGAAGGCGGCGGCCCCCTCGGCTCCCGCACGCGCGGCCGACGCCGCCAAGCACCCGACGTCAGCCGATGCCCGCGGCAGCGCGCAGGCCTCGTCCCCGGCGCCCCGACCCGCTCCCATCCCGACACCCCCGGCCTCGCGCGCGCCCGCCTCGGCGACGGCCAACACGCCCGCTGATCGGCGGGCCGCACTGGCCGAGCGTCTGCGTCAGCGCGCGGAGCACCGCCAGGCCGAAGACGTCGCCGAGGAGCGGCGGCGCGCCCAGGTCGCCCGCGAAGAGGAACAGCGCGCACGCGAGCTGCGCGACGCCCGCAAACGACGTGAGGCGGGGCAGGCGCAACGCCAATCGACCCGACAGGCGTCCCCGCCCATCCCTCGGCCCACCTCTCAGCCCGCACCGGTGACCCACGACCACCGCGCGAAGGGCGCGTCGGGACCGAAGGCTCCACGTGCATCCACGGGGTCGACCCCGCGTGTGTACGGCACCGTCCCTCAGCCGCGCGGACAGAAGGCGTCCACGCGGCCGCGCCGCTCCGTCTACGAGCAGCAGCCGAAGAAGGCGCGGGGGCGCCGCTGGCACGAGCTTGATGCCCGCTCCGCGCAGCGGACTCAGCCGCCGACCAAGACGGCCTACTCGCGCAGCGTCGTTGCCCCACCCGTCCCAGTATCCAGGCAGATCATCCGCGCGGTCGTTGTCGCAGTCATCGTGATTGCGCTGATTGCGCTCCTAGCTATTACGATCAGACACATGCTTGGCTCCCTGATGCATCCAAGTGCGGGGGCCCTCATCATCGAGGAGGTCAGGACATGGCAGAGCCCATGGCCCACCGTCTAGCCGGCCGGTACGAGGTCCGTTCGCTCATCGGGCGCGGCGGAATGGCCGAGGTCCACCTGGGCTTCGACACTCGCCTGTCGCGCGTCGTCGCCATCAAGATGCTGCGACGCGACCTGGCGCAGGACTCGATCTTTCAGGCGCGCTTCAGGCGAGAGGCACAGTCGGCGGCGTCGCTGAATCACCCGAACATCGTTGCCGTCTACGACACCGGTGAGGAGATCATCGAGGACGCCGTTGGGCGTTCGATCGCCGTCCCCTACATCGTCATGGAGTACGTTGAGGGCCACACGGTGAAGGACCTGATCTCCGACGGGACGGCCGTTCCCATCAACGAGGCCGTGGAGATCGTGTCGGGCGTCCTGTCCGCGCTCGACTACTCGCACGCGAATCACCTGGTGCACCGCGACATCAAGCCGGGCAACATCATGCTCACCTCGGACGGCAAGATCAAGGTCATGGACTTTGGCATCGCCCGAGCCCTGACGGATTCGCAAGCGACGATGACGCAGACGAACGCTGTCGTTGGCACCGCCCAGTACCTGTCTCCCGAGCAGGCGCGCGGCGAGACCGTGGATGCGCGCTCGGACCTGTACTCGACGGGCGTCGTGCTTTTCGAGCTGCTGACCGGTCGCCCGCCTTTCAAGGGGGACTCCGCTGTCGCCGTCGCGTATCAGCACGTCGAGCAGATTCCCCCGACCCCCTCCTCGATCCTGTCGGATATTCCCGATTCCTTGGATCGCGTCGTGCTCAAGGCCCTCGCGAAGAACCGCGAGGACCGCTACCCCAGCGCGGCGGCGATGCTCTCGGACCTGCAGCGGGTCTCGCGCGGCCTGGATGTGGCGGCCCCACCCGCCGACTCGTGGGCGACGGAGGTCCTACCTACCTCGGGGATGGGCGGCGCGCAGACCGCCGCGACCACGCCGATGTCGGCGGTCGCCCCCCGCGGCGGCGGCCAGGCCATGGCTGCAACCTCCACGTCACTCCCGCCGGTCGCCGAGCGAGCGGACACGGCGGAGGAGGCGAGCAAGGCCCGTAAGCGTCGCACCGTGATCATCGCCTCCGTCGTCGCCATCGCCCTGCTCTTGATCGCCGGGTCGGTGTGGGCGCTGACGCGCCGCGCCGCAGCGCCGGAAACGGTAGCGGTTCCCACCGTCGTTGGCCTGAGTCAGGCGAACGCGAAGGCCCAGATTGAGGCCGCTGGTTTCGTCTGGGAGCTCAACTCTGAGAAGGTTGCCTCCGACAGCGTCGAGGAAGGGTCCGTCGCCTCGACCGATCCGGCCGGCGGTACCCAGGCCGAGAAGGGCTCAACGGTGCGGGTCACGATCTCATCGGGCCCCGATTCGGTGGTTCTCCCGGACAACCTGGTGGGCATGACGCCCGAGGACGCCCGCAAGGCCATCGAGGCCCTGGGGCTGAAGTGGGAGCTCGACTCCAGCAAGGTCGCCTCGGACACCGTCGCCGAGGGCAAGGTCGCTCAGACGAACCCCTCCCCCGGCTCGAAGGTCAAGGCCGGTCAGACGATCCGCGTCTACCTGTCCTCGGGATCCGACGAGGTCGAGGTCCCGGACCTCAGCGGCATGAGCCAGGATCAGGCCAGGAGCGCCCTGAAGGCCGTCGGCCTGGAGCTCGGGAACGTGACGAGCGTCGACTCCGAGAAGGACAAGGACCGGATCGTCGCTCAGGATCCCGCGACCGGCACGAAGGTCAAGAAGGGCGCGACAATTGGCGTGTCCGTCTCCAACGGCAAGACCGCCCAGGTGGAGATCCCCACGGTCGTGGGCACGAGCAGCGAGGACGCTCAGGCACAGCTGAAGGCTCTCGGCCTGAACGTGACTGTCGAGGAAGTGACGGACAACCAGCCTGCCGGCCAGGTCCTGTCCATCGAGCCCGGCGAGGGTTCCAAGGTCGAGAAGAACTCGACCGTGAAGCTCAAGGTGTCCAAGGGCCCCCAGGCGGGAAATAACGGCAACAACGGGAACAAGAAGAAGAGCTAGCCTCGGCATGACCGCCGCCCGCACGTGGGGCCCGCGCCCGCCAGGACACGTCCTGGGGCGCGGGCCTCGTCGTGTGTGTGGGCCTCGTCGTGTGTGTGGGCCTTGCGGTGTGTGGTGGGCACGGGCGGCCAGGGACACAGGAAAGCGTCGGCGTCGCGTCTGCCCGCACGCGGCCCCTCAGGCGCACCCGATTCGCCCGCGACACGGGCCGGCGGCCGCGACGGCAAAAACCAAACGGGGGGATTTGCACCACTAGCGGTCCGACACGCCGGCGACACGCCGACAGCGCGCTTTAAATGACGTAATTCCCCCCATTGGCCCGATTGAAGGGCCCCGCGCGGCCTACAGCGTGAAGCGCTGCGCGACGACGGGTTTGAGGGTGGCGGCACGCTCGCGCGCGCCGAGATCGCCGCATGCCGCCAGCCAGTTGGCGAGCATCAGGTGCCCGGATTGGGTCATAACCGATTCGGGGTGGAACTGGACGCCCTCGAGGGGCAGGGAGCGGTGACGCACCCCCATGATGATGCCGCGCTCGGTGGTTGCCGAGACCTCAAGGTCGTCGGGAAGCGTTGCCGGGTCGATCGTGAGCGAGTGGTAGCGGGTCACCGTCAGCGGTGAGGGGACGCCGGAGAAGACGCCGCGCCCGTCGTGCGTGATGACGGAGGTCTTGCCGTGCATCAGTTCGGGCGCGTGCCCAACGGTCGCTCCGAAGAGCTCGCCGAGCGCCTGGTGCCCCAGGCACACCCCCAGCATGGGAACCCCATGCTCGGCGCAGTCCGAGATGGTCTGCAGGGATGCTCCGGCGCTCTTGGGGTCGCCCGGTCCGGGGGAGACGAGGACGCCGTCGTATCCGGACTCGAACCACGCAGCATCCACGACGTCGTTGCGCACGACGTCCACGACGGCACCCAGGTGGCGCAGGTAGCCCACGATCGTGAAGACGAACGAGTCGTAGTTGTCAACGCAGAGGATTCGTGCCAACGTCGGTCCTTCCATGTGCGAGGTCGCGCCTCTTGCTCCGCCACCCATCGTAGGGCGAGGCACCGGGGCTCGCGCGGGCGCCGTCCGATACACGGGCGGCGAATACGGCGCGAGGCCGGGGCGAGGCGGCCTCGCGTAGCGCGTGGGCGGCTAGGCGCCGCCGACGGAGGATTCCCCGAGCTCCAGGTAGGTCTGCACCCAGGGGTAGACCCAGGTGAAGAGTGCGGCGACGACCGCGCCGATGAGGATCGCAGACTCGATGACTTTCAACCAGATGGGTCCGGGCAGGTGGCGGAAGATCCATGCGTACATGAGGGGTCCTTCAGTTCTGGGGTTCGTCGACGAGTTCGGCGGGGACGCCCGTGTCCTTCGGAGTCCAGGATTCGAACTTGAGATGGACGATGAAGCGCTGCCAGTTGCCGTACTCGGGGTGGCACGTGGTCATGGTCATCCATCGTTCGGTCGGTGTTTCGGACCAGGACACGTCGTCAATGACGGGGGCGACGACGCGCATCTGAGTGGGGTCGGTGGCGTCGATGATCTCGGAGGAGACCATGGAGTAGACGAGGTAGTGGTCATCGACTTCCACGACGACCTTGTCGCCCTGGGTGAGCCGGTCGATCCAACGGAAGTTGTTGCCGTAGGTGCGGCGGTGTCCGGCGACGGAGAAGTTCCCGACTCCGCCGGGCTGGGTGGTCATGTCGTAGTGGCCGGCCCAGCCCTGGTCGAGCACGTCGGACGTGGTGCCCTCGGCGAGGGGGATCTTCATCCAGTCCCAGGTGGGAACGTGGATGAGGCCGTATACCTCGCCGGCGCCGACCTCACGCGTGAACTCGGGCGGATCGTCGGTGCGCGTCTCGCCCTGGGTGCGCTTGGTGGGCTGGTGGTCCTCTTCGAACGAGGCGATGGTTTGCTCGACCTGGCCGGAGACCTCGTAGGTCGTCCAGTAGAGTTGCCAGACTGAGAACAGGCCGATGACGAAAGCGAAGGTGATGAGCAGTTCTCCAACGACTCCGACGATGTTCCAGAAGATATTGGAGCGTCTCTTCTTCGTCGGCGAGGCGGGGGCGACGTGTTCACCCATTCGTTTCCTCCACGGTTGCGTAGTTGACGGTCGATGAGGTTGTGGCGGGCGCAAAGCTGAGTGCGTCCTTCGTTTGCATGTCCCAGCCGAGGCCGTACTTGGCGACGTAGGCCTGGTAGTTAACCATACGTGGGTTCGAGGCGACCGCCGCGTGCAGGGCCGCAGGATCACCGATTGCTTGGATCACATAGGGCGGGGAGAAGCTGGTTCCATCGACGAGGATGACGTTGCCGATGCAGCGGATCACGGTGCGGTCGGTGACGCGCACTCCCTGGACGGTCATGGCCTCGGCTCCGCCGCTCCACAGTGCATTCATGGTGTCCTCGATGTCCTGCTGGTGGATGACGAGGTCATCGGGGGTGGCTCCCGCGGGGACCTGGCCGGTGGGAGCGTCGGACAGCGTGATCTGGACGCCGGGCCCGGAGACGGGCCGCGTGGAGCCCGCGGTGAAGGCATCCTCGGCGGCGGTGCCCGATTGCGCGGGAGAGAAGCCCTCGATTGCGGCGTCCAGGGAGGAGACCTCCGTCTCGAGTTGGCGGACCTGCTCCTGCCGTGTGCGCACGAGGGTGGACAGGTCGGAGGTGGCGGCGGGGTGTCGGCGTTCGTTGAGCGCGGAGACGGAGAAGAGGAGACCCGATGCGACGGTGACTGCGAGCACGCCGATCAGGTGGCGGGCACGGATCCCGGGCATCTATCCCTCCTTTCGTGGCGCTGCGCTTTGGCACTTTTCATGTCCGAGACTACGCTAGTGTTGCGACTAATTCATCACCGCCGGGCGTTTCGCGTTCCCGCGCGGGCCAAGCAGGGAGGATCTGGCGTGGCCGAATCCAAGAAGCGTAAGAAGAACGGGCGCGAGGCCACGGACGATACCGAGATCCAGAACTGGACCGACGGGATTCCGCTCAGCCCCGCCTGGTGGGCGCCGGCCTTCGTCACCCTGATGATTCTCGGCCTGCTGTGGGTCGTCGTCTACTACATTTCGTCGGGGACGTATCCGGTGCCCAAGCTCGGCGCGTGGAACATCGCGGTGGGTCTCGGAACGATGATGGTTGGCTTCCTGATGACGCTTCGGTGGCGCTGAGGGCGCCGACGCTCACGCGCGGCTGAGTCGGACCCTCATGCCGGCATCGTACATGCCGAGAAGGGAACGTCCGGCCAGGCCGTCCTCGAGGCGAGCTGCGTGCGCGCTGGCGAACGACAGGACGGTCGTCGCGCCTGCGCGCAGCAGCGCGGGGGACGCCGGCGTTGAGGGGCCCAGGACGATCGTGTGCGCCGCCTCGGCGAGTTCGAGCAGGCGCGGGATGGTCTTGTTGACGAAGGCGGATCCGGAGATGAACACGTAGTCCATCTCGGGAAGCAGGTACTCGCAGGCCGAGTCCGGGTAGTCCCCGTCGAAGAGGTTGCGTTCCAGGACGATCAGCTCTCCGGCGTCGGGCATGGCCGCGGGGGCGAAGGGGAAGTGTCCGATGATGGCCACTCGCTTGTCGGCAACGAGGGGCGCGTAGGGGTGGAAGGTGCGCGCCCAGTTGTTTTCGGCGCAGGGTGTGAATCCGTGTGCGAGGGCGCGATCGGGGTGGCAGTGGTAGGCGTTGATGGCCGCCACGCCGATGCCGGCGTCCTCGAAGTTCCAGGATTTAGCGAGGGCTGCGACGTCGCGCAGGGGCCGTCCGAGAAGCTCGGCGGGGTCGGAGACGGCGCGCGGGCGCGACTGCACGTTCATGCCGAAGGCCATCCCTACTCCGCTGTCGCTGGAGGAGACGCGGCGCCACTTTCCCTCGGTGTTGATGCTCGTGGCCGTCAGGTCGGCGGGAATCTCGTCGATGAGTTCGTCGTACAGGTCCCAGGGGCTGGTCATGGTGTCTCCTGCGAAGCTACGGGGAGGGTCGGTCCGTCGCCGACCCTCCCCCATGTTAGGTCATCCTCAGATAGCTTGCGCGAAACTCGCTCGTGCCGGTCCCCTCAGGCCCCGTACACTTCGAGGAGGAGACGGAAGGCCAGGGCGTTGAGCGCGATGGCTCCTGCGACCATGCCGAGTGCCGCGAGCACCTCGCGGCGATTCTGCGCCGCCTCGGTCACCCCAGGACGCGGGCGGGACAGGCGCGCGAAGGCCCACGTGACCGCTGCGCCGACGACGAGGCCGCCGATGTGCGCCTGCCAGGAGATGCCGCTGGCGATGAACCCGTAGGCGAGGTTCGCGACCAGGAGGGCGACGATGGATGTCGTGTCGGATCCGTGGAGGCGCTGGAGGACGAAGACCGCGCCGAAGAGGCCGAAGACCGCGCCGGATGCGCCGACAGTCCCCACGTAGATCTGCGCGGGCTGGATGAGGCACCACGCGATGACGAAGGCGGAGCCGCCCAGCGCACTCACCAGGTAGATGGTCAGGTAGCGCCACCGCCCCAGGGCCGGTTCGATGGCCCGCCCCACCCAGTACAGGGTCAGCATGTTGAAGCCGATGTGCATGATCCCCCCGTGCAGGAAGGCTCCCGTGAGGATCGTCCAGGGTTGACTCATGAGGCGGGCGGGAACCAGCATCAGCGAGGACTCCACGGAGGGCACCAGCCAGGTGAGGGCGAACATGAACACGCAAATCCCCATGAGCGCGTAGGTGACGACAGGCGCGCCCGCCGCGGAGGCACGCGAGACGCGCCCCGACCAGCCGCGCTTGGAGGCGGCGCAATCCACGCAGATGGAGCGCACCTCGGTGGGGACCACGCAGTCCACGCACATGGGGCGGTTGCATCGCTTGCAGTAGTCGACGGCGCGCGCTCCGGGGTGACGCGGACAGTCGGGGGCGGCGCGCGGATCGGAGCGTTGGCCGTAGCTTGGCATGCTCATGGCTTCCCTTTCGGACGGCGGGTAGGGGACGAGGCCGGGGCGCGTCGCCCCGCCAACTGCGCTGGGCAGCGGGGGCGGCCCCGGCCTCGTTGATGAAGAGGAGGAACGGTCAGTCGACGATCTCGATGGAGTTGATGACCTGGTCGGTGACGGGACGGTCGCCCGCGCCCGTGGGGGTCGCGGCGATGGCGTCGACGACGCGCTTGGAGTCCTCGTCGGTGACCTTACCGAAGATCGTGTGGTTGCCCAACAGCCAGGGGGTCGGGGCGACGGTAATGAAGAACTGGGAGCCGTTGGTGCCCTTGCCCATGCGCTTTCCGGCGTTGGCCATGGCCAGCAGGTAGGGCTCGTTGAAGGTGAGTTCGGGGTGGATCTCGTCGTTGAACTGGTAGCCGGGACCGCCGGTGCCGGTGCCGAGGGGGTCGCCTCCCTGGATCATGAAGCCCGGGATGACGCGGTGGAAAATGGTGCCGTCGTAGAGGGGGCGGGAGGTCTTCTGACCGGTCGAGGGGTCAACCCATTCGCGCTCACCCTTGGCCAGGGACACGAAGTTGGTCACCGTGTTGGGGGCGTGGTTGGGGAACAGCTCGACGGTGATGTCGCCGGCGGTGGTGTGGAGAATTGCTTTCATGTGGACAATGGTTGCATCTTTTCCTGGGTGTTTCCTGTCCGTTCGGTGAGTTTGTCGGGGTGGTGGGCTGCAGATCACAGGCGGTTGTAGCACAATAGGAGTCAGTGGCGCGCCCGCGCCCCGTTTATCGTGGACAGGAACGGAGACATCATGGCTACTTCGCCGACTTTCGATGCAGATAAGCTGCGCGCTTCGTCTCAGCAGCTTCGGGACGCAGCCGCCATTTACGCCGGGAAGGTTGCCGTGAAGGTGGCGGATCTGGCCAATCAGGGCGTCGAATGGGCCGCCCCCCGCGCCCAGGCCGCGCTGAATTCCGCGATCGAGCACGCCGCACCCGCCATCGACAGCGCTGCGGCTCGCGCCCAGGCTGCCGCCGCCTCGGCGGGTCCCGCGATCGAGAACGCTCGCGGCCACCTGGTCGATGACTACTTGCCGCGCGCCTCGCTCGCTGTGAACCAGGCGGGAGCCGCGCTCTCGGCTCGCGGCTCCCTGTCGGATCGTGCGCGCCGCGCAACGGAGGCCTCGGCCGCCGCGCTGGCGACGCCGACGCGCAAGCGCCGCAGGTGCCGCGTGCTGCGCGCCCTGGGTCTGACCGCCCTGGTCGGTACGGTTGCAGGCGCGGGCTACATCCTGTGGAAGCGTTCGCAGCCGATCGAGGACCCCTGGGCCGAGGAGTACTGGGCGGATCTGGACACCGATTCCTTCGTTCCGGAGACCGATGCCGAGAAGGCTACCTTCGAGCAAACCGAGGGACACTGACCCTCTGAGAGGCTTGTGCTGACGGGGGCCGCGGCGAGAAAAGCCGCGGCCCCCGGTCGTTGTGGGCGGTTTTTGCGCCCCTTCCCGGTTGGTCATATGATGAGCATCATCTCATTGACATCCGCAGGCTCGGCTTGCGTTGTACTTTCTCGGAGGGTCCTGTGAGCGACGTTGGTTTCGACTCCCAGAAGCACGATCAGACGCGTCACGACGCGGAGCAGGGAGGGGAGCACCTGGGTAACGCGGCGAAGGCAGCGGAAGCCTTCGCGCAGGCGCAGACTGCCTCCGTGTGGGGCAAAGAGCCCGGGGTCGAGGCGGCACGGCTCGCACTCCAGGCCGCGTACACCGGGGCGGGAGAGGGTTTTGCGGCCGAGCAGGCCCGCTTTACCGACTTCGGCGCGAAGGTGGATCAGACGGAGGAGGATTTCACGCGGACCGAGGAGGCCGCGGCTGGGCAGTTGGCGTCGGCGGGCGCCGCCATGAACTCCAACGCGGCGATCGCTAACGCCGCTGCGGGGGCGGGCTCCGCTGGCTCTACCGGCACTGCCCCCTCTGGCGTCCCCAGTGCCGTCGGCGATCAGCCCGAGCTCTGAGGCGAGGAGTAACGACCATGGCACACAGCCCGATGTACCACCGCCTCATGATGTTCGTGGAGGCGGCAAAAGCCAACGAGGCGCTGGCGGCTCACGACGACGAGCATTCCGCGGCGATGGAGGCGATCGACGGCTCCTCGGAGTCCATTCAGCACTTCCGGCAGTATCAGGGTTTCGAGGGCGAGACCGGCACGGCGATCGACGGCTGGCTGGAAAAGGCCGACAACCGCGTGGCCGGGTGGCGGGCCTCCTACCTCTCTGCCTCGCAGATCGAAGTCGAGATGCGTCGTGTGATGATGCATGCGCGTGAGGAGGCTGAGCGCCTGTCCCCGGTGTTGGTGGACAGGGGCTTGGATTCGTTGCGGGACGTGGCCCAGGTGACGATTCCGGTGATGAAGCACTACGGGATCTCCGGGAAGGTGGTCAGCGCCGTGGTCTCCACGGGCGCCGCCGTCTATGACGCGATCGCCGCGCAGGCCAACGCCCAGCGCGAGGCCAACGCCGCCGACATCCTGCAGCGCCTCAACGCCTCCATGCAAGGCCTAGCCGACCAGGCCAACCAGGTGGTGGCATCGCAAAAGCAGCTGGGGCACAGGGTGAGGAATGGGATCCCAGCGCTCTCCCCCACCCTTCCTCGCCCGCGACCGCGCAGCAGCTCGCCAACGGTCACAA
>NZ_GL622194.1:1488828-1516750 GCF_000185285.1 Actinomyces sp. oral taxon 180 str. F0310
GTCATCCCTGCGTTCCAAGAGCCACGGAACCGCCATGGCATCGATCCTGGTTTCTGACGGCTACGGCGTGGCCCCGGGCGCGCGGCTTCTCACCTACCAAACGGGGAACTACGTAGATGGGGATCAGCCCTCCTCCGATTGCATTGGAAGGAATGGTGCTCGCGGTACTTCTGCTGCGTCGCTGATTAATCACGCCATCAACGACGGCGCACAGATCATCAGCATCTCTTCGTCAAACACTGAGATCAACGACTCGGTCAAATGGGCAATTGCTCGAGCGAACAGCCAGGGCATCCTCATTGTCGGATCGGCCGGAAATGAGGCGTCTGACGGGACGATCGATAGTTACGGAAAGTGGTCCGGCGTCGTGGGCGTCAGTGCCATCGACACCAGCGGTAAGCGCGCCGACTACTCCTCCTGGGGAAACGGGGTCACCACCGCAGCCGTCGGCGGACCCGTGACTGCTCGAAGCTACGAAACCGGCGAGAATATTTCGGCCAACGGCACGTCAAACTCGACTCCCCTCGTCGCCGGCTTCCTGGCGATCGCCCGCCAGAAGTGGCCCGACGCCACCGCCAACCAGCTCCTGCAGGTCCTGACCCACACGGGTCTGAGCGACCAGAGCGGCTGGAACAAGTACACGGGGTACGGTGTCGCAAACCTGAGTGGCCTCGTCAACACGGATCCCTCCCAGTACCCCGATGAAAACCCCCTGGCGGACAAGGGTGGGGGAAGCAGCCCCACTCCCGAGGAGATCCAGCAGTACGAAGACGGCGTCGTCAACCCTTTCCAGGTCGTGTACGACGACTCCTACGTCTACCGCGGCCTCGACGAGTCGTTCCTGTCCAACTCGGACATCACCTACCCCATGCACATCGGGACCAGCCCCCGATACCACGGAAAGTGAGGCGGGTAGCCCCGCCGCCGCGACGAAGCGGCGAGAGCCCACTCGTCGCGGGGAGAGCGTTCTACGGATTCGCGGAGAGAAGCGCCAGCGGGAGGAGGAGAACGCACCAGCACAGGGGCACGTTCAGGACTATTCCTCGCGCGGCAAGCGCCCGCTCGGCCTCGCTGTCGGCGCGTCGGCGCGCCCGTATTCCCACGATCAGGCCCGTCAGCTGGATGAGGCCCGCCGGGACGGACATGTGGATGCAGACGGCCACGACGATAAGGGCGGGCAAGAACGGTCGCCCCGGCGTCGTAGCGAGCTCGTGGAGCATCGCGAATAGGCCGACAAGCAGCGCTCCGGCCATCGCCAACATTCCCGTTACTCCCGCCCCCACCGATATCGCGCCCGGGCTGGCAAAGACGCGGCGGAACAGGGCAACGCACGCGGCCAAGGCCGCTGCGCCGCACACAACCAGCAGGGGGACGAGGGCCCGCGGATCGCGGACCATGCCGACGACCGGGATGATGCAAGCGCAGGCGAGGAAGGAGGCATTCGCACCCGCTCCGAGCGCACAGCGCGCAAGCTCCCCGCGCCCCTCGGCCCGCGTTCGTCCCACCAACCCGGCGACGACACCCACCAGATGAACGATCCCCGCCGCACAGGCGGCGGGCAGGAGCGAACGGACAAACTCCCCGTCGCTCATCACCGCCGACTCGCCGACAACGACGAGGTTGGCGCTGGCGCTCATCGCATCAAAGACCGAGGCGCACCGGACGAGGAGGCCCCCGATCATGAGCGCGAGTCCCGCGAGCGCACAGAACAAGGACAGCCTGCTCATCCGCCGCGACGCGCGTCCTTCGGGCGCAGCTGCGGGGCCGCTGCGGTCGTTCATCGCCATCTCCATCCGACGATCGTGTCAGGCCTCGACACTACCGAAGGGGTGCCGAGGCCGCAAGACGCGCCACCGAGGATGTCCAGCGATGCAGCGAGCCTCGTCGGGCGCAAACGCACGCGCCCTACAGCACCGAAGAGAGGGACAAAACCCCGTAGAGCACACCAATCAGGGCAACGACGACGGCGACAATGATGAGAGGCGGAGCGTTCATCAGAAGCGATCGGCGGACATACGCGCGATCGGCGGGATCCTCCACCTGTGCGAGCGCAACGAAGCCGATAATGAGCCCGATGATGTTCACCAAGACGACGGGGACGGAACCAAAACCGGCCATGAAGATGAAGGCAAGCGGGGCCAGCCCCCTCGAGTACTCATCCGTCGGAATCATCACATACACGAGCGTCCCGACGACGACCAGCGCAAAGACGACAAGTCCAGTAATCCCAAACCCCCGGCACACACCGCCCAGCATCATGCCCCTGCGTCGCCCAGGGACGGCGGGTTTGGTCGCCCGGGAGCCATCGACCATGGGCTGGCCGGAATTGAACGCCGGATAGGTGCCGGGGTCATAGACGTTGGGATTCGGTTTCGTCACAGTCGGTCCTTCACGAGTGGATCATCGCCGAGGAGGACGCGCAGCACCTGGGCGACGCCGGCCTCGTTGTTGGAGGGAGCGACGAAGCGCGCGGCCTCCGCGACGTCGGGCGATGCGTTGGCCATCGCGAAGGACAGGTCGCCCTCGCTCATCATGGAAAGATCGTTGCCGGCATCCCCGAAGACGGCGGTCTGCTCGCGCGTAACCCCGAGGAAACGCTGCAGATCACGCACCGCGCGCCCCTTGTCGACGCCTCGGACCTGCAGGTCCGCCCAGTTCGCCCCCGAAATCGCGTACTGGTGAGAGTGCGCGAAGTTGGCCAGGGTTGCCTGCGCGAGCGGGGCGACCGGCCCCGGCGTGTAGACGGCGAGCTTGACGATCGCGTCGTCGAGGTCACCCGATTCGATGGCGTCAATGACGTCAAGCTGATCGTCGACTCTCTTGGTGCGGTGGTAGTAGGGCATAACGCCCGCAACATACTCGTCGTCGGTGCGCTCAACGTAGGCGAACTTCTTGCCGCACATGACCAGGCCGCCGTCGATCGCGTCGGGGCCCGAGGTGGCTTCGCGCACGAGGCGGACAGCCTCGCGCACCGTGGGGGCGTCAAGGGGGCTGGAGGAGACCTCGACCCCGTCGCGCATGACAATCGCACCGTTCTCGCCGATCGCGGTCATCCCCGGTCGCCCCGGAAACATGTCGAGGAGAGTCCACACCTGGCGGCCCGAGGCGGGGGCGAAGGTGACTCCGCGCTCATCCATCCGGTCGAGGAGCTCGTCCATGCCGGGCGGGAAGTTCTTGTCGTCATCCAGGAGGGTGCCGTCCATGTCGACGGCAGCCAGGCGCAGGTCGGCACCGGTGTAGAGCGCGGGGTTGGTGGGGGCGTTCATGCCTCCATTGTGCCCGACGCCGAATCGGCGCGTCCACGCCGGGCGACGGCCGAGCACCACCGGCGAGGGGCGGGCAGGCGGGCGCTGCCCGGACAGGCGCCCTCAGATGTTGGGGGGCAGGTGCCAGTAGAGCACGAGGAAGAGAACCCCGGCCAACAAGGCCACGGGTAGGGCGACGATCATCCGGACTGAGACGGCGCGCCGACGATACCCCGCCCGCACCCATCCGAACCACTCGACAACCCCAATAATCAAGGTCAGAACGGCCATCAGGTGGCCGGCGAGCACGCAGGGAATCAGGAGCAACCCGGGAATCACATAAAGACCGTCGCCGTTGTCTGAATGATCCCCCGGCCGCAAATCAATCAAGAACGTGACGACATGTGGGATGAAGAGAAGAAGCATCGTGACGACGGCACAATTGAGCCACTCTCGGTGTGCCCGTCGCTTCGGTGGCGCGGGTTGGGGGAACACCACGGGCGGCATAGGCCCCTGCTGCCGCGGCATAGGGGCGGGCGGCGGCGCGTGGGACAGGGACGGCGCCGGCGCCTCGGCAGACGACGGTCGGCCGGGCGCAGGCCGTATGCCGTTCTCACTCATCAGCTCCCCTCCTCGTTCTTGACGTGAATGGACCGGCCTAGAACCACCACAGCGCGCAGGCCGCCAGGGCGAGCGCGACGAGGACAGCAACGCCGATGCTCGGCGCCAACAGTCCCGCGCTCTTGCCGTGCCGGTGCGCGGGTGCCGCCCCGCCTCCGGCCTCCTGGTCCACCTCGAAGCCCGTTCGCGTTCCCGGGCGCTGCGCGAGCGAGTGCGAGGGCGCGGCAGGGCGAGGCCGTCGACGCGTCCGCGGCCTCGCGGTCCGCGCCCCTCGCGCGGCTCCGCCCACTCCCCCCGCGTGAGAGTACTGGGAAGACGACCGGTACATGTTTTCTCCGTCGAAGTCATGCGATCACCTAACAGGACAAGTCTAACATTCGTGAGGTGCTCGTCACATAGGATTCGGCGGTCGTTGTCGCCGTCATTGCGCCGATCGGCCCCGGCCTCGTTTCTCACACGAGGCCGGGGCCGACGGGTCGACAGCGAGGGCAGGAACGCCCCCTACTCGCGCCCCTCGCGCATGCTCGCCAGGATGCGGCGACGCAGGGGGACCGTCGCCTCGGAGGCGGCGACGATGAGGAGGACACCCACGAGCGCCGCGGCGATGGCGGCGACGAAACCGCTGACCGCTCCAGAAGGAATTAACGGGGACATGAACACCATCCCCATCAGCACCGATCCCCCCACCATCACGAAGGCGGGCAGAGCGACCTCAAGGCGACGGCTACGATCCATGAAGCCCCGCGGGGATCCCATGTAGGACAGGGCGCGCATCTGCTCGGCCGAGTCGATGACGCGGATGGACTGGTTGACGGCCGTCGACACCGCTCCCAGCGCCAGGGTGATCGCAAAGGTCAGCATCATGCCGCGCATGATGTCGCCGTTGACGATTCGCTGGACCTCATCCATGGCCGTGTTTCCCTCCGCGGAGATCACCGAGCTCATCGGGAACATCACGCCCACGATGAAGCCAACCAGGGCCACCGCACCGAAAGAACGCCACACGCTGCGCGGGTCGTCGGCCAGGCGCCGGCCTGCCACCATCATCTGCGGGCTGCGAGCCCAGCGCGCCATGATGCGGCCCATCACGCTGATCGACCAGATGCCCAGCAGGTTCACGACCAGGAAGATCGCTCCGAGGAAGCCCATGAAGATTGCCATGCCGATCGCGGCGCCCAGGTTCATGGCAAACCCGCCCACGACGAGCCACGCCACGAGGAGAACCACCGCCAGGATCGGACCGAAGGCGCTCACCCGACCGGCGTGGGAGCGTCGCGCAACACCCAAAGGAGTGATCGCCACCTTGCGCATGGCCAGCCACGAGGAGAGCGCGGCCAGGAGGATCATGGCGACGGCCTCGGCCAGGAGAACCAGGACCCCCACCCACATCTCACCGACCCCCATCGGGCGGCCCTGGAAGGACAGCGCCCCCCACGCGGGAAGCGTCACCGCGTACAGGATCGAGCCGATGAGAACACCGACGGCCGCGAAGACGCAGGTTTCGACGATGCACGCCAGCTTGGTCTTGCCGGGTGCCAGGCCCACCAGGCGCAGCACCGCGAGGTCGCGTTCGCGCCTGCTCATGCCCAGGCGGGCCGCGGCCGCACCCATCGAGATGATCGGGACGACCAGGAGGGTCGCGGCGAAGAACGCCAGCGGGACGTACATGACCATCGCACCCTCGATGGTGGTCGGGTCGTCGGCCAGACCGGTAGCCCTCGCCGCGGCGGAACGCGACATGAAGGCCATGACCCCGCCGGTGACCGCCAGCAACACGGCGTGCGGCAAGGCGAAGGCGGCGACCGTCAGGGTGGATGTCGCCCGGTCGCGGGAGCGCAGCAGGGCCTCTGCCGCGGTGCGCACCGAACTCATCGCTGGACCCCCTCGCGCGTGGCGCCCGCCGCGGGCACGCCTGGGCTCGTCTGGGTCGAGGCCATGGCGGCCTGGGGGCCGCCGCCTCGTTCCGACAGGGAGATGCGACCGTCGCGCACGTGAATCGTGTGGGGGAGCCGGCTCGCGACCGCCGGATCGTGGGTGACCAACACGAGGGACGCGCCAGTTGTCGCGCACGCGCTGGTCAGCAGGGACATGACCTCGCCGCCGGTCGCCTGATCGAGGGCGCCCGTGGGTTCATCGGCGAAGATGACCGACGGGTCGGTGGCCAGCGCGCGGCCGATGGCGACGCGCTGCGCCTGTCCGCCCGAGAGCTGTCCGGGCCGATACGGACCCGCGCCATCGAGGCCGAGGTTGCGCAGGATGTCCCGAGCTCGGGATACCGCCTCGGCCTTGGGTGTACCCGAGAGCATGAGAGGCATCGCGATGTTCTCTTCCGTGGGCAGCTCGGGGAGCAGCTGTCCGTCCTGGAAGACGAAGCCAAAGCGCCTCAGGCGCAGGTCCGACAGGTCCTTCTCCGACATGGCCGTCATCTCTTGGCCGTCGAGGGAGATGGAGCCGGAACTGGGGCGCAGGACGCCGGCCAGGCAGTGCAGGAGCGTCGTCTTTCCCGAACCGGATGGCCCCATGATCGCGACCTGCGTGCCCTGCGGCAGGGTCAGGTCGACCCCAGCGAGCGCGTGAACAGGGGTCTGTCCGCGCATGTATGTTTTCGTCAGTGCTTGGGTCACCAGACCCGCCGTGTTCTGTGTCATGCTTCGACGATAGGACCAGCGCCGCACCCGTTTCTATGGGGGGCAGCCCGGGTCTGTCCCTGAGAGAACCCCGATGCGCCGCGCCCAGGCCCCTCCCATGCCTACACAGGCGCGCACAGGCCCGGATCGTACTTCGCAACGATGGTCGGGCTGGATTTCTCACCGGGTAGGTGCTATCGTGAACGCCTGTACGGATAATCTCCGTACAGATGAAAGAGAGGCTCTAATGAGCACCACAAAGACACGGCGCCTAGATCTGCGCCTCACCGACAAACAGGACACCCTCATTCGTCGCGCAGCCGAACAGGAAGGACGCAGCGTCAGCGAATTCACTCTGTCCACCGTCACAATGGAAGCCCAGCGCCGCCTGGCAGACCAGCGCGTCTTCATCCTGAGCGAAGAGGACCACGCTCGCTTCGAAGAGATCCTCCAGACCCCACTCAAGGACGATCCCAAGCTGCGCAAGCTCCTCAATCGCCCGTCGCCTTTCGGTACCCACATCGACCTCGACGACCCGCGCACCCCTGAACGCTGATGTACGCGACGGTCCTGCAAGAGCCTCGGCCCCTGACACGCAAGGACGAGCGAGAGCGATTCCAGTCGGGCAACGCCGAGATCGACGACTGGTTCCACCGCTTCGCCTGGCAGAACCACAGCGCCGGCAACGCCCGCATTTTCATCACAACGCAGGAGCCCAAGACGCTCGGCTTCTACGCCCTGGCAATGGGGGCCGTGGAGCGCAGCACGCTCCCGGATGCGCTCAAGCCACGCAGGCGCCCAGACCCGTGCCCCATTCTTCTCCTCGCTCGCCTCGCCGTCGATCAGCGCGCGCAGGGACGAGGCATCGGCTCCGCCCTGTTCAAAGATGCCCTCTTGCGGGCCTACAAGCTCAGCAATGACGTCGGCTTTGCAGCCCTCCTGGTTCACTGCGCCGATGACCGGGCGCGCAGCTTCTACCTCGGCCAGTCCTCCCACTTCGTCCCCTGTCCAGGGACGGATAGCCACCTGGTACTGCCGCTGCGCGCCCTTCGGGAGTTCATCGAACGCCTGTAACACGCGCCAATTCCAGCCGGGCGCGCGTCGCCAGGCTCTCGTGGCGGCCCCCTCGCCCCTCACCAACTCCAACCCCCGCGCCCGCTGCTACCCCTGCTGCCCCAATCCCCCAGGAAACGACCGAGGCGCGGGAGTCGACACCCGCACGAGAACCCGGGGGAACGTACTACAAGAACTGCACCGAAGCACGCCGAGCCGGTGCTGCTCCCATCTATCGGGGCGAGCCGGGTTATCGACCTCAGCTCGATCGCGACAACGACGGCGTCGCCTGCGAGTAACAGCGCATGCCTCCTGCGGCGCTTTCGTTCCCACGGATGCCGCCCGACCGTTACGCCCCCCCCTCAGCCCCAACAGCGCCGCCAGTGCGGCTGGGAGCACCGCCGTAGGACTTACGCCGCACCTTCGCCGCTCCGACAGCGTGGCGAGCGCGCCCCCACACGCGGCGTGCGACCGCGGGTGAAACCGGCCCCGCCCCTGCTTCTGCCGGGAGCCACCGAATTGAAACTCCCACCACCCCCGTCTCTCCGCAAACGGCTCATATGGGCGCTTGTGGCTAGGCAGGGGCGGTCTCGGTTTCACGAATGCCAGAAGCCCATCAGGCAGGGGCGGTCTCGGTTTCACGAATGCCAGAAGCCCATCAGGCAGGGGTGGTCGTGGTTGCACACTGACCCAAGTGACCCACGAGCGTCACGGCGCGGCCCCCGCCACACCGCGGCCACAGGCGCACGGGAGTCGATATTCATGCCTTTCCATGGCGCCATGCGTTTGCCTGTCCATCCCGAGACCGGCCCGGACACGCTGCGATAGGATGGACACCATCCGCTCGGATAAACGGGCGGAAGCACAATTCAAGGAGGACCGCATGGGTCTGGAAGATCTGTCCAAGAAGGCCGAAGAGGGTTTCGAGAAGGCTGGCGAAAACATCGAGAAGGCCGTTGAGACTGCCAAGGACAAGGCCGCTGAGGTCGCCGGGGACGTAAAGGACAAGGCCACCGAAGTCGCCGAGGACTTGAAGGATAAGTTCACCAAGTGAACCAGTGGCGGCGGCGCTGAGCCATCGACACTCGTTTTTGTGCGCGCGTCGCCAGGCTCTCGTGGCGGCGCCGCACGACGAGGGGGCCGGGATCGAATGATCCCGGCCCCCTATCAACGGTAGATTCAGTTAGCGCCCGTGGTGATGGTCACCGGGAAGGTCGTGGAGATCCCGTCCGGGTCGGTCAGGGTCACCGTCACTGCGTCCTCGTCCTCGCCCAGCGCACGCAGCGGGTGCAGGGTCACGACGTTCTTCTCGGACTTGCCAACCTCGAGGGCGGTCGGATCGGAGACCTCGATCGTCCACTTCACGGCTTTGTCGGAGTCGGCGAGCTTGACCTTGAGGTCGCGCTTCTCGGGAACCTTGACGCCGCTGTCGTCGATCTGCGCGATGGGACGCTCAACGGTCTTGACGTCCTTCGGCGTCACGTAGGAGTGGGCGGGGTCGGAATCGGTGGCGCATCCGGTCAGGGCGGTGAGACCCAGGCCGAGCGCGAGCACTGCGGTGAGAAGAGAACGCTTGTTCATGGCCCCAATACTAAGCGTCGAAGCTCACGCCCACGCGCCACAAAACACGGTTTTGGGACGATGTCACACCCGCGCTCGTCACAGGGACCAGACCAGCGACCCCGACTCCACGTCAGACCAGAATCCGCTCGCCAGGCGCGCCCACTGGTCGGGGAACTGCAGCTGCGGGCTGTGCGTTCCGCCCCGGATGACGCTCTCGCGGGCGCCCAGCTCCGAGGCCTCCTGCGCGTACCACGACGGCGGCCAAATCCCGTCCTGATCCCCGTACAAGACATGGACGGGAACACCCGTAGCCGCGAGCGCGGGGGTGTCGGGACGCAGCTCGGAGAGTATCCGCGCGATTCCCACAAGGTTCTCCGAGGAGGTTGCCAGGGCTCGCACGCGCTGAAACTCCGCCCAGCCAACCGCGGGTTCGGTGAGCGTCATGTCCGGGAAGTAGGCGCGCAGCACCTGCTCGCGTGCCCCCTCGCCCACGGGCAGGGGGTCGAGAACCGGGAGGGTGTTCATCCAGTCGTAGACGGCGCGCCCGGAGCAAAACAGGGTGACGGAAGCGAAGAGATCAGGCCGGGCGATGACTGCCGCGCGCGCGACAATCCCACCGAAGGAGTGACCCACGAGGTGTACGCGCCCCGAGGCCCCGGCCCATGCCTCGGCGATCGAGACGAGGTCCGCGACAAAGTCACTCATCCCGTAGGCACCCAGGCCCACGGGAGCGGCGGAACCGCCCTGGCCTCGCTGCGAGTAGGCGAGGGCGTCCCAGCCGTCTCGGCCCAGGAAGGGAAGGACGGGCGCGTAGTCCTCCTTTGACCCCGTGTAGCCGGGGACGAGGAGGACCCTATTCGCCCCGGCATCGCCGGGGGATGGGGCGGTGCGGGTTGTTGGGGTGCCATCCACGAGGGAGGGGGCGCTCGGGCCGACAAGCAGGCCGCTGAGCTCCCCCGCGGGAGCGGCAAGCGCGACGGGAGTCACGTCGGCCGGCAGCGCAAAGGGACCAAATGGCTCGATTCGTTTCACACCGTCAATCGTAGAATGAACGCATGACAAACGACACCATTGCCCTGCAGCTGGCACACCGCACGATCCGCGCCTACAAGGACCAGCCCCTCACGGAGGCCGAGGTCGCCACGCTCATGGACGTGGCCCGACACACCGCCACCTCCTCCTACCTGCAGTCCTGCACGATCCTGCACATCACCGACCCGCAGGTCCGCGAGGCGATTGGCACGGCATCCGGTCAGCCCTACGTGGGCGGCACGAAGGGCGATCTCTTCATCTTCCTCGCTGACCTGTACCGCAACAGCCGTATCCGCGCCGAGCAGGGGATTTCCTCCGAGGCCCTGTCCTCGATGAACCTGTTCCTCACGGCGGCGGAAGACGCGCTGCTGGCCGCGCAGAACGTGGTGGTGGCCGCCGAGTCCATGGGGCTGGGCACCGTCTACCTGGGTTCTATCCTCGCAGACCCGCGCTCGGTCGTTCAGGCGCTGAAGCTGCCGGAGCTGACCTTCCCAATCGTGGGGCTCCTCGTGGGTCACTCGGACCAGGAGCCGGGTCGGAAGCCGCGCCTGCCCCTTTCTGTGATGACCGCGCGCAACACGTACCCGCGCGTGGAGTCCTACGCGGAGCTGCTGGCCGACTACGACCGCGAGGTCACCGAGTACTACGACCTGCGCAGCGGTTCGCGCCTGGAGTCCTTCACGCACCTGGTGGGCACCAGCATCGGGGTGGGCGGCGCGCACGTGTCCCCCATCCTTGAGGTCCTGCACGAACAGGGGCTGTGCCTGCGCTGACTCCCCTCGTTGACGGCCTCGTACAATTGGGGCATGCCTGAGCTTGGTTTCTCCACGTACGTGTTCGTCGAGCGCATCGCCGCGAACGCGGCTGCCCTGCACCCCTTCCCCGAGCACAACATTGCTCTCGTGCGCGATGCGCTCGCCGACGCGGGCTTTGAGATTTCGCTGCTGGGGCCGGATGCTCCGGCCACCGGGGAGGGCGTGTACTTTCAGTCCGAGCCCTTCGGCGACGAGGTCATGGGGTTGCTCGCCGATTCCCTGACCCTGCGCGGCATCGGCGCCTACGCGTACGCGCTGGTCGATTCCTCGATGGGCGGGGAGCTGGCCGACATCGCCCTGTTCACCCGCGTGGGCGACGTGTTTCCGCGCTGCGGGCGTCACGTCCTCATGACGCGCATGTACATTCACCGAACGCCCACGGGTGCGGGCAACAAGGCCGTCACCTGGGCCTTCGGGTCTCCGGCCGACCTGGAGGAGGCCAACGCCCTGCTGTCGCAGAGGTTCGACACCGAACCGGTAACGGACCCGCGCGGCATGGCGGCCATCGAGATCCGACACCCCGAGTTCGCCGCGGGGACCGCCGAGCCGATGATCCTCCTCGACGAGATCTTCCAGGTTCTGGGCGCCGCCGGCTTCGAGGGCATCACGATGTGCAACGACCCGGGCCAGCCCTCCGCGAGCTGAGGTGCGCCGCGGGGCCGCCGCTCACCTTCGTCGGTGGGCGGCGGCCCACTTCGCTCGGTCAGCGGATCGCCTCCATGACGCGTACACCGTCGAGAACGCTCACGTAGGGCAGGGGCAACGTCGATCAAAACACATCCCCCATGCCCTGAGGATGATCATTAGCTTAACTCCCCGCCGATAAACCGATCATGCAACTCGCCAAGACGTTGGACAGCTCGTTTGA
The DNA here is from genome assembly GCF_000185285.1 of Actinomyces sp. oral taxon 180 str. F0310. NCBI lineage: Bacteria > Bacillati > Actinomycetota > Actinomycetes > Actinomycetales > Actinomycetaceae > Actinomyces > Actinomyces sp. oral taxon 180. The sequence continues at coordinate 1,500,653 of NZ_GL622194.1, forward strand.
GACTGTCAGACCGTTGTGCCGCACGCTGAGCGTCCCACTCCTCGTCGATAAACCGTCTGATAAGTGTGTGATAGCGGCTCCCAAATCTGTACTTCCCTGAGTGCTTGCTGGGTTCTCGCGCAAAGTCTTGCGCATTGCTCGTTCTAAGACGATATACACTGCGCAGCATCCGCTCCTTGGCGTCCACCCCATCCGGGGACTCCACCTTCGCTAGAGGCATGTTAAAGAATCGTGAGAAAGCCCGATCATCCGCGAGAATCCAGCTCTCAATCTCGTTGTCGCACACACGCAGGAGAACGCTCTCCACACTTCCTCCAGGAAGGAGCGAACGCCTAAGCTCGACTGGGCAGTGACCGTCAGCATCAATAATAAAGATCCTTGGAACTGGCGAGGACTTAACGGCCTGTTCTCTCAGTGTCTTCTTCACATTACGCGACCCACCCTTGGCAAACACCATATACTCATCACCGCCCCACCCTGCAGCTCTCATCACAGCGGAGACCACGGGCACATCAGTCTCTCCCTCGACGTACACCAAGGCCGACATCCGAAGACTCATAATCCGAGCCCAGAACTAGGCGTACCCTCCGCACCCAAGAGAATACTAATGATCTCCGAGAAAGGGGTCTCTATATCGAGGTAACACTCAACATCTTCGCGGTCACTGAGCAGACTTCCCTTCGTTCCGTCCTTTCCAGGAAGAAGCACCAGTACTTCTTCCGCACCAACCGAATCATCATCCACGACCTCAGTGGCGTGGCTTGACAAGATAACCTGAACGGCTCCCTTCGCATTCTTCCTCGCCTCAGCTAAAAGACGAGGAAGCTTAGATACAAGCGCGGAATGCAACGAAAGTTCCGGCTCCTCAAGAAGCAACACACTGGATTTCTCCGCAGGAGTCGCGACCAACGTCCACAGCAGCCCCAGCAATCGCAGGGTTCCATCAGAAAACTGCGTCTCATTTTGCCACGCAGCATGCGGCCGCCAATTCTTGTATGCCGCTTCCAAATGTGGCACGCCCATGGAATCCTTTTCGAGCCTCAGCTTCTCAAACTCCGGAATCGCCTTTTGAAGGGCAGCCTGCACGCGTCTCAGCCTAGCATCCTGCGTTTTCTTAGGCGTTTCACTAATTTGTCGAATGAAATCGGAACCGTAGGGGTCTGACGACTTGATCTCGTTGCCCGTCAGCCCTCGAATTACTTGCGGAACGGGGTGAAAGTACCTGGTCTGCGCAAAGAAATCAGCGATCTTGCGAAACTCTTTGTTCGTTACTTTCTGCTCCAAATACGTCTGGGTGAGCAGTTCCGCATCTTCCTTATCCTCCTTTGTCGGGCGCTTTAGCACCCGCTTCCCATTTACCTCAACCCTCTCTTCCTCAACCAGCACCCTCCGATGCCCGGATCCCTCCTGGCGAATGACCAACACATACCGCCATTCATCGTCCCCGTCCCGCAATTTTACATCGATGCTCGGAGAAGGATGCTGCCGACTAAACAGGCTGCGCACCTTCTTTAGTCCTCCGCGCTGTTCCACGGCCTGTGCCATTCCGCCGCCTGGCGCGACGATGTCCCCAAGAAAACGAAAAACGTCAAGAAGGTTCGATTTACCGGCAGCATTTGGCCCCACGATAAAGAGCCTATGGCCTACATCGAAGCTCAGATCCCGAAAGTTCTTCCAGTTCCTAATACGCACATGTGAAAACTCCATGCCACCACCCTCATTGGATCGAGTACATATCGCGAATACAATATACCGCCCATCACATCACCCCCACAACCGCCGAGCCGATGCTCCTCCTCGACGAGATCTTCCAGGTTCTGGGCGCCGCCGGCTTCGAGGGCATCACGATGTGCAACGACCCGGGCCAGCCCTCCGCGAGCTGAGGTGCGCCGCGGGGCCGCCGCTCACCTTCGTCGGTGGGCGGCGGCCCACTTCGCTCGGTCAGCGGATCGCCTCCATGACGCGTACACCGTCGAGAACGCTCACGTAGGGCAGGGGATTGACCCCGGCCTCGAGGACGTATTCGGTGAGCTGATCTCGCACGACCGCGCACAGCTCCTCGGGGTTCCACGGCTTGGCGACGTAGTAGTCGAGGCCCGCCTGGTTGACCGCCCGGATTGTGTCCGACTGGTCCGCCTGGCCGGTCACCAACACCGTCCGGGTCGCACCGAAGCGCTCATCCTTCGTGAGTTCCACCAGGAAATCCACGCCCGACTTCCCGGGTAGCCGGTGGTCGGACAGCACGAGCGCCAGCTTGTCTCCGTCTTCGACGATCTCGTCGATGACGCTCCAGGCGTCGTCGACATCCTCGGCGACCTCGAGCCGGATCTTGTCCCAGAACTGTTCGAGATCGCGCTCAAGCGCATCGCGCACGTCCGCTTCATCCTCAAGGGACAGGATTGTCAGGGTCATGATTCCTCCTCGTGTGGTTGTGTGGGCAGCAGGATCCGCATGATCGTGGACCCCGGGTGTGTGTCGATCGCGAGGCAGCCCCCGTGGTCGGCGATGATGGTTCGGACGATGGACATGCCCATGCCCAGACCGAATCTGATGCGCCCCGCCTTGGTCGTGAAGTGGGGCTCCATGATCTTGTCGACTATTGCCGGGTCAATGCCGGGGCCGTTGTCGCTGATCGTGACGCTCACGCCTCCCTCCGCGGGGCGCACGGTGATGCGGATCAACGCATCCGCCTCGCCGCGGGCGGGCAGCTCGGGGATCGTGCCGTCGCGCTCCGCGGCGGCGGCCTTGTCGGCGCACTCGTCCTCGATGGCTTCGGCGGCGTTGACGATGAGGTTCGTCCAGACCTGCTGCAGCTTCGCGGGGTGAGCGTAGACGGGCGGCACGTCCTCGTAGTCGCAGTCGATGCGGATGCCCCTCACCCGGTGCGCGGTGAGGCGCAGAACGTCGTCAATGCCGTCACGCACGTCGACGGGCCTGAGGTCCTCGGTGTCGGGACGCGCGTAGCCCTTCAGGGACTGCGTCAGCTCGATGACGCGGTCGGAGGCGGCGAGCACGGATCGCAGAGCCCCTCCCAGGCGCGCCCCCGCCTCGTAGGCGTCGATGCCTCCGGGGATGCGCGCGAGCGCGCGGGCACCGTCCGCCCCCTGCACTCCGGCGCGAACCAGGCGGCGTGCCACCGTGCGATCGCCGACGACGGGCAGGAGCTCCTTGATGAGGGCGCGTTCGACGGAGGTCGAGCGCGGCGGCGCGGTCAGGGCGCGCGCCATCGCCTCCCGCGACGAGGCCGCGGCCGGGGACGCCAGGACCGCATCGACGTCCTCGTGGAGATGCTTGGCGGCCCGCACCAGAGCGGTCACGGGGTTGTTGAGTTCGTGGGCGATGCCGGCGCTGAGCTCGCCGAGCATCGCGAAGCGCGCCCGCTCGACGAGCTCGGCCCGCGTGGCACGCAGGTCCTCCAGGGTGGCGGCCAGTGCCTCCTTCTGAGCCTCGAGGTCCTCGGCGAGCATCGCATTCTCCAGGTGCAGGTCCTCGGCCCTCATGAGGCGCCGGGTCAGGGAACGGATCGCGAGGGCCGTCAGGGTGGCGCCGATGGAGGGGTCCTCGGAGATGACGATCTGTAGTTGCTCGGTCGTCAGACGCACGAGGGTCGCCTCCCCCATCGTCGTGCCCGTGAAGAACGCGTTCTCGGCGCGAGCCAGGGACACGAGACCGATGAGCGGGCCGGAGGACGCCAGGTGGGCGAGAACCTCGCCCCTCGCCGAGTCCCGGTGCAGGGACACCCTCCCGTCGAGCACGAGGTAGACGGCCCAGACGGGTTCCCCCTGGGTGACCAACTGGGTTCCCCCCGGCACGACGAGGCGCGGGCGGTGTCCGAGGACCCTCTCAACGCCCGCCAGGAGCTCCATGACCACCTCTCGCTCGTCTCGGTCGAGCCCCTCCAGGAGGGGTCCTTGAACCGCGAAGGGCGGGGGGTCGGCGATGAGGAATCGGATCTGGCTCTCCGAGTATCCGCATCCGCGCAGGTAGCGCACCATCGTCGAGTACGCCTGGCCTGCCAGCAGCGGCAACGTCCACGGGGACTTCAGCACCGAGGACAGGGCGCCCGACTGCATGCACCGGGTGAGGTCCCTGTGCTCGGCCGCGTCCGTGACGACCACCCACTGCATGCCACGCAGCGCCGGGATCGCACCGGCTCGGTCGATCAGCGCGTCAATGTCGTCCACCTCGGAGGTGACCAGACCCATGAGAACGTGGTCGCCCACCCTCAGGCTCGCGCCGTAGTCCGCGAGGTCGGCCACACCCTCCACCCTGTCCAAGCAGAGCCCGGGGAAGGCGTCGGCCAGGTCTCGGGTCACCGGAGCGGCTATCGACCGCGAATTGTCGCCGACGACCAGCAGGTGGATGGGGTGCCCCCTCCTGTGTCCGCCGCTACACACGTCCGTGCGGGCCAGCACCGAGGCGTCGCCCGCCATGGGGCCGCGCGTCCACCCGCAGGCCAGCCCCGGCCTGGGCCGGTCCGCAGCGTCCGAGCGGACCACCGCCTCGTCACCTGGCACGTCACATCACCCCGATCGCACCCCACGTGAGCGGCGCGACGAACGCCAGGAGGATGATGCCCACGAGGCCCACCACGACGCCGACGACCACCATCTCTCGCGTCGGCGTGGTTCCGGTCGAGTAGGCGATCGCGTTCGGCGGGGTCGAGATGGGCAGGCACATGCCCAGGGAGCAGCCCAGCGCGATGACGATGGCGATTTCGGCTGCGCTGGTCGACACGCTCGTCGCCAGGCCCATGCCCATGGGGATGAGGAGGTTCGCCGAGGCGGAGTGCGAGATGACGTTCGAGGTCACCCACCCGACGAGCGCGAGCACGAGGATCAGCAGGGCTCCCGGGATCGACGCCCACTGGATGGAGCCGAGCATCCACTTGTCGAGGCCGGTCGCGGCCACCCCGGATCCGAGGGCGATGCCGCCGGCGACGAGCCACAGGACGGGCCAGTCCAGGGCACGCAGGTCATCGCCGCTCATGACCTTCGTCATCAAGAGGACCACGACCGGCAGGAAGCCGACGACGTTGGAGGAGATGTGGTGGAGCGACTCGGTCATCCACAGCAGGATCGTCGCACCCGCGACCGCGTAGAAGATGATCGCGTTGCGTGACTTCTCGAAGCGAGCCGAGGTGTCGATGTCAAAGCTCGCGTCGGCGGGGATGTAGCGCCACGCGATGAACGCCCACGACAGGGCCAGGAGCACCAGCATGAGGGGGACGGCCGCGAGCATCCACTGCAGGAAGGTCACGCTCACCCCCGCGTTCTCCAACGCCCCCAGCGCGATGGCGTTGGGAGGCGTACCCACCGGGGTTCCCATGCCCCCCACGTTCGCGGCCACCGGGATGGACAGGGCGATGCCCGTGCGCGCCTTGCCCTCGGGCAGGGCCATGATGACGGGCATCATGACGGCAAACATGGTCGCGGTCGTCGCAGTGTTGGACATGAACATGCTCATGATGGCGGTGATCAGCATGACGCCCAGGACCGTCAGGCGAGGTTTGCCGATGAAAGGCCGCAGGAGGACCGCGGACAGCGCCCGGTCAAGCTTGTACTTCGCCGCTCCGTCGGCCACCATAAAGCCGCCAAGGAACAGGATGATCACGGGGTTTGCGAGCGCGCCGAAGAACTTCGTGTAGGCGGGGGCACCCTCGCCGACGCTGAGGAGCGCATGGTCGGAGATGAGCAGGACCTCCAGGAAGATGACGAGTACCGCCGTGCCCGCCAGGGGCACGGCCTCGGTCACCCACAGGAGGATGGCGGCCAGGAAGATCCCGAACATCCGCGTGCCCGCCGCGTCCAGGCCGGGGAGCTGGATGACGAGGCAGGTGGTGATGGAGGCCAGTGCGCCCAGGACACCCAGTGCCTTGACCGGGTTGAACACCGCTTTCTTCTTGGAGAAGCCTGCAGGTCGCGTGGACATGTTCTGGGCGGAACGCGGATTGATTGACACCGCGCCCCTGGAGCGTCGAGCCATTATGGGAAGACCTCATCGTCTTGCTTGGATAATGTCCAACCAGTGTATGCCAGCGCACACAAAATGTGAAGCCGGGGCGGGTGGCTCGGCGTGCCCGCCCCGGAGTGACGATCACCCGCTCAGTCGGCCTCGGCCTCGCGCGCGGCGTCGCCGATCGGGTAACCCGAGGCGACCTGTCCGGGGCGGGCCGGCTCCCATCCGAGCGCGGGGGCCACATACTCCGCGAAGTTGCGGATAATCGACCAGTTTTCCTCGAATCCGAGCTGGTTGGGGATCGTCAGGAGGAGAGTATCGGCCTCTGCGAGCGCCCGGTCCTGACTCAGCTGCGTGATGAGGGTGTCGGGGTCGGCCGCGTAGGTTCTTCCGAAGGTGGCTACCGCCGAGTCGAGGTGGCCGACCTGATCTCCGGATGCGCTCAGGCCGTACAGGCCCGCGTCGCGCCGGGAGAGCAGGGGGAAGATCGAGCGCGAGACCGACACTCGGGGCGTCCACGAGTGTCCCGCCTCGGCCCACGCCCTCCGGTAGGCGCGCAGCTGGTCGGCCTGAATATCTCCGAATGGCTTGTCTGCGTGCTCGAAGACGAGGGTCGAGCTCATGAGGTTGACGCCGTCGCGCGCGGCCTGAATCGCCGAGGCGTTGGATCCTGCCCCGTACCAGATCCGGCGTCGCAGCCCCTCAGAGTGCGGGAGGATGGGCAGCGGCGTTCCCGGGGTGAGCTGCGTCGGGTACTGCTCGTGCAGGGGCGCGGCCTCGGCCATGGGAACGGCGGCGACGGCGTCGAGGAAGCGTTCGTAGTGAGCGCGAGCGAGATCCGATCCGCGAGGATCCTCGGAGCGGTAGCCAAAGGCCTCCCAGCCCCTCCGGGCGATTTCCGGTGCGCCGCGGGACACGCCCAGCGCGGTGCGCCCATCGGCGATGAGGTCAAGGGCGGCCGCCTCCTCCGCCAGGTAGAGGGGGTTCTCGTATCGCATGTCGATGACGCCGGTGCCGACTTCGATGGCCTTGGTGCGCGCGGCGATGGCCGACAGGAGGGGCATGGGTGCAGCCGCCTGGGGCGCGTAGTGGTGGACGCGGAAGAACGCGCCGTTGACGCCGATCTCGTCGGCAGCAACCGCAAGGGCGACCGATGGACCGTCGAGACCCAGCTGAGAAAGATCAGGGCGCTGGCCGAGGCCAAGGACTGGAAGGTCGTCGAGGTCTACGACGACAACGCGGTGTCCGCGACGAAGAAGCGCCGTGCTGGCACTCGGTGGGCCGAGATGCTGGAGGACGCCCGTGCGGGCAAGTTCTCGATGGTGGTCGCCGTGGACATGGACCGGCTCCTGCGTAGCACGAAGGACCTGAACACACTGATTGATCTCGGCCTGCGTGTCGTCACCGTTGACGGCGAGATCGACCTCTCGACGGCGGACGGGGAGTTCCAGGCGACGATGCTCGCCGCTCTCGCCCGGTTCGAGGCACGACGCAAGGCCGAGCGACAAATCAGGTCGAACGAGCGCCGACGCGCCGAGGGCATCCCCACGTCCGCCTGGAAGGCGTTCGGCTGGACGAGGGACGGCGAGTTGATCGAGGAGGAGGCCGCCGCCGTACGGCGGGCCTTCGATGCGTTCCTCGGCGAGCCGTCCCTGTCGATCCGGCGAATCCGCGAGGACCTGAACAGCGCCGGTCACTTCACCGCGCGTGGGTCGGAGTTCTCCGTCGATGCTGTGCGCTACCTGCTCGCGAACCCGCTTTACTGTGGCTACATCAAGCACTACGCGTCGGGCGAGCTGTACCCGGTTCAGGGCGAGGCGTTCCCGCCCATCGTCGGCGAGCAGACGTGGCGGGCCGCGGTGGCGAAGCTGGAGGACAACGTGCGGAGGTCGGCGAGGCAGGGGAACCAGCCGAAGTATCTCCTGTCCACGATCGGGCTGTGCGGGAAGTGCGGCGCGACGCTCGTCTCGGGGACGAACAGCCGCAAGCAGCCGACGTACCGCTGCGGCGAGCAGTTCCATCTCACCCGCCAGCGCGAGCCCGTCGATGCGATGGTCACCGAGGCGGTGCTCACGCGTCTGTCCTCGGTGGACGTGCACGACCTCGTGATGCCACAGGAGGACGATGGGCCGGATCGCGAGGAGCTGCTGACGGAGCGGAACGCCCTGGTCGATCGGGTGAAGGAGCTGAGCCCGCTGCTGCGCGACATCCATCAGCCGGTCCTGGAGATAACGGCAGCGATCAACGACGTGAAGGCCCGCATCGACGAGATCGACGCGGAGCTGCTCGACCGTTCGGTGTCGGCGGCGGCGAAGCTGCTCGCGGACGTCGAGGAGCCGGTCGGCACCGCGGAGCGCCGCGAGGTGGTCGAGGCGAAGTGGAAGGTGTTGGACGTGGACCGCCGCCGGATGCTCGTGGACGAGCTGGTGACGGTGACCATCGAGCCCATCACGCCCGGTCACGTGACATTCGACCCCGACCTGATTCGGATAGAGCCGCGTCGCGACTGAGTCATGAGTCGACTCGTCATTGCAATGGTGAGTCGACTCGTGGGAGACTGGTTGCAGACAAGAAGATCCCACCGGGGCCGCGACTTAGAAGCGCGGGGTTCTGCTCCCGGATGAGTAGCCGGTCAAACAGCCCAATTACCGTGGCGGGGAACCGGAAGATACTCATGTCTGAGGACTTCCGATGTCTGTCGTTATCGACGTTCCCCGCGCATCCGCGCTCGACCGCCCTGGCCTCGATCAGGGCTCCACTCCTTCTCCGCAGGCAGACGGCCTCGATCCCGTCATCGCCGCCGCTCGTGCTGCTGGTCGTCTGGCCGGTGAACGCCTGGCTCGCACGCCCCTGACCCCGCGACAGCGCGCCGCGGTCGCCGCCGTGATGGGCGGTGGTCACTGATGAGCGCCAACTCCGCCGCCTTCGACCACGTGAACGGCTTCCGCTGGCGACAGGGCGACCCCTCCCTCGCCGAGTCCGAGGCACGTCTCTACGACCTCGGCGTGCTCCGCTCCGTGCTGGAGGAGTCCGTCGAGATCGCCGTCGCCGACGCCCGCGCCGATGGGGTGACCTGGGCGAAGATCGGCGACGCCCTCGGCGTCACGCACCAGGCTGTCATCAAGCGCTACGGCCGGGGCGGTGGTCGCTGATGCGCGCCGACGCACGCAACCTCAGCACCGCTCCCGCCGACCTGACCCCGCCCGGAGGGCCTGGCCTGGCACCCGCCGAAGGCGGGCTGCCCGTCGTCGTGATGACGGTCCGCAGCCGTGCTTCGCACTCTAAGAGTTTCGGGAGCCTCATTCGTTCCTACGGGCGCGGCAAGGGCTTGTCGATTGCCGCGTCCTGCAACAACGTGCCTGGTCAGCGGTCGGTTCCGCCCGCGCTCCGTCGCGTGGCCTCGTGGGATCATTTTGGGTCTCATTTGGGGGTCAATAGGGGGTCATTTAGGCGCCGCACTCTCTCTGAGGCCCTCCGCGCTGTCCGCGGCGGGGGTGGTCGCCGTGGCTAAGCAGGAGAACAACCCGACGAGCATCGGGCTCACGCAGTACCTCGATCCGTCGTACTGGACCTGGGCTGCCGAGGACCCGAACGGGGCCGCGCTGCTCCAGCAGGGAGCCGAGGCGATCCTCGCCTACATGGTGCAGCGGCTCGAGGCCACCGGCTGCGAGGTCGTCGAGGCCGACGGCATCGTGCATGACAAGGACGAGCGCGAGGTCTGGAGCGACACGGAAAAGGCTCTGGTGATCGAGCCGAAGCCCGATCACCTGCACGCGGTCATCAAGTTCGCCAGCCGTGCGAAGAGCGCACCGCTGGATCGGCTCGCGTTCGGCATCGGCGTCGAGCCCCAGTACGTCGAGAAGCCGGGCCGCGGGCGGTACGCCTACGACAACATGCTGTCGTATCTGACGCACGTGAAGTACGCGGACAAGCACCAATACGCGCCTTCGGAGGTCGCTACGGTGCGTGGGCCTGACTACCTCGGGATCGACGCCCAGCGTCGGGAGACCTGGCTCAAGGGGCGCGCGCACGTGAAGAAGAAGGTCGTCGCCGAGAACTTCGAGGACATGCGCGAGCGCGTGCTCCAGGGCGAGTTCACGCGGGATCAGATCATGCTCACGGACGAGCTGTTCGACATCTACTCGCGGCATCAGCGGGAGATCGACGACGCGCTGTCGGCCTACGGCCAGCGCCGCGCATACCGGGCGGCGGCGAAGCTCCGCGCCGGTGAGTTCTCGACGCACGTGGTGTTCGTCCATGGGGATGCCGGGATCGGCAAGACCCGGTTCGCCACGGACTTCATCACCGAGGCGATCAACGCGGCGAACGCGCACGGCGAGCGGTGGCAGGTCTACCGGGCCGCGACGGGGAACCCGCTTGATGACTGGCGAGGCGAGGAGGTGCTGCTGCTGGACGATCTGCGGGCCTCGGCGATGGATGCGAACGACTGGCTGCTGCTGCTTGATCCGTACAACGCCTCGCCTGCGAAGGCTCGGTACAAGAACAAGGGCGAGGTGGCCCCGCGCCTTATCGTCATCACGGCGACGATCGAGCCTGTCGAGTTCTTCTACTACGCCCGCCAGAAGGGCAACGTGGACGAGGCGTTGGACCAGTTCATCCGCCGCTTGGCCTCGGTCGTGAAGGTCTATCGTGCCGACGACATCAATCGTTACCTCGTGCAGCACATTGGGAAGATCGAGCCCTACGAGTGGCACCAGTGCAGCATCCCGACCGCCGCACACACGCCCGGCATGTACGGCAACGCGTATCACCAGAACGTCGGGTCGCGGGAACTGACCTACGGTCCGGAGACCTCGGCGGAACATGACGCTGAGGGCGCGGTTGCTGAGCTGCTGGGCGGGCTCGCGGTGCGGAGCCCTGACGTGCCGCTGGCGCTGATCGGAGGTGCCGCATGAGCACCGAACGCGATGCGCTCTTCCAGGGGGTCGAGGGGGCCGGAGGCCCCTCGCAAGCAGCCGGGGAGGACATGAGCGCCAGCGAAATGTCCGACACGGCTACTGCTTGCCACTCTGGCGTACAGGTGGAGCAGCAGACCGACTCCCAGGTGAACACCGGTCGGGCTGATGCGGAGGCTGTGCGTCAGAGTCACGGCGGCGCGAAGCGTCGTCGTGGGGGCCGCGCGAAGCTCGATACCGACTTCGGAGAGGAGACGCTTGCGGCGCTTCGCACTCGTGCGAAGCGGCTCGGGCTGGCTCCGAGCACGTGGGTGCGGACCGTCGTCCGGGATGCCCTCCACGCCTCTCGGAGCGAGGAGTTGGACGCCGCCGTGGCCGCGCACCTGCTCGGGGTCGAGGCGCGGGTGCAGGCGTCGGCGGATGCTCGCGAGCTGGCCGCGCAGATTCGCCCGCTGGCGATCAACGTCAACGACCTCGACCGCCGGGCGCGGGCTGGTGAGTCAGTGGCGCTGTCGGCGGAGGTGCCCGAGCTGATCGAGTTGCTGCGCGAGGTCCGCGCCCTGCTCGGGGATCGGGCGGCCTCATGAGCACCACGCACTACAGCCCGAGCGCCAGCGCCGCCGACACGGAGCGCTATATCCGTGGCAAGGAGGACGAGCGGGGCATCGCGATCACGTGCGATGTGCCGGGAGGCCCCGGCGCGTTCTCGGCGCGCGCTCGGTCGCTCACGCAGAACACGACGCGCGAGGTCGAGGCGGTGCATTACCGCCAGTCGTTCAGCGACGAGGAGTTCGACCCGAAGAGTCCGGAGGACGTGCAGCGGGTGAACGATCTCGGTTATCAGCTCGCGAAGAAAATGCACCCGGATTCCGACTGCCTCGTAGTCAGTCATGTGGATGGGCGGGGCAAGAAGCCGCACAACCACATCTTGGTCATCAACCACAACAACCGGACGGGGAAGGCGCTCTCGGACTATCGCACGTTCCACGACCGCAAGGCCGGGAATCAGCGGGGCGTCCAGTCGGCGAACGACCAGCTGATGCGAGAACACGGGCTCTCGGTCGTGAAGCGGCTGGAGCACGCACCGAAGGACTGGGAGCTGCGCCGCGAGGACTTCGCCGAGGGATCGCTCGACCGCGAGATGGGCGACCGGATGAGCGCGGCGCTGGCCGATCCCCGGGCGGTGGACAAGGCAGGTCTGGTCTCGGTGATCGAGGAGCAGAACCAGCGGCTCGGCGATGACGGGGAGCGGGTGCCGCGGATGCGGTTGCACAGCCCCGTCAGCAAGAAGGGCAAGCGCGCCGGGCAAGAGACCTGGACGCTCTACATCGAGGATCGCCGCGGCGAGTCCGGCCGCGCCGAGCGCCGCAAGCGCGCGAGCACCCTCTCGGCGGACTTCACCCCGGAGGGCGCGCAAGCGTTCTTCGACTACCACCAGCAGCAGAAGGAGAAGGAACATGAGCGCAGCGCTCGACAGGCTGAAGCAGCAGAACGAGCCCGAGCAGTCGCAGCAGCAGCTCGGCAGTCCGGAGACGATGGAGCTGTTGACCTCGATCCTCGCCGCCGTCGAGGCGCAGAACACGAGGATTGCCACGCTGACCGAACAGCAGAAGAAGCTCGCGGGGTTCGTGAAGGTCATGGACGAGGAGACGACGAGGCGGCTGGAGCGGATCACGGCCCCGGCGTCGACCTCCTCGCCCTCCAGCGACGTGTCCGCGAGGATCGCGAGTATCGAGAGCAGGCAGAACGAGATCGCGAGCACGCTCGGCGAGTTCGCGCAGAGTCTCAACGGCGAGAGCTTGAACGCCGCGTCGCGGGGCTTGGTCGCGGAGGCGCAGAAGAATCGCGCGGCTACGGCCTCGGCGATTGAGGGTCTGAAGGCGCAGGTCACAGCGAACCAGAAGCTCGTGAGCCAGGTCGGCGGCGCGGTCCAGCGGATCGAGAAGCGCACCGAGGAACGGGTCGAGAAGGCTGTCGAGCAGGTCGCCGGGGAGGCTTCGGCCACGATGACCGCGAGCCTCGACGCCTCGAACGCGCGGGCGGAGCGGATCATCGCCGCGACGGCGAAGCTGGAGGCGCGACAGCTCTGGTCCGCCGCCGCCGCGATGTGCCTCGTTCTCCTGCCGGTGGCCGTGGTCGTCGCCGGTCTCTGGATGGGCATCGCCGGGCTCATCACGGGTGTTCAGTGGGCGCTGGACGTGGACGGGAGCGTGTGGCTCGGCATCGGCCGGTGGCTCGTGGTCGGCGCTGGCCTCGCCGGGGCCGGCTACGGGCTCTTCGCGTCCGTCCGCTGGGTTGCGGGTCTCGTGGAGACCTGGAAGGGCCGCGGGATGCCGAAGTGGCCCCGCTGGCGCAAGAGGTGATCACGCCTCACGAGGGCAAGCGCGCGCAGCGCGTGCGGCAGCCGCGACAACTGGACATTAGGTCAGCTGCTGCTGTATAGTTCAGTGCATGCTGACCATTGCTTCGCGTCTTGACGTCATGAACCGGCTCGGCCGGGCCATGGCCGACCCGACGCGCTCCCGCATCCTGATGTCCCTGCTCGACAGCCCGAGCCACCCCGCGGTGCTCTCGCGCGAGCTGGGGCTGACCCGCTCGAACGTGTCCAACCACCTGACCTGCCTGCGCGACTGCGGGATCGTGGTCGCCGAGCCCGAGGGCCGCCAGACTCGCTACGAGATCGCCGACCCGCACCTGGCCGCGGCGCTGACGGCACTGGTCGATGTGACCCTCGCCGTGGACGAGAGCGCGCCGTGCATCGACCCGGCCTGCTCGGTGCCGGGCTGCTGCGCCGCGAGCAGTTCGGGGGACGCCTCGTGAGCGCCGCCTGCGGCTGCGACGAGCCGACGACCAGCCCCGCGGACGAGGCAGAGGAGGCAGAGCGCCGGTGGTGGCGTGATCCCGGCCTGGTCGTGCCGATCCTCTCCGGCGTCGCGTTCGGCACCGGCCTGGCGCTGGAGTGGTCGGGGCTGCACATCGCGGCGCTGGTCGCGTTCTGGGCGGGCCTGCTGCTGGGCGCGTACACGTTCGTGCCCGGTGCGATCCGGAATCTCGTTGTGAAGCGCAAGCTCGGGATCGCGCTGCTGATGACGATCAGCGCTGTGGGCGCGGTGATCCTCGGCTACGTCGAGGAGGCGGCCGCGCTGGCGTTCCTCTACTCGATCGCCGAGGCCCTGGAGGACAAGGCGATGGACCGCGCCCGCGGCGGGCTGCGCGCGCTGCTGAAGCTCGTGCCGGAGACCGCGACCGTGCTGCGCGACGGGACCTCCGCCTCGGTCCCGGCCAGGGAGATCGCCGTCGGCGACGTGCTGCTGGTCCGCCCTGGCGAGCGGGTCGCGACCGATGGGCTGGTCCGCTCGGGCCGGTCGAGCCTGGACACTTCGGCGATCACCGGTGAATCGATCCCGGTCGAGGTCGCGCCCGGAGAAGCGGTGTCGGCGGGCGCGATCAACAGCGCCGGCGTGCTGGAGGTCGAGGCGACCGCCGCGGGCACCGACAACTCGCTGACCACGATCGTGGAGCTGGTAGAGCAGGCCCAGGCCGAGAAGGGCGACCGAGCCCGGATCGCTGACCGGATCGCCCGCCCGCTGGTGCCCGGCGTGATGGTCCTCGCCGTCCTCGTCGGCGTGCTCGGGTCCCTGCTCGGCGACCCGGAGACCTGGATCACCCGCGCCCTGGTCGTCCTCGTCGCGGCCAGCCCCTGCGCGCTGGCGATCGCGGTGCCCGTCACCGTGGTCTCCGCGATCGGCGCGGCGACCAAGTTCGGCGTCGTCATCAAGAGCGGGGCCGCCTTCGAGCGCCTCGGCAGCATCCGGCACCTGGCCGTGGACAAGACCGGCACTCTGACCCGCAACCGGCCCGAGGTAACCGCCATCGTCGCCGCCCATGGGTTCGACGATGCGCAGGTGCTTGCTTGGGCTGCCGCCGTGGAGCAGCACTCGACGCACCCACTCGCCGCCGCCATCGCCGCCGCGGGCCGGGGAACCCCCGCCGCGCAGGACGTGGCCGAGGAGGCCGGGCACGGCATCGGTGGCCTGGTCGACGGCCGCAGGGTGGCGGTGGGCAGTCCGCGCTGGATCGACGCCGGTCCGCTCAAGGCCCGGGTCGAGGACCTGGAGGCCGAGGGGCAGACCTGCGTGCTCGTCACCGTCGACGGCTTCCTGGCCGGGGCGATCGGCGTCCGCGACGAGCTGCGCCCCGAGGTCCCCGAGGTCGTGCGGACCCTGCGCGACCAGGGCGTCGAGGTGAGCATGCTCACCGGCGACAACTCCCGCACCGCTGCTGCGCTGGCGAAGCTGGCCGGGATCGGCGACGTGCACGCCGAGCTGCGTCCCGAGGACAAGGCTCGCATCGTCGCCGGGTTCTCGGAGACGTCGCCGACCGCGATGATCGGCGACGGCATCAACGACGCGCCCGCCCTGGCCGGGGCGACCGTGGGCATCGCGATGGGCGCGACCGGCTCCGACGCCGCGATCGAGTCCGCCGACGTCGCCTTCACCGGCCACGACCTCGGCCTCATCCCGCAGGCTCTGCGCCACGCCCGCCGCGGCGGCAGGATCATCAACCAGAACATCGTGCTGTCCTTGGCGATCATCACTGTGCTGCTGCCGCTGGCGATCACCGGCGTGCTCGGCCTGGCAGCGGTCGTCCTCGTGCACGAGGTCGCCGAAGTCGTCGTCATCGCCAACGGACTGCGGGCTGCGCGTGCCCGCGAGCAATAGGTGTTCCGTCCAACGCCATAACTCAGACATGCGCTATCGCATGTCGATGACGCCGGTGCCGACTTCGATGGCCTTGGTGCGCGCGGCGATGGCCGACAGGAGGGGCATGGGTGCAGCCGCCTGGGGCGCGTAGTGGTGGACGCGGAAGAACGCGCCGTTGACGCCGATCTCGTCGGCAGCAACCGCAAGGTCGATTGCCTGGTGCAGGGACTGGGCAGCGGTTATGCCATGGCGGGGGCCGTTCGAGTAGTGGCCGAAGCTGAGGAATCCAACGTACTTCATGGCGTCAGCCTACGACCATCCAGTTGAATCTTCAATCATATCGGGTGTGGGATGCGAGATAGAAGCGGAGCGGTCGGACGATAGGCCACAACGTGTTGATGGGGTCAGTTGCCGTTCTTGTGACGCGACATCCTGGCAGACCATTGTCGCGCTGCGGCAGGGCGGGGCGTTGCGGCGGGGCGCTGGGGCGGGGCGCTGGGGCGGGGCGTTGCGGCGGGGCG
>NZ_GL622194.1:1516800-1518521 GCF_000185285.1 Actinomyces sp. oral taxon 180 str. F0310
CGCTGGGGCGGGGCGCTGCGGCGGGGCGCTGTGGCGGGGCGGAGCACGGCGGGGCGGGGCGGCGATCCAGCAGGCTGATGTGCCCATCCGAAGATGGATACCGGCGCCATGGTGGGGGGAATTTCTACATCTTGAAACCCGCGGCACCGTGTCGTCGGCGTGTCGCAACCAAGATGTAGAAAAAGCCCCGGGCGCCCCCATTACCCAAAGAGCAACAGAACCACCGAAGGAAGCTCCAGCGCCTGCCCAGCCGACATAGCTCCAACGCGTCCCGAACTGTTGCCGCCTACCGTCGAGCACCTTCGCTCGGGATGGTCGTCGCGTGAGCGGCGGCCCCTCGCTTTGCGCGCGACTTTCGGCGCGCGCCCGCGGTGAGCCTCGTTCACACCGGCACTACACCCGATCGGTATGCATGACACCCCTTCTGATCGGGTGCAGCGCCCCCCTAACGGGTGCAGCATCCCCCAACGGGTGCAGCGTCCCCCAACGGGTGCAACGCTTGTCTTCGGCACCCTGGCTGCCCTAGCCGCTCCGGGCCACCCTCGCCGCCCTGGCCGCTCCGGGCCACCCTCGCTGCCCGGACCACCCTAGCCGCCCCGGCCGCTCCGGACCACCCTCGCCACCCTCGCACCCTCGCCACCCCGGGCCGGAACACCCCGTTGCTGCCCCTTCGAGGAGCATTTTGTCTGCTCGGGCGCGCCACCACCACACAATAAAAAACGAACCGCAGATCCCGAAGGACCTGCGGTTAATCGTGCGCGAGGGGGGAGTTGAACCCCCACTCCATCACTGGAACACGGACCTGAACCGTGCGCGTCTGCCTATTCCGCCACTCGCGCGTACCCAGAAAGAATAGGGGCAACGCACCCCCCGCGTCAAATCAGCATCAGTGACCCAGAACACGCATCGCCTGTTAATTCGTTGGTTCGAGGCATCGAGCCAGCGAGACGCCCACTCCTACAGCAAGAACCTGCACGCGAGGATCCCACCGATGCTCAGCAGGGTTGCTGCGCTCACTCCCGCGTCGACCCATCCGAGGCGCACGCGACCGGCGCCGTCGCGCCCGCTCGAACCCGTCGCGGTGAGCGCCCCGCGCATGGACATGGCGCGACCGGTCTCGGCGGCACCTCGAGAGGCTGCCGACAGGATCGCCGTGATGACGTCCACGCTGAGGCGGGCGTATCCGCCCAGGGACATGGTTGCCATGTCCTGCCCGAGCCGCAGCTTTGCGGTGTCCATGACGGCCTGGGCCTGATCGCGCAGCATGGGAAGGCCTCGCAGGGCGCACGCCATGACCAGCGCCCACTGATCCACCGGCGCTCCGAGGAGGCGAAGCGGCCTCAGGAAGAAGCGCAGGGCTCCCGCGAGCGCACTCGTGGGGGTGACCCACGCGATGAGAGCCGAGCCCCACAGGACGACGATCGCCAGCGTGGTGGCACGTAGGAAGAGCTCAAGCCCGTCCCCCAGCCACGCGCCGATGCAGCCGCCGATGAACCCCGAGATCATCCACGAGGGCGGGCGGGGGGCGACGCTGCGCGGCAGGCGGACGATCGCGGAGGCGACGACGAGGAGGCCTCCAACGATCGCGAGCGTTGACCAGCGCGGGAGGAGTATGACGCACGTGGTGAGCGCCGTCCAGGCAAGGATGAGCGTTCCCGGCCAGGCTCGCGACAGCGGCGTCGACCACGGGAGGGGGCGGGGCAGGGGGAAGCCGGAGCGCC
>NZ_GL622194.1:1518571-1604808 GCF_000185285.1 Actinomyces sp. oral taxon 180 str. F0310
CGACAGCGGCGTCGACCACGGAGGGGGCGGGGCAGGGGGAAGCCGGAGCGCCTGCGGGGCTTGGGGCGGGGGGCGGTCTCGCCGGGGCCGGGTGGGGTGGTGGAGAAGCGACCTTCGGTGGCGCCGCCGCCGGGTCCGGTCGCCCCGCACGCGGAGTGAGGTTCGATCATGAGAGCACCCCCTGGGAGAGGTGACGGTGGGTGTCGCACAGGGAGTCCATGCCCTCGAGGTCGTGGGAAATGACGAGGATGGACAGTCCGGCGCGCCTGCGTTCCTTCAGGACGGAGACGAGCAGGTCTCGGGACTCCCTATCCAGTCCGGCCATTGGTTCGTCGAGGATGAGGACGCGGGGGTGCGCGGCGAGCAGGCCCGCGAGGGCGACGCGGCGCATTTGCCCTCCGGAGAGGTCGTCGATGCCTCGTGAGGCCAGCGCGGGGTCGAGCCCGACCAGGTCCATGGCCTGCGCAACGAGGCGATCCGCCTCCTGCCGGGCGAGGGTGTCCTTGCGCCGCGCCGATAGCGCGCCGACGCGGGGGCCGTGTCCGGCGGCCGCGAGAATGTCGGAGCGCACGGAGGGGCGCTGGAGCTGGAGGCGGGCGAATTGCATGGAGAGGGCGACGTCACCGATCCTGCGTTCCATGGGCTTGGAGCCGAGCGTGACGTTTCCCCAGGTGGGCACAAGAAGTCCCGCGAGGATCCTTGAGAGGGTGGTTTTCCCCGAGCCGTTGTCGCCGGTGATGAGCATGGCCTGGCCGGGGTCGAGGATGAGGGTGACGTCGTGGAGGACGGGTTTCTCCCAGGGGGTTCCAAGGTCGTAGGTGTGGGCGACGCGGTCGGCCCAGAGGTGTTCGGCGTTGATGAGCGCCGGTGTGCTAGTGGGCGTCTCTCGGGGCGGTCGGGGGGTCGTGGGGGGCGCTGGTGCGCCTTCCTCCGACACCGCCTCGTCGCGCGGAGCCGGGCCCAGTAACGCGGGCCGCTCGTCGGAGAGGATGCGCCCGCGCTCGATCGTGATGACGCGGTCGGCCCGGTCGGCCTCGGCGGGGTCGTGGGTGATGTGGACGACCGCGATTCCCTGCTGGGGTAGGGATGAGAGGAGGTTGAGCATCTCGGAGCGCCCCGCCCGGTCGATCATGGCGGTGGATTCGTCGGAGATGAGCAGGCGGGGCGAGCGGGCGAGGGCCCCCGCGAGTGCGAGTCTTTGAAGCTGGCCACCGGAGAGGGAGCGCGGGTCGGCGTCGGCCAGGCCGGCCAGCCCGACCCGTTCGAGGAGGTCATCGAGGTCGAGGTCGCGCGTCTCCTGGTCGCTCATGCCCCAGGTGACGTCTTCGGCGACATTTTGTCCCAGGACGAGGAGCTCGGAGCGTTGGCCGACCAGCGCACTCCCGCCGACGGCTCCGAGGCCACCGCCTCCCGTGCGCGTCCCCTCGCCCGGTTCGGCCCCGGCGAGGAGCAGCGCGAGGGTGGACTTGCCCGAGCCGTTGTGTCCGACGATGACCGTGTATTCGGGACGTTCGAAGCTGATGGTGACGCCGCGCAGGGCGTGTTGCTGGGCCCCCGGGTAGGTGAAGCTCACGTCGTTCAGGGCGAGGGGAAGGGGGGAGGAGGGGGCGTCGTCGCCGACGGTGTTGGCGGCGGGGGCATTGGCGAGGGGGTCCCATCCGGTGTCGAGGGAGATGCGACGCAGGATGGCCACGAGGAGCCATCGGGCTGCGAGCACCAGGAAGGCAACGCCGACGAAGCGGGTGATGGGAATCCACACCCACCAGGCGTCGACGATCCACTGGCCGAGGGTGTGCCCGGCGTCGACGATTGCACCGGAGTGGGGGATGTGGCCGATGAGCCAGAGGAGTCCGTCGAGCATCTTCTGGATGCTCTCGAGGCCGAGGGCACGCAGGTCGGCCAGGAGCCAGAAGGCCACGCCTGTTCCGATGCCCCAGACGAGGCCGAGGCCGACTGCGACCGCGCCCACGCTCAGCCAGGAGGCTCGTTTCCGGTGCAGGAAGCCGATGATGAGGCCGACGAGCGCGGCCTGAAAGCACCGTCCGGCCGTGGCGAATCCTCCGACGGCGATGGCAAGGAGCACCGTGGAGGCGAAGGCGGCCGCTGAGGCGCGTGGCCGCAGCTTGAGGGACACCATGGCGAGGGGGACCGCGGTAGCGACCTGGAACAAGAGCTGAAAGACGGGGGTCACTGCGGCGATCAGGCCGAAGGTGACGGCGAGTCCGGAGAGCGCGCCGGCGGTCGCTACCTCGACGGGCGTGAGGAGGCGGGCGTCGCGCGCGGTGAAGCTCATGCCCCTAGTGTCCCAGGCCCCGCCCCGATCTGCGAGCGCCGTGCCGGGCATCCCTCGCGTTACTCGGTGAGCCTGTGCCTCTCCCTTTCGAGTCGGGGAGAGAATCGAGGGGGCGCTGGTTTCACGCCCCGTTCAGTTCGCCGAAGGGAATATGGACGCTGGGCGCTAGGTGCGATGTCGTGTCGATGTTGCGGCGCTGGTCGTCGAAGAAGATGTGCGGCTCCAAGACGGCCAGAATCGGGCCCTTGTCGACACCACCAAGGAAGAAGGCGTCGTTGACGCGCAAGCCCCACTGGTGGATCGAGTTGATGGCGCGCTCGTGGGCGGGGGCGCTGCGCGCCGTCACGACCGCGACGCGGACCCTTCGCTGGTAGCCACCCGGGTCGTCGACGCTTCTGACGTCCTCAATTCCCTGGATTCGGTTGATCTTCCCGAGGAAACCTGCCATCGGCCCCTTGGGGAGTGCCTCATCGGCCAGTGCCGTCTCTGTTCTTTGATACTCCTCCAGGGTGCCCTTCTGATAGACCTGCTCGGCCGAGTCGGTGGCCAGGACGCCATCGAAGTCGAAGGCGATGCGCAGGTCGTTTCCCCCGTCGTCGTCTACTCCAGGGCCCACGACATGTCCCGCCGCGAAGCCCAGGCCGATCGCCTCGCGGACGTCGTCCTCGTTGGCCGAGAGGAACAGGGACATGCGCAGCGGCTCCATGAAGCGGTAGGGGGAGCGGCCCTGCATGAAGATCGCGCGCGTGATGTCCAGCCCGTGGTGCTGAACCGAGCGCATGACGCGCATTCCCGTCTCGGGGTCGTTGCGCGACAGGATGACCACCTCGACCAGGCGCTCGTCCTCGGAGAGGTCATTGAGGTCCAGGAGGCGCCGAATAAAGGGGAAGGCGACCCCCGGTTCTAGGACCTCATCGAGGTTCTCGCGCTGATACGCGCGGTACTTCTCCTCGCCCTCATTACGGAATACGGCGTCCGACTTCGACAGGTCGAAGAGGGCGCTGGAGGCAACACCAACGACGAGGGCGCGCTCCAGATCCAGTTTCCCGGGCATTGCGTCCTTCCTTCCGCTCGCGGGCCTCTTGTCCTTGAGATAAGGGTATAGGCGCCCGCGCACACCTGGGGCTTCGCGGCAACCGGGTCCTGCCGCGCGAGGCTCTAACCCTCCTCGTCGAGAGGAAGAGCGGCAGGCACGGGGGTGTCGAGGGCGCGGATGTGGGGGATCGCGTACATGACGACACCGACGACGCAGAAGAAGATTCCCGCGGCGGTGAAGAGGACGGGGCCTCCCATCTTCTCGGCGAAGGCGCCGCCCAAGACGATGCCGACGGGCATCGAGAACCCGAGCATCAGCTGGAAGAACCCGAGCGCGCGACCGACCTTGTCCTCCCCGACGTGCCTCTGGATGAGGGTCATGAGGGGGGCGTGGAACCACGCCAGGAAGATGCATCCGAAGCCCATGAGGGCGACGAAAGCCCAGAAGCCGCCGCGCGGGAGCAGACCGACGGCGGCGAAGGGAAGGCCGACGACGACGGTCGTGGCGCTGATGAGCAGGGCGAGGCGCTTGCCCCCGCCCCAGGCCATCATGATGAGTGCGCCGAGGAGCATGCAGGTGCCCGTGATCGCCTCGGCGACGGACACCATTGCCCCGTCGGCTCCGAAGTACTGCTGCGCCATCAGCGGGTAGACCGCCGCGAGCGCTTCGAACACCATCATGCCGGCCGTGAGGGCGACGATGAGGTAGACGAGGCCCGAGTTGGCGCTCAGCGCGCGCCAGCCCTCGCGGATCTGCCCCATGATGGTTGGGGGCATCTCGGCCTCGACGGAGGGAATCCTCGCAAGTGCCAGTCCGGCGACCGCCAGGAGCGCCCCCACGAACTCCAGGCCGAGGGTGTAGGGAAGCCCGAAGGCGGTGTAGAGGGCGATGCCGATGGCGGGGGAACCGATGTTGGCGATGGATCCGATGGCCTGGTCGAGGGTGTTGACGCGCATGAGGTGTTTCTCGGGGACCAGCATCGGCATGGCCGCGCTCATCGCTGGGAAGTGGAATGCCTGGAAGCAGCTGCGCAGCGCGGCGAAGAGGCATATGAGGGCGAAGCTCCCATGTCCCAGCCATGCCAGCGCCCCCAGCGCGAGCGACATTCCACCCGCACCCAGGTCGGAGATGATCATGACGGTGCGCCGGTTGTAGCGGTCGGCGGCGACGCCGCCCAGCGGGGCCAGGAGCCCGAGGGGAAGCTGGGAGAGGGCCATGACGATGGCGAGCTTGAGGGCCGAGCCCTCGGTCGTGGTGACGTGCCAGATGATCGCCCACCCCGACGCGCCGCTGGTGATGATGGAAAACGCCTGGCCGCTCCAGATCAAAGCGACCACTGCCCACCAGTTCGGTGCGAGGCTACGTCCGGAGGCGCTGACGAGCGCGGGCGACGAGGTGTCTGGAGTCACTCACACGAGGGTAGCGGGGCGTTTCCTATCAGTCAACGGGCCGAGCGATCCGACCGCCGAGCCGACACGACCGGGGCCGGATATCACACCGCGTCATAATGTCGCGATCACTCTTGTGAGGTTCACCTAATGTTGTGTAGCATCTCCCTCGTATTCCCCGAGACACGAGAGGGCACAATGAAGACACGCCTCGCTACACTGACAACTCTCCTGGCCGCAGCCGCGCTGGCCCTCTCCGCCTGCGCGGGCGCCGGGGGAAGCGCTCAGTCCAACGCAACCATCCAGGAGACGGGAGCCTCGGCAACCCGCACGATCACCGACCACGGAGGCAACGAGGTCACCCTGCCCGAGAAGGTCACTCGCGTCGCCATCGACCAGATCCCCATCGAATCCACCTACCTGGCCTACTTCGACGGCAAGGCCCCCTACCTGGTGGGTATGAGCGCCGCACGAGTCAAGGCCATGAGCCAGACGATCGCCGCCGAGATGGCTCCCGAGATGATGCAGGTGGACACCAGCTACTACGACAAGGGCGAGCTCAACGCCGAGGCCCTGCTCAACCTCAACGTTGACGTCGTGTTGTACAACGCGTTCAACAAGGAGCACGGCGAGATGTTCCGCAAGGCCGGGATTCCCGCCGTCGGCTTCACGACGATGGGCAACCCCTCCGACACCTACACGCAGTGGATGGAGCTCCTCGAGGACGTCTTCAACCAGGACGGCCACATGGCCGACAAGATTGCTCTGGGTCAGAACCTAATTGCCGACGCCCGCGCGCGCACCGCCAAGGTCCCCGAGGACCAGAGGGTCTCGACGATGGTTCTCATGGGCGCGGCCGACGGGCAGCTCGCGGTCGCCGGCGGCAAGGACGGCTGGTTCACCAACGAATGGGCCGACTCGCTGAACTACGTCAACGTCTCGCGCGACACCGACACCTCGCACACGCCCGTCACCTTCGAGCAGGTCCTCACGTGGGATCCCCAGGTCCTCCTCGTCACCGGAAAGGGCATGTCGAACATGACGGCGAACTCCGTCCTGACCAACTCGGTCGAAGGCGTTGACCTCTCCACCCTGTCCTCGGTCAAGAGCGGCCGCGTCTACTCCACCGGGCTGGGGATGTGGAATTGGTTCACTCCCAACCCGGATGCCCCGATCGTCGCGAACTGGATCGGAGCCTCGCTGTACCCCGACCAGTTCTCCGACGTGGACCTCGTGACCATCACGAAGGACTACTACCAGAAGATGTATAACTTCACGCTCACGGACGAGCAGGCCCGACGAATCGTCAACCCCGACGCCTCCTGACGCTGGGCCCCGGCCTCGCTCAATCAACGAGGCCGGGGCTCCGTCACGCGTGTAGCTCCCGGCTCGCCGGGGAGAGGACACCATGAAGTCACTGCTGACCAGGAACGGGAGGCTGCGCGTCTGGGTGATCCCCACCCTGGTCACCCTGATCGTGGCCTGCGCCGCCGCGGCGATGCTGATCGGACGGTTCTCCGTCTCGCTGGAGGACGTGATCGCCGCCCTGCGGGCGCGCTTCGCGGGCGGTCCCGCAGTGTCCCCGCGCGTCAACTCCGTCGTCTTCGACCTGCGCGCCCCCCGCATCATCGTGGCGATCCTCATCGGCGGGGGGCTGTCGGTGGCCGGGGCGTCGTTTCAGTCGCTCTTCTCCAATCCCCTGGCGACCCCGGACACGCTGGGGGTTGCGGCCGGAACCTGCGTCGGAGCCGTGATCGCGCTGCTGCTCGACTGGAACCTCATCGGCGTGCAGGCCGCCGCCCTGGGGGCAGGCCTGGCGACGATGACCTTCACGACGGCGATCGCCCGCACCCGGACGGGGTCGTTCAACGTCATCACGCTGGTGTTGGGCGGCGTCATCGTCTCTGCCCTCGCGAACGCCGTCCTGTCGCTGCTCAAGCTGACGGCCGACCCGACCAGCCAGCTCCCGGAGATCACCTACTGGCTCATGGGGTCCCTGGCGGCGGTCACCTACCGCCAGATCGCGCTCGGGGCACCCTTCATCATCGGGGGCATCGTCGTCATCGTGGCGTTGCGCTGGCAGCTCAACATTCTCTCCCTGTCCGAGGACGAGGCCCGCACCGCCGGCGTGAACGTCTCCCTGATGCGGGCGGTCCTGATTGTCGCGTCGACGGTCATCACCGCCTCGGTGATATCGATGTGCGGCCAGGTCGGGTGGGTGGGCCTGCTGGTGCCGCACTGCGCGCGCATGCTGTGCGGACAGAACAACCGCGCGGTCATTCCGGTGTCGGCTCTGCTGGGGTCTGCCCTGATGATCGTCATCGACACTCTGGCCCGTTCCCTGTCGGCCTCGGAGATTCCGATTTCGATCCTCACGGCCATCATCGGGGCGCCCTTCTTTATCGTGCTGTTGCGTCGGACGGGAGGGGCGCGATGATCAGCGTTGAGGGCGCGACCTTCACCTATCCGGGCGCGCCGGCCCCGATCCTGCGCGACGTCAGCTTCACGGTTCCGGAGAGCTCCCTGCTGGCGGTCCTGGGGCCGAACGGGGCGGGGAAGACCACGCTGCTGCGCACGATGATCGGCCTGCAAAAGTGGGATCGGGGGCGCACCCTCGTTGACGGCACGGACATTTGCGCGATGTCGACGCGAGCGCTCGGGCGAATCCTGTCCTACGTTCCCCAGGCGCGTCACGCGTCCAACGTTGCCCTGACCGGCCTCGAGATGGTCATGGTCGGGCGCGCTCCCCACATGCGCACGCTCGCCCAACCGGGACCCCGCGAGGAGGCGATGGCCCGGGATGTTCTGGAGGAGGTCGGTGCCTCGCACCTGGCGGGGATGCCGTGCGCGACCATGTCGGGCGGGCAGTTCCAGATGATCCTGATTGCCCGCGCGCTCGTCGCTAACCCGCGCGTCCTCGTGCTGGACGAGCCCGAGACCGGCCTGGACTTCCGCAATCAGCTGATCGTCCTGGGACTCCTGGAGCGCCTCGTGAAGGATCGGGGGCTGGCGGTCATCATGAACACCCACTACCCCGCTCACGCCCTGCGGGTCGCGGACCAGGTGGCGCTTTTCTCGTCCACTCACGAGGCCGTGGTTGGGTCCGCTCACTCCGTGATGCACGAGGACACCCTGGCCGCCGTGTTCGGCGTGGACGTGGCGATCGGCAGCCTTCCCTTCGAGGGGGAGGACGTGCGGGCCATCGTGCCGGTGCGCCTATCCGACGCGGGCGCGCGGCCCGCGGACCAGTCGCCCCGGTAGCAATTTGTGCAGGTCAGCGACATTATTCTTCCGAGTGCGGTACCGTAATGGGGTGGTTGCGCGCACTGCGCGAAAGGCGCGTGAGAGGCGCCGATCGCTTGGTAGCGAGATCACGTCGGCCCCGCAGGCGGGTCCGATCGGTGCCCCGCCAGCGGGGCGAACACGAAGGAGGTCCCATGACTACCGGGACCGTCAAATGGTTCAACGACGCCAAAGGTTTCGGCTTCATCACCCCCGATGACCGCTCCGTTGACGTCTTCGTGCACTATTCGAACATCGTCGGCCAATCTGGGCGCCGCACTCTCATGGAGGGCGAGAGGGTCGAGTACGAGGCGATCGAGGGGCCGAAGGGTCCCCAAGCCACGGATGTTGCACGAGCTGAGTGACATCGTGTGCCCGGGTGGTTCATCCACTCGGGCACACCTGTATGACGCGAGGCGATCCGCCCCATCGGGCGACACGGTATTCCCTTGCGATAACGGTCTTTTACCTTTTCTTTATTCAACAACTGTGCAGTGTCTTACAAGGCGCCTTGCGGCTATGGACCGCGATGGCGACACGCCGTAGAATAGGTACTGCACCAACGGGGGCGACGCAGGTCGGCCCCGTTTTTTGATGCCGTCCCCTGGGCGGCGCGGGCCGACCGGCCCACACAACACGCTGGCGTGCGGGGCGCGCTTCGCGCATCCGCGCGAAGACACTCTGAAGGAGAACCCCATGGATCACATCGTCAAGGCCGAGACCGCCCCCACCATGAGCCAGGCCACCACCTCGGCTTCCGTTTTCGTCGCCCTCGTCGTCCTCCTCGCCGCCCTCGGCGTGGTCGCCGCCCTGCAGGTCGCCTCCGTGTCCTCGATGGTCCTGGCCGTCGTCGTCGCCCTGACCGCCCTGATCGTCTCCCCCGCGATCATTTCGATCGCTCGCACGCGCGCCTGAGACGCCGCGGGGCGCGTGAGTATCGCGCGCCCCTCCCCCGCCAGCGTGACACCGCCGAGGTGTCGCGCTTTTTCTTTGCCTTCTTGAGGCTTCGCGACCTCATATCTGCACCGCTCACCACCGCCCCCATAAGGACATTTGCACAATATGGCGTCTCCCACTAAAGTTCGTCTGTTAACCCCGACATCAAGGAGGATGCGATGAGCGGCTTCACAATGAACACGGAGAAGCTGGAGCAGGCGTCGAGCGACATGAGCCAGCTAGCCGAGGGAATATCGGAGCTGGGACTCACCAAGTGCGAGGACTCCTTCGACTGCGGCGATCACGCCGTGGAGGAGGCGCTGTCATACTTCGCTACCATGTACAACAAGCGCGGTCAGGCCACACGGGAGTGGCTCAACAGCAGTGCCAGCGGTCTGCACATCACCGCGTACGCGACAGAGGACACCGACGACGAGGCGGCGACGGTCTTTGCGGCGCTTCGCTCCAAGCTGTAGAAACGAGGGAATCATGGCGGTAGGGTTTTCGCAGCGCTTTCCGGCTGTGACGGGGGATCTGGGCTCGATCTGGTCGTGTCAGAACGAGATCAGGAATCGCTCGCGCCAGATCGGGGAGCTGTACACGGGCGTCAACACAGTCATCGGCAGGTGCGACGAGTGGACGGGGCTGGCCAGGGACGCCTTCGTCACCAGCGCGGACGCCGAGAAACGCGAGATCGGCATCTGGGAGGACGGGACCCTTCAGGCGGCGAACGCGCTGAAGAGCTACTACTTCACGCTCGAGTGGGTCATCGGCTCGGTCAACGGCATTCGGGCCCGGGCAGACGAGCTGTGGGCGCAGTACCAGGCGATGACCCCCGCCGACCGGGCAACGCAGGAGGCCGCCATCGAGGAGGAACTGTCCTACCTGCAGGGACGCTACGACGAGGCGAAGATGACTTTGTCGGAGGAGGCACTGAACACCGGGGCCTCACTCAGGGAGGCCCTGTACTTCACGCCCGAGGACATCCACAAGGAAGATGGCGCAGCCAGGTACGTCGACTACGGGGATACACGTTCCCTGACTCAGCAAGAGCTCGCAGACATGCTCGCGCGACTAAGCGACCCATCGTCTTCCCTCTTCGATATCGATCAGGGTCGCATCGGCGACTGCCACCTGCTGGCCTCCCTCAACGCCTACAACCAGACCGAGGCGGGACGCAGGTATCTGGCGAGCCTCATCACCCCGCACTACGGTGCCGACGGTAAGGTGGACGGGTTCTACGTGGACTTCCCCGGATTCGACAGAAACCACAAGCGCGTGTTCGTCCAGGACGTACTGGAGCATGGCGACACCGCCGGGAAGAGCCGCAACGCTGACCTCGGTTCCATCTTCGAAAAGGCCTTCGTCCAGTCGCACATGGGTGGAACGCGCGGGAAGATTCCCACCTGGGGAGCCTCCGGGAGCCTGTCGGCCTTGACCATGGGGGACATCTCCGGCAAAGCGACGTATCCGACCGTCAATCTTGGTATCAACCGAGAAAGCCTGAAGACAGCAGCCATTGACGCAGTCACGACAGGTAGGCCCGTTGTCGCCGAGTCCAGCCCATTTGCCGGAGACGCGCAGGTCACCGCTAACGGCAGCCGAGAGGATATTACGATCGCTTCCAGCCACGTCTACACGGTGGCCGCAGCAGATGAGAACGGCGTGACCCTCATCAACCCTTGGGGACACAACGATCGCAGCGGTAACAGTGGCAGCAGAACGGGAGCGACCTTCACGATGAGCTGGGATGAGTTCTACGCCAACTTCGGCGACGTCACGGTGGGGCAGATCCCATGACCGTCAACCCTCCGCGCAAGCGCGCCGTCGCCGGCATCCTCGCGCTGGTCTTCGCCGTGGCCTGGACCTACGCCCACATCGCCTACGCCTGGCCCTGGAAAGAACGTTCCACGGGCAACGCCTGCACCGGCAAGTACTACCTCACCCCATACGACAAGCAACGATCCTTTTCCTTAGGAACCCTCGCCGATGGCCGTGCGATCTACATGGGCAGCAGGGGAGAAGTTTACATGGGACACGACGTTGCTTCGTTCGGGCTGTCCGTAAGCACCGACACTGACAGCACCGATCCGCTCGCCCATGCCAAGAATCTGCATCGAGGTGACAGCACCACCGTCGAAGGGGTGGGAACCTTCACCCTCAAGGAAGCCCACTCCGACATCGTCTGGTTCACCCCCAACCCAGGAAAAGCAACATTCTGCTTCGACCCAGACCCCACCTTCACCATCTACGACTACGCGCAACAAGGCCACTAACAGCAGCCACACACCTCAGACGCGCACCCGGCGCGCATACGTTTTTTCTCACGTGTAGACCGCGGCGCGTATCGGCTGGGCATCCACGGACGGAGTATCCGTAAACTGGTGGAATGAGCCCCCAGAAGAACGAACCACGCGCGCTCGCCCTCGGCATTTCCTGCTACGTGATCTGGGGCTTCTTCCCCCTCTACTTCTCTCGGCTCGCCCCCGCGGGCGCCGTCGAGGTGATCGTCCACCGGGCCGTGTGGGGCCTCGTCTTCTGCCTGGCGGCCCTGGCCGTCACGGGGTCCCTGGGGAAGGTGCGCGCGCTGATTGCCGACCGGGGTGCCCTGTGGCGCCTCGCGGTCGCCGGCGCGCTCGTCGTCGTCAACTGGTCGGTGTACGTGTACGCGGTCCTCGCCGGCCACACGACGGACGCGGCGATCGGCTACTTCATCAACCCCCTCGTGACGATCGCGCTCGGCCTCATTGTGCTGCGCGAGCGCATCACCCCCATCCAGAAGATCGCGCTCGGCCTGGGCGCCCTAGCGGTCCTCATCCTCGTCGTCGGCCAGCGCTCCGTCCCGATCACGTCCCTCACGCTCGCCCTCACCTTCGGCCTGTACTCCCTGGTGAAGAAGGACGTGGCCGCGCGCGTCGACCCGCTGGCCGGGATGGCGATCGAAACCGCCGCCGTTTCGCCCCTCCTGCTGGGCTACTACGCGTACCTCGCGGCCACGTCCTCCACGTCCTTCCACACGATCGCCTCCTCCGACGAGGCTGGGACCTCCTGGATGGTTCACCTGGCCCTCCTGGTGGGCGCGGGGGCGCTGACGATGATCCCGCTCATCATGTTTGCGTCGGCGGCGAGAGGCCTCACCCTGGGGACGATGGGCTTCCTGCAGTACCTGGGCCCGACCCTGCAGCTCCTCGTCGCCGTCTTCATCTTCCACGAGTCTGTGCCCACGATTCGGTGGATTGCGATGGGCATCGTGTGGGTGGCGCTGGCGTGCCTGAGCGCCGACTGGGCGCTGACCTCCATTCGGACCAGGCGCCTGGCGCGCACCGTCCGCGACGCCTAGGCCGCCCTATTCTCCGCCCGGCTCGGGGCGTCCCGTGTAGTTGACGAAGCGCGCCATGTCGCCCTGGAAGAGGGCCGTCACGGTTGCCGTCGCGCCCGCCCGGTGCTTGGCGACGATGATGTCGGCCTCGCCGGGGCGGTCTTCCTTGTCGTAGTAGTCGGGGCGGTGCAGCAGGATGATGATGTCGGCGTCCTGCTCAAGCGACCCGGATTCGCGCAGGTCGCTCATCATGGGCTTGCGATCGGTGCGGCCCTCGGAGTTACGGTTCAGCTGGGCGACCGCGATCACCGGGATGTCCAGGTCCTTGGCCAGGAGCTTGAGGTTTCGCGACATGGCGGAGACTTCCTGCTGGCGGGATTCCACCTGGCGTCCGCTCGTCATCAGCTGCAGGTAGTCGACGACGACAAGGCCGAGGTTCTCCTGCTGCTTCAAGCGCCTGCACTTGGAGCGGATCTCCGAGATCGTGATGTTCGCCGAATCGTCAACGTACAGGGGCGCCTCGCTCATGCGCGAGGTGGTCTCGGCCACCTTGCGCCAGTCCACGTCGCTCATCTTGCCGGCCTGCATTTTGGACAGGCGCACGCCGGACTCGGCCGAGAGCATGCGCATCGCGATCTCCTGGTTGCTCATCTCCAGGGAGAAGATGAGCGAGGTGATCCCGTGCTTCATGGACGCCGAGCGGCAAAAGTCCAGGGCGAGCGTCGATTTGCCCATGGCGGGGCGGGCGGCGACGATGATCATCTGTCCGCCGTGCAGGCCCTGGGTGAGCTCGTCGAGGTCGGTGAAGCCCGTGGGAACACCGTTGAGCTTGCCCTGGTTCTTTTCGATGTCCTCCAGGGCGTTGAGGATGTCCGAGCTCATCTGCGTCATGGACACGTAGTCGCTTCTCTCGCGCCCGTCGGAGACCGCGTACACCTCGGCCTGAGCCTGGTCGACGATCTCGTCGACGTCGCCCCCAGCGTCCGCGTACCCGAGCTGGACGACGCGCGTGCCCGCGGTGACGAGGCGGCGCATGATCGCTCGCTCGCGCACGATCCGGGCGTAGTAGGCGGCGTTTGCCGCGGTGGGGACCGAGGCGATGAGGCTGTGCAGGTAGGCCGCTCCCCCGACCTTGGAGAGCATGCCTGCGCGCTTGAGTTCACCGGCGACCGTGATCGCATCCGCGGGTTCGGCGCGGCCGTTCAGTTCGACGATCGTGTCGAAGATCGTCTCGTGGCTGGGCTGGTAGAAGTCCTGTCCGCGCAGCATCTCGGACACCACGTTGGCGGCCTCGGTCGTCAGCATCATCGAGCCGAGGACGCTCATTTCCGCGTCGATGTCCTGCGGGGGGACGCGGTCGAACTGGTCGTCGGACATGTGATCCTCTCGGTGTCGGCTCCCGGGGACGAGGCCGGGGAAGGGCCGCGAGCGCGAGCGCGGTCCTGTGGATAGAGACCCTCCAGGCGAAGACTAACGCGTTGTAGGAGATTGCGCGACCGCCGATGTGCACCGGCATGTGCACAGATTGTGGATAACCTGTGCGCAACACCGAAGCGGCCTGTGCACAGCACCAAATGACGAATCTGCCAGCACAGATATGCTCATCACACTCACATCGTTGTCATTCATTGAGCCGTCTAGAATTTCCGAGTGCGCGGCTTTCCACAGGCCTGTGCACATGTTGTGGAAAAGAAACGGAGCATGTAATGGCGAGCACCCGCGAGTCCCCCGACCCGCAGCATCCGTCGGACCCCGGGCAGGCCGAGGCCTCGTCGATCCCGCGCATCACCACGCGAAGGATTCTCTCCCTGGCTCTTCCCGCCCTGGGCGCCCTCATCGCCGAACCGCTCTTCACCGTCATCGATTCGACGATGGTGGGCCACCTGGGCACGCCAGAACTGGCGGGGCTGGGCATCGCCTCGACCGTGCTCAACACCGCCGTCGGCCTCTTCGTCTTTCTCGCGTACTCCACGACCTCCCTGGCGGGGCGGCATCTGGGCGCTGGCAGGCGCGATCGTGCCATCCGCTCCGGGGTCGAGGCCATGTGGCTCGCCGGCGCCCTCGGGGTGCTCGCCGCACTCCTCCTGGCCGTCTGTGCCTCGCCGCTGCTGTCCTGGCTGGGGGCTGACGCGGAGACCATGCCCCACGCGCTGGCCTACCTGCGTTCCTCGGCCCCCGGCCTGGTCGGCATGTTCGTGGTCCTGGCGGCGACGGGAACCCTGCGCGGCCTGCAGGACACTCGCACCCCCCTGGTGGCGGCGTCCGTGGGCGCCGCGTTCAACGCCGCCGCGAACTGGACGCTCATGTACCCCCTCGGCCTGGGGGTGGCCGGATCGGGCCTGGGGACCGCCATCACGCAGAGCCTCATGGCGCTCTTCCTGGCCTGGGTGATCGTGCGCGGCGCGCGACGCGAGGGCGTTGAGCTGAGCCCCTCCGTCGCCGGGATCTTCTCCGCGGCCGCGGAAGGCGCCCCCCTCCTGGTGCGCACGCTCGCCCTGCGCGTGGCACTCCTGGCGACCCTGAGCGCGGTGACGGCGATCTCGACGCAGGCGCTCGCCGCCCACCAGATCGTGTGGACCCTGTGGACTTTCGCCGCCTACGTCCTGGATGCTCTGGCCATAGCGGCGCAGGCGCTCGCCGGGTTCACTCAGGGCAGCGGCGAGCGGGGGGCGATGGGCCCCCTCGTGCGTCTCCTCTCCCGCTGGGGGGTCGGCTTCGGCATCGTCGTCGGCCTCGTCCTGGCGATGGCCTCACCGTGGATCACCCGCATCTTCACAACCGACACGACCGTCGTCGACTACGCGACCGTCGCCCTCATCGTCGGCGCTTTCTTCCAGCCGGTCGCGGGGTACGTGTTCCTCCTCGACGGCATTCTCATCGGCGCGGGCCGGGGACGATACCTGGCGGCCGCCTCCGTCGCAAACCTCCTGGTCTACGCGCCCGTCCTGTGGTTGGTCGCCCACTCCCCCGCGCTCACCGCTCGCCCGTCCCTGGCACTCTCGCTCGTCTGGCTGTCCTATGCCGCCGTCTACACGGGCATGCGCGCCCTGACCAACGGCCTCGGGGCCCGCTCCCTCTGAGGCCCGGCCACCCCGCCGGGGGACCGCTCGCCACACCCATCGGCCCGAGGCATGCATGTCCGTGGGCGAGCGGCCAGATCGTGAGCGATCCCGCCCTGGCGGCGAGGGCATCGGGCATGTAAAATGAGCAGCTGGACTGTCCGCATCCGCGAAGAGTCCACCGGGCCCTCACGGGCCACACGCAACGCCCTCCTGTCACGGACCGTCCGTGACCGCGAAGACCATAGGAGGTGGGAACCAACGTGCGTAACTACGAACTGATGGTGATCCTCGATCCTTCGATCGACGAGCGCACCGTCGCCCCCACGATGGAGAAGTACCTGGCACCCGTGGGTGCGGCAGGCGGATCCGTTGAGAACGTTGACATCTGGGGCAAGCGCCGTCTTGCCTACGACATCCTCAAGCGTTCCGAGGGCATCTACGTCGTCATCGACATGACCACGACCCCCGAGGTCGCTCTCGAGATCAACCGCCGCATGGGCATCGACGAGACCATTCTCCGTACGAAGCTCCTGCGCCCCGACGCTCACTGAGCCGACACCAACCCCTCTAAGCCCGAGGAGCCGACATGGCCGGAGATACCGTCATCACAATCATCGGCAACCTGACCGCCGATCCCGAGCTGCGTTGGACGCAGTCCGGTGCAGCGGTCGCCGACTTCACGGTGGCCTCCACCCCCCGAACCTACGATCGCAACGCCGGCGAGTGGCGCGATGGCGACACCCTCTTCATGCGCTGCTCCGTGTGGCGCGACACCGCTGAGAACGTCGCCGAGTCGCTGCGCAAGGGCATGCGCGTCATTGTTCAGGGGCGCCTCACCCAGCGCTCGTACGAGACCCAGCAGGGAGAACGCCGCACGGTCGTCGAACTGCAGGTCGACGAGGTCGGCCCCTCCCTGCGCCGCGCACGCGCGCAGGTCACCCGCACCGCCCCCGCCGGCGGTGGCGGCTACCAGTCCGATAACCGCGGCCCCCAGGCAGGCCCTCAGGGCGGCGGATACGGCGGCGGCCAGGGTGGATACGGCCAGCAGGGTGGCGCAAATTACGGCGCCCCAACCGGCGGCTCCCCCGAGGACCCGTGGCGCTCTGCCCCTTCCGGCGGCGCCACCTCCTTCGGCGACGAGCCCCCGTTCTAAGGTCGCGAGCTCCGGCGCCAGCGCCGGACTGCGCCACGTCGAAGACAACACGCTTGGGGCGGCATCGTCCGCCCGGATTCACTAGGAGACCATCATGGCGAAGCCCCAACTTCGCAACAAGCCCATCAAGAAGAAGGCCAACCCGCTGAAGTCGGCCAAGATCGACAAGATCGACTACAAGGACACCGCGCTGCTGCGTAAGTTCATCTCGGACCGCGGCAAGATCCGCGCTCGCCGCGTGACCGGTGTTTCCACGCAGGAGCAGCGCAAGATCGCTCGCGCCGTCAAGAACGCGCGTGAGATGGCCCTGCTGCCCTACTCCTCGACCGGCCGCTGATTAGGGAAGGACACAGCTGATATGGCTACCACGAAACTGATCCTCACCCACGACGTCCCGGGCCTCGGCCACGCCGGCGAGGTCGTTGAGGTCAAGGCTGGCTACGCCCGCAACTACCTGGTTCCGCGCGGCTTTGCCGCGAAGTGGACCGCTGGCGCCCAGAAGCAGATCGACCAGATCGCCGCGGCCCGTCGCCGCCACGAGATCGCCACGATCGACGACGCTCGCGCGGTGCGCGACGCCCTGCAGGGTGGCGCCGTCGTCGAGATCACCGGCAAGGTTGGCAAGGCCGGACGCCTCTTCGGCGCCGTTTCCGCCGCTCAGATCGCTGACGCGGTCAAGGAGCAGCTGGGCCAGACCATCGACCGTCGTCGCGTCATCATCGCCTCGCCCATCAAGGCCGTCGGCGACTACACGGTGACCGTCGGCCTGCACCCCGAGGTGTCCGCGACCCTGAAGGTCCGCGTGTCCGCCACGAAGTGAAGGCCCCGCGCATCGGTTGAATGCTGAGAGGGTGGCCCCCGCCAAACGGCGGGGGCCACCCCTTTTTGTACGGGTGCCACCGTTTGGCGTGTGGGGTCTGACTGCTCCTGGGATCGCGGTGTCCGGGCGGGAGGCATCGAGGCGGACGATATTGCGCACACTGATCGGGACATTCGAGGGAGATATCGTCTAGGTCGGCGGCCACCTACCCCTCTCTGTAGTATTCTAGTCAGGCAGCTTTTTGGTTGGAATTCCATATGTTGACGCACGGTATTGTTCCCTTAGAGAAGACGCAGTCACAATCGCTTGACACCGGGACACTATCGGGACATACTAGTCCTGTAGGCAGGAACGTTAGACACTTGGAGGGCGAAATGTCCACTTACCGGCTGTATATTCTCAAGGCACTTGAGGACCACAAGGACGCCGATAGCTTCCTCACGCTCACCAAGCAGCGGCTAAAGACGATCAAAAGCCATAAATTCGCCTGGTGGGCCCTCTCACTTCTCCTGCCGGGTGATGATCGGGAGGCTGAGATCAACAAGCATCTGTCGGAGGCCAGCTATGTCATCCCACTTCTCAGCCCCAGTCTTCTCGCCGCCATGAAGGATGAGAAGGATCGGGAGGTCCCCAACATTGCCAAGATTCAGGACAAGCTTCTCCCCGTCATGCTCGTGGATGTGCTGCTCGATGGCACGGTGGAGTGCTTCGGGATTGACGCTCGCAAGATCTACCGCGGAGACCAGCCCGAGCCTCGCTCCTACAACAGCCTTGACAGCGTCTACCAGCGCAACTGTTTCGTCGACGGCTTCGTGAGCCAGATGATCCGCCGCATTGAGGGAGGGGGCGGATGGCGGTAACCGGCGGCTTTGAGTGACTTCTCAGCGCCTCGGGCATGTAGCTTGTCGTCACACTCACGCCTCGGCAAGCGACTCACAGACTGCACCCGGAGACTAGAGCACCGGCGAGCGCATCACCTTGAACCGTATTCCCACACGCTGTGCGACACACTGCCGGGACACAGCATTCCCACTGGAATTAGTCCACTCACTCTGGAGGCTAACATGTCCGACATCCGATTGTTCCTCTCTTGGGCCCACAATGACGCCGAGGCTAAGGATTCCTTCCTCAAGCTGCTCAAGCCCCGCTTGGGGATTGCACAGAACCACGTCTTCACCTGGTGGGTGGACTCGTTCATTCTCCCTGGCGAGGAATGGAAAGAGGAGATTCGGGCGCAGCTGGAGAAAGCCGACTACATCGTTCAGCTCATCAGCCCCTCCTTCCTGGCCTCCGACTTCATTCGTGACTACGAGATTCCCGGAGTGGGCGAGGCCCCTCTGAAGAAGACGCTGCCCGTCATGCTCGTCGACGTGCCCCTTGATGGAACGGTAGAGTTCCACCAAATCGACCGCCGCCAGATCTATTGCGGCAACTCCATCGAGCCCCACTCCTACGTGAGCCGCGAGACCGACTACCAGCGCAACCAGTTCGTCGATGGCTTCTTCAGCCGAATCATCGATCGCGTCGAAGGCAAGGGCGGGTACCGCTGATGTCCACTCTCTCACCCACGTCTCAACGTCCCCTTTCCGCAAGCACAGTCCGCCGAATCCTCGACAGCCTTGAGGATCTGACGCAGGGAAACGCGAAGATGGCTCGCGCGATCTGCGATCTTCTCGACGACGACGGCAAGACAACCATCGACGCAGTCCTGGCGACAATCACTAGCGGCAACAAGGACGAGTACCTGCGCAAGTTCAAGACACGCTTCAACCGGGACGCGGGCGGCGCGCTCACCGTCGTCTTCGATCGCAGGAGGGGGTCCGAGTTCTATTTCACGGGCTCCGACCCCGTCACCGAGGACATCGCCAAGTACTCGGAGCAGCAAACACGGCGCCACGACACCGACGAAGAAAAGATCGACGCATACGCGGTCGAGGAGAAGGATCCGCGCTCCACCACTCGATCCGAACAACCAGACGACCTACGCATCTACATCAGCTTCGTTCCCGAGGATGGGCAGCCGGCGATCACATGTGCTGACCTGCTTGAGCGCACCATCAAGGCCGGACTGCGCGACCGCTACCGAGCCGTGTTTTTCCGCACTGACCGTGTTCCCGTAGGCGAGATCATAGATCAAAACCTCGACAAACGTATCGAGGAGTCAGATCTGGCGATCGTCCTCATTAGTAACAGTTACCTCACAGAGGAAACAGAGGTGAAGCGGGTCAGCGCCGCGCACCCTCACCCGATCATCGTCACACTCGAAGACATCGGCCGTGGTGTGTCTGTCGAGCCATTGAACCGCCTTGACATCGTTTCCGGAGACTCCTTCGTCGAGGCACAGGATGCGGGACGCAAAGCTGAGCAGGAGTTTGCAAACCGTGTTTTCGATGTCATCACACGCGAACTCACCAGGGATCAGGAACCCTCACCTCGCACATGTAACCTGCGTTTCGATGAGATGGCCGTGGCATTATCAAATCACGGACGGCTTGAACTCGCGGCAGAAGCGGTGCCCGCGCGCGCCGTTGTCGGGGCGTTCGAGGCGCTGCGAGGAGACGATGCGCCTTCGCTCGTCAACAGGGCGGCAGATACCCCGCACGCTGTCGAGCGCCTCGTGTCATGGGTTCGAGGATTGGACGATGAGCGCTCGACCCTGTGCGCGCTCCTCGGGAACCTGGGGACAGGAAAGACGACCTCAACAATCCTGCTGACCCGCAGACTTCTGGAACTCAGGATGGCCGGCGAGCAGGTCCCCCTGCCCATCTACTTCGACCTGCGAGACCTCTCCCCCACCACCCTCAAGGACTACGGGCTGCGCACACTCCTGACCCAGCTCCTTGCCAACTCCTCGCTCTCCACCATCACTGTTGACGACGTCCTGGCGACGGTTCAAGATGAGCAGACCCTGGTCATCTTCGACGGTCTCGACGAGGTCCTCGTCCACCTCTCTCCCCATGACGGCCAGCGTCTGACTCGATCCCTTCTCGAAGTACTCAACCTCGGCGAACGGGGCTCACAAGAGGAGAATCCTCGCACTCGCCTGCTCCTGTCCTGCAGGACTCAGTTCTTCCGGAGCGTCGAGGAGGAATTCTCTTTCTTCGACGGCCAGGGGCGCGAAAACAAGCGAGGCAAAGACTACCTGGTCCTGACGCTGCTGCCCTTCAACGAGAATCAGATCCGCGAGTACCTGCGCCGCAACGTGCCCGAGGCCGACACCGACCGGCTCCTCGAGACGATCCGCTCGGTGCACAACCTGCGCGAGCTCGCCTCCCAACCGGTCCTGCTCGACATGATCCGCCAAGTTCTCCTCACCATCGAGGAGGATCTAAGCATGGGCCACCGGGTTCGGTCGGTCGACCTGTACGAACGCTTCGTGAACAAGTGGCTCAGCCGCGACAACGGCAAGCACAGCCTCATTCCCAGGCACAAGATCCAGCTCATGACCCACCTGGCCTGGCAGATCTGGCGCTCAGGATCCAGAACATGGACCGCAGATCAGATGGAGGATTGGCTGATTGAGTTCCTGCACACCCACCCCGACATGGAACTGCACTACCAGGGACGCATGCCCGACCAATGGAAGCAGGACTTCCGCACCGCGACCTTCCTATCGCGTCGCGGGGATGACTTCAGCTTCGCCCACTCCTCACTCCTGGAGTACTTCCTGGCCAAGCGCCTCGCCGACTGCCTTGCGGCCGAATCAGAGGATGAAGCTCTGGAGGCGTGGGACATCACCCGCCCCAGCGACGAGACCTTCGCGTTCTTCGCTGAGCTCATCGACCGCCTCTCCCCAACCACGCGACGCCGGGCTCTCGCCCGCCTCGAACACGTCGGCGCACACGCAAGCGCGACCGCGCGGACAAACGTCTTCGCCTACACCCTGCGCGCGCTCGACAAGGGAGCGCTCCACCCGCGCCCCAACACCCTAAACCTCTCGGACGCGGACCTGCGCGGCTGGACAGTAGGATCCGAGCAGGCACCCCTCAACCTGGCTGGAGTCTCGCTCCAGAGTGCCCGGTTGAATGATGCCCGCATCCGCCACGCCCGCCTTGAGGGCATCGACGCCACCGGAGTGTCCATGCGGCGCACCCTCTTCGAGCACTGCACCCTCACCCACGCCAACCTCGAGGACGCCGACCTGGCCGGAACAGTCTTCCGCCACTGCGACCTGGACGGGGCTTCCCTCGACAAAGCCACGCGCTACCGCACACAACTCCTCCACACGAAGGGCTACCAGCGGGAACTCCCCGATATCCTCACCGCACCCCTAACGGAAGACACCCCGCTTCGCGTGCTCCCCGAAGCACAGATCCTCGGCGGCCACTCTGGCCACGTGCGTGCGATGAAGTGGTCGCCCGACGGCACAGTCATCCTTACAGCATCGGGCAAGGTGGCGCGCGTATGGGACGCCACCACAGGAGAGAACACACACACACTCACACACAACACATGGGTCAGAGCAGTGGCGTGGTCACCCGACGGCCACCACATCCTCACCGGATCCGGCGACGGCACCGCCCGCATCTGGAACACCACCACAGGAGAGAACACACTCACTCTCCCACACGCCGACTGGGTGACAGCGGTGGCATGGTCACCCGACGGCCACCACATCCTCACAGCATCCGAGGATCACACGACGCGAGTGTGGGACGCCACCACAGGAGAGAACACACTCACACTCACACACAACACATGGGTCAGAGCGGTGGCATGGTCACCCGACGGCCACCACATCCTCACCGGATCCCAGGACGCCACGGCACGCATCTGGGACGCCACCACGAGGGAGGACACACCCAAACCCAAACTCACTCTCCCACACGCCGACTGGGTTAGAGCGGTGGCGTGGTCACCCGACGGCCACCACATCCTCACCGGATCCGGCGACGGCACCGCCCGCATCTGGAACACCACCACAGGAGAGAACACACTCACACTCACACACAACACATGGGTCAGAGCAGTGGCATGGTCACCCGACGGCCACCACATCCTCACCGGATCCGGCGACGGCACCGCCCGCATCTGGAACACCACCACAGGAGAGAACACACTCACACTCACACACACCGACTGGGTGACAGCGGTGGCATGGTCACCCGACGGCCACCACATCCTCACAGCATCCAGGGACGGCACCGCCCGCATCTGGGACGCCACCACGAGGGAGGACACACCCAAACCCAAACTCACTCTCCCACACGCCGACTGGGTTAGAGCGGTGGCGTGGTCACCCGACGGCACCCAGATCCTCACAGGATCCCAGGACAGCACGGCACGCATCTGGGACGCCACCACGGGAGAGCAGGTGCGCTTCTTCATCGCTGTCCTACCCGAAGGCAAGTGTGCCGTCCTCACCCCCGACCAGACCAGGGTCATCGGTGCCAGCCCGGGAGCATGGCGGTGGCTCGGACGCTACGCCGTCCACCCGGGTGGCGCACTCGAGCGCATCCCCGTCGAAATCGACGGTTCCCTACCCCCGCTCGGCCCGGGGGCGGCGACGGGGTAGCCGACGCGGGTGAGGCGCACCGCTGGCCCCGAGGGATGCCTCGGGGCGAAGACGCGT
Organism: Actinomyces sp. oral taxon 180 str. F0310; assembly: GCF_000185285.1. Taxonomy (NCBI): domain Bacteria; kingdom Bacillati; phylum Actinomycetota; class Actinomycetes; order Actinomycetales; family Actinomycetaceae; genus Actinomyces; species Actinomyces sp. oral taxon 180. Next base: position 1,541,433 of record NZ_GL622194.1, read on the forward strand.
AGCACCGCGCCAAACAACCCACCGCCCGCCACGCTCGGCGGATGCACCGTGCCCCGAGGAGGACCTCGGGGCACGGTGCCGCTCAACGACAGACGGGGGCCTACGCGGCACTAACCTCTTCGGTTGTTGCCGTTGTTGTTCCCCCCGTTATTGGGGCCGTTGCCGTTGCCCGGCGGGTTCCCATTCCCGTTGCCGTTGCCGTTGTTGCCGTTCCCGTTGCCGTTATTTCCGTTGCCGTTGCCGTTGTTGCCGTTGCCGTTGCCGTTGTTGCCGTTGCCCGGCTCCTCGGTGGGCGTCGCGGAGGGAGTCTCGGTGGGCGTGGGTTCGGGCTTGGGCTCGGCCGAGGACTGCGGGGCCTCACTCGTCGCGGTCGGAGCCGACGTCGGCCCGTTGTTCTGCGCCCGGCGGCTGGAGCTCACCTTCCACGTGAAATCCGTGTCCTTCAGGTTCGCAGTCGCGGGCTTCATGTAGTCGATCCAGACGTCGACCGGCCAGTCGCCGCCGTGGAACTGGTTGACGCCACCGACGTTGTCGAGCGGAACGGAGTTGCCGTCGTCGTCCGACTGGTACATCGACACGGCGGTCACCATGCCGGGAACGAAGCCGATGAACTGCGCCGACAGCTGATCCGACGAGGTCCCGGTCTTGCCCGCGGTCGTCAGGCGCGGAATGGAGCGATCGACGTTGCTGGCCGTCCCGTCGCCGCCGGTCACCGCCTCGAGTGCCGGCATGATCGAGGAGACCTCCTCCACGTCGAACACGCGCTTGGGCGTCACGTCCCCGCTGTACAGAAGCTTGCCGCGCGAATCCTCCACCTTCTTCACGATGTGCGCATTCACGCGCTCTCCGCCGTTGGCAATCGTCGAATACGCGGTCGCCAGGTCGATGTTGTGCGGAGAGGCCGACCCCAGGACATTGAGAAGCTCGTCGTTCAGGCCCAGGGTGTCCTCGGGAATACCGGCATCGATGGCGGCCTCGAGGGTCCTCTGCGGACCCACATCCAGGTTCAGCGCGACGTACGCCGTGTTCATCGAGTACTCGGTGGCACGCACGAGCGTCACGTTCCCAAACGAGTAGCCGCCGTCGTTGGAGACCGGCACGCTCATGCCCGGGAAGTACTGCGGAGACTTACCCGAGTACGTGTCGTAGACCGATCCATCCAGGCGAGCGTTGGCCAGCAGCGCAAAGGGCTTGAACGCCGATCCGGCCATCGCGATGTCCTGAGTGACGGCGTTCTGCTGGCGCGCCAGGTAGTCGGCGCCCGCGTACTCCGCAAGGATCTCGCCGGTGGCCGGATCCAGGGACGACAGGGCGACGTGCTGGTGGGTCGGATCCCATCCGCGCACCTCGTTCATGCCCTCGGCGGCGGCAACGGCCTGCTCCTGGTGCTCCTTGACGATCGTGGAGGTGATGCGCAGGCCACCCTGGCTGATCTTATCCTCATCGAACTGGCCGGACTTGATCAGCTCCGACCTCACCTGGGCCATCAGGTAGCCGTTCGTGCCGGTCATGGATTCCCTGTTGAGGGTCTCCGGGTCGATCGTCTCGGGGAACACCGCCGCATTCGCCTCGGCCTGCGAGATCCAGCCGTCCTCGACCATCAGGCCCAGATCGCGGTCCCACCGCTCCTTCGCCTTCTCCGGATTCACCGCCGGATCCCACGCGGAGGGCGCGGGAATGACCGAGGCCAGGAGCGCCGCCTCGGGCAGGGTCAGCTCGCTGGCGCCATGCCCGAAATACGCCTGGGCGGCCGCGTCGATTCCATAGGCGCCGCGCCCGAAGTAAATGGTGTTCATGTAGGCGCCGATGACCTCGTCCTTGGACTTCTCTCGGTTGATCTTGATCGCCAGGACGGCTTCCTTGAGCTTGCCGCTATACGACGTGGTTTCACCGATGTAATAGCGCTCGACATACTGCTGGGTGAGCGTTGAGCCACCCTGGCGCGCGCCGCCCCGCAGGTTGTTGACGAGGGCGCGGGCGATACCCTTCAGGTCCACGCCCGAATTCGTGTAGAACGTGCGGTCCTCGGAAGCGACGATCGCCTTGGAGACGTAGTCGGGCAGCGTCGACGTGTCGATGATCTGGCGGTTGATGTCGCCCAGGGTCCCGATCTCCGTCGTGCCGTCCGCGTAGTACACCGTGGTCTTCTGAGCCAGAGCCAGGTCGTCGGGGGCCGGCACGGCCAGGGTGTTGTAGAGGTACAGGAAGACACCCATACCGGCGATGAAGGCACCCAGAATGAGGGTGAGGATCGTGAAGCCAATGCGCTTGGGCCAGCGCCTCTTCTTCTTTGCGGGCCCCTTCTTGGCATCGGACGAGGCGGCCGCGGCCTTCCTGGATGCGCGCGACCCCGGAGCGGAGCGCACCGAACGCCGCTTGGGCAGGTGGCCCTGCCCCGACGCGCCCGATCCCTCCGACCCGACGATGTCGTTCCAGTCCGTATGTCCGTTGTGAGTCGCCACGTGTTCGCCCTTTCAGCGGATAAGGTTGTACCCCTAGCGTAACCGTGTTTGCGGGAAGATCCCCAAAGTATGTGCTGCGACACAGGGAATGGGTGCGCAGCCGCTCGCCCACCCCCCGTGCGATGTCCCGCGCGTCCCGACGCTCAGGACCACTGCTCCTCGGGGCGGCCAGGCTCGGCCCATCGCGTGTGGAAGACACCTTCCCTGTCGATGCGGCGGTACGTGTGGGAGCCGAAGAAGTCCCGCTGACCCTGGATGAGGGCCGCCGGAAGGCGCGTCGCGCGAATCTGATCGAAGTACGCCAGCGAGGACGCGAACACCGGAATCGGGACTCCGGCCAGCGCTGCCTGGGAGACGATGCGACGCAGCGCGGGCGTGCACTCCTGGAAGCGGGTCGCGAAAGGCTCGGCGGCCAGCAGGAGCGGCAGGGAGGGATCGGCCTCGTAGGCGCGCGTGATGTCATCAAGGAAGGCCGCGCGGATGATGCAGCCGGCGCGCCAGATGCGGGCCAAGGCCCCCTTGTCGATGTCCCAGCCGTACTCGGCCGCCCCCGCCTCGATCTCGTCGAAGCCCTGCGAGTAGGCGACGATCTTGGAGGCGAAGAGGGCGCGTCGCACGTCCTCCACGAACGCGGCCCGGGCCTCGTCCGTCTCGATGACGAGGGGCGTGGCGTTGCCGGCGAGCTTCTGCCCGGCCGCACGCTGAGCGGGTTCACAGGAGGCGCCGCGCGCGAACGTCGCCTCGCCGATCGCGGTCACGGGGACTGCCAGATCCAGGGCGGTCTGAACCGTCCACTTGCCGGTCCCCTTCTGCGAGGCCGCGTCGACGATGAGATCGACGAGGGGCACCCCCGTGGACGCGTCCACCTGGCGTAGGACCTCGGCCGTGATCTCGATGAGGTAGGAGTTGAGCTCGCCCTCGTTCCAGGCCGCGAAAATATCCGCGATCTGGGCGGGAGTGGCCCCCAGGCCCTCGCGCAGGAGGGTGTACGCCTCGGCGATCACCTGCATGTCGGCGTACTCGATGCCGTTGTGGACCATCTTGACGAAGTGGCCCGCGCCGTTGGCCCCGATGTACGTGCAGCAGGGGACGCCGTCGTAGGTGGCGGAGATCGCCTCGAACATGGGGCCGAGGCGTTCGTAGGAGGCCCGGGTCCCTCCCGGCATGATGGACGGCCCCCACAGGGCGCCCTCCTCGCCGCCGGAGACGCCTGCGCCCACGAAGTGCAGGCCGCGCTCGGCCGCCCACTTCTCGCGGCGGATCGTGTCGGCGAACAGCGAGTTGCCGCAGTCGACGATGATGTCGCCCTCGTCCATGAGCGCGGCGAGCTGTTCCGTGACGGCATCCGTCGCGGGACCCGCCTGCACCATGATGATGGCCACGCGGGGTGCGCGCAGGGATGCGACGAAGTCCTCCAGGGTCGAGGAGGGAACGAAGGTCGCCTCCTCGCCGTGCTCGGCCATGAGCTTGTCGGTGCGGGCGGGGGTGCGGTTGAAGACGGCTGTCGCGTAGCCGTTGCGGGCCAGGTTGCGCGCCAGGTTCGCTCCCATCACGCCCAGTCCGTACACGCCGATGTCGGCCGACGCCTTCTCGGGGGTAAACGTGCTCATCGGGAGAGCCTCCTTAGGATTCGTTCGGTTGTCACCAGCCTACGGCGGGGCACCGAGGGGTGCACCGCGCGCAGGCGTGAGGATGGTCGCGCGAATGCGCCGCGAGCGGCCCCTACTGGGCCTCGCGCGCGGCCTTCGCCGCCGCCTTGCGCGCCTTCTTCTGCGCGACCTTCTCCTCCCAGCGAGCCTGCTGCGCCTGGTACTCCTCGGCCAGCGCGCGCACGTCCTCCGACGCCCACCAGTGGAGCAGGGCCTCGCGCGCATCCTCCTCGCCGAGGGGGCCGCGCTCCATGCGTAGCTCCAGCAGGTAGTCGCGGGCGATCTTGACGGCGCGGGAGGGCCGCAGGCCCAGGATCTCCATGATCTGGTCACCGTCGAGGTCGGGGCGGATCGCGTCCAGCTCCTCCTGCTCGCGCAGGGCAGCGATGCGCTGCTCGAGGTCGTCGTAGGCCGCGGACAGGTAGGCGGCCTTGCGGCGGTTACGCGTCGTGCAGTCGGCGCGCGTGAGGCGATGCAGCCTCTCCAAAAGGTCTCCAGCGTCCGCGACGTAGCGCCGCACGGCGGAGTCCGACCAGGCGGCCTCCCCGTAGCCGTGGAAGCGCAGGTGAAGGGCGACCAACGTCGAGACGGCCTCGATGGTCGCCTTGTCGAAGTGCAGGGCCTTCATCCGCTTGCGGGTCATCTTCGCGCCGACGATCTCGTGGTGGTGGAAGGACACCGACCCGTTGGCTTCGAAGCGACGGGTGGCGGGCTTGCCGACGTCGTGCATGAGGGCCGCGAAACGCAGAACGAAGTCCGGGGCGGGGACAGGCCCGTCGGGTCCGGTCTCTAAGTCGATGGCCTGTTCGACGACGGTGAGCGTGTGCTCGTAGACGTCCTTGTGGCGCTTGTGTTCGTCAACCGTGGACACGAGGGCGGCAACCTCGGGCAGGACGATGTCTGCGACGCCCGTGTGGACCATTAGCTCGATGCCGCGACGCGGGTAGGGCGAGATGATGAGGCGTTCGAGCTCGGCGCGGATGCGCTCCGCCGAGACGATCTCCAGGCGCGAGGCCATGGTCTCCATGGCGTTCATGACGTCTTCGTCGACGTCGAGGCCCAGCTGTGCGCTGAACCTGGCCGCCCGCATGATGCGCAGGGGGTCGTCGTCGAAGGACTGCTCGGCGGACACGGGGGTACGCAGGTTTCCGGCGGCCAGGTCGGTCAGGCCGGCGCAGGGGTCGACGAGCGCCATCTGCGGCAGGCGCATCGCCATGGCGTTGACCGTAAAGTCTCGGCGCGTCAGGTCGCCCTCGAGCGTGTCGCCGAAGGTGACCTCGGGCTTACGCGAGCCAATCTCATACTCGTCGGTGCGGTAGGTCGTCACCTCGACGACAACGTCCCCTCGCCGCCCGCCGATCGTGCCGAACTCCTTGCCGATGTCCCAGGTGGCGTTGCCCCACCGGGACAGCAGCTCCTCGGTGCGCTCCGGGCGCGCGGAGGTCGCCATGTCGAAGTCGTGGGGCGTCACCCCCAGGAATGCGTCGCGCACAGGCCCCCCGACGAGCGCCAGCTCCTCCCCGGCGTCGCGAAAAATCGTGCCGAGTTCCATAATCGCGGGCGGGAGCGCGGCGAAGGTCCTCGTGGCGTTCGCCATGAGGGTAGGAATGTCCGTTGTTTCGCCGTTTTGCGTGCTCACGGTGCCGTTTCTGGGGGAGGCTGACTGAGTACTCATCGCTCCTAAGCATGCCAGGAAAGCCCCCTGGTCGACTACCGGGGGCCACCCAACGGCTACAGTGGAGTCATGCCTGCACGTTCAGTTGACCGCCGAGCCGGGGTGCCCAGACCCCCGCGTCGGTCCGCTTCTGTGCGCGTAGGTCGCTCCCACCTGCCGATTTCCGCCGAAACCAGCGCGGGTGGCATTGTCGTTGACGTACGTGACGGAATTCCCTATGCCGCGTTGATCGCCCGGCGCAACCGGGCGGGCCGCGTCGAGTGGTGCCTGCCCAAGGGCCACCTGGAGGGTTCGGAGACCCCGCAGCAGGCGGCGCTGCGCGAGGTCGCCGAAGAGACCGGCATTCACGGTCGCATCATCCGCCACCTTGCCTCGATCGACTACTGGTTTTCTGGCAACGATCGCCGCGTTCACAAGGTCGTTCACCACTACCTCATGGGCTATGAGTCGGGGACCATCTGCGTCGACGGCGATCCGGATCACGAGGCCGAGGAGGCCGCGTGGGTCCCCCTGAGGGACGTGTCACGCCAGCTGGCCTACCCCAACGAGCGCCGCATCGTGCGCATCGCCTTGGACCTGCTGTATCGGGATGGCCGTGACTAGGCGGGCGGCATGGCTTGCCGCCCTGTGCGCGGTCGTTGCCCTTCCCTTCGGTCTCGGTATCGACGAGGCCGGGGCCGCCCCGGTGCCCGCTTCGGCGTCGGGGTCGAGCGAGTCACGTCCGGCCGTCATGGGCCCGGCGTCCACGGAGTCGGGACTATCCGTTTCGATCGACTCTCTCTCTCCGAGAATCATCACGAACGAGAGCGAGCTAGTCGTCTCCGGCACCGTACGAAACGCGTCCCCAACGACGCTCGCGTCCGTGTCCCTCGAGGTCTTTGTGACCAACGAGACGCCCATCTCCGTCGCCGCGCTGACGACCGCGCTGACCGAGGATGAACCCGACGCCACGCACGCGGCCTCGACATCGCTGTCCAACGTGGCCAGGGGCGCCACCGTCGCCTTCGAGATCCGCATACCCACCTCCGCGCTGCCGCTGACCGACACCGAGGAGTGGGGGCCTCGAGTGACCACCGTGACCGCCACCTCCGGCGAGTACTCGGGCAAGGACCGTTCCATCATCGTGTGGGATTCGGGGACGCAAGTCTCCGCGTCACGCATCACCACGCTCGTCCCGTGGACGTCGGCCAGCGCCTCTCAGGACCAAGCCGAGCGCTCGGCGGTGCTCACTCTTGCCGCAACCGCGGGCGTGACTCTTGCCGTCGATCCGCTCCTGATTCCGCGCGGCCCGCAGCCCACGGCCTCGCCGAGCCCGTCTCCCGCGCCCGAGCCGGGCCAGTCTGGCCAATCGGGGGACGACACGCAGTCCGACTCGCCGACGGCCTCGCCGAGCGCCACGCCCTCCCCCACGCCGACGCCCGCGCCCACCGCGACGGATCCAGCGGTACGCTCACGCGACCTCCAGTCGGAGGCCTTCGTGTCGGCCTTCATGTCGGCCGCGACGGAGGTCGTCGCCTTGCCCGAGGGCGACGCCGACCTCGGCGCCCTCGCCCTGTCGAGCAACTCCGACTTCTGGGCGCGCGCAACTCACTCGATCGGAAGCTTCCCCGCGACGCCTCGCGAGGCCGGCTGGGTGGCCCCCACGCCGGCTCCCTCCCCTTCCGCCCCCACGCCCTCCGCTTCCACCCCCACGCCGGCTCCCTCCGCTTCCGCCACCCCATCGCCCGACTCGCCGTCGCCGAGTGCGAGCCCCGCCCCTGCGGGGAGCGGTCAGAGCGGAGCAACGACGACGACACCCGACGAAGGGCCGACGATTCTGCGCGACGTTGCCTGGCCGGCGGACGCCACCTTCGGCACCGCGCTGCTGGCCAACTTCGCCTCCCCCGACCAGCTGACGATCGCCCCCGCCTCGGCCCTCGCTCCGGCCGACGAAGTTCCCTTCACCTCCTTCGCGCGCGTCAATGTCGATCCGTCAAGTGGCGAAACAACGACGGACGGCACGGGGGCACGGGTCCTCGCCCAGCAGGGGGACATCGCGTCTATCCTGTCCTGGAACGCCACGGGAGGCGACGAACTGGACGCCGAGCAGGCCCTCACCGCCATCACGGCGATCATCGCACGCGAGCGGCCCTCCTCCTCGCGCACTGTCTTCGCGGCCGCCGCCCGGGGCACCGCCGTCAACGAGCGACTGACCCACCGCGTCAACGCGCTCTTCTCCCCGCGCTGGGTGAGCGCTCTGTCCTTCACCGACATGGCATCGAGCGAACCCACCGACGTTGAGCGCGTGACCGTCACGGCGGGCACCCTCGAAGCCGACACGTCCACCGCCATCGACGCGATGGCCTCCTCTCTCGAGCGGCTCGCCCCCCTTGCACGCGCAACCGACGACCCCGATGCCGTCTACGACTCCGTCACGCCGCAGCTCCTGCCGTCCCTGTCGGCCGAGCTCTCCGCCTCCAAGCAGCTGGAAGCGGCTACGGCCTTGACCTCCCAGGTCACGAATCTGCTGTCTTCTGTCACCGTCGAACCCTCCTCGGCCGTCAACCTCATCAACAAGTCGGCCAACTTCCCCGTGCTCGTGCGTAACAAGCTTCCCTGGCCGATCCGCGTCGACGTCACGTTGATCCCCGACGACCCGAGGCTTCGCGCGACGCCGGCCCTCTCCCAGGTTCTCGCCGCCCGAGGCGCCACCACGGTCGAAGTTCCCGTCGGAGCGATCGGCAGTGGCGACATCAAGGTGACCTACAAGGTCACCACACCCGACAACGTCGTCCTTGACGACTCCCAAACCGTCACCGTTCGCATGCGAGCCGGCTGGGAGGATGCGATCACAGCGGTCATCGCCTCGCTCTTCGGCCTTCTCTTCCTCGCGGGAATCACGCGTTCTCTGCGCAACAGGGCGGCTAGGAGGGCGCAGGCGCGGAGCGCCGAGAGCGCACCAACGGCCACGGCCAACGAATCAGCGACCGCCACGGACAAGGAGACACCATGAGCTCGAACACGCCTCGTCGATCGATCCTGAGGGCGTCGGCGCTCATGGCATCGGGCACCATGGTGTCACGCATCCTCGGCTTCGTGCGCAACGCCATGCTCATCGCGGCGGTGGGAGCCACCGCCGGCGGCGTGGGCGCCGCCTTCCAGACCGCCAACACCCTGCCCAACACCGTCTTCAATCTCCTCGCCTCGGGGATCTTCGACGCGGTCCTGGTCCCCCAGATTGTGGGGGCCATCAAGCGTCGCAATGATGGCGACACCTACGTCAATCGCCTGCTGACGCTGGCCGGAACGGTCCTGTTCCTCGTGACCTTCGTGACGATGGTGCTCGCACCCGTTCTGATCATGATCACAGCGGCGGGATACACCGACGACATCCGTCATCTGGCGATCCTCTTCGCCCTCCTGTGCCTGCCTCAGCTCTTCTTCTACGGGTTGTACAACCTGCTGGGCGAGCTTCTCAACGCCCGGGAGATCTTTGGTCCCTACATGTGGGCACCGGTCGTCAACAACGTCGTGGGCATCGCCGGACTCGGGGTGTTTCTCGCGATCTGGGGAGGAGCCCCGGCGGGTGGCATCCCCGCCGCCGACGTGACGGGCGCGCAGTTCTGGGTCCTCGCCGGTTCGGCGACGCTGGGCGTCATCTGTCAGGCGCTGTGCCTGCTGTGGCCGATGAGGCGCGCGGGCGTGTCTTTCACGCCGGACTTCCACTTCCGCGGCACCTCCTTCGGGTCAATGCCGAAGGTCGCGGGCTGGACGTTCGCCACGCTCGGCGTCTCTCAGGTCGGCGTCCTGTCCACGAACAACCTGGCCGCCATGGCGGACGGCTTCATCGGCCGCAACGGTGCCCAGGGGGGAGTCGTGGGCATCCTCGCCTACTCGACCGCGTTCATGATCTTCATGGTTCCCCAGTCCCTCATCACGGTCTCGCTGACGACGGCGATCTTCACCCGCATGGCCGGTGCCGTCGCCGACGGGGACGACCGCGCGGTGGCCGACAGCTACCACCTGGGCGTGCGCACGATCACCTCCCTGACGCTCGTGGCGGCCGCCATTTTGATGGCCGGTTCGGTGCCGATGATGGAGATCGCAATGGCCGCCAAGGGCGGCGATCCCCAGGCGGTCACGGCCTACGCCCTCGTCCTCGCCTCCCTCATGCCGGGCGTCGCGTCGACCGGCATGGTTCTCATGAGCCAGCGCGTCTTCTTCGCCTACGAGGACGTCAAGCCCGTGTTCCTCATGGGCATCGGGCCAACGATCATCCAGGTCATCGTCGGCTGGTCGCTCTTCGCCCTGACCGGTGAGCGCTGGTGGGTCGTTGCCGCCGCGCTCGGCGAGACCGCCTGCCGACTCACCCAGGGCGTCATCGCCGTCGTGTGGGTCTCGCGCGAGAACCGCTTTGTTGACCGCGCGGGACTCCTGCGCTCCTACGCTTCCTATGTGGGTGCGGCCGTGGCCGCCGGGATCGTCGGCTTCGCTGCGCTGTGGCTTCTCGGGGTTCACACCGGTGTGGACTCGACACTGGCACGCATGATTCTCGCAGCAATCAAGCTCGCCGTTGTTTCGCTCGTCACCGGCCTCGTGTACCTGCTCGTCCTGCGTTTCGCCGCCCCGCGCGAGTCCGCGACGATGATGCGTCCCCTCCTGGCGCGCCTGCGCGTGCCAGCCGCTGTGGTGAACATCCTGACAGCCTCTTGCGCGCCAGCCCAGGACGCAACTGCGATAATGGCGGCACACACACCCAAGGAGACGGAGGAAACAATGGCCCCCGCGCCCGAACGTACCGGCGAGGAGAAGGACCTGCCCTCCTTCGACGAGGTGCTCTCCGCTCAACCCATTCCGCAGCCGTCACCGTCGGAGGCCTCGACGGGTGGGGCATCTGCGCATACTCCCCCGATCCCGGCTCCCGACGAGCCATTCGCTTCCGACGCGCGCGAGGAAGGCGCGGGCGCGCAGATCCCCGCCTCGCTCGCCGAGTACGGCATCGAGCCCATCGAGGCCTCGTCGGACGAAGCGCTCGTTCACGCGACGGCCTTCCCCATCGCTCCCCCTCCGACGCAGCCCGCGGCCAGCGGATACGAGCGCGGCGGCGAGGTCAATCCCGAGGACTATCCTCACCCGACTCCCCGGGAGGACGCCCCCTCGACCCACCAGATCCCGCGCGTGCGTCCGCTGCGCGAGGCTCCCATTCCCGCCCCGCCCAGCGATGGGCCGACCGAGGTCATGGCTCCCGTCGCCCCCGCTGCCAGCGCCGCGGCGGCCACCTCTCCGGAGCCACACCAGGCTCCCTCGACCGGTGCGTCACAGCTCATTGACCCGACGCGACCCGCACTCATTTTCGGTGTCGTCCTGTTCCTGATCGGCGCGATCTGGGGTCCGTGGATGGCCACGCGCCCGGTCACCGACCTGGATCTCACCCAGTCGCTTCTCGCGGGCACCTCCACGCAGCAGTCCGACGACGAACCGGCTCCCAACCTGACGACGACCCCTCCGCCGGAGGCGACCGTCACGCCGGTGATCTCCTCGGTTCAGGTCCTGTCGTGGAACAACGACGACGGCGATCACCCGGATCGGGCCATCAACATGATCGACGCCAACCCGTCGACGTCGTGGAGTTCGCGCTGGTTCGACATGAATCAGTTCCGTGACGAGACCGCGGTGACGATTGTCGTGAAGCTACAGAAGAAGGCGACCGTGTCGTCGGTGACCCTCACCATGGACCCGGCCACGTCCGGCGGCGAGATCGTGGTGCGCAACGTCACGGACCCGTCCAACCCTCGCGGCGGAACAGAAGTGGCGACGTCCGCGTTGTCCCCAACGACGACGATCAAGCTGCCCACGCCGATCGAGACTGACTCGATCGCCCTGCAGTTCCGTTCGATGCCCAAGGGCCAGGACGGGCGCAACTGGGCGTGGATCTCCGAGCTTACAGTTGAGTAACCCTGAAGGAGGGTACGCATGTCTTTTGTGACGATTCCCGGCCTGGTGACGGCCGAGAGCGCCGATTCCACCGCCGAGGCCGCCGCGGTTGAGGTCCCGTCTACCGAGGTTCCCGAGGGCGCGACCGTCCACGAGGTCGTCATCGTCGGGTCGGGTCCCGCCGGTTACACGGCGGCCGTCTACACGGCGCGCGCGGGCCTGGCCCCTCTCGTCTTGGCCGGTCAGCTGGCAGCCGGTGGCGCCCTGATGAACACCACGGAGGTCGAGAACTTCCCGGGCTTCCCCGAGGGCATTCAGGGACCGGAGCTCATGGACAACATGCGTGCGCAGGCGGAGAGGTTCGGGGCCGACATTCGGTACGAGGACGTTCTCGCCGTCAATCTGGAGGGCCCCGTCAAGGCGGTGGCCACCGAGGACGAGGTCTTCTACGCTCGTGCGGTCATCCTGGCGACCGGCTCGGAGTACCGCCACATGAACGTCCCCGGCGAGGAGGAGTTCTCCGGGCGCGGGGTTTCGTACTGCGCGACCTGCGACGGTTTCTTCTTCAAGGACCGGCGACTGGCCGTCATCGGAGGCGGAGACTCGGCGATGGAGGAGGCCACGTTCCTCACGAACTTCGCCTCCGAGGTCGTCGTGGTGCACCGCCGCGATGAGCTGCGTGCCTCCCGCGTCATGGCCGAACGCGCGCTGAATAACCCGAAGATCTCCTTCGAATGGAACGCAACCGTGGCCGAGGTGCTGGGCGAGGAGTCCGTGACGGGCCTGCGGCTGGCTTCGACCGTAGACGGTTCGACGCGCGAGATCGACGTGGATGGCGTGTTTGTGGCTATCGGCCATCTGCCGCGCACGGCCTTCCTGGGCGGCCAGGTGGCCCTCGACGAGGCCGGCTACATCACGGTCGACGAGCCGTCGACACGCACGTCGGTTGAGGGTGTCTTCGCCTGCGGTGACGCCGTGGACCACACGTATCGTCAGGCCATCACGGCGGCCGGCTCGGGGTGTCGCGCGGCTCTGGACGCCGAACGCTGGCTCGCCTCCGTGGGCGACCGGGCGTGAGCTCCTCCCCCGCTGCCCCCGGCGCTGCGAGCGCTGGCGCGCCCCGGCCTCGTACCTGCCCGTGCGGCTCCGGCCTGCACCTGTCGCAGTGCTGCGGACCCTATCTGGACGGCGAGGCCGCCCCTACCGCCGAGGCACTCATGCGTTCGCGCTACACGGCGTTTGCCCTGCGGGACGAAGACTACCTGTTTCGCACGTGGCATCCGCGCACTCGGCCCGCCCCGCCCTATTGGGTGGAGGGCACGCAGTGGACGGGATTGCGCATCCTCGGGGCCGAGGCCGGAGGGATCGACGACGAGGAGGGAACCGTCACGTTCGTGGCCTCCTGGAGGGACCAGCGTACGGGCGAAACCGGGAGCATGCGGGAGCGATCACGGTTTAGCCGTCGCGCGGGCAGGTGGATGTACGAGCACGGCGCGAACGACTGACACTACGGTAGGCTTTTCCTTATGATTGCTCGTCGTTTCTTGTCACCCTCCGCCATTGCAGGGGCCGTCATCGTCGTGGCGGTTGCCGTCTTCGGCGGGTTTTTGCGCGGTCCCCTTCCCGTCGATACGGCCGTGTGGTCGGACTTCATCGATGCCCGCACCCCCGCGATGAACTCGATCATGGCGGGCGTGTCGTGGGCGTTTGATCCCAAGCGCGCGGTTGTGCTGGCGCTCGTGATTGCGTTAGTCGTGTGGTGGCTCGTGAAGAAGGTCATGCACGCCCTGTACATCCTGTGCTCGGTGGCCCTGTCGGGCGTGAATGGCTACATTATCAAGCACATTGACGGGCGTGCGCGCCCCGATCAGTCGTTCTGGCTCATTTCGGAAGACTCCTACTCGTTTCCGTCGGGTCACGCAACCGCCGTCACCGCGCTTGTCATCTCGCTGGTCCTGGTTTTGACGATGACGCGCTTCGGGCGCCGTATCCGCCACCTGCTGTGGGTCGCCGCGATCGCTATCATCGCGTTCATTGCGGTGACGCGCCTCTACTTGGGCGTGCACTGGGTGACAGACGTGCTCGGAGGCTTCGGAGTGGGCCTGGGTTCCTCCATGATCCTTGCTCCCTTCATGCTGGGGCGGCAGGCCTTGAGAACGGCCCGTTAGCGCCCCGTGCATCGGTGTGAGGGCGCCCGGAGCCGGTTGGCTCCGGGCGCCTCTCTCTGTCCCCGCGCGGGCGGCAGGGGGCGCCGCGCTGCGGTCGTCGCACCCTCGAGTGTCGGTGGCTCTGTGCCGCACTGTCGGGTCAGTTTCCGTTTCTCTGACCGACCTTCTGGATGGCAGCCGACACAGTTTATTCACAACTGTGGACAAGATTGTGTACAAATGCCGCGGTGTAGGCTCTTCTCCCTCGATCCTGTACGCGCGCCCAGCATCGCGCACGGGTGACCCACAGTGACCGGTCGGTTGGTCATTCGTCGGCTCTTGACACTCACGTCGATATGCGTATAGTTATGTACATGCCTACTCGTAACGTGTACGTATCAGACAGCGACGTGAGCCTCTTTTCTGAGGCGGGAACAATCGCGGGAAGCCTCTCGGCTGCAATCGTTGAGGCTCTTCGCGACTATGTGAACAAGCATCGCCGCCTCACCGATGGCTTTCAGGAGATTGAACTCAAGCTGTCGACGGATGGCGTGGATCGCCGCGTCACGTTCGCTGGTCGACGCGTGGTGCGCCTGAGGCGACCCGATCCCGAGGGGACGCGCATCGACACCGTCTACCTCACAGCGAAAGGCCAGCTGGCGGTGGCGACGAAGGTTCACAGAACGCTGCCGGAATGGTCCAACCAGGAGGATATGTGGTCCGACCCCAAGACGTGGAGTCGCGACTTCTGGGTTGTCGGAGACAGGACCCTGAGCGTCTATCCCGACGTTGAGGACCTCTCGCAGGCGGATTCCGTCCTCGCCCAGCGAGTGGAAGCCGCCCTGACAACCTCTGCCGTTGAGGTGCTGGACATCTGACCGCTCGGGCGCGGCCGTCCCGTGGGCGCACCGCGATCCTGGTCGCCGTCACGCCGGTGCCCACCAACTCAGCGGCCAGCCCGTCAGTGAAACCCAGAGCTGCGAACTTAGCTGTGGAGTATGGCAGGAGATGAGGCGGGCTCACGACGCCGCCCACGGAGGCGACCACGCCGATGTGTCCACGACGCCGCTCCCGCATCGACGGAAGAACGCTCCACGCCACGTTGATGGGCCCCTTGGCCATGATGTCGAGCGCTTGATCGAAGTGCTCCAGTTCTACGTCTGCGGCAGGCCCCACCTGAATGATGCCGGCCACGTGAATCGCCACCTCGATGGGGCCATAGCCATTCGAAATCTCGTTGACCACGCCCTGCACGCCCTCGCGGTCAGTGACGTCCATGACATGGATGGATACACGTTCCTTGAACTCGGACGCTGCACGCTGTAGAGCAGCCTCGTCACGAGCGCACAAGGCGACGTGATGGCCACGTCGATGAAGCTGCCGAGCAATCTCCAGTCCGAGGCCACGCGAACCGCCAGCAACAAGCGCAACGGGCACGACGGTCATTAGGGGTTCCTTCGCTGTTTTGCCATGACTTTCAGGACGGTCCTCATGTGGCCATCATCACGACCTAATCTGTTCAAAGTACCACACCTGCGTTCCACGCGTGCACCTTCTGACTCAACCTCGCCGCACGATTGCTGCGACGGCCTGGATGGCCGCGGTCGAAACTCCGCCGCCCATTGAGTGCATCAGAAACCAGACCACCTCGGCCCCCGCCATGGCGCGAGTGCGATCCTCGTCCGACTCAGCGCCGCCCTCGACCACCTCAACGCGCTGCCGTACAGAGTCCTCCAGCTTCGACGCGTCGCGGACCAGCACCCGCATTGACCAGCCCTCGTCCAGCAGGCGCCCCATCACCAGAGGGCCAACGGATCTTGTGACACCAGTCGCCTGTCAAGTACGATTACCAACGACGATAAAGTGCATGAACACAACACTGTGCGCCCGGGTTTGGGTGGACCTCTTCCTTGATCGTGAGCAGCAGCCGATGACCCTCCCACCCCTCGCCAACAAGATCGCCGGCCAACTCTTACACTGAACCCTCTCAAGGACCATCGATGACCACACTGATCTGGCTTCGCGACGACCTCCGTCTGGCTGACCACCCCGCCCTGACGGCCGCCTGCACGGGAGCACATGGACCCGTGGTCGCACTGTGGATCCACGAAACCCGCAGGACCGATGAAGACAACAATCGGCACGGCCCGCGCCCGCTCGGTGCGGCCACCCGGTGGTGGTACCACCGCAGCCTGCAACAGCTGGCACCGCGGCTTGCCGACCTGGGCATTCCACTCATCTTCGCCCGCGGTGATGCCGCAAGGATCATGCGCCGAGTCGTGGACACCTTACAACCTACCTTCGTGCACTGGACACGACGCTACGCCCCGGCAGCCTGCCGATTGGACGCCGCCATCAAGCAAGAGTTGAAATCCCGCACCGAAGTACACAGCCATCCCGGCAGCCTGCTCGCCGAACCCTGGCTGATGAGGACGGCCAGCGGCTCCCACTACCAAGTCTTCACACCCTTCAGCCACGCCGTAGCCGACCTGCCCCTCACTCCCCTCCTGCCCGAGCCCTCACCTGTCGACGAGCCAGACGGTGCGGCCACAGACCTCGCCACGCTGCGGGAGGACGGTGTCCTGCACAACTTAGAGGATATTGGGTTGCTCGACGATGGCCCCGACTGGTGGGAAGACACCCTCGCACAGCACTGGGAGCCCGGTGAATTGGCAGCCCGGCAGCAACTGGACGCCATCGACGGCTGGTTGCCCGGCTATGCCAAACGCCGTGACCTGCCCGGGGAGGAAACATCCACCAGCAGAATCTCTCCGAGGCTGCGGTGCGGGGAATTATCGCCGCGCCAAGCCTTGGCCGCAGCCCGTAGCAGCACGGCCGCGGGCGAGGATATCGCCGCTTGGACCAGGCAACTCTACTGGCGCGAGTTCTGCTGGCACCTGCTCCACCACCGCGAACATCTAGAGGACACCCCCATGCGTCCAGCCTTCGAGGAGTTCCCCTATCATCCCGACGACCACCTGGTGCGGGCCTGGCGTCAGGGCCGCACCGGCATCGACCTCGTCGACGGCGGAATGTGGCAACTGTGGCAGACAGGCTGGATGCATAACCGGGTGCGCATGGTCGCTGCATCGCTGTTCACCAAGAACATGCTCCAGCCATGGCAGGACGGCGAGCAGTGGTTCTGGGAGACTCTCGTGGACGCAGACGAGGCCAACAATCCTATCTCTTGGCAGTGGGTGGCCGGCAGCGGAGCGGACGCTGCGCCCTACTTCCGCATCTTCAACCCTGAACTCCAGCGCACCCGCTTCGACCCGCACAGCAGCTATGTCAAGCGCTGGATCCCGGAGGGACTCGCTCGGCCTGTCGTGCCCGTCGTCGACCTGGCCGAGTCGCGACGCGAGGCTCTCGCCGCTTACGAGCAAGTACGTGCGGCTTCCGCAGCCCATGCCAGGCCTCAACGTGGTTGAGGTCTACACGGTTCGTTGTGGAGTTCGAACAGGCCCGGCCACCCACAGAGATCAGCCGTCTGATGTGCTTTGAGAATGTCCAGCGCCTCGTCGCATCAGCAGAATCCCTGACCGAAGCGGCCAACACAGCGACTATGCCGATGCCAGAGCCCACCTCACCGACACCCTTGCCTGGGCCGACGACAGCAAAAAGGCCCGAACCGAAACCATCCAAGATGGCAAGGGTTCGAGCCTTATTAGTAGAGTGGAGCTAACGGGACTCGAACCCGTAACCCCCTGCTTGCAAAGCAGGTGCGCTACCAATTGCGCCATAGCCCCGTGGGAGTCCTAGTCCTCCACGGCGTCCGTCACGGACGTCCACAGGTCGGCGTTATCGGAGAGATCGACAAGAATCTGTCGGACGACGATGCCAACGGCCACGACGGATCCAACAGCCACGCAACAGGTGACCCATTTCTTCATGATGATCCTCCGCTTTCACTCGCCTGCGGATGGTGGGCCTAGGTGGGCTCGAACCACCGACCTCAGTCTTATCAGGACTGCGCTCTAACCTACTGAGCTATAGGCCCAACCGGCACCCTTGCGGGCACTCGGATATAGTACACAGCACAGAGGCATCCGGCAAAATCGAGCGCTGGTGACGTCCAACACGAGGACATCGGGGCGGTTCACGGACGAGGCGAAGGAGCGGCGTGGCAACGATCATCGACTATGTTCGAGGCGCGAGAACCCCGCTTGCCGGCGACCTGACGCCCGCTGACGCGCTCGCCCTGTGCTCGCTGATCTACACGGACTTTCACGCGCTCGCCGGTCCCAGATCTGCCACGGGATGCGTTCTTGGCGAGGTTGCCCGCGCCTCGTCGATTCCGGCGCTCTACCGCCACGCCCTGCCCACCCACGCCGACCGGCCACTCTTGGAGGCCGCGGGCACCAGCCCTCGTTTTCGCGAGGTGCGGGTGCGCGACGCCGTCACGCGGCTCGTGCCTCGGCCGCTTGCCCAGTTCGGGGCGGCGACGTTCGTTGACTCCTCCGGGTGCTGTTTCATCGCGTTCCGCGGAACGGATGCGACCTCCATCGGCGTTGCCGAGGACGCGCGCTTCGGGCTCGACTTTCCCACGGAGTCCCAGCGGTGGGCGGCGCGCTACCTCGCGTACGCGTCAAAGCGCGCCGAGGGCCCCGTCGCCGTCATGGGGCACTCGAAGGGCGGCAACTTCGCGCTCTACGCCGCAGCCGTCGCCGCACCCGATGCGCTCGAGCGCGTTTACGCCTTTGATCCGGTGGGCTTTCCCGCCCGTGTCGCTCACTCAGGGTTCTTCACCAGCCTCGAGGGGCGTGTGAGCACCTACGTCACCGCGGGTTCGTGGGTCAGTCCTCTCCTCCCCCTACCCGCTCCCGCGACGCTCGTGGACTCCTCGTGGCCGGGCCCACTCAGCCACAACCCTTACGCATGGGCCACGGAGGGCACGGCCCTGCGGCGCGATCGGCGCAGGCCTTCCCGGTCGGGTACGGCGCTCGCACGCCTGCTCGCCGCCATCTTGCGCGTGCGCCCACCGCGGATTGGTAGCAACTAACGAAACCGGCCCCGCTGGTGGCTCCCTAAAACCCACCTCCGCGCACGTTAACCCACCTCCGCGCACGTTAACCCACCTCGTGGAGCGTGGGCGGCTGCGCCCAGCTTCCACTAGGTGGGTTTAGCTGCGCATCAGTGGGCTAAAGCCGCCAGCATATGGGCCCAGCTGCCAGGAGTGAGGCGAGAACGCACACCATCACCGACACAGTTTTGCCCACAACGCAGACCACCTCGCCCACAACAGCCCATTTTCAGCGTTATTCACCCAATGGGTCCGCAGTCTGGCCGCCACGACGCCCCATGCCCCGCTCTCACCAGCACCGCTCGGGGGGAAGTGCGCCATTAGGCGTGCGACACGCCGGCGACACGCCGACAGTCAGCTCCTCATGCTGCACAACCCCCACTACCAACGACAAAGCAACCACCTGAGGAACCGGGGTACCTGGCCGAGCATGAAGACGATGAGCCAAGCCCTTCAGCACACCAGGTGCCGCCGGTGTGGAGGGCGCCGGAGGGTCCGGATGGCATGGGCAGGCTTCGAGATCAACCACTTTGAGCCTTTAGGCTCGCGTGTGGCGATCTCTCGCGGGCAGCCGGACCCAACGGCGCCCGGAACACCGGCGGGACCACAAGCAACGCGAAAACCGTCGCCAGGCATAGCAAGAGGGGTCGGCATGAGCCGACCCCTCGCGGACCCCTCCCTCACTCGTCCATGAGGGAGACCTTGACGCCACCCACCAGGGAGGCGACGACGTTGTAGAGCATCGCACCGAGCGTCGAGAGAGCGGTGAGGAGCACGACGTTGATGACCGCGACGATGGTCGCGTAGGAGATGACTCGCGGGAGTCGCGCGTAGTCGAGGAATGCGGCGTAGCGCCCCGCACCGACGGTCTGCAAGAACTCTTCGAGCTGGCTGAAGACGTGCATGGCGTCCACCATGAGCCACAGCACGATCGTTGCGACAACCATCGCGATGCCCAGGGCGACCGACAGCAGGAAGGAGACCTTCATGACGGTCCACGCGTCAATGCGCGCAATCGCCAGGTCAACTCGGCGGGGAGCGTCGCTGCGGGCGCTCGAGACGTGGTCGCTCATGGGGTTCCTTCCAGGTCGCACTTCCTATCTGCCAGGCTACCGCATCGCCCGGCCCCGGTGCTCAGTCCGGGCAGCATTGGAAGCTTGATCACGGGACGACACCGGTCTCGTCCCGTGATCAATCCTCACTCCTCGGAGTCTTCGGCGCCGTCGGAGGCGGCGCCGCTCGTCTCCTCGCCGCCGGGCGCGCCCACCGCCTCGGGCGGCTCCGCTGCGGATGCATCATCCTCGTCCTCCTCGCCCGCGGAGTCGGAGTTTCGGGTGATCGCGATGATGCGATCCCCATCGTCCGGGCGAGCGAAGATGACGCCCATGGTGTTGCGGGCCGTGGGGCGCACGTCGGAGGCATTGACCTGGACGAGCTTGCCGGACTCCGTGATCACCATGACGTCCTCGTCGGGTCGCACGACGAGCGCGCCGACCAGGCCTCCGCGCTCGTCGACGAGCTTGCCGACGCGCACGCCGAGAGTGCCGCGCGACTTCGTCGGGTACTCCTCGACGGGGGTGCGCTTGGCATAGCCGGACTCCGTGACGATCAGGAGGTCCGTTCCCTCGTGGGGGACCTCCATGGACAGCAGCTCATCGTCGCCGCGGAACTTCATGCCGCGTACGCCGGAGGTCGAGCGTCCCATCGAGCGCAGCTGCTCGTCGGTTGCCGTGAAGCGGACCGCCTGGCCGTCGCGAGAGACCAGGATCAGGTCCTCGTCCGCCATGATGATCTGCGCGGAGACGAGCTCGTCGGCCTTTCCGTCTTCGTCCTCCCGAAGGTTGATGGCGATGATGCCGCCCGAACGAGGCGAGTTGTACAGGCTCAGCGGGGTCTTCTTGACGAGGCCGCGCTTGGTGGCCAGGACCAGGTAGTCGGCGTCCTCGTAGGTGCGGATCGCGAGGACCTGGGCGATGTGCTCGTCGGGCTGGAAGGCGAGCAGGTTGGCGACGTGCTGGCCCTTCGCGTCGCGGCCGCCCTCGGGAATCTCGTAGGCCTTCGCGCGGTAGACGCGTCCAAGGTTGGTGAAGAAGAGGAGCCAGTGGTGCGTGGTCGTGACGAAGAAGTGTTCGACCACGTCGTCGTCGCGCAGCTGAGTGCCGCGCACGCCCTTACCGCCGCGCTTTTGCGAGCGGTAGTTGTCGGTGCGAGTCCGCTTGGCGAAGCCGTCGCGCGTGATCGTCACGACGACGTCTTCCTCGGGAATCAGGTCCTCCATCGACATCTCCCCATCGAAGGGCAGGATGCGCGTGCGGCGCTCGTCCCCAAACTTGTCGACGATTTCGGACAGCTCGGCGGAGATGATGGCGCGCTGGCGCTCGGGGGTGGCCAGGATGTCGTTGAGGTCGTCGACGCGGGCCTTGAGCTCGGCGTGCTCGTCCATGATCTTCTGGCGCTCGAGGGCGGCCAGGCGGCGCAGCTGGAGGGCCAGGATCGCGTCGGCCTGGACGGCGTCCACGTCGAGAAGATCGATCAAGCCGACGCGCGCCTCGTCCACGGTGGGGGAGCGGCGGATGAGGGCGATGACCTCGTCGAGGGCGTCGAGGGCCTTCAGGTATCCTTCGAGGATGTGCAGGCGCTCGAGGGCCTTGCGCAGGCGGAAGCGCGTGCGGCGCACGATGACGTCGATCTGGTGGGTGATCCAGTGGCGGATGAACCCGTCGATGGACAGGGTGCGGGGAACGCCGTCGACGAGCGCGAGCATGTTCGCCGAGAAGTTCTCCTGCAGGCTGGTGCGCTTGTAGAGGTTGTTGAGGACCACCTTGGCCACTGCGTCGCGCTTGAGGACGATGACGAGGCGCTGGCCGGTGCGGCCCGAGGTCTCGTCGCGAATGTCGGCGATCCCGCCGATCGCTCCGTCGCGCACCAGCTGCGCGATCTTATCGGCGAGGTTGTCGGGGTTGACCTGGTAGGGAAGCTCGGTGACGACGAGGCACTGGCGGCCCTGGATCTCCTCGACGCTCACGACGGCGCGCTGCGTGATGGAGCCGCGTCCCGTGCGGTAGGCGTCTTCGATGCCCTTGCGGCCCAGGATCGTGGCTCCCGTGGGGAAGTCGGGGCCGGGGATGATCGTCAGCAGCGCTTCGAGGAGTTCCTCGCGGGTGGCTTCAGGGTGGGCGAGCGCCCACTCGACGCCGCGCGCGAGCTCACGCAGGTTGTGCGGGGGGATGCGCGTGGCCATACCGACGGCGATGCCCTCGGAGCCGTTGGCCAGGAGGTTGGGGAAGCGGGCGGGAAGGATGGTGGGTTCCTGGTTGCGCCCGTCGTAGTTGTCCTGGAAGTCGACGCACTCTTCGTCGATGTCGCGGACCATCTCCATGGCCAGCGGGGCCATCTTGCATTCCGTGTAACGGGGGGCGGCCGGTCCCAGGTTACCCGGGGTACCGAAGTTGCCTTGCCCGGCCACGAGCGGGTAGCGCAGAGACCAGGGCTGAACGAGGCGAGCCAGGGCGTCGTAGATCGCCGCGTCTCCGTGCGGGTGGTAGTTACCCATGACCTCACCGACGACGCGGGAGGACTTGGAGAAGGAGGAGCTGGGCCTGTAGCCGCCGTCGTACATGGCGTACAGGACGCGGCGGTGGACGGGCTTGAGGCCGTCGCGCACGTCCGGCAGCGCTCGTCCGACGATGACGCTCATGGCGTAGTCGAGGTAGGAGCGCTGCATCTCTTTCTGCAGGTCGACCTGGCGGATTCGCTCGGTGTCCGAGATGTGCCGCACGTCCGTCATCTGCTCGTCGCTCACGAAAGTTCCTTACGTTGTTTGTGCTCAATCACGGCCAGCGGCGCGCGGGCGGCCGCCGACGGTTGGTGGGTTGTCTCAGATGTCGAGGAAGCGCACGTCGGTGGCGTTGCGCTGGATGAAGGTGCGGCGCCGGTCGACGTCGTCGCCCATGAGGATCGTGAAGGTCTCGTCCGCGTCCGCGGCCTCGTCCAGGGTGACCTGCTTGAGGATCCTGTTCTCCGGATCCATGGTGGTCTCCCACAGCTCGTGGTCGTTCATTTCGCCCAGGCCCTTGTATCGCTGAATGCCGCCTTCCTTGGGCAGGCGCCGACCGGCGGTGGCGCCCGCCTCGAGCAGCTGATCGCGTTCCTTGTCGGAGTACGCGAACTCGTGCTCGGCGTTGGTCCACTTGATGCGGTAGAGCGGAGGCATCGCGATGAAGGTGTGGCCACCCTCGATGAGGGGCCGCATGTAGCGGAAGAGGAGGGTGAGCAGCAGTGTCGCAATGTGCTGGCCGTCCACGTCGGCGTCGGCCATGATGACGATCTTGCCGTATCGGAGCTTGGAGATGTCGAAGTCCTCACCGATGCCCGTCCCGAAGGCCGTGATGAGGGAGCGGATCGTGTCGGAGGACAGGGCGCGATCCAGGCGGGCCTTTTCGACGTTGAGGATCTTGCCGCGGATGGGCAAAATCGCCTGGCGTTCGGGGTCGCGTCCGCCCACGGCGGAGCCGCCGGCGGAGTCTCCCTCGACGATGAAAATCTCGCACTCGGAAGGGGTGCGGGAGGAGCAGTCGCGCAGCTTGCCGGGCATGGACGCGGACTCGAGGACACCCTTGCGCCGGGTCGCTTCGCGCGCCTTGCGGGCGGCGACGCGGGCCGCCTGCGCGGCCTGTCCCTTGGCGATGATGGCCTTGGCGTCGGCGGGGTGGGCGTCGAACCAGTCGGTGAGCTTGGAGTAGACCTGCTGGGCCACGAAGGTGCGCGCCTCGGTGTTGCCGAGCTTGGTCTTCGTCTGGCCCTCGAACTGAGGTTCGGTGAGCTTGATCGAGATGACGGCGGTCAGTCCCTCACGCACGTCGTCGCCGGTGAGGTTGTCGTCCTTGTCGCGGATCAGTCCCTTGTCGCGGCCGTAGCGGTTGACGAGGGAGGTCAGCGCTGTGCGGAAGCCCTCCTCGTGCATGCCTCCCTCGGTCGTGTTGATCGTGTTGGCGAAGGTGTGGACCGAGGACGAGTAGGCGCTGGTCCACTGCATGGCGATCTCGACGCTCATGGTGCCCTCGTCGTTTTCGGCTTCGAAGTCGATGATCTCGTTGTTGATCGTGTCGGTCTTCTTTGCCGAATCGAGGTACTCGACGTAGTCGCGCAGGCCGTACTCGTAGCAGTAGGACACGGTGCGGTGGGTCGCGGCCTCCTTGCCCGAGGCCTTGTCTTCCCCGGCGATCTCGTCGCCCTCGTCGGTGGCGAACTCGCGCTCGTCGGTCAAGGTAATGCGCAGGCCCTTGTTGAGGAAGGCCATCTGCTGGAAGCGCTGGCGCAGGGTCTCGAAGTCGAATTCGACGGTTTCGAAGATCGTGGGGTCGGGGTAGAAGACCTGCGTGGTGCCCGTTTCGTTGGTTTCTTCGCCCCGAACGAGTTCGGTGATGGGACTGCCGCCATTGGCAAACGACATGCGCCACACGTAGCCCTGTCGGCGGATCTCCGTGTCCACGCGGGTGGACAGGGCGTTGACGACGGAGATGCCGACGCCGTGCAGGCCGCCCGACACGGCGTATCCGCCGCCACCGAACTTGCCACCGGCGTGCAGGATCGTCATGACGACCTCGACCGTC
This sequence comes from Actinomyces sp. oral taxon 180 str. F0310, assembly GCF_000185285.1. Classification (NCBI taxonomy): domain Bacteria; kingdom Bacillati; phylum Actinomycetota; class Actinomycetes; order Actinomycetales; family Actinomycetaceae; genus Actinomyces; species Actinomyces sp. oral taxon 180. The sequence goes on from NZ_GL622194.1 coordinate 1,565,911, forward strand.
GGCTTGTGCTCCGTGGGGTGTTCGTCAACGGGGATGCCACGACCGTTGTCGACGACCTTGATGCCGCCGTCGGCCTGAATCGTGACCTCAATGTGGTCGGCGTAGCCGGCCAGCGCCTCGTCAACGGAGTTGTCGACAACCTCGTACACCAGGTGGTGCAGGCCACGTTCGCCGGTGGATCCGATGTACATGCCCGGGCGCTTGCGCACGGCTTCCAGGCCCTCGAGGACGGTGATGTCCGATGCGCCGTACGACTGCTCGCCTCCGGCGGTGTTCTCGTTGTCAGCCACGTGGCTCCCCTCGCATTGCGCGAAATAGATGTTTAACCTTGTAGATTCTACCAAAAATGCTGGTTGCATCGGGGAACGACAGGCCCGTAGGGTTACTCTACAAACTGCTTGATCGCAACGAAAAGTCGACTGTGATCAGTCGCATGTGCGCCGGTGCGTGGACGCCGACGAACGAGGGTGGCCCTCCCGGTTAGGAGGGCCACCCTTCGGCGTGACAACGTGAGGCGCGAGCCGACCGGTCTGGTTCGGCTGTGAGAACGTGTCGCGCTCATTCAAGCGGCGGATTCCTCACGGGATCACTTCGGCTGCCAGGTCCAGTACTGCTGCTTCTTTCCCTTGGACTCGTTGATCATCCAGTTGGGGTCCCTGAATTCGACGGCGGTCTTCTTGTCCTTGATGACCCAGTAGCCAACGTATTCGACCGTCTCTCCGGGCTTGACCTGAACGTTTCCCGGGGTGTACTCGAAGTCGGAGGGCTTCTTGGTGGTGAAGAAGTTGGGGACCGTCAGCTGCTCATTGTTCTGATAGGGGTGCGGGTACATGCCCCCGAACTCCTCGGTGGTCCCGTTGTTGGTCACGCGGAAGACGACCCTCATCGTCTGCCCGTTCTGGTCGTCCGTCGGACCCAGGGAGATGTCGGTGATCTCATAGGTCGAGTTGGAACCCTCCGGCGTCGCCTTGTACATGCCGCCGGACGATCCGTTGTTTCCATTCGAGGGGGCCGAGGAGCCAGCGCTCGGGGACGCACCCGCGGCGGGAGAAGAATTGTCGCTCGGGGAAGAATTGCCACTCGGGGACGCACCCGCAGAGGGATCGGATGTGCCCGATCTGGACAACATCCACACGGCTGCGCCGGCGACAAGGACGACAACGACGACGCTGGCGACGATGCCAATGATGAGCGGAGTCTTCGACTTTCCGCCCTGCTGGGGCGCACCCTGCGGGTAACCGCCATAGCCACCCTGCTCGACCGGCACACCGTAGAAGGCCTGAGGCTGACCCTGACCGTAACCCGTCTGAGGCTGACCCGGGTAGCCGCCCTGCTGGGGCGCACCCTGCGGATAGCCACCATAGCCACCCTGCTGACCCTGACCAGCATAGGGATCGCCCGATTGACCCTGCGGATAGCCACCCCAGGCGTTGCCGCCTTGGGGCACGTACGGATTACTCATGTCGTCTCCTCGATGGGCCCACTGCGGGCCGACAGGCGCCAGCGTAGCAAATTCTCGGTGTCGACACGGTGATCTTCCACGCCTTCTCAACGCGTTTGTTCTACCCGTAGTCCGCACGCGGTCCTCGACCCCGCACCACGTACGGGCCCTTCCTCCACGAGGGTGCAACGGGGCCTCGGATGATGACCTGCTCGACCACGCCCGAGCCGACTTCCTCGACGATTCGCCTCTCGATCGTCGGCAGGAGAAGCTGGAGCTGCTTGGCCCACGCGGTGGAGTCGGTTCGAACCACCAGCCGGTGCCCCTCGAAGGTCTCGATTCGAGCGTGGTCGGCGACCTGGGGACCGACGATCTTCCTCCACTTGGCCATGATGGATCCCATCTTGGTGGGGGTATCCCAGGCTCGGGAACTGATCGTTCTGGCCAGGATGGCACCCAGAGAGTTTGCTCGCCTGTAGCGCGGGCGCATGGCCGCCATGCCGGGCGAGCGGCTCCACGAGGCGCCGGTTCCCTCCAGGGCCCGGCGCAGTGCCGCGAGATCACCGCCCGGGTCCTCTTCGGGGAACGAGGCCGGTGCCTCGACCCCGTTGGCGTGCCGGTACGCGGCGGCTCGGGCGGCCGCGCGTGCCTGAGCCCTCTCCTCGTCCCCGATTCTTCCCAGCCCGTCTGTCTCGATCGCGGCGTACTCGCTGGATCCGTCGAGGGAGCGACGCGGGCGAGTTTCATCGAGGCCCCACGAGGGCAGGGTCGATCGCGTGTAGCCGTGGTTGCGGGCCACTCGTTGGGCGCGTTCCAGGGCTCGCACAATGAACTCGTCCGTGTCGTCGGCCCGTTCCACAGCCTCGGGTCGTTCTTCTCGGTCAGTCATGGTCGTCCCCGTCAATGACCGTTCCCCTCTCGGCGTCGAGGCGCACGTGCAGCGCGTGGTGGGGGAGGGAGGAGGGCAGGTCCTCGGCGACCGCGCAGGTCACGATGACCTGCTCCGCCCTCGAGGCGAGGGACGCCAGGCCCTGCCGGCGCGAGGAGTCGAGCTCGGCAAAGACATCGTCGAGGATGAGAATGGGGGTGTCCTCGCCGTCGCTGAGCAGCTCGAAGGCCCCCAGGCGCAGGGCGAGAGCGACCGACCAGGATTCTCCGTGGGACGCATATCCCTTGACGGGCATGGAGCCCAGGCTCAGGGACAGGTCGTCGCGGTGTGCGCCCACCAGGTTGACTCCGCGTTCGATTTCCTTGTCCCGCACGTGCGCCAGCGCGGCAAGCATCCGCTCTGCCTGGGCCTGCGCGTCCGTCAGGTCGGCGCTGGCCGGATCCTCCGGGTCGGTGCCGATCACCCGGTCGACGGAGGCATCGAAGGCGAGCGTGAGGCGGCGCGGGGAGTCCGCCACGTCGTCGTAGGCTCGCCTCGTCGGCTCCACGAGGGCTGCCGCGACGGCGGCGCGGGTGGCACTGATGCGTGCCGAGAGCTCGGCGAACTGGCAATCCCACACGTGAAGGGTGGACAGATCCGGGGTTCTTCCCCTGCGCGACGAGGCCTGCGCGGCCTTCATGAGGGCCGCCCTCTGTCGGGCGACGCGATCGAAGTCGGCACGCACCGAAGCGTGCAGGGGAGAGAGCTGGGTCGCCAGGTCGTCCAGGAAGGATCGCCTCACGGAGGGATCGGCGCGCACGAGCGAGAGGTCCTCGGGGGCGAAAACAACGGTGCGCACGAGCCCGAGGATGTCGCGGGGCCTGACCTGCGCCCTGTTGATGCGCGCGCGATTGGCCTTGCCGCGCACGATTTCCAGCTCGACGACCTGTTCGCGTCCCGAGGAGACGATCCGTGCGCGGATGACGGCTCCGCCCGGGGGATTCTCGGCCTCGTCCGAGGGGATACGAACGAGAGCGCCCTCCGCACCGACCCTGTGCGAGGAGAAGGCCGACAGGTAGGCCAGCGCCTCAACGAGGTTGGTTTTACCCTGGCCGTTCGCGCCCACCAGGACCGTGGTTCCGGCGGGCAGCTCGACGACTCCGTGTTTCCAGGAACGGAAGTCGTCGAGGGCCAGGTGAGAGACGCGCACGTCAGATGCCGAAGCGGATGGGCATCAGCAGGTAGCGAAACTGGGTGACCTCGCCCTCGTCGACCTTCCTCTGGCCCGTGATGACGGCCGGCTTGGTGGAGTGCGTAAAGCCGAAACGGACGAAGTCGGTGTCCAGAACCTGCAGGCCATCAATGAGGAACTGCGGGTTGAACGCGGTCGAGATGTCGTCGCCGTGCAGCGAGGCTTCGATGGCCTCCGATGCCTGCGCGTTGTCTCCCTGGCCGGCTTCGAGGACCAGCTGGCCCTCGGTGAACGCCAGTCGCACCGAGGTCTTGCGCTCGGCAACCAGGGACATGCGCTTGACGGCCTCCAGGAGGGCATGACGGTCAACGACCGCCTGGATCGGCGTGGACTCGGGGAAGAGCCGTCGCACGGCGGGGTAGTCGCCGTCCATGAGGGTCGACGTCGTGCGACGACCGGAGGCGGTGAAACCGATGAGCGAGGACGCGCCCGGCTGGGTCTCGCCGGAGAGACCGACCTCGACCTTGGCGCCCGAGGTCATCGACTTGGCGACATCCTGGAGGATGCGCGCCTTGACCAGGGCGATCTCCTCGATCGAGGTGTCCGTCGGCTCCCAGTCGAGCTCGCGCATCGCCAGGCGGTAGCGGTCGGTCGCCAGGAGCGTGATCGAGGGCCCGTTGATCTCGATGCGAACACCGGTCAGGAGGGGGAGCGTGTCGTCGCGGGAGGCAGCGATCGACACCTGGGAGACGGCCTGCGACAGGGTCGAGGAGTCGATCGCCCCGATGCCGGTGGGCTGGGCCGGGAGCAGGGGATACTCGTCGAGGGGCATGACCGCCAGCGTGAAGTGCGAGGACCCGCACACGAGGTTGACCTTCTGTCCGTCCAGCTCAACGGAGACGGGCTTGGAGGGCAGAGACTTAGAGATGTCCGCGAGGAGACGACCGGAGACGAGCACCTCACCGGCCTCGTCGACGGTTGCGGGAATGTGGGAGTTAGCAGAGACCTCGTAGTCGAAGGAGGAGAGTGTCAGTTCGTCGCCGTCGGCCTTGATGCGCACGCCAGCCAGGATCGGCGAGGCTGGACGCACGGGGAGCGCGCGGGCGGTCCACGAAACGGCTTCGGCCAGAACATCGCGGGCGACGGTGAACTTCATAGCTGCCTCCAAAACACAAAACGGATCGAAGACTACTTTACCCACATGTGTGCCCACACGGGGCGCGATACTGGCCTCGTCGGCAGGCGGAAAGACCAGGGCACTTGGCGCCGATGTGCGGCGGCCTGTGAAAAAACCACGATCATTGATCTCTCCATCCATCATAAGGGCTGTGAGTTCTGTGGAAAAACGCCCCTATCCGCGCAACGTCAAGGAAACTACTGTGATGTCATTCCTGGACGCTTCTGTGGACTCCTCACGCGGGGCTGTGGATGAAAGAAACTACAAGTCTTGGAGATCCACAGCACCCATCCCTTTCTCCACAGGCCCGAGGCCTTGATCCACGCGACTATGAACAGCCGCTGTGAATGGGGGCGTGGGAGCGCACGAAAGTGCGCGCCCACGCCGTTTACTACGACTCCCTGGCCTTCTGCTTGATCCGATTTGTAAGCTCCGACACGTGGTTGAAGGTCTCGCGCTTCTCCTTCATGAGCTTCGAGATCTTCTTGTTCGCGTGCATGACCGTCGTGTGGTCGCGACCGAAGGCTTGCCCGATCTTCGGCAGCGATAGGTCCGTCAGCTCGCGGCACAGGTACATGGCGATCTGGCGGGCCTCGACGACGTTGTGACTGCGTTCGGACGAGCCCATCTGCTCAATCGTGACGCCGAAGTAGACGGCGCACTGGCTCATGATGAGGCTCACCGTGATCTCGTTGTCGTCGGGATTGGACACGAAGTCCTTGAGCATCATCTGGGCCAGGTTCAGGTCGATGCGCTCCTGGTAGAGGGAAGCCCACGCGCCGATGCGCACGAGCGCGCCCTCCAGCTCCCGGATGTTCGAGGAGATGCGCGAGGCCACGTACTCAAAGACCTCGGGCGTGACCTCGAGGCCCTCCGCGTCGGCCTTCTTATGGAGAATGGCGATGCGAGTCTCCAGGTCCGGCGGCTGAACGTCGACGAGTAGCCCCGAGGAGAAGCGCGACCGCATGCGGTCTTCGAAGCCCTTGAGCTGCGCGGGCGGCAGATCTGAGGTCAGGACGATCTGCTTGTTCGCGCTGTGCAGGGCATTGAAGGTGTGGAAGAAGCCCTCGACGGTCTGTTCCTTGTCGCCGATGAACTGGATATCGTCAATAAGGAGGATGTCGAGTTCGCGGTAGCGGCGGTGGAAGGCCTCGACCTGGGAGTTATCCGTCTTGTTCAGGCGGATCGCGTTGATGAACTCGTTCGTGAACTCCTCGGAGTTGACGTATCGGACCTTCAGGTGGGGCATCATCGACAGCGCGTTGTGGCCGATCGCCTGCAGGAGGTGAGTCTTGCCCAGCCCCGAGTCGCCGTAGATGAACAGCGGGTTGAACGCGGTACCGGGTGTCTCCGAGGCAGCCAGCGCGGCCGCGTGAGCGAAACGGTTGGAGGGGCCGATGACGAAGGTGTCGAAGGTGAACTTCGGATTGAGGTGGGTCGGACCGGAATCGGTGGGCGCACTCACCAGGGCGGGGGAGTGTGCCTCCTTCCTGGCTGGTTGAGGCGCCTTCTCCTTGGGCCTCTGCTGGACGGGGGCGGGTTCCTCGTCCTCGGCGACGACCTCCAGGGAGGGATCAACGGTGATGGCGATTCGCACGGTTCGGCCCAGGTTGACCGACAGCGCGGCCGTGAGCTTGGACTGAGCCTTGTCCTCGATCCACTGTTTGGTGAATCCGTTGGGGACGGCCAGCAGGATCGTGCCTTCGATATCGCCGAGGGGGCGGGCGGATCGCAGCATGGACGTGGCGACGGGCCCCAGCTCATCGGTGGGGACAGCGCCGAGGGCCGCAGCCCAGGCACGTGTGAGGGAATCCGACTCCACGGCAACCTCCGGACAGATCAGACGGTGAGTTCAATCACGGCATCGTGGTCATGCGCGTGACTCCTGTGCACCTGAGCAGTGTAGCCCGCGCACATGTTATGCACAGACTGGGGATGAAGCTGTGGAGAACCATCACAGAATCACAGAGTTGTAGTTACAACTGTGGGTCCGCGCCAGCGTGCGGAAACCAAAAGAGCGACCCGCCTGTGGATAACGCGCCCCATCCACGAACTGTGGACGATACTGTTCCACAGTGATTTGCACAGCTGTGGATGCTGTGTGTGACGAGGTGGGTAACTCCGCCCCGTTGACTAGCCGCGCGGATCCGCTTAGTCTTGACTTTTGTTTGCGCCCATTTCGGGCGCGCGTCCCCGCTATCGCGCCCCGATGGGCCGATAGCCCAACCGATAACGAGTGGGAGACCACTCACCGCCGAGGAGAATCGCCGTGACCACCAAGCGGACCTACCAGCCCAACAACCGTCGTCGTTCCAAGACGCACGGCTTCCGCCTGCGCATGTCGACCCGCGCCGGCCGCGCCATTCTGGCTGCCCGCCGCCGCAAGGGCCGCGCCAAGCTGTCCGCCTGAGACACCCCGGTGCTGCCGCGCGCGCACCGCATGGTTGACCCAGCGGACTTCACCGCCGCGATCCGACACGGAGCGCGCGCAGGCGACCCGCTGGTCGTCGTCCACGTCCGAGCCGACGAGGAACGCAACAGCCGCCTCGTCGGTTTCGTCGTACCCAAGCGGGAGATCAAGCGCGCCAACGGTCGCAACCGAGTCAAACGGCAGCTTCGTCACCTCATGCGCGAGCGTATCGACAACCTTCCCGAGGGAAGCCGGGTCGTCGTGCGTGCCTCCGGCCGCTCCCTGGGGGTTTCTTCCAAGGAACTGGGAGCGCACCTCGACCGTGTCATGAGCAAAGCGTGGCGCAAGTGGGACGCACGATGACTCGGCTGGGACGCCTCGTCGGCCAGATCGCGTCGGCGCCCATCGTCGCCTACCAGCGCTTCATTTCTCCGGCCCTCGGACCCCGATGCCGATACGCTCCCAGCTGCTCCACATACGCGCTCCAAGCGATTCGTGTCCACGGACCCATCAAGGGATTCGTCCTTGGCGCCTGGCGCCTCCTGCGGTGCAACCCCTGGAGCCTCGGCGGGGTGGACCACGTGCCCGAGCGTGGCAGGTGGAAGCCGGACCCCTGGGTCCCGCCCGATGATTGGGCGGGGCACGACAACTGGGTTCGTCCCGAACCGATGGGACTGGACCCCACCGACCTCTCCGGAGACTCAACGACGGCCTCGGGCCACTAAGGAACAACGAAACAGCGGCGCCAACGCGCCACGGCGAAAGCGAATAGTCCATGTTCGACGCAATCCTCCACCCCTTCGCGTGGGCCATCTCCTACCTGTGGGTGTGGATCCACGATCTCCTCGTGCTCCTGGGATTCTCCTCCGGATCCGGTGTGGCGTGGGTCCTGTCCATCGTCCTGCTCACCGTCCTGGTGCGCATCGCCATCATCCCGCTGTTCCTCAAGCAGATCCGATCCTCGCGCGCCATGCAGGCCATCCAGCCCGAGATGCGCAAGATCCAGGAGAAGTACAAGGGCAAGAAGGACCAGGCGAGCCGGCAGAAGATGATGGAGGAGACCCAGGCCCTCCAGCGCAAGCACAAGGTCTCGCCGTTTGCCTCCTGCCTGCCGATGCTGGTCCAAATGCCCGTCCTCTTCGGCATGTACCGCGCCATCATCGCCGTATCGTCGATCGCCAACGGCACATACACCTACCGGGGCGAATCCACCGACCACCTCGGCCCGCTGAACGCATCCGTTTCATCGGAGATCGTCAACTCGACCGTCTTTGGGGTTCCCCTGTCGCACACGCTGCGCGATTCCTTCGACCAGCCGATGGCCGTCGCGGTGTTCGTGGCCGCAATCGTCATGATGGTCGTTCTCCAGTTCGTCTCCATGCGCATGTCCTTCTCGCGCAACATGCCCGACATGGGCGACAACCCCATGGCCCAGTCGCAGCGCTCCATGATGTACGTCATGCCGCTGATGTTCATCTTCTCCGGTGTCTTCTTCCAGATGGGCGTCGTCATCTACACGGTCACCGCGTCCGTGTGGGCGCTCGCGCAGGCGTACTGGACCATCAAGGTCATGCCGACACCGGGTTCACCCGCCTACGCCGACCTGCTGGCCTCGCGCGAAGCCGCCTACCAGGCGTGGGCCAAGCCCTTTTTCCAGGACTACGACCGGGAGAGGGCCGCGCTCGGCACACCCGCCTCCGACCCGCGCGTTGACGAGCTCAACGAGCGCACGCTCGCGACGTTGCGATCCAGGGCCAAGAAACAGCACGTCGCCTCGGACTTCCCCGCCTCCATGTCGGTCGGCGAGATCGTGACGGTGTACCGCAACCTCGCCTCTCAGGCGTGGACGACCCTGCCCGACGAGCAGTGGATGCGCGGGCTGAGCCTGGCCGTCGAGAAGCGTCGGGCCAGGAAGGAGGCCTCCGCCCAGAGGGCCGAGCTGCAGAAGAAGGCGCGAGGCCGCCGCGTTGCCGAGCGCGAGGCCGCCACGGCAACGGGGGAGGCACCCGAGGCCGATTCCGAGCGCAGCGGAACCCGCGGCTCGCTCAGCGCCCAGGAGATCGAGCGGCGCCGCGTCGAGCGCCGCAAGGCACGGCGCCGCTCGGGCAACAAGCGCTGATCCAGAGACAGTTTTCCGCTTCGGGCACCCGAGGGTAACCTGAAGACCATACAGACCCATTCCCCACCACGGAGGAGACGTCATGAGTGACGACAATGCAGACAAGCTCACCCGCCTCGAGGAAGAGGGTGAACTCGCCGCAGACTACCTGGAAGAGCTGCTTGACATCGCCGACCTCGACGGAGATATCGAGATCGACGTGGAGAACGGCCGCGCGTCTGTCGAGATCGTCGCCGACGATCCCGACGCGCTCGATCGGCTCGTCGGCGAGGACGGGGAGGTGCTCGACGCGCTCCAGGAGCTGACCCGCCTGGCCGTTCAGACCGAGACAGGCGAGCGGTCGCGCCTGATGCTGGACATCGCGGGATTCCGCGCCGAGCGCAAGGAGGAGCTGCAGGACATCACGCGCGAGGCTATCGCTCGCGTGCGAGCCAGCGGGGATGCCGTCAAGCTCGAGGTGATGAATCCCTTCGAACGCAAGGTGTGCCACGACGTGGTCGCCGCGGAGGGCCTGACTTCGGAGTCCGAAGGCGTGGAGCCGCACCGCCGAGTCGTCATCCTCCCCGAGGATTCTGACGGTGAGTGAGAAGCCAAGCGGGATGGGAAGGGGTCGCCAGGTGGGCGACCCCTTCGTCCCAGAAGAACCCACCGACGAGGTTCGCTCGTTCTTTGGCCCCTCCTTCTCCGACGTCGCAGAGTATGCGCGGATGCTTGAGGAAGAGGGGGAGATCCGCGGCCTGCTTGGCCCGCGGGACATGGAACGCATCTGGTCGCGGCATATCGTCAACTCGGCGGCCGTCCTGGAGTTTATGCCCAGCAAGCGCGGCCGACAGGTGCTCGACGTTGGTTCCGGTTCGGGACTGCCGGGCATCGTGATCGCCGCCTGTCGACCCGATCTCGACGTGCACCTGGCCGAGCCGATGGCGCGCCGGGTCGAATGGCTCATGGATGTGGTTGACGACCTGGGACTCGACAATGTCACGATTCATCAGGCGAGGGCCGAAGAGCTGCGCGGCAAGGGTAAGGCCGACGTGGTGACCGCCCGCGCGGTGGCCAACATGAGCAAGCTTGTGCGCATGACCTCCAAGCTGATCGCGCCGGGCGGGGCGCTCGTCGCGCTCAAGGGCAGGCGGGCACCCATCGAGGTCGAGGAGGCCTCCGGCGAGCTGCGGCGTCACCATCTGCGCGCGCAGATCCACGAGGTTCCCTCCATCATGGAAGAGGAGTCGACCTACGTCGTGGTCTGCACGCGCATCCGTTGACCGCCGAGGCGGGCGAGACCGTCAGTAGCATGCTGCTATGATGCGCAACACAGTCTGTTTATCGTGTGTGGGATCGCTTCGTTCGATCGGCGGCCGAGGCGGTGCGGCGCCTTCGCTGGGAGAATCGATCCTAGAAAACGTGTCGATCGATGATCGGGCTGGCGAGTCTGCGATTTCGTGCACCTTCGCGCATTCAACGCTTTTGGGCTGGAAGTGCGTCCGTCTGCCCGTAGACTAGTGGCAGAACCTAGGAAGGTGTCATGAGCAATAACAACACCCCTCTGTCTACTCAGATCGAACGCAACCTGCGTGATTTGGCGATGCTCGAGCGGGCCACATTCCGCAAGCCGGAGACCACGCGGATCATCGCCGTGGCGAACCAGAAGGGCGGCGTCGGCAAGACGACTTCGACGGTGAATCTTGCGGCTGGGCTGGCCGTTGGTGGCCTGTCCGTGCTCGTTGTCGACGCTGACGCTCAGGGCAATGCGTCCAGTGCGCTTGGAGTTGAGCACCCCGCTGGCACGCCTTCTACCTACGACGTCATTATCGGGGGCGCGAGGATGGAGGATGTCGTCCAGCCGTGCCCGGACATCGACGGAATCCTCGTCTGCCCCGCAACGATAGACCTGTCGGGCGCTGAGATTGAGCTCGTGGACGTGTCGGAACGAGAGTATCGCCTGAGCGTCGCCCTGCGCGAGTATGTGGCAACGCACAGAGAGATCGATATCGTTCTGATCGACTGCCCGCCGTCGCTTGGCCTCGTGACCCTGAACGTCATGGTCGCGGCGAATGAGGTCGTGATCCCGATTCAGGCCGAGTACTACGCTCTGGAGGGCCTCAGCCAGTTGTGGCGCACGGTGGAACGCATTGGCGCCGATCTCAATCCCGGCCTGCAGGTGTCCGGCATGCTGCTGACGATGGCCGACAAGCGAACGCGGCTTTCCGAGGAGGTTGAAAGCGAGGTGCGGTCGCACTTCCCGGAGCACACGTTCGAGACCGTCATTCCGCGCTCCGTGCGCATTTCCGAGGCTCCGAGCTACGGGCAAACGGTCATCACCTACGACGGGAAGAACGTCGGCGCGATCGCCTACCGCAAGGCTGCGCTTGAGCTTTCGCAGAGGATACCGAGCGACGCTCGGTGATTGTTTCACGTGAAACACTGCGCGTCCCACCCCTGTCTTTCCAGGTCGCAACGTCCAACTATCGTGGTCATCGGTGCAACATAGTGATCAACGGCGCTCACGGCGTGAGCACGCACCGATGTTTCACGTGAAACAATGAATTGACGCAACTGAAGGAGTAGTGCAATGGCGGATGCATCGTCGAAGTCGGAGGGGCGCAAGACCGCGCGTAGGCACAGTGGCCTGGGTCGTGGCCTCGGAGCGCTCATTCCTCAGGCGCCCGAGCAGGCCTCGGAGCCAACGCAATCTGCGCCCTCTCGTCCGCTCGACGTGTTCTTTCCGGAGGGATCCACCGCGCGCAGCAGGGGAGGATCCGCGAAGGAACTCCTGCAACCCAAGCGTGCGGGATCTTCCTCCAAGAAGAAGCGCCCCGCGATGCCGCCCGTCGACGTCGCCGCGGGCGTAGCCCGCGGAAGGGTCGGCGGAAAGCCTGGAGTGTCGGCGAGCGACGGAACGGGTGGCCCTGCGACGGGCGGCAAGGCTGTGGACCCGACACCCGCTGTCGATCATGTTTCACGTGAAACATCCGTCGATGCACAGCTTGTCCCCGTTCCCGGCGCGTCGTTTGCGGAGATTCCGATCGATCAGATCGTTCCCAACACGAAGCAGCCCCGAGAGGTCTTCAACGAGGAGGACCTCACGGAACTCTCCGCGTCGATTAAGGAAGTCGGGGTCCTCCAGCCGGTGGTCGTCCGAACGATTCCCGCGACCGGCCGGTCGACAAAGCTCAAGGAGTTTATCGCCGAGAAGCCGGGTGCGCGCTACGAGCTCATCATGGGCGAGAGGCGCTTGCGGGCCTCGGAGCTAGCGGGGGAGACGACTATCCCGGCCATCATCCGAGAGACCGAGGACGGTGATCTGCTCCGAGATGCCTTGCTGGAGAACCTGCATCGTTCGCAGCTCAATCCGCTCGAAGAGGCGAGCGCATATCAGCAGCTCATGGCCGATTTCGGAGCGACCCAGGACGAACTTGCGAAGAGGATCGCTCGGTCGCGTCCTCAGATCGCGAACACGCTGCGCCTGCTGAAGCTTCCTCCGTCGGTACAGAAGAAGGTGGCGGCGCAAGTGATCAGCGCTGGGCACGCTCGTGCCCTGCTGGCGCTTTCCAGTCCCGAGGAGATGGAGCGGCTTGCGGATCGAATCGTTCAGGAAGGACTGTCGGTGCGCACGACGGAGGAGATCGTCCGTCTCGGCAAGATCAAGGCTGCCGCGCCGCCGCGGAGCCGCCGACAGCAATCCCTCTCGCCCCTGGGTGAAAGCGTGGTGTCGGCGCTCTCAGACGCCTATGACACGCGTGTGTCGATCACCGAGGGCCGCAGGAAGGGCAAGATTGTGATCGAGTTCGCCGGGGCCGACGACCTGCAGCGAATCGCGGATCTTATCCTGCGCTGACCGGGTGTCAGAGATCTTTCCGCAGCTCAGGAGATGTATGTACCCAATCATACATTTTCCGCGCTATTGCGCGGAAGCTTGACCGCATACACTACATTGATAGGGTCCGCCGCTGGATCCTTGCAGTACCAGAAGGAGCGAAAGGCATGAACGCCCAAGGCAGTTCGCGCACCGTGCTTTTCGATGTCGGTGGCGTTCTCGTCGACGCCCACCCCGATCCGCACGTGATTGCAGAGATGTTTGGCGATGGCTCGCGCGGCCTGACAACACTCGTCGATCAGGCGATGTGGGCACATCGCGGCGACTATGATGCCGGCTTACCGGACCGCGTGTTCTGGGATCGGATCGCGGGTGACTGTGGGCAGCCTGAGCCCAGTGCGGATCTTCTCAGCAGTCTGGTTGCACTCGATACTTCACGCATGGCAAGCGCTAATGATGACGCCCTCGCGTTAGTGCGTCGGCTACGGGAGCAGGGCGTCCGCGTGGGAATTCTGTCGAACGCGCCGTACCCGGTCGCCAAGGCGATCAAGCGCTCCGAGTGGGCGAAGCTCTTTGACTTCTTTGCGTTTTCGTGCGACTACGGCGTGTGCAAGCCGTCACGGGGGATCTACCGTGATGTGCTGCAGCGGCTGAACACGCCCCACGAAGACGTGGCCTTTGTCGACGACAGGCGTGAAAACGTGCGCGCGGCGGAGCTTCTGGGTGTTCGCGGTGTCATCTGGAAGGGCGTGGACAATGCGCGAGCACGCCTCGTGGAGCTCGGCTTCCTCGCGGCATCCTAAGTCTGGTCGCTCGGCGAGCGCGCGCCGACGGCGATGTTTCACGTGAAACAGGTGGCCCGCGGGAGGTAAACCTCCCGCGGGCCACCTGTTGATGCTGGGCTACTCGGTTGCCTGAGGCTCTGCGGTGGGTTCCTCGGCGGTGAGCGCATCGAGCTGACTGGTGCGGCCCTCGGCGACGAAATCGATGATGTCGGCGCATAGCTGTGCGAAAGAGGAATCGTCGAAAGCATCGGCCGCCTGGGGGAGGAGCGACGTGTCCGTCATTCCCGGCGTGACGTTGGCGTCAATGAACCAGCACGTACCCGCGTCGTCGACGACGAAGTCGATGCGGGACAGGTCACGCAGGCCGAGGGTCGTGTGCGCCTCGACGGCGGCCGCCTGGAGGTCGGCGAGAATCTCATCGGAGAAGCGTGCGGGCACAAAGTATTCGGTTTCGTCGGTCGTGTAGCGCGCGTCGTAGTCGTATCGACCTCCGTCCGTGGAGATCTCCACCGGCGGAAGGGCCACGGGTCCATCCCACAGGTCGACGACGGACACGGCCACGTCCCGACCGTCGATGCGCTGCTCGACCATGAGTCGCTGGCCGTAGGCGAAGGCGTCGACCATGGCTCGGCGCAGCTGATCCGCGTTGTGCGCGGTGGAGATGCCCAGTGCCGAGCCGCCGTCGGTGGGCTTGATGACGACGGGGAAGGACACCGAGCCTTCGAGGGCGGCCAGGACGTTGGAGGCGCCGAGCTGACGGAAGATCGCCTGGGGGAGCGTTACCCAGCCGGGCGTGGCGACGCCGGCGGAGCCGAGCAAGGCCTTGGCGATGGGCTTGTTGGAGGCCAGCATCGCCTGTACCGACGACGATCCGACGAAGGGCACTCCCACGGACTCGAGGAAGGACTGCAGGGATCCGTCCTCGCCGATGGAGCCGTGGACCAGCGGCCAGACGACGTCGGGTTCGAAGGTCTGGATCGACTCGGTGAGGGAGGCGTCGACGTCGGATCGCATGACCTCGTAGCCGAACTGCGCGAGGATGTTGGCGACGCGGCGACCCGAGCGCACGGACACGTCGCGCTCGTGAGTAAGTCCGCCGGCGATGATGAGAACTTTCGTTGCCATGGTGGGTTTCTCCTAACGTAACCTAGCGGGCCGAAGGGCTGTCGGCCTCGTCGATCGAGGCGGTACCGAACATGTCAACGATGTCCTTCTCGGCGTTGACGACGGTGGACAGGCGCCGGACTCCCTCGCGAATCTCGTCGGGAGTGGGGTAGCAGAACGAGAGGCGCAGGTGGTTCGAGCCCTGGCCGTCGTAGAAGAAGGCTGTGCCGGACACGTAGGCGACCTGTGCCCTCACGGCGCGCGGCAGCATGGCCTTCGCGTCGAGGCCGTCGGGGAGGGTCACCCATGTGTAGAAGCCTCCGTCGGGCACCGTCCACGTGCACGAGGGCATGAACTCCTCGAGCGAGGTGAGCATCGCCCGGCACCGCTGCGCGTACATCGACCGGAAGGACTTGACCTGGCCGTACCAGTCGTAGTCGCTCAGGTAGTCGGCGATCGCCATCTGGCCGACCATCGACGGGCACAGGATAGCGGACTCGAGTGCGAGGACGAGCTTGGCTCGGATGGCGTGGGGCGCGTAGGCCCAGCCGATTCGAAAGCCCGGGGCGAACATCTTGGAGAAGGAACCCAGGTAGACGACGCCCTCGGGGCTGTAGGAGGCGATCGCCGGCAGGGGATCGGAGTCGAAGCCGAGGAGTCCGTAGGGGTTGTCTTCGACGATGAGCACGTGTTCGCGCAGGCAGATGTCGGCGATGATGGGGCGCCGCTCGGCGGACAGGGTGACGCCGGCGGGGTTGTGGTAGTTCGGGATGATGTAGATGAACTTGATGGTTCGGCCGCTGGCGCGCACGTCTCGAATGGTGTCGACGAGAGCCTCGGGAATGATGCCGTGGTCATCCATGGGAACGTGGACGACGTCTGCCTGCCGGGCGCGGAAGACGCCGAGGGCTCCCACGTAGGAGGGGGCCTCGGCGAGGATGACGTCGCCCGGGTTGACGAAGAGCTCGGTGACGAGGTCGAGGGCCTGCTGGCTGCCGGTCGTGACCACCACGTCGTCGGGGTCCGCGCCGACGATTCCGTCGTAGCCCATGACCTCGGTGATGCGCTCGCGCAGGACCTCCCAGCCCTGGCCGCTACCGTATTGCATGGCCTTGGCGCCGTGGTTGCGGATCAGTCGCTCCGCCGATGCCGCCAGGCGGTCGAGGGGAAGGTCCTTCAGGTTGGGCATGCCTCCGGCGAGGGAGACGACCTCCGGTCGGGAGACGACGGAAAAGAGGGCTCGAATCTCGGAGGCGCGCAGGTTGTGGGCGCGGTCTGCGTAGACGTCGAACCAGGGGTCGAGCCGGTTACCCTGAGAGGGGGTTCTCCCGGACCAGGCCGGGGTCCCTCCGTGCGGTGAAGGTTGAGTCAAGGGCGTGCCATCCTCTGCGTGAAGTCGCGTTATCCGTATAGGTCAAGTGTGCCACTTTCTGCCCCCGGCGGGGTGTTGGGCCAGAGCGTGGCCGGGCGGATGTTTCACGTGAAACATTTGTGTGGTTCGGGTGTGGCGTCGATGCTGTGTGTCCTCGAGTGTGGATGCTGTGGCCTCCGCCGGGGCGTCTCACCAGATATACGGCCGCCACGTGGCCTGCCTTCCGGTTGTGTGGCTGCTGTATGTGCCTGCAGGCGGCGGTCCGCCCGCTCGCCGGCCGTGCCGCGAGCTGCACTCGGCGCGTCGTCTCGAAGCCCGGCCGGGCCCTGCCGCCACCCTCAGGCATCGCAGCCACGCCGCGAGACCCGAAGACCATGCGCAGGCCTCCGATCGAGCGGTACATGGCGCTTATCTTAGTGCTGCAGTGACACCCTATGGACGGTATACATCTCTCTGAACATCCGAATGCAAACAGATGCCACGTTTACTCGAACGATGGTCCGCCTCCGTCAACTTCCCGGCACGAATGCGAGCTTCGGCTCTAAGACACGAACTAGGCCACGAAGCGGTGATACGGTTAGGTTGGCGAAGCCAGCCGTTGACCCTCCGCTGATAGGGAGAAGCCGATGACTGGCTTTTCGTCTATCGAGCAGCGGTAACGTGGCCAGCTTCTCGGAGCGTGCAGATGAGCTTTTTCCTACTGCATACGCCACCTCAACAAGGGGAGTGCTGAAGAGGCAAGCCTCTACCGGATCTTCTACTACGACTGCGCGCCATCAACGAAAGTGGTTTTCAACCCCATCACAGGGCGCCAGTTGAACCTCGCGCAAAGCGACCAGTATCGATGTATGACTGCGTTTCTTGAAGAATTGGTGAAGAAACACAAGGTAGCCCTGCCAAGGGGAGAAGGGCTCGGAAGTCTTGGGGCGTGGGTATCATGCTGTACGCGACGATTCGGTAGAGTGTGTGCATGACACGCGATGCTGATACCGAGGCCAGTCGATTTGATCTCGATAACTTCTGGGCCGACCAGAGCGCTGTCCCCGAACAGGCTGGGTCAATTGACTGGGAGGTGCAAGAAGTACGGGAGGCGCGTGTCAAGGATCGCGTCGGTCGGGAGATCCAGGTTCTCGTCTTGGTGAAGACCATGCCCCAGCTATCCGCCAAGTACAACGACACCGTTTGCGTTGCGGGCCTCGCACTGAATCCCTTGCGCTGGGTTCGCCTCTACCCTGTACCCTTTAGGTACCTGGCGCAGAGGAACCAGTTTGCGAAGTACACGCTCATCAAAGTGAAAGTGCGCCTCTCGAATGGCGATCCCCGTTTCGAGAGCCTCAAGATTGACGCGAGCTCTATACGCGTTGAAGATACGCTCGACAGCAGGGATGGCTGGAAGCTGCGCGCTCGGTATGTGGAGCCGATTGGAGAAGTATCCTTGTGCCAGCTGCGCCGCAATATCGACGATGACGATAATGGTCCTTCCCTGGGCCTTGTGCGTCCCCAGCGCGGAAGCGTGAGACTGATAATGAAAGAAACTCCTCCAGAAACGGACAAACAAGCGAAGAAGCGTCGAAGGATCCTGACACGCCAGGAACTGGACCTGGGTGGTGCCTCAATGGATCAAGGACTCGTCAAACTCGCCGAGCCACCGCGCCTGTCAGGGTGGTTCGGCTTTAAATGTGCAGGTGAACCCGAGTGCACTGGCCATAGACTCGGTTTCATCGACTGGGAGTTTGCCGCCCTTCAGCACAACAATAAAGCTCTCGATATCGAGGGACTCAAGGAACTGCTGGTCGATAAGTTCGAGACCAATCCCACCAAGCTGGGCAAGGACCTCCGGTTTTTCGTCGGTAACCTCCACGACAAGGTGAAGCGTAGTGCCTTCCAGATCCTTGGCCTCTACTACCCCTCCATAGAGGCTGTTTCAGACGAACAAAACTGTCTTTTCTCGAGCCTGTAGCCGCTGGATTACAAGGTGGCGGTGGCAGCACTTGGGGGTCTCCTCGAAGCATAGGATGATCACATTCCCTTGCCGGGTGAGTTCAGCAAGTTCTCCCAATTGCTGGTCGGCCTCGGGCGTGTTGAGGACTTCCTCGTTGAAGCGCTTGTGCGCGCGCTCGGCCTCGGGTGTGCCGGGATGGGCGAAACCGGGGCGGTTGTCCTTTGGGTTCCCTAGTGCGCGCAGGTGTACATACTCCACGCCCGCGTCCGCCAGCGCGTTGGACAGGGCCGTCTTGGAGAAGCCCTTCTTGCGCGAGATCGCGTTGAGGCGGATATCGACGACGTAGGCGGCGTGTAAGCGCTCGCACTCGTCAAGCAGGTCCTTGATCGTGTGGCCTTCGTATCCCCAGCCGGTCACCGCGTGTGTCATGCCCCTATCCTAGAACGGGATCAGCGGCAGCGTGAGGCGTGCGGGCTCGAAAGGAGTGTGAGGCTGGGGCTGAGCCGCCATGATCTAGACTCACGCTGTGGCGCTATGGTGGCTCTAACCGGGGCGTATGCCTGGTTTCTATTGGAGTTGAACCGGTCCGAGTCGCTTTCCCCATCTCCACATGAGGAAGAAGTATTGAGTTGCCGATTCTGAGTATAGGTTTATGTGCCCTCGTCAGTACTCTCCGCGTGCTTGGTTGCTCTGTATGTCGGCCAGTCTGGTAGCGTTGTTGTCCTTGGTAACCGGGGTGATCTCTCGGAACTATATCCATGTCTCGGCGATGCGGTAATGTCACCTAATCGATGCGAGCATTTCGGAGGTTGATAAATCGTGTCAACAGCAATGGTCAGTGTAATGCCGTTAACGCATCCTCCTCATGGGCACTTCATTGCGATGCGCTCGTACGCCCGGCGGAGCCGCTTGAGGCACATGCCGATCACAAGCAGGAAGTGGACGATGCCAGCGACCGCGATTCCGGTGAGCGCGGGTCCCCACGAGTCATTGCAGATCCACTTCCCGGCATCGCACACGATGAGGTAGACAGCCAGCGTCACCCCCCAGAGAATGGCCCATAGTGTGTTGGCCATGCACTCGTCGACTAGTGCGAAGTCGTCCTCGCCCAGACGCTTGTCGTTGTCCAGGGAAGTCCGAAATTGGAAGAGAAACACCGCCATTGTGAACAGCAGACCAGCGACGATAGAAATGCCCGAGACGGCGCCGCCGACATCGGCGATCTTCGCGCCCAGCTTCCACGTTGCCGTGCCTGCGATCAGCGGCAGGAGCGCCTGCGCCGCGATGCCCCGCCAGTCGGGGCGGCCGGTGCGGTTGTCGTAGAGGGTGCTGAAGTGATCGGCTGGCACTCTCCACAGGGATGCCTTGCCCACCGTCTTCACTCTCCTCGGGATGGCCTCGTCGGTCGGCTCCACGATGCCTCCCACGCTGCACCACGGCGTTCGCACAGGTTGGTCACGCGCTCCGTGCACTTGACCACTAGCTCTGAGGTCTCGAGCGTGGGCTCGGTGGTCTCGTTGAGTACCTCGCGGATGGCTGGAGCCCCCTCGGTGCCCAGTTCGAACTTCTTGGTACGCCCGTCGTGCTCCATGGTTACCCACACCCTGTGATCCTCCGGCAGGTCCGCGACTGAGACGATGCGCTTGAGGGTCTTCTCGTCTTTGAGGTCCTTGAGAAGTCTCCTCGAGAACCGCTTCCCGCGCTGCGGCCGAGCGACGTAGGACACCTTGCCAACCTGTACGTGGGGCCCATCCGCGACGTCGACACTCTTGCCCTCCATACGTACCTCCACCTCCGTCAACTCGGCCGCCTCGGCCCATACCTCACTCTCGGTGACCGCGGTCATCACCATGGTCACCTTGTCGGTGTAGCGGCTGAAGTAGGAGCGGAATAGTTCTCGGATGCGTCCGCCAGCCTGGCCGCGGGAAGATTCCTCCGACAAGAAGTACGCTCGCTCGCCCGTCTCCGGAACGAAGAGGAGAGCGCGGTTGCTACCGGTCGGTGCCTGGTTGTCGGCGATGGTCCCGACTGGCTCGCCGGTGTCGACGTCGACGAGTTCGCCCGCCTCGCCATAGGCACCGACGCGCAGGTCTAGCAGCAGCACCCGCGGTGCGTAGAGGGACACGTCGTCCACGCTCACCCAGGTCTGTCGGCCCTCGTTGTGAGTTTCAGCCGTCGTTAGATTCTTAACCCAGGTTTCGAAGATCTTGAGCAGGTCCTCGCCGTCCAGGTCAGCCGGTGCGAATGAGGCGGCATTGCGCTTGTGTTTCTCGTGGAAACTCAATTCGTAGACGGTCAGGACTCGACGTCCCATGATTCCTCCTTAATTTAGATAGGAACCATCATAGTAGTCTGCTTTGACGCTCATTGGACCAGACCGTTGTCAAGTGACGATTGCGGCAGATCCTGCTGATCTAGGAATGGACTTTCCCACGATCGGTAACTTCATCGTGAGAAGCAAGCATCTGCTTCGGATGTCTGGCTATGTTAGTCATAGTCGTCTGACCAGTGGCTGCCGGGTAGAGAAACGAAAAGTCCGCAGCCCCGTGGGGGTCTGCGGACCGGTGTGCTGCTCCGGCGCGGCCGGAGGATCGCTCAGTGGCGATCGGCCTTGCGCGAACGCTTGGCGTCGGCGAGCTCGTTGAGCTGGTCGATGTGGGCCTGGGCAACCATGACGTCGATGGTAGAGAACATGAGTGACCTCCTCGTGGGATCGTATTCGTGGGTTGTATCCCTGTTTGACGAGGCCGGGGATCGCCCGGCGTATCTCGAACGTGGAGTGTGCCGCCGCGGATCGCGTCGGCGCGACCCTGCGTGTTCCAAACAAGAAAAGCGCCCGACGAGCTTGGCAGCTGTGTCAGGCGCTTGATGGTTATAGCCTATTCTTCCGACCGGGTCGTAATCAACCGTACGGACAGTAAGATGCGTCGCACGAGGAATCGGCGAGGGCGTCCGCCGTCGCGCTCCCGGCTACTCCGACGCCCCCGGTGAGCCCGGCGGGGTTAGGACTTTGCAGCACAAGGCGAGCAGGCATAGAATGATAACGATTCTCATTCAATAGTCTTGTGCTACGCACCTAGAGGACCAGTTCCATGAACCCCACGAAGCAGCGGAACCCGGGTCGCCGAGCGGCCCGGGCGTTTGCCGCCATGGCCCTCGCGGCCACGTCGTTCCTCGTTCCCGCAGCCGCTCAGGCCGCCGACGAGGCCACAACCGGCCCCGATGCCGCAACCGACGCGACGGCCGCAGACGCGAGCGTCACCACCGCCGAAGCCGACGCCTCGACCGAGGAAGGCGCCCCGGCCTCGTCCGAGGCGCTCTCCGGCTCCATCACCTCGTGCGACGCCATGCGCACGGCCCCCCAGGGGACCACCGCGACCCTCGACCACGGCCACGCCGACATCTTCGACCTGACCTCCGACGCGTCCGGCGCCCTCACCCTGCGCATCAAGGAGGACGCCACCGGCTCCGGAGTGCTGCGCGAACCCGAGAGGACCCTCCTCGCCGTCAAGGGATCCACGCTCACCCAGATCCCCGCATCCGTCAGCCAGGTGACCGGTGCGCCCACCGCCGCCTACCTGCTCGGACAGTCCGGCGACAACCAGGCCACGGTCCTGTGGCCCGGGTGGGACACCCTGGGTATCACGGCCGGAGGCTACGACGCGGCACGCTTCCACGTCACCTACTCCGGACCCGCCGACGGCCGCATCTACGCCTTCACCTCCGGCCTGACGGGGGCCGCCCAGGCGGTCACCGCCGACGGCAGCTACGACCTCGCCCCTACCGGCGACGACATCGACCAGGCGTACCCCGCCCACAAGCACGTCAACTGGCTCTTCACCCGCGCCGGACGCTACGTCCTCACCGTCCAGGCCACCGCCTGGCCCAAGGGCGCCACCGGAGCACCCGCCCAGAGCGCCGCACGCACCTACACCATCGACGTGGCCGACGAAGCCTCGTGCGTCGCACAAGGCTCCCAGCCCCCCACCGCTGAGCCACCCGGAAACTCCGCCCCCTCCACCCCCGACGCGCAACAGGGCGGCACGGGCCAGGCCGAGCAGCAACCCCCGACCCCCACGCCGAGCACCCCGGAGGCCGACGGCACCAACCCCACCGCGACCTCGGGAAGCGGAGCGGGCGGGACCGCCAACGGTCGAGGCGCCGCACCGGCCAAGACGAGCGGGGGCGCGGGGGCCACCGACCGCTGCGTCGCCACCCGCGTCACCCGCGAGGCCACCGAAGCAGAGGCGGCCACCCTCGCCTCGAACAAGGCACCCGCCAACACCGCGCGCACCACGCTGACCGTGAGCGTCGGCGACGGCGCGAGCGGCAACGCGACCGACGGACACTTCGACCTGGGGCCCGCCATCGAGAACGGAACCCTCGTCGCCCGCATCAAGGACGACCGCTCCCAGCCCGCCCAGTGGGTTGACCCCACCTCCCTGACCTTCGCCCTGGGTGACGCCGCCCGCATCACCGCGCCCGCCGACCTCAGCTTCGTCGCCTCCGCGGGCTCGAGCGTCTGGCTCATCCCCTCCACCCAGATCGCGGGCGTGCCCTGGTTGGGCCTGAACTCCCAGCGCGAAGAGATCGTTAGTGGCACCACCGGCGGCGTCCAATTCACCCTCGACGCCGTCGAAGGCCCCGGCCGCGTCGCCGTCTTCAACGCGGGAGCCCTCGGATCGGGCGTCGGCGAGCACGTCTTCGACGGCCCCGGCAGCGCCTACACGCTCGGCGCCAACACCCACGCCCACCAGAACTGGGTGTTCACCGCGCCCGGCACCTACACCCTCACGATCTCCATGCGCGTCACCCCCAACGGCGAGGCGCTGGCCGGCAGCGGCTTCGGCAGCGGTGGGGAACTCACCGCCACCGGCGCGCTGGGACCGAACGGGCGACCCATGGTCTCCCAGGTCGTCGGCCGCACCGCCTCGGGCAAGGACTGCGACCTGTCCTTGGCCACCACGGGCGCCGACACCATCCCCCTGACCGTCGTCTCGCTCACGTGGGCCCTCACGGGCGCGGCCTGCGTGTGGGTG
This sequence comes from Actinomyces sp. oral taxon 180 str. F0310, assembly GCF_000185285.1. Lineage (NCBI taxonomy): Bacteria > Bacillati > Actinomycetota > Actinomycetes > Actinomycetales > Actinomycetaceae > Actinomyces > Actinomyces sp. oral taxon 180. The sequence goes on from NZ_GL622194.1 coordinate 1,589,174, forward strand.
GGCGCCCTCGGACGCCGCCGCAACCTGCGCGCACAGTCGTGACCTCCCACCAACGAGGCCCGCACACCACCGTCCCCCGCCGCCCCACCCGTGGGTGGCGGGGGAGTGGGTGCTGCGCCGCCGCGACGCTGGCGCTCGCGACGGCCCTGGCAGGATGCGCGCCCGCACCCCAGCCGGCCGACGACGGACAGCTGCGTGTCGTCGCCACGACCGGCATCCTCGCCGACCTCGTGCGAAGCGTCGCAGGTGAGCGCGCCCACGTCACCCAGATGGTGCCAAACGGGGCAGACCCGCACTCGTGGGAACCCTCCCTGCGCACCATCCGCGACGTCGCCTACGCGGACGTCGCCTTCTCCAACTACCTCATGCTCGAGGAACACGCCCTCATCCGCGCCCTCGACTCCAACCTGCCCGCAGGCACGGACTCCGTCTCCGTGGCCGAGGAGGCCGCCAAGAACGGCGCCACCATCCTCCCCCTCGTCGAAGACCGCTCCCTCGACACCCCGTGGCTCGGCATGCGCGTCTGGGGCGACGGCGCCGACCTGGGCGCCACCCGAGCCTCCCAGATCGACCTGACGACCACCGCCGTTGAGGGACCCGGGGCGGCCTCCGCCTACCTCACCACCTCCTTCGGGCAGCCCGAGGTCGCCTTCGCGTCCTCCGACGGCTTTGACGCCGCGAGCGGATACGAGGCCGACACCGCGCACCTGCCCGCCGACGCCCACCAGCACATGAGCTGGGCGTTCACAGCCCCCGGCGTCTACCGCGTCCACTTCCGCGCGAACCTGCGCACCACGCCCGGCGCGCCCCCCACCCCCGTTGGGGAAGGAACCGCCGTGTTCGCCGTGGGAACCCCGCCCGAGGAGATCGCCGCCGCCGAAGGGCGACGCATCCTGCGCGGCGGACACGCAGACGTCACCGTCAACCTGGCCACCAAGCGCGTCGAGCTCGCCTCCGACGCGGGCGCCCTTTCCGGGGACGAGGCCTCGGCACCCTGCCAGGGAGCATCCGGGGCGGGCGCGATCGGTGCCGCCACCATGGAGTGCACCGACCTCGACCGCGCCATCATCGAGGTGCCCACCCGAGCCCTCACCACCATCCCCGGGCAGGCCTCATTCCGCTTCATCGGGGACGCGGGCGCCAGCGTCTACATGCTGCCCCAGGCGGTCCTCGGCAAGCACGTGCACGGCGACATCGACCCCCACCTGTGGCACGACGTCCACAACGCGCAGGCCTACGTGAAGGTCATCCGCGACTCCCTCACCCGCGTCGACCCGGGCGGCGAGGCCACCTACCGCGCCAACGCCGCCGCCTACCTGGCGCGCCTCGACGAGCTCGACGCATACGTGGCCTCCACGATCGCCACCATCCCCGAGGAGTCACGCAAGCTCGTCACCACGAACGACGCCTACGGGTACCTGGCGAACGCCTACGGCCTCACCGTCGCCGGTTTCGTCGCCCCCAACCCCAGCGTCGAACCCTCCGTCGCGGACCGGATCAAGCTCCAGGCCACCCTCGCGGACGCGCACATCCCCGCCGTGTTCCTCGAACCCAACCTGGCGCGCACCCGATCCACCCTGCGCACCGCCGCGGCGGACGCCGGGGTCGATGTGTGCCCGCTCTACGGCGATACCCTCGACGACCAAGCACCCACCTACATCGACATGATGCAACACAACGCCCGCTCACTGGCACGCTGCCTGGGCGGCAAGGAGATGCCATGAAATTCTTCTCGTCCATGTCCTCTGTCGGCCGCCGGCTCTTCGCCCCGGGGGCGGCGGCCCGCCCGCCCGCTTTCGTGGCGTCCCGTGGGCGTCAGCCCGCCCGCGAGATCGCCACACGCGAGCCTGTCGGCTCGGAGTGGTCGATCTCGAAGCCCGGCCAGGCCCCGCCGACGCCCACGGGTCGCAGCGATTCGGCGTCCCAGCTCGAAGCCCGGCCAGGCCCCGCCGCCGACGGGGGGAATTTCAACACTAGAAGCATCCGTACGGCGTGTCGTTGGCGTGTCGAAACTCAAATGTCGTTATTCCCCCGCCTCGGCGTGCCGGTTTTCGCGCTGCTCGTGTCGGCTCTCCTTGTCATCGTAGGGGCGCCCTCCGTGCTTGCCGACCCGACCGACCCCGACCTGGCCCAGAGCGTCGCCGCTCACGAGGCATGGTCCAGCGAAGCCAGCGAGATCAGCGTCGGACACGTCGACCTCGGCCCGCGCCTCATCGACGGGCAGTGGCGGGCCGGCCTGCGCCACGACGCCGAGGGCGGCGCCGTGTGGCGCGACCCCAACCAGACCGTTCTGCGCGTCAGCGATGCGGCCATCATGACCGCGCCCGACTCCGCCGACTACCCGTTCCTGTTCGACGTGGTCGGCAAGCCCGTGCACGTCATCCCCCAGACCCAGAACCCCGGCGTCGTGTGGCTCGGCTGGAACACGCAGGACCCCGCCGTCACCGCCACCATCGACCGCGGGCTCACCATGCGGGTGGGCCCCGTCTCCGGGCCCGGCCGCGCCTGGCTCTTCCTCCAGTCCGGCACCTTCGGCAAGCCCCTGCTGCTTGCCGACTCCGGCGCGGCCCCCGGCGACGTGTGGATCGACTCCGGCACCCACGTGCACGCCAACTGGGCGTTCTCTGCCCCCGGCGTCTACACCGCGACCGTCACCTTCTCCGGCACCACCACCTCCGGCGAGGCCGTCAGCGCCACCACGACCCTGCGCTTCGCCGTCGGCGACTCCGCCTCCGCGTCCGAGGCCCTCGCCAAAGCCGCCCCCGCCGTTTCCGATGCGCCCTCCGCGTCCGCGTCCCAGGGCTCCGCCTCCGGCGCTCCCAACGCCCAGCGCTCCAGCGACCAGGGTGCCACCTCTGGCGCATCCGAGGGAGGCCTGCCCGACTGGGCGTTCCTCGTCATCGTCGCCGTCGCCCTCCTCTCAGTGCTCGTCATCGGCGCGCTCGTCGTTGCTCGCGCCCGCCGCAGCCGCGCCGAGCAGGCCGCCGCCATCGCCGAGGCCGACTCCGCGTCCCTCCTCGCGCCCCTGCCCGCCTCCGAGCGCGGGGACTCGGGCGAGGCCGGGCCTGCCTCGGCCTCGGGGTCGGCCCCGGCCTCGGCTTCAGCCCCAATCTCGGGCGGGCCTGCCGACGCGCCCGGCGAGGGTGAGAGCGCGGGCGAGAGCGGTGAGGGCTCCGGACTCGGCAACGGGGGAGGGGAGCAGTGAGCCAGCTGCGCGTCGCCGGTCTGGGCGCGTCTCTCGGCGGGCGTAGCGTCCTCGAGGGCGTCGACCTGGAGGTCGGCGCCGGGGAGCTCGTCGGCCTCATCGGACCCAACGGCGCGGGCAAGACCACCCTGATTCGCTCGATCCTGGGGCTGATCCCCTCGACTGGCAGCGTCGAGACCGACGGTGCGATCGGATACGTGCCCCAGCGCCACGAGTTCGCGTGGGACTTCCCGATCAGCGTGCGCGACGCCGTCCTGCAGGCCATCACCGTGCGGCGCGGGCTGCTCGGGCGCGCGCGGACCCCGCACTTCCGGGCGGTCGAGGAGGCCCTGGGCCTCGTCGGCATGCGCGACCTCGCGAAGCGACCCATCGGCGAGCTCTCCGGCGGGCAGCGCCAGCGCGTCCTCGTCGCCCGGGCCCTCGCGATCCGGCCCGCCGTGCTGCTCCTCGACGAGCCCTTCACCGGCCTGGACATGCCGACGCAGGAGATGCTCATGGACCTGTTCCGCGCGCTCGCGGACGGTGGCCGGGCCCTGCTCATGACCACCCACGACCTGATCGGCGCGCGCGCCGGCTGCGACCGCCTGTACCTGCTGCGCCGCACCATCGTCGCCTCGGGCACGCCCGAGGACCTGGCCGACGCCGACCCGTGGATCCGCGCCTTCGACGTGCGCCCCGACAACCCGATCCTCGACGCCCTAGGAGTGCGCGCATGAACCCGGTCATCCACGCCGTGGGCCGCGGCCTGGCTCTCGCCCCGGCCACCGACTTCCTGAGCCCCCTGGACTTCCTTCGCGACCTGATGAACCCGGCGCTCGCGTTCCTGCCGCGCGCCCTCCTCATCGCCGTTGTCGCCGCCCTCGTGTGCGGCAGCGTCGGCGTGCACGTCGTCCTGCGAGGCATGGCCTTCATCGGCGACGCCGTCGCGCACTCCGTGTTCCCGGGCCTGGCGATCGCCTTCGTGTGCGGCGGGTCCCTGGTGCTCGGCGGGGCGCTCGCGGGCGTTGTGACCGCCGTGTTAGTGGCACTGCTCGCCCAAAACCGGAGGCTCAAGGAGGACTCGGTGATCGGCGTGCTCTTCGTGGGTGCCTTCGCGCTCGGCGTCGCGATCATCGCGCGTGCCCCCGGGTACGCGGGGAGCCTGCAGGACTTCCTCTTCGGGTCGATTACGGGTATTCCAGCGTCGGATGTGCCCGTGGTGCTGGTCGGCGCGTTGTTCGTGTTGCTCATGCTCTTCCTGGCGCACCGGCCCATCGTCGCGGTGACCCTGGACCGCGAGAGCGCCCGGGCGGCGGGCGTGCACGTGCTTGCCGCTGATCTGTCCCTGTATGTCGCCGTCGCCCTGGCGGTCGTGATTTCGGTGCAGACGATCGGCAACGTGCTGGTCCTCGCGCTGCTGGTCACCCCCGCGGCCACCGCGCGGCTGCTGTGCGACCGGCTGGCCACCATGATGATCCTCTCGCCCACCCTGGGTGCGGCGGGGGGCCTGGTGGGCCTGTACCTGTCGTGGGCGCTGGACGTGCCCACGGGAGCCACGATCGTCCTGGTGCTGACCGCGTGCTTCGTGCTCGCGTGGGTCTTCGCGCCGAGGCACGGCCTCCTCGCGCGGACCCTCCGGGAGAGGCGGGGGTGATCATGGTCGGGCTTGCAGGCTGTTTGTGAGTGAGTGGGGTGCTGCCGAGGGGTGGTGCCCCGTTCTGCTTCGCGGCTTTCTGGGTGTAGCTGTGTGGGCGACCGGTGAATGTTTCACGTGAAACATCTGTGTGGATGTTGTGGGACCTGGCGTTACTCCGTGACGTGTGCTTTGGTTCCGACCTCATGCTCCAGCTCTGGCCTCGTGCTCTTAAAGTCTCTCTATGACACGACTCCTCTCTTCTATGAACCTCTATGGGGGTTATGAAGGATTCTATGAGATAGAAACGGGCTTCTATGACATAGAAGTGGGGGTCTATGAGATAAATAGGCAAGTCTATGAGATAGAATCGAGCCTATGATCAATGAGTTCGATGACCTGCTGGGTGCCCTGGCTGTGCTTGAGCTGCGTGGTGGTGATACCACTTCGATCGAGGCAAAGACCTTTTCGGAGTACTCGCCGGAGCAGCTGGGTCCGACGCTGAGCGCGTTTGCAAACAAGCCAGGCGGAGGCGTGATCCTGCTGGGCGTGTCGGAGCGGGATGGTATCAACGTCGTCGGCGTCGACGACGTTGACGACCTGTTGAAGAGAGCGGCGAATCAGGCACGGAACGGTTTCAGACCGCCGATCAGGGTAGATGTGCATGCCTTCGATCTGGATGGCAAAGCGATCGGGGTCATCAACGTTGAGGGCGCTGACATCAACGAGAAGCCCGTGCGTTGGCTGAAGAACAAAAAGGCGTATCTGCGCCAGTACGACGGGGACTATGAGATGGCGGCATCGGAGGAGCAGATGCTCCTGCTGCGCCATCGTCGACCGATTGCTGATGCGGAGCCGGTACGCGGTAGCTCGCTACTCGATCTTGACCAAACCCTGGTGTCCCAGTACTTGGCATCCGCTCGCGAAACGACGCCACGCCTCGTCGACTATAGCGACGAGGAAGTCCTCTACAACACGGGTGTCGTTGCGGACCGCCAAAGCGGGGAGTTGTCGGTCGCCGGCCTGTATGCGCTGGGCGAGTATCCGCAGAGGCTTCTTCCTCATCTGACGCTCACAGCCGCGGTCGAGGGGAGCGGCGACGTGAGGGCGGTGAATCGGCGTGATTTCACGGGTGCGTTGCCGCTCATACTGGACGACGTCTTGGAGTGGGTAAGGTGGAACGTGGAGTCGCGCCAGCTCGTCACTTGTGACGGAGATGGCCTGACGGAGTATGCGGTGCCGCTGCTGGCCGCCCGCGAGGTCATAGCGAATGCGCTGGTTCACCGTGATCTTTCCGAGGCCTCGCGTGGAAAAGGCATTGATCTGAGGATCACCCGAGACGGCTTTCGCCTGACGAACCCCGGTGGCCTGTGGGGAATCACGGTTGATCGGCTCGGTTCTGGCGATCATCCCGCGGTGAATGAGCGGCTCTATGGAATCTGCCGGAACGTTCATGGTCGCAGCGGGCGCGTGATCGAGGCGATGGGCACCGGGATCAGGGAGGTTCGCCGGTCCCTGCGCGAGGCGGGAATGGCGGAGCCGCGTTTCTACGACAACGGCGTGTCGTTCACGGTCCGTTTCCCGAACTCGGCGCTAATCCCCGACGGGGACCTGGCGTGGCTCGGCGGGCTTAGCCGCGAGGCGACGGCTGGCCTGAATCGGCGCCAGAAGGAGGCGCTCGTCGAGATGCGTCACGGCCACACGTGGAACAACAGCGAGTATCGGGACCACTTCGGGGTCACGGCCGAGGAGGCGCGCTCGGATCTGCGCGATCTTGTGTCGCGAGGCCTGGTGACGTCCACGGGTCAGCGTCGCTGGGTGCGTTACGAGCTCGCAGGGAAACGCTGATCATTACGTAGCGCTGTCCCGGTAGCCTACGGGCGACCGGGACAGTTGCGGAGATGATGTGGGGGAGTTTTCCTCTGGCGGATGGTCATCTCATCGACGGTATGGCCTGGCGATGGGAAACGCTTCGCGTGAAACATCGATGCCGAGGCCCCAGCCCACCACCGTGGGGTGGGGTCACGGTGTGTTGAACCTGGTCGTGTGTGAGCGCTGCGTGATGCCTCGTGGGCATCCTTGCCGAGGGCAAAGCGGGTCATTGGAACTATCGCTGTCGGAGAGAATCTTCGAGGGAGACCCCCGCTTCTGTCGGCGTTCTATTCCTTATGCGTCCAGAAGTGTTTGACGACCCATGTATCTCCCTCAGCTACAAGCAGCATGGTGCCTTCGTAATGGTCGACAGCTTCATCGCTCTTCGAAGAAAAGGAGATGGTGGAGTAGTCAGGTTTAGTTGCGTCATTGTCTTTGCGAATAGCGGTTCCACTCAGCTCGGAGTAGTTGAATGTAATGCACGTTCCGCTAATGTGATCTGGCGTAGACGTGCAGTCCCATATCTTTTTCGTCATAAGGTACTTGAATGTTATCGGTCGTGTGACAATTCGATCTGCATGAAGTGCCTGCACGTCGTTATTCACTCTGGTGCAGTAATCGTCGTTCTGGCATACCTTCATGAAATCTTCTGTGTCTCCGGTATTGAATGCATATGCCCAAAGGTCGATATACCACTGTGATGTCGCTTGGGCACCAATTTGTCCACCCGCATAGAGGTGTGTCGGGGGAGTGGGCTTCGTAATTTCGGCCGGTGTTGGTTCTGCGGATTGAGGGGTGTCTCCCGATTGGGAGCCAGATTGTACGGTGCTGTCAGACTGGGGAGACTGCGTCCCTGACTGCAGTTCAGCGTTTGTTTGGGCTCGAGCGTTGAACGCGTGAAACCCCAGGAATGATGCGCCGATGATGACAACAGTGGCAATGGCGGCGCCGACCCACTGGCCGATGGTGGAGGGTTTGGTGGTCATGGTGCATCACTCGCTTAGTGGCCTTGTTTTTCTTCTGCGGTGTCGGTGTTGTTGATGATGAGGTGGTCGAGGCGGAAGGGGTCGGTTGTTTCGGTGGTGGTGACCAGGCCGTTGATGGTTTGGGTTTCTCCGGTGAAGGGGTTGGTGGCTGTGCCTGCCCATGTGGTGGTCAGGGTGATGGTGCGTGTGGCCCTGGGGTAGGGGCCGTCGAGGAAGGACTTCCACCCCTCTGGTGCGGTGTAGTAGTGGCGTATCAGGGCCGGGTCGGTATTGGGGTCCATGCCCGTCACCCACGGCGCTCCTGGTGAGGAGGTGACCGTGCCCGGGGTGTCATCTCCCCAATCCCACGTGTATTCCTGGGCTGTGAGGGTCACGGTGACCTCTCTTCCCAGCAGGATGACGGTGTGGGTTTGGGTGGGGTGGGTGACGTTGACCAGGGTGGGGATGCGCCGGTTCGTGTAGGACACCCCCTCGGGCCGCTTACGCAGCCCCGCGCCGTCGGGGTGGATGAGGGTGGCTGCTGCCAGGAGGAGTTCACGCGTGGTGGGTGGCCTGTCCTGGGGTGAGTCCTGACCCGGCTCAGGCGGAGGGTAGGCGCACACCCAGCTCCCGTGCGTGAAAGGGTCATCCCCAAACGGATTCGACTCTAGTGCGCAATGAGCAAAATCAAAATACGCACCAGCCTCACTCGCAGGAGCCGCCTCATTCGACTGACGCGTCGTATCATCACCCGCAGTCGTGATCGGACCCGACGCAGGAAGCCCAGGATTCGACGAGTTCTCGTAGGACCATATGCCAGCGTTAATTCCCTTGTTGGAAGCCGAAGCGCACATGCCCTGACGATCGCCAGCACCGAATGAGCATGATTCACCAGGACCAGAATTGCCATTGTCCGCAAAGGCCACCGATGTAGAGCATGCAAGCAGAGCAGACAATACGGCAGTTGAGAAAACGCTGTAAGAACTCCTATTGCTCATGTTCGCTGATCACGCGTCCTTGTGTTTCGATCCATCGACCGTCTTTCCATGTCATGAACAGGGACAGGGTCGATGTGTACTCTTCTTCTTTGACGGTGATCTTCTGTCCCCGACAGGTGACCCCATCGCTGGAAACAATCTGAAGCTTGACTCCAACAGTGTTCGGCTGCACGTTCCCCTCGCCAGCGGGGACAGGCTCCAGCCGCAACACGTGCACAACCCTCGACTCATTCCCATACGCCCAGCCGTTCGCGTATAGCTCATTGATGGCGCTGATGTATGAATCGCGGAAGCTGTCGCCAGGTTCCGTCATGTTCGCAAAAGGCTCGGTGTCCCCTGTGTTCCATGCGTAGATTTCAAGTGCCAAAAGGTGTTCGGCTGCGGCTTCTGCTCCTCGCTCACTGTTTTGTGTGGCGGCTTGGGGGAGTTCGGGCAGGGGGTAGGTGGAGGCGGCGTGTTCGGCGGGCCGTACCAGGACGCCGTCGGGGCCGACCTGGTAACCGCCCGACATCGCCGCCTCACCCGACGTGCTCGGCGTCGGCGTGGGTGTGGGGGCCCGGCCCGACATGGCAGACCGCGTGGGAATAGTGGTGGGGTTTTCGCCCCAGGCGCGCCACCAGCCCTCGGCGACACCGTTGATGTAGACGGCGTAGCAGCCCGCCACGATCAACAAGACGACGGCGATGCGGATACCCCAATCCACCGGATCAGCACGCAACCAGGCCACGCCCTGACTGCCGCTGTCGAAGGAGGCACCCCCACTCTGACTGCCGCTGTCGACGGTGGCGCCGCCCTCACCGGACTGGCTTGCCCCACTGCCGCGCCCACCGCCGCGCCCACCGCCGCGCACGCGCGGGACCCAGGCCCAGCCCGGGCGCCATCTCCTCGGGCCGATGAAACGCCGACCGAAGAGGCCTCGTCGGGGTTGAATCGAGCGCAGGAAGGCCTCTTCCTCCTCCTGGCTCACGGGTCGCTCGGACAGGGGTGGTATCTCCATGGCGTGTGCCCTCCACACTGAGGTCTCCTCCAACGCGCCCCCACCACAGGGACCGCGCCCTTACACACCACCATACGCCAAGAACCGACACGAAACAATAAGAATACACTGTAACCGTCATGCAACTATTCGCAACACATCTGCACGTACGTGCATCGAGGTGGAGGTCCTCGCCCTGATCGCGGCTGCCTCCCCGCTGAACAGCGAGTACAAGGAAATTGGTTTGACGCGCGTGCGCAGATGTAGATGGGCCACCTTACTCTCTGCTTGACAGCGTGGGGCTGTCGATGGTGACAACGACCTATACGAAAGGAAAGACCGTGTCTTGGATTGTTGAACTTGTGATTGGCGTTGTGTCGGGCGTTGTTTCCGGGATCATTCTTGCGAGACTGGTCCCGGATGGCTCGATGGCCCCGGAACCTACTACATCAGGAGGAGGCGCCGTGACCCAACAGGTGTTGGCAGCGAATGGTGATGTCGCCATGGTTGCCGGCGATCGAAACTATACGCATATTGGTGACGACAACTCCGTGCATGTCAATGTCTCGGGCAATAGTGGGAGAGGACAGGGGGAGAGTGATGGAGATATCTGGCTAATGATTGGGCTCGGCTTCGCTGCCTTTGTTGTCATCGCGATCTTCCTCATGAGGTACTACGAGATTCTGGTGGGTCTCCTCGTGATCACTTCCGTCTTCTTGATGACGATGTCATTGCTAACTGCAGGCCTCTCCTTGCGGAGTAGGCGAGTGTCGAAGCCTCTTCGCTCCTCCATCGTCGCGAGCTTTCTGGCGCTTACGTCCACCTACGTGACCTACTGGTCGTGTTTCGTCCTGTCCACGGGAAAGTCCGGCCTGTCGATCCCGGATCTCAGTCGAATGCTGTCTGAAGCTACCGGAGGCGACAAGCTGGTGCCGTTTGCCGAGGCTTTCGATCTACTCGGTGCTGAACGCGCCTTCCCTTATGTCTCAGTGGTGTTCATGGTGATGCTCGTGACGGCCGTGCTCTGCTTCTTTGCTTTTGGGATGATGATTCGGGAGTTCTGTGAGCGGCGAGTCGCCGCCCGCCCTGCGGGCAGCGTAAGTGGCTGGCTTATCGATCATCTTCCTGTTCCGGGCTGGCACTACATCCTGGGTGTTCTGCTGCTTGCATGCGTGCCCGCGTACGACAGATTCTTTCAGGATGGCGTTGCGACATACAAGGTGACGACGCGGGAATACAGCATGACGTCCGTCCTCAGGCTCGTCGACTTCTACGAGGAGCACAACGACCGCTTGGAGGAAGCGCGGCGAGGCTTCGAAGGCGATGGCCTGGTGTATCCGCGGATGAAGCTGCTGGATATGGGGTTTTGGCAGGTTGGATTCGAGAAGAGCTGAGATACCCGGAGAACCTGATGTGCTTCTCATCAGGGTCGGTGCGTATCGGGTGTGTTAGCGCCGGTAAGTTGATCGGTTGAAGTGTTAAACACTTGGCTATTAAACAGCTTGCTACGGGGCGTTCACGGATTGACACCTGTGTAAGTGGAGTTATGGCCGGTGATATACTTCCTATGAGGCTGTCGATGTGGACATGACCCGACTAACGAAGGAGTAGTTGTGGAGTGGATTGATTATGTCGCGAAAGGCGTTGGTGCTCTCGTAGCGCTCGGTACGCTGTTGAAGGTGGGAAGTGAATTATATGCAAAATTCAAGAATGGTTCTGAATTTGGATTGTGGTTTGGTCGTCGCCGTAAGGTGAAAGGACTGAAGTATGTGAGCATATTCCAGAAATGCGGTGCTCTTAGCTCGAGGAATGAAATATCAAATTCCGTGAAGCAACAGCTAATGAGTGAGATAGCGAGAGATCTTGTTCGCTCTTACAGCCTCGAAAAACGAGCGAGTAGATTCAGTAGGAGCACTAGGGATGAAGTTAGAATTCTTGTAGTATTCTTCTTCCTATTTGTTGCACTGGTATGTATTGCGGCATTGTCAAAAATTACTGAAGCTACGGCCGCGCAACAGGAATTTATTGATGCTTCAAAATACATGCTTTGGTGGTGTGTTGCTGGAATTTTGGTAATGTCACTGTTGCAGGTTGTCATGGCTTTGAGTCGTTCACGCGACGAATTCAGAATTATGACCGAAGCCTCTCGCTTCGATGTAGTACAGGTTCCACTCGATTCGATCCCATACTGCGTTGAGAAAGAGAACGACTACATCTTCGTTGATGCGACCATCCGGAAGCGTTATCAAGTCCCTTTTATGGGGAAAGCAGATGGTGTACAGATGCTTCTTGATCATGATGTCACGACCGATGGAGAAGTGGCTTTGAAGACGTCCGAGGCAAAACAATGCAAGGCTGATGGCTACGAAGAAGTGGCCGGTAAGCTCGTCGACTCTTTCCTTTCAAAGACTTCGGAATATGGCAACGAGCCTGTCTGCTTCGTCTTCTCACAGGCAGGCATTACGGCAGTTCTCGTCACGCAGCTGTTGCGGCGCAAAGGACTACGAGCGTTCTACATCGGCGCGTCGAATGGCTACGAATCTGAAGTCAGGGAAACTATTCGAGAGATTCGCATACTCCGCGACAGTGGACTTATCTGAGTCACATGCGGCATGGGTGGTCCGCTGAATGACCAGATTGGACGGCGTATCCCGGATTGGAACTGAGAGTTGATTCTGGCGAAGTGACGATTTCTGTTGCTCGGGACATGGCAGGGATGATCCGCAATGAGTAGTCGTTGCCGCCTGACCATAGATGGGGATGCTGCACGGCCGTGGTACGAAACCGACCGCCGAATTCCCCCAACATACGACAGTGGCGGTGAGGCCTGAAAACCTCACCGCCACTACTTAGTTACTGACGCGTGGGCTTCGCTCCCGCGGACCGTTGGCCTCTTATAGTTAGGGGCAGCGCGCCCGCTGAACAAGCTCGGGCGAAGCAGGAAACTCAGCTCTGCACCTCTGCAATCTCCAGGGGCGGCAGCGTCGCCAGGAGCTCCCGCGTGCGCATAGAGACGGTCACCAGGCGCTTGATCAGATCCACGACCGCGTCGGGGCAGCCCTGCTCGTGCAGGAAGTCACTCGGGTCGTTGACGATGCCCGACGCCTTGTCCGTCTTCACGTGGTAGCAGTCGATGATCCACTCGTACGGCCAGGTGCTGACCGTCGGTGGGTGTGTCTTGGTGGAAGATATCGCGTACTTGCTGGGCGCAGTGGTAGGCGACTTCGACACTGATATGTGCTTCATCTGCCGTGAAGGCTGCGCGGAGTCGTTCCTGCTTGGTGTGGGGTGAGCTTGTGGCGCGAGGCGCGCAAGAGATTGCGGATCTGATAGAGGGGATCGCCTGTGCGCCCGCGGTGACCCAGCGTTTCTTGCTGGACACGACAGCGTACCTCATCAAGGGCATCACCAGCGAGCTTGACGATATGAAAGGCATCCAGCACGCTGGTGGTATCTTGGAGCAGGCCAAGCAATGGCGTTCGTGCTGTCCCTGGAAGGGATCCAGCGTCGCGATTCGCACCCCCGCGCGGAAGTCTTCACCGCGCTCGGCCAGCCAATTCTTGTACACGGTGCCAGACCTTCCTGGGACAAGGCCCAATCAAGCGGGCCGTGGGATGATCCTTCCCGCGAGTGGTCCACGATGCCGGTGAGTTCACGCGGGCCCCGGCGGCGTCGGTCCTGTTGGTTCCACACGCCTCTCATCGACCCCCAACACCCGCACGCCTGCGAAACGGGCAGGATCATCAGATGCGGCTTGCAGACACGGCTTGACATGGGACCACACGGTATTCCACGTGGTTCCTAACTGTCGGGCCAGCCCCAAGATAGTGGCTCCCTCGAAGCGCAACTGTCGGATCGCCCAGCGGATCGCCCGCACACCCAAACGCGCCCGGGGTGCGCACACCTTCTCGCTGTGCTCCAGGAATGTCACTGTCTGGCAGGTGGTTACGCGGCACATCCAGCGCCGTTTAAACCACCGGATCCGCACCGGGACCCCGGCCCAGCACGCGTCGATCACCTCCACCACCACACGCCCGTGACCTTGAGCAATCACCCCACAACCCGGGCAGCCAGCACAGCGATCACAGGACTCTATGTCGAGCACCAGAGCATCTGGGAAGCGAACCGCACTCATCAGATGGAAGCCCTCTAAGCCGACCAGCAGATCACACCGATCACAACGATCAAGAGACACCGAGCAGCACCAGGCAGGGCGAGACACCGCCCGAGGTCCTTGACGACAGCGGGGGTAGAAGTCCGCTCATCATCAAGGACCTCGACCTATACCCGCAACCCCCGACCAACACCCGGTCACCCACACTCAACTCGAAAGAGCCCGTTTTCCAGGGCGTTTACTGCCAGACGGGCCTTCATCCCTGAGCCCATCGAATATCCTACGATCCGACCGGAGAACGCGTCCTTGATCGCGCAGAGGTAGAGCTTGCCCTCATCGGTGACGTGCTCGGTAATGTCGGTGAGCCACACCTCGTTCACGTCAACAGCGGTGAAGTCCCGCTGAAGCAGATCACCATGCACGGGCAGGCCGGGGCGCTTACCGTTTTCACCGCGCTTCCTCCCAAAAACGGACCACCACTGGCTATCCCGGCAGATCCGCGACACAGTCCATGTGATCATGACCTTACCCGCGGCTGTGGCATCATCGGCAAGAAGCCGATGACAAAACTCGGAATCTACCATAAACGCGGTGAACAGGGCGTTAGCCCGGGAGACCTCGCCCAGCTCACCTGTGATGACCTGTTACTTCCAGCAAAGGTAATAGGGCTGCCGGGAGAGCTTCAAGACCCGCAAAGACACCGCGACAGGGATACGGTGAGCGGCTAACTCACTCGCAAGTGTGTAGAGCCTTTCCCGGCAAGTTCTCCTGGGAGAAGTATACGGCAGCGCGGCACAGAACCTTGTTCTCCTGTTTGAACAGGCGGATTAGGCAGCGGGCCTCGCATAGCTCAGTTGCTTCTCGCGGGTACGGCCTGGCCGGTTGCCGTTGTCGGTGTCTGCTTTGCGGATCCAGTTGTGCGCCGTCATCTCGTGAAACCCGAAGTCCTTCGCGATCAGCGCGATAGTGATCCCGTCCTCACGGGAGTGCGCCACACGCACGACGTCTTCTCGGAACTCTTGAGGGCACGGAGCAGACACAGTGAACATCCTTTCAGGCCACCCAGATCAGATGTCACCTCACCGTGCAGCAGTCCCCTCCCGGATCGCAAACCTTCAATCAACCTCCCCGATCAGTACACCTAGAGGGTCTATGCGCAAGGCCTAAAGTCTATCGTGAAACGGCGTGGCAAGGCGTGAAATGAGCCGATCTGCTATACTGTGCGAGTGGTGACCGCGAGGATGGTTGCCTGGCACGAGGAGAACAATCGCGTGGTGGTGCGGTACATGGGGACGAAGCGCCATATGGCCGATCCTGTCCGCGACACGATTGCGAGCCTCACGAGCCAAGGCAGGGCAGTTGACCTGTTCTCGGGTATGGGGAGTGTCGCGGAGAGTCTGCGTGACACGACATCGGTAGTGACAAACGATGCACTCAGTTTTACAGCCTCTATTTCGCGCGCCCGATTCACTGCGCTCCAGCGATCCGCAGATGCAGTGTCTACGGTTTCCAGATTGCAGTCGGTATTCAAAACTCGTTACGCTGAACTTGAGGCAAAATACGCCGACCAATTAGCCGCTGAAGGTTCTGCCATTGCGGGCGGTCGTAGCTCGTTGCTAGCGTATATGCAGCACGCAAAGCATGTCGCCAACTCCGCGCCCCATAGGCGCGCTGCACGTGCTGCCGCAGTGTCGAGTACCAGTCATCATTACGAACTTGCTTCTCTATATTTTTCTGCAGGATACTTGAGCTTGCGCCAAGCGATCGAAGTGGATTCGATCCGAGCAGCTATTGATTGCGATGACCACCTTGGCGACCGGGACTGGCTTCTAGGTGCTTGGATCTCGGCAACTTCAGTGCTAATCAATGCGCCGGGTCACACGGCCCAATACC
>NZ_GL622194.1:1606106-1681407 GCF_000185285.1 Actinomyces sp. oral taxon 180 str. F0310
CCCCAATACCTTCGTCCGAATTCCGACTCAGCGCATGCCCGCATCGTTCGTGTCTGGGAGCGCTCGGTATGGGATGAGTTTGCGGAGGCACTGTGTAACGTGTCGCTTGTTGGGTCGGAGGAGTGGAGATCTGGAAACTCGGTGTACGTGGGGGATGCGCTTGATCTAGTGAGTGCCGGTTGGCTCGACGATATCGGAGTTGTCTACGCTGATCCCCCATATACTAAAGATCAGTACAGCCGCTATTACCACGTGTACGAAACGCTCTATAGATATGACTATCCAGACGCGAGTGGGATGGGGCGCAATCGCTCAGACCGTTTCACGACTGGATTCTCGTTGAAGAGCGGAGTTGTCGCCTCATTCCATGACCTCTGCCGGAACGTCGCCAGAATGCGCGTGCCGCTTGTGGTCAGTTACCCTTCCGCTGGACTGCTTGCAGCATGTGAACTCACAGTGGCTGACATCGCGGGTGAGTATTTTTCGGAAGTGGAAACTTTGTCATTTAACGCAAACCACTCGACAATGGGTGGGTCAACAGGAACCTCTAAGAAATTGGCAACGGAGAACCTCTATGTCTGCACGCTCTGAGGAAGCTGTTGCGTCGGCCGACGGCGTAGTAGCTGAACAGTCACTCAACCCAACTGCCGAACTGTGCCAACTGAAGATCTCAGACGTTGAGCCGAATGATGCCAATCCGCGGCTTGACTTTCCTCAAGATGAACTTGATCGTCTCACGGGTTCAATTGACCAGGAAGGGGTGCTTGTCCCTATCGTTGTCTACCAGCGGGGCGACAGGTATGTACTCGTGGACGGTGAGCGCCGCTATCGTTGTTCGCGTGATCTCGGGCATGAGACGATCCCTGCCCTTATCACGAAGGAGCGTAGCGAGCGCGAAGTCCTCCAACAGATGTTCAATATCCATCTGATCCGGGAGCCTTGGCGCGACATTCCTACAGCCAAAGCGCTGCAGCGCCTCGCGAACGGGATCAAGGAGCAGGAAGGGCGCGAAGCCAATGACTCCGAGTTGCGAGATCTTACGGGTCTCTCAATGGAGAGAGTTCGGCAGTTGCGGTATGTCATGACCCTGCCCGATGAGTGGCAGAAGTATATTCGTGAAGAAAGGATCCCACTGAACTTCTTCTGGGAGTTGAAGAAGAATGTTGTGGATGCTCTTAGGCGCAAGCGTCCGGCGATTCTGGATGAGTTCGGTGAAGACAGGGTGAGTGCGGCATTCGTTCAGAAGAGACTCGATCAGGTCATCACTGACACGGTGAGTTTGCGTAAAGTGTCGCCAATCATTAACTTTGCGGCCCAAGACGCCGAAGCGAATGGCACTGGCAGGTCACCTATTGATGCGTCGATCCGCGAACTCATCGAAAAGCCGGACGCGACCATTGATGATGCCTACGAGGACACCGTCCAAATGATGGTTGAAGTGGACAAGCTTGGTCGCCGTACGTCGTCAATGATTGCTGTATTCAGTCGACTCCTCTCTCAGACAGCTGGCACCGTGGAAAATGATGATGTGAAGCGATTAGGGCATAATCTGATCACCCAGTTGGCTGCACTCCTCGATGCCTATGAGACGTCCGCCTGAGCAAAAGGAGTTCGACATGGAGGAGCTTTTGGGTGACCCGGTTGTCGGCAAGCGGGTCGATTTGCGAGATATTGAGTCGACCATCACTGCGATTTGCGCATCGCCGGATGGAGGAGACTGGGAGCGTGATGTTGAGGTAATTCTGGGAAGCAAGAGATGGCGCCCATCCGCTGTATCTAATGACCGGAGGCGCCTCCTCTATGTCTTCCTTCAAGAGGAGCTCCCTCGGTTCGTGAAGGATCGTCTCCTGCTCGCTGCCCCGTGCGGTATTGCTGTGACCGTTGCCCTGCCAATTGCCGCTCTCTATAAGCCGGACGTCACTACCTTTCTCGCTAGTATCGAAGCCGATGTGCTGGTGGTCGATGACTACGTTGACTATCGGCGACTCAAGCCTCGAGATATTCTGACTGCCCTAACGGATGTCGGCGTACCTTTGTCTCCGGAGTCCCGACGCGAGATCGGCCGAGGTGCTTGGGCGAAAATCGGAGAGGGGACATCCCAAGAGCGTGGCCGACGACTGGAGGCTCTACTCGCATTTCTGTTCGCGCAGGTCAACGACCTGAAAGTGCTTGAACGGAACTATAGAACGGAGACAGAAGAGATCGACCTTGTTCTTCAGATTGACAATTTTAGCCCCCGCGTGTGGCAAAAGTCGGGCGTGCCGTTCATATTGGTTGAGGCGAAAAATCGAGTGGAGAAGGCATCGCAGCAGATGATATCTGTTCTGCTGACCAAGCTTCAGACAAAGCGAGGTACTTCGCGTATTGCTTTCCTTGTCTCTCTCGCTGGTTTTACTGAGAGTGCACAACTCCAGGAGCTCCGGTTCTCTAACCAAGAAATGTGTGTCGTGATGATCGGTCGCGAGGGGCTCGAATCGCTTATCGAAGCAGACAATCTTGACGATACTCTTGAGACCATGGTCAGTCACGCGCTGATGCGGTGACGACCTCTTTACCCCTCTGAGGCGACGCACGGTAGTGAGTGGGTATCAGACACTTCGCGTTGCCCATACCGCGCAATAGAGACGAGGTTTAACTGGCTCTTTATAATTCGGGGTGTAGTTGGTGTTTGAAGGCTCTTCATAATTGGGGGTGTAAGTGTGGTGGGTGGCGTTGGGCGTGTCGTGGTTGTGTAGGGGCCGAGGTCTTTCGATGACGGAGATTCCTACACCGTCCATCTGAAAGACCTCAACATGCCCAATACTACCGTTAGCCGCCCTGAGCTGAGTGCATTCACGCGCCTGGATGGCCTGGGGTTGGGGTGATGGGCCAGCGCATTTGGCCAGACCATGTGGTGTTGGCGTGCTGGATCGCTGGTGAGGATCGGTGGTGTCGACGCTGCGGATGTTAGGGCGAGGCGCGTGACACGGTGGTCAGGCGCCCCGTGCACGAGCCTTACGGGTGGCGTCCCACGATCTTGCAAGTAGCGTGCGCCGCTACCGGTCCCAGGAGTGCGCTCACGTGTGGAGTCAGGATATGAGCCAAGCGGCCGCTCTGCGCGCGAAGCTCTCGCGGGCGGCGGTGCGCTGGGCGCTGACGGGCGTGGTTGTCCACCAGTTGACAGTGGCGCATATCGTCCAGGCCCTCGGTGTGTCCTGGAAGAGCCGCCAACACCGCTGTCCTGGGTGAAGGCCAGCGTCTACTGATCAATGATCCAACTCGGTTCGATGGCGTGCGTGTCATCGGGGTGGATGAACCCGTGTGGCGCCACACCCCCTACGGCGACAAATACGTCACCGTTATCTTGGACTTGACGCCCATCCGAGAACGCCGCGGTCCCTCCCGACTCTTGGACATGGTCCCGGGTCGCTCCAAGCAGGTCTTCAAAACCTGGCTGGCCTCCTGCCCCGACACGTGGCGTGAGCGCATTGAGATCGTTGCGATGGATGGATTCACCGGGTTCAAAAGCGCAGCCACTGAAGAACTCCCCGGCGCGGGCGTGCCACCGACCCCCTGTACAAGGTCCGCAGGATGTTACACACCAGATCTTGCCTGCTCACGCCACGCCAGCAGCACCAACTACTCAACCTGTTTTCCGGTGAGGAGCACATCGCGCTCGAGGTCACTTGGAGCGCCTACCAGAACATCATCGACGCCCACCGGGCGCCCGATACGAGTGCGGGTAAGTCCCTGATGCAAGCCGAAATAGACCGTCACAGCGACGCGGACGTGCCTAGGAGCCTAACCGAACTCATGACGCTGGGCAGGACACTCAAACGCCGAGCCGGGGACATCCTGGCCTACTTCGACCACACCCACACCAGCAACGGCCCTACCGAAGCGATCAACGGACGCCTCGAACACCTACGCGGCTCCGCCCCAGGACTTCCGAAACCTCACCAACTACATCACCCGAGCACTCCTCGAAACAGGAGGATTCAGACCCCAACTACACCCCCAATAATGAAGAGCCGGAGATGGTACTAGGACGTCGAGAAGTGTCTTGCTGGTGTGGCTCGTGAACGGCAGCGAATGCGACTTCATGTCGGTACCCGGCGACCGCTCCGGTGAGACTCTGCTCGCGTTCTTCGACAACAGGAGGGCTAGAAGTCCGAGCCTTATCAAGGACCTCGAACTCTAGCTCCAAGCCCTGGCCAACACAACAGCCTCAAATGCGAAGAGCTGCTATGTCGAGCTATGAAGAGCTCTCTTCATTGGCCCGAAGGAGTTCCTCAAAGTCTCTGAGCAAGCGCCTCCCAAGTTCACTATTCGCATCGATAACAAAGGTTGGTCTCGCCTTAGGGCGGTCCTTACGGTGAGAATACGGAAAAAATATAATGCGGCAGCCAAGTCGGACCATTCCGTACAGTGGGATTGTTTTAAGGTTGTATAATTCGACTGCTTCTCCTAGCGGGCGGAGCTCCTGAGGTACTTTGTCATATTCACTCACCAATTCTCTGTCTGTGATGCCGGACAAAGCGCCCATCAGGAAGAGCGTGTTCTCATCATGTGGGTCAGGGATAGCGTAACGTATTCGGACCTGTCTGGTCTGAATTGCTGTCTTAATGGCATTTATGTTATCTCGGATCCATGCGGATCCAGCCCACCAGCAGACATCGATTGCGTCAGCGTTCGCAATATAATCATTCCAGGAAATGTCGTGTGTGAAATCTACCGTGGTATGTAGAATCCCCTGATCGGCTAGAGTGTTGGAGAGTTCAGTATGTCGAAGAATCTTATCAGTGTGCTGTTGGAGTTCTCTTGAAAGCGCATCCTTCCCAAGTAATTCCCATGCAAAGCCAATAGTGAGAGCAGAAAACAGTGTGAGCAGCATGTTTTCAAGTAATTGATTGAGTACATCCGCTAGGTTGCCGCTATTATTATAGAGGCGCATCATTAGGATAATGACCAAGCATAGGAGGGCACCGCATAAACAGATCCATGCTGCTCTATTGTGTGACCATACGCGCATTAGCCTCGTTACAAAGCCACTCTTTCTTCCCTCATGGGAATCGCCCATGATTATTCTCCTTCCGGAATCTCAAGGGGAGGCAGCGTCGCCAGGAGCTCCTGGGTTCGCATGGATACCGTCACCAGGCGCTTGATCAGGTCCACGACCGCGTCTGGGCGGCCCTGCTCGCGCAGGAAGTCGTTCGGGTCGTTGACGATGCCCGACGCCTTGTCCGTCTTCACGTGGTAGCGGTCGATGATCCACTCCAGGGGGCTGCGGCCTGAAATTGAATACCCCTGCGCCTCCGCAGGAATCCCTGTGAGCGTCACGTAGTCGTTGTACTGCAAGCGCGTGAGATCCTTATCGCGGCGCCCCACCTTCGGGAAGCGCATCTTCCGCTCCCCGATCCGGTAGCGCTCCCATGGGTCCACGGGCGCGTGCAGGCTCGCCTCCTCCTGCACCGACGGATACGGCTCCACCCGCTCGTAGTTCACGTGCAGGTCCGCCAGCTCGCGGCCCACGCTCGCATACGTGTGGAAACCAGCCGCACGAGGAATATGCGGCAGCATCTTCTTCAAGTCATCCGCGTAGCGCTCCCGATACTCCGGGTGATGCAGCAGCGCGTACACGTAGAAGAAAATGTCCTCCTTCGTGATCCCCGCATCCCCGTAATGCTCCCGGTACGAGGCCAGGGTTGCGTCCGTGACGTTATCGACGCGGCGATAGCCGTCAAGGATCACCGGGATCTGGTCGCCGATCGGCCGCGAAAAATCCAGGGACGAGGCTGTGGCCGCCCCATCCGTCTGGCTCTCCGAGGAGGTCGCCAGGTCGGCGAACAGGTCCGGCTCGCTCCCGGAGGTGGGGGAGAGGGGTTCCCAGGTGTAGAGGGGGAAGGTTTGTGAGTCCCCGACGAGATGCAGATCGGGAAGCGCATCTGTCATGAGCGGACCTATGTTGGTGGGTTCGCCTTGTGACGCAACAAAGGATAGGTTCGGATGGATGTAGGTCGGGAAAATCTGCGGAAGCTGGTAAGTGCGCTCATTCATCGGCCCAGAAAAATATGCCGATTGTTTGTAGAACGGTCGATAGTGTCCGGTGCGTAGGCCTGTAAGTTCAAACTCGTGGTGAATAGATCGGTCGAGATCCTTGGGGAGGTTACCTCCCCAAGCAAGTAAAGTAGAGTCCGTTGTTGCTGTCTTGCTGTTATGGCCAGAATCTACCTCAGCGTTGTAGTTGTCGATCATGCGTCGCATGTTTGATTCCACCGCTTCTCGGGAGAAGTTGTAGCACCACGCGTCGCGGCTTGTCGCAAGTCCGCGAGAGAACTGGCGGAAAATAGCCGGAGTTGATTCTTTTCCCTTGAGAGGCTTGTCCCCGATCTCCTGGAAAGCGGCGAAGCGCTCGTCGCGGGAGCTGATCCAGTCACCGTGCTGGTTCGGCGTGATGGAACGGAATGCGTCGGCCCCGCTGATTCCCTCAATGGAGGCGTAGGCGCTGATCTGGTTGAGCTTGTCCTGGCGTGTTGCGTAGTCCTCGGCTTCGGCGTAGAAGATGTTGGCGGGACCGGAGTGGGCGGGGTCCTTAACCAAGACGGTGATGGCGACGCCCGTGCGCGAGCCGGATCCGAAGATCTTTCCGCCCTCGCGGCGGCTTCGGTCTCCCGAGGTCCGCTGATTTCCCTTCAGGTCGTAGATGAAGATCTGGGAGAACTCCTCCTGCAGCGACAGTCGCACGCCGTCCGCGGAGTTGCCGTCCACGAAGGAGCTGTTGGAGACGAAGGCGATGATGCCTCTATTCCCGATTCGGTCCGACGCCCAGCGCAGGGCGCGGAAGTAGGAGTCGTACAGGCTATTCTTGTTTGCCCGCGTCGACTGGGCAGCGTAGGTTGCCGCGATGCGCTCATCCAGGCGCGGGTACGCCAGGTTCTGGTTGTTGTCGTTCGCGCTGTTTTGGCCCGCCGAATACGGCGGGTTCATGACGACGACCGTGATCGCGGAATCCTTCTCTGCCTTCGCGCGCTCATTGTTGGCGGCCAGGCCCTCGAAGTCCTCTGTGATCGTGCCGTCGCCCTCGTGGAGCTGGAAGGTGTCCGTCAGGGTCATGCCCGGGAACTCGACGTAGCCCTCGTCCACGCCCTGCTCGGCGCGCACCTGGTGGTACACCTGCTCGATGTTGATCGACGCGATGTAGTAGGAGAGCAGCACGAACTCGTTCGCGAAGATGTCGTTCTTGTACTTGTGCTCCAGGGCATCGGGCGGGATGACCCCCAGTTGGAGCAGGCGTGCCACGAAGGTGCCGGTCCCGGCGAAGGGCTCGATGATGGCCACGCCCGGATCCCCCAGGCTCTGCCCAAAGGCCGTGCGCATCGCATCGTCTGCGCTGCGGATGATGAAGTCGACGACCTCGACGGGCGTGAAGACGATGCCCAGGCGTTCGCTCATGCGCGGGAAGGCCTGCGAGAAGAAGCGATCGTAGAGCGTGCGCATGATCTCCTGCTTGCCCGACAGGGTGTGCACGGCCTCGATGCGCTCGACCATCGCCTTATAGAAGGCGTCGAGTTCCCGGCGCTCGTTCTCGAGCATCGAGTGCGAGGCCAGCATGTTCAGGATCGTGTTCATCGCGCGGCTCACCGGGTTCTGCTTCGAGAACGAATGGTCCGGGAACATCGCGTCGAAGAGCGGGGCCGTCAGGATGTGCTGGGCCAGCATCTCCACCGCCGACTCGTTGTCTACGGCTGGGTTCAGGGTCGCGCGCAGCGCGTCCACGAACTCCTGGAACGCGTCCTGACGCTGCGGATCCTCCAACAGCCGGTCGATCAGGTGAATGTAGCGGTCCGCGACCGTCGCGATGTCCTTTGACCAGTCGTCCCAGTACAGGGATGAGCCCACCTTCTTCACGATCCGTCCGAACACCGACTCCTTCCAATCCGAGGGAAGCAGCGTGAGCTGGCCCTGGATGCCCTGGGCCACCCCGTCCGCGCCGGACCCGGCCCCGGCCTCGTCCCCATCTGGTGCAGCGCCGTCGAGCGGATCGTCATGCTTCTTGTCCTTCGCTAGGGACACCTGCTCGACGATGATGTTCTCCGGGCCCTGGCCGTTCAGCTCCATTGAGTTAATCGCCGCATCCAGACGCTCGTCGTGCGCACGCAGGGCCTTGAGGACCTGCCACACCACCTGGAAACGCTTGTTGTCGTCCAGCGCCTGCTCCGGCGACATGCCCGACGGCACAGCAACCGGCAGAATGATGTACCCGAAATCCTTGCCCTCCGCGCGGCGCATCACGCGGCCCACCGCCTGAATGACGTCCACCTGAGACTTGCGCGGCGCCAGGAAGAGCACCGCGTCCAGCGTGGGCACGTCCACGCCCTCACTCAGGCAGCGCGCGTTCGTCAGGATCCGGCACACCGGGACCTCATCCGTGCCCGCGCCCTCCGTCAGCCAATCCATCTCGCGCGAACGCACGGCCGCGTTCATCGTGCCGTCGACGTGGTGGCACTCGACCTGCAGGTTGTCCGAGGCGTCGTCGTTACTCAGGTCGCTCAGGCCGTGGGGTCCGTTCACCAGGTCCGGGAACTGCTCCGTCACCTGCTTCGAGGCCTTGATGTTCTTGCAGAAGGCCACTGCGCGGCGCATCGGAGCGCGGTCCTCGCCGTAATCCACGTCCGAATCACGGTTCTTGCGCTTCGCCAACGCGTTCCAGCAGCCCGTCAGCTTCGCCGCCGTATCGAGGTTCAGCTCGCCACCCATCTCCGCGATCGCCTGATACTGGCCCGACACCTCCTCCTCGCTGACCGTCAGGATGATGACCTTGTAGTCCGTCAGCAGGTTCTCCTTCACCGCCCGGCCAAAGCCCAGGCGGAAGAACACCGGACCATAGGTCTCCTGATCATCCATCGACGTCAGGATCACGTCCTTCTCCGACGCGGTATTCTTCGTCTTGTCCGCGAAAATACGCGGCGTCGCCGTCATGTAGAGAGTCTTCGCGCGGCGGATGAACTCGTCGCTGTGAATCTTCGTGAAGGCGCTCTCATCCTCGCCCGTTAGCGTCGCACCCGTCGTGCGGTGGGCCTCGTCGCAGATGACCAGGTCGAAGTCACGCCACTCGTCGCCCGCGAGCTCCTGCGCACGGTGAATGACCTCAATCGACTGATACGTCGCAAAGACGACCTGCAGGCCCTCCGTCGTGTTGTTCGCGTTCAGGGAGTCCGCGAGGCGCTGGCCGTCCGTCGTCGCCGGAATCGGCAGGTCCACCGCCGACTCCTCGGCAGTGTCGTTACGCGCCGACGAGGACACCTTCGTATCCGAACACACTGCCCACGCCGTGAACGCGCCGTCGGCCTCGGCCGCCCAATCATCCAGCGTCTGCTTGAGGAGCGCGAGCGAGGGGACCGCGAAGAGGATCCTGGCGGTGCCGCCCTCCTTCTCCACGAACTCGCGCGCGATCGTGAGCGCCGTAAACGTCTTACCCGTGCCGCACGCCATCACCATCGTGCCGCGGTCGTGCTCCTCGAAGCCCGACATCACCGCGCTGCGCGCACGCACCTGGTGGTCGCGCGGAACTTTGCGCTCGCGGGTCTTCGGCGCCTGCGTCGATCCCAGCGAATACGTGCGCCAATCGATGTCCGAATCGCGCAGGTCCGCCAGCGTGATGCGGGAAACTGGGATCTGCTGGCCCTCGATCGCATCCTGCGCGTTCTTGCCCCACGGCGCGCCTGACGTGTCCACGACGATGCGGCGACCGAACGGCTCCTTGCCCGACGCTGACAGGAACGAGTCAATGTCCGCCTTCTGAATGCGGTGGCCCAGCGCGTAGAACTTGCACTGGATGGCGACCGGGCCCGCGCTCGGGTCGGCGGGGATTGCCACCAGGTCGATGCCCGTGTCGCCCGTGCGGCGATCCGGCCACTCGCTCCACAGGTAGATCTCCTTGAACTGGTGCGCGAAACGCGCGTCGTGGAGTAGGAACTGGCGTGTCAGCTCTTCGAAGAGCGTGCCCTTCTCACGCTCGCTCTTCGCGCGCGCACGGTACTCGTCCAGCAGAGCGTCCAGGGCGGATTTTGACGAGGCTGGGGCGGCGTCATCTGACAAACGTTTCTCGGGGTGGTGGGTGGCGGTGGAATCCGCCTCCATCCCGGGCAGTGCCATGAAGTCGTCGTCGCGCCCAACAGTCATGCGACTAAGAATAGCGGGTAATCTACGACACACAACTTGTTTGACGCGGCGACAACACTACAAGGGATCTTACGCTCAGAACCTTGACGGATCTGGTGGGAGTTTGACCGGCGAATGTCGCCGCCGACAGGAACCCTGGGACTCGGTTCCCCGGCCCCAAGGGCTCTGACCTACCCCTGACTCACCTCGGCCCGGATGAGGGGGATCGGGTAGGCGGCGGCCGAGATGGGGGAGAGGTAGGAGTCGGTGATGCCCGCGGTGAAGGCGTCGATGCCGAGGACCTTGTAGAGGGCGTTGCGGCCGAACTTGGTGGAGTCCGCGACGAAGTAGGCGGTCGACGCGATCGAGCGGACCTTCTGCTGTAGCTCGATCGAGTAGCCGGAGGAGGCGTAGATGCCGTCCTCCATCACCGAGTTCGCCCCAAACACGGCGGTGTTCACGCGGATGTGGTCCAGCTGATCGATCGCGGTCGGCCCCCACATGTGCGTCCGGTTGGGCAGCAGCTCGCCCCCGACGAACACCAGGTTGAGCGACGGCTTCTTGAGGATCTCCAGGCCCACCAGCAGGTCGTGCGTCACCACGGTGACGCGGCGGGCGTTGAGCGCGCGCGCAACCTCCAGGCACGTCGACCCCGAGTCGAGGAAGACGGACTGCCCGTCCAGGATCCGCTCCGCCATCGCCGGCCCGATCGCGCGCTTCTCGGCTCGGTTGGGCGAATCGTGCAGGAACTCCTCGGTGTCCTCGTCCTGCGGGACGGGGATCGCGCCTCCGTGGGTGCGGCGCACGAGGCCCGCCTCGGCAAGGTGCTCCAGGTCCCTGCGGATGGTTGACACGTTGACCTCGAGGGCTTCCGCCAGGGAGGACACGGTCTCGAAGCCTGTCGCCTCAATCATGGAAACAATGGTGTCTTGCCGGGTCACGATGCTTCCTTCTGCTGGCTACGGACGGGGGACGGCGGCGGAATCGACGACGGATGCCTGCAACAGGGCATCGCGGACTCCGCCCTCTTGACACTGTAGCGAACTTTCGGAGCGAATGTGCGCGATACCGCGCAACGAGGGATCTCGCGGGTAATCGCAGTCTATGGGGAGTTATTCGCTCAGTATTTGCGTGTAACCGTGCAAATGAGCGGAGGGGACCGCGCGTTGATGGCTGCTTCAGTGCATGTGATATGCGCGAAAGAGAGTTGCACATGCGCGAAAGCGCGTGTACTGTTGGTGATTGCGACGCGGGTCACGCCATGTTGCGTGCGTCATCGCGGGAGATGGCGAACCCACAGCGTCGGCCAACGAGATCACGAGGAAGTGACGACATGAAGATCGGAAGACTGAGCGCGGCAGCGATGTCCATTGCGTCGATCCTGGCTCTGACGGCCTGCTCGACCGTCGGTGGGACGGCGGGGGAGAACCCCGGGAGCACCACCGGATCGGCCTCAGGCGATGCCAGCAAGACGATGGTCACCGTCGTCAAGGTCAAGGGAATCGCCTGGTTTGATCGAATGGACGTCGGAGTCAAGGAGTGGGGCGCCGCCAACGGCTACGACACGCGAACGGAAGGAGGAACGGACGTCTCCCCCGAGAAGCAGATCCAGATCATCCAGGATCTCATCGCGCAAAAGCCCGCGGCCATCACCGTCGTCCCCAACTCCCCCGAGGCCCTCTCCGCGGTCCTTGAGCAGGCCCGAGCCCAGGGCATCAAGGTGGTCTCTCACGAGGCGACCGGCATCAAGAACGTCGACGTTGACATCGAAGCCTTCGACAACGCCTCCTATGGGGTCGACATCATGAAGAGCATCGGCGAATGCACTGGCGGCACCGGCAAGTACGTGCAATTCGTCGGCGGCCTGACCGCCAAGACCCACATGGAATGGGTCGAGGCAGCCTACGACTACCAGCAGAAGAACTTCCCAGGCATGGAGCGCGTCGAGACCCCCATCGAGTCCACCGACAACGAGACCGCCGCCTACGAGAAGGCGAAGGAGGTGCTCGGCAAGTACCCCGACATCAAGGCCTTCCAGGGCTCCGCAGGTAACGACGTCCCGGGCATCGCACGCGCGATCGAAGAAGCCGGCCTCTCCGACCAGGTCTGCGTCATGGGAACCTCCATCCCCTCCGCCTCCGCCAAGTACCTCGCCACCGGATCGATCGACAAGATCTTCTTCTGGGATCCCGCCCTCGCCGGGAAGGCCCAGCTCCAGATCGCCAAGATCCTCGCTGACGGCGGAACCATCACCGAGGGCACGGACCTGGGCATCGAGGGCTACAACAACCTGCACAAGCTCGACGGCTACGACAACGTCTGGGTCGGCTCCGCCCAGATCGCCGCCGACGCCGAGCAAGCCAAGAAGTACAACTTCTAACGAGGCGGCCCCGGCCTCGGCGCAAGAAAGGCGAGGCCGGGGCTCGCGTCCCACGACAGCGCAGTCCACACGACACTCGAAGGAGAGCACATGCGCACCAATGTGGAACAAGCACCGCGCCCCAACGGACAAGGCTCGAGCGCGCACGAGAACCCCTTCCTAGAGGTTCGCCATATTGTCAAGAACTTCGGTGGCGTCCGAGCCCTCGACGGTGTTGACCTGGCCGTGTGGCCCGGCGAGGTCCTGTGCCTGGCCGGAGAGAACGGTTGCGGGAAATCAACCCTCATCAAGGTCATCTCCGGCGTGCACCGGCCGGACTCGGGAAGCATCGCAATCGAGGGCCAAGGGGTCACGGCGCTCACGCCGCTCAGCGCGATGAAAGCCGGAATCCAGGTCATCTACCAGGACTTCTCCCTGTTCTCCAACCTCACCGTGGCCGAGAACATCATGATGACCGCCTCCGTGACCGACAAGAAAAGCTTCTACAGCCGCTCTCGCACGACCCGGCACGCCCGCACGATCGTGGAACGCCTGGGGGTCGCCCTCCCCCTCGACGCCGACGTCGAACAGCTCTCCGTCGCCGACAAGCAGCTCACCGCGATCTGCCGAGCCCTGGCAGGCAACGCGAAACTGTTGATCATGGACGAGCCAACAACCGCCCTGACCCAGCGGGAGGTCGCTCGACTCTTCATGGTGGTCGAGAAACTCAGCGCCGAGGGGGTTGCACTCATCTTCGTCTCGCACAAGCTTGACGAGGTCATGGCGATCTCCCAGCGCGTCACCATCATGCGCTCCGGCCGCAACGTCATCGACTCCCCGGTCGAGGAGCTCGACCGCGAGAAGATCACCCACTACATGACCGGCAAGGAACTCGACCAGAGCAGACGCGTGCCACCCCTCGACGACGACGCCCCCGAACGCCTGCGGGTCGAAGCGCTCACCTCCGCGGGCCGCTTCGACAACGTCTCCTTCTCCGTGAAAAAAGGCGAGATCCTCGGAATCACCGGACTTCTCGGATCGGGGCGAACCGAAATCGCGCAGGCCCTCTTCGGCCTCCTTCCGATCGACAGTGGACGGGTGTCCATCGACGGCGAACAGGTCGAGGTTGCCTCCATCAAGCAGGCGATCGACGCCCACATCGGATACGTCCCCGAAGACCGCCTCACCGAGGGCCTCTTCCTCGACAAGTCCATCGCGGACAACGTCATCGCCGCGTCCATCGACCACCACACCTCGAAGCTCCACACGCTCCGCAAGGAGCGGATTCGGCGCACCATCGCGCACTACTTCGAGGCCCTCCGGATCAAAGCGCCCGACGTCCTGGCTCCCGTGCGCTCACTGTCCGGCGGAAACGCCCAGAGGGTCGTCCTCGCCAAGTGGCTCGCGCGCTCGCCCAAGGTCCTCATCCTCAACGGCCCCACGGTCGGTGTCGACGTCGGATCGAAAGCCGAGATCCTCGAGATTCTACGAGAGCAAGCCGCCGCCGGAATGGCCATCGTCATCATCTCCGACGACGCCCCCGAACTCGTCTCCTGCTGCCACCGCGTACTCATCACCAAGGGCGGCCACATCGCCGCCGAACTGGCCGGAGAGGACGTCGATGCTCGAATGATTAGAAAGATGGTCGTGTCATGAACATGAGTACCGTCGCTCGCAACGTGCTGCGTTGGATCTGGGGACCCAACCGCGAGGGAATCGTCCTCACCGTCCTGGTGGTGCTCGCGCTCGTCATGTCCGCGATCAGCCCCGCCTTCTTCACGGTCTCCACGCTCTTCTCCCTCCTGCGCTCCTCCATCGTCCCGACGATCTACGCCCTGGGCGTCCTCCTCGTCATCATCTCCGGCGGAATCGACGTCTCCTTCGCGGCGATCGCCTCCTTCGCCTCCTACGCCACCATCGTGTTCCAACTGAGCCGAGGCATCAACATCGGCCTGTTCGGATCCTTCGCGATGGCCCTCATCATCGGAGCCGTGCTGGGACTCCTCAACGGCTACCTGATCTCGAGGTTCAAACTCCCGACCCTCATCGTCACCCTCGGCACCCAGGGCATCTTCCAGGGCTTCCTCCTGGCCTACATCGGCTCCACGTACATCGCCCAGCTGCCAGAGGGAATGGCCTCGGCCTCGACCGCCAACATCGTCTCGGTCGATACCGATACCGGCGTCGCCCTGCTCCACTCGATGATCATCCCGGCCATCGTCCTGGCGATCGTCATCGCTGTGATCCTCAGTAAGACGATGTTCGGCCGCTCCATCTACGCGATCGGAGGCGACACCGAGTCCGCGCACCGAGCCGGAATCAACGTCAAGAGAACGCAGATCTGCGTGTACGTCATCGCGGGAACCCTGGCCGCGACCGCAGGAATGGTCTACATGATCCTGGGGCGCTCGGCCAACCCCCAGGAGCTGGTCGGGCACGAACTCGACATCATTGCCGCCGTCGTCCTCGGGGGCGCGTCGATCTTCGGGGGACGAGGCTCCGTCCGGGGAACGATCCTCGGGGTCCTCCTCGTGCAGCTGATCAACAACTCGCTGATCCTCATCGGAGTTCCGAGCGCATGGCAACGCGCCGCAGTCGGCCTGCTCCTCGTCGCCGGCGTCGGCATTCAGGCCCTGGCCGCCAAACGAGGAACGAGGCTCCTGCGCAGCAAGAACGCGCAGGTCGACCACAGCAACGCCGCCCCCCAGGCCGTCGAAGGATGAGCGCCATGAATACGACACTTCGTGAAACCAACTCCCGCATCGACCTCTTGAGCGCCTCCCTGCTGTCTCGGCTCAGACGCGACAGGTCCATCGGCCGAATGGTCCTCATCCTCCTCGTCGCCATCGCAGCGTTCTCGGTCCTGTCCCCGAGCGTCTTCCTCACGGGACTGAACCTGCAAAACATGCTCCTCGGGGTCGCGGAGATCGGGATCCTCTCCATCGCGATGATGATCTCCATGGTCACCGGCGGCATCGACCTGTCGCTGGTCGCCATCGCCAACCTGTGCGCGATCACCGTCTCCACGCTCTACACCTCCTCGGTCCTGGGCGGCGCGGGAGCCGAACAGTGGAGCCCGGTCATCATCCTCATCGGCCTGGTCGTGGGCCTCGCCTGCGGCCTCGTCAACGGCGTTCTCATCGCCTACGTGGGCGTCACCCCGATCCTGGCCACGCTGGGCACGATGCAGATCTTCAACGGATTGGCCGTCGTGTGGACCGGAGGAAAGACCCTCTACGGATCCCCCGAAGCCCTCACCGCCTTCGGGAAGACGGCCGTCGCGGGCGTCCCCCTCCTCTTCATCGTCTTCGGCCTCGTCGCCCTGCTCGTCGGTTTCATCCTGAATCGCTCCCCGCTGGGCCTGTCCCTCTCCCTCGAGGGCTCCAACGGGACGGCCGCCAAGTTCTCGGGTATCCGCTCGACGCGCATCCTGATGAGCTCCTACCTGCTCACGGGCCTCCTCGGATCGCTGACGGGAATCGTGTTCATCGCCCGAAACCCCACGGCCTCGGCCGACTACGGCGCCTCCTACGTCCTGCTCGTCATCGTCATCGCCGTCCTCGGGGGGACGAACCCGAACGGAGGCTTCGCCACCGTCGGGGGCGTATTCCTGGCCGCCCTGACCCTCCAGGTCGTCCAGAGCGGATTCACCTCGATGAGGCTGTCCGCCTTCCAATACTCCATCGCCCAGGGAGTCATCCTCATCGGTGTACTCGTCCTCGACTGCATCGACTGGAAAGACGTTCGATCGCGCCTCTCCATTGCCGTCAGGCGCACAGATTCGGTAGCCGCTCACGACAGCGGTTCAACAGAAAGGAAATGATCATGAAGAAGATCATTAACAACCCCGACCAGTTCGTCGATGAGATGGTCGAGGGCATTCTCCTGGCTCACCCCGATCAGGTCAAGACACCCGGCGACGACCGCCGCGTTCTTGTCCGCGCCGACAGCCCGGCCGTGGGCAGGGTGGGAATCGTGACCGGGGGCGGCTCGGGTCACCTCCCCCTCTTCAAAGGCTACGTCGGACGAGGCCTGTGCTCGGGCGTCGCCATCGGCAACGTCTTCTCCTCCCCGTCGGTCCAGCAGTGCGCGGATGCAGCCAAGGCGGTCGATGGCGGCGCGGGCGTGCTCTTCCTCTACGGAAACTACGGCGGCGACGTCTTCAACTTCGACCTGGCCGTCGACCTGCTCGAACTTGACGGAATCGAGACGCGCACCGTGCTCGGCTGCGACGACGTGGCCTCTCAACCCAAGGAACGCGCTCGGGATCGTCGAGGCGTCGCGGGCATCTTCTTCGCCTACAAGGCCGCGGGCGCGGCCGCCGAGCGGGGGGATTCGCTCGACGAGGTTGCCGCCGTTGCCCAGAAAGTCGTCGACAACACTGCCACGATGGGCGTCGGCCTGTCCCCGACGATTCTCCCCACAACCGGTTCCCCGTCCTTCGAGCTGCCCGACGGGGAGATGGAAATCGGCATCGGCATCCACGGCGAACCCGGCATTCACCGCGGACCCCTGGGAACCGCCGACGAGATCGCGGATCGGATCCTCGACTCCGTCATCCCGGACCTGAGTCTGCGCGAGGGAGACCGCGTCGCCGTCCTTGTCAACGGCCTGGGAGCCACGCCGCTGGAGGAACTGTACCTGCTGTACAGGCGCACGCATCGCCGTCTCACCGACCTGGGGGTCGTCATCGAGCGACGCTACGTCGGCGAGTACGCGACCTCCCTGGAGATGGCCGGAGCTTCCATCTCCCTCCTCAAGGTTGACGACGCTCTCCTCGAGCTCCTCGACGCTCCCGCCCAGTCCCCGTTCTTCAGGGAGGCGTGAGCATGCGATCGCGTGAACTCATACGCCAGATCCAGGCCTCGATGTCGCTGCTGATCGAGTCCTCGGACGAACTGCGCGACCTCGACCAGGTTCTCGGCGACGGCGACCTGGGCATCACGATCTCCGCGGGTGCGCGTGCGGTGATCGAGGCCCTCGACGCCATGCCCACCGAGCCCGAGCCGGTCCCCTCCGACGTGGCGCGAGCCTGCGCGAGAGCATTCGCGAACGCGAATCCGTCGACGATGGCGGCGCTCGTGGCCGGAGGACTGCTTGCCGGTTCGAAGGTCTGGGTCGGATGCGAGGACGTGACCGCGGCGGAAGCGGAGGCATTTATCCGCGCGGCCGCGAACTCGATCTCGCACCGTGGCAAGAGTCAGGTGGGAGACAAGACGATCCTCGACGCGATGGTGCCCGCCGTCGATTCGCTGGCCGACAGCCTCGCGGCGAATCCGCAGGTGGCCACGGACAGCGGCCTCGCCCTGGGAGCCCTCGAAAGCGCGATCTCGTCCTCGGCCGCAGCCGTCGTGGCCACCCGAGACCTGCAGTCCCAGCGCGGACGAGCCTCGTGGCTGCAGGACCGGTCGATCGGCCTGCAAGATCCCGGCGCGACAGCCTTCCTACGTGCGCTTGAGGCCTGGCGAGATGCCGCCACCGGAGAGAGGGGGCCTCGCGCGGCCGTCGTGGGCAACCTCTGAGGCCGCGCCGTCGCGACCACACCCGAGGCTGGGGGCGACCGAGAGTTCGCCCCCAGCCGCCGTCTGCGAGTCGGTGCCCGCCGCCCGCCGAGCAGCCGAAGGGGCTCGCGTACTGACGGGCGAGCGGGGGACCGGCCGGGCGCGCCACCTCGCGTCGTGGCGGCCTCCGCGCCGAGGCCGGGGCGATGACAAAGGGGTGGGGGTCCCGGACGGAACCCCCACCCCCGCGCGCGAGCGCTCAGCCCTCCGCTTCGAGAGCCTTCTGCTCCTCCCGAGTCAGCTTCGCGATGCCGATGCCGGTTGCGCCCCACAGGAGGGCGAAGAAGATGGCGATCCAGTTCGAGATCGCCCACGGCATGTATGACAGGGTCGCAACGCCGAGCGTCCCCGCCATGTAGGCGCCCGCCGATGTCCATGGGAGGATGGGCTCCCACACGGTGGCCGCGTCCTCGATGGTCCGAGACAGGTTCTTCGGGTGCAGGCCGCGCTTGATGTACTCTCCGCGCAGCATCTCACCCGGAATCAGCAGCGACACCTGACCGTTCGACGTGATGCCAATGACCGCCAGGCCGGTGATGATCGTCGACGCGATCAGGCTGAACGTGGACTTCACGGGCGCAAGCAGGCGGGAAATGAGCACGTCCAACGAGCCCGACACGGACACCGCGCCGGCAAACGCGATCGCGCAGAAGCAGATGAGAAGGACGCTCATCATCGAGTTCATGCCGCCGCGCTCGAGCAGGCGCGTCACGTCCTCAATCACCGAGTCGGCCGCGAAGCCCGCCTTGCCGACCATCTTGATCTTGAACCCATCCACCGAGGCAACCACGGAATCCTTGAAAGAGACGTGCTGGAACACAACCGCGTTGAACATAGCCGTCGCGCACGAGACGAGCATGACGGGAACCGTCGGCAGCTTCATCACGGACCCGGCGAGGACGACCACCACGGGAACCAGCAGAAGCAGGTTCCAGTTGAACGCAGAATCCAGGGTTGCGAGGATCGTCCCCACCTTCTCGGGCACCGCTCCACCCGAGGACTGCAGGCCGAAGATCAGGTACACGGCGGCCGACGTCAGGAATGCGGGCACCGTCGTCCACATCAGGTGCCGAATGTGAGTGAACAGGTTGACGCCCGTTGCCAGCGACGCGATGTTCGTCGTATCCGACAGGGGAGAGAGCTTATCGCCGAAGTAGGCACCCGCCACGATGGCTCCCGCCACCATCGGCAGGTTCGCGTCAACGCCGACCGCAACGCCCATGAACGCCACGCCGATCGTGCCCGCCGAGCCCCACGACGTGCCCGTACACAGCGACACGATGGCGGTCACCACCAGGGCGATCAGCGCGAGGAACTGAGGGTTAATGATCTTCAGCCCGTAGTAGATGAGCATCGGAATGGTCCCGCCGGCCATCCACGTGCCGATCAGCGCGCCGACGACGATCAGGATCAGGATCGCCGGCATGGTCTTCGCGATCTTCTCCGCGATCGCCCCGATGATCTCATCCCACGTGTACCCCAGGTAGAGGGCAACGAGCCCCGCGACAACCGCCGAGGCGATCAGCAGCGGCTCCACCGGCAGGCTGGCCGCAATGTAGCCGCCCCCCAACAGCGCGATCAGTGTGACCGCGGGAATGGCCGCGATCAGCAGGGAAGGAGCGCGGTGAGCGCGCTTGCCCGACTGAGTCTCTGACATGTACGTTCCTTTCGAATAGTTGCGGTCCCGCGACGGTGCGCGACCGTTCAGTGAACTGAAAGAGCGAGGATCGCCTCGCACAGGCGCTCGAGTGCGCGCTCGAGATCGCGCTCGGGAAGCGCGACGTTGATGCGGAAGAATCCCTCGTATTGCTCCCCGAAGTCCTCCCCGGCAGATACGGCAACCCGCGAGCGGGCCACCGCCTCGGCCAGAAGCGTCGCGGAGGGCAGATACGAGCGAGCATCCACCCACACGAGATACGTCCCATCGGGGTCAACGACCCGAGCCAGCGGAAGCTCCTCCCTCAGACGAGCAACCGCGACGCGAAGATTCGCGTCAATCCGCTCACGCAGCTGGTCCACCCACTCATCACCCTCGTTCCATGCGGCGATCGCCGCCGGAATCGCGAAGAAATTCGGGTTGTGCAGGCCCATGAGGCGCTTGGCCTCCTCGAGGCGCGCACCGAGTACCCCGCGAACGACGATTGCCGAGGCCTCCAGACCCGCGCTGTTGAACGTCTTGCCCGGAGAGCAACACTGAATGAGCCGGCCGGACTCCCACAGCTGCTGCGAGTGGATGGCCAGCGGCCGGTAGCCGTTTCGACCCGGGCGCTGAAAGTCGGCGTGAATGTCGTCGGAAAGGACCGTCACGCCATAGGTGAGGGCGAGCGCGGAGACCATGTCGAGCTCCTCCGATGTCCACACCCGGCCCGTCGGATTGTGCGGGTTGCACCACAGGAGCAGGTCCGCGTCCCGCATGGCCTCCGCGAAGCGCTGCTCGGGGATGACGACGCGACCCTCCGACAGGTCCAGGGGGACCCGACGCAGCTCGCAGCCGGCGCGCTTGACGACCTCAATGATGGGTCCATACGCGGGATCCAGAGTGACAACCCGGGGCGTGCGTCCCAACTGCCCGGGCAAGACGATCGCGCACAGGGCCGACACGCACTGGACGATGCGAGGGAAGAAATGCACGTCGCCTACCGCGGGACTCCACCCGTGGCGACGCGCCTGCCACCCCCGCACGGCCTCGCGGAAGTCATCAAAGACCTCCGTGTAGCCGAAGATGCCCGGCTCGCACGCCCGTGTGATCGCGCGCGACACCGCGGGGCACGTCGCGAACTCCATGTCCGCCACGGACAGGGACAGAGCGTCCTGTCCGAGGTCGGCGGCCAGCAGGTCCCACTTCGCGCTGTGCGTGCCCCAGCGAACGATTGACTCCTCAAACATTCGTCTCACCCGCCCTCGCGGATCCGTCCTTGACCTGCGGGAACGCGGGAGGGGAAACCTCCACGGCGGCAGCCTGCATCGCCGCACCCAGGGCAACGTACTCCCCGGGATGGGGTACCTCGACGGTGGCCCCCAGCGCCTCCGAGGCCAGGGCGCGTACGGCGCTCGACCGGGCGCCCCCGCCGACCAGGAGCACGCGCTCGACCGCGACCCCCTGCGCGCGCACCGCGTCCAGCGCCCCGCGCATCAGGGCGAGCAGCCCCTCGATCGTTGCGCGGGCAACGTGCGCGCGGTCGCAATTGGACAGGGTCATTCCCTCCAGGCTTGCCGTTGCTTCCGGAAGATTCGGCGTGCGCTCACCCTCGAAGTATGGGATCAGCCGCAGCCCGCCCGCGTCCGGGACCGACAGGGCCGCCTCGTCGAACTCCTCGTAACCCAGGCCCGTCACCCGCATCATCGCGTCGATGATCCGGGATGCGTTGAGAGTGCACGCCAGTGGCAGCCACCGGCCCGACGCGTCCGAGAAACCCGTCACAAGACCCGACGGGTCCGACACCGGACACTCCGAGACGGCCGCAACCACCCCCGACGTCCCCAGGCTGAGCAGCGCCGATCCCGGCCTCAACCCGACACCCAGCGCAGCCGCCGCGTTATCTCCCGCGCCCGGACCCAGCGTGATCTCGCCCCAGCCCCGCGCCTCGTCCCCGCGGCCCACGGCCTCGTGCGGGCCAACAATCCGCGGGAGAGTGATCCGCTCGGCCCGGGCGGCGTCGCACCGTAGTGCCTGCGCCACAATGTCGCGCCGGTACGTCCGACCCGACCGGTCAACGTATCCCGTGCCCGAGGCGTCGGATCGATCGGTCGCCAAGCCCTCCAGGCCGACCCGATCGAAACCTCCCGCGATCCTCCATGTCAGGTAGTCGTGAGGCAGGCACACGGCGGCCACCCGCCGAGCGGCCTCCGGCTCGTTATCCGCCAGCCAACGCAGCTTCGTGACCGTCAACGATGCCACGGGAACGGATCCCGTCGCGTTGGCCCACCAAGCCGCGCCCGACGCGCCGTCCGCGTTCTCGGCGTCGCGGCGCCCGGCCTCGCGCTCAGCTATCAGCTCACGGGCCGCAGACGCACTGCGCGTGTCGTTCCACAGCAACGCAGGTCGGATCACCCGGCCGCGCTCGTCCAGGACGACCATGCCGTGCTGCTGGCCGCCGACGCTCAGAGCGCGCACGTCCTTGAACCCGCCAGCCGCCTCCGCCGCCGCGAGAAACGCCTGCCACCAGGCCTCGGGATCCACCTCGGTACCCTCCGGGTGAGGGGCGCGCCCCTCACGCACAACCCTGCCCTCAGCCGGGTCCCAGACAACCACCTTGCACGACTGCGTCGACGAATCGACGCCTGCGACATAGGGGCGCGTAATCATCGCTCAGCTCCTTCACCGTCGACAGACATCAGCCGACCAGGTGACGCATTGCCTGCTGGTACAGCTCAACAAAGTGATACTCGCGTGCCCCCGCCGCGGTCGCGTCGAACTCCTCGTCGCCGCGGTCGGCCAGGAAGTCCTCCAGGGACTCTCCCTGCGCGAGCGTCGGCTGGGCCAGCTCAGACACCGATGCTGCCTCCAGCAGCTCCCGGGTCGTGGGGTCCTCGCGGAATGCGCGGGCCTTGCGCGCCAGCATCAGATACATCTCCATGTTTGCGCGCGCGGACTCCCACACGCCCTCCATGCCCTCCGTGCGGCTGGGCTTGTAGTCGAAGTGGCGCGGCCCCTCGTAGCGCGGGCCGCCGCTCGGGAAGCCGTTCTCCAGCAGGTCGACCGTGAAGAACGCGCTGGCCAAGTCGCCGTGACCGAATGCCTTGTCCTGGTCGTACTTGATGCCCGATTGTCCGTTCAGGTCGATGTGGAAGAGCTTGCCCGCGTTGAGCGCCTGCGCGAGCGCGTGCGTGTAGTTCAAGCCGGCCATCTGCTCGTGGCCGGTCTCGGGATTCAGACCTACGATGTCCCCGTTGTCCAGCTGTGCGATCAGTGCGAGAGCGTGGCCAACCGTGGGCAAGAAGATGTCGCCGCGGGGCTCGTTCGGTTTGGGTTCCAAGCCGATCTTCAGGTCGTAACCACGCGACTTGATGTAGGCGGCGACCGTGTCGAGTCCTTCCTTGTAGCGGTCGAATGCCGCGTTCAGGTCCTTCGACGAGTCGTACTCTGCGCCCTCGCGCCCGCCCCACATGACGAAGGTCGTTGCCCCCATCTCCGCAGCAAGATCCACGTTGCGCAGGATCTTACGCAGGCCGAAACGGCGGATCGAACGGTCATTGTTCGTCAGGCCGCCATCCTTGAACACTGGGTGGGTGAAGGTGTTGGTCGTGACCATCTCGATGACGAGGCCGGCGGCGTCGGCTGCCTCCTTCACCTTCATGGCACGCTCGTGGCGCTCCTGGTCCGATGCGTCGAAGTCGAACACGTCATTGTCGTGGAAGGTGATGCCCCACGCGCCGACCTCCGCGAGCTTCGCCGTGTACTCCCACGGGTCGAGGACTGGGCGGGTCCCCGTCCCAAAGGGGTCGACCGCGTTCCATCCGACGGTCCACAGGCCGAAGGAGAACTTGTTGTCGTGGGTGGTTGTCATGGCGGGGTCCTTTCGAACGTCGATGTTCAGGTGGAGTGGGTTGTGGTCGTGCGTGGCGTCGCTGGTGGAGCCGTGCGTTGTCGTGCGGTGCGGGTCTCGGTTGTTGTCGTGCGGGCGCGGCATCGGGCCGACTGTGCGGCCGTTGCGCGTCGTGTTTGCGTCGTCACAATTTATTTGTTGTGGGGTAAAACTTAATACCTGTGCGCGCTCTCGTCAAGGCCACTCGAAAAGTCCGTTCGACGGGCGTGTGAGATGTGGCGTTCAGCGGCCGGCGCGCTGGCGGATTGCAACGAGAACCTGCGCGACAACCTCGTCGAGACGTCGCAGATCGGACCAGCGAATGCGGATGATGCGCCACCCGGCCAGTTGGAGGAGGCGAGCTCGACGCTGCTCCGCCTCGATAGTCTCGTGCACTTCCTGAACGCTGTCGCCGTACTTGATGCGCCCATCGAACTCGATGGCGATTTTCAGACCGGGAAGCGCGATATCAATGAAGAAGGTGTGCCCGCTGCAGCGTACTTCTTCCTGCGTGGTGATTCCCTTGATTCCTGCCAGGATCAAAGCGTGGAGAACGCGAGATTCTCCGGGGGACTCGCATCCGGCATCCGCGTGGGAAATGACCCACCGCGCTTGGCTTGTGCCGCGGCTCGAGCGGGGGAGTGACGCGAGTTCCCGCAGGAGATCGTGACGTGCCTGTTCGGCTCGTTCGCGTGAGGCGAGCTGGTCGAAGCGCGAGTAGCTCGCCAGCCGAGCTATGCCGGCGCACGTCAGAGCAAAGGCCTGCTCCTTCGCAGCTAGCCGCGCGCAGTCGACCACGATGCGCGGAGCGAAAGGGATGGCGAAGCCTTCTGCAATCTGGTGTGCAGGAAGAGATGTTCGGACGATTGAGGCTTGTCCCGCCGGCATAATCAGTTTGGAGCCGATGTGAACCGCATGGAAAGAGAGCCTCCGCTCGCCACAGCTGATCGGTGCATAGGCGGTAATAGGCCCCTTGTCGGTGATGACGGGGAGGCCGAGGATCCATCCCGCACACTCGCCAGTCAGAATATGATCGTGCCGTCGCATGCTCAGGGCGCAGATGCGAGACCCGCGAACAATCGTCTTTTGGAGCCACAGAGGATGCCCCTCAAGAGTTGAAGTGGGGAGGTAGATTCCCCGCGCGATCCTGGCGAGGGTTCCGCTCCGAACTGCTCGGCTGATGCGCATCCGATTCGGTTCATGGTCTGGTGTGACGAGAGACTCCCGAATCGCCTGCAGCGACGGTACTTCGTTGTCGATCATGGTGCGCTCCCAAGGTTGGAAATCTCGCGATGATCTGACTGTGTTGCGTCATGTCTTTTCGAGCAAGTAGTGTGCGATTGCCTGTGGATAACGCGAAAAGCCGATGCGTCCTGGGGAAACCTGCCTGTGAAGGGCGTTTGCTGAGGCGCCTCGCCGTGTCGTTGTTACAAACGTCGTCAATCTGCACCGTTTGAAACGTCTCTCTGTATGCCGGTGTTACAAACGTCGTCATTCTATGGCGAGAATCGGCTCAATTTGGTGTTTTTGGCGTCGGAATGACGACGTTTGTAACATGCAGCCCGAGAGATTGACCGACAACGCTTCGGATTGACGACGTTTGTAACAGTTGCAGCTGTCAACTCGTCAAACTCGCGGAACCATTGCCCCGACACGGTAGCCTGGGTCTATGCCGACCCGTTCCGACAGCGCCAACGACGCCGGCCGCATCAGTCGCGGCCCGGTCGCCTCGCTGCACCCCTCAGAGCGGAGGATGAACGCTGATAACCGCGGCGTGAAGTCGGAAAACGTGCGAGCCTCCAACATGTCGACGGTGCTGCGCAACATCCTCGTCTCGCCGGGAGAGGTTACGCGCGCAGGCCTCTCGCTGCGCACCGGAATGACGCGCGCGACGATCTCGCGTCTCGTGGACGACCTGGTGGGTGCGGGCCTCGTGCGAGAAGTCGAACCCGGTGACGGCGGCGGCCGAGGCCGCCCGGCCAACCGCCTCACCCCCGCCGAGGGAAGCGCAGCCGCCCTCGGCGTCGAAGTGGACGTTACGAGTCTTGACATCATGCTCGTTGACCTTGCTGGACGGGAGCTTGGGCACCGCCGGATCGAGCGCGATCTCGCCGACAGTGCACCGGCTGAGACGATGGCGTTCGCGGCCCACGAGGCCCGCACGTTGCTCGAAGAAACCCTGCCTGACGGTGCCCTGTTCCTGGGGACAGGCGTTGGGCTGCCGGGCTTGGTGTCGCCGACCCGGCTGGCGCTCGCCCCGAACTTGGGGTGGCGAGACATCCCGCACGCTCAGCTGCTGGCCCCCCTCGCCGACCTCAACCCGATAGTCGTCGCGAATGAAGCGGACCTGGCGGCATACGCGGTCGCTTACACGCGTCCGGGTGTGGCCGACGGGCCCTCGACCTTCGTGTACGTGTCGGGCGAGGTGGGCGTTGGCGCGGGTGTCATCGTCGATCACCGCCCGATGAGTGGGGCGCGCGCCTGGTCCGGCGAAATTGGGCATATGTGTGCCGATCCGAACGGGCCCCTGTGCCGCTGCGGGGCGCGGGGATGCCTCGAGGCGTACCTGGGCGTGCGCGCCCTTGCCGAGCACGTGGGCGCTCCCGCGGGGTCCGGAGCACGTGATATTTTGCGCTGCGCGGGTTTCGTCGACGACGCTGAGTTCGAGACCTTCGAGTATCTTGCCGAGGCGGCAGTGCACGAGCGTGCGCGCGCCGTGCTGACGGAGGCCGGAGCAGCCCTCGGGCGCGTGTTGTCGGGCGTCATTAATGCGATGGACATTCCACACGTCGTCCTGGGTGGCGCGGTTGCTGAACTGAGTAGCGCCCTGCTGGATCCGGCCCGCGAGGAAATTGAGACGCGGACGCTGCAGGCCCCGTGGTCGTCGCCGATCGTTGAAGTATTAACGGATTCTGCGTCCCTGACGGTTCGGGGTGCGGCATTCCGAGTGCTGGATTCACTCGTGGATGACCCCGCCGCGTTCCTCAGTTAAGCGTTTCGTCGCCTCGTCCTACCAGTCGCCCAAGCCCAGGTAGTAGAGCG
This sequence comes from Actinomyces sp. oral taxon 180 str. F0310, assembly GCF_000185285.1. NCBI lineage: Bacteria > Bacillati > Actinomycetota > Actinomycetes > Actinomycetales > Actinomycetaceae > Actinomyces > Actinomyces sp. oral taxon 180. The sequence continues at coordinate 1,632,734 of NZ_GL622194.1, forward strand.
GGTGGGTGAGCACCGCGACGATGCGATCGCGGTATTCGAGGGGCAGCATCGGGTAGATGACGATGGCGGCTAGGACCGCGACGATCAGTATCACGAGGATGCGTTTCTTGGTGCTCATGGGCGCCTCCTTTGTGGGGTGGTGAGTGTTGCGTGGGCCTGCGCGAGGATGTCGTTGACGAGGTCCACGCCCTGCGGTGTGGCCAGGAGTGGACGGTCCTCGGGATGCTCGTTGAAGTGCCGGATGAGGGCGTCGAGGCCGGTGTAGGGGATGCCGATGCGCTCGGACGAGATCCCCCATGGTCCGTCGTATATGTCGGGGTCAGCGTGAAGAAATATCGTTGGATGGATGATGTCATCGATGGTGACGTTATCCGTCCACAGGATGGTGACGTCCCGGTCGTTTGGATCTTCCTCGACGGACAGTAGCTCCGGGAAGTGGAAGGAGATTCCCTTAGGCGTCAGAGTTGTCGTCTGCTTGTCACTCAGGGCAATGATGAGGTCCTTGCCGGGGTTATGTGTGCACTCAAGATAGGCCATGGATGCAACGGCGAAAACATACATCGCGGCATGGAAGGGCTGTCCGGTCGTGAAACCCGCGGCCATCGTGCCGCCCGCGAAGGCGTAGAGCAGCAATCCGGTCGTGATGAGCGCGATGGATTGATGGTTGCCCGGAATGACGATGGAGTCGTCCTCGAAACGGGGACGCGATGACCAGAACGGGCGCACACTCTTTTCGATGAGGTGGGGAAGCGCCGCGGCCAGGTACAGGGGGAACCAGATGAAAAGGAGCTGGAGCGGGCCGATGTGAATGAACAAGAAGATCCAGTAGGCGCACACAGCGACGACTACGTTGAAAACGATGGCGACACCTGTGAGCTTCCAGAAGTCTCGCGCCGCCAAGTCCACGCCCCGAGGAGAACTGTCGTGGGGTTTTCTTGCCAAAAATGAGGAAGGGCGAGCCACGGTCACCACCCCAGGCCGATGTAGTACGGCCAGTGCCACGATGGAGCAGAGACATGCTCGCGGTTGTTGAGCGAAACCTGGCTGAGCGTGCCGGGTAGACCGGAAGGTGCCAAAGCCTGTTTCCTGCCGCTCATGGGCGCCTCCTTTGTGGGGTGGTGAGTGCTGCGCGGGCCTGCGCGAGGATGTCGTTGACGAGGTCCACGCCCTGCGGTGTGGCCAGGAGTGGACGGTCCTCGGGATGCTCGTTGAAGTGCCGGATGAGGGCGTCGAGGCCGGTGAAGGGGATGCCGATCGTCCGGCAGCATAATCCCCATGGACCGTTATACGTGTCGGGGTCAGCAAGGAGATCAACATGATGCCTGTCGGTGTCGATGTCAAATATTCGCACGTTCTGATCCCACCGGACGGAGGAGTCGCTGCCGCATCCGTCAGAGGCGGACTCCAGATACTTATGGATTGACAGATGAGGAGCCGCGTGAAAGTCGATGCTATCTGGGGATAACACCGTCATTGAACGATCCTTGATGGTGTTTTTCAGGTCTTCCATTGGATTCTCAGAAAAGAGATGATAGGCAAAAAATGCTGCTACCACCGCAATACCGATAGTTGTCTTGAAGGCGTGCGTTAAGAAACCGAGCATGAGTGCTCCTACGACGGTCATGCAGAGGATCGCGTAGCTAGTGAGGTATCCGATGTTGGTGAGACGCTCACCTCGTATGACAACGTAGCTGTTGACGAATCGAACATGGGGACGCAGATAGGGAACTATCGAGTCGCATGTCACCTGGGGCACTCCAGCTACTACCGGAATTGAAGCCAGATAGACGGCGAAACGGAAATCCCCGTAGTGTGTCAGGCGATAGATTCCTTCAACGATCGCTATCCCGAGAGCGACGATGACGATCGAAACTAGTGCACGTTTCCACTCGTTGCGCCGCCATCTGTCTTCACCCACGAGCGACTCGGTGCGATTGGAAAAGATGCTGGAGAGGAATCCGCTGATCCCCGAACGTCGTGATCGAGTCATGGTCACCAGCCTAATCCGACGTAGTACGGCAGATGCCAGAGAGTGTTGTCGATGCGTTCACGATATTCAAGAGGTACCTGTTTGTAAGCAACGTCGGCTAGATAGGCGGAACCGGCCGCCGCGGCCGCGGCAGCCACTACCTCACCGCCAGCTAGAAGGAAAGCAGGAGCAGTGAGTGTAACGGTAACTTCTGCTGCAACCGATGACCCGATGTATCCCCCAACGATGCCAGCAACACCAGATACTGCAGTCGCAGATGGCTCGTCGCTCGTTGCTACTTCGTACGCAAGCAATAGATTATTGATTCGGTTGATGTTCTTTGCGGTTGTAGACGCAACATTGGAAGCGGTGCGGTAGTCTTTCCTTGCTTGCATAGCCTTTGACAATCTCTTATTTATTAGGGGTGGAACCCTCTTCATTGACGGATCCTGCGCTACTCTAGTGAAGCGTGAATTAGCCTTTTCAAGTTTTTTAAGTCTTGTTTTTTGCTGTGCGCTCGTTGAACCTTCGAGTGTCATAGAAGCTAAGGTCCAGTGGGTCTTCAATTTCTCCAGTGTTCCGTCCTGTGTTTCTTTCATAAAAGGCTCTGGGGCATTGGCTTGCACGCTCTGTAGATGTTTAATTACCCACTGCTCGAGATCGTCTCGAACGAGGCGAGCTCTCTCTCGGAGTTCGGCAAAGTCCCTTAAGCGCTGCTTGTGTTGCTCATATTCGTAGAGGTCGGCGCGGTATAGGTCATGTTCTCGCATCGGCGCATTGGGTGCTGGCATGGGTGGTTCTTGACCAAGAAGTGGAGGGGCAGCGATGTCGTATTCATTAATTACGTCAAGTCCGCATGCTCTGGCATTTGTGCGGATCGTCTCCATGTCGCGGTAGTGGTAGTCGAGCTGTTGCGCGTATGCGCGCATTGCTTCCCATGACCTGTATGCAAAATCGGAGTTTTCTTCGGTTTTTAAACGAAAATCAAATAGTGCTTCTTCGTAGGCGTCAGCACTCTTTCCTGCCCAGTATTCGGGCATTGGAACGAGGGAATTCATCATCTCGATAAATGCATCGGAGAAGGTATTATGGAGCTTTTCGATGACTGCCGCAGCTTCGCGGATCTCTTCGGGGTTTCCATAAATTCTAGTGTCAATGAGACCGACGGCGTCCTGTGGATGCCCTCCGTTTCCTGCCACCATTCCCATTAGCTGAGCTCCTGTTCCAAATTCAGAAAATAGTTTGTTACTTCTTCTTCCTCCTCTTTATGTTGTGCCACCAAGATTCGTAGGTTGTCCGCACTGCCTTGACATTTCTCGGCGAATGTCGTTGCAGCAAAGTCAAGAGTGCCCAATATGTCGATGATGATGTCAGTGGCAATGCCGGCGTCAATAGATATGGGCCGTTTCGGTGGGATTTCTTTAGATGAATCTGCAAACTCCTCGTACTTCCTTGCCATGTTGAAGATCATGTCTTCGGTGATGACGAGGTCTGCGGTCATTGTGGCTTCCGTTCGCGCGCTTCGGGCTCGAAATATCGATCTACTTCGATCGCGTCAAATCCAATTTCTTCTTTGAGTTCTGGGAGACGCTTCGTTTCGATGAGGCCCCATGGTTGCTTCTCGCCCAGTCCGTCAAGGAGACGATCGAGGGACGTGTACGCTAGAAGTACGCGTGCTTCGTTGAACATGTGGGCAAAGAAAAACTGTATTCGCCGTCAGGCCGTTGGTCGATTGGGACGTAAAGGACGGGAGGTGTGACCTCGGGATGTGTGTTCACGGACATGTGTTCCATGACTTGACGCTAGCAGGCATGTGATCGGGGACGCAAGTATAGGCGAAGGATGCAAGCAAGCATGAGCGCATGAAGCGACCCCGTCCTCGTCTCTGAGAAGAGAAGCGAAGCCGGGGCCCACGAAGCCTCAAATGCGACAGTTAGCGGCCAGACGCGAGCGCCGCCCGGGCGACCTCCTCGAAGGAGAGCGGGTGGCGGCCCGCCACGTCGCGCACGGTCGTGGACACGACGTCCATCTCGCCGCGCGCGATTGACGTGTAGGTCGACACCCACGAGTCGTACTCCCACTGGGCGGCTGGCCACTTCTTGCGCGACTCGTACGCCTCCTCAATGGTTTCTCGCACGTAGGTGACGGGATGCCCCTGCACGCGGGTGAGGATTGCGGCGATCTCGTCGAGGGTCAGGGCCTCGGGGCCCGTCACGTCGAGGGTCTGGTTTTCGTACTCGTGGGGCCGGGCGAGAACCCCGGCGGCCACGCGCCCCGCGTCCTCGCGCGCGACCACGCTGACGCGCCCGTCGCCGGCGGGCCCGAGGATGCGGCCCTCCTCGTCCGGCAACTCCACGAAAAAGTCCGCATAGAAGTTGTCGCGCAAGAACGTGTATGTCATGCCCGATGCCTTGATGTGCTCCTCCGTGTGGAAGTGCGTGCGCGCCAGCGTGAACGTCGAGTCGGGCGCCGCGTTCATGAACGACAGGTACACGACGTGCCGCACCCCTGAGGCTGCCGCCGCGTCGACGAACGCGAGGTGCTTGGCCAGGCGGTCCTCGCTCTCGGGCGCGGACACCATGAAGAGGATGTCAACGCCCGTGAGGGCGACGCGCGTCGTGAGGGTGTCCTCGTACGAGCACTTCACCGCGGTGGCACCCGGCAGCTCCGGGGCGCGCGACGGGGTGTTGGCGAGGAGACGCAGGGGCAGGCCGCGCTGGGCGAGGAGGCGAGCGGCCGTTCCGCCGACGTTGCCGGAGGCGCCGGTGACCGCGAGGGAGGGGAGGGGCGAGGCCGGGGCTGCGTGGGTCGTGTTCGTGTCCGTCATGGCGTCAGTGTCCCACCGCGACCGGCTCCCTTCCAAGAAAAACGCCCAGGTGAGTGCACAGATGAGGCGACCCGCCGAGACCAAAGGTCCTTGCCGGGCTTGCAAAAGGCACGCCTGGGGCGTGGGTGTGCCTACCAGCGCCCCAGGCCCAGGTAGTAAAGGGGGTGGGCGAGGATCGCGGTGATGCGCTCGCGGTACTCGAGGGGGAGCATCGGGAAGACGACGACTCCGACGAGGATCGCGACGATGATGACGATGAGGACTCGTTTCTTGGTGCTCAACGCGGTGACCTATCTGCGTGTGGAGGAGGTGAGGGTCTTGTGGGCGTCGGTGAGGATGCGGTTGACCAGGTCGACGCCCTCGGGTGTGGCCAGAAGCGGGCGGTCCTCGGGGTGGTCGTTGAAGTGGCGCATGAGGGCGTCGAGCCCGGTGTAGGTGATGCCGATGTGGTCGGCGCAGAGGTCCCATGGTCCTTCGCGCGAGATGTTGCTGAGATAGATGATGTGTTCCTCGACTGACCCAATGTGGATGCCTTGCTTCCACAGGATCGTCACTTCCGCGTCGCGCTTGTGGCTTTCAAACGATAGGCGCGGAGGGAAGCGGAAGACGATTCCCTCGGGTGTGAGCGTGGTCGTCTGCTTGTCGCGCAGGGTCATCGGCAGGTCTGAGAAGGGGCGTCGGATCCCATCCCAGTACAGCGCAAAGACTACCAATCCGGCGTAGGTCGCTGCCTGCAGGGGGTATCGGGTGATCAAGCCGTATATCAGTAGTGCTGCGGCCGCTATTCCCAGCAAGTAAACGCTGATAATATGGGCGATCGAGTCGTGGTTTCCTCGTATGACGATCGCGCTATCGATGTATCGAGGCCGGGAGGAAGCGAAGGGGCGGATACTCCTTTCGATGAGCTGCGGGAGCGATGCCGCCACCGCGCCAGGGAAGGACAACAGGAGCATCACGGTAGGCGGGTAGGTGGGGTCTGCGAGCCCGAAGGCGTAGGCACCTGTTGGCAGCGCCAAGCTGACAAGGACGAGGATAACGACGCCCATCCAGTACCGTCGAGCATGTCTGTCCTGGCTCAGAGGATCTGGCGATACCTCGGTACGGGGAAAACGGACGTAAGGATGCCAGCGCACGTCACCGCCCCGTTCCGATGTAGTAGGGCCAGTGTCGCAGGGTGTTGTCGACGCGTTTGTCGTTTGGAACCTGTCGGGTGGATGGGGGCACCGGTGGATGGGTGTTCCGTGACATGGTGTCCATGTGCTGACGCTACCAGGGGAATGATGGCCGGGACAAACACGGTCATTGCCCTCCGCAGCTGGTTGGCGGTGGCCAGTCGTGGCTACGAAGCAGGGGACTGCGGTTGGTCCGGTTGGGCGCGGCGCGCGTGAAACCGCGCACGCCCCGGTGCGGGGGTGGCTTGCCGCGTGTTGAAACTACCGCCGCCCCTGCCTGGGTGAGATGGCCACAAAATGGGGTGTTTGGCCTCTGCTGGGGTGGTGCGGGTTTCATGTGAGCGTTGGCGTGCCCATGCCGGGGCGATGTCGGTTTCATTGCGAGTGCCAGCGTGTGGGCTCCTGGGTGGGGGTCGCCACGCGGCGGCCGGAAACCGGAGGGCTGAGTGCTCGTCTGGATGGAAGCAGCGGACAGGCCGCGGCGGACGCAGCCCGGCGACAGGGTGCCGCAGGCCCAGGGTCGCGCAGGAAAGCAGCTCGCGGAACGCGGCAATCGCGAGCCCGAGAGGGCGCTACGCCCCGTGCCTGGAGGAGAAGGATCGCTCGAACTGCTCAAGGGAAACCCCGCGGGTCTCCGGCACGATGAACAGGTAGAAGCACAGGGAAACGACGTTGATGACGCCGAAAGCCACGTAGGTCCAGGTGGCACCCAGGTGGGCGATCATGATGGGGAAGAGCCAGGTGACGATCGCGTTCATGATCCACCCGCAGCCAACGGCGAAGCCCTGCGCGACGCCGCGGATGCGGGCCGGGAAGATCTCCGAGACGAGCACCCAGTTGACCGTGCCGGACTGCTTGGCGAAGACGAACAGGGACACGAGGACGACGACAAGCCACGGCAGGTACGACGGAATCGAGTCGGAGATGGTCCCGTCGGCCAGCGTGTAGGGGGCGATCCCCAGCCCGAAGGTGAGCGCGAGGGCGAACAGGGACAGGGTGACGCCGCTCTCCTGGTAGATGCCGACGTGGCGGCGGGCCAGGCGGGAGACGAGGTACAGGCCGAATGCCGCGCCGACGCACGCCACGAGGCCCGTGATCACGTTGAGGGTGATGGAATCGGCGGAGCTGAAGCCGGCGGCGGCGAGGATCTTTGGCAGGTAGTACATGGCCGTGTTGATGCCGGTGAGCTGGTCGAAGCAGGCCAGGCCGACGCCGATGAGGAGGAGCCTGCGCGTCCACCTCACGGAGACGGTGCGCCGCAGGCTCCAGTGCCCCTGGCTGGTTTCGGCGGCGCGCACGGCGATCATGTCCCGCACCTCGGCTGCGACGTCGTCAACGCGGGCATCACGGATTCGTTTGAGTGCTCCGATGGCCTCGTAGTAGCGTTCCTTGGACGCGTACCAGCGGCCGGACTCGGGCATCAGGCGCATCCCGATCCACAGGAGGATCGCCGGAATCGTGGCGAGCACCAGCATCCACCGCCACGCGGCCCCGTCCCCGTCCGTCACCACTGCGGTCGCGACCCGGGAGGCCTCGTCCCACGAGTACCACTGGCCGACGGCGAGCGTGCCGGAGGGGTCGGCGGAGACCAGGACGCGGGGTCCGCCGTGCGCGTGGGAGAGGGCGGCGTTCATCGAGTAGGCGAGGAATTGGCCCGCGACGATCATGAACTGGTCGAGGGCGACGAGCCCGCCGCGCATCCGGGTGGGTGCGGACTCGGACAGGTAGATTGGGACGGTCGCGGAGGCCCCGCCCACGGCGATGCCGAGGACGAAGCGGAAGAGGAGCAGCAGGTGGATGTTCGGGGCCAACGTGCAGCCGATCGTGCCGACCATGAAGATGAGTGCCAGGAGCAGAATGCCCTGACGCCTGCCGCGCCTGTCGGAGAACCTGCCGCCGACGATGGCGCCGAGGGCCGCCCCGATGGCGAGGATGCCGCCGACGAGTCCCTCCTCGAATTCGTTGATGCCCAGGCCACCGGCGACGCGAGGCATGTACATGTAGGGAAGGGCTCCCGCGATGACGCCGGTATCGTAGCCGAAGAGGAGGGAGCCGAAGGTCGCGACGGCCGCCAAGAGCTTGACGGAACGCGTGGGTCCCGAGGCCGGGGTTGATTCCATCAGTTCGCGTAGTTCGCGGTCGGTGGGGGTGCCGATCGCCTCGGGTCGGGTGCGCATAGCTCCCATTGTGCAACGCGCCGCGAAAGCCGCGAGCGCGACACTCAGTAACCTCTCAGGAAAGTCATAAGGCATGGATGATGGGTTCATAGGTGGTTCATAGGGTCGCGTGGGGAAATGGGGGCATCGACAAAAGGAGATCCCAATGACCGCCCCGATTCTCATCGCTATCGACCTGGCCGCCATGGCCGCCCTCGTGTTCGGCCTCTACTTCCCTCGGCACAGGCGTGCCGACCTCGTAGCCGCCTTCCTCGGCGTCAACGTGGGCGTCCTCGCGGTGACGATCATCCTTGCCAACTCGACCGTGAGCGCCGGCCTGGGGCTCGGGCTCTTTGGCGTCTTGTCGATCATCCGTCTGCGTTCCGACCAGATCTCTCAGACGGAGGTCGCCTACTACTTCGCGTCCTTGGCCCTGGGCCTGCTCACCGGCATGTCCTCCTCGGTCACTCCGCTGCTGGGCGGGCTCATCGCGCTGATCCTGGCCGCCCTGGCGTTCGGCGATTCGAAGCTCGTGTTCGGACGCTACACCTCCCAGACCGTTCAGCTTGATCGGGCGATCGCCGACCCCGACGAGCTGAAGGAGGTTCTCGCACAGCGCCTGGGCGCGTCCGTCGCGTCGGTGAGGGTGGTCAAGCTCGACCTCGTGAATGACCTGACGCTCGTGGACGTCCGATCCAAGGTCGCCTGACCCACGACCCCACCCCCAAGACAACCCGCCCCAAGACGACCCGCAGAGGAACACCTGATGAACGCCGCCCTGAACTCGATCCTCGCCCGCCTGGAGACAATCGGCCTGACCGAACTCAACGAGCGCGCCTCCATGCTCACCCGCGTGGACCGCAAGTATGCGCTGGAGCACGACCGTGCCTCGGCTATCCTGAGCCACCTGCCCGAGGCCACGCGGGTCCTACAGGTCGGCGGGCGCGTCTCCCAGGGGTACGCCTCCACCTACTACGACACGCCGAACATGGACTCCTACCTGCTGACCGCGCTCAAGCGCCGCCGCCGCTTCAAGGTCCGCTCCCGCCGCTACCTCTCCTCGGGTGCCTCCTTCCTGGAGGTGAAGACTCGCGGCGCTCGCAAAACGACCGTTAAGAAGCGCATGACGATCTCGCCCGACGAGGCCGGGGCGCCGCTGGCGGGAGAGCGGCGCCGGTGGGTGACCGACAGGGTCGAACCAACGGGTTATGCCAGCCTCGTCCCGGTTCTCGAGCCGGTCCTGGAAGGCTCGTATGAGCGCAACACCCTGCTTCTACCCAACGGGGAGGGGCGGGCAACCGTGGATACCGGCCTGGAGTGGCACTCCCTGCGCACCGATGGCGCCCGCGTGAGCGGAGGGGACCTGGTCATCATCGAAACCAAGTCGGGAGCCACCCCATCGGTCGTTGACCACCTGCTGTGGGATCAGGGAGTGCGCCCCGTGAAGATCTCCAAGTACGGCACCGCGATGGCCGCCATGCATGATCTGCCCGCCAACAAGTGGCACCGCACCCTCGAGCGCTACTTCCCGGAGTACGTGATCGACCGCGCGGCCACCCGCCCCTCGCCTCTGGCGGCTGCCGCCTGAGCGGCGCGACCCAGACGCGCGATCCGGCCGAGCCTTTGCCGGCCCGAGCCCCGCTGCCACGACACGAGACCGATTGAGTGAAGGAAGAGACAGACAATGAAAGCCCTGAAGAAAATCATGACCCCCGCGCGGACGATCGGCGCGATCGCCCTCGTTGGCGCGCTCGCGCTCGGAGCCTGCGGCTCCTCCGGCCTGGCCTCCTCCAGGCACGCCGCCGCCACGGCCACAGCCGCGGCCGCCGGAAGCAACGGCGACACGACCGCGCCCCCCACGGCGAGCGACGCGCTGGCGGCCAACGCGGAGGCCTCGCACGTGGAAGACAGCGACTGGAAGGACTCCGACGCCGTTGACGTGACCCTGAGCGGCACGACCGCCGCGTCGTCGTCGGCGGCAGTGTCGGCAAGCGACGGCGTCCTGACTATCTCCTCGGCCGGCGTCTACCGCCTGAGCGGGTCCTTCGACGGAAAGGTCGTCGTCGCCGCGGGCTCCAAGGACCGGGTTGTCCTGATCCTGGACAATGCGACCATCACCTCCTCCACGGGCGCGGCGATCGAGACGACCAGCGGCGACGACCTTGTCCTGGCCCTGGAGGGAACCTCGACGGTCACCGACGGAAGCTACGACGGTACGGAGGATGCCAATGCCGCGATCTACGCGGACATGGACCTGACGATCACCGGCAGCGGCACCCTGAACGTGACCTCCGGCGCCTCGGACGCGGTCACCTCCAAGGACGACCTCTATGTCCTGAGTGGGACGATCAACGCGACCGCCTCGGATGATGGCCTGCGCGGCAAGGACTCTCTGACGGTCGCGGGCGGCACCGTCGCGGTCACCTCCGGTGGCGACGCCCTCAAGTCCGACCAGGACAACGACGACACCAAGGGCTACGTGAACATCTCGGGCGGGGTGCTCACCCTGACCTCGGGAGGCGACGGCATCGACGCCTCCACCGACGCCATCGTGACCGGCGGAACCCTGTCGATCACCTCGGGCGGGGGAGCGGCGAGCGGCAAGCCGTCCACGGGCTCGACCAAGGGCATCAAGGCGTCAACGTACGTCATCGTCGACGGAGGCACCATTGACGTGGACTCCGGGGACGACGCCATTCACTCCAACGGAGCCCTGCGCCTCAGCTCCGGCACGATCACTGCCGCCTCCGGAGACGACGGCGTCCACACCGAGGTCGCCGCTGTCCTGGACGGCGCGGATGTCACCGTCACGCAGTCGAACGAGGCCCTCGAAGGTGGACTCATCACGATCGCGGGCGGCACGATCGACCTGACCTCCACAGACGACGGCATCAACGCCTCGGGTTCGATCACGGTCGAGGAGGGACTGGCCGCAACGGCCGAGACCGCCTCGGACACGGCGAGCGCGGAGACGAGCGAGGCCACGACCTCGGGCGACGCGGCCGCACAGGCGGGCCCCGGTGGCATGGGTGACGGCGGCGGAACCATGGAGGATACCGGCGAGCAGCTGACCATCACCGGCGGCACCATCACCGTCAACGCGAACGGGGACGGCCTGGACTCCAACGGGTCGCTGACCATCAGCGGCGGAGAGACCACCGTGTACGGTCCGGCATCCGGCGCGAACTCCAGCCTCGACAGCAACGGCACCATGAGCATCACGGGTGGCACGGTCATCGCCTTCGCCACCAATGAGATGGTTGAGATGCCAACCACGACCGACGGCCAGGGGTGGGTCTCCGCGTCCGCGACCGGCTCCGCAGGATCCACGGTGACGATCACCGACTCGTCGGGCACAACGCTCGGCGCGTACACCTCGCTCAAGGCCTTCGGTAACGTCATCTACTCGACCTCGGGCATGACCAACGGTGCCACCTACACGGTGAGCGTCGATGGAAACGCCACCGAGGCGACCGCAGGCCAGGGCGGCATGGGGATGGGCGGACAGCCCCCGGCGGGCGGACAGCCCCCGGCAGGCGGACAGCCCCCGGCAGGCGGACAGCCCCCGGCGGGCGGTCCGGGTCAGGGTGGTCAACCCCCGGCCGCACCCCAGGGCTGAAGCCTCCTGAATAGAGTGCGCCCCGCGTGATTGTCGACACGCGGGGCACGCGCGGTGAGTCCTCACCGACGAGGCCCGCTCCGTGATCTCACGCCCGCACCCCAGTTGATCGCCCCCCCCGGGAAGAGCGCACCTACACTGGATGCAACGGACGAGGCCCGAGCCTCGTCACGGACAACGAAAGGACCTCCATGCTCCCCTCCGAGAAGCTCGCCGAACTCGGCATCGAGCTGCCCGCCGTCGCCACGCCCGTCGCCGCCTACGTTCCCGCCGTCATCGACCGCGGCGTCGTGCGCACATCCGGCCAGATTCCCGTCGTGGACGGCGAACCCGTGTGCATCGGCGCGGTCGGCGAGGACGGGGCTGATCCCGAGGACGCCAAGGACGCGGCGCGCGTCTGCGCGCTCAACGCCCTTGCCGCGGCGGCGGCGGTCGCGGGAGGGGTTGACAACCTCGCCGGCGTCGTGAAGGTCGTCGGCTTCGTGTCCTCGCGCCCCGACTTCTACGGGCAGGCCGGAGTCATCAACGGCGCCTCCGAGCTCTTCGGAGAGGTCTTCGGCAGCCAGCACGCGCGCAGCGCCGTCGGCGTTGCTGCCCTGCCGCTCAACGTCAGCGTCGAGGTGGAGGCTGAGTTCCTCATCAGGTGACCGTGCGCCGCGGGAAAGAACATGCGCCCGCCCATGAGGCGACCCTACACTGGGTGAGGTTTACCCACATGGCCTCGCGGGGGCCGCACGAGCGAAGGAAGAGACATGACTGACCGCCAGACGTTCAAACTGGTAGACGCGAACACTACTCCCACCGAGGGAGGCTGCGGCTGTGGCGGCCACGGCCACGGGCACGGCAAGCGCGCCCACGAGATGGCCGCGGAACCCATCGCCTCCACGGCGGGAAGCTGCGGCTGCGGCGGGGGCGGACACGCCGAGGGCAACGCGCACCCGGGCGGAGCCGGAGTGATCCATGCCCCCGGAGCCGACGAGCTGGTCATCCACTCGATCCCCCGCGTCGTGCGGCACGCCGTCCTCTTCGCGGCGGTTGACGCGCTGCCCGTGGGTGAGAACCTGCAGATCTGCGCGCCCCACCAGCCTGAGCCACTGTTCGCTCACCTGCAGGACTCCGAGCAGCACTACCGCGTGGAGACCCTCGAGGTGGGCCCCGTCGACTGGCGCTACCGCATCACGCGGCTTGCCTGACCCTTCTCACGCGAGGCCGCGGCCAGCATTCCCCTCCCTTGGGTCGGCCGCGGCCTCGCGCGCTCCGCGTGGCGTGAGGTGGTTTTCCCCGCGTTGTTCGCGTGACGGGGAGCGCACAAAAAGGTACCGTTGATGCATGAGCATCTTTGGTGTGACGTCCGACGCCGACGTAGAGGACGACCGGGATCGCGTCGAGGCCGACGTGGTCGTGAACTGCGACATCGAGGCCGCGTGGGCGCTCGTGTCGGAGCCGGGCTGGTGGGTCAATGAAGGGCCTCTCGGCGACCACGAGGTGAGCCTCGGGGACGACGGCCTGTACCGAGTGAGCGACCCTGACGCGGGGGATTGGCTGATCGAAAAGGCCGAGGAGGACCCCATGGACGTGGTGGCCTTCCGCTGGTATCCGCTGGCCGACGACGAGCTGCCGGAGGAGCACGCGACGCGCGTCGAGGTGTCCCTGTCGGACGAGCGAGGCGGCGTGGGCATCCACGTCGAGGAGTCTGGGCTTGCGTCGGTGTCCGACGACGAGGCCGTGGCCTCCCAGGCGTACGACGACGCGATCGGCATGTGGGACCAGGTCCTCGTCGCCGCCAAGAACTACCTGGAGGGACGCTAGCCCTCCCCCCGCGCCAGTTCCCGCGGGAATCCCCGCCGGAATGAGACCCTCGCGGCCGCGACGTCGCGGGGGTCTGTGCGCCTCGCCCTAGTTGCTTTCCGAGCCCGCGGACCGCTCGGGCATCCCATCCGGCGCCCGGCGTGCGGCCTTTCGCGCGCGGGCGTGCGCCTCGACCTCCTCGAGTGTGAGGGGCCCCTGGTGGGTCCCCTCTCCACCGTCGATCCGCTGCCACGAGACGGCCAGGGAGTCGCGCGCGCCGAAGCGAGCCAGGTGAATCCCGACGACGTGCTCGAGGTGTTGCGCCCGCTCGCTCGTCGAAGCCAGGCGCAAGAGCAGCGAGTCCGGAGAGCACGAAACATCGACGCGTCCCACCGCGGGTCCCTCCCGGTCGAAGAGCAGGTAACCGGTGGAGGACGCCTCGTCCCATGCTCCCGTGATCTTGTGAGCCATGTGGGTCACGAGCTGCTTGCCGTAGCGGGTGGGGCGCGCAGTGGGAACCGTCGCCGTCGAGATGAGGGGGAAGGAGGCGGAGGCCTCCTCGGTGGTGGCGAGCTTTCGATCTCGTGTCATAAGGTCAACCTAACCTGAATGGTCGGGGAGTGCCACGCGAGGTCCGCGCTCGCCGCACAGGGCGGGGCAGTGGCGCGTCTTATGGGGTGGCAGATACGGTCCCGCCCGGACCGGTAGGGTAGCGTTGGAGGGTCAAACACTTCGCGAGAGCGCGCAAAGGCCGCGCAAAACACCCCCGGTGGGTGGAACCTGGCGGAAAGGGAAACGATGACTGGTGAGCACGTCGAGCACAGCGATACCGACAGGGGCGGCGGGGAGAAGCTTCAGCGCACGCTGAAGAACCGCCACATTCAGCTGATCGCCATCGGCGGCGCGATCGGCACGGGTCTCTTCATGGGATCGGGTAAGACGATCTCCGTCGCGGGTCCCTCCATCCTGCTGGTCTACACGATCATCGGCGTCGTCCTCTTCCTCTTCATGCGCACCCTCGGCGAGCTCCTGCTCTCCGACCGCAAGTACGCGACCTTCGCGGACATCGCGCGCGACCTGATCGGCCCGTGGGCGGGGTTCGTCACGGGGTGGACGTACTGGGCGTGCTGGGTCGTCACCGGCGTCGCCGACATGGTCGCGATCACGGGCTACGCGCGCTTCTGGTGGCCGCACCTGCCCGCCTGGATCCCCATCTGCGCCACGACGCTGCTCCTCTTTGGCCTCAACGCGATGACCGTCAAGGCCTTCGGGGAGACGGAGTTCTGGTTCGCCCTCATCAAGATCGTCGCCATTGTCGCCCTCGTGATTGTCGGCTTCACGATGGTCGCCATGGGCACCGTTGACGAGGCGGGCACCAGCGCGGCCGTCTCGAACCTGTGGTCCCACGGCGGGTTCTTCCCCCAGGGTTTCACGGGATTCCTCGGAGGCTTCCAGATCGCCCTCTTCGCCTTCATCGGGATCGAGATGGTGGGCACCACGGTCGCCGAGACCGACGACCCGGACCGCACGCTCCCCAAGGCCGTCAACTCGATTCCCGTGCGCATCATGCTCTTCTACGTCGCCGCCCTGGCCGCGATCATGATGGTGACCCCCTGGGACCAGGTGAGTCCCGAGTCCTCCCCCTTCGTCACGATGTTCTCCCTGACCGGCCTCGGCGCCGCCGCGACGATCGTGAACCTGGTGGTGCTGTCCTCGGCGGCCTCCAGCGCGAACTCGGGCATCTATTCGACCTCGCGCATGCTCTACGGCCTTGCCCGCCAGGAGCAGGCCCCGGGCGTGTTCTCGCGTCTGTCCAAGCATCACGTCCCCCTCAACGCCCTGTTCCTGTCCTGCGTGTGCCTCCTGTCGGGCATCGTCATCATGGGGATGGGCGGATCGATCTCGGGGGCCTTCACCCTGGTGACTTCCGTGTCCGCCACCCTCTTCATGGGCGTGTGGGTCGTCATCGTCGTGTCCTATCTGGTGTACCTGCGCAAGCGTCCCCAGCTGCACGCGACGTCGCACTTCAAGGCACCCGGCGGCGCGCTGAGCGCCTGGGTGGTCCTGGCCTTCATGGGAGCCATGGGCGTCATCCTGGCGGCCTGGGACGACACCCGGCCCGGCCTGATCTACTCCATCATCTGGATTGTCTTCATCGTCGGCGCGGCGTTCGCGAATCGTCACTACCTCCTGCGTCGCGCATCCCGCGGTATTCTCGGCGACGGCGGCACGGGCGAGGGTCCCCATACCGGCCCTCACCTGCATGAGTAGCGGAACACATGGCGAGTGACTATGCTCGCGTTCGTGCCACGGGAGCTCCGCGGGAGCTGAGAGGGGATAGGCCCCGACCGTAGAACCTGATCCGGGTCGTACCGGCGTAGGAAGGCTCTTTCCTCGTGGCCGCTGTGCAACACGAAGGGAACGACATTCGCATGGCTACCACCACCTCCTTCCGCTGGAGGGTTATCGACATCGTCACCGCCGCCGTCCTCGGCGTCGCGTGCGGCCTCATCTTCGTCGCCTGGAACCAGGTGGGTTACGCGGGCTACGAGTTCCTCAAGGCCATCGCCCCCGGCCTGGGCGGTCTCCTCACCGGTATCTGGCTGCTGGGCGGAACCCTCGGCGGTTACATCATCCGCAAGCCGGGCGCCGCCTTCTTCGTCGAGGTGCTCGCCGCCACCGTGTCCATGGGGCTGGGCTCCCAGTGGGCGGTGGAGACCCTGTATTCGGGCATCGCGCAGGGCCTGGGCGCCGAGATCGTCTTCGCCCTGGTCGCCTACCGCCGCTACAACGTGGGGGTCGTGGCCGGTGCCGGCGCTGCGTCCTTCGCGCTGGAGTGGGTCCTCGAGCTTTTCACCGCCGGGCACCTCGCCAAGGGCGCCCTCTACAACGCCTCCTACCTGGCGTGCGGAGTTGTCTCCGGCGTCTTCCTCGCCGGGGTTCTCGCCTGGGCGCTGACGAGGGCGCTGGCTGCCACGGGGGCACTCAATGCCTTTGCCTCCGGTCGGGGGACGCGCGAGCTTGTCTGACACTCGGCCCGGGGACGAGGCCGTGGACGCCTCCGCCCAGCGCCTTTCCTCCCTCGACGCGTCGGCCGCGCCCGGGGAGGGCGCGCGCGTGCGCGCACGCGGCTGGGGGTGGCGTCACGCGGGGCGCAAGCGGGCCGCGCTATCGGGCGTCGACCTCGACATTGCGCCCGGCGAGCGCGTCCTCGTGCTGGGACCGTCCGGGTCGGGAAAGTCGACCCTCATGGGGGGCCTGGCCGGGCTCCTGGGGGGCGCCGAGGAGGGCGAGGCCACCGGCACGCTCACCGTCGACGGCGTCGCTCCGGAGCGTGCGCGCGGACGCGTCGGCCTGCTCATGCAGGACCCCGAGGCCCAGGTGGTCCTGGCCCGTGTCGGCGACGACGTGGCCTTCGGCATGGAGAACTTGGGGGTGGCTCGCGCCGACATCTGGCCGCGCGTGAGCGACGCGCTGGACGCCGTCGGCCTGGATGTCGCCCTCGACCATCCGACGACGCAGCTGTCGGGGGGCCAGAAGCAGCGCCTCGCGCTGGCGTCCATCCTGGCGATGGGGCCGGGCCTCCTCCTCTTGGATGAGCCGACCGCGAACCTCGACCCGGTGGGCGTTGCGGAGGTTCGCCGCGCCGTCGAGTCGGTCGTGGAGCGCACGGGCGCGACCCTGGTCGTCGTCGAACACCGGGTCGACGTGTGGGCATCCCTCGTGGATCGTGTCATCGTGGTCGCGGACGGTGCGATCGCGGCCGACGGACCCCTGGACGAGGTCCTCAAGCAGCGCGGTCGGGAGCTGCGCGATTGCGGCATCTGGCTTCCCGGCGATGACGTCGCCGCCCAGGCCGGGCCGCTGCCCTCCCCGGAATCGAGGGATCGGGAGGCGCCCCCGCCGTCCGCGGCCGCACGCACGATTGCGCGCGCGAACGATCTGACGATCGGATACGACCCTGCCGCCCCCGTGCGCCGCGGGATCGACGTGTCGATTGAACGCGGGGTGTCGACCTGCATCGTCGGCGCGAACGGCGCGGGAAAGTCGACGTTCGCCCTGACCCTCGCCGGCCTGCTGCCCCCCATCGCGGGCGCCGTCGAGATAGCAACCGCTGACGGAGAGCGCGGCGACCCGCACGCGTGGACCAGCCGCCGCCTCCTCGGGCGTGTCTCCATGGTCTTTCAGGAGCCCGAGTACCAGTTCCTGGCCTCCACGGTCGCCGACGAGCTCGCGATCGGGCCTCGCGCGGCGGGCCTCAACGAGGAGGAGATCGGCCCCCTCGTCGAGGAACATCTGGAGGCCCTGGGCCTATCCGCCCTGGCCCGCGCCAACCCCATGACCCTGTCGGGAGGCGAGAAGCGGCGCCTCTCCGTGGCAACCGCGCTCATCAGCGCCCCCGAGCTGCTCATCCTGGATGAGCCCACCTTCGGGCAGGACCGGGGAACGTGGCTGGGCCTCGTCCGCCTGCTGCGCGGAGCCCTCGCCCGCGGGGTCACCCTGGTGTCCATCACCCACGATCCCGCGTTCGTGGCGGCCATGGGTGACCGAGTCATTGACCTGGGTGAACTGGGACGCCGTGGCGCGTCCAAGGATTCCGGGGACGAGGCCGATGCCTCCCGCGCCGACAACGCCCGTGGTGGGCGCGCAGAATCGGCGAAGACTCGGCGGAGCGGGCTTCGTGGCTTGCTGCGTCACACGAACCCCGTGGCCCGCGTGCTCGCCCTCCTGGTTGCGACGACGCCCCTGCTCGCCTCGATCGACCCGGTCAGCGCGGGCGTCGCCCTTGCCCTTGAGCTTGTCCTGCTCCCCCTGTCGGGGGTCTCGTTGCGCAGCTTCGCTCTCAAGGCCACGCCGCTCCTGGTGGCCGCGCCCCTCGCGGCCCTCTCCATGCTCCTGTATGGGGCGCCGGGAGGACGGGTGTTCTGGGAGTGTGGGCCCGCCGTGGTCTCCGAGCACTCCGCCTGGCTGGCCCTGGGTATCGCGCTGCGCATGTGCGCCATGGTTGTTCCCGCGATCGGGCTTCTCGACCGCATCGACCCGACCGACATGGGTGACGGGCTGGCGCAGATCCTCCACCTGCCCGCCCGGCCCGTGCTCGCCGCCCTCGCGGGTGCGCGCATGACCTCCCTCATGGCCGCCGACTGGAAGGCCCTCGAGCGTGCGCGGCGCGCCCGCGGCGTCGGGGACGCCTCCCGCGTCCGCTCCTTCCTCAGGGGAGCGTTCTCGCTCCTGGTCTTTGCGCTGCGCCGCTCCGGCAAGCTCGCCACCACCATGGAGGCCCGAGGCTTCGGCGCGGCGGGCGCGCGCACGTGGGCGCGCCCCTCCCGCATGCGCGGCGCCGACGCGGTCCTCATGGTCGTCGCCCTCGCCATTCCCGTGATCGCGCTCGGCGTGAGCATCTGGACGGGCACCTTCGCCCCGGTAGGCCGATGACACCTCAGGCGTGGACGAGCTCGCGCACCGACGGCAGGCGCGCCATCACCATCCCGGTGGGTGTCGCACCCGAGGAGGCCTCGCGCCGCCTCGCCCCGCTCCTGCGCGCGCTCCGTCGCCGATTCGGCGCCCAGGTCGCGCAAAAGCAGCCTGCGGGCGGGTCCGGGCCCGTGACGCGCGTCCCCGTCGTCACGGTCGACGGATACTCGGGCTCGGGCAAGAGCACCCTCGCCCGAGCCCTTGCCGCCGCCGACTCGACGTGGCAGGTTCTCCACATGGACGACTGGTACCCCGGCTGGGACGGCCTGGACGCCGGCGCGCGCGTCGCCCGCGCCATCGCGGCCGACCTGCGCGCGGGCAGGGATTCCTCGTACGTCGCATGGGACTGGGAGGCGGACGCGGTGGGGCGAACAAGGAGGGTCCCGGCCAGGCCCACGATCATCGAGGGCTGCGGCGCCGTCGAGGCGGACGCGGACCTGATGATCTGGCTGGCCGACCCCGGCGAGGCCGAGCGCCGCCGCCGGGCACTGGCCCGGGATGGCGCGACCTACGCGCCGCACTGGCAGCGCTGGGCGGCCCAGGACCTGGCGCGCTTTGTACCATAGACACATGTTTGCGCCACCCCCCGAACCGCCGCTGTGGGCGTGGCTCCTCCTCGGGGCCGTCGAGTTTGCCATCCGCGTCGTCGCCCTCGGTGTCGTGCCGAAGCACCGGCGCGCCGCCACGTCGACGGCGTGGCTGCTCCTCATCTTCCTGATGCCCTTCGTGGGCGTTCCCCTCTACGTCGTGTTCGGCTCGTGGTGGGCGATGGGGCGTCGCCTCGACGACGATCCCGAGGCCCGCTCCCTCGTCGATAGCATCCTCGCCGCCTCGGTTCCCCCCGAACCCGAGTCCGACGAGGCGTCGCCCGGCGTCGAGGGCCCGGCCAGCGCCCTCATGCGCATGACGGGTGAGCTCAGCGGCTTCCCGGCCTCCAGCGGCCGCGTCACCCGCCTCTACAACGACACGGCACAGACCTTCCGTGCGATGGCCGCCAGCGTCGACGGCGCCACCCACCACGTCAACGCCCTGTACTACCAGACCTCGTGGGACGAGTACACGGCTCCCTTCTACGAGGCCCTCGCGCGCGCCGCGGGGCGCGGGGTCACGGTGCGCCTCCTGGTCGACCACCACGGCATGCGCACGATCCCCGGGCATCGGGACTTCCGTCGGCGCCTCGCCGAGGCGGGCATCGAGTGGCACGAGATGCTGCCCTTCGCGCCTCTGCGCGGGCAGATACGCCGCCCCGACCTGCGTAATCACCGCAAGCTCCTCGTGGTCGATGGGCGCGAGGCCTACGTCGGCTCCCACAACCTGGTCGCGCCGGACTACGACACGCCCGCCTTCGCGCGGGCGGGCATCACGTATGAGGACACGAGCGTGGCCGTCACGGGAGCGATCGTGGCCCAGATTCAGGCGGTCTTCGCCGTCGACTGGTACTACGCGTGCAAGGAGGTCTTGACGCCCGCCCTCCTGAACCCTCCGGAGACGCGGGCCGAGGCCCGGCGGGAGGAGATCGAGGCCTCGTCGATGCAGATCGTCCCGTCGGGGCCGGCCTACAGGGGCGAGCCCAACCTGCGCGCCTTCGTGGCCATGGTGTCCTCGGCGCGCACCCACGTGTCCATCACGAGCCCCTACTTCATCCCCGACGAGGCCCTCATGGCCGCCCTGACGAACGCGGCCCTATCCGGCGTCACGGTCGATCTCTTCGTCTCCGAGCAGTTCGACCAGTTCCTCGTGGGGCACGCGC
Source organism: Actinomyces sp. oral taxon 180 str. F0310 (assembly GCF_000185285.1). Classification (NCBI taxonomy): domain Bacteria; kingdom Bacillati; phylum Actinomycetota; class Actinomycetes; order Actinomycetales; family Actinomycetaceae; genus Actinomyces; species Actinomyces sp. oral taxon 180. Next base: position 1,653,490 of record NZ_GL622194.1, read on the forward strand.
AGCGCTCCTACTACGGGCCCCTCCTGAAGGCGGGCGTGCGCGTCCACCTGTACCGCAAGCCCACGATGCTGCACTCCAAGTACGTCGTCGTTGATGGGAGCCTGTGCGCGATCGGCTCGTCGAACATGGACGTGCGCTCCTTCGGCCTCAACTACGAGATCACGCTGGTCGCCGACAGCTCCCGTCTGGTTGAGCTGCTGCTCGCCAACGATGAGCGCACGCGCGAGCGCTCTCGCGAGCTGACCTACGAGGAGTGGCGCGGCCAGCCGTGGTACGTCCACTACGTCGACAACGTGTGCCGACTGGGGAGCTCGCTCCTGTGAGCGCGCCCAATAACGAGGCCGTGGCCGGGCGTGCGGCTACCACTCATTCGTGGCCTCAGTACGGGGATCGTGACACGATGCCGAACAGCATGTCCGGTTCCCTCGACGCGAATCCTTTCGTCGGGGAGGGCGGTGCCTACAACTCCGTGCGCCCGGCCTACCCGGACGAGGCCGTGGCCGCGTTGATCGACGCCGCGCGGAGCGGGCGGGGCGTGAACGCTCCAGGTCGGGATGGCCCACTGCGCGCCGCCGACATCGGTGCGGGCACCGGCAAGATGAGCGAGCTCCTGGTTCGCGGCGGTCTCCTCGTGGACGCGGTCGAACCCTCCGATGCGATGCGCTCCCAGGCCTCGTCTGTCGAAGGTGTGAGGTGGCACGACGGTGTCGCGGAAGACACTGGGTTACCGAACGGCCTGTATGACATCGTCGTGTTTGCACAGTCCTGGCACTGGATGGATCCCGAGCGTGCGGGCCTCGAGGCGGCCCGAATCCTGGCGCCCGGAGGGGTGCTTGGGATCGTGTGGAATCAGATGGCTGTGTCGATTCCGTGGGTGCATCGCCTGACCCGCATCATGCGCTCGGGCGACGTGCACCGCCCCGACAGGCCGCCCACGCCCGGTGGCAACTTCGCGCCGATGACCCTCACGCAGGTCGCGTGGGAGGACCGTATGACCCCCGAGGAGATCCTTACCCTGGGAACGACCCGCTCCTCGTATATCCGTTCGTCGGAGGCGGGGAGGGCGCGCATGCAGGAGAACCTGCGCTGGTACCTGTACGACCACCTCGGGTATGCGCCGGGGGAGCAGGTCACCATCCCGTACGCGACGCTCGTGTGGCTCACTCACCTGTGAAGGCGGGGCCGCTGCTTCAGTCAGCGGAAGGAAATCTCTTTTTCGGTCTTGTTATCGAACCAGCGTCGGCGGCCGTCAGGCTCGACGACGAGTTGAATGTCGGAGCCGATCGGCAGGTCGTAGATGCCGATGCAGGCGGGCTCAATGTCGCACAGATCGTTGAAGTCAACGACGGTCATATTTTTTGGATCGTCCAGGTACTCGGCGGTGTCGCGGTCGGATAGCACGCGCCAGCCGGAGTCCTGAGGGGCGAAGGGTTCCTCGCGGGTCAGCCACTTGATGTTGCCGGTTCGTTCGACAATTTTGCGCGAAACGATGGCGGCGCCGGCGTTGTTAATGAATGTGGTCATGCGTGTTCCTTTGTGTGTTTCTCGCTTCCGGCCGCGAGGTAGCGTGCAATGCGATCAGCCAAGGCCTGGCGATGGGGCCAACGGCGAGCGACGTCGTACATGGTGTCGTGTGAGCCCGTCAGCTCGATGTCGAAACCGGGGTCGGGAGACGCGAAGACGAGGTCGTACAGGGGGGTGAGCTCTTCGTCGGAGTACTCCTGCGTGGAGATCAGGTGGACGAGGGGGATACACCCGTTCTTGTCCGGTTGACCGAGCGCTACGCGTCGATCCAGGAGGCGGCGGCATAGCGCGACGTCCCGGTCGACGTCGCGCGCGCCTTGCGCGAAGAGAATATGGAACGGGTTCGTTCCGTCCGTGGTACCGGCATCGAGAACGCAATCGCGGTCTAGCAGGAAGTCGCACATCGGGTAACGCTGCGCGGGATCGGTGTTGCTGAGCGCCTCGATGAAGAGGCTCTTGCCCCACCGCACGCGCTTTTCGTCCCCCTCGGAGTAGAGAGCGGCAAACTCATCGTATGTCTTCATGTTCGCCGTGAGAAAGATGTTCATTTGTCGAGGCCTTCGTACTTGTGGCTGCGGTTCGTGGCTCTTCCGTGTTGAGTGTGGGCGACCGGGTGTTGCCGCCACCTGGATATGAGATCGTTGAATTCTTCCAGCATGGGCACTCATTCCTTCGGGTCGTTGCCTCTGCGGACATCGTAACTGACGGGCGAGCGCGAAATGGCACACCTCCTCCCGTCCTACGAGGCGAGGAGGTGTGACCGACGCTCTCGTCTCGTGTTCCGTGAGCTAGCGCCGGGAGAGAGGAGTGTCAGCTCTGCTGGTACAGCGCGGCGTATCCGGTGCCGGAGGGTTCGAGGACGAGGGAGAGCAGGTCGTCGCTTGATGTGCCCATCAGATATGACAACGAGAGCAGCGCAGCTGGCGAGACGTTTGTGTATGTCGTGGGAATGGGGGAGGCTTTGCTTGTCAGCAGGTACGCGATCGGTTCGAGGAATTCGATGGAAAAGCTGGGGTGAATGTCGGTCACTGGCGGGAGGGTGAGGGGTGGGAGCTGGTGTGCTGTGCGAATGTCGGCGGCGAAGTGCATGACCGCGAACTTCTTGAAGATCTCGAAGGACGCGGTTCCGAAGCGTTCCCCGCTGAATGAGTACTTATCGATCGTACCGTAGGCGTAGTATTCCTCGACCATGGTGAATGCGTCGTAGATAAAGTCTTCACCCGGCTCGATGCGGATCGAATCATCCTCGATCCACGTTGTGTGTCCGGATAGCTCACACAGGCGAGTGATGTATGCAGCGAGTTCTTCATTCATGTGACGGCTTCTCTTCCTCGGCGTGCGCTATCGGCTGTCTTGATTCTACGGCCGCGGTGAGTCCGGGGAGGGGGCCGAGGCCTCGGCGATAGCTCGAGCGCATGCGAATGATCGGCATTTCGCGGATACCGCGGGATCGATAGTCGAGTTGAGATCGAAGAACGGTGGGAACTTCTTCGAAATGGTGAATGCCGTGTGCGGGATGGGTCCTAAGAGATCCCGAGGCGTGTACGACATGTCCGTGAGCGTGGCTATCCCGTCGCGTGCGAGCAGAGTGAGACACGTGGTGGCGAGTTCGGGAGATTTGGTTATGCAGAACGGGACCACGGTGTTTCGTTCACCCTCGTAGGCAATGATGATTCCCCTCTCAGTCTCGGTGAGAACGTAGCTTCTGAAGTCACGCCTGCTGGTGAAGGAGATGCTGTCACCGTTGTCTTCGATGAGCTCCGGGGGAAAGTGCTCGCCGAGAAGCGCAAGTGCGTGGCTGCGAAACTCTTCCCACATGACTGGCTCCCTTCGCTAGGTTGGGGCCTGCGCCGATTGCGTCATCGAGGCAGGCTATCCCCATCCTACCTAGGTGCCGCGTGCTGAAGCAGCGACTGCAATTGCGCGCGCGTATGTAAAATAGTCGCAGTATGCGCGTAGTGTGCTGTCAGTTTTGTGGGTGAGGTGAAATCCGCTGGATCTGTCTTCCGTGATGCTGTAGTCGGTGCCCGGCACGGGGCCTAGAAGCTCGTCCGGAGGATAGTCCATATCGACGAGCTCGCCGAGCCCCTCGCGTACGAGGAGCGTCAGTGCTATGGTCGCCAACTCAATGGAAGGGCTCGTGAAGAACGTACCGACGGTATTGCGTTCTTCGTAGTCACCGATCGTAATTCCTTGTGCGCTCTCGGTGAGAAAAAAACGTAGACGTTCTCGTCTATCAACGAAGGTGAGACTGTCACCGTTGTCTTCGATGAGTTCAGGGGGAAAGTGCTCGCCGAGGAGTGGGAGCGCGAGGCTACGAAACTCTTCCCACATGACTGGCTCCCTTCGCTAGGTTGGGGCCTGCGCCGATTGCGTCATCGAGGCAGGCCACCCCCATCCTACCTACGCACCGCGTGCCGAAGCTGCGAGTGCAATTGCGCGGGCGTATGTAAAATAGTCGCAATCTGCGCTCAGTGTGCTGTCAGTTTTGTGCGTCAGATAATAACCATCGGTACCTTCATCAGCGATGCTGTAGTCGGTGCCCGGCACGGGGCCTAGAAGCTCGTCCGTAGGATAGTGCATATCGACGAGCTTGCCCAGCCCCTCGCGTGCGAGGAGTGTCAGTGCTATGGTCGCCAACTCAATGGAAGGGCTCGTGAAGAACGTACCGACGGTATTGCGTTCTTCGTAGCGGCCGATGGTAAGTCCTCGTGCGTTCTCGGTGACGAAAAAGCTTGCCAGACTACGCCTATCGATAAAGACGAGACGGTCACCGTTATCTTTGACGAGATTCGGGGGAAAGTGCTCGCCGAGGAGTGGGAGCGCGAGGCTACGAAACTCTTCCCACATGACTGGCTCCCTTCGCTAGGTTGGGGCGTGCGCCGATTGTGCCATCGAGGCAGGCTTCCCCAATCCTACCTACGTGCGGTGTGCTGAAGCGGTGGTCGCGAGAGCGATCGACTACGAAGCCGCGCACGCAGCCCCTGTTAGGTGCGTTGGTTCTACTCACCCAGATACAGCTGTAGTGCGTCCTCAAAGGGATACTGCATGAGATGTGCGAGCTTGTACGCGCGTTGTTCGTCGAACGAGGTGAACTCTACGTCGGGGCAACTGCGCATTGACAGGATCTGCTCGCCGAACAGTTGTCCGGGGCTTATCGTCCAGCTTGCTTGGAGGGAATCCGGGTCAGCCGCTAGCTCGACTGCCTGCCGCCCATGCGACCATCGGTTGTAGCCGCCCAGAAGGCGCACCAACTCATATCTCGCAACTGTCGAACTCGGGGTTCGCAGCGTTGCGCCGACGCGGCTTGGGCGTTCGCTCGTGCCGAAGCGGTAGTTGTCTGTCGAGTACCAGAAAGAATCAAAGAGAATTCCATCGACAGTGAAGAACAGTCTGCCGTCTCGTTCCTTGCGCACGACTGAAGAGTTCGCGCAGAGCGTGGATATGAGATCGTCGAATTCTTTCAGCATGGGCACTCACTCCTTCGGGTCATTGCCTCTGCGGACATCGCAACTGACGGGCGAGCGCGAAATGGTACACCTCCTCCCGTCGTACGAGGGGAGGAGGTGTGACCGACGCTCTCGTCCTGTGCTCCGTGAGCTAGCACCGGGAGCGGGGAGTGTTAGCTCTGCTGGTACAGCGCGGCGTATCCGGCGCCCGACGGTTCGAAGACGAGGGAGAGCAGGTCGTCGCTTGGCGTGCCCATCAGGTATGACAATGAGAGCAGCGCAGTTGGCGAGAAGCTTGTGTATGTCGTGGGAATGGGGGAGGCTTTGCTTGTTAGCAGGTACGCGATTGGTTCGAGGAATTCGATGGAAAAGCTGGGGTGAACGTCGGTCACTGCTGGGACACTCAGGGGTGGGAGCTGGTGTGCTGCGCGAATGTCTGCGGCGAAGTGCATGACCGCGAACTTCTTGAAGATCTCGAAGGACGCGGAGCCGAAGCGTGACCCGCCGAATGAGTATTTATCGACCTCGCCGTAGGCGTAGTACTCCTTGACCATGGTGAATGCGTCGTAGATAAAGTCTTCACCCGGCTCGACCAGGATCAAATCATCATCGATCCGCGTTGTGTGCCCGGAGAGTTCGCACAGACGCGTGATGTATGCGGCGAGTTCTTCGTTCATGTGACGGTTGCTCCTCCTCGAGGCGAGGTATCGACTGCCTCGATTCTACTGCCCTGGTGAATCCTGGGCGGGAAACGCAGCCGCTGACGAGCTCCCAGATGCAACCGCGGTCATGGACCCCTTCCACGTCGTACACCTCGCCGGTGATGCTCTCGATGAGTGCTGCAAACCTACCGGGCAAGAACTTCACCATCGGCGCGGGCGTGCCACGGATCCCCTGTATAAGGCTCGCAGGATGTTATACACCCGCTCATGCCTGCTCACGCCGCTCCAGCAACACCAGATACTCGACCTGTTCGCCAGCGATTGCCACGTCGCACTCGAAGTCACCTGGAGCGTCTACCAGAACATCATCGACGCCTACCGGGCGCCCGACACGAGTGCGGGTAAGGCCCTGATGCAAGCCGAAATAGACCGTCTCAGCGACGCGGGCGTCCCTCGCTCCCTCACGGAGCTCACCACCTTGGGCAGGACACTCAAACGCCGAGCCAGGGACATCCTGGCCTACTTCGACCACCCCGACACCAGCAATGGACCCACCGAAGCCATCAAAGGCCGCCTCGAACACCTACGCGGATCCGCCCTCGGATTTCGAAACCTCACCCACTACATCACCCGAGCACTCCTCGAAACAGGAGGATTCAGAACCCAACTACACCCCCAATTATGAAGAGCCCAAAGAGCTCTCGCTTAAGCAAGGCAATGAGGGTCCGGATGAACTCATCTTTGCTAATCGTGTTCGTCATGATCAATGGTCCCGGGGGCGTCTGCTTCTCTGAATAGATAGCAGGGCTATCCGGTGTCAGTCGTCTTCTTTGTTGAAGGGGATGTGTGTGGTTCCGAAGAGGGCCTGGCAGGCCTCCTCGACGTCCTCGATGTGGGCTATCTCGAGGAGGCGCTCGGGCGTGTGGTTCAGGAACCATGTCAGGTTGGTGGCTTCGTCAGACCATTTGCCTGCGAAGACGCCGGTGGGTTGATCGTTGTGGCACAGCTCAAGGGAGTATTGATTCGGGCCGGGCCTGTGGGACCAGTTCGGCGCGATCAGCAGCTCCCGAAACCTGATGTCAAAATACTCGAGGCCGAGGCAATAGCGCAGTAGATCAAAGTTGTACATGAGCAGCCACTGCTTCACGGGGGTAAGAGAATCTGCCCACATGCTGGTGCCAGGGGGAGAGAGGCGTTCGCTTGACCCGCCCGAGTAGAAACCGTCCTCGTACCACGCGTGGATCATGACATTAAGATCGTTGCTCCGAAACCACACGTGATCCTCGCTGACAACGTAAATTTCTCGGTCAAGCAAGGGGACGAGGGTCTTGATAAACTCATCGTCCGCAATTGTGTTCGTCATAGTCAATGGTCCCGGGGGCGTCTGCTTCTCTGAATAGGTAGCAGGTCTGCCGTGTCTTAGTCGTATTTTTTGCTGTAGGGGATGTGTGTGGTTCCGAAGAGGGCCTGGCAGGCCTCCTCGACGTCCTCGATGTGGGCGATGTCGAGGAGGCGTTCGGGCGTGTGGTTGAGGAACCAGGTCAGCTTGGTGGCTTCGTCGGACCATTTGCCAACGATGGTGCCGGTGGGTTGATCGTTGTGGCACAGCTCAAGGGAGTATTGATTGGGGCCGGGCCTGTGGGACCAGTTCGGTGCGATCAGCACGTGCCGATAAGTGATACCAAAGTCCTTGAGGCCAAGGCGGATCCGTAGTAGGTCGAAGTTGTCCATGACGAGCACTGCTTCACCGGGGTAAGAGAGCCTGACCGCACGTAGGTGCCGGGGTCAGGGGTGCGTTCGCTTGATCCGCCCAAGTAGAAGTCGCCTCTGCGCCACACGTGGGTCATGATGGCGGGATCATTGGTCGAAAACTACACGTGATCCTCACTGACGACAAAAGGCTCTCGCTTAAGCAAGGCAACGAAAGTGCGGATGAACTCATCTTCGTCAATCTCTCTTAACATAGCGAATGATACCTCGCGTTTCCCACTCTTTCAGTTTCAACTCTCTAATTGTACCCGTTTCCAAGTCTGGACCCCAAATTTGTAACTGTATAGCTCCTCCGGGTTGGCCAAAAGCGGGGGCGACCTGGCCGTATTTGACGATGTGTCCCTCGGGAAGTTCTCCGGTCAGGCGTGCGCGCATATCCGGTGCGCCCAGCGAGAAGGGCTGGAACAATCCTCACTCGCCAAACGATGGAAGCGTGCCGTCCTTGTGCATTGCGGCCGCGAACTTGCCCTCGGGGTCTCCGAGTCGGCACAGGTCTGACCCGTGCTTGTCAATGAAAGGTTGAATCGAGTCGTACTCATGGTAGCCCGCATTGAGGAGCGCGCCATTCTTTCGTTTACCAGCGACATCGAATGGCCACACGGGTTGGCCCTTCTCCTTGTCGAAGAAGGTATCCATGAAGTCCTTCATCGACCGTGGAGAACCGTCGGGATTGAAGCCCAGGGCACGCTCGGGATTGACCATGTCATCGAAGCCGAACCTGCCCGTGTGCCATTCCTTTGCGTCTTGTGGGAGTTCTTTCTGCATGTATTCCGGCCAGGCCTCCAGCGCCTCCTGAAGCTGGCGGCGCGTCCGGGGGGCGTGGTGTAGGGGTCGACGCCCTCGGGGAAGCCGACAGTCTGGTCGATGGACGGGTCTGGTGGGGTGTCATAGTCCTCGTCGCACTTGGTGTGAGGATCAGTGCTGGGGTCGTACGAGGGATCTACCTCGCCATCGTGTGAGTGATCGTGCAGATCCTCGTACTCCTTTTTCTCCTCACCTTCGTCACTCGCAGAGCTTTCGTGCTCGCCCGAATCGCCGTCGGCGTCACGATCTCCGTGCTCCGTGCCGTGCTCATCGCGCGATGAATCGCCGGAGTCGCCGTCAGCGGACTCGGACTCGCTGTTCTTTCGAGAAGAATCATCGGGATGCTCGCTGTCGGGGTCTTTGGTAGATGAACCTGTCTCTTCCTTGTCGCGGTGCGGCCTGGCATCCGCAGCGTCGTCGGACCGCCCGTTGCGGGCATGCTTGTCTGCTGTTGAGTCGGTACCCTTCTGCTGGTCCGCGTCCTTGTCGTGCTTGGGTGTGTTCTCTTCCTTGGAGTGCTTCGAGTTGTCGGCGTCCTTGTCGGACTTGGCGTCGCCGTCGGTGTCCTTGGGGTGCTCGGCGTCGTCGTGGTGTGCGGCGTCGTCTGCCTGGTGAGACTTGTCCGAGGTGGGCTTATCTGCCTCGGCCTTGTCGGTCTCGGACTTGTCGCTGCGGCGCGCCGAATCGTCGGCGTCGTCTGCCTTGTCGTTGGCGGAGTGGTCCTTCGACTTCGGGTCGGCGTCCTTCTTGGTGGTCTCGCTGTCGGTGTCCTTGGGGTGCTCGGCGTCGTCGTGGTGTGCGGCGTCGTCTGCCTGGTGAGACTTGTCCGAGGTGGGCTTATCTGTCTCGCCCTTGTCGGTCTCGGACTTGTCGCCGCGGTGCGACGAATCAGCAGCGTCGTCGGCCTTGCCGTTGGCAGAGTGATCCTTCGCCTCCGGATCGGGGTCCGCGTGCTTGGCCGAATCGTTGTCGGACTTGGTGTCGGCGTCGGTCTCGCCGTCCTTGGTGGTGTGCTTGTCGTCGGTGTCCTTGGGGTGCTCGTCGCCGTCGTGGTGTGCGGCGTCGTCTTCCTTGTGGGACTTGTCCGACGCGGGTTTGTCGGCCTCGGTCTTGTCACCGTGGCGCGCCGAGTCAGCGGCGTCGTCGGCCTTGCCGTTGGCGGAGTGGTCCTTCGCCTTCGGATCGGCGTCTGCGCGCTCGGCCGAATCCTTGTCGGACTTGTGCGTGTCGGCCTCGTCCTTATTGGACTTGCCGTCGGCGTCGTCTTCCTTGTGGGACTTATCCGACGCGGGCTTGTCCGGCTCGTTTTTCGCGGCCTCGGTCTTGTCGCCGTGGCGCGACGAATCAGTGGTGTCGTCGGCCTTACCGTTGGCGGAGTGGTCCTTCGCCTTGGGGTCAGCGTCCGCGCGCTCGCCGGAATCGTGCCCCTGCTTAGCGTCGGTATCAGCCTTACCGGAGCCATTTGCGTCCCCGGAGCCGTGGCCAGCCTTCCCTGCGTCTGCGGCCTCGTCCGCGTTGGTGGCGGGCGCGTCTGCTGCAGGCCTTCCACTGTGCGGCTGCTCGTCGGTGCTGCCCAGGGCTTCTTCGAAGGAGAGGTCCTTCTTAGGAGTGGTGGGTGCGTCGGGGGTGCCGTCTCCACCTTGTCCTACCTGGGAGGGTGTCGGCGTGGCCGGCGGTGGAATCAGCGCGTGAAACGCCGTGCGTGTCGCCGGTGGAAATGCCGATCTGCACGGTGCGGACCCATGGCCTCGGCCCTTAGAAGCCTTTCTATCGGCCGGACATCGGGGGACTTATCCGTGAGATGTCGACGCCCGCGTTGCTGAGCTGGCGTAGATATGGCTCGAATGATGTCCTGAACGGGGTGAGCGCTGGACTTGCGTCGGCGTTGAGGTACGAGTTGAGGTAGTCCTCGACCGAAAACTGCACGGCAAACTGCAGCTGTCGAAGCGCGGCGCAGTTCCTCGAATTGAGGGACAGCTCCGGATTTGCGATGTACTGATAGTTCGTGACGCGAGGCCAGCGGGTGGGGGAGGAAACCCACCGGCTACGCAGCTCATCGGTGAGGGTGGCAGGCAAGATGGCGTCCTGGAAAAGGTCCGCGCGGCGCAGTGCTCCAACCGCAGCGATAACGATGTACGAGGCTATCGTCGAGCTCTGGGTGTCGATGCAGAATATGGCGCTTGGGTGGCGTTCGGGCCAACTGAAGAAAAACCTGTCTTCGATGGTCCAGACCGCAAAGAAGTCGGTGTTGTAACTCGAGAAGGCGTAGCCGTTCTCAAAGTTCTCGGGCGTTACGGAAGTATCCGAACAGAGCTTCCCAATCAGGGGCTTTAACGTCTCCAACATGGGCAGAAACTCCTTCAATGATGTGTTGAGTGACGAGCTCGTCGATCGATAGCGGAGAAAGATTATTGAATGTGACTCGCTCCAGGAAACGAACCTGCGGCGCATACCCGCGCGAACCATGGTCCTCGGCAAGGAGGCAAATCTCGATGAAAACCCCATCCGGTAGCGGGTCAGCGGTGAATTGATATTGGTGGTACAGCTCGTTCATTTGTGCGGGCGGAGCTGACCTGCAATCTGCGGGAATGATGCCGTTGTCGATGATTGGGGTGAGGGAAAAAGCTCCGACGTGCCCGATGTGATCGAACCCCGTGACGTGAAAGTCTTCGATGAAGCTCTCTTCGTCTGAGTAGTAGCGGTCTGATCCAGCGATGGCCCCGTGATCAATATCGTCACGCCATGTCGGAGAAATGCTGCCCGGGACGGAATACTGCGAACGCATCCAATCAGCCGTCGAGCGCATCTCCGGATGCGTGCCGTGCGCGAACTGGCCCTTGAGATCAAGAGCGACATCTTTGCCGATGCGGAAGCGACTCCCCAGCCCGCTGAAGGCATGCATGAGGGCATCGCCCGGTCCCGGCGCCCGTACGGGGAAGAAACGGGTTTCGGGATCGAGCGGGCGGCCGGTATTTGGGGCAGGGGGATTGTCTACCAATTTAAGCCTCGTTTCAAAGGGTTTATGGGTAGTCATAGCATGTTTGGCGACCTGTGAGTCGTGTTGTCTCTATCGTCTTAGGGAGCGATAGTAATCGTGAGATTCCGCAGTCCAACTGAACTGGGATTAGGCCCTTGGAAGCGACGTGCATGTAGTGGCTTCCCGCCACAAGGCACACCCTACGTCAACAAGAACGACTCCGCGCAGCCTTCACGGCAGATGAGGTGCTATCAGTGTCGAAGTCGCCTACCACTGCGCCCAGCAAGTGCGAGACTTCTTCGATCTAGCCGCCCCCACCCAAGGCCGACTCCTGGCCGCTCGTCTTGTCGAGAGCCTACCAGCGTGTCTCATCCGCGAAATCGCTCGCCTGGGCCGAACCCCTGCGCAAGTGGAAGGACGCGTTCTTGGCCTACTTCGACACGGCCGGAGCCAGCAATGGTCCCACCGCCACTCAACTCTGAAGAGCGAGTAAAGACGATGCTGTCGCCGTTGTCTTCTATGAGCTCCGGGGGAAAGTGCTCGCCGAGGAGCGCTAGTGCGTGGCTCCGAAACTCTTCCCACATGACTGGCTCCCTTCGCTAGGTTGGGTCCTGCTCCGATTATGCCATCGAGGCAGGCTATCCCCATCCTACCTAGGCGCCGCGTGCTGAAGCGGCGACTGCGACAGTGAAGAACAGTCTGCCGTCTCGTTCCTTGCGCACGACTGAAGAGTTCGCGCAGAGCGTGGATATGAGATCGTCGAATTCTTTCAGCATGGGCACTCACTCCTTCGGGTCATTGCCTCTGCGGACATCGCAACTGACGGGCGAGCGCGAAATGGTACACCTCCTCCCGTCGTACGAGGGGAGGAGGTGTGACCGACGCTCTCGTCCTATGCTCCGTGAGCACAAGGCGGGAGAGAGGAGTGTCAGCTCTGCTGGTACAGCGCGGCGTATCCGGCGCCCGACGGTTCGAGGACCAGGGAGAGCAAGTCCTCGCTTGACGTGCCCATCAGGTACGACAGAGGCACCAGGGCATCGGGGGAGAGGTTTGTGTATGTTTTGGGAATGGGCGAGGCTTTGCTTGTCAGTAGATAGCTAATCGGTTCGCGGAATTTGATGGAAAAGCTGGGGTGAACGTCGGTCACTGCTGGGATAGCGAGGGGTGGGAGCTGGTGTGCTGTGCGAATGTCGGCGGCGAAGTGCATGACCGCGAACTTCTTGAAGATCTCGAAGGATACGGAGCTGAAGTCTGCCCCGCCGAATGAGTATTTATCGACCTGGCCGTAGGCGTAACGGTCCTTCCGAGTGGTGAATGCGTCGTAGATAAAGCTATGACCCGGCTCGACCAGGATCAAATCATCGTCAATCCGGGTTGTGTGCCCGGATAGCTCACACAGGCGAGTGATGTATGCGGCAAGTTCTTCGTTCATTTGATTGTCTTTCTAACTAGAACAGGGTTTGGGCCTTCAAGGAGTCTTTGGGCGCTTAAGTAAATTTTATCGCCGGATTCATCAACTGTGTACAGCCTGACCTGTCGTGATCCTCCGGGCGAATCAAACCATGGGTACACAATTCCCGTTTCTACGCGTGTTCCTGCAGGTAGGTTTTCTGGGTGGAACTCGAATTGGCTGTATGGGTCGTAGAGTGAATCTGCGTGGATTGATCGCTTCTGGAAAGAGTCCGGCCCGTCCTTGCCTACTAATGCGAAATATCTGCCATGGTCTTCTCCAACTCGATCAAGATTCCCGGGGTACTCCTTAATAAAATCGTCGACTGCCATATCCTGGAACGGAGGAATTCCCTTTTCTGGATCTCCATGAAGGTAAACGCCATCTATCATGTCGTCGGCTAGCTCAGGATGCTTTTTTACATTTGGCCAGTCTGTTTCACCATCAGGTCCGGTCGCGCGTTCCTTGTACAGATCTGCAGAAATCTGTTCACCAGTATCAGGATCTGTGCTGATTGGTTCTCGATGATCGACCAGATCTGCGCCGATCGGCCCGTGATCCGTATCGAGTGTGTGGCCATTCTTCTCCGCAAAATCGGCGATAAAACCGTCGTTTGCCTCTTTGTAAGGGCCAGGATGGCCGCCTGCTGTGATCCCGTCGGCAAAGGCTGGTTCATCGTCGGAGCTTTCGTTTCCGTCGTGGCTTCCGGAACCCTCGCTGTCACCGTCCTTGTCGGACTTGGAGTCGGCGTCGTCCTTGGTGGGATTGGTGTCGGCGTCGTCGTTCTTGGTGGTGTGCTTGTCGTCGGTGTTCTTGGGGTGTTCGTCGCCGTCGTGGTGTGCGGCGTCGTCTTCCTTGTGGGACTTGTCCGATGTGGGCTTGTCGGCCTCGGTCTTGTCACCGTGGCGCGTCGAGTCAGCGGCGTCGTCGGCCTTGCCGTTGGCGGAGTGGTCCTTCGCCTTCGGGTCAGTGTCCGTGTGCTCGCCGGAGTCCTTGTCGGACTTGTGCGTGTCGTCGGCCTTGCCGTTGGCGGAGTGGTCCTTCGCCTTGGGGTCAGCGTCCGCGCGCTCGCCGGAATCCTTGGTGGACTTGGTGTCGCTGTCCTTGTCGGACTTGTGCGTGTCGGCCTCGTCCTTGGTGGACTTGGTGTCGGCGTCGGTCTCGCCGTCCTTGGTGGTGTGCTTGTCGTCGGTGTCCTTGGGGTGCTCGTCGCCGTCGTGGTGTGCGGCGTCGTCTTCCTTGTGGGACTTGTCCGACGCGGGTTTGTCGGCCTCGGTCTTGTCACCGTGGCGCGCCGAGTCAGCGTCGTCGTTGGCCTTGCCGTTGGCGGAGTGGTCCTTCGACTTCGGGTCGGCGTCCTTCTTGGTGGTCTCGCTGTCGGTGTCCTTGGGGTGCTCGGCGTCGTCGTGGTGTGCGGCGTCGTCTTCCTTGTGGGACTTGTCCGACGCGGGTTTGTCGGCCTCGGTCTTGTCACCGTGGCGCCCTGAATCGGCGTCGTCGTTGGCCTTGCCGTTGGCGGAGTGGTCCTTCGACTTCGGGTCGGCATCCTTCTTGGTGGTCTCGCTGTCGGTGTCCTTGGGGTGCTCGGCGTCGTCGTGGTGTGCGGCGTCGTCTTCCTTGTGGGACTTGTCCGACGTGGGCTTGTCTGCCTCGGTCTTGTCGCCGCGGTGCGCCGAGTCAGCGGCGTCGTCGGCCTTGCTGTTGGCGGAGTGGTCCTTCGCCTTGGGGTCAGTGTCCGCATGTTCGACGGAGTCGTGGCCCTGCTTGGTGTCGGCATCGGCCTTACCGGAGCCATGTGCGTCGCCGGAGCCGTGGCCAGCCTTGCTAGCGTCGGCGGCCTCGTCCGCATGGGTGGCAGGCGTGTCTGCTGCAGGCTTTCCACTATGTGGCTGCTTGTCGCCACCCAGGGTGTCCCCGGCAGGAGTTTCCTTCTTGGGGGTGGTGGGCGCGTCGGGGGTGCCGTCTCCACCTTGTCCTGTCCGGGGGGTGTCGCCGTGGCCGGGGGTGGAATCAGCGCGCGAAACGCCGTGCGTGTCACCGGAGGGCATGCCCGGATCGGCACGGTGCGGACCCTGCGCAGGGGTCGACGAACCACCGCGGGTACCAGAATCAGCACCAACATGACCGCCGCCGTGGCCCGTGGGGGCACCAGTAGCGTGCGTGCCACGCGAGGCGTCGCCTATGCCGCCACCGACATCAGCGGAATTGGTGACACCGTTCGCGCCATGAGCTCCGTGCCCTGCGTTTGCTCCGAAATCGGCGGTGCCGCCGAAGCCGTCCGCTCCGTGGCTGACACGGCTCGGATCACTGCCACCGAACGCGCCGGCGCGCTCGTAGGATCCCTGAGCGCCCACGCTGGCCTCGCGACGGCCAACGCCCGCACCGACAAGCTCGTCGGCACCGCGCGTCTGACCATTAGCGTGGGTCGAGCTGTCATCCAGGTAGGAAGAATTCATCCTGTTCTCAGTGCCGAAACGATCAGTGCCGACACGATCGAAATCGTCCCGGTTTGTAGACAAGCCGCCAGAGTCCGTCCACGAATCGGTGGGCTTCCGCGGAGGCTTGCCGTCAGCTGCAGCGGCAGACTGTGACCCGACCTCGTCAGGTGTCATGGAACGATCATGGCCAACACGGTAAGAATCAGTGGGCTTCTTCGGAGGAATGGCATCACCCGTAGCAACGCGCTCACCCACACCCTCGTTGCGCACGGGAGTAGCGGGGGAGCCGCCAGCGGGGCTGTGGCCGGAAGCCGCCCCATGCGAGCCACCTGAGGGAGCGCTGGTTGCGCGAGCTCCGTGGGTCCCGGTGGCGGGAGCGCCGGGCGCGGGTGCGCTGGTTGCGCCGTTGGCAGTGCTGCCCGCACCGTGGGTGGCGCCGCCAGTATCCGCATTCATGAACGCGTTGTTGTGAGCGCCGTGAGACGCGCTGGGTGCAGTGTTGGCGGGGGCTGCGTGTCCGCCGGTGCCGGCATCGCCAGCGGCGGACGCGTGAGGCGTCGCGGCGGGCTGGGCCGCGCTGGACACACCGTTCGAGCGGTGGCCTGGATCCGGGGTGCCGGTACTACTGAGGCCGCCGTTGTGTGTCCCGCGGCCCGCGTGGGAGGCGTCCCCGGCGAGGTCGGAGGCGCCAGCAAGATCATGTGCCCCGCCGCCGACGTGGGAGGACCGTCCAGAGAGGTGGTCAAGTCCGGCAAGGTTGTTCGCCCCGTGCGACGCGTTCCCGGAGAGATGGCCGGCATCAGAATACTTGTTCGCGTCCGCCATCAGGTTGCCACCGCGCAAACCCGACAGCTGCCTCCTGGCATCAGCGCCCAGCTTGGCCACGGTATCGGCCGCGTCCACACCATGGTGGGTGAACTTCGTAAACAGGTTCTTCCCGAGCTTGCCTAACGCACGCACATCGTCGGGGTTGACCGGCAGGATGGCCTTGAACACTTCCTTGCCGATATGGGCCATCCGAGCCAACCGAGCGGCTCCCGAAGTGGCTTTCTCGCCAGCGGACGCCGCCGTTCCGGTCCCGGCTGTCGCGATAGCAATGAGCACGTCCGGCAGCAGGTGTCCGATCGCGCGCCCGGGATCGTCGGTCCACGTGTCCCAATCGACAAGCGCTTTGCCCAGGCCAGCGAAGAACGCTCCGGGATCCTCCCACAGTGCCTTTGCTAGGCCGGCGATGGTCTCCATTGGAATCGTGCTGTGCTTGGCGTAGAACTCATCCCAGGTCATCTGACCCATCAGCATGCGCCCAAAGTCAAAGAGCATCGGGACGCCGCTGAGTGCCAATCCCAGCTTCACCAAGTCGGCCACCGCTTCGACGAATCCTTTGACGACGGAGCCGACCGTGCGCTTGACCGAATCCCACCACGTGCGCTCGGGCAGTTTCGCGATACCAGCATTCAGGGCGGTGATGAGTAGGTCGCCGGCCTCGTTGACCTGATCGACCAGCGTCTCGAAATCAGCGACCGCGGCCGCCATCGCCGAGCGGCCCGGCCCCTCGTCGCACGAGGCGTCAAACATGGGGATGCCGCCCTCTGCTGCGGCTTGGCTCCGCGCGTCAGCCTGATTGTTCTGCGCCTGCTGGACCGCGTCGCGGCCCTGCTTCCACCGCGAGCGGATCCCATCACACTGGCCCTGCGCCGACGCTAGCGTCGACGCATACGACGAATACGCTTCAGACGCGGAAGAGAAGGCCTCCTGGGCGTCCAGCCAGCCCTTGGTCTGCACCTTGAACTTAGAGCGGAAATGATCCGCCGCGCGACCTTCCCACCCATCAGACTTCAGGGAAGACAAGCCGGAATGAATCTCACCGAACTCGTTGGCGCGATCCATCATCACCGCGGCGCGCGTCGAGATCCCACCGGGATCCCCACCGATCTTAAAGACCGGCGCACCATGCGCGACAACGCCCACGCCAGATCACGCCCCCGAACCGACGACAGGAGACTGCCCCAGAGCTTGCGCAGCCTGCTCCACTTTAGCCATGTGCTCTTTCGACTTGTCCATGTATTCCGCGTAGGCACCCAACGCGCCACTGACCGCACTACTGGCAGCCTTAATCTCATCACGCAAGTCGTTCGTGCCCTTTTCCCACGTGTCCTGGAACGCGTTTGTGCGATCCCACACCTCAGGATTCTCTAGCATGCCAGAGTTGGGAACCCAGTCCTCCACGTCATACTCCTTGGCCGCCTCCTCAAAAGACGACAACGACTCCACGAAAGACGACATCGCCTGCAAATCGACCTTAAAATCACTCACGATTGACAACCCTTAACTGTCGATACACGCAAACGCTTTAGACTCAGCATGCTGGCCTTCGGCGAGAATCTCTTCCATCGCGTCAGCCGCAGCGGTTAACAACTCAGCCAACTCCTCGCCACGCTCTTCCAAACGCTTCAACGCGGCATCGCACGCCTGACGAGACTCACCCGTCCAGTCACCGACGCTGCTCTTAATGCCATCGCTGACATCAGGGATGAAATTCTTGACCACCGCGACCCGTTTACGGAACACCTCTGCCATCTGTGTGGCGTTAGCCTCCTGGAACACCAGCATCGAATCGCTACTCACTGTTCGCCTCCATCAGCACCTTGCCCAGCCATAGCCTGCAACTGCGCGTACAAACCACCCTGGGACGAGCCATTATCACCAGACTCCGAACCGGAAGCAGCCTGAACCAACGACTGGATGATCTCATCCTCACACGCGGAAAAAGCCCGTTCCACACCCACCAAGGCCTCAGCCAAGCGACCCAAGTCATCAAACAACACAGTCAGAGAGTCGCCCCAGGCAGTCATAGCATTACCCAACGGCTCCATATACGAGCCATTCAAACCCGCAGACAAAGACGTAATATCCTCGCCCATCGGAGCCACCGACTGAGAAATAGGCTCAGCAGTAGCCCCAATACCCTGGGCAGCCTCAATCAGCTTCCCAGGAGTAAACCCAACGTCCGCGCTCATGGCATCAACCTACAAACCCGCTGAACGCCCGTCAACCGCAGGGGTTGTGCCAGCTCGTGTTCCAGGTGCTCGTGTTCGCGGTGCGGTGGGCATTCGAGCTGGAACGTCGAATGCGCGATCGGGAAACGATGGCATGTCGTGCTCGCCCTGATGAGTCTTCGATGTTGCAGGGAGCCGCTAGCCACGGCCTCGTGCCCCGGGTGAGGGGCGGCGGGCCACCTGGCACAATGGGGCCATGGGTTTGTCGTTCCTGGGCGTGATCGCGGCCCTCGCGATGTACGCGGTCAGCGTCGCACCGTCGCTGATGGCGCGTTCCTGGGCGTGGCACGCCGTCGCCTCGGGCGTCCTGGTCGCGTGCGGATACGTTGCCGGCGTGGTCGTGCAGAACGTCGGCGCCCGCGTCATCCGCGTGACGGGGCTGACGATTCGCGCCTCCGAACCCGTCGAGCTTGGATTCCGTATCGGGATAGCCACCCTCTTCGCCGCGTGGTGGCTCTACGCGGTGATCCAGTCGTATCGCCGCGCCCGCGTCGCCGCGAGGCTGGTGAACATGCCGGGGGAAAACCTGGGGGAGTACGTCCTGGGAACCCTCGGGGCAGTCGCGGTGGCATGGTGCCTGATCTCGCTCGTGGCGGCCCTCGTCGGGGTGGGCCATGCGATCATCGCGATGCTCGCCGTCTACATGCCCAGGCCCGTGGCCGTCCTGGCTGGCGTGGCCATCCTGTGCGTCGTCATGTTCTTCCTGACCTCGAACGTGATCCTGCGCGGCGGCATCGGTTTCTTCCGCCACCACGCCGAGCAGATGAACACGAGGACCGCGCGCGGCATCTATCCGCCCGTCGTCCGCGAGCGCTCCGCCTCGCCGGACTCGCCCGTCACCTGGGAATCCGTCGGCGGGCAGGGCCGCGTGTTCCTCGGCAGGGGCCCCTCGCGCCTGGACATCGCCCAGGTCAGCGGCGCCGAGGCGAAGGAACCCATCCGCGTCTACGCCGGCATGCCCACGGCGGGTGCCGGAATCGAGCAGGCGGCCTCGACCGTAGTGGAGGAGCTGCGTCGCACCGGGGCCTTCGATCGCGCGGTCATCCTCCTGGCCGCCTCGACAGGGTCGGGCTGGGTGGACGAGTGGCAGGTTCAGCCCCTGGAGTTCCTCACGCGCGGGGACTGCGCGACCGCCTCCCTGCAGTACTCCTACGTGCCCTCGGCGCTGAACTGGCTGACCGGCCTGGAACCCGCGCAGGAGGCATCCGCCGCCCTGTTTCGCGCGGTGCGCACCGAGTTGGACACCATGGACGAGGCACACCGACCCGCCCTCTTCGTCTGCGGTGAATCGCTGGGTGCGTTCGCGTCGCAGTCGGTCTTCGCCTCCGCTCGCGAGGCGCTCGAGCAGGCGGACGGGGCCCTGTGGGTGGGAACGCCGGCGTTCACGCCGATGCACGCGGCGCTGACGGCGGCGCGACACCGGGGGAGCCCGGAGGTAGCGCCCGTCGTCGACAACGCTCGGCGCGTGCGCTTCGTCAACGAGCCCTCGGACCTGCGCACCGACCTGTACGGCCGCGAGCTCGGAACTTGGGGATTCCCGCGCCTCGTCTACGCCCAGCACCCCTCCGACCCGGTGGTGTGGTGGAACAACAAGCTGATCTGGACCCAGCCGGATTGGCTGCGCGAACGCGCGGGGCGAGACGTGTCACGCGACGTCGAGTTCACGCGCTTCGTGACGTTCATTCAGGTTCTCGCGGATCTGCCGGTCGCGGGGACCGCTCCGGGCGGCCACGGACACACCTACCACGAGGAGCTCATCCCCCTGTGGCGGGCGATCCTCGGTTTCGACCGGCTCGCCGGGGAGGAGCCGACCCATCCTCGCCTGGCTAGCCTGGACGGGTCCTGGGTGGACGAGGCGATGATGGAGCGCATCGGCATCGTCGTGCGGGCGAACCTGGAGCTCTCGGATCGGCAATAGGGTGCCACTGACCGACTGGTTACCGTACAAATGAAGGTGCGGAATACAAGTTCTGAGTTTGTCTTCGTGTCGTTTGGTCGCTATCCTTAGCCTGTTTCAATCCCTCAAGGGCGAGACCTGCTGACGCTCGCCTCCCAAATAAATACACGGTGGAAAAAATGAAGCGTTCGCGCCTTGCAGTGCTCTCCCTCGCTGCCACCCTGGGGATCGCCATCATCGCCCCTCAGGCATTCGCCGACTCAGCCGACACGCTCGTCTCGGCTCCGGCCTCGCCCCCCTCGTCGAACGCCGGTAAGCTCCTGGAGCCCGAACTCACCTCGAAGTCACAGTACGACGCGGGCGGGGCGACCACGCCGTCCGGCGACCTGCTTCCCGACGAGGAATCGAACCATCCCGTCACGGTCATCGTCGAGCTAGAGGAAGGCGACGCCGGGGTCGCGTGGTACCGCCGCGCGGTGTCCGCCGATGCCAAGCGCACGGTCGTCAAGGAGCGTATTCGCACGGCCGTGGAGGCCGCGGCGCCCGGCCAGGTGACCTCGGGTGGCGGCCCCGTCACCGAGGTCGAGGACTACGAGCACGTGATGGAGGGCTTCGCGATCGAGGTTCCCGCCGGAGCGGTCGAAGCGGTGCGCGGGGTCGAGGGCGTCAAGCGCGCGTTCGTCGAGCAGACGGTCACCCCCTCGTCGGAGGAGGGCTACTCCGGTCCCCAGAACCAGTACTCGCTGGACATGACGGGCGTGGACCGCATCAGCCAGAAGGGTGATGGGACGACAATCGCGATCATCGACACGGGCTTCGACACGACCCACGAGGCCTTCTCCGGTGCGCTCGATGAATCGAGGGCTGCCTACTCATACGACTCGATCTCCTCGGTCAAGCGAGGCCTGAGCACGGGCTGGGCGGGCGCCTACGTGTCGGCGAAGATCCCCTTCGCCTACGACTACGGCGACGGCGACTCCGACGTCATTCCGCACACGGTCCACAACATGGCCCACGGCACGCACGTCGCGGGCATCGCGGCCGCGAACGGCGGAGCGATCCTGGGGTCCGCACCCGGCGCGCAGCTGCTGCTCATGAAGGCCGGAATCGACGCCACGGGAGGGCTGTCCGACTCGGCGATCTTCGCCGCCCTGGATGACTGCGCGGTCCTCAAGCCCGACGTCATCAACATGTCCTTCGGATACGCGGGCGGCGCCTCGGAGGCCCGCAACGACACCTACGGGTCCGTCTACTACCGCCTGTCCGAACAGGGCATCATGCTCAACGTCGCGGGCGGCAACTTCGGTGCCTCCTCCCAGGGAAACGCCAGCGGCTGGGGCCTGCCCTACGCCTCCGACCCCGATTCGTCGACGGTCGCCCAGCCCTCCACCTACACGGCGTCCCTGTCGGTCGCCTCCGTCGATAACGCCAACGGGTGGGGTCCCTCCACCTACAAGGCGTCAAGCTTCTCCTCCTGGGGCGTGGCCCCCAACCTGACCCTCAAGCCCGAGATCGCCGCGCCCGGCGGATACATCTGGTCGGCGCTGCCGGGCGGCACCTACGGCTACTCCTCCGGCACCTCCATGGCGACCCCCTACCTGGCGGGCATGGCCGCCGACATCAAGCAGCGCGTGGAGTCCGACCCCGGTTTCGCCTACATGACCGAGGCCCAGAAGACGGGCGTCGTCTACAACCTCCTCATGGGCACGGCCAAGCCGCTGGTCGACAACGAGGGCGGCCGCGGCGCCTACTACTCGCCGCGCAAGATCGGCTCCGGCCTAGCCAACGCGGTGGCGGCCTCCTCCGCCACCGTGTTCCCCACCGTCGTGGACGCGCCCGACGAGACGCGGCCCAAGGCCGACCTCGGGGACGGAACCGAGGGCTGGACGTTCTCCATTCGCCTGACCAACACCGCCTACGAGGCACGCACCTACCGGCTGAACACGCAGGCGCTCTCCGAGGTCGTCGCCTCCGGCGTCTTCACCCAGCACAGCGCCAACTGGACCGACCAGGGTATTTCGGTCAGCTACTCGGGCGACGTTAGCGGCAGCGCGGACTCCTCGACGATCACCGTGCCCGGCCGAGGCGTCGTCACCGCGACGGTGACCATCACGCCGCAGGCGGCCTTCGCCGCCTACGCCGGCGCCTACGCGCCCAACGGCACCTTCGTCGACGGCTTCACGGTCCTGACCTCAATGACCGAGGGTGAGCCCGACCTGTCCGTTCCCTTCCTGGGATTCTACGGGGACTGGGGCGCCGTTCCGGTCTTCGACTCCCTCGCCTCCGACGGCGGCCAGGCCCACGCGGTGGCCTCTCGCCTCGCGTCCGCGACCACGGGTGTGTCCCTCGGTGTGAACCCGCTGGCCGGCTACACCTCCGCGTCCTCGGCGCCCGCCCCCAACCCGGACGCCTACGTGGTGTCCGCGTCGACGTGGGCTCAGGGACCCTCCGCGATCCGACCCGTCACCGGCCTGCTGCGGTCAACGAAGAGCGTCACCTACACCTACCAGGACTCCGCGGGCAACACGGTGCGCCAGTACTCCTACAAGAACACCCGCAAGTCCCTGTATGACGACTACACACGCCTCATCGCCTCGGGCGAATCCTCCATGGGCGACCCGTACTTCGACGGCTACGACTGGTACGGCCGCCGCCTGCCCGAGGGGCGCTACACGCTGCGCATCGACGCCGTCACCGACGGCCCGAGCTTGCGCACCCAGACGCTGACGTACTCCTTCGCCTACGACCTCACCGGGCCGAAGATCAGCGGCGTTCACGTGAGCGGCCAGGGCGAGGCGCGCACCGTGTCCTTCGACGTCACGGACTCCTCGCCCCTGGCCTCCATCGACTTCCACGACCCGGCCAACGGCTCCTACTACTACCGCACGCTCGTGACCGACGGGGGCACCCTCGGCGCTGACGGCCAGCGCACCTATCACTTCGACGTGCCCGTCGCGGACCTGCAGCGCGGCTGGGAGTCCCAGGGAGGCACCGGCCCGGCTCCCACCAACCCCACCCTGTATGCGTGGGACTACGGCGTGAACGCCTCCGCGGGCGTGACCGTCTCCGTGGACGCCTCGGACCCGATCTCGCTGTCCACCTCCTCGGTCGTGATCCCATCGGGCGAGACCTCCCAGGTCTTTGCCGTCCTGAGCCCGAGCCTGTCGGGTTCGCAGGTCGTGTGGTCGCTCGCGGACTCCTCGGTCGCCTCGCTGTCCACCTCCTCCGACACCCTGACGGCGACGATCGCCGCCGGAACGAAGGAGGGGGCGACGACCCTGACCGCGTGGGTGCGCCAGGGGGACGGAACGTGGGCGTCGGCCTCGGCGGAGGTGAGCGTGCGCGCTGCGGCCTCCTCCGACTTCGTCATCGACGAGGCCGGGGTCCTTCGCTCCTACAGCGGTAGCGATACGGAGGTCAGCGTCCCCGGCGGCGTCACGGCCCTGGCCGACCGCGTGTTCGCACGCTCCTCCGTCGCCTCCGTGGAGCTGCCCGACACGGTCGAGCGCATCGGGGCTTCCGCCTTCGAAGGCGCGGCCTCCCTGGCGAGCGTGACCGTTCGCGACGCGCGCGGGCAGGTCGGCGAGGGGCTTCCCTCGGGGCTGCGTCAGATCGGCGCGCGGGCGTTCCTGGGCACCGGGCTCGCGGTCATCAACGTGCCGGACAGCGTGTCCGATATCGGCCCGGGAGCCTTCGCGCTCATGCCCTCGCTGACGGGGGTGAACATCGGGAGCGGCGTGCGTGAGGGCCAGCTGGTCTCCACCTTCACCGCCTCGCCGAAACTCAAGGCGATCACCGTCAAGGCGGACAACGCCTCGTACGATAGCGTCGACGGGGTCCTGTTCACGAAGGGCCGCGACACGCTGCTGACCTACCCGCTCGGACGCGCGGGCGTCAGCTACACGGTCCCCGACGGCACGCGAGCGCTCGCCCAGGAGTCCTTCGAAGGGGCACCCCTGGACGAGGTCACCCTCCCCGATAGCCTGCGCCGCATCGACCGCTACGCCTTCGTCGGATCCCGCCTCTCCTCCCTCACCCTGCCAGACTCCTTCGAGATGATCGGCGCGCACGCCTTCCGAGGCGTCACCTCCCTCACCTGGGTCAACATCGGCGGGACGACAACCATCGGAGAATCCGCCTTCGACGGGGACCGGAACCTCACCGCCATCAACTTCCGATCCGACCTGGCTCGCTTGACGAGCATCGGCGCCAACGCCCTGCGCGGCGTGCCGGTCACCCCGCCCGCGCTCACCTCCGCGAGGGCGCAGGCCGAGACGCCCGCGAGCGACACCGCATCCGGGAACGCACCCACGCCCGCGCCCATCGCCAGCCCGGAGGCCACCGGCTCAGACTCGGCCTCGGACGACCGCGCGACGGGCGGGGACGCCGCGCCGGCGACGCCCAACCCCAATGCCTCGGCCTCGGCCTCGCCCGACGCCCCCGACCAGGGGCAGGGGAGCGAAGCCCCCCAGAGCAGCGCCGCGCCCGCTGCGAGCACCCGCGCCCCCGGTGCCGCGGCCTCCTCCCCAGCGGCCGTCGGGCAACCCGTGTCCGTCGTCGGACGCACCGCGCTGTCTCTCGGCGACGCGGCCGACTACCACGCGCCGCACCCCAAGAGGACACGGCCCTCGTCGCTGGCGGCCACGGGAGCCTCGACAAACGGCTTCGTCGGCATCCTCACCGCTGCGGCGACGCTCGGCTTCGTCCTGGTCGTCGCTCGCAGGCAACGCCTGAGCTGACGACAAACAGCGCGAGGGCCCCGGGGAATCACCCCCGGGGCCCTCGCGCACGCGCGCCCAGACCAAAGAGCGAGCTAGACACTTCAGATCCGCTTAATGATGGCATTAGCGCTCCGGTGATTGTCACCCGCGCCACATACGGTATCTTGTGGGGGACGGTCGCGATGACGGACCGTCCCAAGTCGGCCGCAGGCCGTCCCACAACACAATTGGAGAAGGCTTATGTCAATGAAGAAACCAGCGGCGTTCCTGGCATTGTTCGGCGCCTGCGCGCTCGTGGTCACCGGCCCCGCCGCCATCGCCGCACCGAGACCAGCGGAGTCATCACCCCCGCCCCCGGCTTCGTCTGTGCCTGTGGGTGATGTGGATACGGCGTTGAGGTCCAAGGGTGGGCTGAGTTCTGTTCCTGAGGGGTTGGAGGGTTCCGGTGATCGGGATCCGGCTCGGGTTGTGGGAATGATTGTTCAGCTTGGTGATGGTGTGGATCGTGCTGCGGTTGTGGCGTCGATGAATGAGGCTGTGTCCCGGTTGTTCCCGGGTGTGTCGGTTGAGGTGGAGCGGGAGTATGGCAATGCGTTGGATGGCTTTGCGTTGCGCGCGCCTGCTGGGTCTCTCGAGGCGATTCGCGGCGTGAGCGGCGTGAGCGCCGCCTTCCTCGAACGCGAAGGCCATGTCAGTGACCTTGCGGGTATCGATGCCGAGGGCGGCACCGCCTCCGCGCGCGATGGAGGACAGGATCCGGCCAACCTCAGCGCCCAGCTGATGATGCGCACCGACCAGGTCACCCAGAAGGGCGAGGGCAAGGTCGTGGCGGTCATCGACACGGGCGTCGATACCTCCCATCCGGCCTTCACGGGCGCGCTCGAGGGAACCCCCGCGCTGACCGCGGAGTCGGTGGCCGCCCTGGCGCCCAGGCTGGGTGCGGGGAAGACCGGTGCCTACGTCAGTGAGAAGTTCCCCTTCGCCTACGACTACGCCGACTCCGACCCCGACGCGACGCCGCGCGAAGGCGGGTCAGGCTTCCACGGGACGCATGTGGCAGGCATTGCTGCCGGCAACGCCGACAAGATCGTCGGCACCGCCCCGAATGCCCAGGTCCTGGTCGCCAAGGTGACGCGCACCGAGGACGATGCGCTCCTCGACTCGGCGCTGCTGGCCGCGCTCGACGACATGGTTGTCCTGCGCCCCGACGTCATCAACCTGTCCCTCGGATGGACGGCCGGCATGGATAACGAGGCCGACTCCGTCTACGCGACCGTCTACAAGAAGCTTCAAGACGCCGGGGTCACGGTCAACGCGGCTTCAGGCAACGCCTTCTCGACCGGCTACGGCAACAACTCCGGTAAGGGCCTACCCTACGCCTCGGACCCCGACTCTTCGGTCATGGACGAGCCGGCGACATACCCCTCCGTCGTCGCGGTGGCCTCCGTTGAAAACGCCCTGATTCGCAACGCCTTCACGGCCGCCGGACGCGACATCGGATACCAGCGCTCGCGCGGCATGAACGGGGAGAAGGTCGCATACTTTTCCGACCTGCCTGCCGGAACCTACGAGTACGTGGACGCCGGTTTCGCCTCCGAGGAGGACGCCGAGGCCCTGCGGAAGAAGTACCCCGAGGGCCTGGCCGGTAAGATCGCCCTGGTTTCGCGCGGAAAGATGACCTACCAGAAGAAGGTCGAGAACCTCTACGACCTGCATCCGGACGGGGTTCTGGTCTACAACAACGTCTCTGTCGGTTCCCTCATCATCATGAACCTGACGACCCAGGACGTTCCGGCCGCCTTCATCTCCCAGGCCGATGGTCAGGCGATGCTGGAGGCCGCCGACCACCACCTGACGATGGCGCAGGGGCAGGTTCTTCCCCAGTCCTCCATCTACGAGGCCTCCGGCTTCTCGACGTGGGGGGTGTCCCCGGACCTGCGTCTCAAGCCCGAGATCGCCGCTCCGGGAGGCAACGTTTTCTCCGCAATACCGAACGGCGCGTAC
Source organism: Actinomyces sp. oral taxon 180 str. F0310 (assembly GCF_000185285.1). Classification (NCBI taxonomy): domain Bacteria; kingdom Bacillati; phylum Actinomycetota; class Actinomycetes; order Actinomycetales; family Actinomycetaceae; genus Actinomyces; species Actinomyces sp. oral taxon 180. The sequence continues at coordinate 1,680,242 of NZ_GL622194.1, forward strand.
GAGCAGACCTCCGGCACGTCGATGGCGACCCCGCAGATGGCGGGCATTAGCGCGATCGTCCTGCAGCGTGTCGAAAATGATCCGCTGTTCGCATCCATGAGCGCGCGCGAGAAGGCCGACGTGGTGCAGAACCTCATCATGGGAACCGCCCGGCCGCTGACGGACGCTGCGCAGACTTCGGGTGCGCTTTATTCTCCGCGTAAGCAGGGTGCTGGCCTTGTGGATGCCCTGGCGGCGACGACCTCGTCGGTGTACCCGACGGTTGTGGGGGCCCCCGAGCAGTCTCGTCCCAAGGCGGACCTGGGGGATGGGACGACCGGTTGGCATTTTGATGTCACGTTGCACAACTTGTCGGGTGTGGAGGCCACGTATGAGTTGAGTTCGCAGGCGCTGTCTGAGATTGTTGACGGTGGCTCTTTTACCGAGCACTCCGCCGATTGGCGAGGCCGTGGGGTGGAGATTCGGTACTCGGGTGGCGCGTCGGCCGCGACCGAGGGGGCGAGCGTGACCGTCCCGGCGGGTGGTGAGGCGACCGTGGGTGTGGATGTTGCTCCGGGTGGGGAGTTTGCCTCGTATGTTGCGGATAACGCGCCTTCGGGTACTTTCCTGGATGGTTTCGTGCGTTTCGCCTCGAAGACCGGAGGCCAGCCCGACCTGGCCGTGCCCTACCTGGGTTTCTACGGGGACTGGGGCAAGGCACCTATCTTTGATGCCCTCGCCTCCGAAGGCGGTGCGCACACCTTCGCGTCGGGCATCTACAACGGGACCACCGGACAGCTCCTCGGATACAACCCCCTCGTCAAGGCTGCAAACCGTCGAGGGGCCCCAAACCCGGATCGCTACGTGATCTCCCGATCGCCGGCCATGGGGGCGCCCACCATCCTCGAGCCTCGCACGGGCACGCTGCGCAGCGTCCACTCGCTGACCAGCACCTACACTCGTCAAGGTGGGGAGGCGGTCACGTCGGTGACGAACTACCGGAACTGGAAGTCCGTCTACGTGACGAGCACGGAGGAGAATACCTGGGTCGAGGCCTACCACGATTCGACGGCCTTCGACACGCGTTCGGAGACGTATCGCGGCCTGCCTGATGGGATGTATCAGTTGACGATCTCCGCTCATAATGATGGGCCTTCGGAGGTGGAGCAGTCGGTCTCCTATAGGTT
>NZ_GL622194.1:1681787-1689430 GCF_000185285.1 Actinomyces sp. oral taxon 180 str. F0310
CGGCTACATGGCGACCGGCTGGCTGAAGCGCGTGGATGGTCAGTGGGTGTATGCCGATTCCGATGGTGTGCTTGTGAGTGGTTGGGTGCGCGATGGCGCCTGGTACTACCTGGATCCGGCCACGAAGGTGATGGTGACTGGGTGGCTCAACGACCGGGGTACCTGGTATTACCTGGGTGGTAGCGGTGCGATGGCCACCGGCTGGGTCAACGTGGGTGGCTCGTGGTACTACCTGTCGGCTTCCGGAGCGATGGCCACCGGGTGGGTCAACGTGGGTGGGGCCTGGTACTACCTGTCGCCCTCCGGCGTCATGCTGACGGGTGCCCAGATCATCAACGGACGCACCTACCTCTTTGACGACTCCGGAGCCTGGATGCGTTAAGCGTCCCGCCTCTCATTCTGTCAAGACCCTCACCCGGGCCCGGGAACGTTGTTTTGTAAGCGTTCTCGGGCCCGGGATTTAGAACTGGGTAAAATAATCGTCATCTATATCTCTTTGTGAAACAAAGTTTGTCACAAGAGTTGTTTGCGGTATGTTGGCAGTGACGGCTGACACGACGAGATCCTCGCCGTGCTCGAACACGGTCGTCCGTCAACACATTGGAGTACGCCCATGACAACGAAGAAACCAGCGATGTTCCTCGCGCTGGCTGGCACCGCTGCGCTCGTGGTTGCTGGTCCCGCGACCCTCGCATCCCCGCCAACCCCGGCGGACACCCGATCCGACCCCGGCGCCGCAGCCTCGTCCCTGCCGGTCGGTGACGTCGATACCGCGCTCACCTCGAAGAGCGGACAGAACAGCCAGGAACCTCAGGCGCCGACGACCGATCAGGTCGACCCCGCCGCAGTCGTCACTATCGTCGTTCAGCTCGACGACGCGGCTGACCGCGCGGCGTCCCTTGCCTCGATTAACGAGGCCGTGGCCGGTGCGTTCCCGGGCTCCTCCGCCCAGGTGGAACGCGAGTACGACAAGGCCCTCAAGGGATTCGCGTTGAGCGCGCCCGCGGGCTCTCTAGACGCAATCCGCGCCGTGAGCGGCGTGAGCGCCGCCTTCCTCGATCGCGACACCCACGTCGATGGCGTCGACGACCAGGTTGCCGGAGAGGGCGCGACGAACTCCTCGCGCACCTCCACCCAGGACCCCGCCAACCTCAGCGCGCAGCTGATGATGCACGCCGACCAGATCACCCAAAAGGGTGATGGCAAGGTCGTGGCGGTCATCGACACGGGCGTGGATATGACGCACCCCGCGTTCGCGGGGGCCCTGCATGGAACCCCCGAGCTGTCCGAGGACAAGGTGCAGGCCCTGACCCCCCAGCTGGGCGACGGCAAGACCGGCAGCTACGTGTCGGAGAAGTTCCCCTTTGCCTACGACTACGCGGATAACGACCCGGACGCCTCGCCGACCGGAGAAGCCGGATCGCATGGCACGCACGTCGCCGGCATCACCGCGGGCAACGCTGGCGAAATCGTCGGCATCGCCCCCGACGCGCAGATCATCGTCGCCAAGGTCGCGCGCAGTAGCAACGGTGGCATCCCGGACTCGGCGCTGCTCGCCGCCCTCGACGACATGGTCGTCCTGCGCCCCGACGTCATCAACCTCTCCCTCGGCCAGACCGGCGGCATGGACAACGAGGCCGACTCCATGTACGCGACCGTGTTCAAGAGCCTCCAGCAAGCGGGCGTGACCGTGAACGCGGCAGCCGGTAACGAGTACACGGCCGGCTACGGAAACCTGTCCGGCAAGAACCTGCCCTTCGCCTCCGACCCCGACTCCTCCGTCCTGTGCGAACCGGCGTCCTACTCCTCAGTCGTGTCCGTGGCCTCGGTCGACAACTCGCTGACGCACAGCGCCTTCACCGTCGGCGACCGCGACATCGCCTACCAGCGCGCCGGTGGGGCCGACGGCCAGAAGATGCCCGACCTGTCTGACCTGACCGGCGGCCCCTTCGAGTACGTCGATGGCGGCATCGGTTCGCCCGAGGACGGCCAGGCCCTGAAGGCCAAGTACCCCGAGGGCCTCGCGGGCAAGATCGTGCTGGTCAAGCGCGGTTCCCTCACCTTCCAGGACAAGTTCAACAACATCGCCGACTCCAAGCCCGCCGGCTTCATCGTGTACAACAACGTGCCCGGTGACTCGCTCGTGGTCATGAGCCTGGCGACGGACGGCGTGCCGGCCGCCTTCATCTCGCAGGCTGACGGCGAGGCCATGCTGGCCGCCGCCGACCGCCACCTGAGCGTCGTCCCCGGCAAGGTCGTGCCCCCGAGCTCGAAGTACTCCATGTCGAGCTTCTCCTCGTGGGGCGTGTCCCCCGATCTGCGCCTCAAGCCCGAGGTGAGCGCGCCCGGTGGCAACATCTACTCGGCCGTGCCTGGCGGCAACTACGAGTTCATGTCCGGCACGTCGATGGCGACCCCGCAGATGGCGGGCGTGAGCGCCGTCGTCCTGCAGCGCGTCCAGGCGGACCCGCTCTTCGCCTCGATGACCGACCGTCAAAAGGTTGATGTCGTCCAGAACCTCATCATGGGCACGGCGGCCCCCATCGTCGACCCGCTCCAGGACACCGGCGCCCCGTACTCCCCGCGCAAGCAGGGCTCGGGCTTGACGAACGTCCTGGCGGCCACGACCTCGTCGGTGTACCCGACGGTTGTGGGTGCCCCCGAGCAGTCCCGTCCCAAGGCGGACCTGGGGGATGGCACAAAGGGCTGGCACTTCGACGTCACCCTCCACAACCTCGGCGCGGCGCCTACGACCTACGAGCTGAGCTCGCAGGCACTCTCCGAGATTGTTGACGGCGGGTTCTTCACCGGCCACTCCGCCGATTGGCGAGGCAAGGGCGTGGACATCGCCTACTCCGGCGCGGCCGTGAGCGGCACCGATGAGGGCGCGACCATCACCGTTCCCGCAAACGGCGAGGCGACTGTGGGCGTCGATGTGACGCCTCGCGCCGCTTTCGACTCCTCCGTCGCGCAGAACACGCCCAATGGCACCTTCCTCGACGGTTTCGTGCGCTTCACCTCGAAGACCGAGTCCCAGCCTGACCTGAGCGTTCCCTACCTTGGCTTCTACGGCGACTGGGGCAAGCCCGCGATCTTCGACGCCCTCGCCTCCGATGGCGGGGCTCACACGCTCGCCTCCTGGGTCTACAGCGGCACCACGGGCCAGCAGCTGGGATACAACCCCCTGGTCAAGGATGCTGATCGTATCGGACTGCCCAGCCCGAGCAAGAACATCATCTCTCGCTCGGACGCCTCGGGTGCTCCGACGGTTCTCGAGCCCCGCACGGGTACCCTGCGCAGCGTCCACACGCTCAACGCCGCGTACACGAACGCCGCAGGAGAGACGGTCGCTTCCTTCACGCGGTTCATGAACTGGAAGTCCGCGCTGGATTCGTCCGGAAAGATGACGTGGGTCGAGCAGGGGCAAGATCCGCTGACCCTGGATGCGCGAGCAGACGGGTTTAAGGATCTGCCGGACGGTGAGTACACGCTGACGCTGTCGGCTCATAACGATGGGCCCTCGCAGGTGGAGCAGTCGGTCTCCTATAGGTTCCGTCTCGATACGGTGGGGCCGGTCGTCTCTGGTGTGACGTACAGTGGAGAAGTTTCCGAGACGGTTGTGTCCTTCGATGTCACGGACTCCTCGCCTGTGGCTGCGGTTGATCTGCATGACCCGGCCGATGGCCTGTGGTTCTACCGCCATGTTTTCTCCGACAGTGAGGGTGATGTTGGTGCTGATGGGGTGTATCGGTACCACGTGGAGATCCCCTTCGAGACGATCTCCCGGTCCTGGACCGAACAGGGCGGCGTGGGCGACGTCGTCGCCCACCCCTACGTGCTCGCCTGGGATTACGGGCTGAACCACTCCGAGGCCGTCACGCTGGACTTGCCCTCCGATAACCAGGGTGCGTGCACCCGGCCCGATGGTGGTCACTGGGTCAAGGATGGTGTCGGCTGGTGGTACCAGTGCGCCGACGGTAGGGGCTACCTCGCGAACGGTTGGTATTCGATCAACGGTTCGGACTACCTGTTTGGGCCGAGTGGCTACATGGCGACCGGCTGGCTGAAGCGGGTGGACGGTCAGTGGGTGTATGCCGATTCCGATGGTGTGCTTGTGAGTGGTTGGGTGCGCGATGGCGCCTGGTACTACCTGGATCCGGCCACGAAGGTGATGGTGACTGGGTGGCTCAACGACCGGGGTACCTGGTATTACCTGGGTGGTAGCGGTGCGATGGCCACCGGCTGGGTCAACGTGGGTGGCTCGTGGTATTACCTGGATTCTTCTGGGGCGATGCGTACTGGTTGGCTCAACCAGGGTGGCTCCTGGTACTACCTGGGCGGTAGCGGCGCGATGGCGACCGGGTGGGTCAACGTGGGTGGCTCCTGGTACTTCCTGTCAGGAAGCGGGGCCATGCAAACAGGCACCCAGACAATCGAAGGCACCACATACGTCTTTGACACAACGGGTGCGTGGATTCCGTAAGGCCATCCCACTCGCGTTCGTTGACGCGTCACTCCGGGCCCGGGAACGTTGCTATGTAAGCGTTCCCGGGTCCGGGCCTTGTTTGGGCGGTGCCACATCCGATCGTTTCCCACTGTGGACCGATGTTTGTCATCGCACCCACATGCGGTATTTTGAATGTGGCGGCCGGCACGGTGGAGCCTCCTCCGCATACCCATACGGTCGCAGGTCAACACATTGGAGTACGCACATGACAACGAAGAAACCAGCGGCGTTCCTCGCGCTCGCCGGGTCCCTCGCGCTCGTAGTCGCAGGCCCGGCCACCCTTGCAGCGCCGCCTGCTCCTGCCGCCCCCGAACCGCCCCCGGCTTCGTCTGTGCCTGTGGGTGACGTCGATACCGCGCTCACCTCGAAGAGCGGACAGAACAGCCAGGAACCTCAGGCGCCGACGACCGATCAGGTCGACCCCGCCGCAGTCGTCACTATCGTCGTTCAGCTTGACGAGGCGGCTGACCGCGCGGCGTCCCTTGCCTCGATTAACGAGGCCGTGGCCGGTGTGTTCCCGGGCTCCTCCGCCCAGGTGGAACGCGAGTACGACAAGGCCCTCAAGGGATTCGCGTTGAGCGCGCCCGCGGGCTCTCTCGACGCAATCCGCGCCGTGAGCGGCGTGAGCGCCGCCTTCCTCGAACGCGAGATTCCCGTGAACGACACCGCCACCCTCAACGACGAAGGGGGCATCGAGGCGCCCAGGCTCGCCTCCCAGAACCCCGATAACCTCAGCGCCCAGCTGATCATGCACGCCGACCAGCTCACCCAGAAGGGCGAGGGCAAGGTCATCGCCGTCATCGACACGGGCGTCGAGATGACGCACCCCGCCTTCTCCGGCACGATGCGGTCGACCCCCGCGCTGACCGCGGAGTCGGTGGCCGCCCTGGCGCCCAGGCTGGGTGCGGGGAAGACCGGTGTCTACGTCAGTGAGAAGTTCCCCTTCGCCTACGACTACGCCGACTCCGACCCCGACGCGATGCCGAGTCCGGGTGACTACGGCTCCCATGGAACCCACGTCGCCGGCATCACCGCGGCAAACGCCGACCAGATCGTCGGTATCGCCCCCGAGGCGCAGGTGATCGTCGCGAAGGTCTCGCGCAGCGTCGAAGGGGACATCCCCGACTCGGCGCTGCTGGCCGCGCTCGACGACATGGTTGTCCTGCGCCCCGACGTCGTCAACCTCTCCCTTGGCCAGCTCGGCGGCATGGATAACGAGGCCGACTCCGTCTACGCGACCGTGTTCAAGAGCCTGCAGGAGCAGGGGATTACCGTCAACGCGGCGGCAGGCAATCACTACACCGCCGGATACGGCAACACCTCGGGGAAGAACCTGCCCTTCGCCTCCGACCCCGACTCCTCGACCCAGTGTGAGCCCGCGACCTACTCCTCGGTTGTCGCCGTGTCTTCCCTGGATAACCTCCTGTCCTACAACGCGTTTAGCGCCGCCGGTAAGGATATTGCCTACCAGCGTTCGCGCGGGTTCAACGGAGAGAAGGCCGCCGAATTGACGGATCTGGCTCCGGGCAGCTACGAGTACGTGGACGCCGGTTTCGCCTCCGAGGAGGACGCCGCGGCCCTGCGGAAGAAGTACCCCGAGGGCCTGGCGGGGAAGTTTGCCCTGGTTTCGCGCGGAAAGATGACCTTCCAGAAGAAGATCGAGAACCTTGCCCCGCTCAAGCCCGCGGGCATCCTCGTCTACAACAACGTCGCGGGGGACTCCCTCATGATCATGAGCGTGACGACCCTCGACGTGCCCGCCGCCTTCATCTCGAACGAGAGCGGCCAGGCGATGCTGGAGGCCGCCGACCATCACCTGACCCTCGTCGAGGGCAAAACCGTGACGCCGAGCGCCAAGTACTCGATGTCCGACTTCTCCTCCTGGGGCGTGACCCCCGACCTGCGCCTCAAGCCCGAGATCACCGCGCCCGGCGGCAGCATCTACTCCGCCATCCTGAACGGCAAGTACGACCACCTCTCCGGCACGTCGATGGCGACCCCGCAGATGGCGGGGGTGAGCGCCGTTGTCCTTCAGCGCGTCCAGTCGGATCCGCTCTTCGCCTCGATGACCGACCGTCAAAAGGTGGATGTCGTCCAGAACCTCATCATGGGAACAGCGACTCCGGTCGTCGACCCCGCCCAGGACACCGGCGCCTACTATTCTCCGCGTAAGCAGGGTGCGGGCCTCGTTGATGCCCTGGCGGCGACGACCTCGTCGGTGTACCCGACGGTTGTGGGGGCCCCCGAGCAGTCCCGTCCCAAGGCGGATCTGGGGGATGGCACGAAGGGCTGGCACTTCGACGTCGCGCTGCACAACCTCTCGGGTGTGGAGGCCACGTATGAGCTTTCCTCCCAGGCCCTGTCCGAAAACGTTGCCGACGGCTTCTTCACCGGCAGCGCCACCAACTGGCAGGGCAAGGGCGTGACTGTCACGTACTCGGGCGCGGCCTCTGCCTCGGGCGCGGGTGCCACTGTCACGGTCCCGGCGGGCGGCGAGGCCACCGTGGGTGTGGATGTTGCTCCGGGCGCCGAGTTCGCCTCGTACGTCGCGGATAACACGCCTTCGGGTACTTTCCTGGATGGTTTCGTGCGTTTCGCCTCGCGCGCCGCGTCTCAGCCGGATCTGAGTGTTCCCTATCTGGGGTTCTATGGGGATTGGGGCAAGCCCGCGATCTTCGACGCGCTGGCCTCTGACAGCGGAGCGCACACCTTCGCGTCGGGCATCTACAACGGCACCACGGGCCAGCAGCTGGGATACAACCCCCTGGTCAAGGCCGAGAATCGCACCGGGGCTCCCAAGGCGGATCGCTACGTGATCTCCCGCTCCGAGGCCAGCGGCGCTCCCACGGTCCTGGCACCCCGCACGGGTACCCTGCGCAGCGTCCACACGCTCAATACCGTGTACGCGAACGCCGCCGGCCAGACGGTCACCTCCTTCGCCACCCACCAGGCCTGGAAGTCCGGTGTCAACCCCGGCACCGGCAAGATGACCTGGGTGGAAGACGGCCACGAGCCCACGACCCTGGACCTGCGTTCCGACGCTTTCAAGGATCTGCCGGACGGCGATTACACGCTGAAGCTGTCCGCCCACAACGACGGGCCTTCGGAGGTGGAGCAGTCGATCTCGTACGAGTTT
>NZ_GL622194.1:1689743-1795168 GCF_000185285.1 Actinomyces sp. oral taxon 180 str. F0310
TGGCTACATGGCGACCGGCTGGCTGAAGCGCGTGGATGGTCAGTGGGTGTATGCCGATTCCGATGGTGTGCTTGTGAGTGGTTGGGTGCGCGATGGCGCCTGGTACTACCTGGATCCGGCCACGAAGGTGATGGTGACTGGGTGGCTCAACGACCGGGGTACCTGGTATTACCTGGGTGGTAGCGGTGCGATGGTGACCGGTTGGGTCAATGACGGTGGTACCTGGTATTACCTGGATTCTTCTGGGGCGATGCGTACTGGTTGGCTCAACCAGGGTGGCTCCTGGTACTACCTGGGCGGTAGCGGCGCGATGGCGACCGGGTGGGTCAACGTGGGTGGCTCCTGGTACTTCCTGTCAGGAAGCGGGGCCATGCAAACAGGCACCCAGACAATCGAAGGCACCACATACGTCTTCGGACCGGACGGCGCCCTGCAACCCTAGCGGTTACCGGTTCGGCTGAGGGCCCGGGGAGTGCAGCGCTGCGAGCACTCCCCGGGCCCTCCCGTTGCCCGCCGCGGATCGCGCTCAAGCGGATCGCGCCGCAGGCGCGCTCCTGCGGTATGTTGGAGGAAACGGGAGGACCCGCGCGTCCCGTCACCTGCGGAGTTCGCCCGAGACCACAGAGGGGTGCACTATGTCCATGAAGAAACCAGCCGTCCTCCTGGCGGGCGTCGGAACGTGCGCGCTCGCGCTCGCCAGTTGCTCCTCCCCGGCATCGCAGGCACCCGCCGCCCAGTCCGATCCGGCTGCGCTCTCCGGCGCCGACGCACAATCGCCGCAGTCCACGCCGCCCCCCGCCTCCTCCCTACCGACGGGCGACACCGACACCGCGCTCACCTCGAAGAGCGGCCAATCCTCGCAGAGCGCTCCGAGCGCTCCGGCTGTCGACACGGATCCCGCGCGGCCCGCCGTCATCATCGTCCGCCTCGAAGAGGACGCCGACCACGAGGCCACGCTCGCCGCCATCAACGAGGCCGTCGCCGGGGTCTATCCGGGCGCGTTGGTCACAGTCGAGCGCGAGTACAAGAACGCCCTGCAGGGCTTTGCGCTGCGCGCGCCGGCCGGGTCTCTTGAGGCGATTCGCGGCGTGAGCGGCGTGAGCGCCGCCTTCCTCGAACGCGAGACGTACGTGCAGTGACGCCGGCTCGGGGCTCTTCCCGGGGCGGTAGGAGGACACATCGGACCGCAACATCCGTCACGCGGGGAACTGCGGATGGGTGCCGCCGTCAGATCTAGTTGCTTCAAATTGAGGCAAAATTAGAAGCAACTAGATGTTTGCGTGAACGGAGCAATGATGAAGGCGCGTGTGCCGCCGCCGTATCGCCTTGCTGAACTGCGTGAGCGCGTCATCGCCAGTCTGGGGGCATGGACGATGAGCACCGTCGTTCCATCATCTTCGCTCTCGCTGGAGGTTTGGATGATCCGAAGTATCATCCCGTGGGAGTATTACGTCCGTGCTGAGCCTGTGCCAGAGGGGCTTACTCGCGAGGCGCGGTGGTGCGCGGTGCGAAGCTCGGGCAGGCCGCAGGAGAAGCGGTCCGGGTCCTCGCCCAGTCGGCCTAGATGAGGTCCTTCTTCTCCATGTACTTCATCGCCAGCCAGCCGAAGGGGATGCGCCCGTAGAAGGTGACGAGACGGTACAGCAGGGCGGTCGCGATCGCGACGGATGAGGACACGCCCGCGACCGTGAGGCCCGAGGTCAGGGCCGTTTCCACCGTGCCGATGCCGCCGGGCGAGGGGATGAACGAACCCGCCGCATTCGCAGTCAGATACGTGATGGCCACCGTCGAGAAGTTCAGCGAGCCGCCCATGGCGACCATCGCCGTCCAGAACGACCCCACGTAGCCGATGTTCATCAGCAGGTTGCCACCGACCACGGCGGCCAAGCGACGCGGCTGACCGATAATCCACAGGAGACGCGGATACACCTGCTGCCAGGTCGGCTGGATCTTCGCCCAGATCCAGCGGCGCACCTTCGGCACCGCCACGATGACGCCGACCGCCACCATGACGACGGCGACGACTCCGAGGATCGTCCCGTAGGGCACGGACACCGACAGGGACGAGCCCGCGATCACCATGACGAGGAGCAGGAGAACGATTGTGATGATGGCCTGCGAGATCTGCATGAGCGTCACCGTCGTGACCGCCATCGCCGTTGGAATGCGGCGCTTACGCAGGTAGCGCAGGTTGAGGGCGGCCGGCCCCACGCCGGCGGGTGCCACGATCGTAATGATTGACGCCGCCACCTGAGCGACGAGCGTGTCCCTGAAGCGAAGCTTCTCCGGGGACAGGGCGATGAGTGGGACTGTGGAACCGACCCAGATGAGGCAGGCCAACACGGCCGAAGCAGCCATCCACCAGGGGTTAGCGCTGGTGACCGTCGAGACGATGTCTTTGAAGTTAAGCGACCCCATGACGACGAAGACCGCGATGAACAGGACGGCGACCGTAAAGATCGTGCGTGGACGGAAGCGCTGCAGGTCCGCGGTAGCCGTCGTCTCGTCCTCAGAGTCCCCCACGAGGGCCGCGCGCAGCTCGCTCAGCAGGTCCGATCGGCGCAGCATCTGGTTCACTGACGCGGGAAGCACCGGCTTCTGGATGACCGGCGCACAAGCAGCCAGGGTCTCCTCGCCGACGCAGCGTCGGCCGGCCGCAAGCGCCCGGTCCGGGCCCACCGCGAGAGCGGTGAGAACCAGCATCTGGGCGATGTCGATCGACTGGTTGAGCTCCGTCGTCGCCACCTCCCCGGCGTCCCAGTCCAGCAGCCACACGTCGGCGGAAGAGTCGACGACGACGGCGTCGGGGGTCAGCGCTCGGTGAGAGATCCCGCGGGAGTGAGCCAACCGGAGCTGCTCCCACGCCCGATCTAAGACGTTGTCCGTGACGTCCTCGCCGAGGGACGTCAGCGGGGTGGTGACGGGCAGCGCGGAAAGTACCACGACGATGGAGTCAGACGCCGCGGCAATACCGATCGGTTCCTGAGTGAATACCCCTGCGCGCAGCGCCTGCAGCGCGGTGAATGATGAGCGCTCCGCCTGGGCCTTCATCGAGGGGGACACCCAGCGGCTAATTCCCCGCAGGCGCAGGTTGTTCCACATCTCCTGCAGGGTTCCCGTGAGCTCCTGGCCGAGGTCCATGACGATGACTTCATAGGCGAGGCCCGCATCGCTCCAGACCTGGTAGTGGCGGTGGTGATCGGGGTCGGGGCGCCTGGTCACCGTGACACCCATGTCGCCCAGGTCCGCGGGCATCTGAGTGAGGCGCCCGCGCGAGTTCTCGGCGATAGCCCAGGTGGACAGGGGCTCTTCGGAGGTGTCGAGGTCCGAGCGCACGATGCGAGAGGGAGTAATCCCAATCCCAAGCAACGCCTCCACGAGAGCGCTGCCGGTTGCGCGCTGGTCGTCATAGCCCATGATCCATCGGGAGCCGGATCCGAAGGCGCGACCGAGGAAGACGGAGATGAAGGCGACGGGAAGGGTCATGAAGGAACGCAGAACACCGAGGATCAGGATGATCCACAGTCCCGTCCATCCCCACCGGATCGCGCGCATCGACTGGGCTTCTCCCGCCGAGGTGAAGAGGGCGCACAGCGTCACGATCACGAGGTTAATGGCGATCACGATGCCCGTCTGCGAGCCCTGCGTGGCGATCGCCCGATCAACGCTGAGGGGAACGGTTAGCTCGGCGGGGAGCAGACCCGTGAGGATGATGATGATCCAGCCGCCGACCGCCGCAATAAGGCTTGTGACCAGCACCTGGATGATGGCCTGGAGGCGTCGTCGCAGGGCGAGGGAGACGATCACCAGGATCGGGGTGACCAGGACGATGAGGCCCTCGATGATGCTGACGGGCAGCAGCAGCATCTGTCGAATGACCTGGAAACGCAGGACGTCCAGCGTCACCCCGCGCGTGGTGGCGCTGGCGAGCGTGCCGATTGCCCAAATCAGGACGATCGCGACCAGCGAGATGACGACGTCAACGACGTCCTCTCGGCGGCGACGCACCGCGCTAACCCGATCGGCGATGTAGACGGGACGAGGAAGGCGAAGCCTGCGAGCGGAACCCTTCTCCTCGGGCACCGCGGCCTCGGGCTGCTGCGCGGACTGCGCTCCCGCCGGGGTTTCGTCGGCGGGGGAGGAGACGTCGGGCGGGGCGGGCGCCTGCGCATCGGCGACCGCGACGCTCACCGGGGCGGGCGCCTGCGCGGGAGCGACGGGACGAGGGGGTTGTTCGGGCGTCGGGGGCTCGGGGGCCGAGGCCGCGGCGGGGAGGGACGCAGCCTGAGGGGGAGCGACGCCGCCGGGGACGGACGGCGCGTCGATCACCTGGGCGGGGGCGAAGACCAGCGTGGTGGCCTGCGAGGATGGCTGGGGCGGGGCGGGAGAGGGGGCCGAGGGCGCCTCCTCCGCGTCCATCATTCCCATCAGAGCGTCGACCCCGGACCCGGATGGATCCTCGGATGAGGACGGCACGAACAGCAGACTCGTGTCCCCGACCGGAGTGTCGTCGTGTGAATCCTTGCGCTTCCTCATGCTGACCATCCTATATTCGCGGTCAAGAAAGGTAGGGTTAGGGGGATACATTCCCAGCAGAAAAGGGCCCTATCGTGACCTGGTCGACACTCGTGAGCGCATCGGATCCGTCGATGCTGCACACCGTTATCGAGTGGTTCAAAAATCCCGAGACCCTTCTCGTCGCCATGGGGCCGTGGGTCCTCTGGGGAACGATGTTCATCGTCCTCATCGAGTCAGGGGTCCTCTTCCCCGTCCTGCCGGGCGAGTCCATGCTCTTCACCGCCGGACTCCTGCACGATCGCCTCGGCCTGCACCTGCCGACGCTGATCGCCCTGGTTGTCGTCGCAGCCTTCGTTGGCGCCCAGATCGGCTACTTCCTGGGCGCCACGTGGGGGCGCCGCTTCTTCAAGCCCGACGCGCGCGTGTTGAAGACGAAGCACCTAGAGAAGGCCGAGCACTACTTCACGAACTACGGTGGGCGCTCGCTCCTCATCGGGCGCTTCATCCCCTTCGTGCGCACGTTCATCCCGATCGCGGCCGGCATTGCCCGCTACCCCTACCCGAAGTTCCTCGCCTTCAACACCCTGGGTGCGCTCATCTGGGGAGCGGGCTTCATCCTCGTGGGTGCGCTCCTGGGCAACGTTCCCTTCGTCCACGACAACCTGACGCTGATCCTCGCCGTCATCATCCTGGTCTCTGCCACGCCCGTCCTCATCGAGGTCATCGGCAAGCGTCGCGCCCACGCCGACAAGGAGTAAGAGCGTGTTCGCCTGGTGGATGCTGCTCCCGACCCTCCTCGCCATGATGGTGGCCCTGGTGCTCCCGGGCTTCATGTGGCTGCGGGCGGGCGTGCGTTCGTCCCTGGTGGGAGTCGGCGCAGCGCCCGCGTTCACCTTCGGGCTGGTGACCGTTCTCTCCGTGGCATACCCCGCCCTCGGTATCGAATGGGAGCGTTCGAGCGTCCTTCCCGTCCTCGGGCTCAGCGCCCTGGGAGGGGCAGGGGCGTGGAGCCTGAGCTACTTTCGTCGAACCAACGGGGGATTCTCCCTCAAAGGCCTGACCTTGCGCGAGGCCATCGGCGTGCGCGTCCCCATCGGCGGCGCCCAGGCGGCGATCCGCGCGGCCACCTGGGGCGCGATCCTCGTGGGCTTCCTGCTGGCCGCCTGGCCGCTCGTCACCGTCGCACACCCCGCGAACCCGGTCCAGCAGTGGGATCCGACGTTCCACCAGAACGGCGTCCACGCAATCCTCTACGGCAAGGACGCCAGCCCCTTCGGCGGGCTCCACGAGCTCTACGGAGGGCGCCGCGTCTACTACCCGACGGGATGGCACGCATTCGTCGCCCTGTTCTCGCGTTTTGACTCCGTCGTCCAAACTGCCAACGTGTCCTCACTCGCCCTCATGGTCGTGTGGGTCACCGGCCTGGCCGCCCTGGTGTCCGTGCTCACCTCCTCGCGCTCGGCGATCATCGCCGCCCCCGTGATCGGCGGCGCGCTGCTCAACATGCCCGCCGACGCCCTCACCATGTACAACCAGTGGCCCAACGCGACGGGCACCTCCCTGGTTCCCGGCCTGGCCGCACTCGCTATCCTCGCCGGACGCCGACTTGGGGAGGACGTGCGCGGCGGGCAGGGGCCTCGGGCCTTCACGCGCCGCATCCCCCAAGGCATCTTCCTGCTGATCGGGTGCATCGGCCTCGTCGGGTCCCACCCCAGCGCGGCCTTCTCCATCCTCGCTTTCCTGATCGCCCCCCTCCTCGCCTCGCTCGCGTCCCTCGCTCGACGCGCGTTTGGGCTGGGAAGACGTGGCCGCGTCGCGGCCCTCGCCTGGGCCGGCGTCGGCGCGGTGGTCGTCGCCGCGCCCCTGGCCGCGTTGTCCTCCCCGAAGATTCAGGCGATGGGCATGTACAGGCGCGACGGAAGCAGCTGGAGCGAGGCATTCTCCCACGCCTTCCTGCCCTACCCGCCCTTCTCTCCCACGTCCGGCATGACCCAGTGGTCCCTCGTCCAGCTCGGCCTCCTGATCGTCGGCATCGCCGTGACCGCGGGCCTTCACACCCTCCTGCGTCGCCCGGACCCCCTGGAACAGGCGGCGTCGGCCGCCGGCCTGGACGTGCGAGGCGAGGAAGACGCCGCGTCCGTGAAGGATAGCGTGGCCCGAGGCGGGGTGTGGGCCTCCCTCCTCGAGGAGGCCGCGCCGGTGGCGCACTGGCCGCTCGTGTCATACGTGATCCTGGCGTTCCTCACAGGCCTGGCATACGCGCCCAATTCTGCGCTGCGCACCTTCCTCCTCGCCCCCTGGTACAAGGATGCGCGGCGCATCATGGGGGTCGAGGACATCGCACTGACCGTCCTCATGGCGGTCGGTTTCGCGGCCATCGTGCGCCTCATCCACGCCGCGTGGACCACGTCCCTGCGCAGGATTCTGGCCGAGCGCGGCGTCCACGAGGAGGTCGAGGCGCCCCGATGGCCGATCCAGGTCGGAGTGGGTGCTCTCCTCCTGGTGCTGTCGGGCCTGGGCGCCATCGACGCGCGAAACGCGGCGGTCGCCTCCGTCTACGATCCCGGCCGCCTCGGAAAGCCCGGCATGGCAAGCCTCGGAGAACTGTCCATGCTGCGACGCATGAAGTACACGACCGCGCCGGACGCGCTGATCGTTGGCGACCCCATCGCGGGCGAAGCCTACGCCGAGATGCTGGCGGGACGCAAGACCGTGTTCCCGCAGCTGAGCACCGTCAACGCCGACAGCGCCTCCCAGAAGGTGCTCACCCACGGGTTCCGCAACATCGCGACCGATCCGCAGGTGTGCGAGGTCGTGCGTCGGCTCGGCATCACTCACTTCTACGAGGAAGAGGACGGCGCCTACTACAACTTCATGCGTTCGACCCGCCACCCCGGTTTCTACGGCGTGGACACGTCCTCCGGCTTCGAGCTTGTCGACGCGGGGGGCACCGCGAAGCTGTGGAAGATCACCGCGTGCGGCGACGTGGTCCCCGGGGGAGGTGCGCGGGCCTTCGAATAGGGCAGCCGCGCGATTGGCCACATTGACACCTTCGCGCATCGGTGGGTACGCGCCGCTCGGGCGCCTGTCGATACCCTTACAGCATGACGACGAACATTCCCGGCCCCGCTCCCGCAGGCGACAGGCTGCGCATCGCGTTCCTGGGCCCATTCGGCACCTTTACCGAACAGGCCGTTCACCAGGTTGCGCCCGCCGGCGCGCTCCTTCTTCCCATGACGAGCGCCCCGCATGCGCTCGCGGCGGTACGCCGAGGCGAGGCCGACCGGGCGGTGGTTCCGATCGAGAACTCCATCGAGGGTGGCGTCAACGCGACGCTGGATGCCCTCTCGCACGGCGACCCCCTCGTCATCGTCGCCGAAATGCACGTGCACGTGGTGTTTCAACTGGCGGTCCTTCCGGGCACCAGGCCGGAGGATGTTCGCCGGATCGGCACGCACCCGCACGCCTGGGCGCAGTGCCGAGGCTGGGTGGAGGAGACGTTCCCGGGCGCGATTCACGTTCCGGCGACCTCCACGGCCGCCGCTGCGGAACTCCTGTCGGATGGGGACGCGTCCTTCGATGCCGCCCTGTGCAACGCGGTGTCGGTCTCGACCTACGGCCTGGAGGCCATGTTCAGCGACGTGGCCGACAACCCCGGTGCCATCACGCGCTTCGTGCTCGTGGCGCGCCCCGGCGCAATCCCTCCCCCCACCGGGGCGGACAAGACGACGATTCAGGTGGCGCTGCCCGTCAACGAGTCGGGTGCGCTGCTGACCCTCCTGGAGCAGTTCTCGGTGCGCGGGGTGGACCTGTCGCGCATCGAGTCGCGTCCCAGCGGGGACGGCTTGGGCAACTACACCTTCAGCATCGACATTGTGGGGCACATTCGGGAGGAGCGCGTCCAGGCCGCCCTGGTCGGCCTGCACCGGTATTCACCGGAGGTGCGTTTCATGGGATCCTATCCGCGCGTCGACGGAGTGCGGGCATCGGTCGCCCCCGGAACCAGCGACGAGGCCTTCCACGCTGGGCGCGCGTGGGTGTCGGACCTGCTGCGCGGCGGCGACGGCACTGGTAATGCGGGTGGCCACGCGCCGTCCTGGCCGCTGGCCTGACCCCGCATCGCCGCGCTCCACGGGCACATATTGGGCAGGTTCGCGCTAGATATAACAGCAGTGCGCGAGTTGCGGGGGCATGGCAGTGCCTCCTATCTCGTGCAATGCCACGCTCGGCAGCGCAGTGCCACTAGGCAACAAGCTCATTCGCGTCGCACGCCGCTCCATAGCACCCCGGCAAGCTTCCATCCGAGCCAGGCCAGGCAGGCCTGCACCGGTTAGGGCGTGTTGCACCAGTTAGGGAGTGTTGCACCACCTCCGAACTGGTGTAATACCCCGCTAAGTGGTGTAACACTACCGAGCACAAGTCAACACGCGGGCATTCCGCGGAATGCCTCTGAAACGCCCCATCTCACTGTCCCTCAGCAGACAATCATGCTCCACACGAGGATCAACAGGCACCACAAGCCTCCCATTCCTCGGACTTCTCAATCGATGTCCAAGAACGGGAGGCGGTTCAAAGAGGATGAGCGTGCGGCGCATCCTGATGGTCGCGGGGCGATGAGTGGCCACGGGGGGCGCAAGATTGTCGAATGGAAGTTGATCTGATCCAGCAAAATTACGCACGAGTCGTGTCGTTTCGCTTGTGCGACCATCGTGACAAGTGTTGATTTGCGCTTGCATAAGCCCCTAGCAACTTGGTGATGGCTCTGTGGGGCTCGCGAACCGTACTCAGCTCGGCAGGAGCTCCATCCACGTGCGCTCGGCGGGAACCGCAATGTCGAGTGCTCCGGCCTGCATGCGGATGTGCATGGTGTGGGCGACGCCGATCGGATCGCCGTCCACCTGACACACCTGGGCCTCGTCGGCGGTCACGGACGCGCCCCGGGCTTGCCGGAAGGCGAGGGTGCCCGTCGATAGGGGCAGGTTGACCGGGCGCAGGCCGATCAGCTGGCCGAGCATCTTCCAGGTCACGTTCGCCCAGCCGAGCAAACCCGCCTGCGCGTCCACCGCGACGACGTCGATGAGGCCGTCGGAGAGGTCAGCGTCGGGGGCCAGCACCAGGACCTTGAGTTCGCCGGCGTTGGCGAACATGACGGAGCGAGCCTCCACGCTCGTCACCTCGTCGCTATGTCGAGACTTGTCCTCGGGGCAAGAAGGCTGCGCCGGGTCAACGAGCGTGCCCGAAATCTGGTCCCCCACCCCGAGCGGGTCGGCCGCCGCAGTGGTGGGGGCGTGGAGGGTCAGATGTGCCCTCATGCGCGGGACTCCCATCGCCCCCAGACCCGCCCACACGTAGGCGATCCACCCGATGCGCTTCTTCAATTCGCTGTCCGTGTCCGCCATCGTCGCTCCGTCGTAGCCCATGCCCGCGATCACGAGGCACGCGTACTCGTCGGCGCGGGGCTCTCGCCGTGAGGTCGAGGCGCTCGTGTCGGTCGCGTGGCTGTCCTTCGAGGAGCGTGCGGATGCGCGAAGCCCCCCCTCGGGCGGTAACTTCGAATCCTCGAGGATCCCCTCGACCCGTACCCACGCGAGATCGACGCATCGGTGATTGGCTCCCAGGGCCACCGCGAGGGCGTGGGCGGGGTCCTCGGGTATCGACAGGTTTCCTGCCAGGACGTTCCCCGTTCCCACGGGGATGATTCCCATGCGCACGCCCGACCCTGCCATTCCGGCCGCGACCGCGCGCACGGTCCCGTCCCCGCCCGCGGCGATGACGACCGACGCACCCAGGTCGAGTGCGCGCACAGCCTGACCGGTGCCGGGGTCCTCGGGCGTGGTTTCGAGCCAGTGGACGTGGTCGATTCCAAGGGTTGCCGCCTCTTTGTTGATGAGGTCCTTGAAGGCCTCGGGGTTGGCGTGCTTGGAGGGGTTCATGATGACCCACGGGCGCGGGCGGCCACGCGATGGGTCGTCGGCCGAGGCGGGGACAGCCAGCGCGCGTCTCCTGCGGCGCCGACGCGTCAGTGTGGTCGCCGCGCGAGCAACTCCGATGGCACCCACGGCACATGCCGCGCCCAGTATCCAAGCCGATGCGTCCATGTGTATAGGGTATCGCTCCAGCCGGGGAACAAGCTGTGGATTGGCCGATGAATGCTGATTCGTCGTCCTTCGGCCCGGCTCGGCGCCGTCGGTGCGACCGTGTGTCGAAGTTATCCACACGGTTATGCCCCAAGGGTGGATAACTATTCAGTAATCCTGACCTGCTGGTCGGGAAAGTGGGGGCGCCGGTTCTCGCCGCGAGCGTCTGTGCCGGTGGACGAGGGGTGTGGCGTATGCCAGGCGCGATAGAATGTGAGTGTCGCCGTGCCGGTGGGCGGGCTGGGGCGGCGGCTGCACCGACGTGAGGCCCCCGGGGTCGCCCGGGCTGCAAACACCCGGCGGAGGAACGGGCCGCCTGGGGAGCCCGCGCGATCCTCCTCCTTCCCCCGCCCTGCGGTGGGGGACACGGCGCGGTCACCTGGCATAGGATGGACCCATGATTGATGTGCGTGCCCTGCGTGAGAACCCCGAACCCGCCCGCGCCTCCCAGCGAGCCCGCGGAGCCAACCCCGACCTCGTCGACGAGATCATCGCGGCCGATGCGAAGCGCCGAGAGGCCCTGCAGGCCTTTGAGAACCTGCGAGCCACCCAGAAGGAGGTCTCCAAGTCCGTGGGCCGCGCCTCGAAGGAAGAACGCCCCGCAATCCTGGCCAAGGCCAAGGAACTTGCAGAACAGGTGAAGGAAGCCGAGGGTCGCGCGGGCGCCGCCGACGCCGAGGCTGACCGCCTGGCTCGTCTGCTCCCCAACCTCATCGTCGACGGCGTCCCCGTGGGTGGCGAGGAAGACTTCGTGGTCCTGCGCCACGAGGGTCCCACCCCGCGCGACTTCGCCGCCGAAGGCTTCGAGGCCAAGGATCACCTGGCCATCGGGGAAGGGCTGGATGCGATCGATACCAAGCGCGGGGCGAAGGTCTCCGGCGCGCGCTTCTACTACCTCAAGGGCATCGGTGCCCGCCTGGAGCTGGCCCTCATGACGATGGCCATGGACCAGGCGCTCGCCAACGGCTTCGTCCCGATGATGACCCCGACGCTGGTGACGCCCCAGGTCATGGGAGGCACCGGCTTCCTCAACGAGCACTCCGACGAGATCTACTACCTGCCCGCCGACGACCTGTACCTGACCGGCACGTCGGAGGTGGCCCTCGCCGGCTACCACGCCGACGAGATCCTCGACCTGAGCGGCGGCCCCAAGCGCTACATGGGCTGGTCCACCTGCTACCGCCGCGAGGCCGGCTCGGCGGGTAAGGACACCCGCGGGATCATCCGCGTCCACCAGTTCAACAAGGCCGAGATGTTCAGCTACTGCCGCCCCGAGGACGCCGCCGAGGAGCACCAGCGTTTCCTTGCGTGGGAGGAAGAGATGCTGGCCAAGGTCGAGCTGCCCTATCGCGTCATCGACACGGCGGCCGGCGACCTGGGCACCTCCGCCGCCCGCAAGTTCGACTGCGAGGCGTGGCTGCCCACCCAGGAGCGCTACATGGAGGTCACGTCGACCTCGAATTGCACGACCTTCCAGGCCCGCCGGCTCGGTATTCGCGAGCGCCGCGAGGGCGGCATGGCTCCGGTCGCCACCCTCAACGGAACGCTGGCCACGACCCGCTGGATCGTCGCCATCCTCGAAAACCACCAGCGCGCCGACGGCTCCGTCTACGTGCCCGAGGCCCTGCGTCCCTACCTGGGAGGACTCGAGGTCCTGGTCCCGGTGGCGTGATGACCCATGAGCGCTTCCTGACGGTTCCCTCCTCCGGGGAGGCCGCGCGGCCCTTCGCGATCCTGTGCGACGAGGCCGAGGCCGCGCTGCCCCCCGGCTTTCCCGCTGACGTCTCCCAGGTCCTCGTTGCCCTCGATATCGACGGCACGATCCTGACACCCGCCGGTGCGACCGAGCGTGTCCTGGAGGGCATCCACGGCCTGTCCGCCGCGGGTGCGCAGGTGGTCATCGCCACGGGCCGCGCGCTCGAGGGGGTCACCCCCGTCCTGGAGGTCCTGGACTTCACGGACGGGTGGGCGCTGTGCAATAACGGCGCGACCCTCGTTCGGGTCAGGGGCGGGGACTGCGAGATCGTCGAGGAACACACCTTCGTTCCCGGCCCTGTCCTGGCGGAGATCGCCGGCGCCCTCCCGGAGGCGGTGTTTGCCTCGATGCCCCACCCCGACACGCTGCTCTCCGCGCCCTTCCCCAACAACGAAATCGAGGGAACCGACCGTCGCGTCGTGTCCATGGAGGAGCTGGCCTCCACGCCCACCCCGAAGGTCGTCGTGCGCGAGCCCGGCATGGACCGCGACCACTTCGAGTCGGTCCTGGCCTCCCTCGCCGTGGCGCGCACGCACGAGGTCTTCGTCGGCTGGACATCGTGGGCGGACATCGAACCCAAAGGCGTGACGAAGGCCAGCGGCCTGGAGGAGCTGCGAGTCCGGCTCGATGTCCCCGGCGACGGGACGGTCGCCGTGGGGGACGGCACCAACGACATTGCGATGATCCAGTGGGCGGCCTTCGGCGTCGCCATGGGCGGCGCGTCGGCCGAGGTGCGCTCCCACGCGCGCCACGTGACCGCGGCCGTCGAGAATGATGGCGCCGCCGCCGTCATGCACGCCCTCATGCACCGCTGCGGGGGGCGCTGAGCCAGTCGCCCATGATCGCGAAAGCGCGGTCGAGGTCTCCGATCTGACAGTGCTGCGCCATGTCCGGATCCTGCGCGTGACGGAACGCGCGTACCTCGAGCGACTGCGCGTTCCGGAGCGCTCGGCGCACGTCGGACAGGCGCTCGAAGGGAACGTACTGGTCCGCGTCTCCCGCCATCACCAGGCAGGGCTGGCGGATCATGCCCGCCAGGGGCTCCATCGTGTACGCCCCCAGCGCCCGCAGCGCGTCGCTGGGCCTGCGCAGCCCCGTCAGGGTGCGCGCCTGCTGCAGCTTCCATGCGAGGTCGGCGTTCGCGCGCGGGCCGATCGACATCGCGGCGTCGATCAGCCACGCGGGGCGTGCGCGCTCAACTATCGAGGCCGCGAGCGGGCGGATAGGCGCGGGCAGAGGCATCGTCAGCCCGTCCAGCAGTCGGTACATCATGTCGAAGGCGACGACGTGGCTGATGCGCGGAACGTGGGCTGCGGCTCGCATCACCAGGTAACCCCCGAAGGATAGCCCCAGGGCTGCCGCGCTCGTCAGGTCGAAGTAGTCCAGGACCGCGTTCGTTGGGAACTCCCAAGCTGGCTCCAGAGGCATCCCGGCCAGCGCCGTGTGCCCCTGACCGGGGCCGTCAAAGGTGATGATGTCGAAGGGGCGGGAAGAAAAGTGCTCCGCGAACCCCATGATCTCCTCCGCATACCCGTCGAAGCCATTCATCATGACGAGGGTGGCAGGCGCCTCGGGGAAGCGGGAGCGGTCCGCTGAGTCCGCCTCCCAACGGATCGCTGTGAGTGCCCCGTCGCCGTAGGGAATCGTGTGTCGGCTGAGCGCCAGGTGAGCGTGGGAGGCATCGAATTCACGCGACATGGCGTCGATGAATCGGCGCTTGCGCGGGTCGTGCTCGGGCAGGTAGAAGGCGGCTAGAGAGTACAGACGCCACGCGGCCGCCGCGTCACCCGCTGAATCGAAGCGCAACGCCAGGCGCTCGGCGAGCTGCGTGATCTGGCGAGTGCTGCGGATGCGGGGAAGGACACGTGTCAATCGATCCATGCCCGGCCGATCCAGAATCGGGCCCAGGGAACGGTTCAGCTGGAGGTCGAACTGTTGGTTGCCGGTGTAGTGCGTGAACATGCTTCGAGGATAGAGCGCTTGGTCGAATGGCGAAAAGCACAATGACGGATGGAGTGTTCGATACCGGACAGCCCATCCGGTATGCGTAGGATAGCGACACGGATGCAGAGACATTGATCGGAGAAACATGTTCTTGCGAGCGGCCGACAAGCACGGACGAGACGCCGAGAAAACCCTTGACCTGCGCATCCGCAAAACGCGGCGCGCGATCCGATCCGGACTCGTCGCCGCATGCCGCGCCAAGCCCTACGCGCGCGTGAGCGTCACCGACATCTGCAAGGCCTCCATGGTCTCGCGCACCACCTTCTACGACCACTACACCGGTAAGGACGCCCTCCTGGCCGAAGTGGTGTCCTTCCTCCTGGAGGACATCACGCCGGCCATTGAAGAGATGTGGCTCGGCGGGGGAGACGGCGTCGCCGTGAGCCGACACCTGGCCGACTTCTACGCCCGCAACGGGCACGCCCTGACCACGCTCCTGTCCGTTCACGGGGACGGAGACTGCGACCTCGGCGAGCGGCTGCGCCAGATGTGCCGGTCCGTGTTCAAGCGGTGGTCCGCCGGACGCATTGACGACCATGTCCTGCCCCTGGCCTCGGACATCTACGCCTCGGTCGTCCTTACCCTGATCGAGCGCGGATCCGCCAAGCCCCTCACGGACGAGGAGCTCGCCGCGATCGACCGTGCCCGCGAGCTGTTCATCGGCAGCTTCGGCGCTCAGTAGGTCATCGGTAGATCCGTGACCAGTCGCAAAAGAACGATAACGAACAGTGCGTTCGGTACCTGAGCGACGGGCGCTACCCGCCTGAGCGCAAGAGTACTATCGTTAACGCAACGTCGGCCCCAGGCCTCGTCAATGATGACCCAAGGAGAACCCATGACCACCGACCCCCGCGCCGCCATCGCAGCCTCCGACACCGCGCTCGGCATTGAGTTTGGATCCACCCGGATCAAAGCCGTCCTCATCGGCCCCGACCACGAGGTGCTGGCCACCGGCGGCCACTCGTGGGAGAACCAGCTGCGTGACGGGCTGTGGTCCTACACCCTGGATCAGGTGCGCGACGGGCTGCGCGACGCCTACGCCGCGCTCGTCGCCGACGTGCGTGAACGCTACGGAACGACCCCCACCTCCTACGGCTGCATCGGCGTTTCGGCGATGATGCACGGCTACCTTGCCTTCGATGCCGACGACCGCCAAATTGCGCCCTTCCGAACGTGGCGCAACACCAACACGGGACGCGCCGCAAACGAGCTCACGCGCCTGTTCTCCTTCAATATTCCCCTGCGCTGGTCCATCGCCCACCTTCACCAGGGGGTCCTGGACGGTGAGGATCGGATTGGCGAGGTCGCCCGCCTGACCACCCTGGCCGGTTGGGTCCACCACCAGCTCACCGGCAGGGCGGTTCTCGGCGTGGGTGACGCCTCCGGAATGTTCCCCATCGACTCGGCGACGCTCACCTACGACAGCTCCATGATCGAGGCGTACGAGGAGCTGGTTGCCGACCGGGTACCGTGGCGGCTGCGTGACCTCCTGCCGACCGTGCTGTGCGCCGGAGAGGACGCGGGGACGCTCACCCCCGCCGGCGCGGCTCTCATCGACCCGACGGGAACCCTGCAGCCCGGCATCCCCCTGTGCCCGCCCGAGGGAGACGCGGGAACCGGCATGATCGCCACGAATGCCATCGCCAAGCGCACCGGCAACATCTCGTGCGGCACCTCCGTGTTCCTCATGGCGGTCCTGGACAATGCCCTGTCCGGGCTGCACACCGAACTCGATATGGTGACCACGCCCGATGGCTCACCCGTCGCCATGGTCCACTCCAACAACGGCGCCTCCGAACTCGATGCATGGGTCGCCATGTTCGCCTCCTTCGCGCGTCTCATCGGAGCCGACGTGCCCACGCCCGCCGTCTACGACGCCCTCTACGAGCACGCCCTGACGGGCGACGAGGACGCGGGCGGGGTGGTCGCCTACAACACGCTCTCCGCCGAACCGCTTGTCGGCTTGACCGCCGCGCAGCCCCTCTTCACCCACACGCCGAAGGCGCGAGTCACCCTGGCCAACGCGGTTCGCGCCCAGCTCATGAGCGTCTTCGCGGCCGTGCGCATCGGTGTCGACATCCTCGCCGAGGAGGGCGTGCGCCTCGACTCGCTCTTCGCCCACGGCGGCCTGTTCAAGACCCCCCGTGTCGCCCAGCAGATCCTCGCCGACGCGCTTGAAATTCCCGTCTCCGTCGGCGATACCGCGGGCGAGGGTGGTGCCTGGGGCATCGCCGTGCTTGCCCGGTATCGCAGCGCATGCGTCGCAATGGCCGAGCGTGGGGGTGCGCCGCAGGCCCTCGTTGAGTACCTGCGAGACCGCGTCTTTGCCGACGCTTCCGTGACGACGCTGGCTCCCACTCCCGAGGGCGTGGCCGGGTACGAGCGTTTCCTGGAGGCCTACCGAACCGGCCTGGGCGGCGTCGAGGCCACCGCGCTCGGCGCACCCCTCCGGTGAGCGGCGGCGTCAAAGGTGCGTGAGTGGGGCGCGGGTGTCAGAGCGGGCGCATCAGTGGTGGCGCGGGTACGGGGTCGTGGATGGCGGCGCGACCCGGTAGCTGGCACGGTTAACCCGCCGATGCGCAGGTTAACCCACCTGGTGGAGCGTGGGCGCCCGCGCCCATCTGCCACCTTGTGGGTTCAGGTCGCCACCTCGTGGGTCTGCGTGCGGGACAGCTTCACGCGGGTGCTCGCCTGAGCCGCAGTTCAGCCTAGCCACCTCGTGGGTCTGCGTGCCGGAGAGAAACCGAACCGGCCGGGTGAGACGGTTGGCTCACCCGGCCGCAACCTCGTCACGCCCGCGAAACCCGCTAGGATACTCACATGGGTAAAGCTAGCCGCCGCAAGAAGGTCACCGATCCCGCCAAGCTCAAGGCGTACCGCCCGCCGATCCCCTTCGTCGCCCGCCCCTACGAGGGCCTGCCGAAGGAGATCGAGCTGGTCGCCATGCGCGAGCTCATCCCGGCGGCCACGCTGACCGCACGCACCGACGCCGACCACGGCGGCGTTGAGTTCGACTTCGTCACCCTTCTTCCCGAGGGCCACCCCGCCATGGTGCGCCCCGACGGGCGAATTCTGGTGGCTCTGCAGACGCGTTCGAACTCGGCGGACCTCAGCCACGACGCGGGCGCCGCCCTTCTGGCAGCGATCGCCGCGAAGGAAGCCGGCGACGAGGGCGTCATCTCCGTCGACGTGCGCGAGCCTTCCGAGCGCCTCCAGGACATCGTCGACACCGATGGCTTCACGGAGATGAAGCTCGAAGAGGACTTCTCCTTCTGGTTCGATCCCGCCGAGGAGATCGACGACCAGACGCGCCGAGCGCTGGATCAGAACCGCGACGAGATCATCCCCACCGAACCCGTGCCCGGAGTCCCCGGCGCCTACTGGTGCGAGATGAACCGCAACTTCGTGCGCCTCCTGACCGACAACGAGGAGGCGAAGCTCTTCGACGCCCTGGCGCGCTTGGCCGCGCGGGGAGAGGCTAACGTCGGCGAGGGATCCCGATACGTCGGGTCTTTCCGCGCGTGCGGACTGATTGTTCCCGTCTTCGAGCTGCCCGAGGGTGCGAGCGCGACCGACGTTGCGCCGGGCACGCAGGCGCTGGCCAAGGCCCTCGCGGAGGCGCTGACCGTGACCGAGCGGCTGGACGACAAGGAGCGTCGCGCACGCCAGGGCCTGGTCTCGCGCGCCGTCACCATCCGCTGAGCGCGATTTTGCCTGTTGTTTAACTAGGCTTGTCGCTCACATTACGGGCGGCGGGGCGCAACAACGCCCCGCCGCCCGTAGAATGTTAGTTGTGAACTATCGCAGTGGGTCCCGTGGTTCCCAGCCTCAGCGCGTCGCCGCCGTCATCGCTGCACACAACGTTGGCCGCGCCGTCGCCGCCACCGTGCGCGCCTGCCGCGCCATCCCCGGCGTTGACCTCCTCATCGTCGTCGACGACGGATCCACCGATGACACGGGGCGCGCTGCCCGAGCGGCCGGCGCCGTCGTCGTGCGTCACTCCGTTGAACGCGGCCGCGCCTCGGCCATCGAAACCGGCGTGAAGGTCGCCGCCATGCGCGACCGCCCCGACGGCCCGCCTCGACACATCCTCCTCCTTTCGCCCGACCTCGGGGAGTCAGCCGTCGAAGCCACCGCCCTGGTCGAGGCAGTCTCCGCCGGGCAGGCAGACATGGCGATCGCGGTGCCCGCGCGGGAACGCGAGTACTCCGGCTTCGGCCCCGGCGTCGCTCGCAGGCTCATTCGTCGAAAGACCGGCTGGTATTGCCACTACCCCCTCAGCTACCAGCGCTGCCTGACGCGCGAGGCCATCGACGCGGCCATGCCCTTCAGCGGGCGCTACGTCCTCGAGGCCGCCATGACTATCAACGTTCTGCGGGCCGGGCTGTCCGTCATGGAGGTTCCCTGCAACTTCGCCCACTCGGGAGCCGATCGCTCGCTGGGGTCCCTCAACCGTCCCGCGCGGATGGTCGATGCGCTGCTGGCCACCGTCTTCCAGGGGTTCCACTCCAACGCGCGCTCCAAGCGCCCCGCCGCCCACGAACAGGGCATCGGAGTGCCCTACCCGGCCCCCGCCTCCTCCGGTGATGACTCCGACGATGCCGCCGCGTCGCCAGCCGACGCGGCGCGCGTGAGCCGAGCTTCCGGAGCGCAGGCTGGCTCCCGCGACTCCGACAGCCCCGCATCGGGCGGTGGTACCCGGCCCGCGGAGATGGTTGGGTGAGGCGCGCAAGCCGAGCGAGGATCCCGGGCATCGTCTCCGCCTGGGGTGTTCCCGCGGCGGTTGCGCTCGCGGTCGGCACCCTCTACGTGTGCTACTCGCTCGCCCAGTGGCGCGCCCTCGTCGTCCCCTCCTGGGACCTGGGTATCTTCACCGAGGCAATCCAGGCGTACTCGCGCTTCGAGGCGCCCATCGTTCCCATCAAAAGTCCGGGCTACAACCTCCTTGGGGACCACTTTCACCCGATCCTGGCGCTCCTCGGTCCGGTCTATCGGATCTTTCCGTCGGCCCTGACTCTCCTGGTTGCCCAGGACGTGTTGCTCGCGGTGTCGGTGCTTCCCATCGCGCGCCTCGCCCAGCGCCTGCTCGGCCGGGGTGGCGCCCTGCTGGTCGGCATCACGTACGGGCTGGGATGGGGCCTCCAGGGCGCCGTCGCCGCCCAGTTTCATGAGGTGTGCTGCGCCGTTCCGCTGCTGGCCTTCGGGGGCGTCGCATTCGTGGAGAGGCGGTGGGGAGCGTGCATGGCGTGGCTTGCCCCCCTTGTCCTCGTCAAGGAGGACCTCGGGCTGACGGTCTTTGTTGCCGGCCTGGCAATGGCGTGGCGGCGCCGAGGCCACGGCCGACCCGGCGTCCTGTGCTCCCTGGCGTACGCCCTGTTCGGTATCGTTGCTTTTGTGGTGACCGTTAAGGTTCTTCTTCCCGCAGTGAATCCGGCGGGAACGTGGGCCTACTCCCTTGACGGCTCCGCGACCGGTGCGGGCACCTCCACGGGCGGCGCGACCGCGGCGAGGTCCCTTCCCTCGGTCTGGGGCATCCTCGCCGATCCACCCGTGAAGCTGGTGACCCTGCTGGTCGCCGCCGCCGGGGCCGGGCTGGCGGGCATGTCCTCCCCCTGGTTTGCTCTCGCGGCGCCGACGCTAGCCTGGCGCTTCGCCGGTTCCGTCGACACCTACTACGTGTGGGACTCGTGGCACTACAACGCGGTCCTCGTTCCGATCGCGGCGTGCGCCCTCCTCGACGTGATGAGCAGGTGGATTACGGGCGGGCACGAGGCGGGGTCAGCCGATCCACACCTCGGCAAGTCGCGCGCGGACGAGGAGGCGGCCCGCGACGGGGGCGATGACCCGGATGCCCCTGCGAGCCGCACCCGATGTGGCGGCGTCGACGTGGCCGATGCCGCCGGCCTTGAGGGAGGCCGCGCAGGCGCGCGTACGCCCGACGAGGCCGACCCGGGCGGAGACGGAACCGTATCATCCTTCGGCGTCTCCTGGCGGCGTGCCGCGTGGGTGGCGGCTCTCGTTCCGACCGTGTCCCTGGCCCTCACCTGGACGTCCCTGCCGCTCTCGCAGCTGCCCTCCCTCCGCGAGAGCCCCCGCATGAGCGCCGCCGAGGAAGCGATCGCTGCAGTTCCGGACGGAGTGAGTGTCGAAACCGACACGACGCTGCTCGCGAGGCTCGTGCCGCGACGCGAGGTGTACTGGGTTGGGACAACCCAGGCAATGGAGGAGCCGCCACAGTACGTCGTCATCGACGACCGCTCCTACGCGTGGGGTGGTGCGAGCGTCGACGCCCAGGCATGGGCGGCCGCCGCCCACCCCGGCCACACCTACGAAACGGTTTATTTCAAGCAGGGCTTCCGCGTCGCGCGACGCACCTCGTAAGGGTGGGCACCGGCTGTTTGGGCAGCGACATGCCCGAGGCGCAGCGTGCATGGCCGTGGCGGGCGCGGCTGTTGCGGGCGCGGCTGTTGCGGGCGCGGCTGTGGCGGGCGCGGCTGTGGCGGGCGCGGCTCCACCCGAACGGGGTCGCGTGGGTGGCTTGCCGCTGCTCGCGCGGTCAGCTCGCGAGGGAACTTGGGTGGGCATGCGCGGTGGCTCAAGGGGTGGTTGTGAAACCGGAGCCGCCCCTGCGGCGTGGGGTTGTTGGTCCGGTGAAACCGAAACCGCCCCTGCTGGCGCCGAATGCGTCGAAATGGGGTGAATCGGGCATACAGGGGTGGTCTGGGTTTCACGCGAGGTGTGAGAGCGGGCCTGGGGCGCCGTGCGTGGGTGGTCCGGGTTTCACGCGAGGTGCGAGAGCGGGCCTGGGGCGCCATGCGGGGGTGGTCCGGGTTTCACGCGGGTGCCTTCGGCCGACGCATGGGGCTATCCTGGTGCCCTAGGAAGACCGGAATGTCGCGATGAGCCTTGCGAGTCCTCCGAGTGCGAGCAACGCCGCGCCAACCAGGAAGGGCGCGGAGGTCGAGAAACGAGTCATGAGGAATCCGCATGCCGCATAAGCGACGGGCGCTGATCCGTAGGTCACGAGGTTGATAGCAGAGTAAATGCGCCCAGCGAACGACTCGGGCGTGCTGTTCATGATGTCGCCGATCAGAGTCGGCGCGACTACTCCAGCGCCGAAACCTGAAACAGCGACAAGGAGCAGTGATAGTGAGCTCGAAACCGCGATGTACTGGGCGCAGGTAAGCGCGGCAAACACGAGGATCCCACAGTTGATGACCGCATTGCGCGTGCTCGTGCGGTCGCTAGGAATGCGCGATGCGATGAGTCCTCCGACAATGCCGCCGAGGGCAAAGACGCACACTGCGGCACCAAAGGTCCCTCCACCCCATCCGAGTTCAAGGTAGCGTGCTGGGAGCACGATGTTCATGACACCGGACAGTGACGCGTCGATGAGCAGGGCGGTGATCAGGCCGATTGCGACGATTCCCCCGTTTCGCGCCATGACGACCCTGAGGGAGACGGAAGCGATCGAAGGGGCCTGGGCCTGCGGGGGTTGGTCGTCTGCTTGTGTTGCTGCGGCGACGTTTGGAATCGCGCAGAATAATGCGAG
Source organism: Actinomyces sp. oral taxon 180 str. F0310 (assembly GCF_000185285.1). Classification (NCBI taxonomy): domain Bacteria; kingdom Bacillati; phylum Actinomycetota; class Actinomycetes; order Actinomycetales; family Actinomycetaceae; genus Actinomyces; species Actinomyces sp. oral taxon 180. The sequence continues at coordinate 1,711,711 of NZ_GL622194.1, forward strand.
CGCGACTGCTGCGAGGAGCGCAAACGTCAGAAACAGTGCGTGTAGGGGAACGGTTTCAAAGCTGAGTCCGCTCGATGCGCCAGCGAGTCCCGTTGCGACACTCGTGATGACCTGGACCCAGGAGATCGTGCGAGAGAAGTCCCCGTGGGAGGTCAGCCGCTTGAGGAGCGCGCCCGAAGAAGGAAGGTAGAGACCGTCGCCCGCGCCGAAGAGAACGATGCCGCACGACAGGAGGGGAACATGTGGGCCTTGCAGGGAGTCACAGCCGACGAGAAGGAAAGCGACGATGCGTAATGCAAGCCCCACCTGGACACAGCGGTAGGGAGACCAGCGGTCCGCAGCGTATCCTCCGGCAAGAATCAGACACAGCCGCGTCACCGAGGCGGCGGTCAGGAAGGAAGCTGCAATCGCCGATCCGTAGAACGAGAGGAGAAAGAGGCTCAGGACGACAAAGAACGCCTGATCGCCAATGGCGACAACTCCCGCGACGGCGAGCCATGTCCGCAGGTGCTTCATGATGCACGGATCGCCTCCTCCCTGAGCATGCTGTGATATTACACAAAAACACATAAGGATTCTAAAAGAATGGCAAAGTCTTGCATGGCTGGGTAAGCCCTGATTAGTGCCGACTCGACCGGGTTGATGTCGGTGATGCTGGCTTCTGCCGATTGGCAAGTGGTTGTGAAACCGGAGCCGCCCCTGCGGCGTGGGCCTGTCGGTTCGGTGAAACCGAGACCGCCCCTGCTGGCGCCGAATGCGTCGAATTGGGGTGAATCGGGCATACGGGGGTGGTCCGGGTTTCACGCGGGGCGTGAGAGCGGGCCTGAGGCACCGTGCGTGGGTGGTCCGGGTTTCACGCGGGGTGTCAGAGCGGCGCCGAGGCACCCGCGGTGCGACCCTACCGTGCTCGGCGCAGGCGCAGCGAGTTGAGGACCACGAACACCGACGAGCACGCCATCGCGGCGCTCGCCAGCATGGGGGAGAGGAGTCCAGCGATTGCGAGCGGCACCATGAGGACGTTGTAGAAGAACGCCCAGAACAGGTTTTCCTTGATGATGCGCAGCGTCCGGCGCGACACCCGAATCGCGGTCGCCGCCGATGTCAGCGACGAGTTCATGAGCGTCATGTCCGCGACCTCGATCGCCACGTCCGTGCCCGAACCCATCGCGATGCCCAGGCCCTTCGCGCTCGCCTGCGCGAGGGCGGCTGCGTCGTTCACGCCGTCGCCCACCATCGCGACCGTGCGACCCTCGGCCTGAAGAGCGGCGACAGTGTCGCGCTTGCCGTCGGGCAGGACGCCCGCAATGACGCGCTCGATCCCGACCTGGTCTGCCACGTGTCGCGCCGCCGCCTCGTTGTCGCCCGTCAGCAGGATCGGCTCGATGCCCAGCTCGCGCAGCTCGGCGATCGCCTCTGCGGAGGAGTCCTTCACCGTGTCGCGCACGACCAAAGCGGCGATCGCGCGGCCCTCGACGCGCTCGGGGATCACCAGGGACGAGGCCGGGGCCCCCTCCTGCTCGCCCGCGCCCGGGGTGGTGCCGGGCTGGGTGGGGGTACCGGTATCCCCGGTCGCGCTGCCGCCAGTCGCGGGTGCGCCGTCGGAGGATGCGGCCTCAGAACGGGAGGTGACGGTGCCGGAGTATCCGGCGGCGCTGACGACGGCTTCGAGCTCTTCGTCGCTGTGCGGGGCGGTGAGCGTGATGCGCGCGGATTCGGTGGCGAGGTTGACCTCGGCGCTCACGCCGTCGAGCTTGCCGAGCTTGCGCTCGACGCGGCCCACGCAGGACGCGCAGGTCATGCCGACCACGCTCATGGTGAGCGTCGCAAGGGGTAGCTTTGCATCGGGGCCGGGCAGTGTGACGGACGCGGGCGCCTCGGGCGTGGCGGCTGCCGGCTCCGGGGAAGAGGAAGCCGCGGAAGCCAGGTTCGGCGCGAGAGCCGCGACGACCGCGGAGGCACCAGAGGTCTCGGCCTCGCGCACGGCGTCAAGGAGAGAAGCGGGCACGTCCACGCCCAGGGAAGCCAGCCACGACGGGCGGCCGACCAGCACGCCGCCCTGGGCGGTGATGCCGACGACGCCGAGTCCGGGCTGGTTCGCGAACGCCGTCACGGGCTCCAGCGATAGGCCGCGGTCCGATGCGCCCGACGTGATCGCGCGGGCGACAGGGTGCTCGGAGAGGGACTCGACAGAGGCAGCCAGGGACAGGGCCGAGGCCTCGTCCACCTCGGGAGACCTCCCTGCGGTGGGAACCGCGACCGACTCGAGGGACATGACGCCCGTGGTGACCGTGCCCGTCTTGTCGAGCAGCATCGTGTCAATCGAGCGCGTCTGCTCCAGGATCTCTGCGTTCTTGATGAGGATCCCCAGCTGGGAGGCGCGCCCGGACCCCACGAGGATCGCGGTCGGCGTCGCCAGACCCAGAGCGCACGGGCACGCCACGACCAGGACGGCGACGGCCGCCGTGAACGCCGCCTGCGCGCCGCCGCCCGTGAGCAGCCACCCGACCAGGGTCGCGAGCGACACCGCGATCACCACCGGCACGAAGACGCCCGAGATCTGGTCCGCGAGGCGCTGGACGGGGGCCTTGCCGGCCTGGGCCTCGGCGACCATGCGTCCGATCTGGGACAGCGTCGTGTCCGAGCCGACCCGCGTGGCGCGCACCAGCAGGGAACCCCACGTGTTGACGGTCGCGCCCGTCACCGCGTCGCCGGGGGCGGCGTCCACGGGCACGGACTCGCCCGTGAGGAGGGAGGTGTCCAGGGCGGAGGAACCCTCGACGATGACGCCGTCGGTCGCCACCTTCTCGCCCGGGCGCACGGCGAAAAGATCGCCGACCTGCAGGGACGAGGCGGGAACGACCTCCTCGGTGCGCTGGCCGGTCGCGGGATCAACGCTGATGAGCGTCGCCTCCTTCGCGCCCATGCTCAGCAGCGAGCGCAGCGCGTCGCCCGCGCGGTAGCGTGCGCGCGCCTCCATGTAGCGTCCCGTCAGGAGGAACACGACGATCATGCACGCGCCCTCGAAGTAGATCTCGGCGTGCCCGGCGTGCGCCGCGCGTGGGATCAGGCTCATCTGCATGCGCATGCCGAGCATGCCGGCGCCACCCCACAGGAGCGCCCACCAGCTCCACAGCGTCGAGGCGATGACGCCGAGCGATACCAGGGTGTCCATTGTGGTCGACCCGTGGCGACCCGCCGCGAAGGCCGCCCGGTGGAAGGGCCACGCCCCCCACGTGACCACCGGGATCGAGGCGGCCGCGACGACCCACTGCCACCCCGTGAACTGCCAGGCGGGAATCATCGACAGCAGCATCGCGGCAATGCCCAGCGGCGCGGAGACGATGAGGCGAGCGCGCAGGTCGGCGGCATGGGCGCGGGTGCCCTCGCCCACCTGGGGGGTGGGGGACGAGGCCTGGGCTGCCTCGTGCGAAGAGGCGGTAGTTGTACGGTTGGGGGTCACGGAATCAGTGGACATGGGTACCCTCCGGGGGTATGTATCAGATGAAAGGAAACGAGGCCGGGAAAGTGCCCCGACCTCGTCGGTGAGGTGTGAAAAACCTCAGAAGTCGCGCGAGACGCCAACCAGCGTGAAGCCGGCCTCGGAGACCGCGTCGCCGAGCGCGGAGTCCTCAAGCGCCTTGTCGGTCAGGACGGTGACCTTGGAGGTTCCGCCCGAGTTGAGGATGACCTCGACGTTCTTGACGCCCGGGAGCTCCGTGAGTTCCTCGGTGACGCTCATGACGCAGTGCCCGCAGGTCATGCCGTCGACGGACAACTCGATGGTGCGGTCGATCTCGGTGCTCATGTTTTCTCCTTGAGGTTAGGACTTGATGAGGCGAGCGATGGCCGCGGCCGCCTCGTCGACTTTGGCCTGCGCGGCCTCGTCGGATTCTCGCGCCGCTGTGACGACGCAGTGGTTCATGTGGTCTTTGAGTAGGTTGACTGCCACGGAGTCGAGCGCGGACTGGGCGGCGGAGACCTGCGTGAGGATGTCGATGCAGTAGTCGCCCTGCGAGATCATGCGCTGCAGGCCGCGCACCTGTCCTTCGATGCGGCGCAGGCGTGCGAGGTGGTTCTCGGTGTTGCCGTGGTAGCCGTGCTCGTTGCCCATAGAAAGGAGAGTACCCCTAGGGGGTATAGGTGTCAAGGGGAGTGTGGTGACACTCCCTGTGGAGCTTGCGACACGCATTCCCCAAAGTGGCGCGACGAGGCCTCGCCCACCGTAGGGTGGGGAGAGGACACAGGTGAGGAGGGGATATGAAGCGACGCCCGCGTCGGCGCTACCACGCGATGCGCCGCGTGCCGCAGGCGTACCCCGGCCTCTACCTGCGCCTCAAAGTCGCCCCCATTCTGCCCGCCCTCGCAGCTACGGTCGCCGTCGGCGCCCTCGCCGAAATCTCCGTTCTGCCCGATAACCTGCGGGGACGGGCGCGATCCCTCTCCGACGCCATGGGAACCGCGATCAGCGAGAAGTCTCAGAGGATCTTCTTCGACGCCCCGGGCCTGGACACCCTCCTCATCCGCTCCCTCTCCCACGTGGCGCGCCGAACCGCCACCGTCGGGCGTGCGTGGGCGCGCCTCGTCGTCGCAGTTGGCGCGGACAAAGACGGGCGCATGGCCCGCATGCGTCCCCTCATCCCGAAGCGCGGATACGACGCCCTCATGACGGGAATGCTCACCGTCGGCACCGCCGTTGGCGCCCTGCGAGGCGGCGCCGTTCACGTTGCCCTCCTGCGTGACTCCGCCGCCGACCCGCCCTTCCAGCCCCCGCTGCCCGATCACCCCGAGGCTCAGATCCGCCGAGTGGACGCCCCCGAGCTGCTGTCCGATATGTGCGCCGACATCGACGAGCTCTACTGGTCGCGCACGATCGGCCCCGCCGTCAAAATCACCCGCGTCGGTGAGGGCGACGCGCGCCGCTGGCTCCTCTCCCTCGTCGGCACCGAGTCGATGACCTGGCGTTCCACCCACAACCCCGCCGACATCGAGGCCAACATTCGCCTCATGCTCGGACTGGAGGCGTCCATGAGTGTCGGTGTCGTGCGCGCGCTGCACGCCGCCATGGAACGCGACGGAGTGCCCGCCGAGCGCTGGCCGAGCGAACCCGTCCTCATCTGCGGGCACTCACAAGGAGGGATCGTTGCCGCAGCCCTCGCCTCCGTCCCCGCGCGCGAGGCCGGGGTCAACGTTGCCGGAATCCTGTCCACGGGTGGTCCCAACCGGCGCATCCGCGTGCGTCCCGAGGTGGTGACCGTTGCCGTCTACCACGATCAGGACGTCGTGCCCAGCATGGACGGCTCGCCCGACCGCGCCCCCGACCGACGCGTCGCGGTGGGGCGGAGCCTCGTGCGGCCCCGGAATCGCCCCCTGTATTACGCGCACTCCTCGTCGACGTACACGGAGACGGTGCGGCTCCTCGAACGCAAGGTGCGCGTCACCCCGTGGGGCAGGCTCGCCTCGTCGATGGCGGCCCTGCAGGACTTCCTGCCTACCCCCGGGGAGGCCACGCGCGTCATGCACTACGAGATCTGGCAGGACCTCCTGACCCCCACCGCCGAGGGCACGTGGAATACGGTGGCCGCGTTGGAGCACAGAGGATCGTACGAACCCACCACCTACCCCATCGACTACGTGGCCACGGTCCCGCGCCTGCCGCGAGTCGCTCGTTCGCGCTCGCCGCGCCGCGGGACGTCCCTGGGAGCATTCCTTCGTGCGCTCCTCGCCTATCGAAAGGACAGGTCATGACCGACCCCAACGCCCCCCTGCGCGAGGTGCGCCGATGGATGCGCGTCTCGACCCCCGTCAACAAGGTGGCGGCCGCTGGATTGCGCGGACGCCTCCCGCAGATCTCGGGGCCGCTGGTTATCGGTGCCCTCGGCGTCGGCGCGATCGGCGCGGGCATCGCGTGGCGGGCGCTGGCCTCCACGCGCGGAACCGGCCGCACGCAGCGTTTCGTGGACCTCGCCTCTGCCGCCCTCGAATCCCGCTTCCCGACCTCCGGCGCCGAGGCCCCTTCCAGCGGGTTGACGCGCGAGGACGGAGCAGGGAGGCCGGGGAGAGCCCGGCGTGCTCGGCGAGCCATCAATGTCGAAGTGGGCGAGGGTTTCGGGCGCCCCTCCCTGGTGTCCATCGACGTGGTCGTGCCCGCGGGGGACACCCTGGTCGACGCGACCGATGCTGCGCAGGCGCTGGATGTCATCACGCGCGCCGTGTGGAACAACCCCGAGATGGCGCCGGTGAGCGTGCGTGCCCGGGTCCTGGAGGCCCACGGCGGTGCGGATGATCTGGAGGCTCCCGGCGTGCAGACCGACACGGTCGCCGACATGAGCGTCCTCGGATTCGCCGACGAGATCGCCCGCCCCGACGAGCTGTACCACCGCTACGGGCCGCCCGAGTGCGACCCCGCGTGGAGGCCGTGAGCGCTGAGGCCGGGCGTCGCAGAACGGGCAGGGCGACCGCGTGCGAGGCGGTCCCCGACGCTCTTGTTCGCTTCTTGACCGTTTGATAGTGTTGGTCCTGGCGCTATGGTTTTGTACGAGAGGGGACACAGTGGCGGGCGATCTTGTCATCGAAGAGGGGGACCTCGAAGTCCTGCGTGACCGCACGAGAGACCTGTCCGGCAGACTGCAGTCGGTGACCGTCGCGACGGCGGGCGACTCCATTTCCTCCGGGGTTGGCGGGAGCCCGCTCGCAGGACAGGGGCGCAGTGCCGGAGAGACGATCGATGACGCGGTCATTGCGCTGACGCGTGACCTGGACGATTTCTCCCAGTCCGTCAACGACTCGATCAACGCCTACAACGAGAATGAGAATGCCACGACGGTGAGCTTCCAACAGACCACCCACGGTGGCCCGGCGATGACGATGGATGACCTGCTGCGCATGAGGGAGGAACAGTAATGGCAACCTGGGCGGACATTCAGAGCTGGGATCACAACGCCATCATCGAGGCCGAGGACCTCATCGAGGACGAGGTGCGCGAGGCGCGCGAGATCATCGCCGACCTCGAGCACGCCGCGAACGACATCCGATCTCAGGGCGAGGGGCCTGACCGCATGCGTCAGCGGCTCACCGAGATCCAGGACAAGCTGGACTCGCGCCTCAATGAGCTCACTGAATACGCGCTGGCCACCGCGGAGCTGCACGGGTACGTGAGCCGGGTGGTGGCAAAGCGGAAGTCCGCGTGGGAGGTCGCGGCAGAGATCGGTGCTGAGATCACGGAATCTGGGTACATCAAGTGGAACATACCCGAACGGGAAAAAACCACGGTGGCCCAGTGCAAATATGACGAACTCTTTGACACCATTGCAGACGCGATCAAGATTGCGACCGAGGCGGAGGATACTGTAGGGCCCCGATACAAGGCGCTGGCTGACGGGAAGTACGCTATGTCCGAGGGACGCCACTCGGAGTCCGCGGGCTTGGCCGACGACGCCGACCCCTCGTGGAGTCCCGAGGAGGTCTCCGTGTGGTGGGCGCTCCTGTCGGAGTCCGAGCGTGAGGCGCTCATCAACAGGGATCCCGAAAAGTACGGCAATCTCAACGGTATCGACATGGCGTCGCGAGCAAAGGCGAACGATCTCGTGTTGAACGGGCGCATTGACGCCGCGGGAAATCGTATCCCGGGGACGAGTCTGATTGAGAAGACCGAGAACGAGCTCAAAAAGGTGGAGGGACAAATCGAAGCATTGCATAACGCCGGAATACCGCTCTCGCCGTTCCTTGGTCAGCGGCACGAGGCTCTCCGTAATCGCTTGGCGGATCTTCAGGCTCTCGAGAGGAATCTCCAAAATGATAGTGAGTTGAGGCTTGTCGCTCTTGAGCCGGGGAAGCTTGGCGAGAATGTTCGTGCCGCAATCGCCATCGGAGACGTCGACAACGCGAAGCATGTAACGACTTTCGTTCCGGGCATGACCACGTCTTGTCGTAGGAGTACTGACCTCAACTTGAGGTATGCGCGTAACTTGATCCACGCAGCGGAGACTGCGGGCGGTGCAGAAGAAGGAAGTGTCGCAGCGGTCGCGTGGATGGGGTACGAAGCGCCGCCAGATCCGTGGGAGACAGCGGACCCGTCTGTCGCATTTCCAGGCAAGGCACAGGCCGGAGCTGAGAAGCTGAACGGCTTCCTGACAGGAATCCACTCGTGGCGCTCAGAGCGGGGAATGGACGTGCACCAAACTCCGGTCACACATTCTTACGGCTCCCTGACGGGCGGCTTCGCAATGCGCGATATTGGAGCAGACGTTGTCGACGACTTCGTGTATACGGGTTCCCCGGGATCAGCAGTGCAATCTGTCGGGACGCTGGGGGTAGACCCCGAACACACGTGGGTCTCGGCGATTCCGCTACACGACGCGGTTCAGGGAATGGGACCCGATGGGACCTTTGGACGCGACCCCAAGGAGCTGGAGGGCATCGGGCACCTCTCAGGTGACGCGACTGGGGGAGACGGATACAACTCAGATCCAAACGCCGACAAATATGCGAATCACTCCGCTTATTTCTATGAGGCGAAAAAGGGCCAGCATAACTACTCTCTTGAAGACATTGGTGAGGTCATCGCGGGTAAGAAGGAGAGGTTATGAGCCGGAAACAGCTGGTCGCGCTACTGGGTGCTGCCTGCGCCTCTCTGGTTCTGGCAGCGTGTATTCCGAGGCCACCGGATGATGCTGACCTGTATTTTGGGCGCGGCAGTGGGAGTATCCCGATCTCTGAGGGGCAGACGACGGAGGTTCACATCAGGGATACCCTGCCCCGGTATCTAGGCATCATCGAGGAGGTCGTCGTCGAGTCCGGTGGTGTGCTAGGAGTCAGTGGCAAGAGTCGGGTCGACGGTTGCGCGACGAAGGGCACGACCGCTATGGATATCCAGTGGATGGTGATGGTTATTCCAGCTATCGATTATGAGGATTTGCGTCGGATGGTCGTTGAGGGGGCGCAGCGTAACGGCTTCGCATATTCGTGGGATCCGGTACGCAGAGATAAACTCAACTCTCGCACTGTCGCTGTCGGGGATGACTACGGGAATAGTCTGATTTTCTATCACCACGAGGCTCAGGACCGCATTGTCATTAGTTTGTATTCGGGGTGTATGTTCCCGTCCCATCCTCTCGATCCGGACACTCCGCGCTCGTCTTATCCGCTGCCTAGCCCCGAAGAGATGTTTCCGAATCTGACAATCGTGCGGGCCTTTGACGATAACGGCGGTGAGAATCCTGAGTTGCGTCCGCAGTCGGGGATTCAGTCCGGAGCGCAGACGGGGGAATGAACATGACAAAGAAATGGACCCCAGTACGCGTGGGTGCGTGGTGCGTCGTGGTGGTGGCCGTGTTGGGTGGGTGTCATGCAGCAAAGTCGCGCGATGCTGAGTTCGTTCCCTTTCCTGAGCGTGTGAGCATTGAAGAGTACATAAGCCGTCAGCTGCCGGAGATATCGAGTGTGGCTGTGCCGGTGGCTGCCGAGACCGGTGGTGAGCTGACGGTGATGGGCCTGCCGTATGTGCAGGTGTGCGGCAGCGGTGATACCCAGGGGTATCGGGTGGTTGGCTACACCACGGTGGCTCCGTCGATGTCCTTTGAGCGACTCGAGAAACTGGTGACAGAAAACAAGCCCGATTGGGCGGTGGCCGTGCAGGTTGACAAGCAAATCGATAGGGATGCTACTCGGGGTATTCAGCTGATCGACAACTATGGCGGCCTTGTCGAGTTCAAGTTTTCGGAGGACTCTATCGCCGTGAGGTCGCGCTCCGCGTGTTTGCCGACGAATAAGCCCCTGGATGATCCCGGTCAGTTCGTTCTGCCGTCGGTGGAGGAGGCGTTCTCGGGCGTGCACGTGACGGTCAGCGACAACACGAACCCGGATCTGCATCCGGTTCCTACGCTGACACCGGGTGCTAACGTCACCCCACAATCCGGTGCCCAGAGCGGCGCCCAGTCGGGGGAGTGATGGTATGAGTTCTCGGTGGACAATGGCGGCCACTGCTGCCTGCGCCTCGCTGCTCCTTGCAGCGTGCGTGCCCGGGCTGTCGGATGATGCTGGACTGTATTTTGGACGCAGCAGCGGGAGCATACCTATCTCCGAGGGGCAGACGACGGAGGTCCATATCAGGGATTCCTTGCCCCGGTATCTGGGCATCATCGAGGAGGTTGTCGTCGAGTCCGGTGGCGTGCTAGGGGTCAGTGGCAAGAACCGAGTCGATGGCTGCTTGACGAAGGACACGACCGACATGGATATCCACTGGATGATGATGGTTATTCCCGCGATCGATTATGAGGATTTGCGCCGGATGGTCGTTGAGGGGGCGCAGCGTAACGGCTTCGCGTATTCGTGGGATCCGGTACGCAGAGATAGACTCAACTCTCGCACTGTTACTGTCGGGGATGGCTATGGGAATAGTCTGAGTTTCTATCATCACGAGGCTAAGGACAGCATTGTCATTAGTTTGTACTCGGGGTGTATGTTCCCATCCCAGCCTCTCGATCCGGACACCCTGCGGTGGTCCTATCCGCTTCCTAGCCCCGAAGAGATGTTTCCGAATCTGACAATCGTGCAGGCCTTTGACGACAACGGCGACGAGAATCCTGAGTTGCGGCCGCAGTCGGGAACTCAGTCGGGAGAATGAGCATGACAAAGAAGTGGACGCCGGCACGTGTGGGTGCGTGGTGCGTCGCGGTGGTGGCGGTGCTTGTCGTCTGTCGGATGGCGTTGATGTGGTTCGGCGGCATCGTGCCTTTCCGTGATCGCCAACCTCTTGAGACGTATGTTGATGAGAAGCTGCCAGAGATATCGCGCATGGCCGGGCAGGTGGCCGCCGAGACGGGCGGTGAGCTGACGGTGATGGGCCTGCCCTACGTGCAGGCGTGCGGGATCGACAATACGCAGGGCTATCGGGTTTTTGGCTACAGCACGGTGGCTCCGCAGATTTCCTTTGATCGGCTGGAGGAGGCCGTGAGGGCCCATAGGCGTGACGGTGTGTCTGGTCTGTGGGTCCAAAACGACTTCCGTGAAGATGGGAGTCGGAGGATTTACTTCACGGACAACGACGGCAATTCGGCTGAGTTCAAGTATACCGAGACCGGTATCGAGATGAGTTCCTACTCCTCGTGCCTGCCCACCTCCCACGCCCTGAACGATCCCGGTCAGTTCGTTCTGCCGTCGGTGGAGGAGGCGTTCCCGGGCGTGCACGTGACGGTCAGTGACAACGCGGATCCGGACCTGCACCCGGTCCCCACGCTCACCCTCGGTGCCCAAGCCGACCCACAGTCCGACGCGCAGAGTGGTGCCCAGTCGGGCTCGTAAACCCGCCCCGGCATCGTCGATACAGGGCAGAAACGGGAAAGGCGGCGAGGCGCGGACCAACCGCGCACCCGCCGCCCCAACCGATAGAGCTCAGGCCTCCCAGCGCGCCAGGCGCTCGGACAGGCCGATGTAGGTCGCGGGGGTCAGCGCGAGGAGGCGCTCTTCCACCTCGGTCGGCAGGCCAAGGCCCGCGATGAACTCACGCATGTCGCGCTCGCCCACCTCGTGGCCGCGCGTCAGCTCCTTGAGGCGCTCGTACGGGTTCGCCATGCCGGTCGCGCCCGCGATCGCGGCGGCGCGCATCGCCTGCTGGACGGCCTCGCCGAGCACCGCCCAATTTGCGTCCAGGTCGGCCGCCATACGCGCCGCGTTGATCTCGATGCCATCCAGGCCTCGTACCAGGTTGTCGTAGGCCAGCACCGCGTGGCCAAACGCGACGCCCACGTTGCGCTGCGTCGTCGAATCCGTCAGGTCGCGCTGCATGCGGCTGGTCACGAGCGTCGACGCCAGCGAATCCAGCAGCGCGTTCGACACCTCCAGGTTCGCCTCCGCGTTCTCGAAGCGGATCGGGTTGACCTTGTGCGGCATCGTTGACGAGCCCGTCGAGCCCTGCGCCGCCAGGTTCTGGTGGAAGTAATCCATCGAAATGTACGTCCACGCGTCCGTCGCCAGGTTGTGGGCGATGCGGCCCGCGCGCGCCACGTCCGCGTACAGCTCGGCCTGCCAGTCGTGTGACTCGATCTGTGTGGTCAGCGGGTTCCACGTCAGGCCCAGGCCCTCCACGAAGGAACGAGCCAGCGTCGGCCAATCCGCGCCCGGCACCGACACGACGTGCGCGGCCCACGTGCCCGTCGCGCCGTTGATCTTGCCCAGGTACTCCGTGGCCTCGACGCGCTTGATCTGGCGGGACAGGCGGTGCGCGAACACCGCCATCTCCTTGCCGACCGTCACGGGGGTCGCCGGCTGTCCGTGCGTGTGCGCCAGCATCGGGACGGCCGCACCGGCCTCGGCGAGGCCGCGCAGGCGATCCAGGAGCGCGCGGATCGCGGGCAGCCACACCTGCTCGGTCGCCGCCTTGATGGTCAGCGCGTACGCCAGGTTGTTGATGTCCTCGGAGGTGCAGAAAATGTGGACGACCTCTCGCAGGGCGGGCAGAGACGTCTCCTCTCCCAGGCGCGAGGCGGCGGCCTCCAGGTATTCGCCGATCAGGTATTCGACGGCCTTGACATCGTGACGGGTGACGGCCTCGAACTGTGCCAGCCGCGCAACGTGCTCGACCCCGAAATCACGGGGCAGCGCGCGCAGGTAATCCTGCTCCGCGTCCGTCAGCGTCGGCGCACCGGGCAAGACCGAGTTGTCGAGCAGGAAAATCAGCCACTCAATCTCGACGTGGACGCGCGCACGGTTCAGACCCGCCTCGGACAGATAGTTCGCCAGGGGGGCGCTCACCGCGCGGTAGCGGCCGTCCAGCGGGCTGAGCGGTTCACCCCCGCCCGCCAGGTCCGAATAGCCGTGGGCAGTGGAGAACAGTGTCATCGTGTCGCTCATGCCTCCTATCTTCCCAGAACGGGCAACTCCTCGGGCATCGGGTCCGCGGCACGGTTCCGTGGCGTGGATAACGGGTGGCATATCCACAGGAGGGAGATCACGGCCCGGGCCGTCCACAGGAGGCGCCGAGCCGGTGGAGGAAGGATCCTGCGCGAGCGTAGCGTTCTGACCATCGCATAGTCGAACACCGACACCGTCGCTCACCGTGGGAGCCCTCATGAACCTCGACCCGCTCAGCCCCGACGCATCCCTGAGCACCGCACGCAGCCTCGTCGAATCCCTCGGGGAGGCGCTCGGCACCCACTCCTGCCCGGGCTGGTCCGGGGTGGGTGCCGACTCCTACCGCGCGAGCCTCGGCGAGGTCGCCTCCGCCACCCAGGGCATCATCGACAACATCGACGAGGCCTTGAGCGCTGCAGCCACCCTCGACGCCGAACGCGCCCACACCCTGGCCCTCGCGCTGACCGCCGTCGCCGAAGGCGCGGCACGAGGAGCGTGGTGACAGTGGCATTCGACCCTCACCGCGACGTGTCGGTGGCGTCCGGCGCGTTTCGTGTCGACGTCAACGAGCTGTGCGCCGCGCACACCCTCCTCTCCCACCAGCGGGCGCTCTTCATCGCCCCCGCTCGCTTCGCCCTCGGCACGGCGCTCACCCAGGCGGAGGCGGCCTCCACCCTCGCTCCCACGGGTTCCGCCCGCCTCGTCAGAGCGATCATCGCCGCCATGGGGGCACTCGAACACCTCGCATCTGGGATTGATTCCCTCATGTGGAAGCTCCAAGACACGGCCCTCACCTACGGGGACGCCGAGGCCTCGGCCTCCCTGTGGGAGGTGGTGCCCGGAAGCCCGATGGGACCCCCGGTGGGTCCCGGCGGCCTCGCGCCGTGGGTGCTCGCACCGGGAATCGCCGGGTTGTCGGCCACCGCGGCCCTGTTCCACGCCGTCCAAGACGCGTCCTCCCGCGCGGGGGTTCCCCCGCTGGCCTCCGCGCTCCTGCCAGGCGACGCCCATTTCGTCGCCGCCTGGGACCTGTGGAGAGTGGCGCAAGACGGCGCAGCCTTCGCCTTCCACACGGATCACGCATCCGGTGCGCGCTTCCAACGTGACCTCGGCAGGTTCGCCTTCGACGTCGACTCGCTGCCCGAAAACCCCGGTATCACCCCATTCCTTGCCGGACGCGGAGTCAGCCGGGGGCCGAGCCCAACCTCCACACGCGCGGCCTCGGGCGTGGCCGCCGTTGCCGTGGCGAGCGCCGTTGCGCTCGGCTTTCGGCACGGTCGCAGCTACGGGGTTGCGGTGAGGGGGGCCGACGGACGCGCCCACGTGCGTCCGGGCGGAGCCGCCGGTTCCCTGCCCCCGGGGGTGTTCGCCGCGCGCACCCGCGCCACGCTCGAGGCGATGCCGCAGGCCGCCCCCGACACCCACTACACCGGAGTCGCCACCAGCGCCGACACCATCGAGCACATCACGACGATGAGTGGGGGAGATGCCGACAACGGAGAGATCGCGATCGAGGAGCACGTCACCGCCCACCAGGACGGAACAACGACGAGGTCGTGGACCGTTGACATCCGAGGAACCCAGTCCTTCATGGTCGGAGAGAGCGGACCCCAGGATTCCCTGTCCAACCTCCAGGGCGTGGCCGCCATGCCCTCCGACCAGCTCGATGCCGTCAAGGAAGCAATGCGCGCGGCGGGGATCGGCCCCGGGGAAGCCGTCGAATTCGCCGGTCACTCCCAGGGAGGGATCATGGCCGCCCAGCTGGCCGCCGACCCGCAGGTGCGCGCCGACTACAACGTCGTCTCCGTGCTCACCGCCGGGTCACCTACCGCGACCGTTGCGCCAAGTGACGTCCCCGTCCTCGCTTACGAAAACTTCGGCGACATCGTTCCCGGATGCGACGGAGAGGCCACGCGCGGGGACAACGTCACAACCGTCATGTTCCGCGACTACGCCGCCGCGACCCACACCGAGGACCCGGTGCCCTCCTCCCACAGCGCGCCCCTGTACGTCGACGAAATCAGGACCACTCTCAACGCGGCCAAGGCCTCGTCCGACCCGGGCCTGAGTGCTCTCGCCGCGGCCGAGGCGCGACGAACCCAGGCGCTCGGCCTCACCGACAACACCCACACCACCATCCACCACTACCAGACGAGGCGCATCACCCAGAAGTGATGCGCCTCGAGACGGGCAACAGACGAATCAGTCCCGCTAGTCCTTCTCGTCACGCAGCAAGCCCGACACGATCGACGCCACAACCGACGTGATGATCGCCCCCGCAAGGCACGACCAGAAACCACCCGTCGACAACGGCGCACCCAGCCGCGTCGAAATCCACCCCGTCAACGCGAACAACGCCGAATTCGTCACGAGAGCAAAAAGGCCAAAGGTCAACACGTACAGGGGGAACGCCAGCGTCTTGACGACCGGCTTGATCAGCGAGTTCACCACCGTGAACACCAGGGCGACAACCGCCAGCACGATCACGGTCTCCGACGCCGACGAAGACGACACCGAGATCGACGGAACCAGGAGGGTCGACACCCACAGTCCGGCCATCGTGGCCAACAAACGAGCAATGAATTCCATCTGCCAATTCTTGCGCAATGGGACGTTGTTTGCACGCCGCACCCGACATGGGATAGGACTAGACGCATGACCAAGCTGCGCATTCGGCCCGCCGTCGCCTCCCTTCCCCGCTACGTTCCCGGTAGGAGCGCGCCCGGCGCCGACAAGATCTCCTCCAACGAGATGCCCACCCCGCCCAGCCCCGCCGTGCTCGAAGAAATGGCCCGGTCGCTGCAGGCGATCAACCGCTACCCGGACCTGACCGCAGCACCCCTGCGAGAAGCGCTCGCGGATCGCCTCCGCGTCGCCCCCGACCAGCTCTGCGTCGGCACCGGCTCGTCGGCGATCCTCCTCGCCGCCCTGTCCGCGCTCTGTCAGCCCGGCAGCCAGGTCGTCTACCCCTGGCGATCCTTCGAGTCCTACCCGATCGCCGTCACCGCCGTGGGTGGGCAGCCCGTGCCCGTCGGGCTGCTCCCCGACGCGAGCCACGACCTGGATGCCATGCGCGGTGCCATCACACCCGACACGGTCGCCGTCATCGTCTGCTCGCCCAACAACCCCACGGGACCCGCCCTCACCTTCGACCAGGTCTCCTCCTTCGTCGCGAGCGTCCCCGACTCCGTCATGGTTCTCATTGACGAGGCCTACATCGACTTCGCGACCGCGCCCGGCGTGAGTACGGCCATCCCACTCATCGCCAGCCATCCCAACGTCGTTGTCACCCGCACGTTCTCCAAGGCCCACGCCCTGGCGGGGGCGCGCGTCGGCTACGGAATCGGGGACGCCGAGGTCATTGATGCCATGCAGGCTCTCCTCGTTCCCTTCGGCGTCAACTCCGTCGCGCAGGCCGGCGCCCTGGCCTCGCTCAACGATCCAGACGAGGTCCGCCGCGCCGTGCGCGAGGTCGTCGCCGAACGCGAACGCGTCGTGCCCGCCCTGCGCTCCCTCGGCTACGACGTTCCCGACACCCAATCCAACTTCTACATGCTGCGCGGTACGGGCCCCGACCTCGTCGAGGAGTGCGCTCGAGCCGGACTCATCGTGCGCCCATTCCCCGAGGGCGTGCGCG
Source organism: Actinomyces sp. oral taxon 180 str. F0310 (assembly GCF_000185285.1). NCBI lineage: Bacteria > Bacillati > Actinomycetota > Actinomycetes > Actinomycetales > Actinomycetaceae > Actinomyces > Actinomyces sp. oral taxon 180. The sequence goes on from NZ_GL622194.1 coordinate 1,728,194, forward strand.
TGTCAGTGGGCGCCCCGAGCCACAACGACCGCTTCCTCGCCGTCGCCGAGCGTCACGCGCGCCGCGGCCTACGGGAGGAGGAGCGTGGCGAATAGGAGACAAGTCCACGCCATCTCGGTCAGGCCGATGAGCCTGGGGGACAGGGGTCTCTTCCGCGCCCGGCTCAGCGCAGGCATGGCCCAGGCGCGCGCCGTGAGGGCAACCCACGCGAGCACGCACCACGGCGAGACCACCGCGAACCACCACGCGATCGCGGTTGCCGCCGTGCACGCCGCGTGATAGGCGGTCGCACCCAGGGACCAGCGAGGATCTCGACGGCCCCGGATCATCGACCGCACGAGGGGAACGGTCCCCACGTAGTACGAGGCGAAGATCGCGCACGCCGCCCACGCGTGGGCTGATACGGCCACCGGGGACCCATCGGCGCTGGCCAGCGAGAACGCCACCGGACCCATGACGCTACCCGCCAGGATCGACGCGGCTCGCGCGGCCAGGGAGCGCTCGCGGCCCTGCCACACGAGGAAGAGCGCGCAAGAGGCGAGGGGAACGAACGCGCATCCCCACCACAGCAGCTGCGGACGGGACACGAGCAACGCGACTCCCGGGATTGCGGTCGCCACGCCGTAGGTCGCCAACGCGGGGAGGATACGTCCCCGACGCTTCGCCGGGGTCTTCACCCACAGGCACGTGGCCGAGAACAGCTGGAAGGCCATCGCCCACGCGACCAGCAGGAGAAGGACAAACCACGAAAGACGCCCGGACAGCGCCCATCCGAGCAGGGGCGGCAGCGCCATCATGGCCCATGCCCCGTGCTGGTCGGACATCCAGCCGTGACGCTGAAGAGTGCGCATCCGGTGGGCGGAGGGACGGATGCCCCGCGAGCCTCCCCGCGGCGCGGCCGGTACCTGTCGAGTCATGAGCGCCTCACTGTGCATAGCCTTAGTTTAGTAATCGCGGCCTGTGGTGCTCAATACCTACGGGCTCAGCTGGTGAGATATCCCGTGGCCCGCGGACAACATCGCGCAAACATGGAAGACATGTCCACATCACACGTGCATACATCCGATTCCCCCGCGCCCGTCCTCTCCTCCGAGGACCGCAGTGCCCGCATCGCCGTCACGGTGTTCCCGCTGTTGATCCTGGCCGCCTTCGCGGCCGCCATGATCGCTCCCGCGTTCTTTCAGCCTTTGGCACCGGGAGTCAACTGGGCCCTCGGCATCATCATGTTCGGCATGGGCCTCACACTCACGGTCCCCGACTTCGGCCTCATCATCAAGCGCCCGCTGCCTGTCCTCGTTGGCGTCGCCGCCCAGTACCTCATCATGCCGCTGGTCGGATGGGCGCTGTGCTACGTCTTCCGGCTGCCCGACGCGGTTGCCGTCGGCGTGATCCTCGTCGGATGCGCGCCCGGTGGAACCGCCTCCAACGTGATCTCGTACCTCGCCAAGGCCGATGTCGCCCTGTCGGTCACCATGACCTCCATCTCGACGCTCCTGGCTCCCCTCATGACCCCGTTGCTCACCGCCTGGCTGGTCGGCTCACGCATGCCCGTTGACGGAGCAGCGATGACGAAGAACATTCTGCTCATGGTCCTCGTCCCCGTCCTGGGTGGCTTTGTCGTTCGTCTGGTTGCCAACGGGCTCGTCGAGAGGATTCTTCCTGTTCTGCCGTGGATATCGGTGCTTGGCATCTGTTACGTGCTGCTGGTTGTCGTCTCCGGATCGGTTGAGAAGATCGTGACCTCGGGCGCGCTCATCATTGCCGTGGTGATCTGTCACAATCTGCTCGGTTACTTGCTCGGCTACCTCGCCGGGCGCGTGGGCAAAGGCTCCGACAAGGCGTCGCGGACGACCTCCATCGAGGTGGGCATGCAGAACTCCGCCCTGGCGGCAACGCTGGCGAAAACCCACTTCGCTGCCACCCCCGAAACCGCCCTTCCCGCGGCCGTATTCTCCGTCTGGCACAACCTCTCGGGTGCCCTCTTGGCCGTGCTCTTCCGGCGCTGGAGGAACGGCGGTCGCGCCTGACGAGAAAACAATGGGGGGGGAGGCCGGATGGCCTCCCCCCCATTCTCATGCCTTCGACGGACCCTCGATCACTCGCCGTCCTGGAAGCCGCACAGCGCCTGCAGTTCGTTGAGCGAGATGCCTGCCTGGTTGATGGCGGACTGCGCGTCCACGATCGCGGAGGGGCTGGGGTTCGCCACAAGGTCCTCCGCGGACTGTGCCGCCGCACCCAGGTCGGTTGCCGCGGCGCTGAGCTTCTCCTTGACCTCGGCGTTGTTGACCGACGCGACCGTCGTCTGGAGCTTGGAGCTGAGAGCCTTGAGCGCCTCGATGGCCTTCTTCGGATCCTGCGCGGCCTCCTCCTTTGAGAGGTTCAGATCCTTGGCGAGCGACTGACCGTCGGACGTAATCTTGGCGCAGGCATCGGCGACGCTCTCATCGCTTGGGGCGGCCTCGGTGGGGGCGCTGGTGGTCTGCTCGGTCGATGGGGCAGCATCGGGGGTCTTGGACTTGCTTCCCCCGCACGCCGCCGCTCCGAGCGGCAGCAGGATGATGAGCGCGGCGGTGGCGATACGACGCTTCATGGGAATGGCTCCTTGAACTATTGGTGATGGTTACTGTTCCAGTGTAGCGACCCCACGGGCCGATTGACCTAACGGTCGGCGATCGTGGGAATAAGAAATCGCCGGGACCTCGCGGTCCCGGCGATTCACCGAGTCGGGGTGGCGGGATTTGAACCCACGGCCTCTTCGTCCCGAACGAAGCGCGCTACCAAGCTGCGCCACACCCCGGTGCCGTTCGAGTATAGCCTCACCGTGGCGCGAAACCCAAACCGAGACAAACCAAGTCCGAGAAGTGTGTCCCACGCCGCAGCCTTGCGCGGGTGGGGACGGAGGAGGACTCGTCCTACGCCGAATGAACGTGAATCAGGGAGGCCTCCGGACGGGTCGCGATGCGGATCTTCGCGTACGGCGAGGTGCCCAGGCCTGCGGACACATGCAGCCAGGAGGAGGAACCGTCAGGCGCCTCCCAGCGGCTCAGTCCCTTGGCGTAGGCCCGCGGAATGTCACAGTTGGTGATGATCGCGCCGAACCCGGGAATCCCGATTTGTCCGCCGTGGGTGTGCCCGGCCAGTATCAGGTCCGAACCCGCCGACGTGAGGGCGGAGACGACGCGCGTGTACGGCGCGTGGGTGACCCCCAGGCGCAGGACGCCCGCGACGCCCCACGACGAGGCCGGGCGCGGCAAGCGATCGCGGTGAATGTGTGCGTCATCCGTGCCAAGAAGGCAGACCCGGCCTGTGGGGAGCGACAGCGTGCCCGACATATTCGACAGGTCGATCCAACCGGCCTCTCGCATCCGCCGCACCATCGGCAGATAGGGCAGGTCCGGCACCACTCGGACGGGATACGGCTTGGAGCGGTTCAGGTAACGGCTCCAGCGCTTGGGGATGGGTGAGTAGTAGTCGTTCGACCCGAGCACGAATGCCCCGGGGTAGGCCAGGAAGGGACGATAGGCCTCCATCACCATCTCGAGCGCGTCGGCCGAGCCGAAGTTGTCGCCCGTCGCGACCACGGCGTCGAAACGCTCTCGGGAGGCAACCTCGCCCAGGAAACGAAGCAGGAACTCCTGCCCGGCGAAGAGATGAAGGTCAGCGATCTGGAGGATGCGCACCTCGGGTACGTGCGCTGCCACCGCAACCTCGTAGCGGCGCAGCACCGGCATGGTGCGCTCAACGGAGCCCCAGGCGAGCGCGGCGCCCGCCGCCGCGAGGCCCGCAGCACCAATCCCGGCGATCACGGCCGCGCCCGCACGCAGGCGAGCGTGGCCCGCACCAGCGGAGGAAACGGTGCGAATCGCCGAGGTGGTCTCAGTGCGCATGGGGCGACGGCGACGGCGCCGGCGTCGCCCCCTTCGGTGAGGATGCGCCGATGTTGGCGTTGGATACCGACTCGACCGGGGTGCCGGCAAGAATCTGGGACATGTACGGGGCCCAAATGTTCTGGCCGACGAAGGTCTCACCGTAGATGTCACCGTAGTAGGTGCCGTTGATGGTCACGCCGCTGACTTCCTGGGAAGAGTTCGCTCCGTGACCCACCCAGGCGGAGGTGACGACCGATGGGGTGAATCCCGTCAACCACGTGTTCGCGTGTCCGTCGGTGGTGCCCGACTTCGCGGCGAAGGGGCGGCCCTCACTCAGGCGAGTGGACGTGTAGTACTGCCCGGCGGAGGCGGTCAGTAGGGCCGCGGTCTTGTTGGCGACCTCGGCGGTGACGACCTGCTTGCAGTCGGCCGAAAACTCCTTGAGAACGTTCTCGTTGCGGTCGGTGACGGATTCGATTGACTGGGGCGTGCACTGCTGGCCGGAGTTGGCGATCGCCGCGAAGACGGACGCCATCTGCATGGGAGAGGCAGACACGGAGCCCAGGATGTTCGCCGGGAAGGGGGAGGGAACCTCGCCATCCTCGGTGATGCCCATCTCGTAGGCGGTGTCGAAGATCGAGCAGAAGTCCACGCGCGACGCCATGTTGACGAAGGCCTGGTTGACGGACTGCCCGGTCGCGCGAACGACGTTCATCGTTCCGGTCTTGCCGGCGAGGTCGTTCACCTGGTAGCCCTCGGTCACGATGGCTCGCCCGTCGCACTTGAAAGACCCGTTGGGGTAGTAGGTGTTCGAGGAACCCACGGTCTCGTACGCGGAGTGTCCCTCCTTGAACCACTGCAGCAGGGTGAACACCTTGAATGTCGACCCGACCTGGAAGTTGCCGTCCGCCGAGTAGTTCGACATTGTCTCCCCGCTCTCGATGCCGTACGTCGTGTTCTGGGCCATCGACAGGACTCGACCGGAGCGCGGATCCAGGGAAATGAGCGCGTCGTTGAGGCCGGAGGCGTCGCCCACGGGAATCGTGTTGGTCAGCGACGTGTAGGCGGCAGCCTGTTTCGCGGAGTCCATGGTTGTCCGGATCGTGATGCCCTGGGTCTTGAGCACTCGCTCGCGTTCGATGCGCGTCGCGCCGAACGTGGGGTCGTCGAGGAACTGCGCCAGGACGAAGTCGCAGAAGTAGGCCTTTGAGGACTCCGCGCCGGAGCAACCCTCCGAGGACACCGTTGGATTGAGCATGGCCTCAACCGTTGTCTCCACGCCCCGATCAAACTCCTCCTGCGTGATGACGCCCTGCTTGAGCATCGTCGCCAGCACCGTGTCGCGGCGGTTCTGAGCGGTGTCGGGGTGAACGAGGGGATCGTACTGGACGGGGGACTGAACGAGGCCCGCCAGGAGCGCGGACTCCAGGTAGTCCAGCTCCGAGGCCGACTTCGAAAAGTAGCGCTGGGAGGCTGCTTCCACGCCGTAGGTGATCGGGCCGAAGGAGGCAATATTGAGGTAGCCGGTGAGGATCTCGTCCTTCGAGAGGGTCTTCTCCAACGCTAGCGCGTACTTGACCTCCCTCAATTTGCGCTCGGTGGTCTGTTCGGTGGCGGCGCTCACCTGGTCCGCGTCGCCCTCGAGGTAGCCGCGCTCGGCCAGAGAGTTGCGAACGTACTGCTGGGTGATGGTTGAGGCACCCTGGTGCCCCGTGTCGCCCAGGTTCGTGACGAATGCTCGCGCGATGCCCGTGGCATCAACACCGTTGTGCTCGTAGAAGCGCTTGTCCTCGATCGCGACGATCGCCTTCTTCATGACGTCGGCGATGTGGGAGCTGGGAACCACGATGCGTTGCTTGTCGTAGAAGTGCGCGATGACGCCGCCCGACGAATCGAGGAGCTGTGACTCTTCTGCGGGAGCGACCGTCTGCAGGTCGCCGGGCAGCTCGTTGAAGACCGAGGGGACCGACTTCGCGGCAAGCGCGGTGGGGCCCGCGACGGGCACGAGCATGCCCGCACCGACAACGCCCATGAGCGCGGAGACACTCAGGAACGCCATCAGCAGCGCGAGCAGCTGGGCCGGTCGGACAGCGCGAGGGTGAGAGTGCGACATATTCCTAGCTTACGTGGCGCTCCGCCTATCCGGCGTGCAGCGCAGCTGAAAAACTGCATGATCGGTCACCCGCAGACCAATAATCGGTTGTCGCACCGTTTGCACCCGTAACGGCATGTGTGTATGGTCACAAGGAGGACTCGGAGTTGAGTGAAGTGGAGTTCGCGATGTCAACGTACGGCGATGACCAGAGCTGGGTCGCGCGCGCTCTGTGCGCGTCCGTCGAGCCGGACGTGCTGTTCGTGCAGGGTGCATCGCAGCGTCAGGTCCGCATGCGCTGCTACGAGTGCGAGGTTCGTCTCGAGTGTCTGGCGGATGCTCTCCAGTCCGAGGCGAACTACGGCGTGTGGGGAGGCCTGACGGAGAGGGAGCGTAGGGCGATACTGCGCCACTATCCGCACGCCGAGAACTGGTTGGAGTGGCTGCGTTCCTCTGATGAACCCCTCGCCCATGAGCTGCGAAGCCCTCACGTTCCCAAGGTCCTGTCTTACGTGCGACCTCAGATGGCGGGTAGGATGACACCATGACTCAATGGGAATACTCAACGATTCCGCTGCTCACGCACGCGACGAAGGCAATTCTTGACCAGTGGGGCGCCGACGGGTGGGAGCTCGTCCAGGTGGTCCCCGGTCCCACCGGCTCCGAGAACCTGGTCGCATACCTCAAGCGCCCGATCGAGGAATCCGCTCCGATTCAGAACTGATGCCAGCGCCGCGGCCCTGTGGTCGGCGCGCTGCCGCCGTTTTCTCCCGGCATCGTCGGGGACACGCGCGGATACTGCTGTGGGCCGACACCTGACGGTGTCGGCCCACAGCGCTAGAAGCGAGGGTCAGCGAGCGCGACGAGCGAGGCGATCAACATCGAGGAGGGTCACCGCGCGACCCTCCAGTCGGATCCAGCCTCGAGACACGAAGTCCGCCAGGGACTTGTTGACGGTTTCGCGCGAGGCGCCGACCAGCTGGGCCAGCTCCTCCTGCGTGAGGTCGTGAGGCACGTGCACACCCTTGTCTGTCGCCGTGCCGAAGCGGTCCGCAAGATCCAGAAGGGCCTTGGCGACGCGGCCCGGAACGTCGGAGAACACCAGATCCGACAGGGATTCGTTGGTGCGGCGCAGGCGCTGGGCGAGGGCACGCAGCATGTGCTTGGCGAGGGTGGGGTTGGTGTCGAGCACGTGCATCAGGTCCTCGTGCTCCAGGTAAAGGAGCGACGCCGGAGAGACGGCCGTCGCCGTCGTTGAGCGCGGACCCGGATCGAAGAGCGTGAGCTCGCCGATGATTTCCCCGGGACCCAGGACCGCGAGCAGCGATTCACGGCCGTCGCTGGAGGTGTGGCCAAGCTTGACCTTGCCTTCGGTCACGATGTAGAGGCGATCGCCGAGATCCCCCTCGTCGAAGAGGGTCTCCCCGCGACGCAGGGTCGTGTGACCCATCTTCTGCTGGAGGGACACCTGCTGTGCATCATCAAGGCCACCGAACAGCGGCACCTGGCTGATGAAGTTGCCGTCACCGATCATGGTGAGAAGCTCCTTCCGCTCGTTCCCGATTGCTCGGGCGTTCGATCTGGACTGCGCGGCGAGTCCCCTGCGTTGCACCGCTCACTAGGAGGTACCGCGTGTCACACCATTATGCCCTATCTATCAGGTGAAATGCGTTTCATTCGGCGAGTTGTGTGAGCCGTCTAATGAAATATGTGGTGTCGAACCTATGCGCCGATGTGCCTTGCGAGGGCCTCGGCGACGTCTTTCGGCGCCTCCTCGGGGAGGAAATGCCCGGCCTCGCGAATGACAATCTGTGTCAGTGGAGCGTCGACAAACTGCGCGTCGGCGGCATGATCGAGCGAGGACCAGGCGCCGTCATCGTGGCCGACAAGCGAGAGGACGGGAACCCGCAGCGGCTCCGACAAGGTGCGTTTGACCGATCGGGAGAGGCGGCGAGCGGAAGTGAAGCCGCGCAACGCCGTGTGAGCGGCGAAGGGACGGCGCAGGGCGGCGCGGTAGGGGCCCGACTGGGATACCAGCGCCTCAACGCTCGCGGGCGAGGCCCACGCGCGGTACATCGTGGTCACGAGCGAGCCCTTGTGGAGCGATCGCTCCCTGCCGGTTGGGAGCGTGAGCCTCCCCCGCAGGACGCGGCCCCCCGCCCAGGGCGCACGGCCGACAATGGGCTGGATCCCGAGGGGGTGCGGGGCGGACAGGACGGCGACCGACCGCAGCTCCAGCGGGCTGAGCGCCCCGATCATCCACGCGACGGTGCCGCCGATGCCCATGCCGGCGACGGAAAAAGAGGAGACGCCCAGGGCGCGGACAACTCCGATGACGTCGCTCGCCATCTGCCTCAGGTCGCACTCCCCGCGTGTCAGATCGGAGGTGCCGAAGCCGCGCAGATCCAGGGCAAAGACTCGGGGCGTGCGCCCGGCCAAGACCGGAAGGACATCGCGCCACGCCCACCAGTGCTCGGGGAACCCGTGGAGCAGGACGAGCGCATGGTCCATGTCCTCGCCCATGTCCGCGACGTGGAAGGTGGCGCCGCCGGCGCTCACGTGGCGGTGAGTCCAGGGGCCCTCAAGCTCGATCGCGCTGGCGGGGATCAGCGTCGTCACTTGCGGCCGGTGTCTTTCGCAGCGCGCTTGCGGGCGCGCTTGGAGTAGAAGGCCTCCGCGGGGTTGGTGGTCTCCAGCGAGGTGCGCAGTGCCTCCTCGGCGCGACCGGCGCGGCGCGCCGAGTGAGAGACGTAGGCGACGCCCATGAGGAGCGCGCCCACCACGACGAAGCGGCCGGAGTACCCGGAGGCCTGCAGGTGGTGCATCAGGTTGGCGCCCACCGGACCGGTCTGGCTCAGTGAGGTCAGCGCGCCCAGCAGCGATGAGGCCGTGACGCCGGGTGCGAGAACCCACGGCAGCCCGGCAGCGAGCGTGAGGACCCCCATGATCCACGCGCCCAAGGACGAACGGCGCGCCAGGGCGAAGAGGATGACGCAGACGAGCACGGCGCCCGCCAGCTCGCCGAGCGCCTGGAAGGAGGCGATGCCCGTGTACATGGGGGCGGAATCGGCCAGCGTCATGCGGGCTCCGGCGTCGGCGGCCAGGAACCAAGCGACGGGCGTCAGGAGCAGGAAGCCCAGGAACGAGATCCAGTGAGCACCCGTCCGCGAGGGCATCTCCGTGACCTGCGGGGCAGCCGAAAAGAGCTCGTCGTCGAGGCGCGCCTCGCCGCCCGCGTTCGTCCCGCTGCGCCCTGCCGACGCGATGGCGGCCAGCGTCGCGGCTTCGCGGTCGCCGTCGGCAAGCACCGAGCGGCGGCGCGGGCGGGCAGCCTCGGCGGCGTCCTGATCCTCGAAGGAGTACGAGGCGGGGGCTGGGTGGGTGGGCAGCTGAGTCGTCTCGTCTGCCCCGGCCGTGTCGGGCGAACCCGCGGCGTCTCGCGCGGGGAGTGGATCGGCGTCGCGTGTCAAGGAGGCCGGTGCGTCGCCCGCCGTGGATTCCTCCTGCGTGGCGGCGGTGTCGGCCGCGGGGTATGGGCGCAGGGCGGCGTTCTCGCGCACGGCGGTCGTCTCGGTCGGCGACGAGGCCAGCGGCGGGATCGAGGCTGCGGGGGGCTCGTCGCCAAAGATAATCGTGCGGCGTGAGGGCAGCGAGTGAGTGGCGGCCGCGCCGCCGATCTCGCCCGCTGCGTCTTCTGTCGGCGCCTGCGCGTCGGGGGGAGTCGCCTCGGGCCGCGTCGAGGGAGCTTCCGTCGTGGCCTTGGGTGCCTGCCGATCCTGGGCGGCATCCAGATTCAACCCCAGCATGGCGGCGGCCTGCGCGGGGGTCATCACGGGCGAATGCGTCGGCGCCGCATCGCCGGGATCCTCCGCCGCGGCTCCTCCCGCATGGCCCGCGTCTTCGGTGGCCTCGTCGGTCGACGCATCGTCCTCGCGTGTCGAGGTGTCCAGCGATGAGAAGGGAACGTCCGTGGGGGAGGCGTCCGTCGTAGCGTCCTCGGCCTGCTCCGCGGGCTCACCGGCCTGTTCTGTGGACTCACCGGCCTGCTCCGCGGGCTTACCGGCCTGCCCGGCGGGCTCAACGGCCTTCTCCGTGGGTTCAGAGGCTTCGCGGCGTGAAGCCGGTGAGGAAGCGTCGGAGGGGGCGCTCTGCGTCTCGATGGGTGATGCCGGTGTTTCCCGGGCACCGCTCGCCGGAGCCGAAGGTTCCTGGGCCGACAGGGACGCAGTCTCTTCGATGGAGGCCTGCTCGGCGGGGGACTCCTCGACCGCTGCGGGTTCCTCGTTCGGCGAGGCGGACCCCTCCGTCACGGGCGATCCCGCGGAGGACACCGGGCTACCCGGAGTCGCCCGGGTCTCAGCGTCTTCGGCCGGGGCGTTGCCTGCGGGTTCCGGCTCTGGGCTCTCATCGGAAGCATCGGCCTCGGCGTGACCGGAAGCGTCGGCGGAGGCCTCAACGCTCGGGGTGGGCTCCTCCGAGGGCTCCGATTCGGCGGAAGGCGTGGGAGCGGGAGAGTCCGGCTCGTCTGCGGGCGAGTCCGGGGCGGGCGCATCTGCCTGCTCTCGCACGGCCTCGGCCGCCGTCTCCGTATCGTCGGAGGAAGCGTCGGTGGCGCCGGCTACGGGCGGGACGACGGGAAGTTCGCCCGTCGAGATACGATCCTCGATCGCGGGCTTGAGCGGAGCAGCCGCCGGAACCCGTCCGGTCAGGCCGCCGATCGCGACCGACTCGATCTCGCCCGTGTGAATGGGCGCGCTGGACTCGCCGATGATCGCCGAGGCGTCGGAGTCCTCACCCGGCAGCTCGATCTCCTCGCCGGTGAGCACCAGGTCGTCGCGCTCGTCCTGGGCGCGCTGACGCTGGACATCAAAGTCGTTCTCGGACATGCTTCCTCCTTGTTTCTGCCCACATATTACGAGCCTAGCGGACGCTCGCGCGCATTAGTTCCCGGCAGGCCCCTCATTCGCCGTCGATTCCGCCGCGGAATCCCGAATCTTTGCGGCACGTAGGCGAGCCCAGAAGACCCCCAGGGACGCGCAACCCGTCGCCATTCCGAGCGCCGCCAGCGGCGGAGACGCCAGGGCTATCCTGGTGATGATCGAGGTACCCGGAACGATCACGTTTCCCGTGAGGGAGGCCCACACCGGAAGCACCACGTAGGCGGGAAGCACGAGAACGATCCACGCCGCCACCTGAGCGCCCGTAATCGACCAGCGTGCGCTCACCGCGACGAGGGCGAGGGCGAGGGCCGCGGCCAGGGCAAACCACGGGGGCGTCGTGTAGGTGGCGAGCACCCCCTCCAGGCCCATGGCCGCCACGTTCGTCGAATCGGAGGGAGCGGCGACGATCATCAAGAATCCCGCCGCGATGGCCGCGGGAATGGCAACCGTTGTCCCAAAGGCGTGGCGGTGTACGCGCGCCAGGGGCATGCGCGTTTCCTTCCCCACCCGAACACGCACCGACTTAATCGTCAGCGCGCACGCCCCGAGCATCAGCGACAGACACACCGGATACAGGCACCAAGCGACCCCGGCGGCCATGTCACTGGAGCCCACGGATGACCTCATCAGCAGCGGGATGCGGGCGACCCCCGCAAGCTGGGCGACCCCCACCGCGATCGACCATGCGAACGTGACCACCATGCCCGCGCTGGACTCCTCACAATTGAGTGCGATGAGCGCCAGCAACAGTGACGCCAGCGCCATGCCGATCAGGCCTTCCACGGACGCCAGCGGTTGGCCGACGGCGGCGAGGGCCTGCACGTCGACCATTGACGACCCCAGGAACACGAGGGACATCGGTGCGAAAAAGAACGCGAACAGACCCGAGCGCAGGCGCGCGGAGAAGTTTCGATGCTGCAGAAGCGTCATGCCCCTAGTGTAGAGGGGTGAGTATCGAAGCCCTCGTCGATCCGGCGCCTGGCACCCTGCGCGCCGCGGCCGCGCGCGCCGACGTCGCCTCCGCGATGGAGGAGGCTCACGCCGCCCTCGCCGACCTGCGTTTCTCCGAGGGTCTGCGTCGCGGCTGGCAGGAAGCACGCGCCGAGGCATCCATCCGCGAGGCGGCCGCCCTGGCGATCATCGAAGGAGCGCGCACGAGCGTCGACGACGTGCGAGCCGCGTCCATGAGTGATCGAGGCGGCCCCTCCTCGGACCCGGCGTCCGCCCTCGCGTGCGGCATCTGGCGCTCCCAGTGGAGCCTCGCGTCGCGCTTCCCCCCGCTCAACACCCGATCTGCCGCCCGCCCGCGCACCCCCTCTGTGCCCCTCCCGTCCCTCATCGCCGGACTGCACCGAGACGCGTGCTCGGCCTTGGTCGCGGTCGGCCTCGTGCCCACGTCCTCCGTCGCCGTCCCAACGGATCCCTCCCTCCTGGCCCCCGCCCTCGCCTACGCGCGCTGCGATGCGCCCGCGCTCGCGGTCGCGGCTGCCCTGAGCGCACACTTCCGGTTCCGGCGCGTCTTCGAGCCGGCCTCGTGCGCGGTGGGCGCGGGCGTGGCGCGGTGGATCCTCGTCACGAGGGGCGTCGACCCCACCGGCGTGTGCGTGCCGGGAGCGTACGATGCGGTGGACCCGGCTCGAGCGGGCCGCGCCCTGGCGGGGTGGGTCAGCGCGGACGAGGCAGGCCTGGCCAGGTGGATCACCCACTACTGTGCGGGCGTCGTCTACGGCGCACGGGTGGGTCGCGACGTCGCCCGGCACGTCCAGGCGGGAAGGCTCGCCTAGCGGCCCAAACGGCGACGCACGAGCGCGCAGGCAGCCACGCCCGTGGCGACGCCCGCAGCGAAGGGAAGCGCGATCTTCGCAGCCGTGGGAACCCGCCGGGGTAGCACCCGGACCGTGGACATGAAGGTCAGGATCGGCCAGCCCTCGTTCTCAGCCATCTCCCGCAGGGCACGGTCCGGATTGACAGCGAAGGGGTGCCCGACCAGGCGTAGCAGAGGCGCGTCCGACACGGAATCCGAGTAGGCGTAGCACTGGGTGAGATCCCATCCGCGCGCTGCGGCCAGTGCCTCGCAGGCGTCCGCCTTCCCCTGCGCCTGGTTGAAGTGGGTGACCTCGCCCGTGAAGCAACCGTCCTCGTCGACGGCCGCGCACGAGGCCAGAACCTCGTCCGCCCCGAGCATCTTGGCGATGGGGCGAACCACCTGCTCGACCGATGCCGACGCGATAACGATGACGTCGCCGGCGCGCTTGTGCTGCTCGATGCGCTGCAGCGCCTGGGCGTAGCAGACGGGCGCGATCGTTTTCTCGAGGGCGTCTTCGACGGTGGCCTCCAGGAAGGCCGCGTCCCATCCGCGCGCCATGCGTCCCATCGCGTCGGCCATCTGCTGCATGCGCGATTCGTCGGCGCCCGAGAGCAGGTAGGGAAGGTGAACCAGCACGGAGGCGACGGCGGCGCGTCGGCTCATCAGGCCGGCCTCGATGAACGGCCCGGAGAGCGCCACGTTCGATGACGTATCGAGGATCGTCTTATCCAGGTCGAAAAATGCCGCGCGTGCCATCGCAATCACTCCAGCCTCGGTAGGTGTGGGCGGGCCCCCCATCGGACCTCTTCGTTCACAGCGTGACACCTTGTGTCGGCGTTGTCCACAGGGGAGGGGTCGCGCCTGGACGGGCACGGGCGAGCGGGCGCACGGTGGACCCATGAACGCCGACCCCATGCCGATTCGAGGCCCGGTCGCCCTCGTCGGCCTCGCCCCACCCGACCTCGAATACGCTCACGACGCAGCCGTCCTCGCGGGGGTGACGACGTGCGCGGACCCCACCGACGCGGTGCTGACGCTGGCCGCTCCCGGCACCCCGGTGCCAGCGGGTGTGCCCTGCGTCCGCGTCGGGGACGCGGGGCAGGTGAGCCTCCCGCGGGACACCGCCCTCCTTGTCTCCCTCATCGCCGAGGCGTCCCGACTCGCGCGCCGGTCGGGTCCGACGTGGGTGGTGGCTGGGATCGCCGGGGGAGTGGGGGTCACCAGCGTCGTGCGCCTGCTCGCTCGTCGTCCATCGTGGTCCGGGTGGGCAAGGACGTCGCTCTTTCGCCGCGCCGCGCCGACGAGTCCGGCCGACGCGGCGCCCGTCCTCGTCGACGCATCGGGGTCGGTGCCGGGTCTTGCCAAGGCCCGCGACCACTGCGTCCCGGGGGTGCGCTGGGCCGACCTCGATGCCCGCGAGGACTCCTACCTGCCCTCCCTGCGCGGCCAGCTTCCCGTGCTCAACGGAGTTGCTTGCCTCGTGGGAGATGGGCGCGGTGGCGCCCAGGCCGACGATCCCAGGGTGGAGGCGGCGTGCCGATCGATCGACGGCCCCCTCATCGTGGACGCCGGACGATGGAACAGCGCCGCGGCACGATGCGTTCGGGCTATCGGAGCTCACGCCCTCGTCCTCGTGACCAGAGGCGACCTGGAGGGCGCCGCCGCTATGGCCGCCGCTCTCTCGGTCGCGCCTCCGCCCTGCCCGGCCATCACCCTCGTGACCGCACGTCGCGGGCGCAGCCGGGGACTGGCCCACTGCGCTCCCACACCGATCCTGCGCGCACCGAGGCGCCCGGGGAAGGACCTGCGAGCGCTGCGCCAAGCCCTCTCGGACGCTTCCGGCACCCGAGATCGGGCCGAGCGCTCCGCGCCCCGTCTCCGCCGGGGAGAGACTGCTCATGCGTAACGCGCTGCGACTCCTCGCCCGGGGCACCTCCCCTGCCCTCGCCGCCGCAACCGCCTCCCGCCCCGGATGCGGCGCGAGCGAGGCGGCCCGCGCCCTCGACACCCTACGAGCGCGGCAGCGCGGAATGACCCTTGCCCTGGCCTCGATACTGGATGACCCCTCGGTCACCGACGTGCTCATCAACGGCACGCAGGCGTGGGTGGACAGGGGAGGCGGCCTCGTGCGCACCGACGCGGGGATCGCCGAGCCTTCCGAGGCAACGCGGCTGGCGATCCGCATGGCGTCGGCGTGCGGGGTGCGCCTGGACGACGCCAGCCCGATCGCGGACGGGACCCTCCCGGGCGGGGTGCGCATGCACGCGGTGCTGGCGCCCGTCTCGGGCTCTGGAACCCTCGTGTCGCTGCGGATACTCGGTAAGTCCCGCCTGCGGATCGGCGACCTCGAGGGGCGGGGTACCCTCCCGGGGCCCGTTGGCCCGCTCGTGCGTGCCCTGGTCGCCTCCCGCTCCAACGTTCTCGTCTCCGGTGCCACCGGCAGCGGAAAGACGACGCTCCTGGGCGCCGCGCTCGCGCTGGTTCCTGCGGGCGAGAGGATCGTGTGCATCGAGGAGGTACCCGAGATCGCGCCCGCGCACCCGCACTGCGTCCACCTCATCGAACGCAAGCCAAACGTCGAGGGGCGAGGGAGCGTCACCCTCGCGGACCTGGTGCGTGCCGCGATGCGCATGCGCCCCGACCGCCTCGTCCTGGGGGAATGCCGAGGCCCGGAGGTCCGAGACGTGCTCACCGCCCTCAACACGGGCCACGACGGGGGGTGGGCAACCCTGCATGCCAACGGCGTGCGCGAGGTGCCCGCTCGGCTCGCAGCCCTCGGCGCGCTCGCGGGCATGAGCGAGTCGGCGGTTGCCGCCCAGGCGGCCAGTGCCCTCGACGCGATCCTGCACATGAAGCGTGACCAGCGCGGGCACCGGCGGGTGGTCGAGGTGGGGGTCCTCACGAAGGCGGGCGATATCCTCGAGTGCGTTCCCGCGCTCACCTCCAGCGACGACGGTACTGTCCGCGAGCACGAGGCGTGGACATCCCTGGCGGGGCGGGTGGGGCTATGAGCTGGTGGGTAGGGGCGTTGACCGCATCCACGGGTGCGGCGGTGGTTCACCGCTTCGAATCGGCCGGTTGGATCGCCGTGGCCATCTCCCTCGGGGTGTGCGTCCTGGGGTCTCTGACCGGAGCCGCGGCGAGCGCCGTGCGGGGCGCACGCGAGCGGCGCATCGTGCGCGCGTGGGCGCGTAGCGCTGCGGGAGGCGCGAAACGGGAGGTCGACGCTCAGTCGGGGGGCGCAGCGAGTGGCCGCCTGATCGGCGCGGGATCGGGGCGGCACAGGGGGCGGGCGCAGGGGCCTCCAACGCCCCGGGAGCTGTCGCTCCTGGTTGCGGAAGTCTCCACCAGGCTCCGTTCGGGGTCCCCCGCGGCCGAAGCCTGGCGGCTCGCGTTGGGCAGGATCGGTGCGGGCGGCGCCGAAGAGCAGGGCCAGGACTCCTGTCCCCGCATCGTTGCACAGTGGGCGAGAACCCAGGGCGGCTGGAGCCTTCCCTCCGCGCGCTCGCGCTCCCCCGATGCCGCTCGTTCCAGCGCCTTCTCCATCGTTGTGGCCTGCCGATACAGTCACCGGCTCGGTGCGCCCCTGGCCGATGTCCTCGATGCCATCGGGGGAGCGATCGACGATGCTCAAGCGGTCTCCGAGGCGCGGCGAGTGGCTTCCGCGGGCCCCCTCATGTCCGCCCGCGTCCTGAGCGCCCTTCCCCTCGTCGGCATCGTCGCGGCATACTCGCTGGGAGCCTCCCCGTGGGCCTTCTACACGGGAGGAGGGGCCGGAAGCCTGTGTGCCGCCGTCGGGGCTGCAGCGTGGGGCGCGGGAATCGCCTCGTGCCACAGGATTCTCTCGGCGTGCGCGCGAGTTCGCGAGGAGGTGGACTCCGCCCTCGCGTGCGACCTGGCCGCCTCGGGACTGGCCAGCGGGGCGGCCATTCCCCGGGTGCTTGGCTGCCTCGCATCGGCCTGCGAGACGGAAACCCTGGCCTGGACGGCCGCCTCCCTGCGGCTCGGGGTCTCCTGGGCCGAGGCCTGGGAGGAGGCGCCCGGATGGGCTCATCCGCTGCGCGACGCCCTCGAGGCCGCGTGGACCTGCGGCGCCGCCCCCGAGTTGATGTTGGCTCGCTGCGCCGCATGGGAGCGCCGGATGCGCCTCGCCGACGCGAAGACCAAAGCCGAGGAGCTCGGCGTCCGCCTGGTCGCTCCCCTGGGGTTGTTTTTCCTGCCCGCATTCCTCGCGCTGGGGATCGGCCCCCTCCTGGCCTACCTGATGGCCGGAATCGACATGTAGACGGGCGCATCCACAGGGAGGAAGTGCTCTCACCGGATATCCACAGATCCTCCTGGCCCCATGGTGGGCAGTCGGTGGAGGGACTCACACTGGGCGTGCACGCCGAGGGGCGCGCACGAGGAAAGGACAGACCAATGACGATCATCGATCGAATCAACCTGGCGGCGCTGGGCGCCCAGCTCGCCGCGCGCGGTCGTTTCGTGGCGGCGGTGCGCCGACTGCGGGACGCCGACACCGACGAGGCCCGCTCAGGGCGGCATGATCCGGAGGCGGGGGCTACCACGGTCGAGTATGCGATCGGCACCATTGCGGCCGCTGGGTTCGCGGGACTACTCATCGTGATCCTCAAATCGGACGCGGTGCGCTCAGCCCTCGAATCTGTCATTCAGGAGGCGCTGAGGACCCGATGAGACGCGACGAGTCTGGCTATGTCACCGTCGAGCACGCCGTTGGGTTCGTTGCTGTCACCCTGATGATTGGCGTCATCGTAGCGGTTGCTCAGGCGGGAGTCACCGGATCGTCCCTGTGTCAGGCGGTTCGTGAAGGAGCCAGAGCAGCATCTATCGGTGCGCAGGATCCGCAGGCGGCAGCTCGGGCGGCGTACGCGCCGGGAACCTACGCTGTGACGCGCTCGGGTGGATGGGTGAGTGTCGCCGGAAGTGCGCCCTACCGCGGCGTGTTGGGCTGGTCGGGGGGCGTGGCCCGCTGCACGGTTACCACGCTCGACGAGGGGAACCTGCCGTGAGAGCCGCGGCGGCGCGCCTGCGCGCGGGCGAGGAGGGATCGGGAACCGTCAACTGCCTGGCCATGATCGTCCTGTGCATACTCCTGGCGGTGACCCTCGGTGGCGTCGGCGCGGCGCGCAGCGCCTCCGTGCGACTGCAGGCCGTCGCCGACGTGGCGTCCCTGGCGGGGGCGGAGCAGGCGGCCACCGCAGCCTGGGAAGACGTGGGGGAGCGGCCGTGCGCGTCCGCCTCCTCCGTGGCCCGGGCCAACAGGGCGGTTGTACAGTCCTGCGAGGTGAGGGGAAGCGACTGCCTGGTGGAGGTCTCCTCCAGCGTCCGAATCGTTGGAGTACCGGCGATCCTGCGCGCCAGGGCGCGGGCCGGGACCGGTGGGTGAGAAATTCACAGGGAATTGCCAGCTTCGTTCAATGCTTCCCACAGGTGGGGCCCCTACATTAGGAGTCATCAAGCCAAGGGCAACACCCACAAAGGGTGGCCAAGAAAGGGAGCGCATCGGAAGACTTGCACTGTGTTGATGGGATACTCGAAGGGGTCGGCCTCAGGGTCGGCCCCTTCGAGTCTGTGCGGCGCGCCTACCGGGGGGGGTGGCCGCGCGGGCCGGTTATGCGATGGCCGACCACATGCACACCTCCCTGGTGTGCCAGGCCATTGACATGTCGGTCAGGAGATGCCCGGTCGAGGAGTGTGTGACGATCTTTCACTCCGACACGGGGAACCACTACACGTCCCAGAGGTTCCTCGGTCGCCTCAAGTCCTATGGTATTCGCCCGTCAGTGGGGCGTACGGGGGTGTGCTGGGACAACGCTTGGGCTTCAGTCATTCAACGCTACGCGCAAGAACGAGAGGGCTCACCGAATGGTCTATCCCACGAAGGACAGGGCGATCAAGGATATCGCCTCGTGGATCGAACTGAGATACAGTCGTACTCGTCTCCACCCAACTCTAGGGTGTCGCATTCCCGACGGGGTCGAAAGCGATTTCCTGGACTTAACGAATGCAGCCTGAAACACAAACAAGCACTGTCCGAAAAACACCCAGCAGTTCAGTGTGGGCTGAACCCACGTGAAAGAAAATGGAGAGAAAATGACTCAGGCAGATGTTCTGGTGGTAGGCGGCGTGGGAGTCGATCACATTGTCCGAGTGAAATCCTTGCCCCTCCCTGTTGTGGATTCCATGATGGTTCCGCCCATCGTGACCGTCGTGGGTCACACGGGTAACGGCGTGGCCTTCGGTGTCCACACGCTTGGCCGCGCCTCCGCCATGGCGGACGTGATCGGAGATGACGCTGAAGGTCGGCTCATCCAGGACGCTTACTCAGCTGCTGGGATCCCGATAACATTCGTCACGCACATCAGCGGCACGCGACGCTCGGTGAATTTGGTGACCGAGGAAGGGCAGCGCATGTCCCTGTACGATCCACGACATCCGTTCGAGTTTATTCCCGATTCGTCGCTGTGGCGCGAAGGCATCGAGAGGTCCCGTCACGTGCACGTCTCAATCATGAACTGGGCGAGGTACGCCTTGCGGGACGCTGTTGCCGCAGGTCGGTCGACGTCGACCGACCTGCATGACTGGGATGGTGTTGCCGACTATCATAAGGATTTTGCCTATGGTGCCGACTACGTCTTTGTGTCAGCCGCGGCGCTAAGGGACGAGTCCGGCGTGGTCGCAGACGTTTTCGCCCGAGGGCGTGCCCAGTTCGTGGTGGTGATGGCCGGGAGTGAGGGCGCCCGTGTGTGGCAACGGTCGGACGAGTTGCCACTGCGGATCAGCCCGATCTCTATTCCCGGTCGTCCGGTCGTGGATAGCAACGGGGCTGGCGACAGTTTTGTGGCGGCTTTTCTGTGCCACTACTTGGACCACGGCGATGTCTTCGGGGCCGCCCGCGCGGGCGCGGTGGGTGGCGCCTGGGCGTGTGGGACCCTCGGGACACACACGAGTTTTGTCGACGCTGAGACGCTAGAGCGGCTTCTGGCTCGGTGACGGTGTGGTCCAGATGTCCCAGGATGATGTCGGATACTGGACCGCCGAGCTTCCTCAAATCGGACGCGGTGCGCTCAGCCCTCGAATCTGTCATTCAGGAGGCGCTGAGGACCCGATGAGACGCGACGAGTCTGGCTATGTCTTGTAATATCGGCGATCCTGCGCGCCAGGGTGCGGGCCGGTGCCAACCGGCGCGAGGGCGACGAACCCGCCTAGGCTCCCGGCGCCCGATCACGCAGGTAGGCGAGCAGGCGCAGGGCACCCGCCTTCGAAAGGGGTTCGTTGCCGTTGCCACACTTGGGGGACTGAACGCAGCGCGGGCATCCCGACTCGCAGTCGCAGCACGAGACGGCCTCCAGGGTCGCGGTCACCCACTCGCGCGCGCTGCGGTACCCCGCGAGCGCGTGCCCTGCCCCGCCTCGGAACGCGTCGTGAACGAAAACCGTGGGCAAACCCGTGTCGTCATGTCGCTCGGTCGATAGCCCACCCAGGTCCCACCGATCGCACGTCGTCACCACCGGCAGCATCCCGATCATCGCGTGCTCGGTCGCGTGCAGCGTTCCCGCAAGGTCGCGTGCCTCAATCCCCGCCGCTTTCAGCACGACCGGAGCGAGCGTGAACCACGTTGACTTCGTGGCAAGCGTGTGGGTGGGGAGGGATAGCTCCACGTTGCGAATGAACTCGAGCCCGGGCAATCGCAGCAGATCATAGTCGGTCACCCGCGTCGACACGTTCGTCGGGCCGTGATGCCAGGTGACGGCCCCATCCCCGCTCGCGTAGGACTCCTCAACGCCGCACACCTCGACGCTCGTGTGCGTGGAGGCGCGGGTGCGCAAGGGGGTACGCACCTCCTCGACGAGGGCGACCCGGGCGTCGCGGCCACGTGGGGGTGCGACGATGAGGGGTGCGGCCCCCTCGGACACCGCCTCCGCCCGTTCGACCCCGTGTTCCCGCTCGACGACGCCGCGCTCGAGCGGGTCGGGGCTCGCCCCGAGCGGAAGACGCGGCCATCCGCGCGCGGCGGGAGCGCAGGGCTCGGTGAGGGAGGACAAGCTGAGGACGTGAAAGGTGCGTCCCTGGTGGATGTAGATCGCCCCGGGGAACACGTGGGCATCGGCCGAGGCCTCGTCGATGGTGCCAACGACCGCTCCGGCGCGCGCCTCAACGATCTGAACGTCCCCGGAGGAGCCGCGCAGGTCCGTCAAGTCGGTGGGACGCTCGGGACGGGTGGCATCCCAGAAGTAGCCGGCCGGCCGGCGCCTGAGGTATCCGTCGGCCCTCAGGCGTTCGGCGATAGCCTCCAAATGCTCGCCAAAGTAGGCCTTGTCGGACGCCGTGATCGGCAACTCCGCCGCCGCGGCCGCCACGTGCGGGGCCAACACCCACGGATTCGCGGGGTCAATGACGCAGGCTTCGACCTGTCCGAGGATCTCCTCCGGGTGGCGCACGAGATAGGCGTCCAGGGGATTGTCCGACGCGATGAGAACCGATGTTCCCGGGGCGCCGGCGCGCCCCGCGCGGCCGATCTGCTGACGCAGGGACGCCCTCGTCCCCGGCCACCCCACCGTCAGGGTCGCATCCAGTCCCGAGATGTCCAACCCCATCTCCAGGGCCGAGGTGGTCGCCAGCGCCCGCACAGCCCCCGAACGGATCGCGTCTTCGAGGGCGCGCCGCTCCTCGGGCAGGTACCCGCCCCGGTAGGCGCCCACCCTGCCCGCCAGGGGCGAGGCATGTGATGACAGGCGGTCGCGGATCTGGGCGGCCACGGCCTCGGCGCCGGCTCGCGAGCGGACGAAGGCCAACAGGCGCGCCCCCTCCTCGACGAACGCGCAGCCGAGAGCGGCGGCCTCCGCGCCGGCGCTGCGCCGTACGAGGGGAACACTCAGCGTCGCGGTGCCGGGCGGGGCGTCGATGGCATCCAGGAACGAGGAGATGTCCACCTCGGATGCGTCGGCGACTACTCTCCCCTGCCACAGGACCAGCTCGTGCTCGCCGGCGGGGGAACCGTCCTGGGTGACCGCGGTCGCGTCGCGCCCCGTGAGCGCCCGTCCCACCGCCCGCGCGTCGCGCACGGTCGCGCTGAGCATGAGGATCCTCGGATCCGCGCCCAGGTGGTGTGCGACGCGCAGGAGCCTGCGCACGAGGAGGGCGACGTGCGAGCCGGTCACGCCTCGCCAATGGTGCGCCTCGTCGATGACGATGAGGCGCAGCGATGCGAGGAAGCGTGACCAACGCTGGTGGGCGGGCAGCATGACGTGGTGCAAGAAATCGGGGTTCGACAGGACGAGGTCCGCGCCCGCCCGCGCCCACTCCTTGGCCTCGCGCGGCGTGTCGCCGTCCACGCACTGGGCGCGTACGCGTCTCAGGCGCTCATCGACGCCGTCGGGCTCCGGCGCGCCACGCTCGGTGGCGCGCGCGGCCTGGCCGAGCAGCGCCGTCAGTGACGCCAGCTGATCAGCGGCGAGGGCCTTGGTCGGGGCCAGGTACAGGGCCGTTGGGCGACGGTGGATCGCCGAAATGCGGGAGGATTCCTCGGCCTCGACGAGGTCGGAGAGGATTGGGGTCCACGCGGCCAGCGACTTGCCGGAACCGGTGCCCGTCGCCAGCACGACGTCGGAGCCGCCGCGCAGTGCGTCGAGGGCGCGACGCTGGTGAGTCCAGGGCCTCGCGACCCCCCGCCGACGCCACGCCTCCACGACTGCGGGGCAGACCCACGACGGCCACGAGGCGAACTGGGCGCAACGGCCCGGGAGGGTCACGCTGCCCAGGAGGCGATCGTCGTTGGCGCTCAAGCGCCTCAAGACGTTCAGCAGGTCTGATGGGGAGGGGCCCGAAGGGCCTTGATCAGTGCTCATCCGAGCCGGTGACCGCCCACCCCAGCGTCTCGGAGGCGGATTCTTTCACGTACCGGATGGCGGCGATCCCCGTCGAAATACCCGACGAAATCGCGTCGCGCAGCTGCACGTCGGACAGGCCGGCCTCCGTGTCCACGACGAAGTCCGCGTAGACGCCCAGCTTGCCCTCGGGAGATACCGCGGTGTAGACGGTCGGGAAGTACTTCTCACGGTTCCAGTTGTCCGCCGTCGCGAACAGCGCCGACTCGGCGCTCGCGGGTTCCATGCCCGTGTCCCACACCGCCCGAATCGACAGGAAACGCCCGGCCGCGTCAAAGGAGACGAGGAATGGGATGTCATCGAAGATCGCGCCCGCGGCGCGGCCGGACTCGATCACGTCCAGCGCGTAACCCATCGAGCGCACGGCCGATACGACCCGCTCGAAGTCGGCGGGATAGGGAGTTTCCTCGTCCTCGGGAACGAGGTAGGGAACGTTCATCGCAGGGGCCTCCGATCCTGGCTGTCCCAATCCACGAAATCGGGCAATGCCACCTCAAGGTCCGCAAAGAAGCCCATGATCATCGACATCGATGTCTCGAAGAAGTTGTCCAACTGAGCCTGGGTGAGGCCCGAGAGCACGACGATGTTGCACTCGGCGATCAGGCCGTACTGCGTGCCGTCCTCGAGCGGAGCCACGTACGCCTTCGGACCCGTGCGCGTCGAATTGCAGGTCGCGACCTCGCGAGCCAGCTCGCCGAACTGCTCGGGCGTGCGGGCGATGCCCCGCCACTGCGCGCGCAGCTGAAGGATCTGAGGATTCGTTGCATTCCAAAAGAACGCCGCGTTCGGCATCAGATACGCCAGCTCGCCCTCGTTGTAGTCGCCAAAACGCACGTCCCGAGACCTGAGCAAGTCTCGGATGCGATCGGTGCTGACAGGTGAAGAAGAAGCCACTGACAACTCCCGCGTTGAACGTACAGATTTGGACACCCCCACTCTAACCGAGCCCCACGCACGGCGCGCGCCCACCTCGGTCGCCTCGTAATGGCCGCCCTGGCGGGCGTGGACCGCGGGCCGCTTCGACGACGAACCGGGTCGCGCCGGGCGGGGCGCGATGCGTGCGGTGCGGTCCATGACAAGCAAAAGGCCACGCAGAAACCACCCGCGCATCCCGGTTAAATCCGCGAACACCTCTCCCGCTCCACTACAGTGGGTGGGGAACGACCATCGACGCGAACGGAGGACACCGTGGACGACCCGAATCTCGCCCTGCCCTCCGACCCCTCCGTCGACGAGTCCTACACGAAGAGTTCTCGGCCCGCGCGCCCCCGCTCCTCGTCGAGCGGCGGCGCCAACGCCCGCGGGCGCGGCGGGGCCGAGGCGGGAGACCGGAGCGCCGGCGCCGCTCAGCCCGAACCGTCCCGAGCCGCGCCGGGCGCACCCGCTTCCCCTTCCCTGACCTCCGATGCGTGGTATCGTCGCCAGCTCGCCCGGCGCCTCGGAGGCGTCGTGACCTGCCTGGTCCTGACGGCACTCATCGCGCACCTCGCCCTGGCGACCGCGCCCGGGCAGGTCGTCGACACGATCCTCATGGAGGGCACGATGCGTTCGGCCCGCCACTACGAGGGCTTCTCCATGCTCATCACCGGGCTGGTGTCCGTGCCCGTCATGGTGATCGCGGGCGCCGCGGTTGCCCTGGTCGCCGCGGCTCGTCGGCGTCCCACGCTCGCGGGGCGCGCCCTCGGCGCCGTCATCGGCGCCAACATAACGACCCAGATCCTCAAGGACTACATCCTGACCCGCCCGAACCTGGGTGTCACAACCGGCGCCGGGAACTCCCTCCCGTCGGGACACACCACGGTTGCTGTCACGATCTCCCTGGCTCTCGTGGTCGTCGCGCCCAAGCTCTCGCGCAGCCCGTCCGCCTGGCTCGGGTGGGCGTGGACCGCGCTCATGGGCGTGTCCGTCATGATGGAGGGGTGGCACAGGCCCGCCGACGTCATCACGGCCGTCCTTATCGCGGGTGCGTGGGCCCTCGCCCTGTCTCCCATCGAGCGGCGCCCCCGGCACGGAGTACACGTGCAGAGAATCATGGCGTGGATCAGCCTGGGGCTTCTCGCTCTAGCCCTTGTCGCGACGGTGGCCGGGCTGTGGGGCTTCAGCATGTCTGCGGCCTCGCCCGGTTCGGGCTACGGATTCGAGGACTTCCTGCAGATTCGACCGTGGCGGTCGCTGGTCCTGGGAGTCGCTGCCGTCGCGTGGGTGAGCGCCGTGTGCGGGCTCGTCATGCACGAGGTCGACCGCCTGGCGGGCGAGTAGGCCGCGTTCTAGTGGGGTCCGCCCGAGGCAATGGACGCCGGTGGGGTCGTGTTGCGGGCCGCAGACGGTGGATAATGGGTCGTGGCGACCGGCCTGCACGGCTCTATCGGACGGGGCCGCGGTCCGGCCTCGCCGACGACCGACGCCGCCACGAGACGAAGGAATCGACATGCCTGGCCCATCTTCCGCCGTTGTGACCTCCGCTCCCGCCCGCATCCTCCTGGGCCTGATGCGCATCGCCGTTGGCTTCGTCTTCCTGTGGGGTTTCCTGGACAAGACCTTCGGCCTCCACTTTCCGACCGGCCCGTCGCGCGCCTGGATCAACGGGGGCACGCCGGCCCAGAGCTTCCTGACGGGCGCGACGGGGGGTAAGCCGCTTGCCTCTTTCTTCCAGGCCCTTGCCGTTCCGGCGGTTGACTGGGCGTTCATGGCGAGCCTGCTGGGAATCGGGGTGGCGCTCATCCTTGGGGTCTGTACGCGCCTGGCGGGAGTCGGTGGGGTCATCATGATGGGCTTCATGTACGCGGCGACCGCGCCCTGGGTGTGGGGTTCGCTCAATCCCGTGGTCAGTCAGCATCTTGTCTATGCGATGGTCCTGGCGCTCATTCCCCTCACGAGCGCCGGGGATACGCTGGGACTCGGGGCGCGGTGGAAGAAACTCTCCGTGGTGAAGAAGCTTCCCTTCCTCGTCTGACTCTTCGCCGGTGGCGCGGCCATCGCGCTCACGCGTACATCGCGGCGTGCCCGATGCCGGTCGCCTCTCGCGCAAGGCGTGTGCGCGCTCGCCCGCCGCCCTCACGGGGCGCTGCCGCCCGTCGACGATGACAGGACGTTGGTCCTAGGAAAATGCGGGGGAGGCGTCGACGTGGCGAAGGGAACCCGCGACGCGCGGGCCGCCTCTGTACTACCCGACCGATACTAGATACAGTGGCTCATGTTCGACCCAAGCACTACATCTAGTGTTCGTGCGGGCGCCTTTCCTCCATCGAGAGGCGTTGACCCGATGGGACGGTAGCGCCGCCACCGCCCACGATGCCACGAATGCCGCGCGACGAGAAGCAACGCCGCCACGTGTCGACGCGCCGAACAAGCCGCAGCGCAACCCCAGCTCCCGGTGCTTCGCCCGCGCAAGCGAGCGCGGATCACCTCGCGCCGGGGCATACATCAGTCACAGAAGAAGCCAGACAGGAGAGGGGCCATGACCAGCGCACCCCGTTATGACGTCGATGCCATCGCAACCGTGGAGGAGTACCTGGACCGCTCCGATTGGCGTGTCAACGCCAACGCGAACCAGGGGTACTCGCTCGGGGGGCTGATCCTGAACTCGGCGGGCAAGATCGTCGCCAACTACTGGCTCGAGCACGTCTATACGCCCGAGATCGCGGCGCCGCACCGCAGCGGCGACTACCACATCCACGACCTGGACATGTTCGCCGGATACTGCGCGGGCTGGTCGCTCAAGCGCCTCATCCAGGAGGGCTTCAACGGTGTCGGCGGGGCCATCGCCTCCGCCCCTCCCCGCCACTTCTCCTCGGCGTGCGGCCAGATCGTCAACTTCCTGGGCACGCTCCAAAACGAGTGGGCGGGCGCTCAGGCATTCTCCTCCTTCGATACGTACATGGCCCCCTTCGTGCGTCTCGACGACATGACCTACGAACAGATCGTCCAGTGCATGCAGGAACTCATCTACAACCTCAACGTTCCCTCCCGCTGGGGGAGCCAGTGCCCCTTCACCAACCTCACCTTCGACTGGACGTGCCCGGACGACCTCGCCGACGAGCACCCCATGGTCGGTGACGAGATCGTCGACTTCACCTACGGGGACCTGCAGCGCGAGATGGACCTCATCAACCGCGCGTTCATCGAGGTCATGACCGGTGGAGACGCCGACGGACGTGTCTTCACGTTCCCCATCCCCACCTACAACATCACCCCCGACTTCGATTGGGAGGGCGAGAACGTTGACGCCCTCTTCGAGATGACCGCCAAGTATGGGCTTCCCTACTTCCAGAACTTCATCAACTCCGACCTGGATCCGCACATGATCCGCTCCATGTGCTGCCGCCTCCAGCTGGACCTGCGCGAGCTGCTCAAACGAGGCAACGGCCTCTTCGGGTCAGCCGAGCTGACCGGATCCATCGGTGTCGTCACGCTCAACATGGCGCGCCTCGGCTACCTCTACAAGGGTGACGAGGCAGGCCTCGTTGCCCAGATGGACCGCCTCATCGACCTGGCCTCCCAGTCTCTCGAGATCAAGCGCGAGACCATCCAGTTCCACATGGACCACGGCCTCTTCCCCTACTCCAAGCGCTACCTGGGGACGCTGGACAACCACTTCTCCACCATCGGCGTCAACGGCATGAACGAGATGGTGCGCAATTTCAGCGACGACGCCTACGACCTCACGGACCCGCGGGGCTTCGACCTGTGCGTGCGAATCCTCGACCGCGTGCGCGAGCGAATGGTCGAGCTGCAAGAGGCGACCGGCCACATGTACAACCTTGAGGCCACGCCCGCCGAGGGCACCACCTATCGCTTTGCCAAGGAGGATCGCAAGCGCTTCGCCGACATCATCCAGGCAGGAACCGAGGCCGAACCCTACTACACGAACTCCTCCCAGCTTCCCGTCGCCTACACCGATGACCCCTTCCAGGCCCTCGAAGACCAGGAGATCCTCCAGGGCAAGTACACGGGCGGAACGGTCCTGCACCTGTACATGGGGGAGCGCGTCTCTTCCGGAGCGGCCTGCAAGGAGATGGTGCGCCGATCCCTCACCGCCTTCAAGGTCCCCTACATCACGATCACCCCGACTTTCTCGATCTGCCCGGTCCACGGATACCTGGCGGGAGAACACCTCACCTGCGACAAGTGTGCCGCGGCCCACCCGGGTGACGAGCCGCAGGCCTGCGAGGTGTGGACACGAGTCATGGGATACTTCCGCCCCGTTCAGTCCTTCAACATCGGCAAGAAGGGCGAGTACCACGAGCGTCGGATGTTCTCCGAACAGGCCGCCGGCTCGCACGGTGAACTCGTCAGCGCATTCCCCCCGGCGGGAAGCCGCTGACGTGAGCAGGTCTGCCCAGGGCGGCTGCCCAGCATCTCCCCCGACGCCCCCCAAGGCCTCGGGCGAGGCGCGCGGGGCAGCCCCCGGGAAGGCATGGGGGCCGCAGGATCTGCAGATCGCCGGCCTGGTGCCCATGTCGACCGTCGACTGGCCCGGTAAATTCGTCGCCTCCCTGTTCCTGCAGGGCTGTCCCTGGGCATGTCCGTACTGCCATAACAGCGCGATCATTGACCCGCGCATCCCCGGAGTGGTCGCGTGGTCCTCCCTCGAAGAACTTCTCGCGCGCAGGCGAGGCCTCCTCGATGGGGTCGTGTTCTCCGGCGGCGAGGCCACCCGGCAGATCGCCTTGGCCTCGGGGATGGCGCGCGTGCGCGAACTCGGCTTCGCGGTGGGCCTGCACACCGCCGGGCCCTACCCGGGGCGCCTCGCGAACCTGCTGGACGAGGGCCTCGTCGACTGGGTCGGCATCGACCTGAAGGCCATGCCCGACCACTACGAGGCGGTGGCCGGGCGCGTGGGAGCGGGAGAGAAGGCGTGGTCCTCCCTCGAGATCCTCCTTGCCCACCCCGACGTGGACCACGAGGTGAGACTCACCGTCTACCCCGACGGCCCGCGTGACGGCCTCGACGTGGCGCGCGCCGCCCGGGATCTGGGCGTTAGATGTTTCGCCCTTCAGCAGGCGCGCGAGGTCGGCACCCCGGCGGGATTTGTCTCCACCAGGCCCGGCTGGGACGACCAGGTGCGCGCGCTCGCGGAAGACATTGACAACCTCGGTTTTGACAGCTTCGTGTTTCGAGGCGGTTCATGAGTGTTTTGTCAAGTGACAGCGCCGCATGGTGGAAAATGCACAAGGTAAATTTTCGCCTGCGACGTGCGGGCGCGGTATGGTGTAACAACTGCATGACCGTTGAATCTTGGAGTAGCGATGGCAGAAGAGCTGCATTTCGACAACCCTGCGGCGGCAGCCCAGGATCCATCGACCGACGCTGAGGCGCTGCGCCAGCTGGCCTATCGCTACCCCGAGTTGCGCCCAGCCGTCGCCGCGCACCCGCACGCCTATCGCGGTCTCCTCGACTGGTTGCACCAGTTCAACGACCCGGCCGTCAACGCCGCCCTTGAGGCGCGCGACGACTACGACGGATACATCGACTCCAACGGGTACCTCGTCATGCACGGCGACGTGTCGGGTGCGGTCGCGGGTTCCTCGATCCGAACCTCCGAGTCCGGCATGTACGTCCTGGGTCAGGGCGGCGTCAACTCCTACTCCCAGGTGGAGAGGACCACGCCATACTCCGCGGTCGTCGGCTCCAGCGCGCCCGTCCCGCAGGTGGACGCCCGCGAACAGGTCGTCGCGCAGGTGCAGCGCCAGTCCATCATGGGGAGCAAAGCGCCAAACGATGCCCAGGCAACCGCGGCCTACCCAGCCGCCTCCGTCGGGAGCGCCTACCCGAGCGCATCCGGTCCCGCACGCCCCCAGAACATGCCGCAGGCGTATCCGGGGGCGGGAGCCTCCTATCAGGTCCAGCCCACGGCGCAACAGGGAACGCCGGCGGAGGAGACCGAATCGGGCGGACGCCGCGGCATCTCCGTCATGGCCATCGTCCTCACCATTCTTGGCGTGATCGCGGTGATCCTCCTCGGATTTGTCATCTACGTGTTCACGCGCGGCTACGAGGGGCCCACCCCCGGGGCAAATGCGAGCCCGTCGCCGACCTCAACGGCAACGGACGCGTCGCCCTCTCCGAGCGCCAGCTCCGAGGAACCCGCCAAGTATCCGGCCCCGGCCGGCGCGCTAGCCGTGGACTCCTTCTCCTCCCCGTCGGGCAACATCACCTGCTCCTTCAGCGCCGACGGCGTCAGCTGCGGTATCAGCGAGTCTGACTGGGCCGATGACGGCTACAGCTCGTGCCCCAGCAATCAGGTCGGCGTCCTGTCGGCGACGAAGGACAAGGCAGCCCAGTCCTGCGCGAACCGGGCGCCCTCGGGCGGCAACGCTCTCGCATACGGGGCGGCGGCCGCCAAGGGCGACTACGCCTGCCATTCCACCCAGGACGGGATCAGCTGCTGGAACACGAAGAGCGGCCAGTCCTTCGCGCTGGCGCGCGGCGGATGGATGACCGGCTCGACGGGCGAGATCAGCCCCGATAAGTTCCGCTGGAACCAGTAGGTGGCAGTCACGCGAGGCGGGCCCCGAGGAGACTCGGAGCCCGCCTCCCTGTCTGTCCCGACGACGCCCGGGGTCGGCCGTGTTCCCATCCCGCGCGGCGCCGGCTCCCTGGCCCCACCCAGCCGGTGCCTCGTCCCCGGACGCCTACTCGGCCTTCTCGATGGGGCCCAGGATCAGGTTCGCCCACGCGGCGTGCAGGGACTCCTGATCGGAGGGCTGGAAGAGGCCGGCGAGCGCGTCTCGGTACAGGCGCGAGAGTTCGTGCGAGTTGTAGTAGGCGCTGCCCCCGCACGCGCGCATCGCCTGCTCGACCGCGCGCAGCGTGGCCTCGGCCGCCGCGTTCTTCGCGGCGGACAGCTGCGGCATCCAGGACCGGCCGCGGTCAACGCCCGCGTCAACGTCGCGCGCGAGCTCGCGAATCTGGGGGCCGACCGCGTTCATCAGCAGGGCGGCCTCGGCGATGCGCCACCGGATGTCCGGGTCGTTGGAGTACGTCGTCTGGTTCTTGACCGACCGCCTCGTTGCGACGTGCTCGGCCGCCACCTCGACGGCGCGCTCGCCCACGCCCTGGTAGGTGGCGGCCAGCAGGATCTCGAAGTGGGAAAAGATCCCGAAGATGACCGGGTCGGTGCTGGGGCCGGGATCCGTCACCGTGAGAATGCGCTCCGCGGGTACTTCCACGCCCTGCAGGAGGGTCGTCATGGACTGGGTGGCGCGCATCCCCAGGGTGTCCCAGTCGTCCTTGATCGTATAGCCTGGATCGCCCCGGTGGACGATTCCGAACACGGACTTGGGGCCCTCCTCGGTCTCGGCCCGCCCGAAGACGAGCAGACGCGTCCACACGGGGGACAGGGACGTGAAGATCTTGGTTCCCTCGAAGGAGTATCCTCCCGCTTCGTTCGCGGTCGCGCGCGTCGTGGAGCCGAAGAGAACGAGGTCGTTGCCGGGTTCGGAGATGCCGAAGCCGAAGACCTCGCCGGCGGCCGCGTCGCGCAGGATCTGCTCGCCTCGCGCGTTGCCGTGGGCGACCAGGTAGCGACCGAGACCCACGATGATCTGATGCATGTTGATGCCCAGTGCCGTGCCGGGAGCCGCCTTGGCCAGCGCCGTCTGCTCGGCGGCGATCTCGGCGAGCGTTAGCCCCGCGCCACCGAACTCGACGGGAACGAAGGCGCGGAGGTAGCCGGCCGCGCTCAGGTCCGCGAGGTCCTCCGCCGGGTAGGTGTTGGCGGCGTCGGCGAGGCCGGCGCGCTCGTGGATGCGGGAGCGCAGGTCGGGTGTCAGGAAGCTCAATGTCTGCCTCTTTCGGATTGGTGTGTGGGGCAACGCCTCGGTCCCGTGCGCAAACTCGGACGGGGCCGACGGGAATCAGTCGCATGTGAGGGTGCCCTTACTGTACGCCGACCTCGGCGCGTGGGCGAGATGTCACACGTGCGACGGAGCGCCCCCTGGCCGCGGAGCGCCCCCATTAGCTAGGGTGGGGTTGTGAGTACTCCGAACGCGCCCCACCCCGCCCTGACTCCGCGCGAGCGTTTCCTGCGCGAGCGGCAACAGCGTCAAAACACGACGTTCTCCATCATCGGCGTCGCGATGATCGCGGCCGCGGTGTTGGCGGCTCTGGTGTTCACCGGGCTCCTGCCCATTCCTTTCGGCAACGGCTTCTCGGAGAAGATCAAGTACGCGGAGGTCGGCGACGTGCCGTGCCCGACCCAGAGCGCTAAGCCGGTGCCCCCCTCCCAGATCAGCGTCACCGTCATCAACACCACGCAGCATGCGGGCCTGGCCAGCAAGGCCTCGGACATGCTGGCGACCGCGGGATTCCAGATGCAAGAACCCGACAACGCGGAGGTCGAGTACACGGGCAAGGTGCGCATCACGGCGGGAGCCTCGGCGGTCGACGCGGCATACTCGGTTGCCCGCTTCTTCCCGGGTGCGCGCGTGCGTCTCAGCGACGCGACGGACTCGTCAGTGAAGGTCGAACTCGGCACCTTCTACGACGGGGCGATGAGCGCCGAGGACGTTCAGCGCGTCTTGAAGTCCTCCGATTCGGTTGAACAGCCCACCAAGTGTCTGCCGATGTCGGGCACGCACGACAAGTAGTCCACGCGTCCAGCGCCCGGCAGATCGGGCGCGTCAGTGTGGCGTGAGGGGCCCCACCGTGCCGCGGCCTCGGATATTGTGAAGCAGCGCCTCCCCATCGGATCCGTACCAGACGGGCACGCCCTCGGGAACGGTCCACAGGGCGTCCGGGACCATCGCCTCGAAGCTGCCGTGCGCCATGAATTGCTCGATTTCGGACAGCGAACGAATCGCGATTCCGGCGACGTTGCGCGGGAAGTCTCGCGCAAACTCGGCGTAGATCTCGGGGTCGCGCTGCCCGTCGTCGCCCACGAGGAGCCAGCGCATCTGCGGGAACATGCGCGCCAGGCGGCGCAGCTCCCGGCGCTTGTGCTCGGGGCCGGAACGGAACCATCCCGTGTTGGAGGGGCCGAAGTCCGTCATGAGGAATCCGCCCGCCGGGTAGCCGCTGCGCTCCAGGAACGAACGAACGGTGGGCACGACGTTCCACGCCCCGGTCGACAGGTACATGATGGGCGAGTGAACGCCCGGGGGGACGTCCTCGGAGGAGGCGGAGGCGGTGGTCAGCGTCGTCAGCAGGTGGGCCATGCCGGGGACCGCTTCACGGGAGGAGACGCGGTCGACGAACGCGTGCTTGGCTGCCGTCACAAGGCGCGGCAGCATCGAGACCATGACGGTGTCGTCAATGTCGGAGACGACGCCGAATCGCTCCTGGTCGGAGACGATGCGCACGCGTACGCAGGCCGGACGCCCGGCGCGGATACGTCCCTTGCGGGGACGCTCGTGCATCGCCGAGGCGGGGGCGGGCAGGGGGGTAGCGGTACGTAAGGTGGCCGCGAGCTTGGCGGCGGTGTCCTCTGACATGCCCAGGGCGCGAACGTCACCGGCATGCAGAACCTGAATCGTCGCGTCGTGCCAGCCGGGCGTCAGGCCGTGGCCCAGGATCGTCATATCGACGAAGCCGCCGCGGTCCGCAAATGCGAGCCTGCGGGCCCGACCAACCGTGACGAGAACCGGCTGGCGGGGAACCTGCGCGTTGAAAAACTGGCGCCAGCCCCGCCGTGTTTGCAACCAGGAGCGTCCGTCGTCGCCGCGCGCCATGAGAACCCGGCCGAGGATTCGGGCGCTGCGCTGGGACCCGATCCCACCGAATCCGACGACTCCCGGGTAGTACCAGCCCTTCGACATGGCCGCGACGAGCAGCGTTGACGCCAGCTCGCCCGCGCCGGCCGTGAGGGCCAGTGCGAGCGAGGGAGATTCGTCGTCGATGAGTGGTGGTCGCAAACGCATTAGGCCAATCATAGGGCTTCCCACCCCCCGCGGCGCAAGAACCGTCGGAGGGCAGGGAAGTCAGTCGAGCGGAAGCCTGGGGGTGGGGGCGGCATCGGTCGTGCGCAGGGTACGCAGTCCGATGAGCATGAGGAGGACCATCGCCCATCCGGCTCCGGCCATGGTGTAGAGGCCGCCGCGCGCGCCCACCGCGTCGATTGCCGGACCGGCGATGGCGGTTCCCAGCGAGGTGCCCAGATTGATCGAGGTCGACATCCAGGTCAATCCCTCGGTGAGTTTTCCGGCCGGGACTGACTTCTGGATGATGACGTTGACGTTCGTCATCGTGGGCGCGCAGGTGACGCCCGTGATGAGGATGACGACCGTCATCGCCCACAGGTTGAGGGCGAAGGGGAAGGCGCTCATTCCCAGCGCCATTGCGACGACACCCATCACGAAGAGTTGCCAGGTGGGCCGCCGCCACGTGCGAGCTCCGTACACGAGTGCGGCCGCCAGCGATCCGATCGAAAAGATCGCCAGGAGGATCCCGCCGAGCGCGGGCGCGCCTCGCTCCTCGGTGAAGCTGACCATGGACACTTCCATCGCGCCAAACGTCATGCCCATGCCGATGTAGGTCGCGGCCATGACAAGGACGACGGGTTTGCGGATGACGGACTCGCGGGGTGTATCCGGGTCGTGGGGAATGATCGCGGGTTCGGAGGATCGACGCGACAGGAAGAGGGCGCCCCCGACCGCGAGGCTGGTGATCGAAATGACGAGTCCGCTGGCGGGGTGCACGGCTGTGCCGAGAACGGTGGAGAGCACGGGGCCGACGATGTAGACGAACTCGTCGACGGCGGACTCGAGGGCGTAGGCCGTCGTGAGTTGGCCGGGCTTGCGCAGGATCGTTGACCAGCGCGAGCGCACGAGCGCGCCGGGCGCTCCCCACGTGGCGCCGGCGAGGGCTGCCGGGATGAAGAGCAGCCACTCGGGTGCGTGCATGATGACGGCGGTGACGAGCGCACACATCGACAGGGTGGAGACGATCCACGCGGGGCCCATGACGCGCAGCTGTCCGTGGCGGTCCACGAGGCGCGCCAGGAGCGGTGCGCAGATCGCCATGACGACGATGTTGACGGCGGAGACGGCGCCCGCGAGGGTGTAGTTGCCGTACTCGGCGCGCACCATCAGGATGGTTGACAATCCGACCATCGACATGGGCAGACGCAGCACAAGTCCAGCCGCGGAAAATTTCCAGGCGTCCCGGTAGCGCAGAATGTCGAGATAGGTGCCGAGCATCCGCTCATTCTACCGCTGGAGGATCGGCGGGTGCGGGCTGGGAATGTGGCGTTCGCACACCGCCGGGCGGCGCCCTGCCGTCAGTCGCTCACCTCGAAGACCCCAACCTGCCCCTTCTCGGCCAGAGACAGCGCATGGTTGACGAAGGAGTAGTGCCCGGCCTCGACGGGGGTGAACTCCACGAAGCCGCCTTCAGCGGCCCCGAGGGCGAGCACCTGACCCCAACCGCCGCCGCTGCCGCCGCCCCGGATCACGTAGGCGCCCTCGCGCCACACGGTGTCGAACTGGGTGCCCACCACGTGGAAGGTGGTTGCCAGGTTGGGGCCGGCGTCCATGACCCACACGCGCACGCGCTCACCGGTCTTGACTTCGATGGGGTGCGCCTTGTACTGGAAGGGCACGCCGTTGAACGCCATCGCATTGGGTTGCAGCGCCGACAGGAGCGAGGCGTCGGCGCTCTGCCCGTCGCCGCCCAGGTAGAGCTCGGAGGCGATCATGACGTACTCGCGATCGACGCCATCCAGGTCGGTCGGGTCGATGATGACGGCGCCGAACATGCCGTTGGCGATGTGCATCGACATGGGGGCGGTCGAGCAGTGGTAGAGCCAGATTCCGGCGTTCTTTGCGACGAAGGTGTAGTCCAGGCTCTGCCCCGGCTCGATCGAGCGCATGACGTTGTCGGGGGCGACCAGGCCCGCGTGGAAGTCCAGAGAATGGCTCATCGTACCGTTGTTGACAAGAGTGATGTGGAAGGTGTCTCCGACGTGGCCGCGCAAGATCGGCCCCGGCGCATCACCGTTGAACGTCCACGTCTCGCGCGTCAGGGAGTCGGTGACGCGCGCGGTCTGCTCGGTGACGGTGAACGTGTAGTGGCGCTCGGTCTCGTTTGTGGCTGGCGGCAGGACCGGGTCGCGTGCGTCGATCGTCGCGGCGTAGTCGGTCAGCTCGGTTGGGCTCGCGGGACCCGACGAGGCGCCGTGGCCGTGATCGTGGGAGTGAGTGGACGGCGCGGGCGTGGAGGAGGATCCCGGCGATGAGGCGCCGACGGCCTGCACGTGGATCGTCATGCCCGCCTGGCGGTGGCCGGGCAACGAGCACCAACCCTCCATGTCCCCCGACACGATCCCCAGGTCCAGTTCCTTCGTTTCCCCGGTGGCGAGCGAACCGGAGGTGACACCCGACTCGAACACGAGGTCGTGACGCTGATCCCCGGAGTTCGTGAAGTCGACGATCAGGCGATCCCCGATGGGGACCTCGATGTGGTTCGGGGTGAAGGACATTCCCTCGACGCCCACAGCGACGCGCGTCGTGTGCCCGGTCGCGGTCACGGACGAGGCGCCCGGTACCGTCGCTCCCTCCTGGGCGGTGGTGGCCGAGGGGGAGGACAGGAAGACCGCCAGCGCGAGAGCAACGACCGAGACGACGCCGACGATCGCCCCGGCTGTCCTGTTCACGGGCGCGTGGTCGCCCGCAGGGCTGACGCGCGCCTTGAGGGTCGGTCTTGCGGAAGATTCCTTCGGGGCATCGCCGCGGGGCGACGGAGACGAGGAGAGGGTGAGGTCAGCCACGGCGGACTCCTTGCTGTGAGGGGGATGAGGCGGCCCGCTTGGCGCGCGCCTGGGCCACGCCGCAGCGGGCCATGAGGACGATATCGATGACGTAGGTGGAGAGCAGGACAACCCACGCGGCTATTGTCAGGCGCAGCGCCTGCGCGCCGGCCAGGGATGCGACGGACAACGCGAAGACTGCGGCGATGTTGCGGCTTGCCTCGCGGATGGGGGCTCCGGCCTCGAGAACCGCGATGCCGACCCGAACCGCGGAGGGGCCGCCGCCGATGACGACGGGCATCATGTAGGCCAGCGCGCCCACGAACACCTGGCCGAGGCCCGCCGCACCCAGGATCGGCAGCCACGGCAGGAATGCGGCGCGCAACGCGGATGCGTCCCCCGCTTCAAAGGCGTGCAGGCAGGCGCCCGCTCCTGCGACGAGAATCCACGCGCCGCCCAGGACGAGAGACCAAGCCCCGTACTCCGAGGGGCCCTTGGCACAGGCGGCGCGTCCCAGTGGAACACCCACGCCGAGCGCTGCCGCACCGATCACGATCAGCAGACCCAGGGAGGCAATCCTCATGGATCCGATGAGGGCTCCCACCTCCGAGGTAACCAGGCCTGCGACCCACAGGGGCAGTGCGGTTGTCGCGAAGGAGACCGCCGCCGGGTCCATGCGCGTGCGCATGGCGGTGGGGCCGAGTGTGACCATGGTTCCGCCCATTGTCAGGCCAACCCACCCCGCGACTCCCGCCATCGCGTGCGCAACCGTCAACCGGTCGCGCGCGGACGTGAGCCAGTCGGGTGCCCCGGGGTCAAACATCGCCACCGTGACGAGGCCCGCCAGGATGGCTCCGACAACGAGGAAGAACGCGGCCGCGATGTAGTAGCGGATGATCACCGCAAAGCGGGAGGCCAGACGCTCGCGCGATGCGCTCAGCAGCGCGTATCCGTGCCAGGATGCAACGATACCTACCGCGCTCGCTCCGGCGACCGTTACCACCCATGCTCCCGCCCACATCCCGGCGATCAGGGCAACGAGAGAGGCATTGAAGATCGCGATGCGCACGGTGTTATCGCGCCCTGCCCTGCTCTCCGTCGGGCCCAGGTGAGCCAGGGCCCGCACGAAGTACCAGGACCACTGGAAGATCCCGTTGGAGAGCACCCCCAGCGTCACGAGGTGAATCGTGGTCCACAGGTTCTGAGGGATGAGGCCGCGCGCGACGATCGTCACCGCAGCAGCGCCGGTCGCGAGGCACAGCCACACCGTGGTCAGGCGATCCGTGCGGGCCACACGAGGTTTCTTCACGCTTCCTCCCCGGGGGCGGAGCGGGGAGCGGAGGAGAGGGCTTCGCGGGCGAGGCGGAGCTCCCGCGACGCCGCCCGGGCGCGACGAATGGTGAGGGCGAGAGTGGTTCCCACGAAGAGCAGCATCCCCATGACGGCGAGGGTGCCGCCCAGGCGCCACGGGAAATCCGCCTTGCGTGCGCCCGCCAGCAGCCGCAGGGCCAGCGATAGCTGCAGGAACACGAAGGGTACCCACATCGCCCAGTGGTAGGGAACCTCGCGGCGTGCAACCGCGGGGATGATCACGGGAGCGTGAGCCAGAAGCATCGAGACCACGAAGCCGATCGTGATCGCGTGGACCGAGGCGTCGTAGCCGTAGCCGTCGAAGGCGGGCGGTGCGACCACCCACAGGATGGATGGAACGAGCGCCCACCCGTAGCCGCTGAGCATGCACGCCCCCGCCAGTCGGGGGAGCCCCGACGTGCGCACGGTGCCCCTGGCCACGTCGTGCCACGCGGTGTCCGCGACGAGGATGCCCAGGGACGCGCCGATTAACGGGTAGCCCAGAAAGGGCGCGAAGAGGGCGAGCGCAAGGCCGACCATGAGCGCCGCGCACTCGACCGTGATGCGACGCTGCGTCGAGCCCGTGGCGAACGCGAGGCGCGCCAACTCGACGCGTTCGCCGACGATGGTGACGACGAGGAACGCGAGCCACCACGTGACCACCCGAGGGGTGTCGACCCCGCGCCACCACAGCAGTATGCCGCCCAGACCGATGAGCGCCCCCAGCAACTGGATGAGCACGGCGTGGCTCGCCTGCCTGCGCGACCACACGTAGCAGTAGATGCTCGCCAGGGTCGTCATTCCCGCCGTCATGAGGAATCCCGGCATCATTCGTTCCGGCGCGAATCCGGCCAGGTGTGCGGCTGCGAGGCGCGGGATCGGAAGGCCCGACAGGGCATTCCTGACCGCTGGGTTCAGCGCGACGACGATCGCGCTCACGCCGCCGGCTCCCGTCAGCAGGGGGGCCGCGTACGCCCAGATGCGTCGCCCGTCCGACTGCAACGCGACCGCGCGCTCCAGGCCTATCGCAGTACCCAGGAAGCCGTAGATCATGAGGAGTCCGTGGATCGAGCCGAGAGAGGTCGAGGGGACCGGCGCCAGGGCGCCCAGGCGCACGAGGGAGGCGTCCAGGCCGGCGAGCAGGGCTGCTCCGGCCAGGGCGAGGAAGGCCAGGCGTCCGACGGGCAGGGCCGGGATCGCGGGCGCCGTGCGCGGCGCATGTGCCGCGGGGTTCGCGGGGGTTTCATCGGGGCGCGTGGCCCTATTGGGGGGCCGAGTCGACTCGCTCATGTCGGGTCTCCTGGGGGTTGGCGGGCTGCCGGTGTGAGGTCCACCCGGGGGATAGTGCCACGTTATCTGCCCGGGCGGGACTTTTCTAGGGGTGGGTTCAGTGAAATTGTGTTGCGGGGCGCATTGTCAAGGGGGGCGTCGCGGGTCGGACGTCTGGATGCTCAAAACATGTCCATCCGGTAACATTACGCGAGCCGTCAGTCGAGAGTTTCGAACAATTGGAGTGAATGATGAGCGACCTGTCATTCGTCGCGGGCGAGTTCCCAGGCCTTGCCTCGACTTCCCGGGAGGCGGCCGAGGCCGTCCGCTCGGCGCGACCGGAGGGCGGAGGTAGCGCATTCGCCTCCGCGATGCCCGGCACGCCGCTGTCCTCCGACATGCAGGGGGCCGAGGAGAAGATCGCCGACCGGAGCATGGACAATGCGAAAGATCTCGAACAGGCCGCAGACTCCCTCGAGTCTTCCGAGCGTGACTTCATCGCGGCCGAGGAGGAGAATGGGCAGCTCATCGGCTCCATCATGCCCGAGCAGGGTGGTGCCAGCACCGCGACGGGACACAGCTACGGCAGGGCGACGGTCGGCTCCGCGGGTGACGATGTGAGCTTTGGGAGTCCCGGAGTGGGACATAGCTACGGTAGGGGTGGCTCCGCGGGTGATGATGTGAGTTTTGGGAGTCCTGGAGTGGGACATAGCTACGGTAAGGGCGGGTCCGCCGATGGTAGCCGCCCCTACGACGGGGGCGGCGGCGTCGAAGCAAAGCCCTATACCGGGGGAGCAAAGGTTGAGGCGAAGCCCTTTAGCGAAGAACTCGGCGGGGTGGTCAACCTATGAACTGGTCAGATCTTCTCCAGTGGGAGGGCAATCCCCTGTCCCAGCAGGCCCAAGTGTATGAGCAGCAAGCGCAGGCCGTGACAAACGCGAGCGAAGACCTGAGCGACCGGGCAAACGGCCTGTCGGGTTCCGGCCAAACGGTGACCGCCGCCCAGCAGGCGCTGCGCAAGAACGTCGAGGAGATGAGAAAGCAGGCGGAGAGCCTGCATTCGCTCGCCACCATCTCCGGTGACGCCGCTAAGGGAGCCGACGAGATAGGCAAAGCTGCCAGGAAGCTCGACCAAGACGCGGCCGACAAGTCGATCAAGATCGGAGCCGACGGATCCGTTGACTACGTCGGGAAGAAGGCGGGGTCACTTATCGGTGGTACCCAGATCATGACGAACATGGCGGCCGTTGCTGACACTGTCTCCCTGATCAAGTTTGAGGCCGACGAGCTCGTCAAGGACATTCAGAAGAACATCGCCGCGGTGGAATCGGGTGGGAAGCCTCAGACTAGTGGGGGCGGGGGTTCTCGGCTCGACCGTATGAAGCTGCCCCCCAAGGGGGCCAGCCCGGACGAGGTCGCCAAGTGGTGGTCCTCGCTCACCGACGCCGAGAAGAAGGAGATGGTCAGACGCCACTCGAGGGAGATCGGGAACCTGAACGGCGTAGAGGCAACCTGGCGGGATAAGGCAAACCGCAACAACCTGGCCGAGGATCTCAAGGCAGAGCGACAGAAGCTCAAAGAGCAAGAAGATAATGCTCTGCGTTACCCAACTCCCCAGAATATTCTGGACTTAAGACAGACGCGGAAACGCATCACCCAGATGGAGAACGTCGAAAAGGTTCTTGATAAGTCAAGTAAAGACGGTATCCAGCGGCAGCTCGTCTGCTTCGATTCCTCCGATCGAGATGTTCTCGCAGCCGTTACGCAGGGCAACATTGACACGGCCGACCATGTCGCGGTAAACGTCCCGGGCATGCGTTCGAACCTCGCCGATAACCTGGACTACTACGACTCGGTGTCGGGACTCATGCGTGAGAACGCAGAGAAGCACTCCAATGGGCAAAGCGTTGCGGTCGTTACCTACATGGACTATCGAGCTCCCCAGGGGGTCGAGGAGGTTGTGGATATCAACTATGCGAAGACCGGGTCAGACCGGCTGGCCGGATTCCTCACCGGCCTGGACGCCTCCCGCGAGCACGGTGCCGGCGACGCGCATATTACCCCCGTCGGTCACTCCTTTGGGTCGACGACGGTGGGCATGGCGCTGACGAAGATCCCGCCGGGCGTCGCCGACGACAGCGTTCAAATCGGTTCTCCCGGATCGGGCGTCCAGGATGTCTCGGAGTTCAACATTCCGAAGGGTCACGCCTATGTCGGTGCAGCGCGTTACTGGGACGATATGGTCCAGGGGTTTGGTGACGACGGTAGGTTCGGAAAGAATCCCGACACGATGCCGGGTTACAAGCACATCTCTGGAGATGTCGGTCAAGACGGCTATTACGGTCCTATTGGGCGCCACTCTGGGTACTTCAACGAGGGCAGTCCGGCTCTCGATGACATCTCGAGAGTCATCGCGGGTAAGGAACCGAAGTAGGCCACCCGACGGCCGCTATCCCTGCGGCCGTCGCCGCGATGATGGCGGCATTCTGTGCGTCCTCAGAAGGAGGAAGAAGTATGAATCCGGAAGAGAAGGAAAGGCTGGAGCTGGCCGCATCGTTGGAGTCGATCGAGGTCTTCCAGCGGGATGTGGAGCCCGTGATCGTTCGCGCGCTGTCTTCGACGCGGCCCTGGCACCCCTCGGCTTCGATTGCCGACAGGATGCCTACGAGGGTGAGGGCGGAACCACGGACACGGTCCTGGCGTGGACGAGCGAGCGCTACGGTGTCACCGTCCACTTCCTGGTGTCGCAGTCCTGGCTCACGTCCTTCAACTACTACACGGGTGAGCTGCGCAGCGACGGATCCGGCGCGGACCCAACGGTGCTGGCGGACCTGCCGGGCCGCGTGCCCGCCTGGTTTGCCGCGGCGCGCTCGAGTGCTCCCGGCAGCTAGGCGGAGGCTCGTGGGTACGCGTGACAAGCGGGGTTGACACGCTCAGGGGGGTGCTCGATCGAGCACCCCCCTCGCGCAACCAGCTTGAGGAGGCGCTGACGCTGCCGCAGATGATCGCCGTGTCGAGGAACGCGGGGCATCCGGTAGGTGTGGGGACGTCGTCGGGAGGGCCGTGGCGGTCATGGTAGAGGTGGGGCCAGTGTCGTGAGACCGCGATGGACGGGGGGGGGGATGGTGTCGATGTAGTGGCCGCCCCGAACGTGTCCATCCGGTAACATTGTGCCCGTCCCGGCGAGTATTCACGTAAACCAATGGAGTCGATGATGAGCGACCTGTCATTCGTTGCGGGCGAGTTCCCTCGCCTCGCAGCGACTTCCCGAGAGGCGGCCGAGGCCGTCCGCTCGGCGCACCCGGAGGGGGGCGCCAACGCTTTTGCGTCCGCGATGCCTGGCACGCCGTTGTCGTCCGTCATGCAGGGCGCCGAGGAGAAGATCGCCGACGAGGCCATGCACAACGCGAGAGGCCTTGAGGAAGCAGCCGACTCCCTGGAGGCAGCCGAGCGTGACTTCGTTGCCGCCGAGGACGAGAACGGCCAGCTCATTGGGTCCATCGTGGTGGGTCACTATGGCCGCGCCAACCGGGTGGCTGTCGGCCACAGCCGCGGCGGGGTTGCCGACGGCGGCTGGGAGTACATCGGTCCCTTCCGCGTGAGAGAACGTGGAGACGGACGGGGGCTGAGGGAATCGAATCCCGTTCAGCGCCCGCCGCGCTCCGAGCCCGAGCCTGATAAGCCGTGGGTTGTTCGACCGATCACGCCAACCCCAACCTTTCCCCCGCTGGACGGCAAGGGAATCAAGGCGGTGCCCAAGCCATTTAGCTCCGAGTTGGGAGGAGTGGCGAAGCCATGAGGTGGTCTGACCTTCTTCAGTGGGAGGGTTCTGCGCTCTTTGAGCAGTCCCAGAACTACGAGCGCGACGCGAAGTCCCTGACGAGCGCGAGCGAGCAGCTTGAGGCGCAGGCCAACGGCCTGTCGGGTTCCGGCAAGACCGTGACCGCCGCTCAGCAGGCGCTGCGTCGAAACGTTGCTGCGATGAGGAAACAGGCAAGCAACCTGAAGGCGCTCGCATCGATCGTTGGCGAAGCAGCCGGGGGAACCAACCAGATCGGTGAGTCGGCCAGGAGTCTTGACGGTGCCGCCGCCAACCACTCGCTGCATATCGAAGCGGACGGGTCTGTTCACTATGTCGGT
The DNA here is from genome assembly GCF_000185285.1 of Actinomyces sp. oral taxon 180 str. F0310. NCBI lineage: Bacteria > Bacillati > Actinomycetota > Actinomycetes > Actinomycetales > Actinomycetaceae > Actinomyces > Actinomyces sp. oral taxon 180. Next base: position 1,771,253 of record NZ_GL622194.1, read on the forward strand.
CCGCGGCGAGTTTCGCCAACGGAGGCGGCCACGATCAAGAAGAACATGAAGGCCGTGGCCGACAGGGTGTCGTCGATCATGAAGAGTGCAGACGAGCTCGTCCAGGCGACACAGAGCAAGATTTCCGCCGTGAGCTCCGGCGGGCAGGCACATGCCAACGGCACGGCGAGTGCGGCGCGCGCTCCGCGTAAGAATCTGAAGCTGCCGCCCGCCAACGCCACCGAGAAGGAAGTTGCCGAGTGGTGGTCCTCGCTCAGCGACGCCGAGAAGGAGCAGATGATCAAGGACCACCCGAAGGAAATCGGGAACCTGAACGGCGTGGATGGCACGTCGCGCGACAAGGCGAACCGAATTTACCTGGATGATGCCACCAAGAGGGAACAGAAGAAGCTTGAGCGTCTCAAGCAGCGTTACGGCGCACACCCGTCGCGGCGCGAGCGTCAGGAGCTCGAACTCGTTCAAGAGCGCGTGACGGCGCTCGAGAACATTAGTAAAACGCTCGAAATGGAGAGTCCCGAGCCGAAGGGAGACGGAACACAACGCCAGCTCTTGAGCCTGGACACCTCGGGCAAGCACGTCACCGCTGCCGTCGCCCGGGGCAACGTCGATACTGCTGACCACATCGGTGTTCTCGTTCCCGGTCTGTACACGAACGTCGCGACAAACCTGGCCAAGTATGACGGCGATGCTGGGGTTATGGCTGAAGCTGCCGAGAGGTACGCGAGGGGCGAGAGTGTTGCGATGGTGTCATACCTCGGGTACGAGGCACCGCAGGACCTTGCCGAGGTGACGAACATTAGCTACGCGGAGAAAGGAGCAAAGAATCTGTCCGGCTTCCTTAACGGCCTCGGTGCATCGCGCGAGCATGGAGCGGGTGACGCGCACATCAGCGTCGCTGGGCACTCCTATGGGTCGACGACCGCTGGCATCGCGCTCACGCAGGTCAATCCGGGCGTCGTGGATGAGCTCATCCAGTTCGGCTCGCCGGGCTCCGGCGCCCAGGATGTGTCTGAGTTCAGGGTTCCCGAGGGACACGCGTGGGTGAGCGCCACGGACTACAAGCAGGACATGGTCCAGGGCGTGGGCGACGACTGGCGCTTCGGAAGGAACCCCGACACAATGGAGGGCTACAATCACCTCTCCGGCGACGTCGGCGAGAATGGGGTTGACAAATCGATGATCTACCCCTTCCAGAAGCACAATGGATACTTCGCCCAGTTCAGCGAAGCTAATGAAGATATCTCCCGAGTCATTGCGGGGCGGGGTAAGAAGTGAGGCGCTCATTGATCGGAGCCCTCGCAGTTGTTCTAGCAGCTGTGTGCGCCGCGTGCGTACCGTTTGGAGGAGGAAGCGGTTTGAATCCGGAACAGAGATCAGATCTGGCGCGAGCCAAATCCCTCGAGTCAATCGAGGTGTTCAAGCGCGACGTGGAGCCGGCGATCATTCGCGCTCGTAATGAGCTGTTGACGCGTGACAACTACAGGAATTACAGAGGCAATGATTTCATTTATGAGTATCCCGTCGGAGACCAAAAACTCTACTCATTGAAGTCGCGGGCCTACGATTTCGACGAGCATGATTCTGTTCGCGTCCGTGCTGTATTTGCTGGCGAGCTTGAGCCTCTTGGTTTCGTATGCCGGGAACGTACGTACACAGACAATGATGGGACGACAGATCTTCTCTTCGTTTGGACAAGTGAGCGTTACGGTGTCGTCGTAAAAGCGATGGTCGCTGAAAACTGGCTGACCTCGACTAGCTACTACACGGGTTACCTGCGCAGCGACGGTTCTTCCGCTGACCCCAAAGCGTTGGCGGATATCCCCGGCCGGTTGCCCGACTGGTTTGCCGAGGTGGAATCGGGGACCGAGGGCAGCTAAGCCGAGTCAATGCCCCCGTCATGACGGAGGCTGACACGCCCGGGGGGCGGCGCTCCATCGAGCACCGCCCCCCGGTTCCAACCCGCGCGAGCGGGCGAACGCAAGCGAGTCAGCCGTTCAGGGCGTCGGACACGACCTGCTTGGCGGCCTCCTGGACCTGGGCCAGGTGCTCGGCTCCCTTGAAGGACTCGGCGTAGATCTTGTACACGTCCTCGGTGCCCGACGGGCGCGCGGCGAACCACGCGGACTCGGTCGTCACCTTCAGGCCACCGATGGGCGCGTCGTTACCGGGAGCGCGCACGAGCTTCGCGACGATTGGGTCGCCGGCCAGCTCGGTCGCGCTTACGTCGTTGGCGGACAGGGCAGCGAGCTTCGCCTTCTCCTCGCGGGAGGCAGCCGCGTCGATGCGGGCGTAGGCGGAGGCGCCGAAGCGCTCGACCTGCTCGGCGTGCAGCTGCGACGGGGTCTTGCCGGTCACCGCGAGGATCTCCGAGGCGAGCAGCGCCAGGATGATGCCGTCCTTGTCGGTCGACCACACGGTGCCGTCCTTGCGCAGGAACGAGGCTCCCGCGCTCTCCTCGCCGCCGAAGCCGACGGTGCCGGAGAGCAGGCCGGGCACGAAGTACTTGAATCCCACGGGCACCTCGATCAGGCCGCGTCCCATGGCGGCCACGACGCGGTCGATGAGCGCGGAGGATACCAGGGTCTTACCGACGGCAGCCTCGGAACCCCAGCCCGGGCGGTGCGTGAACAGATACTCGATGGCGACGGCCAGGAAGTGATTCGGGTTCATCAGCCCGTCGGGCGTGACGATCCCGTGCCGATCCGAGTCCGCGTCGTTGCCGGTCGCGATGTCGTAGGGAGTGTTGCCCTGCGCGTCCGGGGTCATCGCCTCGCGCAGGGAGGCCATCGCGTACGGGGAGGAACAGTCCATGCGGATCTTGCCGTCCCAGTCCAGTGTCATGAACGGCCACGCCGGATCGACCTCGGGGTTGACGACCGTCAGATCCAGGCCGTAGCGCTCACCGATGGCCGCCCAGTAGTCGATGGACGCTCCGCCCAGCGGATCGGCGCCGATGCGCACGCCGGCGGCCCGGATCGCGTCAATGTCGATGACCTGGTCCAGCTGCGACACGTAGTAATCCAGGTAGTCGAAGGGGGTGATGTTCGGATCGTGGAGCAGATCGGAGCCGGTGACGCGAGGAACGTCCTTCCACTGCCCGGAGTCGAGGAGCTCGTTGGCGCGCGTCGCGATCCAGCCGGTCGCGTCGGTGTCGGCCGGCCCACCGTGAGGCGGATTGTACTTGAAGCCACCGTCGCGCGGAGGGTTGTGGCTCGGGGTGACGACGATGCCGTCGGCGAGGCCATCGCCGGAGGTGCGCAGAGCGGAGGGTGCGCCGTTGGCACCCAGGATGGCAACCGAGACCGCGGGGGTCGGCGTGTAGGAGCCGCGCGAGTCGACGCGCGTGTCGATGCCCGCCGCTGCAAGGACCTCCAGGGCGGTGCGCCACGCGGGTTCGCTCAGGGCGTGCGTGTCGCGACCGATGAACAGGGGGCCGTTGATGCCCTGGGAGGCGCGGTACTCAACGATCGCGGCGGTGATGGCGATGATGTGGGCCTCGTTGAACTTGCCGTCCAGCGAGGATCCGCGGTGACCCGAGGTGCCGAAGGCGACGCGTTGACCGACGTCGGTCGGGTCGGGCGTGATGTCGTAGTAGGCGGAGATGACATCGTCGACGTTGATGAGGTCTTCAGGTAGGGCACGTGTGCCAGCTCGATCATGCATACGTCCAGTGTTGCACGTCTCGCCCTCGGCTGGGTAGGACCATCCCACGGCGTGAAACGGTCCGTATTTCCAAATGTTTGCGAAGCGACTATTCTATGAGACGTCGGTCACCGCAGACCGTGACATCGTCGTCAGGAGGAACACCGTGGGATGGTTTGATTCCATCGAACATAATCGCTGGCTCAGCGCGAACATGCAGGCGCTGCTCGCCGAGGCTGAGGGAGCGATCGTACCAACCGGCTTCGCTCACCTGGACGCCGAAGGAAAACCGGACCCGACAAGGTCCATTGATCTGGCTGTCACCGGGCGCATGGCCTACGTGTTCTCCCTGGGTGTCCTGATGGGCCTGCCGGGAATGCGCCGCTACGCGGACCACGCGATCAAGGCGCTGTCGACCTACTTCGTCGATCCCGTCAACGGCGGGATGTGGGTGTCCATCAAGCCCGAGCCCGGCGAGGATGGCCACGGCGTGCCCTGGGACGAGGCCGGGCGCGTGAAATCCCAGTACCACACCGTGTACGCGCTGCTGGGCGCCGCGGCCGCGGCCGTCGCCAACCGTCCCGGAGCGCACGAACTCCTCGAGGCGATGCTGGCCGAGCAACAGGAGTACTGGATCGACGACTTTGGTCTCGTGTGGGATCAGTACGACGAGGCTTTCACTGAGCCCGCCCCCGTCCACACGCTGGGCACGCTCATCCACACGATCGAGGCGTACATGGCGGCTGCCGAGGCGACCACCGAACCCGAATGGTTGGACCGCGCGGAGAAGATGACGGCGTTCGCCCACAAGATCGCGTCTCGCAACGACTGGCGCATCCACGAATACTACGACGACAGCTGGGAACCTAGCCCCGAGGCTGGCAAGCTCCTCAACGACGGCCGTCGCTACTACGAGGGGTACGTTACCGGCCACTCCATGCAGCTGGCTCGCTTCGCGCTCCAGGTCCGCTCCGGGCTGCGCTCGATGGGGTGGACGGTGCCCGACTACCTCCTAGAGATGGGTACGGAGCTCTTCGAGCGCGCCCGCGTCGACGGCTGGCGGCGCACGGGCGGCGCCCCGGGCTTCTCCACCGGCGTTGACGGCAACGGGGACCCGATCCCGGGCGAGGATGAGCACCAGCAGTGGGTCGTCTGCGAGGGCGTGTGTGCAACGGTCGCGATCCGGCGCGCCATGCTTGATGACGGCTCGCGGATCTCTGACGTCGAGCACTTCGAGCACTGCTACCGCTCGTTCCTCGACTACATCCACGACTACCTGATCGGTCAGCCTGGTCGCTGGGTGCGCCGCCTCGGACCCAACAACGAGAGCGTCCAGCCGGCGAAGTCCTCCCGCTGGGACGTGTACCACGCGATCCAGGCGACGCTGGCGATTCGCGTGCCGCTGTGGCCGCCCACGGCACCCGCTCTCTTCCGCGGACTCCTGGATCACCCGGAGGAGCCGGCGCCGGATAAGAAGTCCTGGAACTTCTTCGGGCTGCGAGGCTGAGCGCCGACGAAACGATGACGGCGCCGCGGGCGGCGGGTGCGAGGGTCGCGCCCACCGCCCGCGGCCTGATAGGATGGCTCAGGTCTGGAGGGCTGTCTGAGTGGCCGAAAGAGACGGTCTTGAAAACCGTTGTGTCAGCAATGGCACCGGGGGTTCGAATCCCTCGCCCTCCGCCGAGCCGACCCGTGGGCGCTGGCGCGGCGGACGTACGCTCGCGTTCGCGGCAAAAATGCCCTAGAGTGGTCAGCACTGGAGACGTCGCATAGTCCGGTCGAGTGCGCCTCCCTGCTAAGGAGGTAGGGGTGCATAGCCCCTCGCGGGTTCAAATCCCGCCGTCTCCGCTCCCACCCCCGGGATTCCATCGGAATCCCGGGGGTTTGTTATGCGTCAGCGACGAGGCGGACCGCCTCGCGAGTTCCCCGGCGGGTGGTCAGTAGATCGTCACGTAGGTCCCCGACGGGATCGTGTCATGAAGCCACTTGGCATCCTCGTAGCGCAGGCGCACGCACCCGTGCGACACGTGCCCGCCCAGGGTTCCGTCCATGACGGTGTAGGTGCCCTCGTAGTAGAGGATCGAGTGGAAGAGATAGTCCCCCGAGAATTGCGTCCACCAGTAGGCCGTGTAGCCGTGCCCGAAGGAGCGACCTCGGTTCTTGATCGTGAACGTCCCCGTGATCGTCGGCGTCGAGGGCTTGCCCACCGAGCACGGCATGTCGGTGAGCGGCTGCCACGAGCCATCGGCCCAGTAGAACGTCATGCAGTGCGGGGCGCTGGTATCCACCACCACCAGGTAGTTTGTGGGGCTGTAGAGGGTCTTGGCGTAGTTCCAGTCGGCCTCGAACCCCGCCCGATCGCTCACCCAGAAGCCCTTCCAGCGGTCGAAGTAGTTCCACGTGCCGCCGACCTGGGCCCACCCCGTGGCCATCGCCGCGCCTCGGGCGGCATCCAGGTAGTACCAGCTGCCGCCCCCGTCGCGCAGCCACCCGGTGGTCAGCGCGCCGGAGGAATCCAGGTGGTACCAGGAGCCGTCGGTGCGAACCCACCCGGTGGCCATCGCTCCGCTCGAGTCGGCGTAGTACCACGTGCCTGCGGCGACGAACCACCCGGTTGCCATCGCGCCGCTGCCTCCCAGGTAGTACCACGAACCCGAACGCACCCACGTCGAGGCTGCCATCGCCCCGGAGGCATCGAAGTAGTACCAGGAGCCGTCGATGCGCGACCAGCCGGTGACCATCTGGCCTGCCGCGGCGAGGTAGTACCAGGAGCCGCCCGAGGAGAGCCAGCCGGTCGTCATCGCGCCACCGTCACCGAGGTGGTACCAGGATCCGCCCTCGCGGTACCAGCCGGTGCGCACGCCGTTCTCGGTCGACGCGTACCACACGCCGCTGGGGTCCCTGTACCAACCGAGGGGGACGTAGCCGAGAGCATCGAAGGCGTAGCGGCCACCCTCCACGTCGAAGACGCCGTCCTTCAGCCACGTGCCGTCGATCAGTTCGTAGCGCCAGCCGACCTCGTGGCGAACCCAGCGTCCGCTGGGATCCCCCGGGTTTGCGGGTTCCCCTTCTTTCCCGGCCAAGGCGGATTCCTCAGCCGAGGGGGCTGCCCCCGAGTCGGTGGATGCTTCGACGGGGGAGGGGTCCTGGTGATCCGAGGGCCGTCCGGACTCCTGCGCGGCGGCCGACGAGGAGTCCCGGTCGCCTGAACTGGGTGTCGCGGGATCGGCGGCTGGACTGGAGGCAGCGGAGGGGGAGGGGGTGCCGACAGGCGGCGCGCTCTCCGCGTCCGAGGCCGCCGCGGCGAGGGGAAACAGGCCGACGCACATGATCGCGGTTGCCGATGCGCCGACGCATCGTAGGAGGCGGATGCCGATGCTTCTCATGATTGCACCTCATTCACGTGTGGTTCCTCCATGGTATGCGTCGGGAGGCGTGAGAGGAAGGCGTTTGAGCGGCGTTGTTGGTCGTCGATGCGCGGGCGAGTGCATTGACGCCCTAACGTGATTAGGGTTATATTACATTTGTAAAGTATGTCGATGCTTGCCCCATGTGAGGAATGATCGTCGTGGCGAAGAAGGATGTCGTCGTCCCCCTCGTGCCCGCAGCCCTGAGCGCGCTACTCGTGGTCGGAGGGATGACCGTCTTCTCCGCTTGCCACCAGCGTCCCGACGGCACCTGGATGCAGTGCCACCGCTGCCAGAACACCGTCGTCGCCAGCGCGGCGGGCCTCGTCGTCGTGTTTGGTGCCGCCGGTTTTGTTCAGAACAGGGCCGTCAGGGTTGCCCTGCAGGCCCTCGCAATCGTCGTCAGCGTCGTCGTCTTCTTCATTCCCGGCATCATCTGTCCCCTGTGCATGATGGAGACCATGCGCTGTCACACGGTCTTCCAGCCCTTCGTGAGGATCATGTCCGTCCTCGTCTCCGGCTCCGGAATCGTCGCGCTGGTGAAGTCGCTGAGGAAAGGCAAGGCCGCCTGAACCCGAGGAACCCCTGCACGCGGGAGTCGGTGGCGCAGCCATGACCACTGTCCGTTCCAAGACCGTCGTCATCACGGCGGTCCTCCTCGTGTGCGCCCTCGCCGTGGCCGCCTTCACCCACCACAGGCGGTCGCGCTACGAGGAGGCGAGGCGCCTGGCCGAGGCCGGCGACACCCAGGGCGCCTACGAGGTCTTCACCGCGCTGGGAGGATACTCCGACGCCGCCGAGCGCGCACGCGGCCTCGTCGAGGAGGACCCCGCCCTCCCGTACCGCTCGGTCGCCCCGGGGGATACGGTCACCTTCGGCTCCTACGAGCAGGACAACAACACGGCCAACGGCCCCGAAGCGATACGGTGGATTGTCCTCGATCGAATCGACGACCAGGTCCTCCTGCTCAGCGCCGACTGCCTGGAGGGGCGCCAATACCACCACGTGCCCTTCGAAGAAGTCACGTGGGAGAACAGCGATCTTCGCGAGTGGATGAACGGCTTCTTCTACGCGCAAGCCTTTACCCCCGCGCAGCAGACCATCGTGCGAACCGTGCACAACGAGAACAGCGACCAATCAGTCACGGGGGCGCCGGGGGGCGCCGACACCGACGACCGCGTCTTCGCGCTCAGCGAGACCGAGGCGCTCATCTACCTGGCCCCCGGAGCGAGCCGAAGTGACGTGAGCGCCGCCGCCGCAACCGAGTACGCCGCCTCCGGGGCACTGTCCGTCACCGAGGACGGAACGGTCGACTGGTGGCTGCGTTCCCCCGGCACCTACGGATTCGCCGCCCAATTCGTTGACGCCTCGGGCAAGCCGATGATCAGCGGAGCGAACGTTGACGCACAGTACGGGGCGCGCCCCGCCCTGTGGATCAGCATCGCCAAGGCCGATGGGAGCGTGCGATGAGCGGCGCACTCTCGCTGCGCCGCATCCCGCTCAAGAACATCGGCGCGCACCCCGTCCGGGCGGCGATCCTGGCGTTCCTCGCCCTCGCGCAGGCAGCCTGTTTACTGGCGGGCCTCGTCATGGCCGACGGCATGAGGAGCGAGCTTGCGCTCGCCGAGGAGCGCCTCGGGGCCGACCTCGTCATCTATCCGACCGCGTGCCTCAATCAGGTCGAACGGAAGCGCCTGGTGATGATCGGCACCCCCGTGCGGTGCCACCAGGGGAGAAGCGCCCTGGATCGGACGCGCTACAACCCGGACATCGCGGAGATCACCTACCAGCTCTACGTCGCCGACACCCTGCCCACCGGCGAGACCCTGTGGATCGTGGGATTCGACCCGGCGACGGACTTCGCTCTCTCCCCGTGGATGGAGCGCGGCACCTCGCGCGAACTCGCCCCGGGGACGATCGCCGCCGGAGCCAAGGTCGCTCAAGGCGAGGATGGGACTGTCCCGCTCTTCGGCACACCCCGGGCGGTGAGCTCGCGCCTCGCGGAAACCGGGACCGAGCTGGACGACGCCGTCTTCGTGAGCATGGACACCCTGGAGAGCATCATCGGCGACGCGGTCGAGGCGGGAGCGGGGGAGTACGCCTCCGTCCAGCCGGGTAGGGACTACTCGGCTGCCCTCGTGAGAGTGAGCGACGCGGAGAGCGTCCAGAGCGTGACGAACTGGATCAACCTCTACGTGCGTAAGGTGACCGCCGTCAGAAGCGACGAGGCCCTCGTGGACACGGCTTCAAGCATCGGTTCTCAACGCGGGGTCACTATCGGCGTACTCGGAGCCTCCTGGCTCCTCCTGCTGATCGCCCTGATCGTCGCCCAGTTCACGCTGATGAACGAGCGCGAGGCAGAAGTGTACGTGTGGCGCTCCGTCGGAGCCTCGCGCGGGGCGATCGCAAGGGTCATGACGGGCGAGTCCGCGCTCATTCACCTGGTGGGAGCGTGCGGCGGGGTCCTGGTCGCCGCCGCCTTGCTCCCGCTCGTTGCCGGTGCGCCCGTCGGCGGCGCGTCGAGCGTTGCTCGAGTGCTTTCCTTCGCCGGCGTCGCTATCGTTGTCGTGGTCGCGGCCGGCGTCGTGGGAACCCGTCTCGCCCTGAGGAGGGTGGGCGCCATCCCCCAGGGCCAGAAGTTGGTGCCGGCCTAGGCGCCGCGGATCGAGGAGGAACGAACATGCTGTCGTTGAGGCGACTTCCGTGGATGAACCTGCGCGGCTACCCGGTGCGGACCGGGACCCTCGTGCTGTTCTCCGCGCTCATGACGATGACGATTTTCGGTGGAACGATGCTCGTTCAGGGGATCGAACGGGGCCTTGCGACGGTCCAGTCGCGCCTGGGGGCCGACATCATGGTGACCCCCGCGGACGCGGGCAACGACTTCGATGCGCAGTCATTCCTCGTGCACGCTGAGGCCTCCTACTTCTACATGCCGACGTCCACGAGCGAGGCCGTCGCCGCCGTCGACGGGGTCCAGTCATCCTCGCCCCAGCTCTTCCTTGCCTCCGCGCGCGCGAGCTGCTGCTCGGGCAGATACCAGGTGATCGCCTTCGATCCGGGCAGCGACTTCACCGTCCAACCCTGGATCGCCGACTCGGTCGGACAGGCGCAGCTCGGACACATGGACGTGATCGTGGGCGCCAACGTCAGCGTCTACGACACGGACAACTTCGCGCTCTTCGGCCAGCGGCTCCACGTCGTCGGAAAGTTCGACCCGACCGGATCGACCCTCGACAACGCCGTCTACACGAACTTCGACACCGCGAAGATCCTCATTGACTCCTCGCTGCGCAAGGGACTCAACAAGTACACGAGCCTGGACACCGACGACATCATCTCCTCCGTCATGGTCAAGGTGGCTCCCGGCCGCGACATCGACGCCGTGGCAGCCGACATCGAACGGAGCGTTCCAGGGGTGAGCGTGACAACCTCGACGCGCATGGTGAGCGGCATCGCGCAGAGCCTCGAGGCGACGTCACGCACGGTCGTGACCCTCATCGCCCTCGTCTGGGGCGTCGGACTGCTCATGATCACCCTGATCTTCGTCATGATGATCATCGAGAGGAAACGAGAGTTCGCGTCCCTGATCGTCGCCGGGGCGCACCGAGGCCTCGTCTCACGGATCATCCTCGCCGAGTCCCTGACCGTCAACGCGATCGGAGGCGTCGCCGGCATCGTGATCTCCGGGGTCCTCATCGCCTCCTTCTCGGGCCTGGTTCGCCAGACGATCGGCACGGGATTCCTCGTCCCGCCGATCTCCACGATGGCTCTCCTGGCCGTGGCCTCGCTGGCCGCGATCGCAGTGGTAGCTCTCGTGGCCTCGTGGATATCGGTGCGAAGCATCAGAGTGATGGACGCCGGATCGCTGCTGAAGGAAGGGGAGTGACGTGCTGATCGAAGCAACGGGCGTGACCAAGGAGTTTGCGCGCGCACGCAGAGGCAGCAGGTCTTTCGTCGCGGTTCACCCGGCGGACCTCGGACTCGACGCCGCGGAGCTGACGGTGATCACCGGGCACTCCGGCAGCGGCAAGAGCACGCTCCTCAACATGCTGGCCGGAATGCTCGCCCCAACCGCAGGAACCGTCGCAGTCGAAGGGACGGACCTCTATCGCCTGGCGGACCGGGAACTCTCCCGCCTGCGCAACGAGAGGATCGGCTTCATCCCCCAGGGGCACACGGCCCTGCGTAGCCTCAGCGTTCTCGAGAACGTGCTCCTGCCCTCCGTTCTCTACGGCGGAGCGGACCTGCCCCGCAGCCGTGCCGAGGAACTGCTCGAGACGGTTGGACTGTCGGACCTGGCCGAAGCCAAGCCGCAGGAGTTATCCGGCGGTGAGCTACGCCGAATGGCCATCGCCCGCGGCCTCCTCATGGAGCCGAGCATCGTTCTCGCCGATGAGCCCACGGCGGGCCTCGACTCGGCAAACACGGGGGTCGTTCTTCGCCTCCTGCGTGAAGCCGCCGACCGTGGGGCGGCGGTCCTGATCGTCACGCACGAGCCCGAGGCCGACAGGTTTGCGGATCGCAGCCTGTCGATGGAGGAAGGCCGCCTCGCGTAGGCGGTGCGGAGCGGAGCCACGCGTGCCGCGATGCGTCGGCGTCCGCCTGCGGCGACACGCAAACGCCGACGTCACCCACTACCCTGGAGGGGTGACCACTGCTCTGTACCGCCGGTATCGCCCCGACACCTTCGACCAGGTGATCGGCCAGGAACACGTGACGGAGCCGCTGAAGGCGGCGCTGCGCGCCAATCGCGTGACACACGCCTACCTGTTCTCGGGCCCGCGCGGGTGCGGTAAGACCACGTCGGCGCGCATCCTGGCGCGCTGCCTCAACTGCGCGCAGGGGCCCACCGACAAGCCCTGCGGGCAGTGCGCTTCCTGCCGGGAGCTCGCCACCGGCGGTCCGGGCTCCCTGGACGTCGTGGAAATCGACGCGGCCTCCCACGGCGGCGTTGACGACGCGCGTGATCTTCGCGAGAGGGCGACGTTTGCGCCCGTAAGGGACCGCTACAAGATCTTCATCATCGACGAGGCCCACATGGTGACGAACCAGGGCTTCAACGCCCTGCTGAAGCTGGTGGAGGAACCCCCCGAGCACGTCAAGTTCGTGTTCGCCACGACGGAACCGGAACGCGTGATCGGCACGATTCGTTCGCGCACCCACCACTACCCCTTCCGCCTGGTCCCACCCGACGTGCTGGGCCCCTACCTGGGCGGCCTGTGCCGGGAGGAGGGCGTGCGAGTCACGGAAGGCGTCCTGTCGCTCGTGATGCGCGCGGGCGGCGGGTCGGTTCGTGACACGCTATCGGTCCTGGACCAGCTGATGGCCGGTGCGATTCACGGCGAAGTCACCTACCAGACGGCGGTCGCGCTGCTCGGATACACCGACTCGGCCCTGCTGGACCAATCCGTTGATGCCCTGGCCGGCGGGGACGGTGCGGCCGCGTTCCGCGTCGTCGAGCGAATGGTGGAGTCCGGGCACGACCCGCGTCGCTTCGTCGAGGACCTCCTGCAGCGCCTCAGGGACCTGCTCATCATCGCGGTCGCCGGGGACGGCGCGCGCGACGTCCTCGCAGACACGCCCTCGGACCAATTCGAACGCATGCAGCGCCAGGCACAGAACTGGGGTCCCCACGGGCTGTCGCGCGCCGCCGACCTAACCGACGAGGCCCTGCGCGCCATGACGGGGGCCACCTCGCCCCGCCTGCAACTGGAGCTCCTGATGGGGCGCATTCTCGTGCCCGCGCCCGAGGTCGGCCACGCGCCCGTCCAGGGAACGGTCGGAATGGCGGGAGGCGGAGCCCCCCGCGAGGCGCAGCCCTCGCCCTCCCCGCAGTCCTCCGGCGGACGTTTTGGCGCGCGTGAGGCCCGCGAGGCGCTGGCTCGCAAGAAGCAGGAGCGCGCCGAGGCCACCGCGACGCCTGCCGCTGTTTCCTCCACGCCCGCCGCCCCCGCTCAAGGCGGGCCCGCCTGGGGTGGCGGCCCCGACTGGTCATCCCCGGCGCCAACCCCCACCGCCCCCGAGGAGGCCTCGGCCGGACCGGAGGGGCGCGCGCCAGAGCGAGGCGGCACGGCATCTGAGCCCGTACGCCCGCAGGCTACAGCGCAGCCGGCAGAGCCGGTTCGGCAATCCCCGCCCGAGCGTGGCGGAGCGCCCGCGCCGCGCGGCCCGGAGCCAACCGCCGAGCAGGGCGGCGAAACGGGCGCGCCTCCAGCGCGCAGCGCCGGGCGCGATGCGGACATGCTGCGCGGCCGCTGGAACGAGGTCCTGGAGCACCTGAAGTCCATCAGCCGAGTCGCCTGGTCGCTGGTCGGGGTCAACGCGCAGCTGGGGGCCGTCGACGGATCCACCGCGGTCCTCCTCTTCCCGGTTGACGCCATGGTCGCCGCCTTCGCGCGCGGCCCGCGTGCGACCGAGGTCGAGGAAGCCATCCGCGAAGTCACGGGACTGTCGCTCGCCGTCATCGCTCAGGTGGGGCAAGCGTCGGGCGGGACGGCCACGACGGGGCCGTCGGCTCAGGCCTCTCGCGCGGGCAACCAGCCCCGCCCGCCCCAGGCTGATGCGTGGGTGTCGGAGCCGCCCCCTTTTGATCGCGCCGCCGCCGAGGCGGCTCACGAGGAAACGCACGCGCCCCAGGCGCAGCCATGGCCGCAGCCCGCACGCACCCCCGGAGGCGAGCAGACGCCCCCGGCGACCGAAGAACCCCGGGACGTCGGATGGCCGCAGCCAGCGGCGGTGCAACCCATCCAACGGGTGACAGCAGACGCGGAGCCGGAAGCGGCCTCGTCGCGAGAAGAACGCCGAGGGTCTGGCGCCCTGCCCGCCAGGGCCATCCGTGCGCTCGCGGACGCTCCCGCAGGCGACGCCCACCCCGCACCCGCCCCTTCCTCCGAGCGCAAGCACTCCTTCACGGTCTTTCGCTACCCGGGCGATCCGCAGGAGGGTGAGTCTCCCACGCCGGTCAGCGTCGAGGATGCGTCGAATCGGCCCCCCGCCTTTGACGACACCCCCATCGAGACGGCCCCTCGCGCGCCCATCACCCCGACGGGCTGGGACGATCCGATCGTCATCCCAGGAGGTGCCCCCGTCTCCTTTGACGATCCCGGCGGCGAGCCCCCCTCGGCCGAGGCGGCCACCGTCGGCGCGGGTGAGGCAACGCCGGATGACGCCGCCACGAGTGCGCCCGCCTGGCTCGCCTCGGCCCCCGTACGCGCGGCGCCCGCCGGCCCGGTGGCGAGCGGGCAGCTCGATGGTGCAACGGAGCGGGCCGACGCTCTCGACGCGCCGCTGCGGGGACGCGCCGCCGCGGAGGCCGCCCTGCGCGCCAGGGAGCGCAGCGACGGCGAGGCCGCCGGCGTGCGCACCCATGCGGCCGAGGACGACAGCGCCAGCATCGACGACGAGAACATTGAGACCTCGCAGACGATCGGCCTGGCAGCCGTCCTGGAGATCCTGGGCGGACGCGTCATCGAAGAGAAGATGACCGAGGGAGGATACTGACATGTATGACGGAGCCCTGGCGGACCTGATCGACCAGTTCGGTCAGCTACCCGGAATAGGCCCGAAGTCGGCCCAACGCATGGCGATGCACGTCCTGGACGCCGACCCGGAAGAGGTTGCGCGCCTGGTGGAGGCCATCAATGCGGTGCGCGGCCGGGTCCGTCACTGCGACGTGTGCGCGAATCTCACCGAGGACGACCAGTGCTCGATCTGCAGGGACGTTCGCCGCGACCCCAGCCAGATCTGCGTCGTTCAGGAACCGAAGGACATCCAGGCCATCGAGGGTGCTCGCGTCTTCCGCGGACGCTACCACGTGCTGGGTGGGGTGATCGACCCGATTCACGGAATCGGCCCCGACCAGCTCAACATTGCCTCCCTCATGAGCCGCCTCGCGGACGGCACGGTCACCGAGGTGATCCTGGCTACCAACCCCAACGTCGAGGGCGAGGCTACGGCCGCCTACCTGGCGCGAATGCTCTCCACGATGGGCGTCGAAACCTCGCGCCTGGCGATGGGGCTACCGATGGGCGGAGACCTGGAGTACGCTGACTCGGTCACCCTGGGCCGCGCCCTGGAGGGACGCCGGAGACTGTAGCCGCCCGCGTTGACGCACTCGCGCCGCGTCCGCAGGGAGGACGCCGCCCGGTCTGACACAATCGTCAGTGAAACCGTCCGACGGATGAGGAGGTCGCGAAGGTGACGCAAGAGAGGAACTGCACGCCCCGCGTGCTGGTTGTCGACGACGAGGCGATGCTGGCGGACCTGCTCTCACAGGCGCTTCGCCACGAGGGGTGGGAGACGGCGACGGCCTCGGACGGCCTCGATGCGCTGGCAAAGGCGGCGAGCTTTCATCCCGATGTCGTGATCCTTGACGTGCAGATGCCGCGCATGGACGGCTTGGAGACCCTGGAACGTCTGCGCGCCCATGACCCGCACATGCCCGTCCTGTTTCTCACCGCCCGCGACGCGGTCGCCGACCGGGTGTCCGGCCTGCGAGCCGGCGCCGACGACTACGTCACCAAGCCCTTCGACCTTGACGAGGTCGCGGCCCGCGTGCAGGCGCTGCTGCGTCGCTCCGGGCGCGCCCAGCAGACTCGTTCCACCGTGCTCACGGTGGCCGATCTGACCCTCAACGTGGAGTCGCACGATGTCAGTCGCGGCGGCGAGAACATCACGTTAACGAACACCGAGTTCGAATTGCTCCGCTTTCTGATGGAAAACGTGGGGATCGTCCTGTCCAAGCAGAGGATTCTCGACGCCGTGTGGAGCTACGATTTCGGCGGCCAGGTCAACGTCGTTGAACTGTACATCTCCTACCTGCGCAAGAAGATCGACTCGGGTCGACCCGCCCTGATCCGAACGGTGCGAGGCGCTGGCTACATCATGAGGGAACCCCGGTGACCAGGCGCGTGTCCCTGGCCGGGCGACTCTCCCGCGCGCTCACGGCCTGCGTCGCCCTGGCGCTGGCGGTCATGGCGCTCAGCTCCACGCTGGTCATGCGCTCGTGGATGCTCGCCGACGTGGACTCCGAGTTGCATCGGCTCTCGCAGCGCGCCGACGAACACCTGGATATCGACGACGCCGACTCCGAGGATGACGACGGCGAGGCGAGTGAGGCGCAGTCCGGCGAACACGGCGGGGCCGACGGCGCGATTCTTCCCGCGGGGCCCGGCCGCCGCGGCCCCGGGAATCCCGGCGGGCCCGGCTTCGGCGGATCCGGCGTCGCGGACGGGACCCTGCAGTACGTCAGCGAGGACGGGGAGGCGGCAGGAGCGATCGTCACGAACTTCGCGCTGCGCTACCTCGACGATGAGGCCCTGGAGGTCCTGGAGTCCGTGCCCGCGGACGCGCTCCCTCACACCGTGCACCTGCCGGGGTGGGGGACCTTCCGCGTCGTCTCCCAGGTCTTCGACACGAGAACGATCCTCGTGGGCCGCCAGACCGACAGCGTGGACAACGTGGTGTGGATGCTCGTCGCGGTCGAGCTCGTCCTGTCCCTGTGCGTGGCGCTCGGCGCCGGCCTGATCGGACGCGCGTGGGTGCGCCGCGAGCTGCGCCCCCTCTCAGTCGTGCGCGAGGCCGCCGCCGACATTGCGCGGCGAGACCTGGCCGATGACGCGCAGGCGCTGACGCGTGTGGGCGACGCGGCGGTGTCCGGCCCCGTCGAGGTCGCCGAGGTGGCAGGTGCCTTCAACGCGATGATTGACGCCGTCGAAGACGGCATGGAGCGCAGGGCACGCAGCGAGACGAAGCTCCGCCAGTTCGTCGCCGATGCCTCCCACGAGCTGCGCACCCCGCTGGCCTCCGTGCAGGGGTATGCGCAGCTGGCCCGTCGCGACATTGACGAGGCATCCCGGAGCCAGGCGCTCGAGAGGATCTCCTCCGAGGGGGCGCGCATGGCCACGCTGGTCGAGGAGCTCCTGACGCTGGCCCGCCTCGATGACGACCGTTCCCTGGCACGCGACCGGGTCGAGGTGATCCCCCTGGTCCTGGATGCCCTCTCCGACGCGCACGTCCTGTGCCCCGACCACACCTGGGAGCTGGGATCGGCCGCCCAGGAGCCGGTCCTGGGAGACGAGGCGGCGGTGCGTCAGATCCTCACGAACCTGCTCACGAATGCTCGGGTCCACACGCCCGCCGGTACCCGGGTCGTCGTCTCCGTCCTCGGGGAGGACTCGCCGAGGCTTCGCTCCTCCCCCGGGGTCGACGAAACGAGTGGCGCGGCGGGCGCGCGAGCCCCGGCCTCGTCCACGATCACGATCCGAGTGGCAGACGACGGTCCCGGCATCCCCGAGGCGATCCGCGAGCGTGTCTTCGACCGCTTCGTGCGCGGGGATTCCTCCCGCACGCGCGACGGTCACGGCTCCTCGGGCCTGGGCATGTCGATTGTCGATTCCCTGGCGCGCGCCATGGGCGGGCGGGTGTGCCTCGTCGACTCCGAGTCCGGCACCGTCATCGACGTGACGCTGCCTTCGGCCTGACGGCGGGATGCGCCTTTCCCCGGGGCGGACCGTGGCTCGGCAAGGGCTCGGCGCGCCCGGCGAGGCGTGCGTGCGGATGCCGATCCTGGCGCGTCTTATCTCACCGCCCACAATGCGGTTTTCTTGGGCGTGATCGGCGCGCAGCCATAAGATTGTCGTGGTGGTGCAGGCCACCCGACCGTGCGTGGATTGGCGCACCGACAGAAATGAGGGTTCAGTGGCACTGATTGTGCAAAAGTACGGCGGCTCCTCCGTCGCCGACGCCGAGGCCATGAAGCGCGTCGCCCAGCGCATCGTGGACACGCACAACGCGGGGCACCGCGTCGTCGTCGTCGTATCGGCCATGGGCGACACGACCGACGACCTGCTCGACGCTGCGGCATCCGTGACCTCGAAGCCCCCCAAGCGCGAGATGGACATCCTCCTGTCCGCGGGCGAACGCATCTCGATGGCGCTGCTGGCCATGGCCGTCAACGAGCTGGGCGTTGAGGCGCGCGCCTACACGGGTGCGCAGGCCGGTATCCAGACCGATAGCCGCTTCGGCGCCGCGCAGATCATCGGCATGGTTCCCGAGCGCGTCGCCCGAGCCGTTAAGGACGGCCAGGTGGCGATCGTCGCCGGGTTCCAGGGCATCTCCAAGGACGACGACGTGACGACCCTGGGCCGGGGAGGCTCCGACACGACGGCCGTCGCTCTGGCCGCCGCGCTCCACGCCGATGTGTGCGAGATCTACACCGACGTCGACGGCCTCTTCTCCGCTGACCCGCGTATTGTTCCCAAGGCGCACCGCCTGCGCACCCTGACCCAGGAGGAGACCCTCGAGATGGCCGCGCACGGAGCGAAGATCCTTCACCTGCGGGCGGTCGAGTTCGCCCGCCGCTACGGGGTGCCCCTGCACGTGCGTTCCTCGTTCTCGGAGAAGAACGGGACGTGGATCTCGGATGCTCCCGCAAACCCCGAACTCAAGGGCCTCGTGCCCGACGCCGCCCTGAAGTCCCCAGAGGAGAACGCCATGGAAAAGCCCGTCATCTCCGGCATCGCCCACGACCGCTCGCAGGACAAGATCACCGTCACCGACGTTCCCAACAGCCCCGGTGTCGCGGCGCGAGTGTTTGCCGTCGTCGCCGAGGTGGGGGCGAACATCGACATGATTGTTCAAAACCTGCCGATCTCGGACCCGACCAAGGCGAACATCACCTTTACGCTGCCCGAGGGAGACGCCCAAAAGGCTCTCGACGCTCTTGAGGCTCACCGCGGCGAGATTGGTTTCAACGAGCTGCGCTACAACCCGAACATCGGCAAGCTGAGCCTCGTCGGCGTCGGCATGCGCACGAACCCGGGCGTCTCGGCCCGCCTCTTCGGCGCCCTTTCCGAGGCCGGCATCAACATCGACCTGATCTCCACCTCGGAGATTCGCATTTCGGTGGTGACACGCCTGGATGACCTGGACCGCGCCGTGAAGGCCGTCCACACCGCCTTCGGCCTGGACGCCTCCGAGACCGAGGCCGTCGTCTACGGGGGCACCGGACGCTGACGAGGCGACGGGATCGGGCGGGCGTCGCCTGGTGCCCCGCGCGGGCTTGCGGCGCCCCGCACGTTGGGACCGCCGCTGCGCCCGGTCACCCCGGTCGCGGGTCTTGTCGCCGCAGATTTCACCCCGCGTTCGCCCCGTCGTATGGGCGCGCGCACAACAATAAGGAGAGCACCATGAGTGGATTCAATGTCGCCGTTGTCGGCGCGACCGGCCAGGTTGGGCGCGTCATGCGTACCCTGCTGGAGGAACGTGACTTCCCGGTCGAGACGATTCGCTTCTTCTCGTCCGCGCGTAGCGCCGGAACGACCCTGACGTGGAAGGGCGAGGAAGTCGTCGTCGAGGACGTAGCGACGGCCGACTATTCGGGCATCGACATCGCCGTGTTCTCCGCCGGCGCCACAGCCTCGCGTGAGTACGCGCCGAAGTTCGCGGCAGCAGGCGCGGTCGTCGTCGATAACTCGTCGGCGTGGCGCAAGGATCCCGAGGTCCCCCTGGTCGTCTCGGAGGTCAACCCCGGGGACGTCGAGGATCGTCCCAAGGGCATCATCGCCAATCCCAACTGCACGACCATGGCGGCCATGCCCGTGCTGGGGCCTCTCGCGGACGCGGCGGGCGGCCTGAAGCGCCTCTTCGTGTCCTCCTATCAGGCCGTCTCGGGTTCGGGTCGCGCCGGCGTTGCCGAGCTGACCGGGCAGATCGAGGCCGGTGTCAAGCAGGATCTGGCTGGCCTGGCGCTGGACGGTCGCGCGGTCACCCTGCCCGCCCCGGGTGTCTACGTCGCCCCCATCGCTTTCGACGTGGTGCCCCTGGCCGGCTCGATCGTCGAGGACGGCAGCGAGGAGACCGACGAGGAACAGAAGCTGCGCAACGAGTCTCGCCGCATCCTTCACGTGCCCGACCTCGCGGTGTCGGGCACGTGCGTGCGGGTCCCGGTCTACACGGGCCACACGCTGACCATTCACGCGGAGTTTGCCGGTGATATCACGCCCGATAAGGCGCGCCAGATCCTGGCGGGAGCCCCCGGGGTGCGCGTCGTGGAGGTACCGACGCCGCTTGAGGCGGCCGGTCGTGACGAGGTCCTCGTCGGGCGTATCCGCCAGGATCAGGCTGTTCCCGGCAATCGCGGACTCGTCCTGGTCGTCTCCGGTGACAACCTGCGTAAGGGCGCTGCCCTGAACGCCGTCCAGGTCGCCGAGGTTGTCGCGCAGGGGCTGCGCTGAGCGTTCCACTGACTGTGTGAACGCGCGGCGGCCCGGCGGGCTGCCGCGCGTTTGCGTTGCGTGTGGTGCCGCCTGACGTGTGGCGCTGCTGGTGTTCCGGGTGCTGGTCCCGGCTGCTGTGTGTGCCGGTGGGCGGCGGCCCGCCCGCGAGCCGCCCGCGCTGCGAGCTTCGCTCGGCGCGTCGGCTCGAAGCCCGGCCAGGCCCCGCCACCGCCCACCGGCACTGCGGCAGGTCCCTCCGGCGCCCTCCACACCAGTGGGGCCTGGTTGCTGGTGTGTGGCTCGGTGCGCCGTCTCGAAGCCTGGCCTTGCCGCCACTCGCCGCCACCGCGGCGCGGCCCAGCGACTGGCTACTTGGAGCGCAGGGGGTGTGCAAGCCTCGTGGTGCTCCTGTTTCGGGCGGGGTGTGCGTTCTGGATCGGTTACGTTCCCATTCAGAACGTCATAACCTATCCAGATTGTTATCTTCTATCCGGATCGGGAGCCTGCCAGCGACTGTGAGGCTGGAGCCTCGGGGCGCGCGGGGTATGTCGCCATGTGAGGCGTCGTAATGGTGGGCTGTTGGTTCGCGCGGCGAAGGAGCGGCGCTCCGGAGTGGGTTTTGCACGCCGATGGGTTATGTACGCGGATAGGATATTGCTATATGGATAGGTTATGAGGATGCGGATAGCTTATTGACCTATCCGCATCGCGATAACCTATTCGCATCGTCGCAACCTATCCGCGTGCTTCCTTCCTACGTGAGAAGGATCGGTCCTCCTGGCATTCGCCATCCAAGGGCCCCATGGCCAGGTCGAGCCGCCCGAGCTTCACCTGGCCAGGCCGCCGCCGACGAGTGTCGTGGTCGGGCCTCGGTACTGTCCAGGGCGCAACGAGTGGCTTGTGGCCTCCACACTCACGACAATGCTTGTTGGGGTGAGGTGTGCACCCGATCAGGAACATTCAACACCTTCTGATCGGGTTGATCCGTCCCGATGGGTTGAATCCTCTGACACCTTGTCAGGCTTTCTTGCACTGGGGTGAAACTGGTGGTGCCTTTGTTGGTGCTTCTTATCTCTGGGGTACAACCGTTGGCACCTTTGTTGGTGCTTTCTCGCCTCGGATTGAAACCGGTGGCACCTCTGTTGACCATAAACGGCTGTTTTAGGGGACGTTTTCACCGACAGAGGTGCTGGGGGTTTCATCCAGCTGCCTGTGTCTCCCGACGGTGGTGGCACTGGTTTCATCTGCTTGTCGATGAGTCCGGTGAGAGGCATCGCTGATCTCAGCGGGACGCTACTCAATGCCACCGTTATGTAGCGAGGATGCTGCGGTGTTTGGGTGGGGGGTAACGTCACTGTCCATGACTCGCGCACTCTGGCTGGGTCTTTGATGACTCCGGGATGTTCGAGGACGCCTCCGGGGGCTGCCCCGTTGGCGAAGAAGGATGCCCCGTAGTCTTCACAGGCCTGGGCCATACCGATCGCGTTCTTCGCCATCGCAATCGGTCTATCACCCACCAGCCTGTCAAACCCGAGGTCGGGGATGTGCAGCACCTCAGACGGTGGCAGGATCACCCGCTCATACCGGGCGTTTGGGGGCTCGTCCGTGGTGCGCTGATACTCGTAATACAACCGGCCAGCACTGTCGCGGCACACCGCCATGCGGTTGGGCATTAACGGATACAAGCCGAGACCTCGCCGCGACCGTTGCGGATCACCTGGGCGTAAGCGTTGCCCCACAACGGCAGGTGGGTCATGAGGGTTTCCCGGAACACGAAGCTCGTCATCTACGGGTTGGGTTCATCATGCAGGAGCCGGTAGAGCGGATGATCCAGGGCTTTCTCTTTTCCACCATCGGCCCGCACCCGGTACACGTGCAACGGCAGGCCCCCAATCGCCTCGGCCAGAATCCACACACACGAGTACACCGCGGTCATCTGCATAGCGGAGCGCTCCGTCACCGCACGGCCGCTACTCGCGGGCCCGAACAGGAAGCTGTAGGATGAACCCAGGGTCTGGTCGGTGGCCTTGTGCGTAGCATGGTTTCGTATCCATGTATTCAGGCCCATAGAGTGCTCCTCGGAGAAATAAGCAGCAGTTAGCGAGGTACGACATGTCAGGCAGCACTGAATTCGAGGAAGTTCGTGTTGAAATCGAACGAGACGGAAAGCCTGTTGTCGTTGCCTTCCAAGGGCGCCGCTTGAGCCGCGTCGCATACGTGCGTGAGGGACGAGAAACCGTCTACCGTGCCTACGCCACCCCGAAAGACAAGATCGCGGTCACCAAGCGCTCCGCGGTGGCGTGGCAGGCAAGCGCTCACCTGAACGAAGAAACCTGGGCCGACATCGCGAACGGCAACGAGTGGTGGCAGCCCACCTACGCACTCTTCGTCGCTGACACGTGGGAAGAACTCCGCACGCAGCTCGATGCCGAGATCGTCACCAAGCTACAGGGCAAAGCCGAGCCCGTCCCAGTCGAACACCTCGACCTCTAGCCCGCTTACAGCACCAACATGCCGCGCGAGTCGTAGACGGATTCGTTGTGTTGTCCGCCGTTTCGGTTAGCTCGGTCGAGGGCCATGATGGTCGCGACGACTCCGTCGATTGTCTCGGTGGATTTGGCTATGTCAGGTTTGATGTTGCCGGCAGGGTCGGTGCGGATGTGGATGTTGTCGACCATCCATGCCAGCACCTCGTTCCCGCCGTGATGCAGCCGACCCTCCAGGGCGAGCTTCATGAACTCCTTGGAGGGTGGGCTCATGTCCTTGAACCCCTGCCCAAAGGGGACGACGGTGAAGCCGGCGTCCTCTAGGTTCTGGCTCATTTGGGTCGCGCCCCACCGGTCGAACGCGATCTGGCGGATATTGAAGCGTTCCCCGAGTTCCTCGATGGCGGCCTCAATGGCCCCGTAGTGGACGACATTGCCGTCGGTGACCTGGATGAGGCCCTTCTTGGCCCACAGGTCATAGGGCACCCGATCACGGTTCACCCTAGCGGTCATGCCTTCTTCTGGGATCCAGAACCACGGCACACCCTGGACGCATCCATGCTCTCGTCTGGTGGAAACACAAGCACGAACGCCGTGATGTCCGTGGTGCTCGCCAGGTCGAGGCCGCCGTAGTACTCGCCCCTCGAGGTCAGCCAGATCGACGGGCTGGTTGTTCTGGTTCCAGATGTGCATGGGCGTCCATCGGATGGACTGTTTCACCCATTGGTTCAGGCGGAGTTGGCGGAAGCTGTTTTCTTCGGCTGGGTTGATGCGTGCACTGTGTGCGGTGGCGCGGACTTTGTCGATCGGGACCGTCACCCCCAGCGACGGGTTGGCCTTCCTCCACACGTTCTCGTCGAGCCAGTCGTCCTCGGGATCAGCCCCGTACACGACCGGGTAGAACGTGGGGTCGACCTCTTTGCCGGCGAGTAGGTCTTTGGCTTTCTGGTGCTGCTCGAAACACACGCTGTGGGTGTCTGTCCCCGCGGTGGTGATCAGGAAATACAGGGGCTGGGTGCGGGCGTCACCAGACCCTTTGGTCATGACGTCGAACAGGGCCCGGTTTGGTTGGGTGTGCAGCTCATCGAAGATCACCCCGGAGACGTTGAAGCCGTGCTTGGAGTACGCCTCAGCCGACAGCACCTGGTAGAAGCTATTGGT
>NZ_GL622194.1:1796704-1982136 GCF_000185285.1 Actinomyces sp. oral taxon 180 str. F0310
CGATAACCGCGATACCTTTTGACGCGCGGTTCACCGCAGTACCCGAAACCGGCCGAAGCACCCTTGCCGGGCCTCTCAACCCCACCAGCAGGCAACCCCCTGCCGCAGCCGGTAACCCCAGAAACCCCGGAATACCAGGGAAAAAACGAAGAACGCTCACCCGGATACTTTGCATCCAAATGAGCGTCCTATTGGAGCGGGCGACGGGAATCGAACCCGCCTCTGAAGCTTGGGAAGCTTCCATTCTACCGATGAACTACGCCCGCAATTCATCGTCCCGAAGGAATCGACCCGTCGATCATATCGTCATCGACGATGGCCTCGCAACCTCATGCCCGGCTCCTCACCCGTCCGCCTGTCCAGCTGGGAACAGGTCGATTCCGGCGATCGCCGCAACGTGGGCGGGCGCGTCGTGCCGATAGACTGTGGGGTAGTCGATCGATTGGAGTTCCCGTGCCTCGTCCCGTGGTGGCAGCCGCGATTCTCGACTCCCTGAGCCGCCCGACGAAGCTGCTCGCCTGCTCGCGCGCCTACCCGCGGGAGCTGCGCGGACAGTTCGAGCTTCCCGGCGGCAAGGTCGAAGCCGGTGAGGATGCCGTGGCGGCGCTCACGCGAGAGATCGCAGAGGAGCTGGGTGCGCGCCTGACCATGGGTCGGCGCATCTGTCCGGAGGGGGGCCGGTGGTGGCCGATTCTGGGGGGACGGAAGATGGCCGTCTGGCTGGCGGAGGTAGCCCCCGGTTCCCCCGCCCCGAGCGCGGGACGCTCGCACCTGGAGGCCCGGTGGACCGCGCTCGGTGAGCTTGCAGACTTGCCCTGGATCGGCGCGGACCTGCCCGTCGTCGAGGCCGTGGTCGCGAGCTGCAGGCGCGCCCACAATTTGACGACACAAGGGTCGCAAGTGTCAGAATGGGCCCATGCCGAAGATCATTGGTGAGTCCCTCGCCTCCCACCGAGAGCTGACCCGCGCGCGCCTGTTCGAGGCGCTGGGTTCCCTCCTGGGTGAACAATCCTTCGAGTCGATCACCCTGAGCGAGATCGCCGCGCGGGCGGGCGTTGGGCGCACGGCGGTCTACAATCACTTTGCGGACAAAGAGGTGCTGTTGCTGGCCTACATGCGCCGCGTGACCGAGCAGTTTACCCGGGTGCTCGCCGAGCGCCTTGAGGCCGAGCCCGATCCTCTGATGTCCCTGCGCATCTACATCAGGTCGCACCTGCAGATGATCAGCCGCTACCACGTGAAGACCAGCATGGCGGTGGGCAGGCAGATGACCCGAGAGAACGCCTCTCACCTGCACGACCACGCCGGAGTCGTGGGCGAGCTCTTGATCGGAATCCTCGACGAGGCGATGGAGCGTGGGCTCATCGCTCAGCAGAACACGCTCGGAGCGGTTCACCTCATCCACGCAACGCTGCAGGGGCAGCGCCTGCCGCGGGACCCGGCGCGCCGGGAATCCGCTCTCGCGCTCGTCGAGACGTTCATCCTCAGGGGCCTCGGAGCCTCCGAGGACAGCGTGCGTCACGTCACCTCCGCTTCTCTTCCCTCGGGGGAATAGCGGGCGGGCCGCGCCCGTTGATTAAGACAGTTCACCGGCGGGGCGACCCGCCCCCAACCCCACCAGTCGGCCAGTGCCGACGATAAGGAGAATCATGGCCACCGTGACCCTCACGCAGGACAACTTCGAGCAGACCGTGTCCGGCGACGGCATCGTCCTGGTCGACTTCTGGGCGACCTGGTGCGGCCCGTGCCGCCAGTTCGGTCCCATCTTCGAAGAGGCCTCGGAGAAGTACCCGGACGTCGTCTTCGGCAAGATCGACACCGACGATCAGCAGCAGCTCGCGATGGCCGCGCAGATCACCTCGATTCCCACCCTCATGGCGTTCCGCGACGGCGTTGCGGTGTTCCGCCAGTCGGGCGCGCTTCCCCTGTCCGCCCTGGAAGACCTGATCTCGCAGATTCAGGGCCTTGACATGGATGACGTGCGCAAGAAGATCGCCGAGTCTGACCAGTCCTGATCATCGCCGCAGCGGGCCCCGAGGCAATGCGCCTCGGGGCCCGCTGCTACGCCGCGTTCGCCGGCCTTCCACGCCGGTGAGTTCCGCCTCGTGTCCCCGCATCGACGCGCGACCTAGCGCCCGCGCTCCCGGCGGGCGATGAACTCCCGGTCGGCATGTGATCCGACCATGAAGGAATACTCGCCCACGATCGCGAAACCGTGACGTTCGTAGAGCCGCTGTGCCCCCAGGTTCTCGCTCCACACCCCGATCCACAGGGTCCGAGGCCCGTGGCGCTCGAGCCACGCGAGGGCGGTCTCCAGCAGGAGCGTTCCCCGACCACCGCCCTGGTACTCCCTCAGGACGTAGAGGCGCTGGACTTCGCCGTCGCCCGCTGCCACCTCCGGGTGGGGAAGGCGTGCGGGCCGCGCGCTCACGTAGCCGATGGGGCGCGCAGCGGCGGTGCTGGACTTCTCATGCTCCTCCGCAAAGAGGAGCCACGTCGCTCGATCGGGGTCCTTCAGTTCGGAGCGTAGGACCGACGGGGCGTAGGCCTCGTCCAGGAACGCGGCCAGGTCCTCGGCGGCGTACAGGTGCGCGAATGTCTGGCGAAAGCACTCCCGAGCGAGCTCGGATAGCGCGTCGGCGTCGGCGGGGGTGGCTCGGCGAAGCATGGTGTCCTTTCCCGGGGCTTTCCCCAATCGTAGGAGTCGGGGGCCCACTATCCCAGTGGGGGCTCTCCCCGCGCGCGGCGCAGCCCTCTTCCTGGCCACGGCGCACACGGACGGCGTGTGGGGGCTCTCCCCGCGCGCGGCGCAGCCCCTTGCTGGTCATGTGACGCGAACCCTACAATTGGGCGATCAGTGGACGTCGGAGGAGAATCACGTGGCCCGCCATACCCGCACCGCCCAGGTGCTCGATATTGTCAAGGTCCTCGCGTGGGTGGTCATCGCGGTCGCCCTGGTGAAGTTTGCGTTCTTCCCGGTGGCGGCCACCGACCGGGACGGCGACGGCATGGATCCGGGCGGTTCCTTCGGTCAGATGACCATCCCGGTCGGGCGCGCGGACATCACCAATACCGTGAGCGTCAGCGGCACGATTCAGGCCGATGAGTCCCTGGTCGCTCGGGCAACGCTGGATGGCGTCGTCGTGCGCGTCTACGTCAACGATGGAGACCGGGTGTCCAAGGGGGATGCCATCGTGCAGATACGCAAGGAGATTCCCGGCGAGCCCAGGCAGACCACGGACGAGGACGGCAACGTGACCGTGGAGAACGCCGAGCCGACCTACAAGTACGACAACGTTGTCGCCCCCGGCGACGGGACGGTGACGACGGGTGTCCTCATGGGGCAGCAGTTTGCGATCGGTGACACGGTTGCGACGGTTGCCCCCGCCTCGTTCTCCGCGGTTGCCTCGCTCAGCGCCGATCAGATGTATCGCCTCCAGGACGCGCCGTCAACCGCGACCGTCACCATCAAGAACGGTCCCGCCCCCTTCGAATGCACGGGCGTCAAGCTCGTTAGTCCGACCGCGAAGGCTCAGGACCCAAAGGGAGGGGCGAACGGCGAAAACGGCGGATCCTCCTCGACGGACCTGAAGGCGCGCTGCGCGATCCCCTCCGACCAGACGGTCTTTGCCGGGCTTCAGGTCACCCTGCAGATGACGGCGGGCTCGGCCAGTGGCGTCCTCGCGGTGCCGATCTCCGCAGTTGAGGGGCGCTACCAGTCGGGCACCGTGTACATTCCGACCTCGGACCCCGCTGCCCCCGAGAAGAGGGCCGTCACCCTGGGAATCACCGACGGCAAGATGGTTGAGGTGAAGGAAGGCCTGAGCGAGGGCGAGGAGATCCTGGAGTTCACGCCCAACGCGAGCGTCGACGGTTCCGACAGGGATGCGGGTCCCTACGGCACGGGCGCCGAGGACGGGATGGGCCCGAGATGAGCCTCGTGCGCCTGCGGGACGTGACCCGCACGGTGGTCCTGCCCGACGGCGAGGACCTGCACATCCTGCGGGGCGTCAGCCTCGACGTCGACGCGGGGGAGCACATCTCGATTGTCGGGCGTTCCGGAACGGGCAAGTCGACGATGCTCAATATCATCGGGCTCCTGGACGCGCCCACGTCGGGGCGCTACGAGCTGAACGGCGTGGACACGACGCGCCTGAGCGAGGGGCGTCGCGCTCGCCTGCGCGGGCGGGACTTTGGCTTCGTGTTCCAGCAATTCAACATCTTTGCCGCTCGAACGGCGGTCGAGAACGTCGAAGTGCCTCTCCTGTACGGGTCAGGGCCCCAGCTGCTGCGCAGGCGTTCGATCGCCGTGGACATGCTCGAGCGGGTTGGCCTGGCGGAGCGCGCGGATTCCTACCCGGGGGAGATGAGCGGCGGCGAGCAGCAGCGCATCGCGATCGCTCGAGCGCTGGTGCGCCGCCCGCGAGTGATTCTCGCCGACGAACCCACCGGGGCGCTGGACCCGGACACGGGCGGTACCGTCATGAACCTGCTGGAGGAGGTCGCCCGAGAGTCCGAGGCGGCCCTCATCGTCATCACCCACGACATGGCGGTGGCCTCCCGCGCCTCGCGGGCCTTCGAGCTCTACGACGGCACCCTGCACGAGGTATCCGACGCCGCCGCCCTCCTCGGACGCGCCGACGCGGGCCCTTCTACGGCCGAGCCCGATGGGAACGATGGTGTGCTTGCGCCCCCTCCGGCGCCGCCCGCCGACGGAAGGGGCACGGAATGAACGCTGCGACTCAGCTTCTGGGCGCGCTCATCGAGGCGTGGGGCGAGGTCAAGGTGCAGAAGGCCCGCGTGGTCCTCTCCCTCGTCGGGGTCGTGGCCGCGGTGGCCGCGATGACGGTCGTTATCGCTCTGGGTGACCTTGTCCTGCAGTCCTCGCGCGAGCTGGCCGAACTCTACGAGGGGCGATCCGTCACCCTGCGCCTGTCTCCCGACAACCCCGCCTCGGGTCAGGATGGCGAGCGCGGGCGGGAGGACGCTCGGGACGCCTCCGAGGCCGCGGGCGGAGCGGGTCGAGGGGATGTGCCCGGCGCGAAGCCCCTCAACGACGCCGATCCGGTCGGCGAGGCCATGGCGACCCTGGCCTCGCGAACCGACATTCGCTACTGGTCTCGTTCCTCCGTCGGCAGCGGCGAGATCGTCGAGGTACGCCAGGCCAGGTCTTCGGGTCGCTACCGCGGCTATCCGTTGTCCGGGATCGCGGAGATGGTCAGTGACGTGACCTTCCAGGGGGTTGACCCCTCGTACGCGGTGATCTTCCGAACCCGCCTGGTGGCTGGGCGCTGGGTCCAGCCCGGTGACGCCGACCAGAGGCTCACCCCCGTTGTGATCTCCGAGCCCCTGTGGAACCAGCTGGGCCGTGCCCCCATCGACCAGGTTCCGATCGTCCTGCATACGGGCGATGGGGTGGCCATGCGGGTGGTGGGTGTCGCCAAGGCAACGAGCCGCTACGACATGCCGACCGTGTTCGCCCACTACGATGCCGCGCGCTTGGCCTTCCCGCAGATGAGTTCCCCGACGATGATCGCCTGGGTGGGAGAGAGCCAGGCGGAGGAGGCCCGGGAGGTCCTGCCCCGCGCCCTGGCGGCGATCCTGGGTGAGGGGTGGCGGGTCGGCGTCTCGGGCGGCGAGCACCAGGACGTGGGGGAGGAGCAGCTGGGCATGATCTCGACCGTCATCATGGTCATCGGAGGAATCATCATCTTCCTGGGGGCGCTCGGCTTGCTCAACGTCGCCATCGTGACCGTGCGTCAGCGTGTGCGCGAGATTGGGATCCGCCGGGCAGTGGGGGCCTCGGGCAGGCGAGTGTTCTTCTCCGTCTTCATGGAGTCCGTGGTTGCCACCTTCGCCGCCGGTGTCCTCGGCGTCGGGATCGCGGTGGTGGTCGTGCGCTTCTTGCCGCTCGAGACGCTTGGCATCACCCTCAGCGAGACCCCCGCTTTTCCGGTCGCGGCCGCGGTGGCTGGCGTCGCCATCTCGTCGAGCATTGGTGCCCTGTGCGGCATCATCCCCGCGTTCGCGGCGGTGCGTATCAAGCCGATTGACGCGATCAGGTACTGAAAGCGCGGCCGCGCGCAGGGCCTCGCGACCGTTCCTTTGGCGCGCGAGGGCAGTGGAGTTCCTCGCGCCGCGGGGAGAGCCACGGGGCGCGTGACGGTCAGCGGGGAAGGGTGACGCGCTTGAGTTCCTCGTCGTAGACGATCATGCCGTCCCTGATGAGCGCCCGATAGACGCGTGCGGGCTGGTAGCGGTCGCCTCCCTCGATGCGAGCGGCGTCGAGGACCCGCCGCTTGGTCAGGCCTGTCTTCCCCTCGAAGTGTGCGGTGCGCAGGGCCTTCATGATCCGTCCGCGCGCCTGCCGGTCCGTCCCTGCGTAGGGCTGAGGCGTGGGGCGCTTGTGCTCCCTGGGGAAACCGGCCCGCGCCCAGGCGCACGTCGGGCGTAGGAGGCAGTCGTCGCATGAGGGGGTGAGCTGCGTGCACACGAGGGCGCCGAACTCCATGAGCGCCAGGCTCACGTCCGCCGCCTGGTGCCCGTCTGCTGGGAGGAGCTCGTCGGCCCGCGTTGTCTCCCTCTTGGAGGGTGTGGCGTGGGGTGGGAACTCTCGACCGTCAAGAAACCTGACCAGCACTCGGCGGACGTTCGTGTCGAGGACGGGGATCCTGACCCCGTGGCGAAAAGCGAGGAGCGCGCTGGCCGTGTAGGTGCCCACGCCGGGAAGGAGGGTGAGCTCCTTCATGGTCAGGGGGACCTCGCCGTCGTGTTTGGCGACGATCGTGGCCGCGCAGGACTTGAGGCGCAGGGCGCGCGAGGGGTATCCGAGGTTTGCCCACGCGACGATGATGTCCGCCGACGAGGCGCGGGCGAGATCAGCGGGTGTCGGCCAGCGTTGCATCCACTCGATCCAGATCGGCTGAACGCGCGTGATCGGAGTTTGCTGGCTCATGATCTCGAAGACAAGGGTGCCCCAGTCGGAGACGTCGTCCCTGCGCATGGGCAGGTCGCGCCTGTGTGTGGCGA
Organism: Actinomyces sp. oral taxon 180 str. F0310; assembly: GCF_000185285.1. Lineage (NCBI taxonomy): Bacteria > Bacillati > Actinomycetota > Actinomycetes > Actinomycetales > Actinomycetaceae > Actinomyces > Actinomyces sp. oral taxon 180. Next base: position 1,803,734 of record NZ_GL622194.1, read on the forward strand.
ACCAGCGGGGCAGGTCGTGGAGGAGGGCCTGCGAGGCGTCGATCGTCGGTTTTGTGAACACTCAGTCAGTGTATGGAAGGCGGGACACGCGGGGCGCCCCATGAGGCCCAATCTGTGATGTGAGACATAAAGCAAGTCGGATGTTGTACAAATCTTGATCGTTCATATAGTCTGACCATGCTTTCAGATACAGCTTGCCCCGCTTCGGGGCCCATCAACACACAGGAGACAACATGTCCGCTCCTCAGCAGCCCGTTTTCAACCAGCCCGCCGGCCAGGGTAAGTCCCGCATGGTTGCTGGCCTGCTTAACTTCTTCCTCGGCGGCATCGCCGCCGGTGACTTCTACCTCGGTCACATGAAGATCGGCGCGATCCGCGTCGCCGCTATGATCCTCAGCTACGTCATCTTCGCGGTCGGTGGTGCCATGGAGAGCGGCATCCTCGCCGGCATCGGCTCCCTGCTGGTCTTCGTGGTTGGCCTCGTCGCCCTCGCATGCGCCATCATGACCTTCATGGGCAAGTGGATCTACGAGAAGGACGCCAACGGCGTTCCGACCGTCTGAGCCACTGCTCGCGCACGCCCAGGGCGTCGCGCGATGAGACGCTCGGTGTGGGGTCCGGCAGCTGCCGGACCCCACACCTGTATCTTTTGTATCTTTGGTACCCACCTGCCCTTCTCGCCCCACCGGCGGATACGCCCAACGGGGCACGCGGGTATTGTGGCGGTGATGGCGGGGAGTATCGCCGAGCGCCGACAGGGTGCCGGGCCAATCAGGGATTTCTCGGGGTGGACGCCTCTACCCCGAGCCTGGCCAGGCGCGCTAGGCTGTACGAGTATGGCCCCGCCGGGCCCACCGACTACCGAAAGGCTTCATTCATGACGACGCCCGATCCGCAGGTCACCCCCTCCTTCTCGGAGGATCCCACGAAGGCTGCTGCCTCCGACGCAACCCCGGGTGCTTCCGCTGCCCCTGGCATGCCTGCGAACAACGCGACGGCCGACATCCCCGCTCCTCAGGTTCCTGGCCCTGATGCGCCGAGCTTCCCCCAGGCCTCGGCCCCCGACTTCGACGAGTCCATGGCCACTCCGGGCACGACCACCTACGGAACTGCCTACGACTCGCCGTCGGCCGGTGACGCCAACGGAGCACAGGCGGGTTACGACCAGGCGGCCTACGGAGCCCAGGCGGGCTACGGCCAGCCCGGCTACGACCAGGCGGCCTACGGAACTCAGGCGGGCTACGGCCAGCCCGGCTACGACCAGGCGGCCTACGGAGCCCAGGCGAGCTACGGCCAGGCCTACGCGGGCCCGCCCAAACAGTGGATCATCGCCGTGCTCCTGGCGTTCTTCCTGGGGACCCTCGGCATTCACAACTTCTACTTGGGCTACACGACGCGAGGCATCATCCAGCTGGTTCTCACGCTGACCTTCATCGGCGCGATCGTCTCCGCCGTCTGGGCCTTCATCGAGTTCATCCTGATTCTCATGCGTTCCGGCTCCTACGCGTACGACGCGCAGGGTCGCCCGCTGGAGTGAACCCTGGGGCTGTTGTCGCGGCGCTGAGTATGCGACAATCAAGTCATGCTGCTCAGTGACCGCGACATCAACGCCTCCCTGGATGCTGGACGTATTCAGCTTGATCCCCTGGATCGCGACCTCGTTCAGCCGGCCAGCATTGATGTGAGGCTCGATCGCCTGTTTCGCCTGTTCGACAACCACAGGTACTCGGTGATCGACCCCGCGGCAGACCAATCCGACCTGACCCACCTGGTTGAGGTGGACCCCGATCAGCCCTTCGTCCTGCATCCCGGGGAGTTTGTCCTCGGTGCCACCTACGAGTTGGTCACCCTGGGCGACGACATCGCCGCCCGCCTGGAGGGCAAGTCCTCGCTGGGGCGCCTCGGACTGCTCACCCACTCGACGGCGGGCTTCATCGATCCTGGCTTCTCCGGGCACGTGACCCTCGAGCTGTCGAACACGGCGACGATGCCGATTCTTCTCTACCCGGGCATGAAGATCGGACAGCTGTGCTTCTTCGACCTGTCCTCCCCCGCGCTCCATCCCTACGGATCCCAGGGGCTGGGTTCCCACTACCAGGGGCAGCGCGGACCCACGCCTTCGAGGACCCACGAACGTTTCACGCGCACTCGCATCGAACGGTGACATGATGGTGTCTCTTCCCCCTCCGCCTCCGTCGAGGCGCGAACGCATGCGCGCCGAGCGCGAAGCCCGAGCTGCCCGCGAGGCCCGCGAGGCCCGCGAGATAAGCTACCCGCCCGCCCCAGAGACGGCGACCACCCTGGCCGAACCGCCCGCACCGACGCCGGTCCTGGGCGTGCCCTCCATGGGGGCCTCCGCGCCTGCGGGCATGCCACCGGTTGCCCCACCGAGTGCGCGCACAGGCATCATCAAGGGGGTCACCCTCCCGGGCATGACCTCGAGCGCCGAGACGGTCACGAACCACGGTGAGACCGCGGAGCGCTCGCCCCAGAGACGCTCCCTGAGGGAACGCATGGCCGCCGCGCCCCGCACCTTCGCCGACCCGCACCCGCAGACCTCGTCGGGGGCCAGCCCGCTCACGCAAACCAACGTGTCCCTCACGTCCCTCACCGCCTCGGACGCCGCGTTCCAGGTGGCCGCGGACGGAGAGATCACGAGCGCCGAGGCTGCGCCCCCCATCGCCGCAGCCATCGAGGTGAGCGAACCCGCGGGCGTGATCGACGCTCAGGAGGCGCGCGAACACCACCTCTTCCTCGTGTCCGACGCGGTCGATCCCGCGGAGCTCGAGGCTCTGGCGATCTCCATGTGGGACGAGTCCGGGTGGATCGCTCCTGGCCGCCTGCGCCTGTCCTCCGACGCCGAGCTCGAGGGGCCGTGGACGCTCGACCAGCCGACCCGATCCGCCCTGGGGACGCCGGCCTCGTTGACGAATGCGTGGATCCTGCGCTGCCCGGTCGCGCGCGCCCGGCAGGCGGGCGGCGCCGTCATGGGTGAATGGGCCAAGGCCTTCCCCGACGGCGTCCCCACCGGCCTGGAGTACCGGGTGCTCGAGGCGCTGCACCGCATGGCGCGGCGCCTCGCCGGGGGAATGAGGATCGCGGGCAGCGGCTACGTGATGGTACCCGACGCGGACTCCGCCGTGAACCTGACGGTCTATTCGCCGCGATGGATCGCTCCCGAGGACCTGCTCGACGCAATGCGTGAGCGCGCCGGTTTCGCGGACATGAAGGACGCGCGAGACATCACCCCGCAGGCCGCCAAGCCGGCGCCCCTGAGCCCGGCTCAGGCCGCCCAGATCGAGAAGATCAAGGCCGAGCTGGGGCCCGTGCGCGAGGACATCGCCTCGAAGATCGCGAAGGCACGCGAGGAGCTTGAGGCGCAGGCGGACAAGCCGCAGGTCGTCGACGGCTATGCGCTCGTGAGCCCGATCGGACACAGGTCGGACATGATGATCGAGGTCCACACGGTGCCCACGCCCCCGCGTGTTCTGCGTTGGGAGCCCTGGACCGCCGGAGCGATCATCGAGTACCAGGTCAGGTGGCTTCCGGGAGCCGCGCCGACCCCGGGGGCGGGTGCGCTGAGCCGCACCGCGCGTCTGGAGCGGCTGCGTTCCACGCAGGACGTGGAGAAGGCCGCCGGAATGATCGCCACGCTGGTGGGAGGCAACGTCATTGACGAGGACGGCTTCCTGGTTGGCCTGGAGGAGATCGCCCCGGAGGACGAGGAATAGGTTTTATCCGTAGACGGCGGCTCTCGTCTCCGTTAGGGTTGCTGTGCTTGCAATCCGACTAACGAAAGGGCATGCACTATGAAGCTCTCCGCGCGTAACCAGCTTCCCGGTACCGTGGTTGAGGTCTGTGAGGGTGCCGTCAATGGCATCGTCAAGATTGAGGTCGCTCCCGGCCTGGTCATCTCCTCGTCGATCACGAATGCGGCTATCGAGGAACTTGGCCTGACCGTCGGCTCCAAGGCCGTCGCCGTCATCAAGGCTTCCAACGTCATCGTCGGCGTCGAGGACTGATCGCTGTCACGTTGAAGGGCGGCCCCGCAGGTGTTCCTGCGGGGCCGCCCTTTCGTCTGAGGCGCGCGGTGCTACTGTCCGCGCTTGACGGACTCCAGCAGCATGACGGCCACGTCCCGCACCTCCGGGAGCTTCCCGCCGGCGGCCGCGGCACCCTGGTCGGCGACGTCGGAGGAGACGAAACCGGCGGATGTGCCCGACGCGGAGCCGAGCATTTGCGAGCAGAACGGGCAGGCCGTGGCAACCACGTCCGCCCCCGTCTGAGCGGCCTCAACGATGCGGGCGTCCGCGATGCGGGTGCCGCGGGTCTCCTCGAACCAGGCGTGTGCGCCTCCCGCCCCGCAGCACATGGCGCGTTCGCGGTTGCGGGGCATCTCCACAAGCTCCACGCCCGGCAGCGAGCCCACCAGCTCGCGCGGGGGCTCGTACACGCGGTTGTGGCGGCCCAGGAAACAGGCGTCGTGATAGGTGACCTTCAGGGGCTCCCCGGCAGCGCCCTGCTCGGGCGCGTCGGAGGCATCGGCGTCCCGATCCCGTGGGGCATCCGGGGCCACCGGCGTGAGCAGCCCGTCGCGCACGAGCCGGTTCAACAGCTGCGTGTGGTGGACGACGTCGAAGTGCCCGCCCAGCTCCGGGTACTCGCCGGCGATCGTGTTGAAGCAGTGCGCGCAGGAGACGACGATCTTCTGGGGCTTGGCCTCCTTAAGCGTGTCGATCGCCTGGGCGGCCAGCATCTGGAAGAGGGCCTCGTTTCCGGCCCGGCGCGCCGGGTCGCCCGTGCAGGACTCTCCCGAGCCCAGGACCGCGAAGGACACGCCTGCCGTGTGCAGGAGCTGCGCGATCGCCGCGCTGGTCTTCTTCGCCGTGTCATCGTAGGCACCCGCGCATCCCACCCAGAAGAGATAGTCGACGGTGGAGGCATCCTCGATGTCCTCGCCGACGATGGGAATGTCGAAGTCGAGCTTCTTCGCCCAATCCATGCGCTTGCGGGCGCTCTGGTTGTAGGGGTTCGCCTTGGACTCCATGCCTCGGAAGGCGCGCCCGAGCTCTCGGGGGAAGGCGCCCTCCATGAGCACCTGGTGGCGACGCAGGTCCAGGATGTGGTCGATGTGTTCGATGTCGACGGGGCACTGGTCGACGCACGCTCCGCAGTTCGTGCAATCCCACAGGACCTCCTCGGAGACGACGCCGGGCACCAGGGGAGCGGTGACGGGAGAGACGCCCTCGGCGCCGGTGGCGCCGGAGAGGGACAGCGCGGAGACCAGGTCGAAGGAGTGGGGCGAGGCCGGCACCCCCTTGTCGAGAAGCACCTCGCCCTCGTCAAGGTGTTGGCCGGCCTCCTCCCGCTCGACGATCTCGATGGAGGACGCGGACTCCATGTGGTCGCGCAGGCCCATGACGAGGAGCTTGGGGGAGAGGGGCTTGCCCGTGTTCCACGCGGGGCACAGCTCCTGGCAGCGGCCGCACTCGGTGCACGCGTAGAGATCGAGGCGGGCCTTCCACGAGAAGTCTTCGACGGTTCCCACGCCCAAGACGGTGTCCTCGGGCACGTCGTCGAAGTCATCCTCACCGGTGACCGGCTTCCCATCGATGAGCATGTGGTCGGCCGGCCCCAGCGATTTGGTTCCGTCGGCGTTTCGGCGCGCGTACAGGTTGAGGACGGCCACGAAGCGGTGCCAGGCGACGCCCATGCCGGTCTGCACGCCGACGACCGTCAGCCAGGTCATCGACGTGAGGACCTTCAGCGCGCTGACGATCACGATCGTGTTCGCCAGTATCGACGCCGACGAGGCGGCGGATGCGAAGAGGGAACCAAGCCACGCGGTGAGCGGGAAATGGAGGAGGGATGCGTGTCCCTCGAGGCCAGGTGTGGAGCCGAAGAGGGCGAACTCGAGGGCGCGTAGGACCACCACGCAGGCGCACACGACGAGGATGACCCATTCGACGAAGAGGGCCTGCCAGCGGGTGGACCCCAGGAAACGTGAGGCGGGCCCGAGGGGGGAGGAGTCTCGGGGGTGCGGGCGCGTCATGGCCGAGGGCAGGGGGCCGGTCGGGTCGGCCTGGGAGGCAGCCGCGTCGGGGTCGTCGTTGGAGAGGGCGGCCTCGGCGGCCGAGCCGTGTCCGGCGCGGGCGCGGACAGCCATCAGGAAGATGATGCCGACCAGGCCGCCCCACGCGAAGACCTCGGTCAGCCACTCCCAGGGAGGGAAGTGGCCGAGGAAGGGCAGGGTGAAGGTCTGGTCCCGCAGCTGCGCGTATCCCGTGACCAGGGTGAGGAACAGGATCGGGAAGGAAACCATGACCAGCCAGTGGGCGCACTTGATCCACGGGCGTCCCTTGAACTCGCGGTGGGTGAGCGCGGCGGAGAGGACACCCCACAGGCGCCTGCCGACCGGGCGCAGCCGTCCGGGGTCGGGCGTTCCCGAAGCGATCGTGCGCCACATGTGCGCGAGCCCGCGCGCAAAAGACACGACGGCCAGAGCGCTCACCAGGAGGGAAAACCCCCACATGATGGCGCTAAGTGTCGGATTGGCCACGTCTCCTCCTCATGGTTGCTGCACCCCATTGTGGCATCTCGTTCCCCGTGTGACCGGGTGGCCCGGCGGAAAGCACGCGCAAATCACGCTGGGATCGCCGCGGAGGGAGCGCGTGTGGGTAGCGCAACGTGGACAAGTCCCGCTGAGAGACGAAAAGTGTGACAGAGTGGAATCGTGCTTCCCGTCTCGCAGCCAGACATGACACTGTCCGATCAGGAGCTCTTCGGAGATGACCATCCCCGCGATCACTGCGGCGTCTTCGGAGTGTGGGCCCCGGGCGAGGACGTTTCTCGTCTCACCTACTTCTCCCTCTACGCACTCCAGCATCGAGGCCAGCAAAGCGCCGGCATCGCGACCTCCAACGGCAAGCAGATCCTCGTGTACAAGGATCAGGGCCTGGTCTCGCACGTCTTCTCCGAGCAGTCCCTGCAGGGACTGCGCGGGCACATCGCCCTCGGGCACGTCCGCTACGCGACGACCGGCGCGGACGTGTGGCGTAACGCCCAGCCGACCCTGGGGCCCACCCCCACCGGAACGCTCGCCCTCGCCCACAACGGCAACCTCACGAACACCGTGGAGCTGCGCGAGCTGGCCCGATCCATCGCCGAGGAAGGCGAGGACTTCGAACGCGGGGCGTCGACCGACACCTCCCTCGTGACGGCGCTGCTGGGTATGGCCGAGCGGATTCCGGGGCCCTCCCCCTTCATCGCGGCTCCCACCGTCACCCCCGCCGTGCCCGAGCCGCACGGGGACACCCCGGCCTCGTCCGCGGTTCGGGGAGGGGAAGCCTCGGGCGAGCGGGCGTCGGTCGAGGAGGCGGCGAGCGGGGAGAATCCCGGCGGGGGCGAGGCGGCCCAGCCCGAGCCCGCGCCCCTCGTGGGAGCCGCCCTGAAGGTGTTGCCTCGGATCAAGGGCGCGTTCTCGCTCGTCTTCATGGACGAGAACACCCTCTACGCGGCGCGCGATCCCCACGGCTACCGGCCGCTGGTGCTGGGACGCCTGGCGTCGGGCTGGGTTGTGGCGTCGGAGACGGCCGCGCTCGACCTGTGTGGCGCGACCGTCGTGCGCGAGATCGAGCCCGGGGAACTCATTTCGATCGATGCCTCCGGCGTTCACTCGCGTCGCTTCGCGGTGCGCCGCGCCAACACCTGCGTCTTCGAGTACGTCTACCTGGCCCGACCCGACACGACCATCGGGGGACGCCGGATCGTTGCCGCGCGCCACGAGATGGGGGCGGCTCTCGCCCGGGAGAACCCAGTCGAGGCCGACCTGGTGATGCCCACCCCGGACTCGGGCACGCCCGCGGCTATCGGATACGCGCAGGAGGCGGGGATCCCCTTCGCTCAGGGGCTGGTGAAGAACGCCTACGTGGGACGCACCTTCATCGAACCCACCCAGTCCCTGCGTCAGCTCGGCATCCGCCTCAAGCTCAACCCCCTGCGGGAGGTCATCGAGGGCAAGCGCCTGGTCGTCATCGATGACTCCATCGTGCGCGGCAACACTCAGCGCGCGCTGGTTCGCATGCTCCGCGAGGCCGGTGCACAGCAGGTGCACGTGCGCATCTCCTCGCCGCCCGTTGCCTGGCCCTGCTTCTTCGGCATCGACTTCCCGACGCGCGCGGAGCTGATCGCCTCCTCGATGAGCGTCGAGCAGGTGCGTGACTCGCTCGGTGCCGACTCGCTGGCCTATCTGTCCATTGACGGCATGGTCGCGGCCACCGGGCAGGGAACCTCCCTGTGCCTGGGGTGTTTCACCGGCCACTACCCAGAGACGATCCCTTCCGGGACTCCCGTGCCCGGAACCCCCGGGGCGAACGCCTGCTAGGCCCGCGCCCCTTTTCCCCGACCCGACAACACCGACACGGCCTCGTCCGGCGCCCACCTTCGAAAGGCAGCACCCATGAACGACACCCCCCTTGACTACGCGTCCGCCGGAGTGGACACCGCCGCCGGTGACCGCGCCGTCGAACTCATGAAGAGCGCGGTGGCCGCCACCCACGACCCGACCGTCCTGGGGGCGACCGGTGGCTTTGCTGGAATGATCGACGCCTCCGCCCTGCTGGGCATGAAGCGGCCCCTCCTGGCAACCTCAACGGATGGCGTGGGCACCAAGATCGCGATTGCGCGGGCGATGGACGTGCACGACACGATCGGCCAGGACCTGGTCGGCATGGTGGTCGACGACATCGTCGTGATCGGAGCGCGCCCGCTGCTCATGACGGACTACATCGCGTGCGGTCACGTGGTCCCCGAGCGCATCGCCTCGATCGTGACCGGCATCGCTCGGGCGTGCGAGGCCACGGGCACTCCGCTCGTCGGCGGCGAGACCGCCGAGCACCCCGGCGTCATGGAGGCCGACGACTACGACATCGCGGGCGCGGCGACGGGCGTCGTTGACGCCTCCGCCCTGCTGGGGCCCGAGCGGGTGAGCGAGGACGACGTCGTCATCGCGATGGCTTCCTCGGGACTGCACTCGAACGGCTACTCCCTGGTTCGCTCGGTCCTGGCCCGCACGGGAGCGCCGCTGGAGGGGCACGTCGACGAGTTCGGCCGCACCCTCGGCGAGGAGCTCCTGGAGCCGACGCGCCTGTACACGCGCCTGTGCCTGGAGCTGGTCGAGCGTTTCGGTGTCGAGGGCATTCACGCCTACTCCCACGTGACGGGCGGTGGGCTCGGCGCGAACCTGTCTCGCGTGCTCCCGGTCAGTGCGGTCGCGACCGTCGATCGCTCCTCCTGGATCGTGCCCCCCGTCTTCGATTGGGTGCGTCGCGGGGGTGACGTCGCCTGGGTGGGAATGGAGGACTCCCTCAACCTCGGTGTCGGCATGGTCGCGGTGGTGTCGGCGGCGGTCGCCAGCGAGGTCGTGGGTGCCATCAACGAGGCCGGGGTTGACGCGTGGATCCTGGGGTGCGTCGCCTCCCGGATGCCCGACGGGGAGATCGTCGCTTGTGGCGGGGGCGGTGGAGCTGAGGACGCGCGCCTCATCTCGGGCACGAAGGGCGTGAAGGCGGGGGCGGTGCTGCTGCACGGCTCATACCGCGTGGGCTGAGGGCGAAGGGGCGAGGCCTTGGAGGCGCGGTCTCGGCCCTTCGGCCCAGGGTGCTCCCGGGGCGAGGCGGGCACGCCGAAGCGGCGGACCGGTGCGGGCCCGCCGGTGTGCTTCAGCCGTTACTTGGTGGAGGATCCGCCCGTCCAGAAGGACTCATCGAGCTGCTTCGGGTCGATGTCGTCGTCCTCTGCCGGGATGTTCGCGAAGTCGGCGTACTTGGAGTAGAGGTCGTCGTCGATTGCATCGTCCTCTTCGGGCTCGTCAGCCGCGGCGTTTGCCGCGTACGAGTCCTCGTCCGCCAGCTCTCGCTGAAGTGCGTGTAGGTCGGTGTCGGGGCTGAAGTACTTCAGCTTCCGAGCGACTTTCATCTGCTTAGCCTTTTGACGGCCGCGCCCCATGGCGTCGACCCCCTCCGCGTCGTTCGGGTCCGCATCAAGCGGTTCCCTGGGTGTTCAAAGTGTTTCGTGGGACCATCATAGCTAATGACGGGCCTTGACCCCACCTTGGATCGGATTTTGCGCGCACAGCGGAGCGAGGACAGCCGATGGGAGGCCCGTCAAGCCGCGGAAACGCGCCCGGAGGCGTCCCGTCTGTGAGCGCCCTTACGTCGGGTCGCCTCGGCGGGCGGGTCGCCCGGTCGTCAGCTCTCCCGTGGGTCCTCGGCCGACGCGAGGAGTGAGAGCGCGAGAGTTGCCGCTTCGCGCGCGGAGCGACGTGCCTGGCGGCGGGAGCGCCTGGCGGGGCGGGTGACGAGCCACGCGATGACGCCGATCGCTCCGATGGTGGACAGGGCGGCGATGCCCACGCGCCGGAGCGCCTCCGTGTTACCTCCGGCCGCGTCCTGCAGCGTGAGGGCAGCGCTCTCCTTGAAGCGGGCGAAGCGGGTGGTTGCGCTTTCCTTGACCTCCTGTGCGAGGGCGGCGGGCTGGACGCGGGCGTAGAGCTGGTCGATCGTGGAGGCCAGTTCGGCGCGCTGACGCTCAAGGTCCGCGGCGATCTGCGCCTCGGAGCGCGGCTCGGCCGCCTGCTGAGAGGTGGCGGCGCCGACACTGACGTTGCGCGGGTCGAGGTTGGTGCTCACTTCCCCAGTCCCTTCTCGATGGCTTCCTTGGTCGCGGCGACGGACGCGGCAGGGTCCGGCCGGTGCTCCTGTGCGTTCTCGAGGGAGCGCTTGCCCAAGAGTGCGAGCACCAGGACGATCACGAGGAGGATGGCGACGATGATGAGGGAGGAGGCCCAGGCGGGCAGCACCAGGGCCAGGAGGATCTCGGCAGTGTGCAGCGCCCAGCCCAGCAGGAAGAGGGCGAAGACTGCGGCGCTGACCAGCAGGGCCGCCCCCTTGCCGCTCTTGGACGCGAAGGAACGAAGCTTCGTCTTGTTGAGCTCGATCTCGTCGCGCACGATGCCGGAGATCTGGCTGGTGACGGACGCGAAGAGGGTGCCGATGCTGGGCTTAGCCGCGGCGCCGCCGGGAGCGGGGTCAGAGGGCGGGGGGTACTGCCCGGGCTGGGGGGTGGGCTGTGTCATGGGGGCTCCTGCGCATGCGGACGTCACGAGGCGCTGCCTCGCCTGATACGCCTAGTGTCTCATGAAGGATGGTTGCTCGCAGTGACCTGTGCGCTACTCCCTGGGCGCGATGGAACCGGGCAGGTCGGAGAGGATCTTGCGGGCGCGAACCACCAGCTCGGACACCTCGGGTTCGGCCAGGGTCGGGTCCTCCGCCTCGACAATGGGAATGCCGCGCATCGCTGTTTCGGTGCGCGGCTCGTCGACGCCCACCGTTCCGGTTGCCTCGGTGTCCGCGACGGGAACGTCCTCGGCGGCCTCGGGGTCGAAGCCCCGTAGAGGTGCCTCGGCGTCGGTGCGGGAGGGGGAGGCGCTCTGGGCCCGGGCGTGCTTGGCCTCGTCGGCGGAGGAGGCGGCGGTGAGGGCGCGGAGGACCTGCGGGTCCTCGGGGTTGGCCTCCAGGGAGGTGGAGATCAGCTCGATAGAGGGACCGGGCGCGTCGAGGGCGACGTGGCCGTTCGTGAGGAGGATCGCGCGGTCGGCGGCGGCCGCGACCTGAGGGTCTGGCGTGGACAGGACGACGGCGCACCCCGCCGAGGCGAGGCCGCGCAGTAGGCGGTCGAAGCCGGGGCGGTCGGCCTCGGGCAGGGACGTGGGGTCTTCGACGAGGAAGACCTCGGCCCCGGAGACGATCGCGCGCGCGATGAGCGCCTTGATGTGCTCCCACGGCGAAAGCTGGGAGGGGCGCAGGTCGACGCGCTGGGCCAGGTCGGTGATCTGGAGGGCGCCCACGAGGTTGTCCCAGTCGGCCACGGAGCCGGTCGCTGAGAGGGGGGCCAGGATGTTCTGGCGGATCGTCAGGGACTCGTCCAGGGGCGAGTCGGCTCGGATCAGCGCGACCGAACCGATGCGGCCGGCCAGGCGCGCCGAAAGGGAACGGGACGGGGCGGCGACGATGCGACCGGCCTGCGGCTCCTCGAGCCCCGCCAGGATGAGGAAGAGGGCCCGGGCGCGTCGGCCCGTCGGATCCAGGATGGCGCTCAGCGTGCGCGCGCGGAACCCCAGATCGATGCCCGCCAGGAGGAGCGCGCCCGACTCGTGGTCCGTGTAGGTCACGCCCAGGCCCGCGACCTGGACGCGTCCGCCGCGCCCCTTCGCGGCAAACGAGCGGCGGGAGCGATACCACGGGCGAGGCTCGGCCGCGGGCGCGCGGGACGGGAACGGGGCGAGGGCGCCCTCGGCGGGCGAGGCCTTGACCTCCTCGGAGGCACCCGCCCCCGCGGCGGAGGCGGGCTGGGCGTCAGCGGGCCCAGCGGCAAACGTCAGGTCGGCCGGCTCCTGGTCTTTGATACCGTGCAGGTTCTCACGCGAGTCATTCGACATGACCCCATTCTTTCAGCATCGTGTCGATTGTGCCGTAATGGCGCGCGGGAGGGGGTGGGGTGGACGGGCGGACAAGTGCCGCACGAAGTGGCTTGCGTCTCGTGTCGTGCGGTGCTATGCTGTAAGCGATTGATTCTCAGTAAGAGCCGACTCGTTAGCGGCTCCGAATGCTCCACTGCATCGCAGTAATCCGGGTTCCTCCAAGCGAGGAACCCGGATTTTTTGAAACGCACGCGGATTCGTGTGCGTTGTGCCACCATGGGTGTATGACTTACGCAGCAAATGACAAAGCTATCCGCTACCGTGTCGGCATTGACGTCGGCCTGAGGTCCATCGGCTTCTGTGCTGTCGAGGTTGACGATGAAGACCATCCGATTCGAATACTGAACTCCGTTGTTCACGTTCATGATGCAGGAACTGGTGGTCCAGGTGAGACAGAGAGTCTGCGTAAGCGCTCGGGTGTCGCAGCACGGGCGCGTCGTAGGGGGCGAGCTGAGAAACAACGTCTGAAGAAGCTTGATGTTCTGCTAGAGGAACTTGGGTGGGGAGTCTCGTCGAACGAATTGCTGGATTCGCACGCGCCTTGGCATATTAGGAAGCGGCTTGTCAGTGAGTACATTGAGGACGAGACCGAGCGTCGACAGTGTCTGTCGGTCGCGATGGCTCACATTGCTCGACATCGTGGGTGGCGTAACTCGTTTAGCAAAGTAGACACCCTCCTGTTGGAACAGGCACCCAGTGATCGCATGCAAGGTCTGAAAGAACGCGTTGAGGACCGAACAGGGCTTCAATTTTCAGAAGAGGTGACCCAAGGTGAGCTTGTTGCGACGCTGTTGGAACACGATGGAGACGTCACTATTCGTGGCTTCGTGCGTAAGGGAGGAAAAGCGACAAAAGTGCATGGTGTACTTGAGGGGAAGTACATGCAGTCTGACCTTGTTGCTGAACTCCGTCAAATATGTCGCACACAACGAGTGTCAGAAACGACTTTCGAAAAGCTGGTACTCTCGATCTTTCATTCGAAAGAACCTGCTCCCAGTGCAGCACGCCAGCGTGAACGAGTCGGTTTAGATGAGCTGCAGCTCGCGCTTGATCCCGCGGCCAAACAGCCGCGTGCCGAACGAGCACATCCCGCATTTCAGAAGTTCAAAGTGGTTGCAACGCTTGCAAACATGCGCATTAGGGAGCAGTCAGCTGGCGAGCGCTCACTAACGAGCGAAGAACTCAATAGGGTAGCGCGATATCTCCTCAATCATACTGAGTCTGAATCACCTACGTGGGACGATGTCGCACGCAAGCTAGAGGTGCCGCGTCATAGGCTACGCGGTTCCTCGCGTGCCTCATTGGAGACTGGTGGTGGGCTCACTTATCCACCAGTCGATGACACAACGGTGAGAGTAATGAGCGCGGAAGTCGATTGGTTGGCCGACTGGTGGGACTGTGCGAATGACGAGTCACGTGGACATATGATCGACGCGATCTCTAATGGTTGTGGCTCAGAACCGGATGATGTTGAGGATGAAGAAGTCAACGAGCTCATATCCAGCGCCACGGCCGAAGATATGCTCAAGTTGGAGTTGCTTGCGAAAAAGCTGCCGTCGGGCAGGGTGGCATACTCGTTGAAAACTCTCCGGGAGGTCACTGCTGCCATCCTTGAGACGGGTGACGACTTGTCTCAGGCCATCACTCGTCTGTACGGAGTAGATCCAGGCTGGGTGCCTACCCCTGCGCCGATTGAAGCTCCAGTGGGAAATCCAAGTGTTGATCGCGTGCTGAAGCAAGTGGCGCGTTGGCTGAAGTTTGCCAGCAAACGTTGGGGAGTGCCCCAAACGGTGAATATTGAGCATACTCGTGAAGGCCTGAAGTCTGCGTCTCTTCTGGAGGAAGAGCGAGAACGATGGGAAAGGTTTGAAGCCCGTCGTGAAATCCGACAAAAAGAGATGTACAAGCGATTGGGCATCAGTGGACCTTTTAGGCGAAGTGATCAGGTTCGATACGAAATTCTTGACCTGCAGGATTGTGCGTGTCTCTATTGTGGGAACGAGATAAACTTCCAGACGTTTGAGGTTGATCATATTATTCCGCGCGTCGATGCGTCGTCGGATAGCCGGAGAACTAACCTGGCCGCGGTATGTCACTCATGTAATAGTGCTAAAGGTGGGCTCGCATTTGGACAATGGGTGAAACGGGGCGACTGTCCGAGCGGAGTGAGTCTAGAAAACGCTATCAAGCGAGTGAGAAGCTGGAGTAAAGATCGCCTGGGCTTGACAGAAAAAGCGATGGGCAAGAGGAAGAGTGAGGTGATTAGTCGACTCAAGACTGAAATGCCATATGAAGAGTTTGACGGACGCTCAATGGAGTCAGTTGCTTGGATGGCCATCGAGCTAAAGAAGCGTATCGAAGGTTACTTTAATTCTGATCGTCCCGAAGGTTGTGCTGCGGTGCAAGTAAATGCCTACAGCGGGCGCCTGACTGCATGTGCGAGGCGAGCTGCTCATGTTGATAAGCGGGTTCGTCTGATTCGCCTGAAGGGCGATGACGGCCATCACAAGAATAGATTCGATCGGCGTAATCATGCAATGGATGCGCTCGTGATTGCACTGATGACTCCGGCAATTGCTCGGACCATTGCGGTTCGTGAAGATCGTCGGGAGGCGCAGCAGTTGACACGTGCTTTCGAGTCGTGGAAGAACTTCCTCGGCTCGGAAGAGAGGATGCAGGACCGTTGGGAATCTTGGATTGGTGACGTCGAGTATGCATGTGATCGATTGAACGAACTTATCGATGCCGACAAGATCCCGGTCACTGAGAACCTTCGACTCCGAAACTCGGGAAAGCTGCATGCCGATCAGCCAGAAAGCTTGAAGAAAGCGAGAAGGGGATCGAAGCGTCCGCGCCCTCAACGCTATGTTCTTGGTGATGCGCTTCCAGCCGACGTGATCAACCGAGTAACTGATCCAGGACTATGGACTGCTCTTGTACGTGCACCGGGGTTTGATAGCCAACTAGGTTTGCCAGCAGATCTAAACAGGGGCCTGAAGCTCCGTGGCAAGCGAATCTCGGCTGATTTCCCGATCGATTACTTTCCGACCGATTCACCTGCTCTCGCTGTTCAAGGAGGATACGTCGGTCTGGAGTTCCATCATGCTCGCCTGTACCGGATCATAGGGCCGAAGGAGAAAGTGAAGTATGCGTTGCTGCGTGTCTGTGCTATTGATCTCTGCGGAATTGACTGCGACGATCTATTTGAGGTCGAGTTGAAACCATCGAGCATAAGTATGAGGACCGCAGATGCAAAACTCAAGGAGGCTATGGGAAATGGTAGTGCCAAACAGATAGGCTGGCTTGTCCTGGGAGACGAGATTCAGATCGATCCTACAAAGTTTCCCAAGCAGTCCATCGGAAAGTTTCTCAAGGAGTGTGGTCCTGTATCAAGCTGGAGAGTTTCGGCATTAGATACCCCATCAAAGATCACGCTAAAACCCCGATTACTTTCGAATGAACCTTTGCTGAAAACATCGCGTGTAGGCGGGCATGAAAGCGACCTCGTAGTTGCCGAGTGTGTTGAGAAGATCATGAAGAAGACGGGCTGGGTCGTTGAAATCAATGCTTTGTGTCAGTCGGGTTTGATTCGTGTTATCCGACGCAACGCTCTCGGTGAGGTTCGCACATCGCCAAAGTCTGGCCTTCCTATCAGTCTGAACTTGAGGTAGTGACATGAACTCGCAGTGGCGTGTGATCGACCTGTGTGGTTTCGAAGGTACACTACGTTCGACGCGTGGTGGGGTTGAGGTGTGCGCTCAGGAGGGATTGCCAACGACTATTCCCGTCGCTGAGCTCGCGGTTGTCCTGGTTGGCATGAAGGTGAACCTGAGCGCCGCTGTTCTGCATCGTCTGGCCGAGGCTGATGTCGCGGTTCTCTTCTGTGACTGGAGAGGTATTCCGGAGGGGGGCTGCTACTCGTGGTCTGATCACGGGCGAGTGGCAGCCCGTCACCGTGCCCAGGCGGAGGTCACTCTTCCGCGAAAGAAGAACGCGTGGGCGCGTCTCATTAGGGCGAAAATCGAGGGGCAAGCCTCGGTTCTCGAGAACATCAAGATTCGCGGTAGTGGTGAACTGCTCGCGCTTGCGGATCAGGTGCGGTCTGGGGATCCGGGAAACATTGAGGCGCAGGCGGCTCGTCTGTACTGGTCGCGTACTCTCGGTAAGGGAGTGGGACGTCAACCTGCGGCGGGGCAGTTGATTGGCGCGAATGCGTGTCTGGACTACGGGTACTCGGTGTTGCGTGGACATTTGATGAGGGCCGTTTTGGCGGCTGGTCTTGCTCCTGCGCTCGGAGTTTTCCACCGTGGCCGGGGCAACGCATTTGCGCTTGCTGATGACCTGATCGAGCCGTTTAGGCCCGCGATCGATGAGGTTGCTTTGCAGCTTCCTCCCACGGCGTCGCCTTCGGATCGTTCAGTGAAGCAGCTTCTAGTAGCGGCAGCGTCGCAACGGTTTGATGGGGATGGACACGGAATCCCTGCCGTTGCTGAAGCGCTTGCTCAGTCTTTTGGGCGATACGTGGAGGGTGACATCGACCGTTTGTGCGTGTTGGCGTGGCAGGGGCCGTCGTCCGTGGCTGTGGAGGATTGAGATGGCGGACGATCCAATGTGGTGTCTGGTTATGTTCGACCTACCGGTGGAGACGAAGAAGCAGCGTCGTGAGGCGACACGGTTCCGGCATGATCTGTTGGATTGGGGCTTCTCGATGGTCCAGTTCAGCGTGTATGTGAAGTATTGGCCGACTGGTGGCCAGGATCATGCGACGTTGCGGGCGATTAAGACTCACCTGCCGGAGGGTGGCCAGGTTCGGATGTTGGCGTTGACGGATCGTCAGTGGGCAACGGGGCTCCGTTTTGAGAACGCGAAGCCTCGGAAGGAAGCTGGAAGCCCCGAACAGCTCATGATTTTCTAACGAAGATCCCCTGGTTTTCCGCTGTATTTCAAGGAAAACCAGGGGATCTCAGTATATCAAAGGGGAGTGGTGATTGATTCCCAGCCATTCCTTATCCACCCACTCCTCTGAAGCAGTATATCAAAGGGGAGTGGTGATTGATTCCCAGCAGGCGGATGCCCTCGTTCTTGTCGGTGACAGTATATCAAAGGGGAGTGGTGATTGATTCCCAGCAGCGTCAGGACCGGGATACGGCCGACATCAGTATATCAAAGGGGAGTGGTGATTGATTCCCAGCGGACTCCAGCGTGAGGCGGCTCACGTCTCAGTATATCAAAGGGGAGTGGTGATTGATTCCCAGCTGGAGCCACCCGACGACGGTGTTGACGGCAGTATATCAAAGGGGAGTGGTGATTGATTCCCAGCACATAGGCCGGGGGCCAGGCGTCACCCGCAGTATATCAAAGGGGAGTGGTGATTGATTCCCAGCCGATGGGTGTGAGTATGTCAGTCATTGGCAGTATATCAAAGGGGAGTGGTGATTGATTCCCAGCTGGATGACGGCGCGGCGCGTGGTGCGGTCAGTATATCAAAGGGGAGTGGTGATTGATTCCCAGCGGCGAGGTGGTCATGCGAGGGCCTTTGCCAGTATATCAAAGGGGAGTGGTGATTGATTCCCAGCTCTATGTCAACATCCTTGCTCGGATAGCCAGTATATCAAAGGGGAGTGGTGATTGATTCCCAGCCGGACTGTAGCGCCCGGGTCGGTGGCGCCAGTATATCAAAGGGGAGTGGTGATTGATTCCCAGCCGACCCGCAAACTGCAGGTCACGCAGGCCAGTATATCAAAGGGGAGTGGTGATTGATTCCCAGCGCAACCTCGAGAGGGATCACGCCGTCGGCAGTATATCAAAGGGGAGTGGTGATTGATTCCCAGCCCCCCATCGGCGTCGGCGAGGACGGCACCAGTATATCAAAGGGGAGTGGTGATTGATTCCCAGCCCGGCCTTGATGGTGGCGTCGACGGGTTCAGTATATCAAAGGGGAGTGGTGATTGATTCCCAGCTGCGTCGTCGCAACGCTTGCGTGCCCGACAGTATATCAAAGGGGAGTGGTGATTGATTCCCAGCTGGACCAGCTGGGTCACCTCACCCGCGCCAGTATATCAAAGGGGAGTGGTGATTGATTCCCAGCCCGGTGGTGAGGATTCCCCACGCCGACTCAGTATATCAAAGGGGAGTGGTGATTGATTCCCAGCCGAGAGTTTCGCGAGATGCGTCGCCGCACAGTATATCAAAGGGGGGTGGTGATTGATTCCCAGCTACTCACGGCGTTCGCCTGGAAACTTTGCAGTATATCAAAGGGGGGTGGTGATTGATTCCCGGACAATTGGATACGTGTGCGTGTTGATGCGCAGTACATGCAAGGCGGCATATTGCTTATCTTCTTTTAGGGGTGTTAGGTGTAGCCAGTTTGAATGATCTGCATTTGCGATAGGGAATTGCAATTTGGGTGAAGATGTGAGTGTCAACACAATAGTGGCTTCTTGTCTCCCGGAGTGTGGTGTAGGCGGATGATCCGGCCCTCTCGTCTAGGAGAGGACGCTCGTCTCCCGTTGCTGTGGGCGATGCCCGCTTGCGCTGCCTGGTCATGTGTGTCTAAGTTGCTCGGCTTACTGATCGAACAACAAGGAGTGTGACAGGTGATGACCAGTAAAGCCTGGGTAGCCATCCACCCTCGGATCATCAAGGTTGGGAGCGTGTTTCGGCGGGAGGTGAACTCGGGGACCTGCGAGCTGTGCTTCGCCGAATGGACGGCTACGATCCGCGACGTCAGCTTCGGGCTGGACGCCGCCGACGGCGACTCCGCCACGGGGGCGATCAAGACGAGTCCCGAACTGTTGCCGGCTACCGTCGAGCACCTTTGCTCGGGGTGGTCGTCGCGTGAGCGGCAGCTCCTCGCTTTGCGCGCGACTTTCGGCGCGCGCCCGCGGTGAGCCTCGTTCACACCGGCACTACACCCGATCGGTATGCATAACACCCCTTCTGATCGGGTGCAACGTCCCCCAACGGGTGCAGCGTCCTATAATCCGCAACGATTGTGGTGGTACCGACGTCGACGAGGAGTGGTGAATCGGTCTGACGTGGTGGGGGTGGCGACGTGCCGGCGGCCTCGATCCCGGCGTAACAAAAAGCCCCGAAGCGTGAGCTTCGGGGCTAACTGGTGGCTCCGACCGGCGTCGATCCGGTGACCTTTCGATTTTCAGTCGAACGCTCTACCAACTGAGCTACAGAGCCAAGACCTGAACCGAAACGGTCTGGTCGGCGACCCCGACGGGACTTGAACCCGCGACCTCCGCCGTGACAGGGCGGCGCGCTAACCAACTGCGCTACGGGGCCTTACAACAGGTAAGACCTATTGAGTTATGCCGTTCACGTGCGCGACCGGCTGGTACCCCCAACGGGATTCGAACCCGTGTCGCCGCCGTGAAAGGGCGGTGTCCTAGGCCGCTAGACGATGGGGGCCTGTCTGGCCGTCGAACTGGCGTCCGAAGACGGGAGTTAGCTTAGGCAGAACCGGCCCCTCACGTCAAAACGGGGAGGCGTGACGCCTGACACATTACCTGATAAGGTTGGGTTCTCGCGGAACGTCCAGGATTTAACCAGGTAGCGGACCTACGCTTAACCGTATGACTATGACATCAGCACTTGGCCCCTTTGTGCAAGCCTCCTCCTCGCTCACGCAGGTGGTCGCAAGCCCACAGTCCGGGGCCGAGGTAGCGGTCGTGACCACCATCGACATCACGCTCCTCATCCTCGGCCCGATTCTCGGCGCCATCGTCGGCGTCGTCGTTTCGGTCGTCCTATCCGCCCTGGGGCGTAAGGCACTCGCCAAGTCGGCCACCGCCTCGTCGATCTTGAGACGGATACACCAGCCCGCCTACTTCACCTTCGCCGCCTGGGGAGCCTGGGTGGGCGAGGGGATCGCCCTGGTCAACCCCGGCCTCTCCGACTGGGAGGGCACCTCGGTCACCACCTTTCTTATGCACATCCTCCTCGTCGTCGGTCTGGCCTTCCTGACCTGGATGGCGTACGCGGCCGCCTGGGTGTTCGAGGACGCCGCAAAGGCTCGCCAGTCGGCCGACAAGGGGCGTTCGCGCCGCTTCGAAACGCAGGCGCAGGTCTTTCGCAGGCTGACCCAATCCATCATCGTCGGCGTCGGCATCGTGGCCATCATCGGCACCTTCGAGGCGGCCCGCCAAGCGATGACCACCCTCCTCGCGTCGGCTGGCCTCCTTTCCGTCATCGTTGGCCTCGCGGCACAGCAGACCCTCGGCAACGTCTTCGCCGGCCTCCAGTTGGCCTTCACCGATGCGATCCGTGTCGGCGATGTCGTCGTCGCCGGCGACAAGCAGGAAACCGGCTCCGTCGAGGAGATCACCCTGTCCTACGTCGTGGTGCGCATCTGGGACGAGCGACGCCTCATCGTTCCGTGCCGCTACTTCACCACCACGCCCTTCGAGAACTGGACGCGCCGCGCCGCCGCCCAGCTGGGGACGGTCGAACTCAAGCTTGACTGGACCGCCCCGATGAGCCTGATCCGCGCCAAGGTCGAGAACCTCCTGGACGCCACCGACCTGTGGGACGGGCGCACCTGGGGCGTCCAGATCACCGACTCCGACGAGTACACGGTCACGGTGCGGGTCCTCGTCTCGGCCAAGCACTCGGGCGCCCTGTCGGACTTGCGCGCCTACCTGCGCGAACAGCTCATCGCGTGGATCGTCACCGAAGAGCCGTGGGCGCGCCCCGCGCAACGCATCGAACCCCGCAAGACGGTCACCGTCGAATACGACAACAGTCGCGAACGCATCGCGCGTCTGGCCTCCGAGCTCGCCGGAATCTCCGGCGCGAACGAGACCGCGCCCACCACTGGTGCCCCCTCGCGAGGAGACGGGCGCGCAACGGCCGAATCCGCCACCGGCGGGGCGGCGTCCGCGGCACCCGGTGCTGCGGAGAACGACCCGCAGGCAGGAGTCCTCCACGATGCCGCCCACGCCGCACGCATGGTTGCCGCTCGCCGCAAAGCGAAGCGAGCCCGCCGGCGCGCCATGGCCGACCGCCAGCGTGCCCTCGCCGAAGGCGGCCACTCGCCGGATGAAACACAGGTCCTCTCCAAGTCCGCGCTGCGCAAGATCATTGAGGCTGCTGCCAGGCCCGCCCAGCAGGCCGCCCAGACCCGGCCCGCGCCTGCCGTCGGCCGGGGTGAGCGCTTCTTCTCGGGGTCAGCGGACGCCGACGAACGCGCCGCCGCCCTGGAAGGCCCCGGCGAGGAGGCATACGCCGAGCGTGAGGCCGATTCCCGCCGGGCCCGCGACCGTCGAGAGGGTAGAGGCGGCCGCGCCGCCCTCGATCCAGAGGTGACGACCGCGCTCGCTGCGGTCGGCGTCGAACCCGTCGATGCCGACGCCGCGGCCGCGAGCGGGGAGCCATGCGAACGCGAGGACAACGAGAACACCGCTCTGGCTCCCGCGAACGACGCCGTGACCGATCAGGCCGCGCCCGCAGACGAAAGCGATCCCGAGGCGGCGATCGGCGCAGAAGAGACGGTCGGCGACGAGACCGGCTCCGCCGCGGAGGCCCTCCGAGCACAGCCGTCCGCGCCCGAATCCGTCCCCGCGACGCGGGACGCCTCTCCCGCCGAGCCGGAGGATGGCGTCGACGAGTCCTCGACAAGGGCCTCCGAGAGGGACGGCGCGCCCCACCAGGCCGGACCTGCGGACGAGAGTGGCGAGGAGACGGTCGATGCCTCGCCCCAGGCGCCGACCTCGCCGGACCAGCAGGAGACCACGCCGATTCCCGCGCGCGAAACCTCCGTCAAGCACCCCGTCCAGGTGCCCCCGCCCGAGCGCACCGGCCGCCCCGTCATGACGGACACGGTGCAGGCGCTCAGCCCCGCCCTCGTCCCTCCGCCCGCCCCCACGCCCGCCGAGATGGCCGCGTCACGAGACGAGGCCGAGGACGCCGACCAGCCCGACGTTCACCCCGGCTGGTACGCAGTCGCCGAGGAGGCGCGCCTGGACGCCGAAACGCGCCCCACGCCGAGGATCACGCCGCAGCGCGTGTCCATCATGGACTTCTTCCCCTCCCCGGCCCCCGGTGAGCACGTCGCCGAGGCCCTGCGGGCCGAGGCCTCCCCCGCTGAGGAGCCGCACGAGGAGGCTCGCCCCGTCGGCGCCGCCTCCCCTGGGGAGGCGCAGGCCGGGGCGCGAGAGGAGGCCAGCAGCGCCCTCGCCGAGGCCGAGAGTGCGTCCGACGCCGACGCCGCGTCCTCGGAGGAACCGGATGCGGCTACCCCCAAGGATGAGCGCGCCGCCGACTCCACCGAGGTCCTCCCCGCGCTCGACACCACCCGGACCATGCCCGCCCTCGACGGCCAGCAAGCCCCGGAGGAACAACCCGCCCTCGACGACACGCTCATCATCCCCGCGTCGGCGGATCGGCAACCCCCCGGCAACGCGGCGTCTGCCCGCAAGACCCCGGCCAAGAAGTCGGGCGCCAGCAAGGGAGCCGCCAAGAAAGCGGACCCGGCGAAGGGGAGCGGTGCGAAAACACTGACAAAGAAGACCTCGGCCGCCGCGAAGGCCCCGGCCAAGAAGAGCACGGCGAAAAAGAGCACCGCGAAGAAGGCCCCGGCAAAGAAGGGCACCGCGAAGAAGAACACCGCCACAAAGAAGAGCGGCCAGAAGACCTCTAGCGCAAAGCCCGCAACCAACGAGTGACGGGGACCGGTGAGCGGGCGATGGCCTCGCCCGCGAGGCCCGCTCGAGGAAACCACGCCGCCCGTGCCGGCGCGCGAAACATGCGCAGGCGCGGGCGGCGCGGGACAATGGGAGCATGAGCAACACCGACCCCGCCGCCCGTACCGATGCCGAATGGAAGAGACTCCTCAGCCCCATGCGCTACCACGTGCTGCGCGAAGCTGGCACTGAGCGTCCCTTCACCGGTGAGCTCCTCGACGAGTCCCGGGTCGGCACCTACTCGTGCGCCGCCTGCGGATCAGCACTCTTCGATTCCGACACGAAGTTCGACTCGGCCTGCGGCTGGCCCTCCTTCTTCCAAGCCCACGAAGGCGCCACCACCGAGCGCGTTGACACGAGCCACGGCATGACACGAACCGAGGTGCGCTGCGCGACGTGTGGCTCCCACCTCGGCCACGTTTTCCCGGACGCCCCGGGACAACCCACCGGCATGCGCTACTGCATGAACTCCGCGGCTCTCACCTTCGCCCCGGCCCAGTGAGCGCGCCCGCTCCGCGTCCCGTCACCGACCGTATCCCGCCCCAGCTCTACATCGTCGGCTCCGGCCTCATCCAGTACGTGGGCGCGGCGCTCGCGGTCATCGCCTTCGCCTCCGTCGAACCGGCCTCCGTTGCGTGGTGGCGCGTCCTGACCGGCGCGGTCGTTCTCCTCGCCTGGAAACGCCCCTGGCGGGGTGGCCTTACGCGCTCCGACCTGGTGGTCTCCGCGCTCTTCGGCGTCATCATCGTGACCATGAACTCATCGTTCTACGAGTCGATCGCGCGCATCCCCCTGGGCACCGCCGTGTCCATCGAGTTCATCGGCCCCGTCGCCGTCGCCGTCATCCGAGGCCGTGGCTGGCGGCCGCGCATCGCCGCGGTCCTCGCGTTTGCGGGCGTTGCGTGCATCGGCGGGCTCGCCCTCGACCTGAGCGTGCCGAGTGCGCGCGTCGGCGTCGCCTGGATCCTCCTCGCGGCCCTCGCCTGGTCGGCCTACATCGTCGTCGGGCAGAAGGCATCGACCACGCGTGACGGGGTGACGAACCTGGCGCTCGGTTGCGCGTGGGGCACCCTGTTTTTCGCGCCCGTCCTTGGGCCGGGCGCGATCGCGGCCACGGTCTCGTGGAAGCTGATCGCGATCGTTATCGGCGTGGGTCTGCTGTCCACCGCGATTCCCTACACTTTCGAGGCGCTCGCGATGCGACGCCTGGCCGCGTCGACCTTCGCGCTGTTCGCCGCTATCCTGCCGGCCACGTCTGCCCTGGTCGGGGCCGTCATGCTGCGGCAGATTCCCGGCGTATTCGAGTTGATCGGCCTGGTCCTTGTGTCGGTTGCGGTCTGGCTGGCCTCGCGCGCGTAGGGACCGAGCAAAGGGCGCTGAGTGGGCATATTGCAATGAGGCGCGCGTACTGTATAGGTTGCGACGATCCCGATAGGGTATTGCGTTCTGGATTAGTAACCTATCCAGAACGAGTAGGCGATCTGCGCGGTGTCAGAATTTAGCGCGTGCATAATGCTGGAGCATGCGTGCATCTGATGTGCGCATCAACGGGGTCTGCTCGGTGCTGATGGATACGTGGTCTTCTTTGTACGCCTTGTTTTGTTACAAACGTCGTCAAACCACCCCCTTTTCGAAGAAGGTTTAGCGCTTTGTGTTACAAACGTCGTCAATCTGCCGACAAAACAGCCGAAACTAGGTGATTTCAGGCGTGGAATGACGACGTTTGTAACATCCAGGTGCGGAGAAGGACTGATATTGCTGCGGATTGACGACGTTTGTAACAAGACTTGGGCACGCCAACCTTCCGAGGTGTGGTCAAGCGCTGTGGAGTGGTGCACTCGTTTTGTGTCCTTCGGGTTGGGTTACGCGCTGAGTTGGAGTGTGAGTTCCTCCTGTTGGCCGGCTTGGGGTGTTGTGCCAGTCTTCTCGCGATCTTCCTCGCCCTAAGAGACCTCAGTCGAGGTTGAGCCGACGCGGCGTGCGCGCACCGCCGCGGGCGATCACCCAGAAAGCGAACCATGCGCCGACCGAACCGACGATCATGACGAGCACCATCGGCACGGCGCTGTCGCCGCCCGAGGTTGCCAGAGGAGCGGCGATGCCGTTCGCGATCGACTGACACACGCCCATGACGGACGAGGCCGTGCCCGCGTGCTCGCGCGCCTCACTCATGGCCCGCGCGCCCGCGTTGCCGAAGATGAACGCGTTCGCCGTCATGATGAGCGCGAAGCCCACGCACGTGAGGATCAGCGGCAGGTCGAGGAGGAACGTCGAGATCGCCAGCGTCACCACGCCGGTCGCCGCGATCACCAGGCCTGTGATGATGAGGGTGCGCGGCGTGAAGTGCGAGATCAGGCGCACGTTCACCAGCGCGAAACCGGTCGACAGCAGCGCGTTGAACGCGAACACCCACGCGAAAGCCATGGGGGAAAGGCCCAGCGGCCCCTGCAGCACGTACGTGGCGTTCGAGATGTAGCCAAACATGCAGAAGCTCGAGAAGGCGTTGGTCAGCATGAAGCCCACGAAGGGGCGGATATGCACGACCTGGACGAGGCCCTGGAAGAACCTGGAGATGCCGCCGGGATGGCGGCGCTCCTTGGGGAGGGACTCGGGCACGACGAACCACGCGAGGGCCGCCATGAGCAGAGTGAACGCGGCGAGTGCCCAGAAGACGACCCTCCATGTCGCGTGCGTGATGATGAATGCGCCGAGGACCGGGGCGAGCATCGGCGCGAAACCGACGATCGCCTGGATGAGGCTCATCGCGCGCGCCAGTGTCTTGCCGTGCGCGACGTCGACGAGGATCGCGCGCGCCACCGACGAGGCGATGCCGCCGCCGAGGCCCTGGAAGACTCGGCCCACGAGGAGCACCCAGATGCCCGGCGCAAACACGCAGATCATGGAGCCGACCAACGCGATGATGCCGCCCGCGACGATGGGGCGGCGGCGCCCGATCTGGTCCGAGATGGCGCCGCCCAGGACCTGGCCGGTCGCGAAGCCGACGAAGAAGGTCGTGAGCGTGAAGCCGAGCATCGTCGAGTTCGTCGCCAGGTCCACCGTGATCTGCGGGAACGCGGCCGAGTACATGTCGGTCGCCATCGGCGGCACGGCGTTTTGGACGGCCAGCGTGATCAGCAGGGCAACCGTGAGCGCCCCGCCGATGATGCCGCCGCGGTCCTGGGGGTCGTCATTCGCCATGATGTGATTGTGCACCCTTTGGGGCGCAAAATAGATGACTCGGTTGAATATTTGACACATCTCGCACGTTTGGGTCTCCCGACCTGCGCAGATGTGGTGCAGCTGGGGTCGTTCAGTTGAAGGGCAACCGAGTCTGCGCGGCGCTCACTCCCCGTCTGTGCGTGCCTCCAGCGCGTCCGCCGCGGCCTCGATGTCCTCGCGCGTGGGACATGAGGCCGGGCCGGGCATGGTCGAGGCCAGGGCACCCGCGCAATTCGCCAGAAGGATGCACCGCTCGAGGGGGTAGCCGAGCGCGAGGGCGGCAGCCAGAACGCCGTAGTGGGCGGCAGCTGAACCGATGGGGTCAACGGATTCGACGGCAGGTGCCAGGAAGCGGGTGACAGGCTTGACCACTGAGGTCTTTTCCTGCAACGTGCGCGCCAGGTAGGACTCGTATGAACTCGTACTAATCAGCGTGTACCGATCAAAGAGATTCTGGACGAAGCTCGCCGAGTGATCGGGATCTTTGCTGGCGTCGAAGGCCGAGCGGTCGCTCACGATTGGCTCGCACAGGCCCTGTACATTGCTCTGGCTCAGTGCCATCAGCACATTGTCGTTGGGCAACTGGTGCGGCCCAACGCCACCCCTCGATGAATCAATAATGACTCGCGTGTGCTCAGGCAGCTGGATGGCAGCGTTCTCGGCAACTGCAAGAACAGCCGGTGACCTTTCAAGGCTGCCGTCGACGAATAAGATGTCCGAGGGGCCCAGGGTCCGGATGGCCTCGTCCCATGCGTGCTCGGGAACGTTCTCGATGAACGAGAGTTTATCTCCGCGGTAGGTTCCGATGACGTAGGACCGGTAGCCGCTGTCGCACCCCCGCACGCGAGGACCCGCGTCGATGATCCCCTCGCGAGCCAGAGCCTTGGCGATGATTGAGCCACGGGGCCCTTCGCCGATTGGGCTGAGGCTCACGACCTCGATGCCCATGGCGCGGGCGGCGCGCATCGCCGTGAAGGTGAGGTCAATGTGGACGCCCTCTCGGGTGGCCCACTCGTCGCCGACGGGCAGAGGCTCGTCCGCGGATTGCCGGTCGTACCTCAGCGTCAGCTCGGTCATGAAGACGACGCGGCCTACGGGCGCGTCGCCCCTAGAAGGCCCGAGCGGGGTGGGTTTGCTCTCTGACTCGAAGGCGGCATAGCGCGTACAAACCGTGGAGCGGGGATCCTCGAAGGAAGTCGGACCGCTTCGTCGATATCGAGGCCCCGAGCGTCCCGCCGCGCGGCTGAGCCAAGCCGCTGACGCGGGAGGGCGCAGCTCGAGGAGCTGACCGGCGATCCGCATCGGATCGAAGCCTGAGTGCTCGTTGGTGTGTGCCTGCTTCCTGAGCCGGGCGCTGAAGCCGCGTCCGCTGAGGGGTGACAGAATGCTGGAGATGACCGTACACAGCTGCGGATTGCCGCTGAGCTCGGCGATCTCGGACGAGATCGCCGAGCTATAGCTGAGAGGCGGAATGTAGAAAGACAACGGGATGACCAGGCTCGACGAAGGGTGAGCAGCCAGCTTCTGCCTCAACAGATTGATGGGCGACCAGTAATCAACCCACTTGGAGTTGCTGAGGACATTCATCGCACGTCGCGTTGCCGTCAGGATATCGGGGCCCTCTTCCGCTTCCCCGCGCGGGGACAGGGAGGCGACGAACTCTACTGCCTCACCAGCGGGAGCAGCATAGGAGTCGAGAGCGAGTGATACAGCCGCCGCGAGGAGTGCCGCCGACTGGAACTCGTCCCGGGTCGTGCAGCCGCATGCGAACCACACGGTCCTGGCAAATGCCTCAGGGTCGATCGTTGACAGAGCGATGCCGATGGGAAGTGCGCACATGAGGCGATCGCGTTCGCTTGTTGCGGGGGAGAGCCAGTGTCCGGATTGAATGGAGTGCAGGCCGTCCGGGGCCTTTAGGAGCTGTGCGGCGACGACCATTGCGTGAGCCGTGAACCGCGAGGCTGTGGCGTCGTCTGCGCCCTCGGGCACCATGGCTGCCATCGCCGCGAATGCGCGGGGGAGTCGTGGATCCATCTGTTCTCTCCTTGTCAGGCCAGATCGACGTGCGATAGTTGGGCGGCCGCCGACTCGATGGTTTCGCGCGTGGGGAGCGAGTTCGGGGTCGCAAGGGAGGCTGCGCAATTTGCCAGCAGAGTCGCCCGATCGGCCGGAATTCCGACGGCGAGACAGCCCGCAAGCGTGCCGGAGTGGACCTCCGCCGTGGGCAGTGCGCCCGGCTGCGCGGGGGTGGGGGCTGGGATGCGCATGACCATCGGACGAATCATGCGAGCATCGTCGAGATCGGGGCGCGCGAAGTATGCGTTCCCCTCCTCCGTGCGCAGCACGATGTGGCGCTTCGCGAGCATGGCGAGGGCCGAGGCCTGCACCTCGGGCGTGTCGTTATCATCGTAGAAGGGGTAATGGACATCGAAATGCCGGGTGAAACCGTCGAAGCCTCGCGCGTGGGAGGCGCGCAGAGACACGATGACGTTGTCGTGGGGCAGGCCCTTGAGGAAACCCTTACTCTGCGAGGCGTCGAAGACCACGCGTGCGTGCTCGGGCAGGCCCTTCACGGCCTCGCGCAGGGCGCGTGCGTGCTCCTCGGAGTCGATGAGTGATCCATCGATCCATAGGACATCCGAGGGGTCCATTGCCTGGATGGCCTCGGCCCACACGCGGCTCATGTCAGGGGTGATGGTGGTGGTTGTCGAGACGGCCAGGCGCCAGCCGTTGTCCGCGGTGAAGATGAGCCTGTATCCGTTGTCGACCCCCGTCAAGCGTGGGCCAGCGTCGACGATGTTCTCGCTCCTCAGCGCCTTCGAGATGATTGAGGCGTTGGTGCCCTGTCCCATCGGGCTGAGGGAGACAACCTCTGCACCCATGCGCCGGGCCGCCACCAGGGCCTTGAAGCTTCCACCCGTGGACTGTCCCAGGTCGGTGGCCCACACGTCCCCGCCAC
Source organism: Actinomyces sp. oral taxon 180 str. F0310 (assembly GCF_000185285.1). Taxonomy (NCBI): domain Bacteria; kingdom Bacillati; phylum Actinomycetota; class Actinomycetes; order Actinomycetales; family Actinomycetaceae; genus Actinomyces; species Actinomyces sp. oral taxon 180. The sequence continues at coordinate 1,833,141 of NZ_GL622194.1, forward strand.
GTTTTGGGTACTCGGTCGAGTGCATGGCCTGGTCGACGAGTAGTTCACCGAGGAAGAGGACGCGCCCAGTCTGCCCGCCCGAGTGACGGGGAATGACGGGTGGGTTGACGGGCTCGAAGTAGCGCTGGCGTGTGCGCAGGTTCCACGGGATTTCCTTGAACGAGGCCGGGGCTGAGGAGCCGGTCAACGGCGTGGACGCGACGGGGGCGAGAAGGTCGCCGGGGTAGGGCATGCGGCTTGCGAGCAATCCATGCGCACGCCGCTTCAAGTCAATCTTGAACACAGCCTCGATGTGCGTATACCCGTAGGGGCGAAGCAAACTCGCTCCCCGAACCGCGCCGACTAGCGCGCCGGCGATGGACAGGATCACGCGCGCCTGGGCACCCAGGTGCAGGGGAGAGGTCAGGAGGTGGAGGTCCTGGTAGCGGGAGGCCAAGGCAAAGGCCATGGGGACGATCTGCGAGGGTGAATCGCCCGCACCGATCTGCTCGACGAGACGATCGAGGGGGGACTCGATGTACTCGTTCACGTCGCTGACGATGTTCAACGCCCGACGAGTCGCGGCCACGACGTCCGGTTCCGGGCTCCATGCGCCGCGTGCATCCAGAGATGAAGCGACATCGACGGCTCGTACCAGAACATCTGATACATAGAAATTCGGGCTGTCGAGGCCGAGTGAAACCGCCGCAGCAACGAGAGTCACCGCCTGAAACTCCCGGCAATTTGGTTCCTCATCCTCGCAGTTGTTCCACACGGCGTCCGCGAATGCCTGCTGCCCGCTCGTCGAGGTGGAGATGCCGATCAGGAGGCCGCTGATCAGCAAAGCGTAAAAGTCTTGAAGGTGGCTCAACTGTGAAGGGAACGTCGGTAGTCCCACCGGCTCATGCGATGCCAGCAGCGCGAGAACGGATTCGCCGACGCTTGTGGTGGCCGTGCCGTTCTCGCTCGCGGCTTCACCCCCGAGTTCCCAGCCGAAGATGAGTCCGGCTAGCGCGCCGTGGGCGCGATCAAAACGTGGATCCATTGTTCAGTCCTCCTGCTCGGCCAGCGCGTCAGCTGCGGCCTTGATCTGGGTGCGAGGCGGGCATGTCGCGGGTCCAACCGTGGTCGATGCCAGGGCGCCCGCGCAGTTTGCGAGCACGAGTGCCCTCTCCATGGACGTGCCCTGTGCGAGGGACGCTGCCAGCACTCCCGTGTGCGCGTCGCCCGCGCCGTTCGTGTCGATTGCCTCGACGCTGAGAGACGGGATATATGTGGAGGACAGCTTTGCGGAGTCCGTGTAGCGCGTGAAGTACGCGCCGTCCTTCCCCGCTCGCACGACTACGTCGCGCCGGAGCAGCGTCGCCATCGCGATGGGTGCGTCTTCGGCGGGGAGCCATGAGCGTACGTCGATGGCCTTGCGATCGGCGTCTCTCCACAGGACGGCCGCTTCGCTTGTGCTCATGGAAATCAAGGTGGTGGGGGGAAGTCCATCCGGGATTCCGATAACGGGGGAGACGTCCAGGATGACGCGCACGCCCTCGGGTAGGGCCCGCAATGCAGCCTCCGCGGCCTCCCTGTTCGCGGGGTGGTCCATGAGGTAACCGTCGATGTAGAGCACGTCGTCGGGGCTCATCGTTCGCACGAAGTCCGCCCACGCGCTCGCGGGGGTCATCGTCTCCGCCCCCCTCGTGGAGATGAAGGTACGTTCGGCGCGGCGATCAATGAGGGCGATGCAGAACCCGTTGTCCACGCCCTCCACGCGCGGGCCTGCGTCGACGATTCCCTCCCGTGCGAGGGCATCCGTGATCAGCGACGCGTGGGGCCCGGCGCCGATCGGGCTGAGGGAGACGGCCTCGGCTCCCATACGCCGAGCGGCCACGAGGGCGTTGAATCCGCCGCCCACATGCGTGCCTGCGTCGCGCGCACGCTCGTACCCGCCGCCGTATATCGGCCCGGCGCCCTGAAGAACCCGGTCCACGAGGATCTGCCCCATGAGGACGACGCGGCCCTCCGTGGAATTGGGTGACGAGGCGGGGGCTGACTTCTCGGGGGTCGTCCGCTCGCTCGAAATGTCGGCCCCGTCCGCCGACAACGCATCTGTGTCAGGGCCCTCCTGATGACCGTTAAGTGCCTGATCGCGCAGCTCCAGGAGCTTGCTCGTGATGGGTTGCAGGCCGAGGTGGGAGACCTCCTCGATCATCGAGAGGCTGTCTGTGGGCAGAACCTGAACGCCGAGGGCAGCGCCCAGGATCGCGCCCGCGATCGCGCCGATCGTGTCGGTATCGCCGCCGATGTTGGCGGCGTCCAGGAGGGCCTGCGGCGAGGGGTCGCGCGCGAGCAGCGCAAAGGCCATGGGGATCGCGTGCGCCGAGGCCACGGACGTTCCCACCTGCTGGGCGAGGCATTCCAGGGACGACGATGCTGGGTTGATGGACAGCTGCATGGCCCTGCGCGTCGCCGCAACGACGTCCGGGTCGGGGGCCCACGCGCCGCGCACGGGGAGGGAATCGACGAAGGTCAGGGCCTTCCACAGCAGGGACCTCAGATCCGGGGCCGTCGAGCGCGCAGAGTCGATGCCCAGGGACACGGCCGCCGCCACGAGGGCAGCCGACTGGAAGCCCTGGCGCGTCGCGTGCGTGACCTGACAGGAAGACCAGACGGCATCCGCAAAGGCCTCGGGATCGGCCGTCGACATCGCGATACCGATCGGGGTTACGCGCATCGCGGCGCCGTTCGTCGTGCCTTCCCCACCCACGGCGAGCGGGTCCTCGCCCGCCCGCACCCGTTCGAGCGCTGCCTTCGTGGAGGGACCCAACAGGTCGAGCGATCCGCGCCGAATCATCGAATCCTCCCAGGCCAGCAACGCATCGGCGAACTCGCCCGCGTCCAAGGCAACGCGACCCGAGGCCAAGCCCCGGCCTCGTACCAGGAGGGAAGCCACCAGCAGCGCCTGTTCCGTGTCGTCCGTGACCGAACCCGCCGCCATACCGGGCGCGTAGGGCTGGCTCGCGTCCGCGTCAACGAGGCCCGTCACCCTCCCGTAGACGGCGCGAATCTGCTGGGGGGACATTGCCTGGGTTGGCATGCCGAGGGCGTCGCCGAGCGCCAGGCCCGCCAGGGCGCCATACGCGCGCGAAAAACGAGGATCCATGCTGCACCTCCGGCGCGGGCGCGCGCCCGCGAATAGCGTGAACGCCCCGGAAAACCGAGGCGACCAGTAGGCCCAGGGGGACTCGAACCCCCAACCTACGGATTAAAAGTCCGCTGCTCTACCATTGAGCTATAGGCCCAGCAGCCCCATTGTAGGAGGAACCGGTCCCCATGGCACAATCGAATACCCCTCGCCGCCCGGCCATGCTCGATGCGGCCCGGGCCGAAACCATCGTCGGCGATGAAGATCCCGCCGCATCCGCCGCCGTCGCCCACACCGCGGCGTGGGCGCTCATGGGTGTGGGGGATGAGTCCTTCACCGACGCGGACGTCGCGCGTCTGCGCGACACGGTGCGCTCCGTGGGCGTGGATGTCATCGCGCACGCGTGGTCGCGCAGCCCGGAGTTCACCCTCCCCGGGGCGCTGTGGCGCCTCTACCTGCTCCACGAGTGGTATCACCGCGACCCCGGCCTGGTGGAGTCCCGATACGCGCAGGGGCTGCGTGCGCCCATCATTCAGGGGCTCGAGGCGCCCGTTCAGGTCCGCCCGCTGCGAGCGGTCATGCAGGAGGTCGACGCGCTGCTGCGCGGGGACCTGACCGACGATGACCTGGACGGGGTTCTTGCCCAGGCGTCGCGCGCGATGCGCGTCCTGGCCGCCGGCGAATCTGGCCCCCTGTGGATCGAGGACCCGACCGACCCCCTCGCACACCGCGTCACCATGCGCACCTCCGCGCTGTTGGCCACGGCCGACGAGCTTGACCTCGCCGCACGCGAGGCGGCCTTCGGAACCCTCGACTGACCCCTCGTTCGCAGAGTCGGTGCTGATCCGGGCGTGTCCTGGACGGCCTCGTGGAAGGCCCGAAACGGGGTGAGGTGGCACGCCCGCCAGGGCACGCGAGGCGGCGTGCGACTACCCTGGACCCTATGCCTGCGATGCCAGCCCCACGCCCCCAGCGACTCGTTCGCTCTGCCGGCGCGCTCGTCTGGCGCTTCATGGATCCGGCGCGCCTGGCCGCACCCGGCGAGGTCATTGATCCGGCCGACATCGAAGTCCTCATGGTCCACCGCCCCCGCTACCACGACTGGTCGTGGCCCAAGGGCAAGGCGGAGCACGGGGAGCCTCTGGTTGCTGCCGCCGTGCGGGAGGTTGAGGAGGAAACCGGCCAGGTCGTAACCCTCGGCGCCCCGTTGACGACGCAGCGCTACCGACTCGGTGGCGGGCAAACCAAGGAGGTCCACTACTGGGTGGGAACTCCGGTGTCGGGCGGGCCCGCAGCGTTTGTGCGCGCGCCCGTCGCCCGCGCTCCCCGCACCGAGATCGATCGAGCCGAGTGGGTGGCCCCCGAGCGCGCCGCCGAGATGCTCACCCGCCGAGGCGACCGCCGCCTTCTCTCCGACCTTCTCGCCCGCGCTCGCGAGGGCCGCCTCGTGACCACAACGCTCCTCGTCCTGCGTCCCGGGCAGGGCCTCACCCCGCGCCTCGACGAGGCCGGGGACGTCCACGCGCCCGCCTCTCCTTCCGCTTCTTGCGGCGGCTCCGCGGCACCTGCTGAGGCGTCGGCTCCTTCCAAGCCTCGCCCCGCGCCGACCCCCGCGATGGTTGCGTCCGCTGCGGCCAGGAGGGCTGCCCAGGTGGAGCAGGCCTCGGCGAAGAAGACCGAGAGCGCGCCGGAACCCGTCGACCCGCCGCTTAGTCGATTCGGCGTGCGCCAGGCCTTCGACCTCATCGATCTGCTTTCCAGCTTCGGCGTTGCGCGCGCGTTCGCGTCGCCGGCAGCCCGCTCGCGCCAGAGCCTCACCCCGTGGGCGTCGATGGGTGGGGGCTCGGTGACCCTTGTCGAGTCTCTCGACCTGGCCGCCTCCGGCCCGGATGCGCAGGTCGATGCCGAGGCTCGCCTCGGACGCGTCCGCGCCTTCGCGGCCGAGCGCCTGCGCGAGCACGCGGCCCCCACGGTCCTGTCAGTCACGGGTTCCGCGCGTGATGCCATCATCGAGGAAATCCGCGCCTACGCGTCGGCTCCCGTCGCCGGCGCTGAGGCCCCGCGGCTGACGCGTGGCCAGGTCCTTGTCGCCCACGTCGAACACGGCCCCGATGGGCTGGTCGTCGCCGCCCTCGAAACTCACGGCGTCACGACGAAGAATCCCGCCGCTCACGCGCGTCGGGGAAACAAGCGCCACTGATGGGCAGGCGCGTGGGTGCGCTCGCCATACGGATGTGGCGGTCCGGCCAGAGCCGAACCGCCACGCGAGCCGCGCGGGTGCGCGTCACATTCCGGAGTCCTTCACCGAAGAGGTGAGCTTCGAATGATCGAGCGGCGTTGCCATGCACACGACCTCGCGGTCTCCGATCGCCCATGTGGTCTTGGTGGGGTACGTCGTGTAGATATCGAGGCTCGATTCTTCGTAGGCCGTGCCGATGTAGCCCTCGAATGCGTCCGCGCACTCGTTCCCCGCCTTCTCTTTCAGGTCGGACTCAGGGGGAAGCTCGGAGTCGGTCAGCTTCAGAATGTGGAAGACCTCTGCATCGTGCTCGGCGGTGCATTCGGTGGTTTCGAAGCGTGAGACGCGGTCGCCGTCGGGAACCTGGACGCACTGTCCCACCTCCATCGTGAAAGCGGAGGTGTTGTTGCCAAGGGGGAGGAGGGAACAACCCGACAGGCCGCCGGCGAGGGTGGCAACGGCGGCCGCGAGGGCGAGGCGGCGGGGAAGAGGCAGGGACATGATGCTCCTTGAGTGATGGGTGGGGGCGTCCCGGGAATCGAGGTGTCGCGTGCTGAGGCGCGCGTTCCCGGAGAATGCGCTGATGTTTCCCAAAAACTATAACAATGACACGACCGAATGGACAAGCTTCGGGTGGTGCCGAGACCGTGCCCGATACCACCTGATGAAGCTGTTTGTCAGGACCAGTTACAAGCCGGAGTCCTTCACGGAACTCGTCAACTTGGAGTGATTCAACGGGCGCACCAGGCACACGATCAAACGATCCTTCTGCGCCCAGGAGTCTTTCGTGGGAATCATCCACGTGGCATCCAGGGACGAGGTGAGGTAATCGGACCCCACGTAATCGCCGAACGTGGAGATGCACTCGCTTTCCGCCTGCTTGTTCAGCGCGTCGGCGCCCGGGAAATCGCCGTCGGGCGCCGACGTCACGTAGAACACTTCGGCGTCGTGTTCGCGCGCGCACCCCGTCGTCTCGATGGTCGTTGCGGTCGCCTCCGCCGGCAGCATGACGCACTGCCCGACGCGCATGTGCATGACCGATGCGTCCGAGCAGGCGGCCAGCGGCGCCGTGACGAGGGCGAGAGTGGCCGCCAGGGAGACGAGGCGAGCGCGTTCCACTAGTGAACCCCCAGCGGCAGAGCAACTGCCAGGTACACGATCGCCGACACGGCTGCCGCGGCGGGGAGCGTGAGGAACCATGCGATGACAATGTTGCCGGCGACGCCCCACCGGACCGCCGAGAAGCGCTTCGTGCATCCCACGCCCATGATCGCGGTCGACACGACCTGGGTCGTGGAGATGGGGGCGTGAATCACGTAGGAGCACAGGTAGAGGATCGACGAGGACACGGCCTCGGCGGTGAATCCGCGCGCCGGATCCAGGTCGATGATCTTGCGTCCGATCGTGCGCATGATGCGCCCGCCTCCGGCCATCGTGCCCAGCGAAATCGCCAGGGCGCCCGAGATCTTGACCCACAGCGGCACGTTCATCTCACCCGTGACGGGATCGAGGATGTTGTGGTGCTCGCCGTAGCCGCCGGCCAGCAGCGCCATGACGATGATGCCCATCGTCTTTTGCGCGTCCTGGATGCCGTGGCCCAGGGCCATGGCCGCCGAGGAGAAACGCTGCGCGGCGCGGAAGCGGCGCATCGTGCGGTGATACTGCGCGTGACGCAGCACCCACAGCACGATCTTCATGGCGATGTAGCCAATGACGAAGCCGATGATGGGGGAGGCGAACATCGGGATCACGACGTGGCTCACGATGCCCCACCAGTAGACGACGGTGCCGCTCATCAGGCCGGCACCCACCATGCCGCCGATCAGGGCGTGCGAGGAGGAGGATGGAAGCCCGAACCACCAGGTGATCAGGTTCCAGATGCAGGCGCCCAGAAGCGCGGCGAGGATGATGACCAGGCCCTTTTGCTGCATCGCCGGCAGCGGAGATTCCGCATAGTCGCTGATCGAAATGATGCCCTTACCGACTGTCTTCGCGACGGCCGTTCCCATCATGGCGCCGATGACGTTCATCGTCGCGGCCATGAGCAGCGCGGCGCGAGGGGTCCACGCGCGGGTCGACACGGAGGTCGCGATCGCGTTCGCGGCGTCGTGGAAGCCGTTCGTGTAGCTGAAGAACAGCGCGACGAGGATGACGACGCAGACGAGGATCAGGTTGAGATCCACGGCTCAGGATTCCTTCAGCGCGAGGGACTCGATGACGTTGGCCAGCTCCTCGAAAGCGTCGGCGCAGGACTCGAGGCCCTGAACGATGTCCTTGAGCTTAATGATCGTGACCGCGTCCAGGCCGGAGTCGAAGAGGGCCGTGAGGGTGCGGCGGTAGGCCAGGTCGCCCTCGTTCTCGAGGCGGTTGATCTCGATCCAGTAGTCGCGCATGTCCACGGGCGACTTGAGCTTCGGCATGTTCTCGGCGGTGAGATCCGCGCAGTTCTTGATGACGTCGATCTGAACGTTGAGCAGGGAGACGAGGGAGGAGGGGATGTCGGCGATGCCGTAGACGACCAGGAGGTCGCCGGCCTCGTCGATGAAGTCGAGGCAGTCGTCGAGGTGGGAGGCGAGGGACTGGAGGTCCTCGCGGTCGAAGGGGGTGATGAACGAGGAGTTGATGCGCTGGATGATCTCGTGGTTGAGCTCGTCGCCGCGGTGCTCGACCTCGTGGAGCTGGTCACGCAGGGCGATGCGCTCTTCGGGGGAGGCGGCGTAAATGTGTGTCAGGAACTCGACGGCCTGCACCAGCTGGCGGGCCTGGGATGTGAAGTCTTCAAAAAAGTCAGGGCCTTGGGTCTTGTTTCGGAATCCCATGGTGTGCTCGGTCCTTCCAATGGTGAATAGCACTGTTGTGCTACCTGCAATCGTCGGTCATGGGGCGGTGCGACTTCAAGTTCAGATGCGCTTTTGTGACCCCGTATCTCGTGTTCTATCTCACGAGGAACGGGTCCGCTTCCCTTTCTTCCCACTGGCGAGGCCCAGGGGCGATTGGTCGGCCACGGTACCGCCCGCGTGTGGGCTGAAGGTCCCTTCAGAGCGGGCGGTGTGTGACGCGTTCGACTAGACTCAAGATGTGATCGGGACCAAGCGCCCGCAAGCGTTGGCATTGGTTCCGGCATGATTGATTCTGTCAATCGGGGACGCAGATGCGGCCTCGACAATCCGAAATGCCTCAGGAGGCAAAATGTCCGTGACTGAACAGGATGTGCGTGCAGCGGCTCCGGCCAACGCTCCCGAAGATGTCATCAAGTGGGTTGCGCAAATCGCTGAGCTTACCACCCCTGACGCCATCGAGTTCTGCGACGGCTCCCAGGAAGAGTGGGATCGCCTGACCTCGCAGATGGTCGAAAGCGGCATGTTCACCAAGCTCAACGAGGAGAAGCGCCCGAACTCCTTCCTCGCTCGCTCCAAGCCGTCCGATGTTGCGCGCGTTGAGTCCCGTACCTTCATCTGCTGTGAGAAGGAAGAGGACGCGGGCCCGACCAACCATTGGGCCGATCCCAAGGAAATGAAGGCCACGCTCCGCGAGAAGTTCACGGGCGCCATGAAGGGCCGCACCCTGTACGTGGTGCCCTTCTCCATGGGCCCCCTCGGCGGCCCCATCTCCCAGCTCGGCGTCGAGATCACCGACTCCCCCTACGTTGTCGTCAACATGCGCATCATGACCCGCATGGGTGCTGCTGCCATGGACCTCATCAACGAGGGTCGCGTGTGGGTTCCCGCCGTTCACTCCGTCGGCGCTCCCCTGGAGCCCGGTCAGGAAGACTCCAACTGGCCCTGCAACGACGAGAAGTACATCACCCACTTCCCGGAGACCAATGAGATCTGGTCCTTCGGCTCGGGCTACGGCGGCAACGCCCTGCTGGGCAAGAAGTGCTTCGCGCTGCGTATCGCCTCGACGATGGCACGCCGTGATGGCTGGATGGCCGAGCACATGCTGATCCTGCGCCTGACCCGCGAGTCCACCGGCCAGCAGTTCCACGTCACCGCCGCGTTCCCCAGCGCCTGCGGCAAGACCAACCTGGCCATGCTCCAGCCCACGATCCCCGGCTACAAGGTCGAGACCGTCGGCGACGACATCGCGTGGATGCGCCCCGGCCCCGACGGGACCCTGCGCGCCATCAACCCCGAGGCGGGCTTCTTCGGCGTCGCCCCCGGCACCTCCTACAAGACCAACCCCATGGCCATGGAGACCGGCAAGGCCAACTCCATCTTCACGAACGTCGCCCTGACCGACGACGGCGACGTGTGGTGGGAAGGCATCGACGGCGAGGTCCCGGCGCACCTGATCGACTGGCACGGCAACGACTGGACCCCTGAGTCCGGCGAGAAGGCTGCCCACCCGAACAGCCGCTTCACCGTTCCGGCCTCGCAGTGCCCGATCATCTGCCCCGACTGGGAAGCCCCCGAGGGTGTCCCGGTCGACGCCGTCCTCTTCGGCGGCCGCCGCGCCACCAACGTCCCGCTGGTCGCTGAGCAGTACGAGCCCGCCCACGGCGTGTTCATCGGCGCCTCCGTGGCCTCCGAGGTCACCGCGGCCGCGACCGACGTCAAGGCCGGCTCGCTGCGCCACGACCCCTTCGCCATGCTCCCCTTCTGCGGCTACAACATGGCCGACTACTGGGGCCACTGGATCGAGATGCAGAAGAAGGTCGGCGACAAGTTCCCGAAGGTCTACCAGGTCAACTGGTTCCGCAAGGACGAGGACGGCAACTTCATGTGGCCGGGCTACGGCGACAACGCCCGCGTCCTGGACTGGATCGTTCGTCGCGCGGCCGGTGAGGTCGAGGCGATCGACGGCGTGACCGGCCGCTACCCGAAGTTCGAGGACTTCAACCTTGACGGCCTGGACATTGACGAGGCCGTGTGGGCCAAGCTCTTCGCGATCGATCCCGACGCGTGGGCCGCCGAGATGGACGACACGGAGGAGTACTTCTCGCAGTTCGGCGATAAGCTCCCCGCCGCCATCACCGAGCAGCTGGCCAAGTTCCGCGAGCGCATCGCCGCAGCGAAGGCCTGAGCCGCGGCATCGTCCGCTTCAAGCGGGCGCAGCGGGGGATCCGACCGAGAGGTCGGGTCCCCCGCTGCTTGTCCCTTCCGTCCCGGTGGTGTCCGCGGCGTGGGATGAGGGGAGCGGGCGCGCCCGTCCCACGGGTTCCCGAAAACGTGGTGCGCGCACTAAACTAACCACAGCACCACTTTTCCCGTGCCCACTAGGAGACTTCGTGGCCGAATACCTGACAGATGCGGAACTCGCCCAGGCGAAGGACATGCTCAACCGCATAACCATGATCTACCAGGCGAAAGTTGTCGGGCAGGAGGACCTACGGACGGCGCTGACGGCATGCCTGCTCGCAGGCGGTCACGTCCTGGTCGAGTCGGTGCCCGGTCTGGCCAAGACCACCGCAGCCCAGACTCTGGCCTCGGCGGTGTCGGGAACGTTCCACCGGATCCAGTGCACGCCGGACCTCATGCCCAACGACATCGTCGGGTCTCAAATCTGGAACCAGGCCTCGGGTGAGATGGTCACCCAGCTGGGGCCGGTCCACGCGAACCTGGTCCTGATGGACGAGATCAACCGTTCCAGCGCGAAGACTCAGTCCGCGATGCTGGAGGCGATGCAGGAAGGGCAGACGACGATCGGCGGAGTCAACCACCGCCTGCCCCGCCCGTTCATGGTGATGGCAACCCAGAACCCCATCGAAGAGGAGGGAACGTACGTCCTCCCCGAGGCGCAGATGGATCGTTTCCTGCTCAAGGAGATCATCACCTACCCGGCCCCCGTCGACGAGCTTGAGGTCCTTGAGCGCATCGACTCGGGAGTGATGAGCCTACCGACCTCCTCCGAGCCCGTGTCCATCACGGACGTGCTGTTGCTCCAAGGCCTGACGCGACGCATCTACGTGCACAGCACGCTCAAGGCGTACATCGTCGACATCATCAACACCACGAGGGGCGCCGGTCCCAATCCGCTGCCGGGTTGGACCAAGCACGTGCGCGTGGGTGCCTCGCCGCGAGGGGCGATTGCCCTCATGCAGATCTCGCAGGCGCTGGCCCTCATGGACGGGCGCAACTACGTGGTTCCCGACGACATCAAGAAGCTGCGCTACGGCATCCTGCGGCACCGCATCATTCGTACCTTCGATGCCCTCGCCGACAACGTGTCGGTGGAGGGGCTCATCGACGCGGTGTTCAACGCGGTTCCGGTGCCGTGACGGGTGCGCTCGTGGACCGGCGATCACCAGGAGAACCAGCATGCCAGTGAGGTCGCGTGAGATCCACGCACTGTCGACGCGCATCCAGTTGCCCGTCCTGCGCAAGCTGCTGTCCGTCATGGAGGGACAGCACTCGGCGCTGAGGTGGGGCCGCGGCTGGGAGTTCATGGACCTGGCGCCCTACCAGCCCGGTGACGACGTGCGCGAGATCGATTGGGCGGCGACTGCTCGCACGGGCACCCCCACGATCAAGAGGCACGAGGCGACCGCGAACGTGCAGGTCATCCTGGTTGTCGATACGGGCCGGGAGATGGGGGCGTTGGCGCCGTCGGGGGAGACCAAGGAGGAGGTCGCGCTCGCGGCGTGCGAGGCGATCGCGTGGCTCTCGGTGGCTCGAGGAGATCAGATTGGTCTGGTTGCTGGGGATTCGCGCAGGGTCCGCTTTATGCCCGCTCGTTCGGGCAATGGGCACGCTGAGACGATCATGCGCCGCATTTCGGAGGACATTACGCTGCTTTCTCCGCGCTCGGACGTGCCCCGGCTGCTGCGTCGGGCGTTGACGACGACGAGGCGTCGCTCGCTGATTGTCATCATCAGTGATCAGACGCAGCCGACCCCCACGAAAGAGGCCGATGACATCATCAAGTCGCTGAGCGTGCGCCATCAGGTCATCCAGGTGTCGGTGGCCGACATGAATCCGGCGGATATTGACCAGGATAAAACCGTTATCGACGTCAACGAGGGGCCCCTTCCGGACTTTCTGCGCAGGGACGAACAGCTCGCCCGCGAGGCGAGCATGGTTGTTGAGCAAAGGCGCGCCGCTGTCGCGCGCATGCTTGACATGCGCGGCGTGATCCAGGTGAGCGTAGGCTCCTCGGAGGAGGTTCCGCGAGCGTTGCTCAAGGCGCTGCAGCGCTCGGGATCCCGCAGATAAAGAGGGGTCGAGCCCCCGCGGTCGTCGCACCTCTCTCTACCGAGCGGTAGTCAACTGAGACCTAACGCACAGAATTGCCGGTATTTTACATGGGATCGTGAGATAGCTTTCAAATTTCCCGGTAATCATAGTCTTCTCGGGTCACCTCTCATATATTTGTTGCTGAACCATCCATCCCGTCACGCATAGTGCGGAAGTTATGAGAGGAAGACTAGTGAGCAGGAAGTACGCGCCCCTCGGGCGGCGAATGATCGCCGCCGCGGGTGCTCTCAGCCTCGGAGTCGCCGGGGTTGTTGCGACCAGCGTCGCCACCTTCGCCGAGGATCCGGCCTACGGCACGATCAACCAGAACGCAACGGGTTCGATCATCGTCCACAAGCACCTGAAGAACGCCACGGGCACCATGGGCAAGGTTGACGGCACCGCCGACTCCGGCGGCGACGGCGTCGACGGCGTCACCTTCAAGGCCTACAAGGTCTCGGGCCTGGACCTGTCCAAGCCCACCGACTGGGACAAGCTCGCCGCCCTGGCTGACAACATCCCGTCCAATGCCTGCACGGATCCCGCCCACCCGACCCTGGGTGACAATGCGCCCGCCGTCGATGCTCAGGCTGCCGCTGAGGGGACGACCGCAGGCGGTGGCAAGACCACCCTGGCGGGCCTGTCCGTCGCGGCGTACCTGGTCTGTGAGACCGAGGCTCCCGCCGACATCGTCGAGAAGGCCAAGCCCTTCGTCGTCACGATCCCCTTCCCCAACACCACCAACGGTGGCGAGGGCAAGTGGCTCTACGACGTGCACGCCTACCCCAAGAACCAGAAGATCGAGATCGACAAGACCATCTCCGATCAGACCGTGAACGGCGTGGGCCTTGGCTCGCGCGTGCAGTTCCCCGTCTCCACGACGATCCCCAGCCTCGACACTGATACGAACTTCACCTACTTCTACCTGCGCGACCAGCTGGACAGCCGCCTCTCCGACGGCAAGGTGGACAAGGTCACCCTGGGTGCCGATACGCTGGTCGAGAACACCGACTACGTGCAGTCCAACACGGGCGGCCTGGTCGTCGTCTCCTTCACGCGCGCCGGCCTGGCGAAGCTGAAGGCGAACCCCAACAAGAAGCTCGAGGCGATCTTCTCCGGCACGGTGTCCGCCATCGGCGACGGCACCATCAAGAACAAGGCCACTCTGGTTCAGGACACGCACTACGGCGCCATTCCTCCGAACGAGCCGCCGTCGACTCCTCCGACCGAGCCGAACAACCCGCCGACCTCCCCCGAGGTCTCCACGGACTGGGGCAACGCCCAGCTCCTGAAGTTCGACGCTAACTCCGGTGCCGCCAAGACCGGCATCAAGGGCGCGAAGTTCAAGGTCTACAACGCCGCCGAGCCCTACGCCGCCGACTGCTCCGCCGCCACCAAGGCCGGCGACGCGATCACGGTGAACAACAAGACCGAGTTCGTCTCCGATGACGCGGGCCTCGTGGCAATCGACGGCCTCTACGTCGGCGACTCCGTCGGCTCCGCCGGCCAGGGGTCCCAGGGCGCGACCAAGCGCTGCTACGTCGTCGAAGAGGTTGAGGCCCCCGCGGGCTACGTCCTGCCGCAGAAGACCACGACCGGCATCTCGGTCTCCAAGGGCGCCCTCGCCGCTGCCACGTACAGCGCGGAGATCGCCAACAACAAGCAGCCCGTTCCCCAGCTGCCCCTCACGGGTGCCAACGGCCAGCTGCTCATGACCATCGGCGGCATCTCTCTGGGACTCATCGCCGTGGGATCCACCATGGTGATCCGCTCGCGCAAGCGCAGCGAAGCCTGATGCTCCGGGGTATCGGCGGATCCTTCCGCTGAACTCCGAGCCCGCGCGGGTCGGCGCGGCCGGGAGAACGGCTCTCCCGCCGCGCCGACCCGTGGCACGTCCCAATCAATACTTGTGCGAAAACGATTTACGTCGAACTAATCATTGGAGTTGAAGTGACCCAGCACGCCCGAACACAGCGCCGCGCCACGCGGTTCTCACGCTTCGCGGTCGCGGTCGCGGTCTGCGCGGCCGTCTGTTCCGCGCCGATCCTGCCCAACGCGGCCCAGCCTGCCCAGGCTGCGGCCGAGGGAGTCCCCAGCGGGTCGCTCCCCGCGACCTTCGCCACGGGAGGCTCCGGACGCTTCAAGGACTCCATCCAGTGGCTCCAGTGGGCCGACTACGACAAGGACTTCAAGGGCAAAGACAAGCCCAACGTCCCCGTCCTGGGCGTGGGGGAGGGACCCAAGGACTTCGTCAACCACCGCGACCTCGGTGACGCGGGCTCCCTGGTGACCACCTGCACCCTGTCCAACCTCACCCACGACACCCCCGCGCCCGGCACCCCCAAGCAGCAGACCGAGGGGCCTCTCGTGGCCACCATCCCCGGCGCCTGGGCGGGCGACGCCCTGGACAACCTCTACAACGTCGGAGGCCCCGGCTCGTGGAACGACGGCTCAGAGGTGTGGCACTCCGGGCTCATATACCCCCAGGACTACGTCAACAAGAACCAGATGGTGATCGGCCTGGCCAACGGCTACGCCTACAACGGGGGCAACGCCTGGGACGGCAAGCCCTGGAACCAGACCACGGACCACCGACCCACGGGCTACAACGCCCGCGTGAGCGTGGACTACAGCTGCAAGGCCGAGATCTACGGCAAGGACGGCTCCATCACGAACGTGCCCATCCAGGGCCTGGTCTTTGCCGACGCCGAGGCATCCTCCAGGCGCTTCGGCATCAAGAGCTGGGCCACCAGCGACCGGCAGGACGAGTGGGTCGAGGCCACCGTGAAGAAGACCGCCGGCAACAAGCCCCCGCGCTGGAGGGTCCTGGACACCATCCGCTCGCGCGCCTGCATCAGCAAGAACACCGGGAAGCAGGTCACCACCGACGGCATCCTTTCCAACGGCTCGCGCACCCTGCGCCTCATGCCCTCCGACGAGGAATGCGTCTACCAGTCGGGCGGCAGCTACTCCAAGCCGAACGGCTACGGAGGCCCCGACGCCGTCATGTTCATGGAGGGCGCCACCTCCGCCACCATCACGATGCAGGGCGCGGGCTACTCCGCCGTCGCCCTCGGCCTGGTGGTCGCCACCGACTACGGCGACGCGCCCGAGTCCTACGGCGTCGCCTCCTCCCTCTTCCAGCCGTCGTGGCGCGGGGGCGAGGTGCGCTCAACCACCGACCTGTTCAAGGTCTCCCCGCAGGCCGAGATGTACATGGAGAAGGGCTCCCCGCGCCTCGGCGCGCTCATCGACGCAGAGCACACCCAGCCGTTCAGCGCGGACGCCTTGGGCGACGACAAGGTCGGAGAGCCGAGCGACGAGGACTCCGTCACCCTGCCCGCCGACGGGATCCGCACGCAGCCCGGCGCCACCTACAACCTGGACGTCACCTGCGAGGGCAACGGTAAGGTCGCCGGATGGATCGACTGGAACCGCAACGGCACCTTCGACGACGGCGAGAAGTCCAACGAGGTTCCCTGCTCTACCGCCGGCAAGGCCGCCCTGGCGTGGACGGTCCCCGCCGACGTCGTCCGCTCCGTTGACGGCGAGGATGGAAGCAGCGCCACCTACATGCGACTGCGCATCACCGCCGACAACAACGGAAACGGCCAGAAGCCCACCGGCGGCACAGCAACCGGCGAGGTCGAGGACTACCGCGTCGCCGTGCGCGTGCCGACCCTGCAGCTGGTCAAGAACGTCGACAACAAGTACTCCACCTCCGAGGTTCAGGGCCTCGCCGCCGACCAGTGGACCCTCACCGGCGGTGCGGGCGCCTACACCGCGACGGGCAACGGAACCACGGGTGGCCCCACCGTCGTGCGCACCGGTCGCAACGACCTCTCCGAGGCCACCACCAACCCCGGCGGCGCGGGGTATGAGATGGGCCAGTGGAGCTGCGAGCAGGCTCCCGGAACCGTGGGTGAGAACTACTCCTCGTCCCTCAGCGGTGCCACGACGGACGGGAAGGCGCAGCTCACCGTGCGAGGCACCGACCGCGTCCTGTGCACGATCACCAACACGGCCAAGCCCGGATCGCTGACCTGGAACAAGGTCGACTCCGACGGGGTCACGCCCCTGGCGGGCACCACCTGGACCCTCACCGGGCCCGGCGTGCCCCGCAACACCACGGTCGAGGACTGCACCGCCGGACCCTGCCCCGCCCAGCCCTACAAGGACCAGGACCCGACTCCCGGATCCTTCGCGATCAAGGACCTCAAGTGGGGGACCTACTCCGTGCGCGAGGCCAGTGCCCCCGCCGGCTACCAGCTGAACCCGCAGGCCCAGGCCTTCCCGCAGATCGCCCCCGCGTCCCTGGAGGCGACCCTGAGGGCGGCCATCGTCAACGAACGCAAGACCGGGTCACTCACCTGGAAGAAGGTGGACGCGTCGAACACGGCCACGGCCCTGGAGGGTTCGGAATGGACCATCAGCGGTGGTGCGCTGCCGGGCGCCGTGACCATCACGGACTGCAAGGCCGCGTCGGCCGCCCAGTGCCCCAAGCCGGCGGGCGCGACCTACTACGACTCCGACCCTGCCGCAGGTTCCTTCGCGGTGACGGGCCTGCCGTGGAGCGACACCGCCTACGCTCTGACGGAGAAGAAGGCCCCCGCCGGGTATCGCCTCGATGCGACGCCGCGCCCCTTCACCATCGGCAAGGACGCGCTCGACTTCGCCTTCGCGCCCATCACCAACGACAAGCAGGACGTGCCCGCCATCCCGCTCACCGGTGGATTCGGCGCTGACGCCTACGTGATCGGCGGCATCATCGCCGGTCTGGGCGCCACCGGCGCGGCCGCAGGCATCAGGCGCCGCAAGGCCCGCACGGCATGACGGGCCCCGGGGGACCCGCGAGGCGGGTCCCCCGGCGCACGCGCGCTATGACTGCCGCTCCCGACGCCGCACAGGCAACGCCGAGTGCCTCCCCGACCGCCCCTCGCGACGCGCGCCGGTGGAGGTTCTCCCTGATCTCCCTGATTCCCTCCCTCCTCGCCCTAGCGGGAATGCTCCTCTTCCTCTACCCGTCGATCTCGGCGTGGATCGTTCAATACAACCAATCCCAGATCATCGCCCAGTACGAGGACTCCGTGAGCAGGGCCGATCCCTCCGCCGCGGAGCAGCTCGCCCTCGCCCACCGCTACAACGACGCCCTGAGCTCGGGGGCCGTTCTCCAGGCCAACTCGAACGTGCCCACCGGCGACGGAACAAGCGGGGACGCGAGCCTGGACTACAACGCGATTCTCACCGCCGACGGCTCCGGGCTCATGGGCCGACTCAAGGTCCCTGCCGCCGACATCGACCTGCCCATCTACCACGGGACCGACGATGAGACGCTCCTGCGCGGCCTCGGACACCTGGAGGGAACGTCGCTTCCCGTCGGCGGGCAGGGACAGCGCACCGTCGTCACCGGACACCGTGGGCTGGCCGAGGCGCGCATGTTCACCGACCTCGACAAGGTACAGGTCGGGGACACCTTCACCTTCGAGGTGTTCGGGGAGGTTCTCACCTACCGGGTCTTCGACAAGAAGGTCGTCAATCCCGAGGAGACCGAGGCCCTGCGCTCAGAACCCGGCCGAGACCTCGCCACGCTCGTGACGTGTACCCCCCTGGGCATCAACACGCACCGCATCCTCGTCACCGGGGAGCGCGTCTACCCCACGCCGCAGCACGACATCGATGCTGCGGGTGCCACCCCCGACGTCCCCGGCTTCCCCTGGTGGGCGCTCGGCCTCCTGGGGGGAGTCTCACTGATCGGTCTGTACATCTGGCGATCCGGCTACCCGCCGCGCCCCAAGAAGCGCCCAAACACTGAACAAATGAGAGAAAATGTCGCCGATTAGGCCCCGTGGCGGCGCTCGCTCCGCAGGGCGAAGCAGAACCGGGCATTAGCACTATCGCGCCCGGCGTGGCACAATCAGGTGAACGCGGCGTCGGCGTGACCGCAACATGCACGGTCGAAGCCGACGCCCCGATGGCGACGGGGAAGAGGGGTGCAATGACACGACGAGCGACGGCGGTGCCTCGCACCGATCGCGCCCGAACCGTCCCGCTCCCGCGCCCAGGCGAAAGGCACGGCAATGTCCGGCAACCTCATTGAGAGCCTCCGAGAACCCGTCATATACCCGCACTGGATGTGGGTCCTGGGGGTCGCACTGCTCCTCGCCCTCCTCGGCTGGGTGGCGTACAGCCTGTGGGCCTGGTGGCACTCGCGCGAGGGCAGCGTCGCTCACCTGCAGACCATCTCCCAGGCCAGGCGTGCCCGGTACCACGACTACGTCAACCAGATCGCCCAGCGTCGCGCCTGCGGAGAACTCGACGAGCGCGGAACGCACCTGGCGGTGGCCGGCCTCATGCGTGCCCTCGGCACCGAGCGCTCCGGCCGCGACCTCGAGGTGGCCACCGTCGCGGAGATCCGTGCCCTCATCCCCACCTGGCCCCAGCTGGCCCACGTCCTGGAGGCCTGCGAGACGCCCAGCTTCGTCGGCGAACGCGCCGACGGCGCCACCGGGGGACCCTCCCTGCCCACCGGCGCACAGGGGGCGGGGGGCGCCGACATCCTGATCCTCGCCTCGCAGGCGGTAGACGCATGAGATTCACCTGGCTTATCTTCGTCGTCCTCGGCGTCGTGCTCGCCGCGACCTGCGCCGGCTGGTTCCTCGCCCGCCGCGCCGGACAGCGCGCGGGCGAGAAAGGCTGGGTCGCCAACACCGGCTACGTGCGGGGCCTACCCAAGTACCAGGCCCTCGTGCGGCGTACGCGCTCCTCCCTCGCGATGGCGATCGTCTGCTTCCTCATCGCGGTTATCGCGGCCTCGGTGTCCGCGGGCGCCCCCGTGGACCGCTACGTCAAGCACGAGAAGTCTTCGAGCCGAGACATCGTGATCTGCCTGGACGCCTCGGGCTCCATGCTTCCCTACGACTCAAAGATCGGGGAATCCTTCAAGAAGATCATCTCCCGCTTCGAGGGCGAGCGGATCTCCCTGCAGCTGTGGAACGCATACTCGATGACGATGTTCCCGCTGACGGACGACTACGAGATGGCCGACGACGTCTTGACGGAGATGGCCGACACCATCGACGGAGGGCTCTCCATCTACGGGGGGCGCATTAGCGTGACTCCCACGCTCGAGAAATACCTGCGTCCGCTCCTCCCCGACGACGACGAGGAAAAGGCCTCCCTTGTGGGCGACGGCTTAGCCTCGTGCGTCCTGGGCTTCGATCACACCGACAAGGAGCGTTCCCGCACGATCCTCCTGGCGACCGACAACGAGGTCTACGGGCAGGGCATCTACGACCTCGCCGAGGCCATCGAGTTCGCGAAGAGCCAGAAGGTGACGGTGTCCGCCCTGTACCCCGGCTCGGAGTACGCGATGACGTCGGAGGCCTACGAGCTGCGAGACCAGGTCAGGTCGACCGGTGGCGACTTCTACGACGCCTCCTCACCGTCAGCCGTTGACGAGGTCGTCAAGCAGATCGAGTCCGAACAGAAGCAGGACCTCGAGAAGGCCGGGAAGATGGTGGAGACGGACCGCCCCGGCGCCGCCCTCGGCTGGACCATCGTCGGGGTTCTCTCCCTGTTCGGCATGCTCGCCCTCGGGAGGCTATGACATGGTTTTTCGCCCCGCAGTGAACCTGGTCCTTCTTGTCCTCATCGTCCTCCTCGGCGCCGCCCTCGTCTTTCTCACCGCCAGGAGAGCCACGCGTCGCAGCTTTATCGACATCCTCCGGCGGTCAATGATTCTCGCGGTCGTCGTCGTCATGGGCGCCGGTCCCTCCATTCCCGGCGAAGCCGAGGAGGTGACCTCCAGCCTGGAGGTGTACTTCGTCATCGACCGCACCGGTTCGATGGCGGCCGAGGACTGGGACGGCACCAAGCCGCGCATCGATGGCGTCCGCAATGACGTCGCGATCCTCATGAGCGTCCTGACCGGATCACGTTTCTCCATCGTGTCCTGGGATTCCAACGCGCACACGGACATGCCGCTCACGACCGACGCCTCCGCCGTCCAGGCCTACATGGATAGCTTCGACCGTGAGCTGTCCAGCTCCTCGCAGGGCTCGTCGGTGAACCGGCCCGCGAAGGACTTGGCGGCTCTGCTGGCCAAGAACAAGGAACGTCACCCCCAGAACCTTCGAGCCGTCTTCGTCTTCTCCGATGGCGAGACGTCCAACCAGGACCACTGGTCGAGCGCCCCGGCGGGGGACGAAAGCGACTGGGACCAGGTGAAGCAATACGTGGACGGGGGCCTCATCCTCGGCTACGGGACGCCGGAGGGCGGCCCCATGAAGGTGCTGCGACTGCGCAGCGAAGGCACCCAGAGCGGCGGCGAGCCGGAATACATCCGCGACACCTCCCAGCCCGGCAATCCGGTGGCCATCTCCAAGATCGACGAAGCCGCGCTCAAGGCGGTCGCCTCGCGCATCGGCCTGGACTACGTGCACTCGCCGGACAAGTCGGCCATCGAGTCCCACGCGCGATCCGTTCTCGAGGGAGCTAGCTCCATCTCCGAGACGCGCAACCTCCAATCCACCTACCGATACATCATCTGGCCATTCGCGCTCATCCTCGGGGCACTCCTCGCCTGGGAGGGTGCAACCCTGGCGCGTCGCGCCCAACAGCTGAGGAACTCCCATGCGATCTGAGAACTCCCTGCCCGAAGAGGACCTCGTTCCTTTCGGGGCTCCCCAAGAGAACCCGGTCGATCCCTCGGTCCGCGCGACGGCCACCTCCGCCTCGTCCGGCAAGCCCAAGCGATCCTCCCGGGCGCTTCGCCCCCTGTGGTACTCCCTCCCGGTTCTCGTCATCGTGGTCGCGCTCTCCGCCTACCTGATTGGCATGACCCTGTGGTCGCGTTCGTCCCTGGGGCAGTGGAGGGCGCAGCGCTACGACGCCGCCGAAGCCGGATACAACGGACAGATCGCATGGACCGGCTTCGGCGTGGAACAGTGGGTCGCGCACTACAACCTGGGTACGACCCTGCTGCGCGAGGAACGCATCGAGGACGGCATCGCCGAGCTGCGCACCGCCTTCGACCTCGTCCCCAAGGCCACCGAGGTCCAGCCGGGGCGCCTGGAGGCCTTCTCCTACGAGTGCCAGGTGCGGGTCAACCTCGCCATCGGCATCGAGATTCAGGGGGACGCGCTCGCCGCGGCGGGCTCATTCTCCGACGCCGCCGCGACCTACCAGGAGGCCGAGGACCTCATCTCCCCGTGCCAGAGCGTCTCCAGCTCGGGTCAGTCCGGTGATCAGGGTCAGTCCGGTGGTCAGGGGCAGTCCGGCGACAACCAGCAGTCGGGCAACGACCAGCAGTCGGGGGGAGAGTCCGACAACCCCGCCGATAAGAACAAGTCGCGCGTCGAGGACAAGAAGCAGAAGGCCGAGGAACAGTCCGAAGGTGAGAACGGATCGGACGGCGAGGAAAAGAGCGAGCAAGACCAGGCGGGGCAGGAGGGCGAGGCTAACCCCAGCCCCAGCCCCAGCCCGACCGAGGACCCCTACGAGGGCGAGTCCGCGGAACAGAAGCAGCGTCGTGAAGACTTGCAGCAACAGAACGGGAAGCGGTCCAAAGACCGGCGCGACGCGCAGGACGAGCGGCGCAGCGGCAACCCGAACGGAGCCTGGTAGGCCCGCGCCCGCTCGACTCCGCGCTGTGAGTTGTAGCCATAATCTGATCCGACGGCCCGAAGAGGCCACAAACACCGATAGGCTGGAGTAGTGAAGGTTCTTCTCGTTGGTAACGGGGGACGCGAACACGCGATTGCCCGCGCACTCGTACGAACGTCCACCCCCGAGCATCCCGTCGCACTCGTCGTCCAGGCGGGTAACCCCGCGCTTGAACAGCTGGGACGGTCCCTGACGATGGATCCGCTGGATCCCGGGGACGTCGTGCGGCGCGCGACCTCTGAGAACGTCGATCTCGTGGTCGTCGGACCCGAGGCGCCCCTGGTGGCGGGGGTCGCGGATGCAGTCCTCGACTACGGGATTCCGGTGTTTGGCCCCACCAAGGGAGCCGCCCGGCTCGAGGCATCGAAGTCTTTCGCGAAGAAGATCATGGCCGACGCGGGCGTGGCCACGGCCCGTTCTTTCACGTGCACCACGATGGAGGAGGTCTCGGCGGCCTTCGACGAGCTGGGCGCGCCTCACGTCGTCAAGGACGACGCGCTCGCCGCCGGCAAGGGCGTGGTCGTCACCTCCGACCGCGAGGAGGCCTCGGCCCACGCGCGCGCCTGCCTCGCGCGGGACGGGGGAGCGGTCGTTGTCGAGGACTACCTGGACGGACCCGAAGTCTCTCTCTTCTGCGTCGCCGACGGGGAGACGGTCGTGCCGCTGCAGCCCGCCCAGGACTTTAAGCGAGTGGGTGACGGCAACGAGGGCCCCAACACGGGGGGCATGGGCGCCTACAGTCCCCTGCCCTGGCTGCCCGAGGAGGCCACCCGGCGCATCGTCGACGAGGTGGCGCAGCCCGTCATCACCGAGATGGCCCGCCGCGGCACACCCTTCCGAGGGCTTCTCTACTGCGGCCTCGCGATGACCAGCAGGGGCATCCGGGTCGTTGAATTCAACGTCCGTTTCGGCGACCCCGAGACGCAGGCGGTCCTCGAACGTCTCGAGTCTCCGCTCGCCCCCCTCCTCCACGCGGCCGCAACGGGCACCCTGTCGAAGATCCCGGCCCCGGTCTGGAGCGACGACGCTGCCGTCACCGTCGTCATGGCCTCGGGCGGCTACCCCGGCCAGGCCGACACGGGACACGAGATCACCGGCATCGAGGCGGCCGAGGCCCTCGATGGCGTCCACGTCATCCACGCGGGAACCTCCGAGGAGATCACGGATGACCCCGCCGACGTGGCCGCCGGGTGCTGCGGATTCGAGCCCACGTACGCGCTGGTCAACAAGGGCGGGCGCGTCCTTGACGTCGTGGCCCGGGCGGCCACCATCGAGGAAGCCCGTGCCCTGGCCTATCGGGGCGTGGACCTCATCCACTTCGACGGAGAACACCACCGCGGCGACATCGCCACGTGGCCCGACCACCTGACCGTCACCCTCGAGTGACACAACGACACTGAGGAGCATCATGCCCGCCTCCCCGCACGGTTGGATTCCCCTGGCTTCGGGCAAGGTTCGCGACATCTACGTCCCCGACGAAGCCGTCGTCGGAGAACCCCCGCAGGCGCCACCGGCGGCGGGAAGGCCCCGTCACGCCAAGCCCGGTCCGGAAGCACTCCTCATGGTGACGTCCGATCGCATCAGCGCCTACGACTACGTGCTGCCCACGCTCATCCCCGGCAAGGGGGCGGTTCTCAACCAGCTGGCGATCTGGTGGATGGGCAAGCTCCGCCCGCTCGTCGAGAATCACCTGCTCGATGTGGGGGCGAAGGCCCCCGCCGAGGCGGCGCAGGCGCTCGCGGGAGCCCCCGCCACACGCTTCACGGTCCCCGCCGAGTTCGACGGGCGCGCCGTTGTGTGCCGCAGCCTGCACATGATCCCCATCGAGTGCGTGGTGCGCGGATACCTGACGGGCTCGGGCCTGGAAGAGTACCGACGAAGCGGCACGGTCTGCGGCTTGACGCTCCCGGAGGGGCTCACGGAAGCCTCCCGCCTCGACGAGCCCATCTTCACGCCGGCCGCCAAGGCCGACATGGGGAGCCACGACGAGAACATCTCCTTCGAGCGCGCAGCCGACCTCGTGGGCGAGGAGATAGCCGTCGCCATCCGCGACCTGTCGATCGCCCTGTACAAGGCGGCGCGCGACATTGCGGCCGAGCGCGGCATCATCATCGCCGACACGAAGTTCGAGTTCGGCATTGACGTCTCCACCGGCGCGCTCGTGCTAGCCGACGAGATCCTCACCCCGGACTCCTCCCGCTTCTGGCCGGCCCATAGATGGGTGGAGGGAGAGGTGACCCCCAGCTACGACAAGCAGTACGTGCGGGACTGGCTCACCTCGACCGAATCCGGATGGGACCGTGCGTCCGGGGACAATCCTCCCGCTCTGCCCGACTCCGTGGTTGCCGCGACGACCCAACGCTACGTGGAGGTCTACCGCCTGCTGACGGGCGCCGACCCCATCCTGTAACAGACCTGCCCGCCGGGCAAGGTGCGCGGCGGGATCCTCACCAACAACACAAGGAGGAACGCCGTGGGGCGAATCATCGTGGAAGTGATGCCGAAGCCTGAGATCCTGGACCCGCAGGGTAAGGCCGTCGGCTCGGCGCTGCCGAGGCTCGGAATCACGAGCTTTGAGGCCGTGCGCCAGGGCAAGTGCTTCCACCTGAGCGTGGAGGGACCCGTCACCGACGAGCTCCTCGACCAGGCCCGCAAGGCCGCCGAAGAGGTCCTGTCCAACCCGATCATTGAGGACGTCGTGCGCGTCGAGGCCATGGACGAGGCGGACCCCCGTTACGCGGGAGGGGCCCAGTGAGCCGCATCGGAGTCGTCACCTTCCCGGGAACGCTTGACGATCGCGACGCCGCCCGCGCCGCCACGATCGCCGGCGCCCGAGCCGTGGCGCTGTGGCATAAGGACGCCGACCTGCGCGGCGTTGACGCGGTCATCATCCCCGGCGGCTTTTCCTACGGGGACTACCTGCGCTGCGGCGCGATCGCCGCGACCGCCCCCGTCATGGCCGAGATCGTTCGCGAGGCCGGACGAGGCCTTCCCGTCCTCGGCATCTGCAACGGCTTCCAGATCCTGTGCGAATCTCACCTGCTGCCCGGCGCCCTCATTCGCAACGACCATCAGAAGTTCCTGTGTCGCGACCAGGTGCTGCGCGTGGAGAACCCCGATACGGCGTGGACCCGGGAGTTCAGCGCCGGCCAGACGATCACCGTTCCCCTCAAGAACGGGGAAGGCAACTTCCAGGCGTCCCCGGACGAGCTGAAGCGGCTCGAGGGCGAAGGCCGCGTCGTCTTCCGCTACGTCGAGGGCAACCCCAACGGCAGCGCGGGAGACATCGCCGGGGTCACCAACGCCTCGGGCAACGTCGTGGGTCTGATGCCCCACCCCGAACACGCAACCGAACAGGGCTTCGGCCCGCTTGCCACCGGCCCGGACGGAGCCCGCCACCACGGCGGCACCGACGGCCTGGGCATCTTCCGTTCCGTCCTCGCATCCCTCGTCGGCTGACGAGGAGGGTCCGCGCCCTCCGGAAGGAGGGGGCCGCCGCCTCGTCCACGACACGAATGGAAACACGAATGAGCACAGAAAACACCCGTGAGCTGCCCGACACCGTCGAGAACGCGGCCGCCACCCCCGGCCAGGAGATGCCCTGGAAGGAGCTCGGCCTCAAAGAAGACGAGTACGCCCGCATCTGCGACATCCTGGGACGTCGTCCCACGAACGCGGAGCTGGCCATGTACTCCGTCATGTGGTCCGAGCACTGCTCCTACAAGTCCTCCAAGAAGCACCTCGCCGAGCAATTCGGCGCGCGCACCACCCCCTCCATGAAGAAACACCTCCTGGTCGGGATGGGGCAAAACGCCGGCGTCGTCGACATCGGCGGCGGCTGGGCGGTCACCTTCAAGGTCGAGTCCCACAACCACCCCTCCTTCGTCGAGCCCTACCAGGGGGCGGCCACCGGAGTCGGCGGCATCGTCCGCGACATCATCTCCATGGGCGCCCGGCCCATCGCCGTCATGGACCAGCTGCGCTTCGGCGCGGTCGACCACCCCGACACGGCGCGCGTCGTCCACGGCGTCGTCTCCGGAGTCGGCGGCTACGGAAACTGCCTGGGCCTGCCCAACATCGGCGGCGAAACAGAGTTCGACCCCTCCTACCAGGGAAATCCTCTCGTCAACGCGCTGTGCATCGGCAAGCTGCGCCACGACGACATCCACCTGGCTAACGCGACCGGCGAGGGCAACCTCGTGGTGCTCTTCGGCGCCCGCACGGGCGGCGACGGCATCGGCGGGGCATCCATCCTGGCCTCCGAGACCTTCGAGGACGGGATGCCCGCCAAGCGCCCCTCCGTCCAGGTGGGCGACCCCTTCATGGAGAAAGTCCTCATCGAATGCTGCCTCGACCTGTTCGAGGCCGGCGTCGTCCAGGGAATCCAGGACCTGGGGGCAGCGGGCATCTCCTGCGCCACCTCCGAGCTGGCTTCCAACGGAGACTCCGGCATGCACGTTGACCTGGAGAACGTGCTCCTTCGCGACCCCACGCTCACCGCGGGAGAAATCCTCATGAGCGAGTCGCAGGAGCGCATGATGGCCATCGTGACCCCGCAGGACCGGGAGCGCTTCTTCGAGATCATCGACCGGTGGGACGTCGAGGCCGCGGTCATCGGCCACCTGACGGGCGATGGGCGCCTGACGATCGACCACCACGGTCACCGCATCGTCGACGTCGATCCGAAGACCGTCGCACACGAGGGGCCCGTCTACGATCGTCCCTACGCGCGCCCCGCGTGGCAGGACGACCTGCAGGCCGCCACCTCCGAGAACCTGCCCCGTCCGGCCAGCCGCGACGAGCTGATCGCCGACGTGCGCGCCGTCCTCGCCGACGTCAACCAGGCGTCCAAAGCGTGGGTGACCGACCAATACGATCGGTACGTGCAGGGCAATACCGCCCTCGCGCAGCCCGACGATGCCGGAGTCATCCGCGTGGATGAGGAAAGCGGTCTGGGTGTTGCCCTCGCGACGGACGCAAACGGCTGGTACACGAAGCTGGACCCGGCGGCGGGTGCCCGCCAGGCGCTCGCGGAATCCTACCGTAACGTCGCCGTTGTGGGAGCTGAGCCGGTGGCCATCACCGATTGCCTGAACTTCGGCAACCCCGAGGACACGGATGCCATGTGGCAGCTGGTGACCGCCATGACCGCGCTGGCCGACGGGTGCATTGAGTTGGAGATCCCGGTGACTGGCGGTAACGTCTCGCTCTACAACTCTTCGGGGACCGAGAAGGGGCAGCCGAACTCGTCGATCAACCCGACTCCCGTCATCGGGATGCTCGGCATCCTCTCCGACGTGACCCGGGCCAACCCCTCGGGCTTCACCGAGGAGGGGCTCGCTGTCATCCTCCTGGGCGCGACCCGCGAGGAGTTTGACGGGTCTGCGTGGGCGCGCATAGCCCGCTCCCACCTGGGTGGTCTGCCGCCCGAGGTCGACCTGAAGGCCGAGGTGGCCCTCGGAAACGTCGTGCGTGCCCTGAGCGCCGCCGATGGCCCGGATGGGCGCCCTCTCGTTCGAGCGGCTCACGACCTCTCCAACGGCGGACTCGTGCAGTCCCTCGCGGATTCCGCGCTGCGTTTCGGCATCGGCGGCGTCTTCGACGTGGCCGCCGCCGCCCGCCGCGACGGCGTCGGAGACCACGAGATGCTGCTCTCGGAGTCACAGGCCCGTGCCTTCGTCGTCGTGCCCGAGGCCGCGGTGAAGGCCGTCTACGCCGCCGCCGAGGCCGAGGGCGTTGAGGCGACACGCATCGGCACGACGGGAGGGGACATGCTGGCCATCAGCGGCATTGACCTGCTGGCCGCCGAAGGCGAAGGCGGTGGCTGGGTGATTTCTCTCAATGAGCTACGCGAGCTGAGCGAGTCGGGTCGCCGCCACTTCTGAGGCGCCCGGTGGAAGCACTGCCGGTGAGGGGCGCGGGCACTGACCCGGGCCCCTCACCGTATCCGCCCGCACGCCAGGTGGGTCGGCACCCGCGGGCCATTGCGTCTCACGCCCTACGTCCGTCGTCCCAATCTTTGGCATACTTGGGTGCGGAAAACAACCGTCACGACAGGAGCCGTTCGTGCCTGAACAACCCGTCACCGCCACCCCCGAGCAGGAGGCCGCCCCGGCCTCGCCCGGCGCCCCCAGCAAACCTAGCCTCGGTCGCGTCATCGCGGCCTGGGCGGTCCATGCGTTTACGATCTCGGGCCTCGCGTGGGCGACCCTCGCCCTCTTCGCCATGCTCACCAACGACATCCCGATGATGTGGTTGTGGTTCGTCATTGCCCTGATCGTGGACGGCGTGGACGGTACCCTTGCCCGCAAGGTCGGTGTCCGGCAGGTGGTCCCGTGGTTCGATGGCGGCGTCGTGGACAATCTCGTCGACTACCTGACGTGGACCTTCCTGCCCGCCCTCTTCATGGCGATGTACCTGCCCTTTGGGCCCAGGCCCATCCCGGTCATCATGATGGTGATCATCATCGTCTCTTCCGTGTTCTGCTACGCCAACGACGGCGAGAAGTCCAACGACAACTACTTCGTTGGATTCCCGGCAGCGTGGAACTGCGTGGCGATCGTCATGTACGTCCTGCAGACCCCCGCCTGGGTCAATATTGCCGCGACGATCATTCTCGCGATCCTGACGCTCGTTCCCATCCACTACACGCATCCCGCGCGCGTCAAGCGCTTCCGGATCCCGAACATCATCGGCGCCGCCGCATGGATTGTTGCGTGCGCCTACCTGGTCATCGTCTACCCGGTGCAGCCCATCTGGGTGCTCATCCTGTTCTGGGTTGGCGGAGGCTGGTTCATGCTCGCCGGTTTCATTCGCACGGCGACCGGCGAGGACAAGCTCTAGCCTCGCCCCTCCCGCCACCCGACTCGTCCCCCGGTCCCCCAGGTTCCGGGGGACGATTCCTACTTCCCCCGGAGCGGGCGCCGCGGGCGGGCAGCGGCCGACGTCGCCCCGACTAGGGGTGGGCAGCCAGCCCCTCCTTGACGGCACGGTCACGCATGTAGCGCAAGACTTCGAGGATGATGCCGCCGAAGAAGATACACGCGATAGCGAACCAGATCCCCAAAGGCGCGTGTCGCCCATAGATCAGGAAGTAGACGTAGGGGGCAAGGAAAGTCACGGCGGCGGTCACGGCGCCAATGATGCGATGCCAGAGCTTCTGTCCGGCGACCATCTCGATGAGGCCCCACGTGTAGGGGATCGCGGTGACCATGTCGATGAGCCACAGGATGCGCCAGTCACCCCCGAAGTGGGGCACGAACATGACGGGCACGGCACGCGCCATGGAGTAGACGAGGACGACGACGTAGGCGATGAACTTCGGATTGCGGCACAGCTTGAGGACGAGCGAGCGCTCGATGATGGAGGCACCCACCGAGCGCGAGGCGCGGGTGGCGCGCGAGGAAGTCGTGAGGGTGTCAAGCCCAGCCATGGCGACGCGCATGAATTCGCGCTGCTCGGCGTTGCCCCTCGACCAGGTCTCAAGCAGCTCGAGGGGGGACATCGCGACGGGGGTATGCCCGCCCGAGGGGAGCCCGGCCTCGTGAATGAGGTCCCCGCCGAGCGCCTCGCGCAGGCGGTCGAGCTTGGCGGTGGGGACGACCGTGATCCATAGGCGCACCCGGCGTTGGATTGCGTCGTGAAGCGCGTGGGAGAGCGCGTGGCCGACCGGCGAGTGGGGTGAGAAACCCTCGTCGGCGATGTCGCAGAGGACCCCGGGGTCCTCGATGACGCGGGTCGTCAGGTCCCCGGCGCGGTCGACGCCCGAGACGGCGATGATGGTTGCCGCATCCCACTGGTAGGAGCGTGCGCTCGCGAGGTCGAGGATCGAGCGCAGCGTGATGAGGGATGCTGTGTCGGTCACGGGGGTCCTCTCGTTGGGAGTGAGTCGTCTCAATTGTGCCCGAGAGTGCCATCCAATGGCACGCGGTGGTCCGAGTGTAGGGACGTAGAATCGACGCATGACAAAGCGACGGATTGATCCCGCCGAGGGAATGGCCGCCCTGCGGGCGTGGCGCGAGCGCGAGGAGCGCGGCGTGGATGCGGACCGAACGGTGGTTGTGACGGCGGTGCGTTTTACCCTCGAGGAGATTGGGGCGCTCCACCCCGGTCGCTCGGTGGAGGTTCGGGTGCCTCCCGCGGGGGCGGTGCAGATCCTGCCCGGCGCAACGCATCGGCGGGGGACGCCGCCTGCGGTGGTGGAAACCGACGCGCGTACGTGGCTGTCACTGGCGACGGGATTGCTCACCTGGGAGGAGGCCGTGTCCTCCGGGCGCGTCGCGGCGTCAGGGCAGCGGACCGACTTGGCGCCCTACCTGCCCCTCGTGTGACGCCGACTCTCCGGTGTGCGTGGCCGCGAATGCGCTCGGGTCAGGCCTCAATGGCTGGCGCGCCGAAGCGTGCGGAGAGCTTAGGAGTCAGCCACTTCTGCGTGCCCTTGTATGCGTAGCGCTGGGCGACGGCGGCGATGGCCGCCGACGTGGCCGCGAAGACAACGAGGGAGGCCATCGTGACGTCGTCGGCGTCCTCGGCGGGGACCGGGCGCCTAGTGGCGGCCTTCCAGCCGATCTCGAAGAGCTTGGAGGCGACGAAAGCGGCCCCCGCGATGACGACGGTCGTGGCGACCTTGTCGATGGTTTCTGAATCCATGAGTGACTCCTGGCGTGACTGCGGTTGTCCCGGCGCACGAATGCGTAATTCCATCATGCCCCACGCGGAGCTCTCGCGCGAGGCCCACGGTCCCCCTGTCTTATGCTTGGACAGTAGTGTTCCCGTCCGAAGGATTCCTCATGGCTCGCTTCCGCTCCGTTTTTGCGTTGTCGGCCCTTGCCCTCGCTGCGAGTGCCCTGGCGGCCTGCACCCCGGCAGTGTCCTCCAGCGCGCCGCGGGATCCTTTTGCGTCCCCCATCGTGCCCGGTCAGAGCGCGCGGGCCTCCGCGGGCGGCGGGCGTGCGACGATCGACGCTCCGAGCCCTCGCTCGGGTTCGGGCACGGTCACGGTCGCGTTGGTGGGCGGCGCGCAGCTGCCGACCGAGACCGCCCAGGCGTTCACTGAAGCGACGGGCTTCACGGTTGCGGTCGTGTCGATCGACGGCGTGGGAAGCCTGCCCAAGACGAGCGCGGATGTCGTCCTGGGGCTTGATGGCGCGGACGCGGTCGCGGCCAGCGCTGCGGGGACCATCGCCTCCACCGCCCCGCGGGACACGTCCACCCTGGCGGGCACCGCCGTGGAGGGCGCGGCGGCCGCGATCGCCTACGGACGCGACGACGTGTGCGTGATCGCGGACAAGTCCTGGCTCAGCGCGAACGGGCGCTCCCTTCCGACTTCCTTCGCGGACCTGACTTCCCCGCGCGTGCGTTCGCTGCTGGCGCTGCCCGACCCGACCTCCTCCTCCGTGGGCCGCGCATTCGTTCAGGAGGCGGCCGCCCAGACTGGCGAGGGGCTGGGCGCCTTCGCGCAGTCGCTCAGCCCGCGCATCGACCCGTCTCTGGGCGCGGCTGTGGGTGTGTGGACGGCGGGCGGGCACGTCTCGCAGGGGTACGTTGGGCAGCTCGTGGGCGGGGAAGCCGAGGCCTCGGGTGCGTATCCGCTGGTGGTTGCTCCGCGTTCTCTGGCCGCCGCGGCGGCGACGAACACGGGAGCCGACTCCTACGGTGCGCCGGTCTCTTCGACGTGCATTGCCCGCATCCTCTATGCGGCTCCGACCGCTTCGCCCGCCTCCGACGGGGCGGAGTCCCTGATCGCCTGGCTACAGGGCGAGCGAGCGCAGCGCTTGTTGGCCACGGCGGGCAGCGCCTACCCGATCGACGGTGGCGTGGCGGCCGATACGAAGGCCGCCTGGCTGATGGGGATCGCGGGGGATGCGGTGGTACCAGACGAGACGGTCGCGTCCCCGGAGGCAATCACCGCGTGGCTGGCCACCTGGAACTCCGCCCTGTCCGCACCCGCTTCGACGCAGCCCGAGGGCGAGGACGGGGATGAGCCCGCCGCGGCCAGCCCCGCCCCCGTCGTCACCCGGCCCTCCGCGCCCGACCCGGGGACGGACACGGAGGACGAGGACTAGCTGAGGTTCTCACCCGCTACTCGTGCAGCATTGAGGGGCTGACTTTGCATTCCTCGCCGATGCGCATGGGGGCAATCATGCCCCTGTCGCGTAGCTCAAGGAGACGGGGAACGGTGCGCTCAACGACCTTCCAGGGGTCGATGGTGTTGAGGTAGATGCGCGTCCCCCCTTCGAATCCGGCCAGCGTCGAGATCCGCCACTTGAGCAGGATCCGCCACCTCATGGGGGTCGAGACCGTCGGCGGGCGGTGATACCACTCTTCATTGGCCGGCACCTCGACGCCCGTCGCCGCGTGGGCGGCGTGCAGGATATCGGAGATGCCCGCCATGGCTTCCTCGCTGACTTCCCAGGGGTTCGTCGGCTCGCCCAGCGGCCAGATCGCGATGCCCGGGAATCGGTGGCCGAAACCGGCCAGGGCGACCGCGTGGTCGTTCTGAGCGATGAGGAGCTTGCGTGTGGCGGCGACCGTGAAGATCTGGTCGTAGATGTCGGGCTGGGCGCGCAGGCGTTCCAGCTCGGCCTCCGTCTGGACGGCGAGGTCGTCGATTGCCACGAGCTGCTTGTGCAGGTGGTCGAAGGAGGCCCCGGCTGGCCGCAGCCAGTTTTGGAATGTGGCGACGTAACGCACGGCGGGGTCCAGGTTGTACAGGTCGCGCATGGAGCGGGCGGTGTAGGCGGTGTAGTGAGCGTGCTCCTCCGGGGTGAGTGTGCCGGATCCGGCGAGCTGGTGGGCTTCCGAGGCGCCGTCCACGTAGTGGCGCCTGGCCACGATGAGATCGTGCCCGCCGGAGAAAAAGCCGTTGGCGGACTGGAGCCGCGCGGTCTCGCTGGTGGCCGCGAACTCTCCCTCGCTCATGCCCGAGGCGAGCATTCGTGCCCGCACAACGTTCATGACGTGCTCGTATCCCACGTCCGAGGCAAGGTAGTGCGCCATGCGATGGCGGTCCTCCTCGGAGGGCACGTGGCCGTGGTTGAGGTGCCAGTAGTTGTAGGAAACGATCTCGAAGAGGTTGGGGATGCGTCGGAACTCGGCGACCGTGTTGTGTAGCCTGTCGGCGCCGAGCCCGTTCAGTTGCTGCCAGGTGCCGTCGCGGTGGCGCACGAGGCGAGACTTCTCCGGCGGAGTCTCGAGGTAGCGCCCGGAGCAGAATGCGCAGTGGTGGCCGTCCGCCTCGTGGTCGATGGGGTTGTGATCGGTGCGCGGGGCGGACAGCGGACGGTTGCCCCGTCCGGGAACGGTCCACACTTCGGTACCGGTGAGCAGATTCTGTTGTTTGACGGTGCCATCGGCCAGACGCACGATGGCGCGGTCGGCGCGCGTGAGCTTGGAAGCCATGCCTGTATCGTACCCGCCCCTACAGTCGATCCATGGTCGCCGGATGCGACCCGGTGCGTCCGGATTCGCCGGAGTCGAGGGCGTCAATTCGCTTGCGCTGATCGCAGGTGAGCGCGAACGAGAAGACGTCAATGTTGGAGGCCATGCGCGTTGGGTTGAGTGTCTTGGGGAAGACGACGTGTCCACGGTCCAGGGCCCACCGTAGGGCGACCTGCGCGGGTCCGACGCCAAGTTCCTCGGCGACCTTGAGGAGTGTTGGGTCGGTGGTAACCCGACCGCGCGCCAACGGCGACCAGGCCTCGAAGACCATGCCGAGTTCGTGGGCGTAGCGGCGCAACGCGCCGTTGGGAAAGAACGGGTGGGCCTCCACCTGGAGGACGTGCGGGGCGATGCGGGCGACGGCGCGAACGGCTTCGACGTGGATGCGTTCGTAGTTCGACAGGCCGATTGCGCGCGCCTGCCCCGCCGCGTAGGACTCTTCGAGGGCCGGCCACGGCAGTGCTACGTTGCCCCCGTAGAGGGTGGGAAGGGGCCAGTGGACGAGCAGGAGATCGACGTAGTCGGTGCGTAGCCGCTCCAGGGAATGGGCGATCGATCGGGCTGCTCGTTCGGGTTCGTGGTTGGAATTGTCGACCTTCGTGGTGACGAAGAGTTCCTCGCGCGCTATCCCCGAGGCCTCAAGGGCAGCGCCGACCTCCGCCTCGTTGCCGTACATCTGTGCGGTGTCGATGTGGCGGTATCCGGCATCGAGTGCGCGGCTCACCGCGTCGTAGGCGTCGGTTGGGGCGATCTTGTAGGTGCCGAAGCCCAGGACGGGGATAGGGGCGCCCGTCGCGAGGGTGAGGTGGGGGATGGGAGGCGAGGCCGGGGCGGCCTGCCCGGGAATAGGAACGTTCATCGGTGAATCCTCCTGGTCGCCTCCAGTGTACTCGCGGGCGAGCGCCCCGGCTGTCGCCGATGGGCCGGGCGGCGGACGTGCGGACGCCCACGGAGCGTGGCAGGTCTCGGGATCTGAGACGATTTGTGAGTAGAATTTGTCTGTCATCTTGGTCAAGAGCGTCCTGGGTGTTCGCGCGCTCCGCCCGGCGATCGCGGCGGGCGCGCGGGAGCTGCTTCTGACCGAGTGAGCGAAAAATACTGGTGTTTGACTAAGAAAACCGCCGATATCCTCTGCAACGCGGTTGGGAGTCGAATTGTCTGACAGGTTCAATTCCTCGGAATGGCCCGGAATGCCACACGGCCGTCTTTAACCACTCGGTAGGGATTGTGTTAGCTAGGCCACCGCTAAATCTCCCCTGTGCCGACGAAATTGGCGTACGATAGATACTGTTCAACCACGATCGCCTAACACGTCACTACAACGAACGGGAGAGATATGTCGGTTCGCAATGCACTGTTGGCACTCGTTGCGCAGCAGCCCGCGGGCGTCTACCGCCTGAAGCAGATGTTCGAGGAACAGACGTGCGGAGCATGGCCGCTCAACATCGGGCAGGTCTACCAGACGATGCAGCGCCTCGAGCGCGACGGCCAGGTTGTGTCTCACGCCGAGACCAATGCCGGCCGCGATTCGGAGGTCTTTGAGCTGACCGACGTCGGTCGCGAAGTCCTCAGCGCTTGGTGGTCCACCCCTGTTCCTCGCGAGCACCCCGAGCGCGATGAGCTCGTCATGAAGCTTGCCGTGGCCGCTGCTGACCCCACGGTCGACGTCGAATCCATGATTCAGACCCAGCGCCGCGCAACCCTGGGTTCCCTGCGCGATGTCACCCGCCTGAAGGCTTCCGCCGATGAGGGTGAGCTCGCCTGGAAGCTGATCCTTGAGCGTCACATTTTTGACCTTGAGGCAGAACTCAACTGGCTTGACCACATCGAGTCCGGTGCGGTGTCCGAGGCCGCGCGCCGCGCCGCCTTCGCCGCCGCGAAGGGTCGCATGATGAACTGGTCTCAGGCCGAGGCAGGTATGTCGGAGCGCGCCGGGGTGTGATGAACCAGCCTGTTCCGCTACCGATCAGGATGGCGGGTGTCGGACACGAGTTTGGCGCCGACGGCATCCGAGTGAGAGCGCTCGACGGGATCGACCTTGAGGTCGCACCCGGCGAGCTTCTCGCTGTTATGGGCCCTTCGGGATCGGGTAAGTCAACGCTGTTGTCGATCGCGGGCGGGCTTGAGCGCCCGACGTGCGGCAGCGTGTACATCAACGGTATCGATCTGGCCACGATGGACGCGGTTCGCCGTGCGCAGGTGCGCCGTCGCTCGATCGGCTACGTCTTTCAGGACTACAACCTCATTCCTTCCCTGTCGGCCCTCGAGAACGTTGAGATGCCTCTTCAGCTGGACGGGGTCAGCCCCGCGAAGGTGCGCGAAGCAGCCATGGCCGCGCTCGAGGAGGTCGGCGTCGCCGACCTTGCCGACCGTTTCCCCGAGAGGCTTTCGGGCGGCCAGCGTCAGCGGATCGCCATTGCCCGCGGCCTCGTGGGTAACCGTTCGGTCATTCTTGCCGACGAGCCGACCGGGGCTCTCGACTCCCACACGGGAGAACAGATCATGTTGGTGTTGCGTGATCACATAGATGCGGGAGTAGCCGGTATTCTCGTGACTCATGAGGCCCGAATGGCCGCATGGGCAGATCGGACGGTCTTCCTGCGCGACGGTCGCATCGTCGATCGATCGCGTGGAGACACGCTCAGGGATCTGCTCGCAGACACAGCACCAGGGAATTGATGAGTCGAGTGAGCGCGCGAATGAGGCGATGGGGAGTGGTACTCCGCATCGCCTCTCGCGACGCGCGCCAAAGCCTTGGGCGCACGCTCGCCGCGGTCATTCTCATCTCGCTTCCCATCATCATCGCCATCGCCGCCATCACCTTCTGGGACGTGACGACGTCCCAGCGCTACCAGGCGGCTTCCTGGCTCGGACACGACTCTGCGGTTCAGGCGGTGACGCTACACCGTTCCTCGACGGCCCTCGAGCAGGACTTTACGGCCGATAGGCTCTCGAAGACCTCCTCCGACGAGGAGGTGCGCGTCGGCATGGACACGCTCACGGCATGGGTGCCACCGGGCGACCAACTGATCGCCGTTGACACCCTCTATCAGCTGCGGCTCACCGCGCAAGATGGCACCGCCATCACCGTGGACGCCGGTACCCAGACGGCATCCCTGGACGCTCCGCGGGTCGAAGCGGGAGGACGCCACGGCGCGCTCGCAGCCAATCATGCCGTGATCTCCGAGGATGTTGCCCGCACGCTGAAGGCCTCCGAGGGAGACACTCTCAGCCTGTCGCTCACGCTCGCCAAGGAACGCACCACCCAATCGCTTTCCGGTAGCGTCGTCATTGACGCAATCATCGGCGGCTCGTCACGCACGATCGTTGGTGACGGCACGTTGCCGATCGACCGCCTCGCGGTCGCCGGGAGGACGCAGACGGCCTGGTATGTCACCGGCCCCGCGCCCGTCTCGTGGGCGAAGGTCCGCGAGCTCAACGCCTCGGGCTTTTCCGTTCTCTCCCGCGACGTGCTTGCCAGCCCACCCGATGCCTCGGCCCTGCCCGCGCAGATCGCCCAGTACGAGGCGCCCCAATCCACGCGCGCCGCGAGTCCCTGGCAGTACCTGCTCCTCGTCGCCGGTATCCTCCTCATCCTCACCGAGATGATCCTCCTCATCTCGCCCCTCTACACGGTCGCCCAGCGCTCGGTCATGCGTACCGCCGCCATGATCGTCGCCAACGGTGGAGACCGCAGCGACGGGCGGCGCCTGACGATCGCCCACGGTTTCGTCATCGGCTCCTACTCTGTCGTCTTCTCGGTGCTCCTGTCCGCCGCCTCCATGGTTGGCATCGGGCTGTGGTCCGGCCTGGGCATCGGGATCGTGCCCTGGTGGCCTCTGGCGCTGTCCGCGCTTCTGCCGATCCTGCTCTCCCTCCTCGCCTCCGTCTCGCCCGCGCACACCTCCTCCCGCATCGACACCTCCGCCGTCATCGGCGGGAGGGTGTGGGAACCCTCCCGGCTGGTGCGCCGGCGCATGATCTACCCGATTGCCCTCCTGGCCGGCCTGCCACTCCTGGGGCTTGCCGCGTGGCTGGGTTCGATTCTTGCCCTCGTCGCCGGAGTCGCGCTCGTGGAGGTCGGCCTCATTGGCTCGATTCCCTACGTCTTCACGCGCTGGCGTGTTCCGCACGGGCGCGCTTCCATGAGCATGCGCCTCGCGTTGCGCGACGCGGTGCGCAACGGGCATCGCACGTTCCCGGCCATGGCCTCGATCCTGACGACCGTCTTCGTCGCCTGCGGGCTCCTCATCACCCTGTCCTCCTCCAACGAGGCCGGCTGGAACTCTCGTCCCCACGTCGGCCAGCGCGGTCAGGTCTTCATCTCGACCACCGACAAGACCGACTCCGTGAAGCGTTCCCGCGAGCTTCTCAATGCCGCCTACGAGGCGGTCGACGGGGAGCGAACGATCACCTCTGAGGCGGTGCTCAACGGCATGGTCTGGAACAGCGGTCCGGGCGGCCCGACGCGCATGGTCGAGGCCGTTTCGCCCTTCGATGGCTCAACCTTCACGCTCGCCCCCGACATGGGCACCATGGCCGAGCTGGACCTGGCCTACATGGTGGACGACGGGACGTTCCTGCGTCAGGCGGGATACCTCAGCGGCGACGACATGGTGCGCGCCGTCGCGACGCTCAACGCCGGAGGGGTGCTTGTTCCCGATCCGGCGTACATTGACGGCGCGGGCCAGGTGCAGCTGCGCAGCCTCGATATGAGCGACATTGCCGAGGCGAAGGCAGCCGGCGCCTCCGACGATGCGCTACCCGACGCGCACGTCATGACGACTCGGTCCTTCGCGGCCTCGCCTCTGACGCGAATCAACGTCATGGTGCTGTCGCCGACTGCGGCCTCGGCCCTGGGCCTCCAGTCGCTGCCGCTGGGCCAACTGCTGAGCATCGACAAGCCCGTGGGTCCCATGGAGGCCTCCGCCTTCCAGGCAACCATTGCGCGCCAGGTGCCGGGAGCATCCGCCCAGGTTATCGTCCCGACGGTGCGCTCCCTCGTCCTGCCCTACGTCGCGGCGATCATCGCTATCGTTGCTGCGGGGGCCACGGTGGCGCTTGTCGTCGCCCTGTCCGCCTCCGACATGCGGCCGGACCTCGATACCCTCGACGCGATTGGGGCGGCCCCGGCGATGCGTCGCCACGTGACCACCTGGCAGGGCATCGTGCTGGCACTCAACGCGATCCCGACGGCCGTCCTGTCGGGACTCGTCGTCGGAGTCCTCGCGGTCATCACCTTTGCCCGATCCGGCATCTTCCCCACGCTGGGAACCCTCTGGCCGGTCGTGCCGTGGGGGGCGCTGGCAGGGATGCTCATCGGGATGCCCCTGCTGTGCGCGCTGGTTGCCATCGTCCTGACGCCCCACCATCAGAGGCGCCTGCGCCGCATCAATTAGGGCTCCCATGAGCGATACCCCCGAAACGGTGACGATCCCCCCGGGCGCGCTGGCCGCAACGAGCGTACGGGTCGACACCTGGCTGTGGGCCACGCGCCAGCTCAAGTCTCGCTCGCAGGCCACCGCGGCCGTGCGGGCCGGGCACGTGCGCGTGAACGGGGAGGCGGTGAAAGCCGCTCACAAGCTCCGGGTGGGGGACGAGGTGCGACTGCGGGTTGAGGGCTTCGACCGCGTCCTCGGTGTCGTCCTGCTGTTGGCTCGGCGCCTGTCGTATCCTCAGGCACGCACGGCCTACGATGATCGCACGCCGGAACGTCCCCGCGTTCACATTCCCGTCGCCACGCGCGAGAAGGGGAGCGGGCGTCCCACCAAGAAGGAGCGCCGCGAGTTGGATCGGTTGCGCGGCTACGACTCCCACGAGCACTACTGAACGCCGCAGCGCGCGGCCGCAGGCCGGGTTAACCACCGCCAGGCGACCCCTCGCCCCAGTGCGAGTGGTCCCGGCACCCGCAGGGGGTACCGGGACCGCCGGAGAGGGAACGGGCTACTCGTTCGGGAAGAACGAGACCACTCCGATTCCGTACTTCTGACCCCAGCTGGGGTCGTAGTCGGCATCGAACTCCACGGTTCCGCTGCCGGAGGAGTCGAGGGTGGCCGTGGCGACGTTGTCGATCTTATGCTTCGGGTTGAAGGTGATGGACAGGGGCCCGTCATCAAACCACATCTCCAGCGTCACGGTCGTTGACGAGAACTTCGCCAGCTGCGACTTGATGCCGTCGCTGGCCGGCTTGACGTCAACGGAGCAGTGGATGGATGTACCGGACGCGGCGATCGCGCAGGTACTGTTCGACGTATCGAAGGCGGCGTCCGCCTGCTGGCTGCTCACCATGCGAGCGATGTCAACGCGCGTTGCGCACTGCTTGTCGATGGCGTCCTTCACCTGTTGGGATGCGTGGTTGTACTCCTGGTAGATGTCCTTCATCCCGTCGGCGTTGGCGGCGGTGACCTTCTCGCACCAGGCGGGCGCTATCGAGGCAGCGGCCACCTGCTCGGTCTGATCGCGGACCGTCTCGATCTCGTCGCGCATCCTTTCCGTGGCCTTATTCCTTTGGGCGGCGCCTGCGAAGAGACCGATCGTCAGCGCGAGGAGCACGACGATAAGTGTGAG
This sequence comes from Actinomyces sp. oral taxon 180 str. F0310, assembly GCF_000185285.1. NCBI lineage: Bacteria > Bacillati > Actinomycetota > Actinomycetes > Actinomycetales > Actinomycetaceae > Actinomyces > Actinomyces sp. oral taxon 180. Next base: position 1,873,339 of record NZ_GL622194.1, read on the forward strand.
GGCGACGCGGTTGAAGATCGACAGTCCCTTGCTCTTTGCGGGCTTGGACGTCTCACGAGCGGGTGTCGTGGCTCCGAGAGGGGCCGGTGCGGCGGGAGTGCTCGGCGCCGGGGTGTGCTGATCGCTCACTTGGATCCCTCCTTGGCCTGCTCAAGCTCTTGCTGCGCCTGCTGCAGGTCGCTTTCAACGCGCTGGTAGTCCCGCCCCTTCTGGATGAAGAGTCCCGCGGAGAGTAGCGCGGTCACGCCGAAAACGATGACGAGGACTGAGGAGAGAACGGCGATCGCTATCTGGCCGCCGGTCGCCTTGGTGCGTGGCTTGGCGGCGACGGGGGTGTAGCCGGAGGCGGCGCCCTGAGCGGTTGCGGGCCCCTGGGCCGCAACCTGGGATGCGGGTGCTGCATTCGCTTGCGCGTTTGGGCTCGCCTGCTCAGAGTTGGCGGGACGGTACTGCTGCGTCCATTGCGTGCCATCCCACCAGCGGAGCTGGGGGGTGCCTGCCGGATCGGCGTACCAACCGGGAACGGGGGTGCTCATGGGGAAGCTCCTTTCACTGTGTCCCCACAATCCTAATTCAGCGCGGAACCGTCCTCGGTGGTGAGTCATCCCACCGCGACTTTACATGTTGGTAGGCCACCACTTGTGCATCGTCGCGACGCACTCGGTGTTCGCGCTCGTCGCCGGATCGTATGGCACGCTCACCGTGAAGGGCATGGAAGCCCCCGGCGTGACGGCGATCGTCGTCGTTCCCTGGTAGGGAGTCGATGGGTTGAAGCTGGCGCCCTTGTCCGCTGTGTATCCCACGATGGTGACGTCGAGAGAGCCCAGCGACGCGATGGAGCTTGACGCGTTGACGGAGAAGGTGCCGGTGACCGTGGTGGTCGTCTCGTCTGTCGTGCATTCGCCCATGGTGATCGTGAAGTCAGAGTCAGAGGCCGTGCGTTGGGCATTGGCGAGGGTCTCCTTCGCGCTGCACTCCTCGTGAATCGCTTCCTTGACAGCTGACGTCGCCGAATCGTAGGTCTTGATGGCGTCTCGAATGGAGGAGGCCGTGTCTCGATTGATGGAGTCGCACCACGCCTTCGCGTCCTTGCGGACGCTCGCCGCGTCCAGGCGCGCCTTGGCCTCCGTGATCTGCTCGTCGACTCCCGCCTTGTCGGACTGAGCCTTGGTGGCCTGGGCTTCATAGGCGGATGAGGACTGGGAGCGCCAGGCGTTGATGCCGCCGACGACGGCGGACAGAATGATGAAGATGACGGCGAGGATCGCACCCGCGACGGTTGCGGCGCGAAGGGGAGCGGGAGCGGTGTTCACTTGTTGGCCTCCTCGATCTGCCGGTTGATGTCCTCAAGGGTGGATCGGGCGGTATCGAGCTCCTGCTGAGCCTTCTCGGCTCGCGCCTTGGCGTCCTCGTGGATGCGACCGCTGGGGCCCAAGTGGGACCACGCGAGGGCGAGAACGGCGATGAACGCCACGACGAGCAGCCACGAGGCAGCGCAGCCGAGGATCCACTTGAGCATTCCCGAGGGGCGCGCTTGCCCCCCGGGGTCGCTCCGGTCGGCCTCGTCGGCGAGGTCCTCGTTCGAGCCGGTCGCGTGTGCGGGGGCCGCTGGGCTCGGCGTTGAGGGCGTCGCGGGTTCGAGGCCGGCCGCCGTCGCGTCGAAAGTCGGGGTGCTTGCCGAGGATGCGGGAGCATAGGCCTCGGTCGTCTCCTCGATGCCGGGCGACGCCGCCTCGTCGGTGACGACTTCGTGCGGGGCTTGCGCCTGGTAGGGCTCGACGTACTCCGTCCAGGCGTGTCCGTCCCACCAGCGCAGCTGCCCGGCCCCGCTGGGGTCCGCGTACCAGCCTTCTGTGGGCTCGCTCATCGTGGGTCTCTCTCCGTGTTGAATGACAAGGGTGGCGGGTCAGGGGATGCCGTGACCCAAGGGATTGTGGGCAACCACCCGACTATACTCCGCTCGGCCACAGACCGAGGGTCCTGACGGCGCACCGGCCCGTCGAGTTGGACGGATCCGGAACGGTCGACGAGAACGGAGCGCTGCCCCCCTGCGGGATAGTCATGGAGATCGTGTCCGAGGGGGCGACCCCGGAGGTTTCCGCCCCCGACGTGACCACGATGCCGATCCGTACGTCGTAGCTCCCTAGGGATGCGAGCGTGGGACCAGCCACGGTTGCTGTCCCGGACACCGTCACGGAGGAGCCGTCGGACATGCACGAAAAGTCTGAGTCAACGACCCTCCCCGCGGCATCCTTCGCGAACGCCTCGGCAAACTCCTTCTTCTTCGGGCAGACCTCGGCGATAGCATCCTTGCGCGGCTGTGGCGCGCTCAGCAGGGCGCGGGCCTTCTTGTCGATGGCATCGGGTGAGGAGTCGGAGCTGGTGAAGCCATCGCACCAGGCCGTCGCCTCCTTCTTGTTCGTGGCCTGCGTGGTCTGCGTATGCACGGTTGCGATCTCCGTCTCCACGTCCCTGGTCTGGTTGCGAAGGGACTGTGCCTCCTCGGCGGCCTGGGCTGCCTGCTGCTTGTGCGAGTGGCTTCCGAACCCCAGCATGACCGAGACGACGAGAAGGAGGAGCGCGACGGCGGCGCCGATGATCGTCAGGATCTTGCTCGCGGGGGAGGCGGGACGCGGGGCGGATTGCGTCGCGGGAATGTAACTCACTTCTGAGCCTCCTCAAGCTCCTGCTTGGCCTGATCGAGCTCGGACCGCGCGCTGTCGAGCTCGGTCTGTGCGCTGGCGCGGTCATTCTCGGCCTGCGATAGCTTTTCCCCACTGGCCTTGTAGGCCGCTCCCGCGATCAGCGAGGAGACCAGCAGAATCCCCACCGCCACCCAGGAGGCGATCGCGCCAATCAGCCACTTGGATCCGCTCTTCTTCTGGGCGGCCACCTGGTACGCTCCGGGCGCGTTAACGCCGGAATCGGGCAGCTGAGGCGAGGCTGGATCGGGGCTGTAGAGGGCGGAGGAGACCGCCGGCGCCTGCTGGTTGGCAGGCAGATGGGCGCCGTTCGACGCGGGCGAGGCGCCCATCCCCCCGTCGGGCGCTGACGTGGATGCGTGGGGCGCACCCTGCGAGGGCATGCCCTGCTGGGCGGGCATTGGCTGGAATTGCTCCGTCCACATGCCGCCGTTCCACCACCGCAGGCGCGACGTGCCGGCGGGGTCTGGATACCATCCGGGTGCTGGTTGAGACATGACCATCCTTTCAGTTTCTGGCCCCAGTGTAGCCAATCCGTGAGCTTCATAACGCGCCGACTCAGCTCCTGGTCTCGGCCACCGGCGAAGGGCGCGGGTACCCTGGCAGGCATGGCCGCTCTCTTCACCTCCTCACCCCTTCTTGCGCTCTTTCTTGTCGTAGCGCTCGGGGCCGCCATTGGCGCCATCAGGATCGGTCCGCTGCGATTCGGCGCCGCAGGCGCTCTCTTCGTTGGACTCGTGGTGTCGGCGATGCATCCCGAGGTCGTGAGTTCCCACATGTCGATCGTCCAGGCCATGGGCCTCGCGTTCTTCGTCTACGCGGTCGGCATTTCGGCCGGTGCGACGTTCTTCCAGGACCTGCGCAAGCAGACGAGCCTCCTGGCTCTCACGACGGTCGTGTGTCTCGTGGGTGCCCTCATCGCGCTCGTCGGTGGGAACGTCCTCGGCCTGTCGCCCGGACTCACATCCGGCTTGTTCACGGGAGCGCTGACGGCGGCGCCCGCCCTCGACACGGCGACGCGCGTCACGGGGGACCCCAATGCGGCCGTCGGCTACGCGTTCGGCTACCCGATCGGCGTCATCGTCGGAATCCTCGTGGTGACCATCACGGTGACGAGGCGGTGGCTGGGACCCAAGGACACCCCCTCCCTGGCGGGTGCCTCCCTTGAGGCGGTCAGCGTCCACGTGACACAGGGAATCAATACGCGCGACATCGCCGCCTGGCGTCAACAGCGCGTGCGCCTGTCCTACCTGCGTCGAGACGGACGAACCCGCGTCATCGCTCCCGGAGAAGACCTGCTACCGGGGGATCACGTGGTCCTGGTCGGTGATCCGGCGTCCATCCAAGAGACCGCCCCCCTCGTCGGCGAGATCTTGGATCACAACCTCGAGGATGACCGCTCCGACCTGGCTTTCGAGCGGATCGTCGTCTCCAACCCCGATGTTGCGGGGCGTGCCGTCTCGGAGTTGAACGTCACGAAGCGTTTTGGCGCCGTCATCACGCGCGTGCGCAGAGGCGACCTGGATCTGTTGGCCCGCGACGACCTCGACCTGCAGCTCGGCGACCACGTGGCGGTCGTGGTTCCCACGGATGAGCTCGATGACATCGCCGAGTGGCTCGGAGACTCCGAGAGGAGGGTTGCCGAGGTTGACGGCATGGCTTTCGGCATCGGCATGGTCCTGGGGCTCCTCCTGGGCATCGTGTCCTTCCCCCTGCCGGGCGGCCAAGCCTTCCAGCTTGGCGCGGCTGCGGGGCCGCTGATTGTCGGCATGCTCCTGGGGGCCTTGCGTCGCACGGGACCGCTCGTGTGGACGCTTCCGGCGGCCGCCAATCTCACCATCCGCCAGATCGGCCTCATGCTCTTCCTTGCGGCCCTGGGGCTCAATGCGGGCCCCCAATTCGCGACCCTGCTCGGCAGTCCCGAGGGGTGGCGTGCCGCGCTGCTGGCGTTCGTGATGGTTGTCGCCTGCTGCCTCGCTCAGGCTTATGGCGGCAAGCTCATCGGGATCTCGGCCGCGCGTGCGGCCGGAGGCGTTGCGGGCTTCCTCGGACAGCCCGCCGTCCTGCAGGCCGCGGACGCGCGCGTGAGTGACGAGCGCATCGAGGGGGCGTACGCCACCCTCTTCGCGTTCGCGATCATCGTGAAGATCCTCCTGATACCCGTCATCACATCTTTCCTGTGACGGCATAGACTTGGGGCCATGGCAACACCCGACTTCGTGCTGGAGCTTCGGCGTCATGTCGGTCACGCGCCCCTGTGGATGCCGGGAACAACGGTCGTCGTCATGCGGTCGGCCCGCGCCGACGCGCCGATCGACTGGGAGAGTCCGATCGACCCCGGGAGCGTCGAGATTCTGTGCGTGCGACGCAGCGACAACGGCGCCTGGACCCCCGTCACCGGGATCGTTGATCCGGGGGAGGAGCCCGCGCTCGCTGCCGCCCGCGAGGCCAAGGAGGAGACCGACGTTGATATCGACGTGCGGCGGCTCCTGTCCGTCGAGGTTGTCGGCCCCGTCACCTACGACAACGGCGATGTGACGACCTATCTCGATGTTGCCTTCGCCGCCCAGTGGCTCACCGGTCACCCCCGACCCGCGGACGGAGAGAACAGCGAGGCGTCCTTTTTCCGTGGCGATCAGCTGCCCCCGATGAACGAGCGCTTCCGGCGCACGATTGCCAAGGCGCTCAGCGGGCAGCCGCGCGCCGACTTCCTGGCGCGCTAACGGCGAGGCGACCGGGCCGCGTCTTGCGCGCGGCACGTCTTGCGGGACTGAAGTCCCAGTGGTGAGATAGAGGCATGGATACACCAAACAACATCGTTTACTCAGTGACCGCCGACTCCACCGGCGGCCGCGCCGGAACCTCCACCGTTGACGCGCTGGGCCTCACCCTCGACCTGCGCGCCCCCAAGGAGCTGGGTGGCCCCGGCGGCGGGGCCAATCCCGAGGCCCTCTTCGCCATGGGCTACGGCGCCTGCTTCCAGGGCGCCATGGGTCTGGCCGCCAAGCAGATGGGCATCGACACCGCGAACTCCGTCGTGCGCACCACCGTCGGCTTTGGCCCCGAGGGTGAGTCCTACGCGATTACCGCCACCCTCGAGGTGTTCGTCCCCGGCGTCGAGCTGGACCGCGTTCAGGCGCTTGCCGATCGAGCCCACGAGCTGTGCCCCTACTCCAAGGCCACGCGCGGCAACGTTCCCGTCACGGTGAAGGCGGTGCCCGCCCTCTGATCGCGGGCAGAGCGACACGAAAAACCCCGGCCTCAATGAGGCCGGGGTTTTTCGCAGGGGCGGGGGCAAAGAGGCTGCGCTCTCCTACGCGCCGCGCCAGTAAGCCTCCAGGGCCGCCGACAGGGCATAGAGGTCGTCAATGTGGCTCATTTCCCGGGCCGAGTGCATCGACAAAAGCCCGATGCCCACGTCCACCGTCAGGATTGCCAGGCGCGTCGCGGTCAGCGGGCCGATCGTCGTCCCGCACGGCATCGCGTTGTTGCCCACGAAGCTCTGCGAGGGGACTGCCGCAGCCGCGCACGCTCGATTCCACAGGGCGATCCCCTCGCCATCGGTCGCGTAGCGCTGCTTGGAGTTGATCTTGAGAACCGGGCCGCGTCCCATCATCGGGCGGTTGTCCGGGTCGTGGTGACCCGCGTAGTTCGGGTGCACCGAGTGAGCGGCGTCCGCGCTGATGCACGAGGAGGAGGCGAGCATGCGCTCGTAACCATCCGCGTCGCGGCCAAGTGCGGCCGCCGTGCGGCGCAGGACCGTCTCCAACAGCGGGCCCGCCGCGCCCGTGCGAGATCCCGAGCCGACCTCCTCGTGATCGAAACACACGAAGACCGTGACGTCTCCGGACTCGGGCACCCCGTCGGAGGCGAGGCGCTCCAACGCCACCAGGCCCGGGTGCACGCTGGAGAGGTTGTCCTGTCGCGATGCCGCCACAAACTGCCCCTTGTCGCCGAAGAAGCCCGGGCCCTGACTCGGCGTGAGGATCAGATCGAAGGCGGCCACGCCCGACGCGTCGGCCAGGCCCGCCGTCCGCGCAACGTACTCCAGGACGTTGCCGTAGGGATTGTCCACGGTCCACACGGGGTGCAGGTGCTTCTGCGGATCGAGCGTCAGCCCCTCCGTGTTCACCCCCCGGTCCAGGTGAATGGCCAACTGCGGGATGCGAGCGATCGGTCCGGTGCGAGCCAGCACGACCTCGCCGTCGCGCAGGACCAGACGACCCGCCAGGGTCAGCTCCCGGTCCAGCCACGAGTTCCACATCATTCCGCCGTACACCTCGACGTCGATCTGACCCCAGCCGTCCGGCGTGGTCGACTGGACCGAGGGCTTGACGGAGAAGGCCGGCGAATCCGTGTGTGCGCCCACGATGCGGAATCCCGCGTCCTCGGTCACGTTCGACGGGACCAGCCATGCAGCGACGGCCCCGCCTCGTACCATGACGTGCCCGCCGGGGCGTGCATCCCACGGGTCCTTTTCATCGACCCGCGTGAAGCCGGCGTCCACCAGGCGCCCAGCCACGACCTCGGCGGCGTGGTAGGGGGAGGGGGAGTCGAGGAGGAAATGCTGATAGTCCACTGCGTTCGCGTGGACGTCGTCCAATTCAAGCTGTGCCATATCCCAATGGTAGAACGAGGCGCCAAGCGGTGGCCTACGCTTGAGGCATGAGCGAGATTCCCGCATACACACTGAGCGACGGTTTCGTCGTCCCCGCGATCGCGCTGGGCACCTACAACCTGCGCGGCTTTGCGGGCGTGTCCTCCATGCTGTCGGGGATCGAGGCTGGCTACCGGATGCTCGATAGCGCCTTCAACTACGAGAACGAGGGGGCCGTGGGGCAGGCGGTGCGCCGCAGTGGGCTCCCCCGTGAGGAGCTTCGCCTCGTCTCCAAGCTCCCCGGCCGACACCAACGCTACGAGGAGGCGCTCGAAACCGTCGAAGAATCGCTCATGCGCGCCGGGCTGGACTACTGGGACATGTACCTGATCCACTGGCCCAACCCCGCGCGGGGCCTGTACGTCGAGGCCTTCCAGGCTCTGTTGGATGCGCGCGCTCGCGGGCTTGTGCGATCCGTCGGCGTCTGCAATTTCCTGCCCGAACACCTGGAGCGCCTGTGGGAAGAAACGGGGGAGTATCCCAGCGTCAACCAGATCGAGCTTCACCCCTACTTCCCGCAGCCCGAGGCCCTGGCCTATCACGAGCGTGTCGGCGTACGTACGCAGTCCTGGAGCCCGCTGGGGCGCAAGTGGCGCATCGTCGAGGACCCCGCCGTGGTTGCGCTGGCCGAGCAGGTCGGGGTGTCCCCCGCGCGCCTCATCCTGCGCTGGCACTACCAGCTCGGCACGATTCCCCTGCCCAAGTCCGGGTCTGCCGAGCGTCAGCGCGACAACCTCGACATTTTCTCGTTCTCGCTGTCTTCCACGCACATGGCGGCGATGAGCGCGCTCGGTCGGCCCGACGGCCGCCAGGCGGGCCAGGATCCGGCGGTCTACGAGGAGTTCTAACGTCCCGGGGGTGCTGAGCGCCGCCTGATATCCGACCGCCGCGTGGCCTGCCCGCCCGCTCGCCGTCCGCGCCGCCCTTCCATCGGGCGGGTTCAGGGATCGGCAATTGAATTCGTCGCGCAGGCGCATTGCACCGGTTGGTCCAGCATCGTACTGCGCGACGAGTGCCATGCTGCGCCTACTGGCGGATAGCTTCTGGAACTAGTGCAGTCGTGTCAACGCCCACCCCCGACGCGGATAGGTTGTTGGGTCCTGCCTGCGACGATCCGGGTGGGCTCGGAGTCCACTCCCGACGCGGATAGGTTGTTGGGGCCTGCCTGCGACGATCCGGGTGGGCTCGGAGTCCACTCCCGACGCGGATAGGTTGTTGCTTCGTGGATAGGTTATGAGCATGCGGATAGCTTAGTAACGTATCCGCGTGCCGATAACCTATCCGCCTGGCCATAACCTATCCGCGACAGTCCTGATGGCGCCACCTTGGTGCCCACGTGAACCGCCGGGCCGCAGGCCTCGCGGCGCTTGCCGATCCGGGGGGAGCCGTGGCGCGGGCGGGGGCCGCCCCAGGTGCTGATCGGCCTGCTGACCGGCCGCCAGCTAGCTCCCGCAATCGCGGCCGGTCGTGTCTGGCGCGTGAGGGGGCCTCAGGTGGGCGTGCTGACTCCTCGTCAATGCTGGCATCCCGAGGCTACAACGCCCCGTTCTTGTGCTGCTCGAGCGTCACCCGGTACACGTTGGTTTCGCGCAGCTGGAATCCCGCCCGCTGGTAGAGGCGGTTGGCTGCCTCGCGCGAGGGCCGCGACGTCAGGTCGACCGTGCGGGCGCCGACCTTCTGGGCGTGCTCGATGGCCGCGACCACGAGGGACTGGCCGGCGCCCTGGCCGCGAGCGGCCTCGTCAACGACGACGTCTTCGACCCAGGCGCGCACGCCAGTGGGAATCTCGAAGGTGGCCAAGGACAGCATGCCCAGGATGGGGCGCTGCCCCTCCGCGTCGGCCTGGTCGGGACGGAACACGAAGAGGTGCACGCCTGGCTGGGACAGGAAGCGCTCGACATCGGTCGCGCTCATCGGGGTGGCAGAGCGGGAAAGCTGGGGGACGAGGCGTCCCATGGCCTCGTGGACCTCGGGGGAGGCGGCGGTGATGAGTTCGACGGACATGGTTCTCCTAACGTCTGGGTCCAGTGTAGCGGGCGCGCAGCGCGAGGCGTGAGCAGAGCGCGAAGCGTGGAATGGGGGTCTTGCGAGGCGACGCCAGTTGGCGGACACGTGGGTGCTCCGTGCAGTTACTCGCCCACGATGGACGCCATACGACTCGGTGAGCCGCGTGAGGTTGACGGCGGGCGCATCAACGATAATGCGCACGCAGCGGCATCAGATCGTGATCTCGATCTGGTTTCCCTCGATGGCCACGACGCAGCTCTCGTAGTAGCCGTCGCCGGTTGTTCTGGGGCCGCTCACGACCTCGTATCCTTCCGTCCTGAGCGTGGCGGTCATCGCGTCGACCGCTTCCTTGCTTCCGACAGAGAAAGCGATGTGCGCGTACCCCGTCCGATTGATGCCCTTGACGGCATCGTCCATGCGCGGCTTCGTCATGACTTCCAGGCGCGGGCCGTCCTCGAAAGTGATGAAGTAGGATCGAAAACCCGTCGTCGTGTTGTGGTAGCCGCCGTCGGAGCGGCCGTCAAGGTAGCGGACGAAGAAGTCGCGCGCGGCCTCGAGGTCGTTGACGTACATCGCGACGTGTTCGATCCTCATGGGCGCGAGCCTTTCGTGGGCAGTGTCGTTTTGCGTCAGTGTAACGGTTGCGTGCGAGGCGCGGGTCCGCCCGCGGCCGCGTGTAGCCTCGCTACGCCCCCGCCCGCTCCAGCAGCACGGCTGCCTCCACATGGCTCGTGTGCGGAAACATGTCGAAGACCCTGCCTTCGACGGGGCGTAGCGCGGGCATCACCGTCAGGTCCTGGGCGAGCGAGGCTGGATTGCACGAGGAGTAGATGACGCGGGGGGCGCCGCATTCGTTCAGGTATGCGGCCAAATCCGGGCCGATGCCTCGGCGCGGGGGATTGACGACGATGACGTCGGGGACGGTCGATGCGGGCTGGGCGCGTGCCCACGCGGTCGCGTCGTCACAGATAAAACGGGCCTCGTCGCGCCGAAGACCCGCTGTTCGCGCGGCGGTGATCGCGGACGAGATCGCCCCCGCCGACACCTCGACGCCGGTCACATGGGGGATCCCGCCGCGTGCACACGCAAGCGCGAATCCGCCGACCCCGCAGTACAGGTCCCACAGGCCCTCCGGCACGCGCCCGTCGGGCAGGGGAAGCCTCGCCCACCGGGAGGCCTGCTCGTAGAGCGCCGCGGCAACGCGGGCGTTGGTCTGAGCGAAGGAGCGGGGCCCCAGCGCAAGCCCCTCCACGGTCAGCGGGAGGGTGCGGGCGCGTGTCAGGATGATCTCGTCGGGACCCTCGACGATGGCCTCGTGGGTGGGGTGGATGTTTGCGGTGACGACGTGGGCGGCCGGCACCAGATCGCGTAACAGGGGAAGGGCGGAGCGTATGTCGGACACGCGGTCACGGGTACGAAGCACGAAGCGGATCATGAGGCGCTGCCCAGCGCCGACGGTGATGAGGATGTTCTTGAGTTCCCCGCGCCTGGCGGGCACGTCGTAGGGGGTGAGGTTCAGGGAACGAATGAAGCGCTTGAGGCCGGGAGTGGCGCGGTTGATGGCGGGATGCTGGATCGGACATCCGGGCAGGTCGACGCCTCGCCGGTCCGGTCCGAGGACCCCCAGGGTGGGGCGCCTGCGAGTGCCTCCGACGACGAGCTTCACGCTCGTGCGGAACCCCGACTGCTCCGACGAGGCGGGGGTGAGCCATCGGATGTTCCCGGCCCCCGGGACGAGCGAGAGCGTGCCCGCGACGGCGTGTTCCTTGTCGGCGAGCTGACGATCGTAGGGGAGGGGGAGCAGGGAGCAGGAGTGGCAGGTCCCGGTGTCGTAGTGGTCGCAGCGCATCCCCCAAGTGTAAGCGGGGTGGGGCACCCGATCGGGTACGCCCCACCCCGCTAGGTGGTGGTCATTCCCACGCGGGCGCTAGGCCTTCGCGCGGCGCGAGCGGCGAACGAAGGCGGTGCCCGCCCCCGCAGCCAGTGCGGCCACCACGCCGGCAAACACCGCGTGGCTGCCGGTGCGCGCCAGGCCTCCCGTGCCTCCCTGGTCGGGCGCGGGAGCGGCCGAAGAACTCGGGCTCGGCGCGGCGCTCGGCTCCTGGGTGGGAGCCGCGGGCGCTCGGGTGACAGTCAGCGGAGCCGACGCGGTGACGCTTGGGGAAGCCGAGGCAGCAACGAGGGTGTGCTCGCCCGCCTCAGTCGTGGCGGGAACCGTCACCTCTGCGGAGAAGGCCCCGTTCTCGTCAGCGGTGGCGGTGCCGACCTCGACGGGCTCGGAGTGCAGCGTGAGGGTCACGGAGGATTCGGGGGCGAAGCCCGTGCCCTTCACGGTGACGGTCTTGCCAGCTTCGACGGTCGAGGGCTCGACCGTGACGGCGGGGGTGGTGAGGGTCTCGGCCTTGACGGTAACTGACGTGACGGACGTGTCCTTGCCGAAGCCCTTGAGAGCGTAGGCCGGGTTGTCGTACTCGAGGGTGACGCGCGCGGTCTGGTTCGGGCCTGTTGCGAAGGGACCGACGCCGGCGTTCAGGTCGGCGACGCTCAGGCCGGAAATGACCTGGCCGTCGACGGTGACCTTGTACTTCGCGTAGTCGTCCGTAAAGCCCTTTGTCTCGAAGGCGACAGTAAGACCGGAGGCAACCTTGTCACCGGACGTAATGGACGCGGTGAAGCTGGTCTCGCCGGTCTTGGGGGTGGGGGCCTTGAACTTCTCGAGGTCGGAGGCGGGGATCGTGGTCGGCTCCGAGCCGATCGTTGTCAGCCCGGTGGGCACATAGTTGGGAGTGCCCTTAGTGGTGACCGTGACGACGGGGAGGATCTCGTCGGGCTGCGCGGGCAGGGTCACGACGAGGTCGTTGCCCTCAACCTTGTAGGTCAGCTCGGCATCGGAGCCGTCGAGCCTCACCGAGGAGATGTCGTTGGCGCCTGCGCCGCGCAGAGTAATCATGCCGTCTGCGGGCCACTTCTCGATGCCCATGTAGATGTGGGAGTCGTCGACCATGGTCTTGCCCCAGGTTTCGATGGGGAAGTGGGTCGGGCGCGAGTTGTTGAGGATGCCGGGATGTGCGCGGTTCCAGTCGCCGATGCCCGCCAGGACCGAGGCATCCCACGGGTCGTAGGAGCCGTCGAACTTCGGGCCGACGTTGAAGAGGAACTGGCCTCCCAGGGCGACGGTGGAGAACATGTTGCCCACGATCTCGGTCGTCTTCTTGTGGGCGCCGTCGGGCGCTTTACGCAGCGCCGTCGTGTTGTCCACGTTGATCATGTGGTCCCAGGTCGGGTAGTCCGGGTACCCGGTGTCCTTGAACTTGGGAGCCGCATCGTCCCAGTTCGCGTAGCCCCAGGTCTTGTGGAAGATGGAGACCGCCGATTCCCAGGGGCCCTGGGTCTGCTCCGACTGCATCTCGTTGTCCCATCCGACCTCGAAGTCGGCCCGGTCGTTGCCGACGCGCGAGTTGATCATGATGTTCGGCTGCAGCTCGTGCGCCCATGTGCGCAGCTGATCGGATTGGGCGGGGTTGGGCTTGCCCATGTCGTACCAGAGTTCGGCGATCTCCCCGTACTTACCGCCGAGGAGTTCCTTCAGCTGGGCGTGGATGTACTCCATGTAGCCCTCTTCGTCCAGCGTATTGGCGTTCTGCCAGGGGTTCTCGGGCTGCTTCTCCCAGTCGATGTTGGAGAAGTAGAGACCGAACTTGATGCCGACCTTCTTGCAGGCCTGCGACAACTCAAGGAGCGGGTCGCGGTGGGACGGCGACTGCTTGGTGAAGTTGTAGTCGGTTGTTGCCGTGTCCCACATGGCGAAGCCATCGTGGTGCTTCGAGGTGATGAGCAGCATCTTCATGCCGGTGTCTTTAGCTTGCTGGCACCATGCGGTGGCGTCGAAGTTCGGGGCCTCGAAGGTCTGAGCGGTGGCTAGGTACTCCTCGCGTGGGATTCCCTGCAGGGGGATCCGGCTGTCCCACGTCTGCTGGTGACCCCAGGCCTTGATCTGCTCGGGGTACCCGACCTCCTGCTTTTGCCCCTTGTACCAGCCGGCGTAGGAGGAGTAGACGCCCCAATGGATGAACATGGCGTACTTCATGTCCTGCCACTGGGCAACCTTGTCCTCGGCGGATGCTGGCACGGCCGCCGGAATCGCATAGCGAGCGTCGTACGTGGCCTGCTGTGTTGGGGTGGAGTCGCCGGTTTGCTGGCTGTTTGCTGTCGGCGTGTCGGCCAAGGCGGGACCTGCCATTCCTAGTGTCAGGAGGCCGGCGAGGAGGGTGCCAGCCACTCGTTTCGTGATGTGCATCAAGTCTCCGTTGATTGATGAGAAACTCCGGTTTGGAGGCGGTGACAGTCTAGCGGAGGGTAGTGACGAACGCGATTTGCTGCGAGAGGGCTCCGGCGCGTCGAATCGCCTGTGACGAAGTGCATAGTATGGATTGTGACTGGTTGGAAGGTTGTGGGTGGTGGGGTCTGTGGGTTGTGCCGGTGGCCTCTCCTCGGTGTGCGGGTTAATTCCCAGGGGGTGGTCAGGGTTTGTTGAGCTTTGGGGCCTATGGGCCTTTCTGATCGCACGTAGTCTGTCTGGTAACCGTCGTGGCCGCCACTATGTCCTGGTCGCGCGGACCCATACGAACCCTACGGAGGATGAATTGATGACGATGCTCCGCGCTAAGTGGGCGCGGGCGGCGGTCGGTGCTTCGGCGCTGGCCCTCGCCGCGACCGGGATGGGCGTCTTTGGCGTCTTTTCGGCCGCGCCTGCCGAGGCCGCCGTCAACCCCAACATTAAGGTTGCGATCAAGCCGCTGGTTCTGTCCGACAAGGACGGAGTGGAGATCCCAGGGGCGGGTGCCCAGGTTGAGGATCCGGTGAGGATGTATATCGAGTGGGATGCCACCGAGGCAAACCCTCAGCCGGGCGACTCCTTCACGGTTGGTCTTCCGGCCACGGGGGCCGCGTTGCCTGATATTACGCACTACTACCGATTCCGCGAGGTGGGGCGTAGCGATCCGCTGATGTTTAACCGCGAGCAGGTCGGCGAGTGTGTGACTGCCGCCGATGTCATGACCTGTACCTTCAATCAAGCTGTCGCAGCTCAAGGCAACGTCAAGGGCACGATGAATCAGATGCTCATGGCTCAGAAGGAAACGCCGCTGACGAAGCTTCCCTTCAATGCCAATGGCGTCGAGACTCAGGTTCCGAACCCGAACGATGGGCCCATCGTCCAGCGCCTGTGGACCGAGAAGAACGTCGGCAAGTACGCGAACTCCCTGAAGCGTGACTCGACCCAGATCAACTGGCACATTACTGGTTCCGGCCGCCGCCTCTCAGAGCGTGCTGGAATGCCCGCAGGCACCTACGCGAACAAGGTCGTCTTCAACGATGTCCTCGGCGCTGACGGTCAGACGCTGCTGCCCGCCGACTCCACCTGGTACGTTCGAGTCGATCCTAAGAGCGCGCCGAACCAGTACCCCACGGTCGCGCGAGTCGGGCAGCCCGGCATCAACACGGCCTACGGCAACTACACGCTGGAACGCACGATCTCCGCAGACGGCAAGTCCGCGACGGTGACGCTTACTCGTACCGACGGCAACTTCGATCCGGCGATCAACTACGAGATCGTCTACTCCTCGAAGATCGACGGTAAAGTCATCCCCGAGAAGCAGTACACGAACAGCGCGACGCTGGTGGGTGACACGGAAGGCCCGATCACCTCGGCGATCAGCTACCGCGACCCGATCACCTACACCATTGAGATGAAGCCCGGATACGGGGCCTTCGGCGTGAAGAAGTACGTCCTCGGAGCGCAGGTCGGTGCCGACGCCGGTCAGATCCCCGCCGCCACGGCCGTCACGATTAACGTCAACTACGAACTCCCCGCTGGCTGGGACCCGGCTCTCCACCCCGAGTGGACCGCTCCCGAGGGTGGAGCCAACCCCTACACGATGAAGGTTCCCGTTGAGCAGGGTGTGGCCGGTGTGGCCTTCCCCAAGGGCACCAAGGTGACGCTCACGGAGTCCCTCGACTCCGCACAGCTGCCTGCCGCACTGCGTTGGCAGGGCAACCCCTCCTTCTCCGTCGGATCCACGACCGCCGTGAACGAGGTCTCCTTCACCATCGCTGAGAACAACGTCTCTTCGGTCTCGCTGACCAACACCGCAGCCCCGGCACCCGGCAAAATCTCGGTGACCAAGAAGGTTGTCGGTGACATCCCGGCTGGCAAGACCTTCTCCTTCGACTACGTGTGTGACGACGCCGCGAAGACCTCCGGCTCGATCACGGATGTCATTCCCGGTCAGGCCAAGGAGTCCGCTGAGATTCCGGCCGGTGCGACCTGCACGGTGACCGAACGGGACGCCTCCATCGACGGAAGCAACCTGGAAACCTCCGCGATTGATCCCGTGATGGTCAAGGCGGGCGAGGTCGCCGCCGTTGAGGTGACCAACACCTACACGCCCAAGAGCGGCAAGTTCGCCGTGACCAAGAAGGTTGTCGGTGACATTCCGGCGGGTAAGACCTTCTCCTTCGACTACGTCTGTGACGATGCCGCCAAGACCTCCGGTTCGATCACGGACGTCGCCGCCGGCGAGACCAAGGAATCCGGCGACATCCCCGCAGGCGCTGCCTGTGAGGTCACCGAGCGGGATGCTTCTGTCGACGGATTCGTTCTCAAGTACGCGCCCATTGACCCGGTGACGGTCAAGGCGGGCGAGGTTGCCACCGTTGAGGTGACCAACACCTACACCCCGGCTCCGGGCAACATTGCCGTGACCAAGAAGGTTGTCGGTGACATTCCTGCCGACAAGACGTTCTCCTTCGACTACGTGTGTGATGATCCGGCTAAGACCTCCGGTTCGATCACGGACGTCGCCGCCGGTGACACCAAGATATCCGGGGAGATTCCCGCCGGTGCGACCTGCACGGTGACGGAGAAGGATGCCTCGGTTGATGGTTTCACTCTCCAGACCTCCACGATTGATCCCGTGATGGTCAAGGCGGGCGAGGTCGCCACCCTCGAGGTGACCAATACCTACACCCCGGTTCCCGGCAAGATTGCTGTGACCAAGAAGGTTGTTGGTGACATCCCGGCTGGCAAGACCTTCGCTTTCGATTACGTGTGTGACGATGCGGCGAAGACCTCCGGTTCGATCCTGAATGTCGCCGCCGGCGAGACCAAGGAATCGGGCGACATCCCGGACGGTGCCGAGTGTCTGGTGACCGAACGTGAGGCCGAGGCCGCGGTTGATGGCTTCATCCTCGACAGTGCTGTGGCGGATCCCGTTACCGTCAAGGATGGCGAGGTTGCTGCGCTTGTCATGACCAACACCTATACCCCGGCTCCTGGCAACATTGCCGTGACCAAGAAGGTTGTTGGTGACATTCCTGCCGACAAGACGTTCTCCTTCGACTACGTGTGTGATGATCCGGCTAAGACCTCCGGTTCGATTACGGACGTCGCCGCCGGTGACACCAAGATATCCGGGGAGATTCCCGCCGGTGCGACCTGCACGGTGACGGAGAAGGATGCCTCGGTTGATGGTTTCACTCTCCAGACCTCCACGATTGATCCCGTGATGGTCAAGGCGGGCGAGGTCGCCACCCTCGAGGTGACCAACACCTACACCCCGGCTCCGGACCCGACGCCGTCGGCAACCCCGACGCCGAGCGAGACTCCGACGCCGAGCGAGACCCCCGGTGGTCACGATGGTGGGGACCGTCCCAACCTGGCCAGGACCGGCGCCGATGTGCTCGGTGGCTCCCTGGCGACCTTGACCCTGCTGGGAATGGGTGGAGGACTCCTCGCCCTGCGCCGCGCGCGTCGCTGACGTGATCAACGGCTGAGCGAGCGCTGAGCTTTGGACCCCGGGCCCCACGGGCCCGGGGTCTGCTGTCTTGCGTGGGGAAACCTCCGGTCCGAGGCGAGTGCACACCCTCCATCAAGCATGAGCGTGTATGACTCAAGTTTCGGGTGTTCGGCTTGCGGAATAAAACGCCCGGTCCTAAAGTTGAGTACATCAGACTCAAGGGTCTGTCGGGATCATCCCGGCACGAGACAGCAATGCGAGCCGCTCCGGTGAGACGGAGTCGGCCTCGCCGATGAAAGGAACACACACTATGGCACGTGCAGTCGGCATCGACCTCGGCACCACCAACTCCGCTATCGCCGTCCTCGAAGGCGGCGAGCCCACCATCATTCCGAACGCTGAAGGCGCTCGCACGACTCCTTCGGTCGTCGCCTTCTCCAAGACCGGCGAGGTTCTCGTCGGTGAGATCGCCAAGCGTCAGGCGGTCACGAACGTTGATCGCACCATCTCCTCGGTCAAGCGCCACATGGGCACCGACTGGACGACGGAGATCGATGGCAAGAAGTACACGGCGCAGGAAATCTCCGCGCGCATCCTCCAGAAGCTGAAGAGGGACGCCGAAGCCTACCTGGGTGAGCCCGTCACCGAGGCCGTCATCACGGTTCCCGCCTACTTCAATGACGCGCAGCGTCAGGCGACCAAGGACGCCGGTCAGATCGCCGGCCTCAAGGTCGAACGCATCGTCAACGAACCCACCGCCGCGGCCCTGGCCTACGGTCTCGAAAAGGGCAAGGAGGACGAGCTCATCCTGGTCTTCGACCTCGGTGGCGGCACGTTCGACGTGTCCCTCCTCGAGGTGGGCAAGGATGATGACGGCTTCTCCACCATCCAGGTGCGTGCCACCTCCGGCGACAACCACCTGGGCGGCGACGACTGGGATCAGCGCATCGTCGACTGGCTGATCAGCCAGGTCAAGGCGAAGACCGGCGCGGACCTGTCGAAGGACCCCGTTGCGCTCCAGCGTCTCAAGGAAGCCGCTGAGCAGGCCAAGAAGGAGCTGTCCTCCGCGACCTCCACGAACATCTCGCTGCAGTACCTGTCCATGACCGCCGATGGCCCCATCCACCTGGATGAGACCCTGACGCGCGCCAAGTTCGAGGAACTGACCGCGGACCTGCTCGAGCGCACCAAGAAGCCCTTCCGCGACGTCATGGCCGAGGCTGACGTGACCGTCTCCGAGATCGACCACGTCGTGCTCGTCGGCGGCTCCACCCGCATGCCCGCCGTCACCGAGGTTGTCAAGGAGCTGACCGGCGGCCGTGAGCCCAACAAGGGTGTCAACCCCGATGAGGTCGTCGCCGTGGGCGCTGCCCTGCAGGCCGGCGTCATCCAGGGTGACCGCAAGGATGTCCTGCTCATTGACGTGACCCCCCTGTCGCTCGGCATCGAGACCAAGGGTGGCGTTATGACCAAGCTCATCGACCGTAACACGGCGATCCCGACCAAGGCCTCGGAGATCTTCTCCACCGCCGAGGATGGCCAGCCCTCCGTGCTCATTCAGGTCTACCAGGGCGAGCGTGAGTTCGCCCGCGACAACAAGCTGCTGGGTACCTTCGAGCTCTCCGGCATTGCCCCCGCTCCGCGCGGCGTTCCTCAGATCGAAGTGACCTTCGACATCGACGCCAACGGTATCGTTCACGTCTCCGCGAAGGATCGCGGCACGGGTAAGGAGCAGTCGGTCACCATCACCGGTGGATCGTCCCTGCCCAAGGAGGACATCGACCGCATGGTGCGCGAGGCCGAGGAGCACGCTGCCGAGGACAAGAAGCGCCGTGATGAAGCCGACACCCGTAACCAGGCTGAGCAGGCCGTCTACTCGACGGAGAAGCTGCTCAAGGACGAGGCCGACAAGATCTCCGAGGAGACCCGTGCGGCCGTCCAGAAGGATGTCGACGCCGTGAAGGAAGCCCTCAAGGGAGATGACATTGAGGCTGTGAAGGCCGCGATGACGACCCTGTCTGAGTCGGGCATGAAGATCGGCCAGGAGATCTACGCCAAGCAGCAGGCCGAGGACGCCCAGAAGGCGGCCCCCGCCCAGGACGACGTCGTGGACGCCGAAATCGTGGATGAGGACAACAACAAGTGAGCACCGAGGAAACCAACGGTTTCTCGGCGCCCAACGAGGACGCGAACGCCCCCGGGGCCGACTCCCTCGAGTCGGCCCCGGTCGGCCAGGCGGCAGAGTCGTCCTCGCCCGAGAATCCGGCTGACGATATGAGTGCTTTCGAGGACCAGGTCGAGGACTCTGACCTTGCCAAGGCTCTCGAACGCATCGCAACCATCGAAGACCAGCTGGCCCGCGCCAACGCGGAGCTCTACAACCAGGGCCAGGAGTACGCGAACTACGTGCGTCGCTCCAAGGAAGCTATCCCGGGTCACAAGACCGCCGGGCAGGACGAGGTCATTGAGTCGCTCATCAGCGTTCTCGACGACATCGCCGCGGCCCGCGCGCACGGAGACCTGGAGGACGGTCCCTTCGCGTCGATCGCTGCGAAGCTCGAGGACACGCTCAAGACGCGCTTCGGGCTGGAGCGCTACGGAGCCGAGGGTGACGATTTCGATCCTGCCCTGCACGATGCCCTGATGGCCACCACGAGCCCCGATGTGGACCATCCCGTGATCGGGCAGGTCCTGACCGGTGGCTACCGCCGCGATGAGCGCGTCGTGCGAGCCGCAAAGGTGCTGGTGAACAACCCTGAATGACTTTCGACATGCTCGTGACTGAAAGAGAGGTGAAACGCGCGTGAGCGAACAAGAGTGGTTCTCGAAGGACTTCTACAAGGTCCTGGGAGTCGACAAGAAGGCGGACAAGAAGGCCATCACGAAGGCCTACCGTAAGCTGGCGCGGCAGTGGCACCCGGATCAGAACCCGGGCGATACGGCGGCCGAAACCAGGTTCAAGGAGATTGGCGAGGCATACGCGGTCCTGTCCAACGACGAGGAACGCAAGCGCTACGACGCGATTCGCGCCATGGCAGGCGGAGGTGCGCGCTTCTCCGCCGGATCCGGTGGAGCGGGCGGCTTCGAAGACCTCTTCGGGGGCTTTAGCGGCGCCGGAGGCAGTTTCGGCGGCGGTGGCCACAACGTGCGCTTCCAGGCCTCCGGCATGCCCGGCGGCGGGGCCGGCTTCGAGGACATCCTCTCCGGTCTCTTTGGAGGCGCGGCGGGTGGCAGCTCCCGATTCGGGGGCGAGTCCTACGGGTCTCCCTTCAGCGCCCGGGCCTCGCACGGCGCACCCACGCCCGAAAAGGGCGGGACGGTGCGCGCCAAGCTGTCCATCTCCTTGCGCCAGGCTCTGAATGGGGCGACCCTGACCATCAAGGTTGGAGGCTCTCCGATCAAGGTCCGCATCCCTGCCGGCATCAAGGATGGCCAGAAGGTTCGCGTCAAGGGTCACGGGAAGCCCGGCCTGCACGGCGGCCCCACCGGCGACCTTGAGGTTGCCGTGACGGTGAAGCCGCACCCCGTGTACTCGCGCGAGGGCAATGACCTCGTGGTGACGCTGCCTGTCACCGTGTCCGAGGCGATCCTCGGCACCGTCATCGACGTGCCCACGATCGACGGCGGCACGGCCGCGGTAAAGGTGCCCGAGGGTTCTTCGTCGGGCACCGAGATTCGGGTGCGTGGCAAGGGGGTCTCAACCTCCAAGGTGAGCGGTGACCTGGTCGCTCGCGTGGCCATCCAGGTCCCCGAGAAACCGAACCGTGAGCTGAAGAGACTTGCGAAGGAGATGGCGCAGGCCGAGGGAGACCTCGACGTGCGTGCGTCCCTGGCGAAGACGGCGCAGGAGTAAGCCATGGCAGTGAAGGGGCGAGGCGAGGCGATCACCTTCGCCATCTCCGTTGCGGCGGAGCTGTCCGGTATGCACCCTCAGACCTTGCGGCAGTACGACCGTCTCGGCCTGGTGATTCCGGCGCGCACGAAGGGGAAGGGGCGGCGCTACACGAAGCGCGACGTGCAGAGGCTGCGCGATGTGCAACGCATGAGTCAGGAAGAGGGGATCAACCTGGCGGGAATCCGGCGCATCCTCGACCTCGAGCGCCGCGTCGAGGAGCTCGAGGCGGAGTGCGACGGCCTGCGTGCCACGGTCGCCGCCTCCGAGGCTCGCCGTAACCGTGTCTTCGCCGCCTCCCCCGACGGTCAGGTCATGCCGATGAGGAGAGGCCAGCGAGCCTGGGAGGGGCGGGAGTCCTCCGTCGCCTCGGGCGGATCTCTCACGGTGTGGAACCCGATGCGCGCGCTCACCGCGCTCACATCTGTCGACGGGCAGGCGTCCTCCGTCGTCGGCAGGCAGCGGAGGCGTGGCGGCGTGCGAGCGGTCATCGAGGGGACGATCGTCCCTGGCCGCTAGCGATTGGTGCGCAATAGAACTGCGGGACCCATCCAACGGATGGGTCCCGCAGCGTAATTCGATCGAGGATCCGGGGGCACACAGGACCCACGACCGAAGCCTGGAACAGGCGACAGGCTTTCGCCTGCTGATGATAGTTTTACCAGGTCACAGCCGGTTTTGATAGTCGATTGTCGACCCGGGAGGCGGTTCGCACATATGTGCAATCGAGTTGGGGGAAGCGTGCGTCACGGGTCGGCTCTCTCCTCGGGTGATCTCACGGATGCGGGCGCGTCGAAGAATCGGCGATTTTCGTTGAAATTTTGCCGATTGTGACCCGCGAGTGAGCGACGTGCATGCGGGCGATGGCGAAGGATCGACCAAAGGGATATGTCGAGACGATCACAGTGGCATGGCGTGGGTAACTCCGATATGGGGTGCGTAACTATATTCGCAGGTCAGCGAGCATGCGGCGTGTCGCGGTGCGGGAGGCACCGGCCTTTCCGCCCCGGCCTGGCGAGGGGTGAGAGCGGGCGCCCTGAGCCTGGCGACGCGGCGTCGGTGGCGCATGAGTTAACGTGGGTGCATGACGAAATCATCGCATCACCTGTCGGTGCGCTCGCGACTAGCCCGGGCGGCCGGAACAGCCGCACGATGTGCGTCCCGAGCGCTTGGGCGAGGCTCCGGCGGAATGATCGGGGGCGAGGTTGCCCTGCGTATCTCCCCGAGATTCCTCGCGGAACTCGCCGCCCCGTACTCCTGCGTCGTCGTGACGGGAACCAATGGAAAGTCGACGACAACACGGATGGTGCGAGCCGCCCTGGAAAGAGGCGGGCCGGTTGCCTCCAATACCAACGGTGACAACATGACGTCGGGCGTCATCACCGCGCTCATGAGAGGCGAAGGGGCAACGCGTGCCGCCCTTGAGGTCGATGAGATGCACGTTCCGGCCGTTGCGGCGGACGTGCATCCCGACGTTTTCGTCTACCTCAACCTCTCGCGTGACCAGCTCGACCGAGTCGGTGAGATCGGCACGGTCGAACGCCGCTTGCGCGAAGGGGCATCCGCCCACCCCAGTGCCACGGTCGTTGCCAACTGCGACGACCCCCTGATCGTGTCTGCGGCCGCGGACAATCCGAACGTCGTGTGGGTCGCCGCCGGCGCCGGGTGGGGAGGCGACAGTGCGGCGTATCCCCGAGGGGGGCGCGTCGCGCGCAGCGAGGACGGGTGGCACCTGATCCCGGCCTTCGAGGGGGAGGAACTGCCCGACCTGAAGCGCCGTCCCCAGCCCCAGTGGTGGCTCGAGGATGTCGAGCTCGCCCCCGAGGGCCCGCGCGCGACGCTGCGCGGACCTCGCGGCGAGAGCGTCCCCCTCGCCCTGAAGCTCCCCGGACGCGCGAACCTCGGTAACGCCGCGCAGGCCGTCGCCGCCGCCGTCGCCATGGGCATCGACCCTGCGACCGCCGCCGAGGCCATCAACGGTGTCACGGAGGTTGCCGGACGCTACTCCGTCCACGACATCAACGGACGCAACGCCCGTCTCATGCTGGCCAAGAACCCCGCCGGATGGCAGGAAGCCATGACGATGATCGATCCGCGTGTCGACCAGGTCGTCATCGGCGTCAACGGACAGGTCCCCGACGGGCAGGATCTCTCCTGGCTCTGGGACGTTGACTTCTCCGGTGTCAAGCAGGCCGGCCGCCGCGTCCTCGCCTGCGGCGAACGGGGCGCAGACCTCGCCGTGCGCCTCGAATACGCGGGCGTTCACTGCGACCTTGTGCCCCTGCCCATGGACGCCCTGGCAGCGTGCGATCCCGGTCGCGTCGAGATGCTCCTCAACTACACGGCCATGCGCGACTTCAAGGTCCTGCTCGATCGAAAGGAGGGCACGCGATGAGCGCCTCCACGCTGCGCATCGGCGTTTTGATGCCCGAGGTCCTGGGCACCTACGGGGACAGCGGCAACGCGCTGATCCTGGCGGAGCGAGCCCGCAGGCGCGGCATTGACGCTGAGATCGTCCACGTTGGACTGAATGAGGAGATTCCAGACAGCCTCGATATCTACACGCTCGGCGGCGGCGAGGACACCGCTCAGGCGCTCGCCGCAGACAAGTTCCGCGGCACCTCGGGGCTTGCCCGCGCTCTTGACGCGGGTCGTCCGCTGCTCGCCATCTGCGCCTCCCTGCAGGTTCTCGGCCACTGGTACGAGGACGCGAGGGGCACACGCGTCGCAGGCATGGGAGTCCTCGACATCACCACGCGCCCCCAGGGACATCGCGCGATTGGTGAACTGGTCTGTGCGCCTATCCTTGAATGCCTCACGCAAACCCTCACCGGCTTCGAAAACCACGGAGGCGGCACCGTCCTTGGCCCCGACGCGGCTCCGCTCGGCCGAGTTATCTCGGGCGTGGGCAACGGCGTACCCCGGGGAGAAGAAGCACCGGAGGTGTGCTACGACGGCGCCGTTCAAGGATCCGTCATAGCGACCTACATGCATGGCCCTGTCCTCGCCCGCAACCCCGAGCTCGCGGACCTGCTGCTGCAGCGCGCAACCGGCACGACGCTGGCTCCGCTCGAGGTGCCGGGGGTCGCTGAGCTGCGTGCGCAGCGCCTGGCGGGCGTGAGGATGCCCTAACGCGTCACGTCCATCAGTCAGAAAGACACCCACATGTCCAACCCCTCCTACGGCCCCTCGGGCGATCAGCACGCGGCGTTCCCGCTCAATGGTCAGGCTGCGCGCAGCGACCCCCGGGGCTACGGTGCTCCTTCGCCGGTGAGCGTGCCGTCGATGCCCGGCCGCGGCCCCGCCGTCGCCACGCTCATCCTCGGTGCGGTTCTGATGATCGTCATCGCGCCGATCGCTTTCTTCGCCGCGATGCTCTATGGAATTGCCAGCACCCCCGGAAGATCGGTCCAGGGCGGTACCACCGACAACGGCAGCGTCGTCACGGTGACCGCGGACGGACACTTCACGGTGAAGGCTGTCGCCGGTAAGGACCCCGAGTGTTCGCTCATCGATTCGAGCGGCACGAGGTACCGGTTGGACCCGTATGGGGATAACGGCAAGTCGTACGTTGCGTCGGGCGTCCCGGCAGGTCAGTACAAGCTTCAATGCGTTGCCGCCACCGTCGGCACAAAGGTCATCGCGTACAACACGGCACCGGAAGCCGTCACGCAGATTTTCGTCATGCCGTTTCTGTGGGGCACCATCGTGGGGGTCGCAGGCGTGATCGCCGTGATCGTCGGCATCGTGCTTCTGGTCAGGGTAAACGGCAAGCGCCGCCGCATCATGGGCGAAGCGATGACGGGCGCCGTGCGCTGACGAACCCGTGAGGGCACGACCCCCAGGATTGTGGGGTCGTGCCCTTTTCTGCCCCGCCGTTTCCCCTCCCTCGGAGAGGAAACGGCGTACGATCAAGAGAGATCTGATCCGATTGTCGCGACGTACTGTTCGCTGCGGCTGCCCCGTTGTTATGCTTAAGCATCATCCCCTTCAGGAAGGCACAAACATGTCGAATCCCTCCTACGGTGTCCCCGGCGAGCAGGGAACCCCCTGGCCGCAATACGGGCAAAATGGGCCCGGTGCTCCCCAGGGATACCCCGGTGGCGTTCCTGGACCCGGCTACCCCGGTCCTGCCGTCATGCCGACGGGGAAGCTCCCGAGTCGGGCGCCCGGAGGCATCTTGATCGGTCTCGGTGTCCTCATGATGGTCGTCGTGGCCCCCATCGTCTTCGTCGTCCTCCTATCCACGGGCTTTCGTACGCTCGGCGAGGCCGCCGCACAAGCCGCAACCATCGACAACGGCGATAGCGTCACGGTCTCGAGCAGTGGCAGCTACACGGTGATGGTCAGTCCCGGGACCGCTGATTCGTGCGCCCTGATCGACTCGGGTCAGCAGAGTCACCAGATGAGTCCCTTCGATAACGAGAAGAACGTCTATTCCATTGACGGGCTCGCTGCCGGTGACTACGTCGTGCGTTGCGACGGGCTTGACTCGGGTGCAAAACTGATGGGCCTCAACATGAGCGGCGCCGACGTGATGGCGTCAACGGGTTCCGCGATGATCTGGTCGACTGTCATCGGCGTTTCGGGAATCGTCGTGTTGATCGTCGGGATCGTCCTCGTTGTCAGAGCGAATGGTAAGCGTCGAGCGATCCAACAGCAAGCCATGATGTCCGCCATCGGTTGAGCCGGTGGTCACGGGGCGAGGCTCGGGAGATTCTCCGGCCTCGCCCCTTCTCATAGGTAGCGAGAAGCGTCGAAAGAGGATACTCATGCCCGCCCTTTCCTTCACGGGAGATCGCCAGCTGCGTTTTCCTGCCCCCGATGTCGCGCGCGGCTTCATGCTGGCTCTCATCGCCCTGGCGAATGTGCCGTGGTGGCTGAAGTACTTCCCGGACTACCCGGCGAATCGTTCGGAGCTGCTTCAGGTCATGAACGCGGCCGACCAGTGGTGGTTCATCGTGCGTTCCCTTTTCGTCGACCGCCGAGCCTATCCCCTCTTCTCGATCCTCTTCGGCTTCGGCATGGCGATCATGGCGATGCGCACCATGGAGCGCGAGCGGCGCGCCGCTCGCGAGGCCGTGTCGAGCGAGGTCAGCGCCGGTTGGGCGCCCGTTCAGCACCAGATTTTCGATGAGGAGGTGGAGCGGCGGGCGCGCCGCGCCGCCTCTCGTCTCATCCGCCGCCGTGGCTGGTGGATGCTGGCTTTCGGTGCCCTGCACGGAATGGTCTTTGCGGGTGACATCATCGGCGCCTACGGTCTGGTCGCGGTCATTTTCGCCGAGGTTGTGGTCTCCGGACGCGCATGGCTGCTGAGCCTGATCGGCGCGTTGTTCACGGCGGTATTCGTGTTGTCGATGTGGGGAATAGCGATTGCAGCGGGTAGTGGCTCGATGACGCTCGGTTCTCACCCGCGGGGAGCTCTACACCCCCTCTTTCCGCTGATATCCCTGGGTGAGTGGATCATCGTCACCCCCATGACGCTCCTGATGTCCCTCGTGGTCCCGTCGGTCATGATCGGCGTCGGCGTCGCGCGCCTTGGGCTTTTGCAGGACCCTCCGGGGCATCGCGCAATCCTCGGGGCGATCGCTGCCGGCGGCCTGACGGTCGGAGCCGCCGGAGGCATTCCCTTCGCCTTGGGGCAGCTGGGGTGGGCCTTCGCAGACTCCTTGACGTGGGCGAACCCCCTCTATCACCTCTCGGGTCTCGTGGGCGCGTGCGGGTGGCTTGCTCTCCTCGCTCTCATCGGTGGCGGCCCGCGTGAAAGCCTTGGCACCGTGTGTACCTTCCTGAGCGCGATCGGGCGGCGTTCGATGACCGCCTACCTCTCGCAGACGCTGGTCTTCATCCTCGTGTTCGGTGGGCTCGGTGTGCTCGGCGTCCGTTTCGTCGGCAGCGCCGTGGGCGCGTTGATTGCGCTCGGCGTGTGGGTCCTGATCGGTATCGGGTGCATCCTCGCCGAGGTCAGGGGGTCCTCGCGTGGGCCAGCGGAGCGTGCGCTGCGCTCACTCGTTGCTCGCAGCGCGCGGCCGCTGCCGATGCCGGCGCTTCCCGTCGCAGCCGCGCAGGATGAGGCGAGTGCAAGCGCATCCGGCGCGTCGTGGGGAGGCGTCGACGGCACGGATCCGACCTAATAGCGGAAGAGGTAGGCCTGCGCAACAGATGGGGTAAAATGTGACGCATTAGACAATGCGTGTTTCTGTTGCTGGGGCTACCCGGATGAGCTGGGACGATGGCTTCCGTGGTTGCGCTGCGGAGGTGGCAACTCGGAATGCGACTCGTTGAGAACGTTGGTTTTTCGCCGATTCTGCGCTACTGTGAAGGTGTTAACAATCGTGTTGATGGTGATCGTGGCGAGCGCTGGAGGTGGCCGATGGGCGTGTGCATGCAGCTGAACAGTGGGGGCTGCCTACGCGGGTGTGCCTCGATGATAAGGGTGCCGATGTGCGCCGGGGACGATCAGCGCGAGTAGGGGAATGATCATGGGCTGGCTATGGCGGGCGGATGCTGACGGTGGAGCCGACGGCGAGGAGACGCCTCGCCGCCCGATCCCGCCGGACGACGCCGCCGCCAATGTGGAACAATGGGGCAGTGGCAACGCAGAAACGGTGGAAGGAATCGCCACGGGTAGCGCAGAGTTCGAAGTGAACCGCTTTGACATGGTTCGTCCCATCACGCAGGAGCGGCTGGGCCTCCTTTTCGATACCGAGGGCTGGGCGTGGCGCATCGATGGCGATGGTGACCTGTGCGGCTTGTGGGAGGGACACCTGTTTTGCTTCCGCTTCCTCGGCAACTCGAGCGAGGTCCTGTCGATTGTCGCCTTTATGAAGCAGCTGGTGCCCGCAGAGTACGGCGAGGACCTGCGTGACTTCCTGCAGGCCTGGCATGGGGAGTTTCTCTGGCCGAAGTCCTACGTCGCGGACCAGGTCGAGGGGGGTCGCGTCGTCGCCGAGGTCAATGGTGATTACGAGTATGGGGCGACGGATGCCCAGCTCGTCCAGCAGGTGATGTGCGCCCTTGCCACCACCCTGCAGCTCTTTCGGGCGCTCGCTGAGCGCTACGGCCTCGACGACGAGGGGGCCGGGCCGTCGGGTGGTCATCAGCGCGGCTTCGGCGGACCCACCTGGCTTCCTGGAAACTGAGAGCCGGATCTATCCCCCAAGGTGATGTTGAGTGGAATAGGCTCAACTTTGCTGTCGTTGTGTGTACCAGAAGGCGTCGAGGGCCATCGACGCAACACGGCAACATATTGGAGGATTGATCTCATGGCACGTGAGATGACATCGAAGGCGCAGGAGGCCATTGCCTCTGCGCTGCAGGCCGCTTCCGCGGCCGGGAACCCGCAGGTCGAGCCCGTCCACCTGCTGGAAGCCCTGATCGAACAGCAGGGAGGCATAGCGCTTGCCCTGCTGAAGGCGGTGGGAGCCGATTCTCGCGCGATCGGTGCGCAGACCCGACGCGCGCTCGTCGCACTCCCCTCAACCCAGGGTGCGTCCGCGGGGAGCGCCCAGCCCTCGCGTTCCCTGCTCGCAGTCGTTCAGGACGCGGGCGAGCGCGCAGACAAGGGCGCGGACCAGTATGTGTCGACAGAGCACTTGCTCATCGCGCTGGCTGCCTCCGACACCGAGGCGGGGCGCATCCTCACCCAGGGGGGTGCGACCGATGAGGCCCTGGCGCAGGCCCTCGCGCAGCTACGCCCCGACCCGATCACCTCGCCCGACCCCGAGGGATCCTTCGAGGCCCTGTCGAAGTATGGTCGCGATCTCACCGAGGTTGCGCGCGAAGGCAAGCTCGATCCCGTCATCGGGCGCGACAACGAGATCCGGCGCGTCATTCAGGTTCTGTCGAGACGCACGAAGAATAACCCGGTTCTCATCGGTGAACCGGGCGTCGGTAAGACTGCCGTCGTTGAAGGGCTCGCCCAGCGCATCGTCGCCGGTGACGTCCCCGAGTCCCTGCGGGACAAGCGCCTCGTCTCCCTTGACGTGTCCTCGATGGTCGCAGGCGCCAAGTATCGCGGAGAGTTCGAGGAACGCCTCAAGGCCGTCCTCGCTGAGATCACTCGCTCCGACGGGCAGATCATCACCTTCATCGACGAGCTTCACACCGTCGTCGGAGCCGGTGGCGGATCCGAAGGCGCGATGGATGCGGGCAACATGCTCAAGCCGATGCTGGCGCGCGGGGAACTGCGCATGGTCGGTGCGACGACTCTCGACGAGTACCGGGAGAACATCGAAAAGGATCCCGCCCTCGAACGACGCTTCCAGCAGGTCTTCGTCGGCGAACCCTCGGTAGAGGACACCGTCGCGATCCTGCGTGGAATCGCGCCAAAGTACGAGGCTCACCACAAGGTGACCATCTCGGACGGTGCGCTGGTGGCCGCGGCCACCCTGTCGGATCGCTACATCTCGGGTCGTCAGCTTCCCGACAAGGCGATCGACTTGATTGACGAGGCCGCCTCTCGTCTGCGGATGGAGCTGGACTCCTCCCCGGTCGAGATCGACGAGCTGCGCCGCAGCGTGGATCGCCTGCGGATGGAAGAGTCCTACCTTGCCGAGTCCGATCCCGACGGGCGCGACGAGGCCACGGCGGAACGGCTGACGAGGCTGCGCGCGGACCTGGCCGACCGCGAGGAGAACCTGCGTGCGCTCACCGCCCGCTGGGAAGCCGAGAAGGCCGGGCACAACCGCGTCGGCGACCTGCGCGTCCAGCTCGACTCGCTGCGCACGCAGCTGGAGCTGGCGGTGCGCGAGGGACGCTGGGAGGAAGCCGGTCGTCTCCAGAACGGCGAGATCCCAGACGTCGAACGTCAGATCGCGCAGGAGGAAGCACGAGCCGACGCGCAGGACAGTGTCGGCGAAGCCGAGCCGATGATCGCGGAGAAGGTTGGCCCCGCGGAGATCGCCGAGGTCATCGAAGCGTGGACCGGCATTCCGACGGGCAAGCTCCTGCAGACCGAAACGGAGAAGCTCCTGCACATGGAGGATGAACTCGCCAAACGCCTCATCGGACAGAAGGAGGCCGTGCGGGCCGTCTCGGACGCGGTTCGCCGCTCGCGCGCGGGCCTCGCCGACCCGAATCGACCGACGGGTTCCTTCCTCTTCCTAGGGCCGACGGGCGTGGGAAAGACCGAGCTTGCCAAGTCGCTGGCCGAGTTCCTCTTTGATGACGAGCGCGCCATTGTCCGCATTGACATGTCCGAGTACTCGGAGAAGCATTCGGTTGCGCGCCTCGTCGGCGCCCCTCCGGGGTACGTCGGATACGAGCAGGGTGGTCAGCTGACCGAGGCCGTGCGGCGGCGCCCGTATTCGGTCGTTCTCCTGGACGAGGTTGAGAAGGCGGATCCCGAGATCTTCGACGTTCTCCTGCAGGTTCTTGACGACGGTCGCCTCACCGACGGTCAGGGCCGGACGGTGGACTTCCGTCACACCATCTTGATCCTCACGTCAAACCTCGGGTCGCAGTTCCTGGCCGATCCCGACCTGACGCCGGAAGGGAAGCGAGACGCCGTCATGTCCGTCGTGCACGCGAGCTTCCGACCGGAGTTTCTTAACCGGTTGGATGAGACTGTCGTCTTCGATCCGCTCACCCGCGAAAATCTGGGCGAGATCGTCGATTTGCTGGTTGAGTCGCTGCAGCGCCGCCTGGTGGACCGCCGTATTGGCTTGACAGTGACCGAGCCTGCGCGCGGCTGGCTGGCTCGCACAGGCTACGATCCGGCGTTCGGGGCACGCCCGCTGCGCCGCCTGATTCAGGGTGAGATTGGCGATCGATTGGCAGTGTTTGTGCTGGCGGGAGACGTCAATGATGGTCAGAATGTGACTGTTGACATCAACGAATCCTTCGACGGGCTTGTTATGAATGTTGATAAACCCTGAGATAGCGCGCTACACTGACAACCAGTTTGTATTTCGGACGCTTGGTATTTGGCGTTCGCAACAGCAGGAGATGATATGACAACCCAGAGGAAGGCCCGTGGCGCCTACTCCGTCGGACAGGCGACGCGCGAATCCATCCTCTCGGCAGCGATGGTCCTCATCGCAGAGCGAGGCTACAACGGCTTTTCTCTGCGCGACCTCGGTCGTCGAGTCGGTATTTCACACCCCGCTGTCGTCTATCACTTTCCTTCCAAGGAAGCGATCCTGCGCAGCGCGATCCAGCGTCACGAGGACATGAACGCCCTCTTCGACGTGACGATTAACGACGAGGTGGAAGGCGGCTTCGACGAGGGTGGCATCACCGCTGGCTCGTTTGTCGACTGGGCGGTCGGCGAAATGCGCTTCGCCATGAAGCCCGGTGCCGACGCTGCCATCGCGTTGGACTGTGTCCTGTGGGCGGAGGCGTCCTCGGAGGCGCACCCCGCGCACGCCCACTACAAGTACCGGACGCAGCAGATGGAGGAAGCCCTCGCGGTCATGATCCACAACTTCGTGGAGGAGGAGGGGGCCGACATCGGCACCACCCCTCGCACCCTCGCGAAGATTCTGATCCGCTACTGGTACGGCTCCGTCGTCTCCGCGCGCTACAACGACGAGCCGATCGACGCGCGGGAGTTCGTCGCCGACTTCCTGGCCGTGTGCGTCCAGCTCCTGCACCTGCCCGCGCACTACGTGCTGCAGCTGGGGGCCTCGGTTCCCGAGGAGGTTGCAGAGGTGTACGCACGCACGCTGCGCAAGATCAGCGAGAAGACCACCGCCGCCGCCGAAGCAGCGGCCCCGGAGGCCACCGCGTGATCGGTCCTCTCCCGTCATTTGACGTCGCCCTCGTCCTGCGTGTCGGGGGCGACGTCCTCTATTCGCACGGCGACCTCGATCGGGTCTTCCCGCTGGCGTCCGTGACCAAGCCCATCGTCGCGTGGTCGGTGCTCGTAGCCGTCGACCGGGGGCTGACCACCTTGGACGCTCCCGCCGGCCCGCCCGGATCGACGGTGCGCCACCTGCTCTCACACGCCTCGGGCCTGCCCTTCGAAGGGCGCCGGCCCGCGGCCGCCCCGGGTAAGCGGCGGATCTACTCCAACGAGGGTTTCGATGTGCTCGGACAACTCCTGGAGGACGTGACCGGAATGGAGATCGACCGCTGGGTGAAGCAGGTCATCTTCGATCCCCTGGGCATGGCATCGGCGCGGATTCCGGGCAGCCCGGCGCACGCAGGCGTCGCCAGCGCCGCCGACCTGAGCCTCTTTGGTGCCGAGCTGGCACGACCAACCCTCGTGAGCGAGCCCCTCGCAGCGCTCGCTGCCATGTCTCAGTTCCCGGCTCTTGCGGGAGTCGTGCCGGGGTATGGAAGGTTCACTCCGTGCCCGTGGGGGCTCGGAGTGGAGATTCGGGGCGAGAAGGCTCCGCACTGGAGCGCGCCGGATGCCAGCGCTCGCACTATCGGACACTTCGGACAGGCAGGGTCCTTCGTCTGGGCCGACCGCGACCTGGCCGCGAGCGCCTGCTTCGTCGGCGAGGAGCCTTTCGGCCAGTGGCATCGCGAGAACTGGTCATCTCTCAACGCCTCGCTCCTCGAGACGGTTCGAAGCTGCTCCTCGGTGGGCGTTGCCGGGGGAGAAGGGTGACGGGTCGGCCTAGGCGACGTCGACGATGACCGGCACGTGGTCCGAGGCCCCCTTTCCTTTGCGCTCATCGCGGTCAATGTGAGCGCCTGTCACGCGCGCCGCCAGCGGCGCCGAGCAGTAGGCGAAGTCGATGCGCATTCCCTGATTCTTCGGGAAGCGCAACTTCTGATAGTCCCAGTAGGTGTAGTTGGTGACGCGGTCTCGGGTGACCTCGACCCAACCGTCGCGTTCAAAGGCCGCGAAGGCGTCGCGCTCGGCGCGTGAGACGTGTGTGGATCCCTCGAAGACCGACATGTCCCACACATCCTCGTCGTGGGGAGCCACGTTCCAGTCTCCGACGAGTGCGATCAGGGCCTGCGAGTCGCTGAGCCACGTGCGCCCCTGCTCGGCAAGCGTCGCGAGCCAGTCGAGCTTATACGCGTAGTGAGGGTTGTCAAGCTCACGGCCGTTGGGTACGTAGAGGCTCCAGATCGTGAGCGAGGAAGGCGAGCCCTCGCGGGCCTCAAGCACCCCGGTCACGTCGACGGTGACGCCCAGCGCGCGTGCCTCCACCGTGGCGGGCTCTCCGAAGCTGGGCTGGTGAGGAAAGTGATCGCGGACGTCCGTGATGGCGAGGCGGGAGGCGACGGCGACCCCGTTCCACTGGTTGAGGCCGTGGACGGCCACCTGGTAGCCGGCCTCCTCAAAGGGGGCGGTGGGGAACTGGTCGGGCCTGCATTTGATCTCCTGCATGGCGAGGATGTCCGTGTCTGAGCGCTCGAGGAAGGCGATGACGCGATCGATGCGTGTGCGGATGGAGTTGACGTTCCAGGTCGCGAATCTCATGAGGCGAGCCTATCGGCGCTCGACGGGGGAGTCCGGGCGAAACGCGCGAGGTGCGTGAGTTGTGCAAGCGCTTATTCAGAGTGATAATGATTCTCACCAACAATATAGCTAGAAGAGGCACCCGAATGTCATACCTGCGACGCGTGAGCACCGCAGCGCTCGCCCTGTTCCTGGCACTGGCTCCCAGTGCGGCGTGGGCCGGACCCGACCAGGACAAGGACTGGATCGTCACCGGACAGCACGTCGACGCGCCCATCCCCATCTGGCACGACGACACCTCGAGCTTCTCGCTCAACACCATCAACCTCCCGATGGAGAAGACAGTCCTGTGGCTACCCAAGGCATGGACCGGAACGGGGGAGAAGGACGAGGCGAAGTCGCAGCTCGTCGTCCCCGCCGGTCGCCCGGACCTGTCCTTCCTCGGAGCGGAGGGAAGCGTTCTCAACGCCGCGCCGCAGAATCCCGGACCTGGAAACACGCCCATCTGGGCGGGTCTGGGAGCTGGTGAGATCGGCGACACCGACAAGTTTGAAGGCGACACCTACACCCTTGACCTCGTGAGTGTTGATGGCCCGGGACGCATGGAGATGTTCATCGACAACGGCGACAGCGTCAATCGTTTCCTCTCGAGTCACGATACCGCCTATCGCAGCGTGTACAATCCGCGCCATACGCATCTCTACACCACGTTTACGCAGCCGGGCCGCTACGTTGCGACCTACAAGATGACGGCGCGCAGCGCCGACGGCAAGGCGATCTACTCCTCGCCCCTCACCCCGCTCGTCTGGCAGGTTGGAGGCGCCAACCCCTCCGAGGGCACCATCAAGGACATCGCGAGCGCCTACAACGCCGCACGCCCCGAGCGTGGGGACGGCCAGGGAGCCGTTCCCACGCTGACGCTCGCCCCTCACGCGCAGCGAGAGCATCCGGGCGACAACCATCTCACCGACATCACCATCGACACGGGCGTGGCCACCGACGCCGGTCGCGCGTGGATCACCGTCAACGGCTACTTCCTCACAGAGGTGCCGGTCGAGGCGGGCCGTGCCACTGTCTCCGAACTGCTCGGGGCCGATGCCGTCTCGGTCCAGGCGATCTACATTCCCCAGGATTCCTCCTCGGCCCGATGGATCTCCCAGGCCGCCCAGTACTCTCAAAGGGATAAGGAACCGGTCTCGGTGGGAACGGGCGAGCAACTCCTCGGCCCCTCCAACCCCGATCCCGCTCCCGTGTGGAATCCCGACAGCCTACCGCTGTCGTCGCGCCGCGTTGATGTCTCCTACGATCTCAAACCGGGCACGACCGACCAATACACCGCGACCGTGCGAGCTGCCGACCCGAGCCTGCGCGCGACCTATAAGATCGAGTTCCTCGAGTCCAAGTATGACTTCAGCCCCTGGTGCTCCATGGAGGGGACGCTGGGTGCGGGAGGCATGGACACGAAGGCTCAGGACCTGGGGGTGTGCCAGGGCGAGCCCATGCACATGCGCGTCACGATCCGTCCCCACCCGCTGTCAGACGCCGTCATGACAGTTGCCGAGGCCAGCGACGTCACGGTCGGCGAGCACGTGGGTCTGACCGCCACGCTTCACGTGCGTGCCGGCGCTTCTGTCCCGGAGGAACCAGCCCCAGACCCGGCGCCCACACCCGACCCGGCGCCCAGCCCCGACCCGACGCCCACACCCGACCCGGCACCCAGCCCCGATAATGGTGGAGGAACCAACCCGGCGCCTGCCTCGCCCCTCCTCAATGATCCGGTCGAGATCGCGCGAGGCCACCTGGATGTGCGCCTGACCCAGCAGAACGCCGCCGCCGGCATTACCTACGGGCTGGCGGTCAAGGACGACTCGCTGACCGCCGCACGCACCTCGGTGCTGCGCACCCTGTCTTCGACGACCCTGGCCGTGGCACCCAACGCGCGCTTCGTGCGGCCCTCGTCACTGTCGGATCCCAGTTACGACGTCCTCGGTCCGGTTGGTAGCGCGACCTACGTGCTCCCCGAAACCCAGAACAGCGACATCGTCTGGCCGGGCCTGTCCACGGAGGGGATCGACTACGCGGCCCTCCCCGACGGCGCTGACCTCACCCTGCATCTGGCCGAGGCCCCCGAGGGGGCGCGTGCCGCTTTCTTCCAGGGAGGGGCCTTCGGGAGCGCGGCCAAGGTGCACTTTGACTCGACCAAGGCAGACGGCGTCGTTCACACGACCGAGGCCACCCACATGCACGGCAACTGGGTGTTCAGCGCGCCGGGGACCTACCGCATCGAGGTCGGGGCACGCAGCGGGGAGCGTACGCTCGTCGCCCCCCAGTCGTTCACGGTTGTCGTGCGTGCCGGTCACCACGCAGACCGCCCGGCGCCCGGCGGGAATGACCAACCCGTGCCGACGCCCTCTCCCGGCCCCGCTCCGACCCCGGACCCTGGCCCCGCACCAAGCCCGGCCCCCTCTCCGGACCCCACGCCGAGCCCGGACCCCACGCCGAGCCCGGACCCCACGCCGAGCCCGGACCCCACGCCCACTCCCGCACCGACCCCGGACCCCGCTCCGACCCCGGACCCTGGCCCCACGCCGAGTCCGGACCCCGCGCCCGCGCCGAGGCCTTTCCCGGCCCCCGCCCCCAATGGCGGCCCCCTCGCGCCTCGGAGCAACGGAGGCAACGGAGGCAACGCAAGTGCGGGAGGAACACAGGCAACGGGTGGCGCGAACCCCACGTCGAGCACGACCGGTGCGGGAGTGAGTCCCGCGCGTACCGGCGTTGGCTCGGGCGCGCCGACCTCAACGGGGTCCTCTAGCTCCAGCCCGGTCACCGCCCCCAAGGCGGCTCCTTCCGCAACGCCCCGGGCCAACGGCTCCACATCCGGCGCCCAGAGCGGCGCGTTGAGCACAGACGGCGCCCAGAGCGGTGCGGCACAGGCACCCGTCGATGGCACTCAGGACGCGGCCAACGCCGTCCCCATCGCCGCGGGAAACGAGGCGGGCCGCTCGCGGGGCTGGAGCCCCTACTGGCTCGTCCTCCTCGTCATCCCGGCCGCGCTCGCGGGTGGCGGCGCCGGATACCTCATCCGCACCCGTTGACGACGAGGCCGGGGCGCGGATGCGAGAGAAGATCCCCGCCCCGGCCTCGTGATACCCCGACGCTGCGAGCTACACTGCCCCCATGGGAACAGCACTCGTCACCGGAGCCACGTCCGGAATAGGTGAAGAATTCTGCTGGCAGCTCGCAGCCGCCGGACACGATCTCGTCCTCGTCGCGCGCCACGAAGAAGCGCTGAGCGCGCTCGCGTCAGCGCTCGCGAACGTCGCCGGGGTGCGAGCGGAGACCATCGCCGCCGACCTGTCCACCGCCGAGGGGTGCCGGAGGGTTGCCTCACGCCTTGACGTGGGAGGCCCCGCCGACGTCGAGAAGGCGGATCTTGCGCCCGTTGACCTTCTCGTCAACAACGCCGGGTTCGGATTGGGGACAGACTTCCTGGACAACACCCTGGAGGCCGAACTCGCGGGCGTGGACGTGATGGTTCGTGCCGTCATGATCCTCGCTCACCACGCAGGCATCTCGATGCGCTCGCGAGGGCGAGGCGCGATCCTGAACGTCGGCTCCGTCGCCTCGCGCACGGGAGCCGGAACCTACTCCGCTCACAAGGCGTGGGTGGTGGCCTTCACGGAAGGCCTGGCCGCTGAGCTGCGGGGGTCCGGCATCACCGCGACCGTCGTGTGCCCCGGCCCCGTCAACACCCCCTTCTTCGAGCGGGCAGGCGTCGACATGGAGGCAACTCCGGCGTGGCTCATGGCCTCTCCCGAGGAGGTCGTCACCTGTGCGCTCAACGCCGTGCGCGCGGGACGTATCCAGGTGACCCCCACGCTCGCCTACAAGGCCGCGATGGGGGCCATGAAGATTGCTCCCCGATGGGTGACCGCGCGCGCCATGAGAGCCATCCCGCACATGTGACGCCTCTGAGCGAGACGGGGTGGGGTCGGGTTCGCGCACGAGCCCGACCCCACCCCCGAGGCCATCGTCTAGGCCAGGCCGATGTCGCTCAGCCCCAGAGCGGACAGGTACGGCAAGCCCTCGGCCTCGATCCGCTCCTTCGCCCCGGTTGCGCGGTCGACGATGACGGCCACCGCGACGACGTTGGCACCCGCCTCACGTAGCGCGAAAGCCGCCTCAAGCGGGGAGCCGCCCGTCGTTGAGGTGTCCTCAAGGACGACGACGTTCTTGCCCTCCACGTCCGGCCCCTCGATGCGGCGCTTCATCCCGTGATCCTTCGCTGCCTTGCGCACGACGAAGGCATCCAGGTCCAGGCCGCGCGAGGCGGCGGCGTGCAACATTGCGGTGGCGACAGGATCCGCGCCCATCGTCAGGCCGCCGACTCCCACGTACTCCTCGCCAACCGCGAAGCCGGACTCCTCCAGGAGGTCCAGCATGACGTGGCCGATGAGGGGAGCCGCCTCGTGGTGCAGCGTCGAACGACGCATATCCACGTAGAAGTCGGACTCCCGGCCCGAGGCAAGGGTCACCTTCTCGTGAATGACGGACAGCTCCTGGACCAGGGCCGCCAGACGAGCCTTCTGAGAATCGTTGGTCATGGGTGTTCTTTCTCGTGTCGTTGCGTGTCAGTGGGCCGCCTCAACCAGCTCAATGAGCTGGCCGATGCCCTCGTGGATACCGAAGGGACGGAACGGATAGTTGCGAACATCCTCGCGCGTCGTCGAGCCCGACAGGACCAGGTGGGTGCGCAGTCCCGCCTCCACGCCGGCGCGCACGTCCGTGTCCATGCGGTCACCGACCATGGCGGCGCTCTCAGAGTGGGCGCCGATCTTGTTCAGGCCCGCGCGGATCATGACGGGGTTCGGCTTGCCGACAAAGTAAGGCTTCTGGCCGGTCGCGGCCGTGATCATCGCCGCGATGGCACCGCAGGCCGGCAGGGTTCCCTCGTCGGAGGGGCCAGACACGTCCGGATTCGTTGCGATGAACTTCGCCCCGCCCTCGATGAAGCGGATTGCCTGCGTCAGGGCACGGAAGTCGTAGGAACGGACCTCGCCGAGCACCACGTACTCCGGATCGGTCTCGGTCATCACGTATCCGGCCGTGTGAATTGCCGTGGTCAGGCCGGCCTCGCCAATCACGTAGGCGGTGGAACCGGGAGACTGCTGCTGCAGGAAAGCTGCCGTGGCGTTGGCCGACGTCCAGATGTTCTCCTCGGGAATCTCCAAGCCGGAGTTGGCCAGGCGCGCCGAAAGGTCGCGGTTGGTAAAAACGGAGTTGTTGGTGAGAACCAGAAAGGGCATGCCGTTGTCGCGCAGCGCCGCCAGGAACTCATTCGCGCCGGGCAGCGCGCGATTCTCCTTGACCAACACGCCGTCCATATCGGAGAGCCAGGCGGTCACGGGAGGGAGATCGATCAACGCTTTCGGGGCAGTTGTCAGTGCGCTCATGCCCCCATTCTACGGTCCCGCTAGGGTGGGATCCGTGAACGAGTTCGAAAACGCGTGTGACATCGCGCCGGATGGCGCCCAAGCCCGGCGGGCGCCCGAGGCCCAGGGACGCGCCGCGGTCGGGGTCGGCCCCTGGCCCGGAGGCCCTCACGCCTGGCCAGTCGACCACCGCTACGACCCGGAGCTGCTGGAACACGGGGACCGACGCAACGTCGAGGATAGGTACAGGTACTGGACGATGGAGGCGATCCGCGCGGACGTCGCCGCCCGCTGCCTCCCCTTCGAGGTCGCCGTCGAGA
The DNA here is from genome assembly GCF_000185285.1 of Actinomyces sp. oral taxon 180 str. F0310. Taxonomy (NCBI): domain Bacteria; kingdom Bacillati; phylum Actinomycetota; class Actinomycetes; order Actinomycetales; family Actinomycetaceae; genus Actinomyces; species Actinomyces sp. oral taxon 180. The sequence goes on from NZ_GL622194.1 coordinate 1,912,509, forward strand.
ACCTCGACCACGACTTCAACATCGGGTCGATCGTGCGCACGGCGAACGCGCTTGGCGCGCGCCGCGTGCACGTTGTCGGACGCAGGCGGTGGAACCGCCGCGGCGCCATGGTGACCGACCGCTACCTTCCGGTCGATCACCCCCGCGACGCAGCCGAACTCGCCCTCCACTGCGCGCGGCACGGGCTGGCCATCGTGGGCGTGGATAACGTCCGGGACTCGATCGCGCTGGAGGAGACGATCCTGCCCGCCAAGGCATGCCTCGTGTTCGGCTCCGAGGCACTCGGGCTGAGCGAGGAGATGCTGGCAGCCTGCGACGTCGTCGTTGCCGTCACGCAGCGCGGATCGACGCGTTCGATGAACGTCGGGCACGCCGCAGCAATCGTCATGTGGGCCCACGCCACGCGCCTCACCGCCGCAGGCGAGTAATCGGCGCCAGATGCGTGAGCCGCTCCCTCGTCGCGCGAAGCGGCGATGAGGTGCGAGCACGGGACTTCCATCCCCTTCCGCCTCCTGCAAATTGTGAGACAATACGACACGACACAACTGTCACTCGATTAGGAGGCTCCAAGTGCCTATCGCAACTCCCGAGGTCTATGCAGAGATGCTCAATCGCGCCAGGGACGGCAAGTTCGCCTACCCCGCGATCAACGTGACCTCTTCCCAGACCATCACCGCCGCCCTCCAGGGCTTCGCCGAGGCCGAGTCCGACGGCATCATCCAGATCTCCGTGGGCGGCTCCGAGTACGGCTCCGGCTCCACCATCAAGAACCGCGTCACGGGCTCGCTGGCCCTCGCCGCCTACGCCTACGAGGTTGCCAAGAACTACGGCATCACCGTGGCTCTGCACACCGACCACTGCGCCAAGCAGAACATCGACTCCTGGGTCCGCCCCCTCCTCGAGATCGAGGCCGGTCAGGTCGCCGAAGGCAAGCTGCCCACCTTCCAGTCCCACATGTGGGATGGTTCCGCGATTCCGCTCGACGAGAACCTCGAGATCGCGAAGGAACTGCTCGCCATGTCCGTCAAGGCCAACACCATCCTCGAGATTGAGGTCGGCGCGGTCGGCGGCGAGGAAGACGGCGTCGTTGGCGAGATCAACGAGAAGCTCTACACCTCCACCGCGGACGGCATCAAGACGGTCGAGGCCCTGGGCCTGGGCGAGAAGGGCCGCTACATCACGGCCCTGACCTTCGGCAACGTGCACGGCGCCTACAAGCCCGGCCACGTGAAGCTGCGTCCCGAGCTGCTCGGCACCATCCAGAAGGAGGTCGCTGAGCACTTCGGCCTCGACCACCGTCCCTTCGACCTGGTCATGCACGGCGGCTCCGGTTCCACCGCCGAGGAAATCGCCACCGCTGTCGCCAACGGCGTCATCAAGATGAACGTCGACACCGACACGCAGTACGCGTTCACCCGCCCGGTCGTCGACCACATGATGCGCAACTATGACGGCGTCCTCAAGATCGACGGCGAGGTCGGCGTGAAGAAGCAGTACGACCCGCGCACGTGGGGCAAGTCGGCCGAGGCCGGCATGGCCGCCCGCGTCGTCGAGGCCTGCGAGCGCCTGGGCGCCACCGGCACCCAGATGCGCTGAACACGTCGTCGATAGCCGCCTCGCGGCCTCAGGCGCCTGGCCGCCCGACCCCCCACCGGGGTCGGGCGGCCTTACTGTGGGCTCACGCACAGCACAAGACGCGACTCGTCCAGCACCGCTTCGCCTCCCGAGGCCCGGCATTTGCGCCCTGCCGCACGCCGCTAGTCCTTCGCGCCGATGCATCCCCGGCCTCGTCCCGTCAACGCACTGGGGCGGGATCCCGAAGGACCCCGCCCCAAGCCAGCAACAGGATATTCGTGCCGTCCTACTTCTGCGGTGGTGTGGGCACCGCGGCGTCGCGAACCCCCTCCTCCACGGCGTCGGCGATCGTGGGGGACACCAGCTTCGCGCCGACGAGCGCCGAGAAGAGCTGCTGCAGGTTCAGACCCAGGGAGTCGCCCAATCCCGCGTTGATCTGGCTGATCGACTTCGTGATGTCGCCGACCATCTGGGCGTTGTTGCCCTCCCCGTACATCGTGATGGAATCAACCTTCGAGAGCGGCTCGGCGACCGCACGGGCAACCTCGGGCAGTGCGCGGAAGTACATCTCCAGCACGGCCGCCTGGTTCATCTTCGTCATAGCCTCGGCCTTCTTCTCCAGGCCCTCGGCCTCGGCCGTCAGCTTCGCGCCGATGGCGCTTGCCTCCGCGCGGCCGCGTGCCTCGATGCCCTGAGCTTCGGCGAGCATCGCCTGCTTGTCGGCGTCCGCCTTCTTCGTCCGCTCGAAGGCCTCCGCCTCGGCCTGACGCTGGCGGGCGTACAGGGCGGCGTCGGCCTTCTTCTCGGCGGCGTAGCGGTCGGCGTCGGCCTTCGCGTTCACCTCGGCCTGCAGCGCCTGCTTGGTGACGACGACCTCCTTCTCCTTGATGACCGCCTGCTGCTCCTGCTTGACGATGTCGGCCTGGGCCGTCTCGCGCTCGATGTCGCGGCGCTGGATCTGGGACTGAATCTCGTAGGCGGCATCCGCCTTTGCCTTCTCGGTGTCGGCCTCGACCTTCAGGGCGGCCTGACGCTTCGCAAGGTCCGTTTGCTTCTGAGCGATTTCGAGCTGGGACGCGACCTGGGCGTCGTTTGCTTCCTTCTGCGCGACTGCGGTCGCCTGGGCGACCTCCTTCTGCGCGTTCGCCTTGGCAATCGCGGCCGTCTTACGGATCTGCTCCGTGTTGTCGATACCCAGGTTGTCGATGACGCCATTTTGGTCAGTGACGTTCTGGATGTTGAATGCGACGATCTCCAGGCCCATCTCCTCCAGGTCCTGCTTCGCATTCTCTTGGACGCGCTCGGAGAATGCGGCGCGGTCGGTGATGATGTCCGTCAGCTTCATCTGACCGATGATCGCGCGCAGGTGCCCCTCGAGGGTATCGCGCACCTCCTCGGAGATCTCTGCCGTCGTCTTGTAGAGGAAGTTGCGGGTCGCGGCGCGAAACAGGGTCGGATCGTCGGTTGCGATACGCACCTTCACGGCGGCATCCACGCGCACGTTGATGTAGTCGTTTGTGGGAACAAAGTCGGTGGTCTGGGCGTCAACGGAGATCATCGAAGCCGTCATGGAATCCACGCGCTCCAGGAGCGGGACCTTCCAACCGGTCTTGCCGTGCAGGACGCGCTGGCCGCGGGGCCCCGAGATGACCTTGATCTCGCCCGGAGAAGCCGACACGAAGCTCGCCCACAGGAAGAGAATAATGAGGATGAGCGCGGCAAAGATGCCCGCGATGATGGGGATAAGAGACATGATTCGTGCTTTCGCTCGACGATGCGGCGCACTCGATGATGGCACCGCGCAACAGGTCAGGATAGCAGCGTGCGCTCCGTCACTCAACACTGTCTCGGCGTTCGCCCTCGCGCGGGCCGGGCGACCGGTGCGGCGCCTCGACAAAGGGGCTTGAAACGCGGCGACGGCGGACCCTATGATGTGAGAACTACGGGAGGCGGCAAGCGACGGCCCAACGACGGGTGCATCGAGAGTAGGGAGATGCCGTGAAGAGAGTGCTGCAGATACTGGCCGCCATTGTGACCCTGTGTGTTGCGGTCGCGGTGGTCCTCGTTGTCGTCCACGTGGTGGAACAGCGCACGCAGAAGGCATACAAGCCGGTGCTCTACCTGTACCCGGAGCAGGAACGGACGATGACGGTGACGCTGGACCTGACGGGAACCCTCGACACCGTCTACCCGGCACCCGAGCGCGTCACCTCTGTCGACGGACGCACCCGCGCCTCGTGGACGGTGGGTGCGGCGAGGGATGGAACACTCACGGATACCTCCGGGCGCACGTATCCCTCCATCTTCTGGGATGCGACGATGGCGCTGCCGGAACCCGACGCCGGATTCGTCGTCTCCCGCGACGATGCCGTCGCCTTCCTCGAAGACAAGCTCGCCCAGCTCGGGCTCAACGAGCGGGAGGCCGCCGACTTCATCACCTACTGGGCGCCCCGCATGCGCGCTCACGACTACACCTTCGTGTCTTTTGACGCGAGCGCCTACACGCGCCGTGCCGCCTACAGCTTCGCCGACGCCGCCGGAGAGGCGGTCACCCCCGACACATTCATCCGGGTGTTCATGTCGATCCGCGAGGCCGACGCCTCCACCGTCGCCGAGCCGCAGATTCTGACGCCGCCACCCCCGCGCTCGGGTTTTACCGCGGTCGAATGGGGCGGAACCGAGCGATAGAGGCGGGCGGCGCGAGCGAGCGAAAATGCGACACTCGCGACACAATGGAACTAAGTGTGGTGAGATGAAGGCACCACGAACAGGAAGGTAGTGACATGGCCCAGGAATGGACGCGCATCGAAGGCATGATCATCGGCCACGAGCTAGATCCCAGCACCGTCGCCGCTGAGCTCAAGGAACGTGCGATCCTCGCGCAGCTCGAGTGGTTCCCCTCCTCCCCCCAGCTGCTCGGCCTCAACGTCGCGGTCTGCGACGACCGTGTCGCCACCGTCCCCGCCGACTCGACCGAGGTGACGCCCGGCCCCACCCCCAGCCAACTGGCCGAGGAACTGGCCATCCTCTTCGACGCAGAGGTTCGCATCGGCAATGCGACCTCCGACCAGCTCCCCGACGGGGAATCACCCCTCGGGCGGGTCTGGCCCTCTGACGAGGACGCGCCCGAGACCGTGGAAACTGCGCCCACCCGCATCGTCGAGATCGGGCGCACGCCGGCCTCCTCGGTCCCGCTCCTGGCGGCCCTGGAGGGCGTGGACCTGGGCGACCTGGAGCTGGCCGACGGCCACCGTGCGCTCCTCGCCGAGCTTCCCCCCGAGAAGGAAGGATGGAACTTCGGCGACCTGCCGCTCGTGACGCTGTCCATGTCCGACGGCGAGTTCCAGGTTTTCCTCGTCACCGACGACCACCTCGAGAACATCGTCTCCCACAACTGGGGTATGGACGCGGCGATCGTGCCGGGCGGCCACGACAAGGCGTCCGAGCTTCCCACCGACGTCACCGACCTGGTCGGCGATCGCCTCGACCTCATGGAAATCGCCCATGCCGTTCCCGGTTCCGACGCCGACGCCCTGTGGGCGTCGGTGGCCACGACGGGCGAGGAATCCGTGTGGAAGGTTGTTCGTGCCCTCGGCCTTCCCGGATCCGTCGCCGGATTCCTCTTGGGAACCACGGACGCCGAGGACGTCGAAGGAGTGAGCGTCCACCTGGCGCGAGGCATATCCAACGCCATTGGCCGAAGCGTGGACATCATGATGGGGCAGCCGCAGTCCGTCGTCAAGCCCCTGTGGAACTCCTACGAGTCGGTGGCCGTTGAGCGCCCCTGGATCATTCACGCCGCCGTGGCAGCGGAGGCCATCGTCGGCGCGGGCCTGCTCGTTGCGGCCGTCCGCTCCTCCTCGCCCCGCTCCGGGTGGATGCGTTTCGCGGGCATCGTCGGAGGCCTCATGATGGTTGATTCCATCGCCGAGCTGTCGCTCGCCAAGCACGTCTCCAAGCGATTCGCGCGCCGGGCCGCAGCGGCCGCCGAGTAGCAGGGACGAGTCAGAGCCGGGGCGGATGCGCCCCGGCTCTGACGTGTCTCACAGCGCCAGTGCGTCGGCGGGGAAGTCCTGGGGACGATCGGTGAAGATACCCGTCACCCCCCACGATGCCAGCTCGCGCGCCTGTTCCACGTCGTTGACGGTCCAGACATTCACCTCGAAGCCCGCATCGCGCATGGCCTGCACGTCCCTGCGCGACAGCCCCTCGACTCCGGGGTGAATCGCCCGGGCTCCCAGGGCGGTCGCGCCCTCACGCCATTCCTCGCAGGCTCGTTCAATGAGCCAGCCGAGCGCCACGTTCGGGCTCGCGGCGTGGAAGGCCGCCAGGAGCTCATGGTCGAAGGAGGAGACGATGAGGCGGGAGGGGACCTTGCTCCCCGCCACCGCGACGGCCAACGACTCGACCAGCCGTTCGCGCAGCCTCTCTCCGCCCGCACAGGGCTTGATCTCCAGGTTGGCGCCCATCTGCTGGGCGTGGGCGAACTCAAGGGCGTCAGCGGCCTCGGGAATGCGCTCGAAACGATACGTGTCGGAGAACCAACGCCCGGCGTCCAGGCGGCGAATGTCCGAAAAACCCAGGCGATAGTAGGAACCCGTCCCCGTCGTCGTCCGGTCGAGCGTGTCGTCGTGGATGACGATGAGGGAGCCGTCCCCGACGATGTCCACGTCAAACTCGAACCAGCGGGCGCCCACCTCCATGGCCTTCGAGAACGCGGCGATCGTGTTCTCGGGAGCGAGGGAGGAAGCTCCCCGGTGAGCGATGATGCGTGGGAAGTCGGACATGGATTCTCCTAGCGTGGACGCCTGCGTGTACCCACTCACCATAGGTCGGGGTGGGCCTCGGCGCTCAACATGGAGGACCTCCCGGGCCCCGGTTCGAGGAGGACGGCCTCGTCGCGCTTGGAGGCGAGGACCGTGTTGATGTAGGAGGCGACCACCTCATCGCGGGGGACATCATGCCCGGCCTGCTGTGCCATGTACCAGCGGTGTTCCAGGAACTCGTGATAGAGCTGAGCGGGTTCCAGCTTGCCCGCGAGCTCGCGGGGTATTGCCCGGACAACGGGAGTGAACTCGTCCGTCAGCCACTTGTGGGCGGCCTGCTCGAGGGGGATGTCCTCCAGGCCGGACGTGGCGCGCCACGCGTCAATGTCCGCGAGGAGCCGCCGCGCCTGATGCTCGCCCACGTCCATGCCGGTCAGGCGCATGAGCTTGCGGTTGTGGTGGCCGGCATCGACCACCTTCGGTTGAATCAGTAGGTGATCGCCGCCGTTGTCGGTGGCCATGCGCAGCTCGGCCACGTCGAAGCCAAGGTCGTTGAGCCTGCGGATACGTTCGTTCACGAGGTATCGGCGTTGGTCATTGGGGATGGACTCCTCGGCGGTGACCTCGCGCCAGAGCAGGTCGTACTGGGTTCGGATGCGGTCGCCCACGTCGATGGGGTCGGCGTCCATGGGGAAATATCCTCCGGCCTGGAGATCCATCAGCTCGCCGATGATGTTTGTGCGCGCCAGATCGACGTCGTACTCGCGCTGGCCGGGCGTCAAGGTTCCGTGTAACTCACCGGTCTCAGCGTCGACCAGGTAGGCGGAGAACGCCCCGGCATCGCGGCGGAACAGCGTGTTCGACAGGGAAACGTCGCCCCAGTAGAAGCCCAGGAGATGAAGGCGCACGAGAAGAAGCGCCAGCGCGTCAATGAGCCGCGTCGCAGTGTCGGCGCGCATCGACAGTGAGAAAAGCGCGCGGTAGGGCAGCGAGAACTTCAGATGCTCGGTGACGAGCACCGCGTTGAGTTCCTCGCCTTCGGGGTCCTTGCGCCCCGTGATGACGGCGACGGGCAGCACGGAGGGGGCGTCCAGGCGCGTCAGGTCGCGCAGCATGTCGTACTCGTGATGGGCGACCGTTTCGCCGATCTCCTTGACCGCCAGCACGCGGCCGGACAGATTCACGAAGCGCACGACGTGCCGAGAAATGCCGCGCGGAAGGGCGGCGAGCAGGGACGATGGCCACTGCTCCAGGGGAACGTCCCACGGGAGGTCCAGGAGGGCGGAGTCGACCGCAGCCGCCGTAATGTCCAAAGCCATGCCCCCATTGTGGCACCACCAGCCCGGCCTGCCACGGCGAGCGTCCACGGCGCGCCCAGTCGCGGCGTAGAACACACGCGAGACGAGGCGGCCCCGGCCTCATCCGTGAGGGACGAGGCCGGGGCCGGGATGCGTCGCGCGCGGGCGCCGTGCCTTACTCGGGCAGGCGCACGCCCGTGGCGGCGGAGAAGTTGTGCTGCTGGCCCTCGCGGATGCGCACGTGCAGGACGCCGCCGCGGCCGGGGGCGGTGCGCGGGGGAACGCGCACGATCAGCTGCTTGCCCGTGCCCTCCGCGCCCGAACCCAGAGCTTCTCCCTCGGCCGCCCCGGCCAGGTGGCCGTAGACGTAGGCGTCGGAGCCGAGTTCTTCGACGAAGTCAACCTCCACCGGGATCGTCCCCTCCGCGTCGGCGTCGACGACGTCCAGGCCCTCGGGGCGGAAACCGATCTTGATCTTCCCGCCGTCCTCGGCCGTCATCGCAGCGCGGGCAGCCTCGGACACCGGCACGCGGGCGGGGCCGAGCTTGGCCCACTCGCCGTCAACCGTGAACGTTCCCAGGTTCATGGCGGGGGAGCCGATGAAGCCTGCGACGAACTCGTTGGCGGGGCGCTCGTACATCTCCTGTGGCGTGCCCACCTGCTGGAGGAGGCCGCCGGCGAGGACGGCGATGCGGTCGCCCATCGTCAGCGCCTCGGTCTGGTCGTGGGTCACGTAGACGGTGGTCACGCCCAGCTCGCGCTGCAGCGAGGCGATCTGCGTGCGGGTCTGGACGCGCAGCTTCGCATCCAGGTTCGACAGGGGCTCGTCCATGAGGAAGACATGGGGCTTGCGCACGATGGCGCGGCCCATCGCGACGCGCTGACGCTGGCCACCCGACAGAGCCTTGGGCTTGCGGTCCAGGTAGGGCTCAAGGTCGAGGATCTTTGCGGCCTCTTCGACGCGCTTGTTGATCTCGTCCTTGGGGGTGCCCGCGATCTTCAGGGCGAAGCCCATGTTCTCGCGCACCGACATGTGCGGGTACAGCGCGTAGTTCTGGAAGACCATCGCGATGTCGCGGTTCTTCGGGGGAACGTCCGTGACGTCCTTGTCGCCAATGAGGATGCGGCCGGAGTTCACGTCCTCCAGGCCGGCGAGCATGCGCAACGAGGTGGACTTTCCGCAGCCGGAGGGGCCGACGAGGACGAGGAATTCGCCGTCCTTGATTTCGAGGTCGAGCTGGTCGACGGCGGGCTTGTCGGAGCCCGGGTAAACGCGGGTAGCCTTGTCAAAGGTGACGGTTGCCATATGCAATTCCTTCCCACCGGCAGGTACGTGCCGGACGATCCATTGTGGGTGACCGTGGAGCGTCTTCGCCCACGGAGCCGACGCCCGGATCGTTCCGAGCGTGCAACTACGCTGAAGTTACCACGCGCGCACGGCCCTGTACAGCCCGGATCGGATGATGGATCGAGGCGGAGTCTCCGTCGTGCTTTCGCGCCCGGGATCGCCCCGGCGAGGCGGCAGACGATTGTGGGTGGACGCGCTCAGCCCGGGGGCCAGGTAGGCTGAGGGGGTGGAAGAAGGCGAGGAACTGGGCGGCTACCGGCTGCTTCGTCGGCTCGGGACGGGCGGCGCGGGCACCGTGTGGCTGGCTGAGGACGGCGGCGGAATGCGCGTCGCCCTCAAAGCGATGCACCCGGCGCTGGCCGCGTCGGAGGCCTCGCGCGTTCGGCTCGCGCGCGAGACGCGTACCGTGAACTCCGTGCGCTCGCCCTTCGTTGCCCACATCCTTGACGCCGAAACGGAGGCGTCTCAGCCCTTCGTCGTCTCCGAGTACATCGAGGGACCCACGCTCGCGGAGATTCTCCTCTCCGGCCCGATCCCACTGCGTGGGGTCGCCGCCATGTCCTACCACGTGGCGTCCACGATCGCCGCGGTCCACCACGCGGACATCATCCATCGCGACATCAAGCCCTCCAACATCATCTGCTCCCCGCGCGGACCCGTCCTCATCGACTTCGGTATCGCCATGGCGACCTCCGACCAGCACCTGACACGCACCGGCCTCGTCTCCGGGACGGCCGGATACACCGCGCCCGAACTCCTCCGGGGAGGAGGAGCAACGAAGGAATCCGACTGGTGGGCGTGGTGCGCCACCCTCCTGTCGTGCGCGACCGGACGACCCCCCTTCGGCACAGGCGACGTCGCGGCAACAATGCTGCGCGTCGTTGAGGGCAGGCCCGACCTGGCCGGGCTGCACCCGGCGGTCGCGGACGTGCTCGGCGGCGGGCTTGCGCCCGATTCCGACGAGCGTCCCTCACCCGCCCTGATCGTCGCGGATCTGATGAGTGCCGTCGGCTGGGCCCCCGGCGAGCTCGACTACGTCACCGTCAACTGGGCGCAACTCCTTGACACGGGCGCGCGCACGCAATCCATCAGCTCGGATCCACAGGAGATCGCCGCGCCACCCGCTTGGGAGGACGCGGGTCGGCGCCCCGTGGCCGACGGAGCGCGCGAGGTGTCCTACCCCGATCGCCCCGGGCGCGACCCCTCCGAGTTTGCCGCCGTCAACGATCACACCGAGGTGGTCGACACCGCCTCCATTGCCGAGAGCGACGAGAAGTGGGACGAGGAAGGCAGCGAGGCCGGATGGGGCGAGGAGGACACGGAGGAGGTCGCATGGCGCGACGACGCGACCAGCCGGTGGCAGGTCGTCGATGATACGGATCCCACCCAGGTCATGGCCCCCCTCGAGTGCAACCCCAGCGTGGTCGAACAGGTGCCCGACGCGTCCCACCGGGTGCCGTTGCCCGCTCACCAACCCGCAGTGCCCGGAGGTCCTCCCGGCGGCTACGGGCGGCTCCCCTACCCGCAGGCACCCGGAGGCGCCGGACCGGGGCCGTGGGCTCCGCCCGCCTCCTTCCCGCAGGGAAGTGGGCAACCGGGCAAGGCGGCTGCCTCATCGTGGGGCAAAGGGGCGTGGATCTGCGCCGCCGCGGTGCTGGCCACCCTGGCCTCCCTGCCTTTCCTCCTGGGAGCCACGGGCACAACTCTCCTGGGCATCGCGCTGACCGCCTTCGGCTTGGTCGGCGCAATGACGCGGTGGCTCGAGCGGCGCCGCTTCCTGCGCGGCCCCCGCCCCAGCGACGGCGCCGCAGTCATCGCGATGTCGCCGCTCCTGCTCCTGCGCTCCCTGCTCACGACCGCCCTCGCCATCCTCGTCGGGGGCCTCGTTCCCTACACCCTGTGGGGTTTCCTGTCCTACCAACGCGACGGCGAGGCCGCGTGGTCGTGGCCGCTCGACGTCGCCACCGCTGCCAGCGTTCCACGCGAGGACTATTGGCTGAGCGACTCGAGCGCGGCGATCGTCGTCTGGGGGCTCGCGGCGGCCTCCCTGCTTATCGCCTGGCTGATGCCCTTCGCGGCAGACCTGCGCGTCGGCCTCGCCACGTCGCTGCGCGCGCTCGTCCCCCCGCTGTGGGGACGCGCCCTGCTCACACTCGGATGCGCCGGATTCCTTGCGGGTGCGTGGATCGTCCTCACCGGTGGCCTGTTGCACTAGGCGAGACTCGGCTCGGATCGGTAGTCTGACAACATTCAACCAGTCTCGGAAGGTGAGTTCATGGCTAAGAATCCGAAGTCGACCCTCGATCCGGTGCGCGCCAAGGCCGCACAGATGCGTCAGGCGCAGGAGCGCGCCGATCGTCGCGTTCGAATCATTGTGATCGCCTGCGTCGCCGCCATCGTCCTGGCGGTCGTCGGCGCCGTCGGCGCGGTCATTTGGAACCAGCAGGCCCAGATCAACGCCGCGCGCAACGTCGATGCCTCCGAGGTCCTGGGTTCCTACGCCGATGGGCGACCCATCATCCTCAACGGCAACGGGATCGTTGCCGAGGCCGACCCGAACCTGCCCACCCTGACCGAGTACTTCGACTACTCGTGCCACGCCTGCGCGGACCTGGACGTCGCGATGGGCCAGGACCTGACCACCTGGGCGTCGCAGGGGCACTTCAACCTCGAGATTCAGCCGGTTATCACCGTCAACATGGACTATCTCAAGCCCGCGGCCGGCGCCTCCCTGGTGGTCGCTCAGAAGGCTCCGGACAAGTGGGTCGAGTTCCACCACGCGTTGCTCGCATACTTCCGCACCCAGTTCCAGGCCTCGAACGGAAAGGTTGTCCAGAACCTGGACGCGTCCTGGAAGCAGGTGAAGGAGATCGCTGCCGAGGTTGGAGTTCCCGCCTCCGTCATCAACACCTTCCCCGTGAACGCGGTCGAATCCTACCTGGAGACGTCGACCAACGCGTGGCGCGATGCCGGGTACAGTGGGCGCGAATCCGGCCTGGGGACGCCCGAGCTCGTCAAGAACCGTTCCACCGTCATCCCGCTGGGTGGCCAGCTCGGTGCCCTGCGCCAGAGCATCATGCAGGAGTACGGGATCACCGACTCCACCTCGCAGAGCAGCGGCCAGGACGGGGCAAGCGATGCGGCCGAGCCCTCCCAGAGCGGCGACGCGAATTCGCAGAGCTCGGGGACGACCTCCAGCTCGGAGTGAGTCGGCGGGCGCGGGGTGGGACCACCCCACCCTGCGCCTTGGACACTGATCGGCCTGCGGTGGGAGGCGTCGCCCGCGCGCCGTCCACCCCACCTATGGCACACTAGTTGTCGCGCCGGCTTAGCTCAGTTGGTAGAGCAGCTGTCTTGTAAACAGCAGGTCATCGGTTCGAGTCCGATAGTCGGCTCCACGCATTCCCGATGGCGCGCCGAAGCGCCAGGGCGGCGACGCTTCGTCCGTCCCGGCTCCTCATGAGCCCAGCGTCCAATCAACCCCCGGATCCCCCTGCGAGCGCAGGAGCTCGTTCGCCCGCGAGAAGGGACGCGAACCAAAGAAACCTCGATAGGCGGACAGGGGAGAGGGGTGAGCCGACGCGATGATCGGCGTGTTCCCGAGGCGAGGTGCCAGGGATTGCGCATCTTTGCCCCACAGGATCGCGACGAGCGGTACGGGGCGACCCTCGCGGGAGCGGCGAGAGACAAGCGCGTCGATCGCGCACTGAGTCACCTCTTCCCAGCCTCGTCCCCGGTGAGATGCCGGCGCGCCGGGACGGACGGTGAGCACCCGGTTGAGGAGACACACTCCCTGCCGACTCCAGGCGCTCAGGTCGCCCGACGTTGGAGGAGGGCAACCGGTGTCCTCGCTCAGCTCGCGGAAGATGTTGACGAGTGACTTGGGCAGGGGGACGCCGGGGCGTACCGAGAAGGACAGGCCCATCGCGTGTCCCGGCGTGGGGTAGGGGTCCTGGCCGACGATCAGGACCCTCACGTCCTCGAAAGGATAGGTGAACGCCCGAAGGACGTCGGTGCCCGCGGGAAGGTAGCCGCGTCCGTGCTCGACCTCGGAGGCCAACATCGCCCCCAGCTCGTGTATCCGCTCTTCGACCGGAGCCAGCGCGCCGACCCAACCCGGGTCGATCAGTTCGGACAGCGGGCGGGGTTTGTATTCGCTCATGACCCCAGCCTAGTGCCGTACCACCCGCGCCACACTCCTGCGAGTCTGCGCGCCTGACAGTGTCTTTTCCGATAGTCTGAACGCGTGAGCTCTCAGTACCCCAGGGATGAATTTGACCGTGCCGGCGAGGATATGCCCGTCGGTATGCACCGCCCCAAGCCCTCCAAGTGGAAGAACGTGTGGCCATTCTTGGCTATCCTCGTGATCGTTCCCGCGCTGGGGTGGGCGGCGGCGACCGCCCTGTCACGCCAGCAGACCACCACCGTCACCCCGGCGCCAACCTCCGCCGCGACGACTCCTACCTCCTCGCCCAGTCCGACCGAAGCACCCACGCAGGAGCCGCAGTCGGCGAGTGAGCCCACCCCCTCGCCGAGCACCTCCTCGCCTGCGGCTTCCGCTCCCGATCACGGCGCGGTCATCCAGGTCCTCAACGGGACCGGCACGCAGGGCTACGCCGGTCAGAAGGCCGCGATCCTTAACGAGGCCGGCTATGCCGGAACCTCTGCGGCAAACGCCGACGGATGGGCGACCCAGACGTCGACGGTCTTCTACGAGGATCCTCGCATGGAGGCTACCGCGAAGGACATTGCCTCCAAGCTTGGTATCGACACTGTGCGTCAGGAGAGCGGTCTGGGTAATCCCGACATCGTCGTCATCCTGCGCTGATTCTCTTGCCGTGAGTGCGAGGAGCCGTCCATCCGTGCCGGGTGGGCGGCTCCTCGCGGTGTGCCGCGTGCCCGCTTCGATCCATGGCGGGCGCCTCCCGTGGCGTCGCGAGGCGGTCGCGCCGGTCCATTACGCCGTGAGCGCATAGCGCTCAAGGGAGAGGAACTCGCCTTGCACTCTGGTGTGTCGAGTGCCAGAATCATATCTAGCACTCCGGCAAGGAGAGTGATAAGACCACAGGTCCGGTGAGGCCGCCACCAAGCGCGGTCGTCCGTCGCGGGCACCGGACCCGATCCGCACCGCGGAAGGATATATTTCCAATGACCAAGCTCATCAAGTTCGATGAAGATGCCCGTCGCGGCATGGAGAACGGCCTCAACCTGTTGGCCGACACCGTGAAGGTGACGCTGGGCCCCAAGGGCCGCAACGTCGTTCTCGACAAGAAGTGGGGCGCCCCCACGATCACCAAGGACGGCGTCTCCGTCGCCAAGGAGATCGACCTTGAGGACCCCTTCGAGCGCATCGGCGCCGAACTCGTCAAGGAAGTTGCCAAGAAGACCGACGACGTCGCGGGTGACGGCACCACGACCGCGACCGTCCTGGCCCAGGCTCTGGTCCACGAGGGTCTGCGCAACGTCGCCGCCGGGTCCAACCCGATCGCCCTCAAGCGCGGCATTGACCAGGCCGTTGAGGCGATCGTCGCTCAGCTGCACGCCGATGCCAAGCCCGTCGAGACGACCGAGCAGATTGCCGCTACGGCGTCGATCTCTGCCAACGATCCCGCCATCGGCAAGCTCATTGCCGAGGCCTTCGACAAGGTGGGCGCCGAGGGTGTCGTGACCGTCGAGGAGACCAACTCCTTCGACACCACGCTCGAGACCACCGAGGGCATGCGCTTCGACAAGGGCTACCTCTCCGCCTACTTCGTGACCGACCAGGAGCGTCAGGAAGCGGTCCTTGAGGACGCGTACGTCCTGCTCATGGACTCCAAGATTTCCAACGTCAAGGACATCGTCCCGGTCCTGGAGAAGGTCATGCAGACCGGTAAGCCCCTGGCGATCATCGCCGAGGACGTCGAGGGCGAAGCCCTGGCCACCCTGGTCGTCAACAAGATCCGCGGCACCTTCAAGTCCGTGGCCGTCAAGGCCCCCGGCTTTGGCGAGCGCCGCAAGGCGATGCTGCAGGACATGGCGATCCTGACGGGCGGCCAGGTCATCTCCGAGACCGTCGGCCTCTCCCTGGAGAACGCCGACCTGGAGCTGCTGGGCCGCGCGCGCAAGATTGTCGTGTCCAAGGACGAGACCACGATCGTTGAGGGTGCGGGCGACAAGGATATGCTGGACGCCCGCGTGCGTCAGATCCGCCAGGAGATCGAGAACACCGACTCCGACTACGATCGTGAGAAGCTCCAGGAGCGCCTGGCCAAGCTGGCCGGTGGCGTCGCCGTGATCAAGTCCGGTGCGGCCACCGAGGTCGAACTCAAGGAGCGCAAGCACCGCATTGAGGACGCCGTGCGTAACGCCCGGGCTGCTTCCGAAGAGGGCCTGGTCGCCGGCGGTGGCGTGGCCCTGATCCAGGCTGCCTCCGTTGCGCTTGCGTCCCTGGACGCCCTCGAGGGCGACGAGGCCACCGGTGTGAACATCGTGCGCCTGGCGATCTCCTCGCCCCTCAAGCAGATCGCTGAGAACGCCGGACTCGAAGGCGGCGTGGTCGCCGACCGCGTCGCGTCCATGGAGCCCGGCCACGGCCTGAACGCCGCGACCGGCGAGTACACCGATCTCATGGCTGCGGGCATCTCTGACCCGGTCAAGGTGACTCGTTCCGCGCTGCAGAACGCCGCGTCGATCGCGGGCATGTTCCTGACGACCGAGGCCGTCGTTGCCGACAAGCCGGAGCCGCCGGCCGCCGGTGGCGACGACGCCGGCGCGGGCATGGGCGGAATGTACTGATCCCCTGATCGATCCGCTGAAACGCCCGGGGGGCGAGACTCCTACTCGAGTCTCGCCCCCCGGGCGCATCCTATGCTCCGTGCGCAAACAGGGAGGCCGAGTGAGCCTCCGCCTCGGAATACGTCGCGGCCGCGGTCTGCAGCTGCGTGGAGATCGCGTCGAGTGCGTCGTGGGTCTGAGCCTGAATTCCCTGCCACTGGGTGATTGTTGCCTGAAAGTTGACCTGTGCCCCGCCCGTCCATGAGTCCTGGAGTGCCAGCAGCTGGGCCATGAGGGTATCGACCTCGGAGCGGATCGTGGATGCGGTGGCGCAGGCCTGGGCCGATGCGGCGGAGATTTGCTCGGCATCAACGGCGTATGCGGTCATGGTGTCCTCCTTCGTGGGACCCCGGGTGGGTCCGTCGACACCGACGTTACGCGCGCCGCGGCACGCCTTCTCCTCGCGGCGGCAGGCCTGTGGACATCGACGACTCAACGGGGCGCCCTGTGCACGGGCGGGGGCAAGCGACGCGCCGGTGGGTGCGTCACGGAAGGAGAGAGAGTACCCACCTGACCCTAGTCGGACGTCGGCAGGTCCAAGGACTCTACCGCAGACTCGAGCGACGACGTTGCCTCCTCGTCCTCATCGCCGTCCTCGCCGTCGGCAATCATGGGCGGAAGGACGCCCGTTGAGGTGACCTCGTCGTCAGTGGAATGGACGGGCGTGCGCTTCTTGATGGAGCGGCGCTTGATGATGAGCGTGCCCGTCGTCGTGGTTGTGTCCTCGACGATCTCGTCGGTGTCGTCGGACTCGTCGCTCTCTTCCGGCTCGTCGGCCTGGGCGGCGCACAGCTGGGCCTTCTCCCGGTCGAGGCGTGCCAGCTCAACCTCCAGGTTTGCCCGCGCGGTGTCCTCCCAGGCTGCGCCGAGAGGAGACTGGTAGATGCTCTCGTAGCCGAGCAGCTTCTTGACGAGCGCGCGCCTGGCCTTGATGAACTGCAGGTCGTCAAGTTCGCTCAGCTCGGCACGCAGGGAGCAGCGGAGCTTCTTGTAGTCCTGAGGGCTACACGACAGGCACGCGAGGTCGGCGTCGACCAGGACCTGGGCGTCGAAGTCGGAGCGTGGGGCGCGGTGTCGGGTGAGGAAGGCGATCAGCTCGTCAATGCGGACCACGACCTCCTCGGGAACGCCGAGGTTGGTGAGGCGATTGTGAGCGTGATCAATGCAGCGCGTCGACGCGAAGTTCGCCTGGAAGCCACCGAGCTTGATCTCGAGCGCCTTGTTCAAGAAGGCGCCGTGATACCAGGCGGCCACGCGCAGGATGTCCGCATCGTGCGCCGATGACGCGATCTCGTCGATGTGGGTGAGCGTGTTCATGAGCCGACGCAGGTTGTGCAATTGGCGTTCCGGCGCGCTCCAGCGCTCCACGAGGTCGGCGCCCTCGTTCTGAAGGTCTGTGTCGGTCGCGCTTGCGCCGATCTGCTGCATGGCGTCAACGAATGACGTCAGCAGCCACTGAGGTGCTTGGGCACCCATGGGCCACTCTCCTAGCTGAGGAATACCCGAGCCATGCTAGTGCGCTTTTCCCCGAAGGTCACGTTCGTTTGCTGAGAATCAGGGAAGAACCGGGGAAAATGCCGGATGTAGCAGCTCGAGAAAGAGCAGAAAATGAACGAAAAAGCGTGAGCATCCGCGGCTTCGTTACCTCGTTCACGCTGTTGGTAGCTCGATACGAACCGTCAAGCCACCTCCTTTCGTTTTCGTCAGCGACGCCCTCCCCCTGTGAGCCGCGAGAATGCCGGAGACGATGGCCAAACCGAGGCCCGATCCCCCGGACTTTCGGTTGCGCGAGGTGTCCGCCCGATAGAAGCGCTCAAAGACGCGGCCGCGATCGGTTTCGTCGATGCCGGGACCGTGGTCACGCAGCTCGACGATCGCGGTGTCACCGGAGAGGCCGAGCGCTATCTCGACGGGGGATCCTGACGGGGTGTAACGGACGATGTTGCCGATCAGGTTGGTGAACACCTGAGAGAGTCGGTCACGATCGCCCGGCACGATGAGCGACATGGGGGGAGTCCGACCGGTGATGCCGGTGAGCCCAACCGTGCGCGTCGGGTCGAGGGCCTGCAGGTCGAAGACCGCGTTGTCGGCCAGCTTGACGAGGTCGATGTCCGTGATCTCGAGGGGGCGCCCCTCGTCCAGGCGTGCGAGGGTCAGGAGGTCCTCGACGAGGGTGGCCATGCGGGAGGATTCGGAGCCGATGCGCCCCATCACCTCCTCGGTCCTCTCGGCGGGAACTCCTCCCATCGCGTACAGCTCGCAGTAGCCGGAGATTGCCGCCAGCGGGGTTCGTAGCTCGTGGGAGGCATCCGAGACGAAGCGCTTGATCTTCTGCTCGGATGCCTGCCGCGCCTCGAAGGACTGCTCCACCTGGGTGAGCATCGTGTTGAGGGAGAGGGCGAGGGAGCCGACCTCCGTCGTCGGAGGATGAGGGGTCACGCGCTTGGTGAGGTCACCGGCGGCGATCTTGCCGGCGGTCGATTCGATGGAGCGCAGCGGCAGGAGCGCGCGGCGCACGAGGTAGCGCCCGGCCCAGCCGCCGATGACCACGATGATCGAGCCGGCGACCGCAAAGTAGGAGGCCGTGGTTCGTAGGGTGTGCTGAACGTCGGTGAGGGGCAGGGCGATCGTCATGTAGCCCGAGAACTCCCCCGAGGTCTGGTCGTACACGGGAACGACGAGGGCGCGCCATCCGAGGCCGGACTTCGACGAGGCGACGGTGACCGGAAGCGTGCGAAAGGAAGAGACGGGTGCGGAGGAGGTGTCGACGAGCTCGGGCAGGGTCGGGGTGCCCGAGGCCTTGAGGGTGTCCTCGGAGTAGAGGTAGCGATCCGAGCCGTCCTTGGCGTGAATGTGGACGTAGTAGAGCGTGGGGATCGCCCCCTGACCGTCCGACGAGAAAGTCGCCGAGGAAGCGGAGATCTGGATCGTGTGCGCGGTGGCCACGAGCTGATCGTCGATCTGGGAGGTCAGGTGGCGCTGGAGAAGGCCGATCATGACGGTTCCCGCGAGGGAGAGGCCCACCGCGAGCAACAGGATGATGAGCGTGACGAGCTGGGCGGCGAGGGGCTTGGCATCCCACCATGCCTCGATGCGTTGAGCCAGGCTGGGGCGCACGTTACTCCTCGACGCGCAGGATGTAGCCCACGCCGCGCTTCGTGTGGATCAATTCCCCGCTGGCCCCCTCGACCGCGAGCTTGCGGCGCAGATAGGAAATGTAGGATTCGACGATGGCGACCTCGCCGTCCCAGTCGTACTCCCACACGTGGTCCAGGATCTGCATCTTCGAGACGACCCGCCCGGCGTTGATGACGAGGTAGCGCAGGAGCTTGAACTCCGTGGGGGAAAGATCGATCTGGACGCCGGCGCGCGTTACCTCGTGGGCGTCCTCGTCAATGACCAGGTCACCGACGCGCAGGAGGGCGTCTTCCTCCTCCCCGCCCATCGTGCGGCGCAGGATCGCGCGGATGCGGGCGACGACCTCTTCGAGGCCGAAGGGCTTGGTCACGTAGTCGTCGCCGCCGACGGTGAGTCCCTGAATCTTGTCGCGCATGTCGTCTCGCGCGGTGAGGAACAGGACGGGGGTGGTGATCCCGGCGTCGCGAAGGCGTCGCGTCACGGTAAAACCGTCCATGTCGGGGAGCATGACGTCGAGAACGATGAGATCGGGTCGCGATTCCTGGGCCTCGTGGAATGCTCCGCTCCCGTCTTCGGCCGTGACGACGTCAAAGCCGGCGAAGCGCAGGGACGAGGCGAGGAGGTCGCGGATGTTGGGCTCGTCGTCGACGACGAGCAGCTTTGCTTCAGTTCCCGTGGTAGCCATGGATCTAGTCTCGCCGATGATCCTGCATGTTTCCTGAGAGTATGTTGGGAGCGGCGACGGTCGTGCTGTTAGCTATCTCATAACGGTCGCGCTTTCGTGTTCGCGCTGGGCCGCGCGTGCGCTTGCGCGAGGGGGCGCGTGCGCGTGTGCGAGAATTGCCCCATGACATCCCAGACTTCGAATGACGTCATGACGCCCGAAGGCGTTGACTTTCGCAACGTATCGGGCAAGCTCGCCGCGCTCAGGCTCGGAAATGTGTTCGTCGCGTGCGGAGCCGCGGCCGGCATCATCAGCGCCGTTGCGCTCGTGGCCGGTATCGACGAGGCGTGGATGGCGATGCCCGTACCTTCCCTCATCGCCCTGTGGTGCCTGTGGCTCGTCCCCGCTCAGGTTAAGGCCCTGCGTTACGCTCTGGCCGAGCGCGACTTCGTTATTCGCCGGGGCGTCTTGAGGCGCTCCATGACCCTCGTGCCCTACGGTCGCATCCAGTACGTCGACATCGCCCAGGGGCCTGTGCAGCGCCTCCTTGGTATCGCCACCATCAAGCTGTCCACGGCCAGCGCGCACACAGACGCGGCGCTCGCCGGAGTCCCCGTCGCCGACGCATCGCGCCTGCGCGACGTGTTGGCCGAGCGCGGCTCAGCGGAGCTGATGGGCCTATGAGCGCGGATCTCTCCTCCGACGGTATTGCCCCCGAGGACTGGAAGTACCTCCACCCGCTCACCTATCTGCCGCGTGTTGCCGGTTCCCTCGGCGGCGTCGCAGCGGCAACCGTCTGGGCGCTTCAGTGGGGCCGGGCTCGCGTTGTCGGGGAGGGCGGACCCGCGTGGGCGGCGAGTGTCGGCTCGCTCCCGGTGCTCCTCGGCCTGGCTCTCGTCGCGGTCGGCGTGCTCCTGGCCTTTAGCTACCTCTCGTGGAGGATGACCCGTTACGCGATCACCCCGAGCGCCGTGTGGTTCCGTTCCGGCATCCTGTCTCGTTCGCAGCGCCACGCCAGGGTCTCGCGCATCCAATCCGTCAACCTCTCCTATTCCCTCCTGGGGCGCATCGTCGGCCTGGGCTACCTCGATATTGAGGTAGCGGGCGGATCTGAGTCGAGCATCAAGCTCGGCCTGCTTCCCTCGAGCCGCCTCGAAGACCTGCGCGCGCTCCTGCTGGGCCTCGCCTCCGGAACGATCGACGAGCTTGTCCCTCCCGCCGGCCCTGCCCGCGCGGCGGGGCAGGGGCGTCCCCTCGCCCAGGCGACGCTTGAGGCACCCGAACGCGTCGTCTTCCGCGTGAGCGTACTCGAACTCGTTGGCTCCATGCTCGCCACCATGAGCACGGTCCTGGCCCTCGCCATCGGAATCGGGCTGTGTATCCTGAACGCCTTCCTCATCGTGAGCGTCGGGGTGACGTCCGTGATGAGTTTCGCGGCCATCATGTTCGGCGCCGTCAGCGTCGTCGCGGGAGTGTGGACCAGGTTCGACCGAGAGTTTGGCTTCACGGCGGCGATATCGGCCGACGGAGTGCGCATTCGGCGAGGCCTGACCGCGCGTCGCCACGTGACGATCCCACCCGGACGCATCCACGCCCTCTCGGTCAGCCAGCCGCTCCTCTGGCGGTTGTTTGGGTGGTACCGCGTCGAGATCACTCAGGCGGGTAACAGGACCTCCTCCGAGGGCGAGAAGAACGAGGGGATGCGCCTTGATGTTGCCTCCGATGTCCTCCTACCCGTCGGTTCGCGCGCGGAGGTTGCCCAAGCCATTGCAATGGTTGTCCCGTCCCTCGGGGTCGATGAACCCGACCGCTTCCTGGAATCCCTGCATGCGGGGAGGCGCGCAGACCGCTGGATGACCCCCATTCCGCCCAGCGCACGGATCCTGGATCCCCTCACGTATGCGCGCCGCGCTTTTGCGCTCACGGATACGGTTCTCGCGATTCGCGGAGGCTGGCTCACCCGCACGTTCTCGATCATCCCGCTCTCGCGCATCCAGTCCGTGTCGATGAGGCAAGGTCCCCTCCAGGGCTGGAGGGGGGTGGCCTCGGTGCGCGCCGAGCTGGTTCCCGGCCGGGTTCCGTCGTTGGCCGCGCACGTTGAGGCCTCGCGCGCCCTCGACCTGTGGTCGCGCCTCTCGGTGGCCTCCAAGAGCAGCCGCGACGCCGAGCCTCCCGAGCGTTGGCTCTCCCGGGTCGGCGAGGTCGTCGACGCGACCCTGGCAAGCGAGGCGAGCGGCGCGTAGGACGAGGATCGGCAACAATGGTGGCATGAACACCCCCGGACGACTCGGCATCGGCATCATCGGCATGGGGCACGTGGGCCCCGTCATCGGTTCGGCTGTGCGCGCCGTCGGTCACCGGGTGGTGGCCGTCTCAGCCTCCTCGCCCGCCTCGCGCGAGCGCGCCGACGCCATGCTGCCCGGCGTTCCGATCGCGTCGCCGGAGGAGGTGGCGCGGCGCTCGGAGGTGGTGATCCTCGCCGTTCCCGACGATCAGATTTGGCCCCTCGCTCGGGGGCTGGCCGATCTGGGCGTGTGGCAGAGCGGGCATATCGTCATCCACCTGTCGGGCGCCTCCGGGATCGGACTACTCTGCGCCGCCACCGACGCGGGAGCGATCCCGCTGGCAATCCATCCGGCCATGACCTTCACGGGCACCAGCGTCGACGTTGCTCGGCTCGTGGGAACTCCCTTCGCCGTCACCGCGGCTGCCCCCTTCTTGCCGATCGCGCAGGCCCTCGTCGTGGAGATGGGGGGCGAACCTGTGGTCGTTGCGGAGGAGGATCGTCCCCTGTACCACGCCGGTCTCGCCCACGGCGCCAACTTCATCGCCGGAATCACCGTGCAGACGACGCGCATCCTCGCCGAGGCCGGAATCGAGAATCCCGCCCTCTACGTGCGTCCTCTCCTCGAGGCCGCCCTCGACCGGGCGCTGACCGAGGGAGCCGCCGGGATCTCCGGCCCCGCCGCCCGGGGGGATGCTGGCACGGTCGCGGCTCACGCCCGCTGCCTCGGTGCTCACGAGGCGCTTGCGGGGGAGCGCGACACCTACGCGGACATGACCCGTGCCCTCACTCGCCTGCTGCGCGACGCGCGCCTCCTCGACGAACGGGCCGCGACCAGCGTCGAGGCGGCCCTCCTCGATCCCTCTTGAGTCCCGGCGCGGCCAGGCTCGGCGAGGCGCCGTGCCGGCACCGCGCCGCAACGATGGGCGAGGAGATCCCGCTCTGACGCGAATCGCGTGACGTGAGGAAAGCGACTCAAATGACGCACCGGAGGGCTGAACTTGCAAGAATAGAACTATGACGCATCGTCCCATCCTCACCCACACGCGCGACCAGCTGGCCGAGGCGCTCGCCCGCCTGCCCGGAACGAAGGCGCTCGTGATGACCATGGGTGCCCTGCACGCCGGGCACCTGCAGCTCGTGCGAGAGGCCCACGCGCTCGCCGACCACGTCATCGTCACGATCTTCGTCAACCCGACCCAGTTCGCTCCCGGAGAGGACTTCGACGCCTATCCGCGAACCCTGGGGGCGGACATGGACGCCCTCGAAACGGTGGGAGCGGACCTCGTGTGGGCTCCGTCCCCGCAGGACGTGTATCCGGCTCCCGCGACGGTCTCCATTGATCCAGGGCCCGTCGCGCGCGTCCTCGAAGGCAAGACGCGCCCCACGCACTTCGCAGGAGTCGCCCTCGTGTGCACCAAGGTCGTCAACCTCGTGCGCCCGGACGTGGCCCTGTACGGCCAGAAGGACGCCCAACAGCTGGCCGTCCTGCGCACCGTCTTCTCCCAGCTTGACATCCCCGTGCGCATCCACGCGGTGCCGATCGTGCGCGACCGGGACGGCGTGGCCCTGTCCAGCCGCAACCAATACTTGAGTGAGGAGGAGCGCGTGCGCGCCCGCGCGCTGTCTCGTGCACTGCGCCGGGGCGTGGAGGTGGCCGAGGCGGGGGCAGAACCCGGGAGCGTCATCTCCGCGTGCCGAGCGGTCATCGAAGCGGAGGACGGCATCGACCTGGACTACATCGCCCTCGTGGATGCGGGAACCTTCGAGATCCTCGCGGGAACCGACGGCGTGCCACTCGGGGAGGCAGAGGCAGCGCCGACGCTGCTGACCGACGGCTCGCGTGCCGGGCGAGTCCTCATCGCCGCCAAGGTCGGCAGTACCCGCCTCATCGACAACATGGAGGTGGCGTTGCGCGGCCCTGTGCGGCTCGAGGGGGACGAGGCCCGAGCGGGCGGCGGCACGGAGGAGACGGGGGCGCGCGCATGATGGAGATGACCCGCGAGATGGCCATCGGCAAGATCCACCGCGCCACCGTCACCGGTGCCGATCTGCACTACGTCGGCTCGATCACGGTGGATGAGGACCTGCTGGACGCGGCCAACATCGTGCCCGGGCAGAAGGTTGACGTCGCCGACGTCAACAATGGCGAGCGCCTGTCCACCTACACGATCGCGGGCGAGCGAGGCAGCGGCACCGTCCAGCTCAACGGTGCGGCCGCCCACAGGGTCAGGGTCGGCGACCTGGTCATCATCATGGCCTACGCCCAGGTCCCCGAGTCCCTCGTGCGTCAGGTGAAGCCGTCCGTCGTCTTCGTCGACGAGGCCAACAGAATCGTGAGCGCCGGCGAGCACGCGGGATCCGTCCCCGAGGACTCCGCGCGTGCCCGCGAGCTGGGGCTGAAGAGCTCGGGCGTCTGACTGACACGCCGGCAGGAGCGTCCACTCAACCGAGTGGGCGCTCCCTTGTTTTCGATTCGTTTTGTGCACCTTTGCTCGTTTGGCGACAAGCGCTGTTCACAATTGTCCATACCTTGTCTTCGTCGGCGCTGATGCGCCCGTCGTACCTATCCTCGAAGAGCCGTACGAAAGGATGGTGGGGGCATGAGCAAGCGAGCGTCTCGGACGCGCCACGCACTCGCCGGATATGCGTTCCTGTCGCCCGCCCTGATCGGCGTTCTTATCTTCATGGTTGTGCCCATCGGCGTCATCATGTGGGTGAGCCTGTACCGGTGGGATCTGATCGGGGATACGCGATACGTGGGCCTGGCCAACGTCACGAACGTGCTGAGCGACCCGGTCTTCCTGTCGTCCCTGCGCACGACGATTCTCTTCGTCCTCCTCGTGGTCCCCATTCAGATCATCCTCGGCCTACTCCTCGCGAACCTGCTGACGAAGGGCGTGCGAGGAACCGTGGTCTATCGCACGCTCATCGTTATCCCGTGGATCGCGCCTCCGCTGGCCCTCGGCGTCGTGTGGTCGTGGATCTTCGCCCCCACCGGCGGCCTCCTCTCAGCGCTTGCGGGCACTCGACTAGAAATTCTCGTGTCGCCCACCTGGGCGCTGCCGGCAGCGGCTTTCGTCGTCGTCTGGTCGAACGTGGGGTACACGGCGCTCTTCTTTATCGCCGGATTGCTTGCGATCCCGCGTGAGCTCACCGAGGCCGCGACCGTGGACGGCGCCTCCTCCTCGCAGGTGTTCTGGCACATCAAGATGCCCCTCCTGCGCCCGACCTTCTTCTTTGTCTCGGTCACCTCCGTGATCTCGGTCTTCAACGTTTTCGATCAGATCTACGCCCTGACCAAGGGCGGGCCGTCCGGCTCCACCGAGGTCCTCGCCTATCTGATCTACAAGGAGGCCTTCGAAACCGGAAATGTCGGCCGCGCCGCAGTCATGGCGTGCGTGATGATGCTGCTCCTGATGTGCCTGACGCTGGCCCAGAACCTGTACTTCCGGAAGAGGACCACGTATGAGCTCGTCTAAGTCGCACTCGCGTCGGCCCTGGTGGTCAACCCTGGGGATCTACGCGGGGCTGTCGCTGGCCGCATTCGTCATGGTCATCCCGCTGCTCTTCAGCTTCGTCACGGCCTTCAAGTCGCCCCAGGACTTCGCTTCGCACTCGCCCTTCGCGCTGCCCTCGCCGCCCTCCCTGGCCTCGTTCCAGGCGATCCTGACGGGACGAGTCAACTTCGGCGACGCGATCATCACGACGCTTCTCGTGGTCGTGGTGATGGTCGTCGGGCAGCTGGTGTCCTCCGTGCTGGCCGCCTACGCGTTTGCGCGCATCGAGTTCCCGGGACGCGAAGTCATCTTCTGGCTCTTCCTGGGCACCATGATGATTCCGGCGTCGGTCCTCGTCATTCCGCTGTACCTCATGATGGCGAAGATGGGGCTCAACAACACCTTCTGGGGCATCGTCCTGCCCTTCGTGTTCGCCTCGCCCTACGCGGTGTTCCTGCTGCGTCAGTCGTTCCGTCAGATCCCCCAGGAAATCATCGACGCGGCGACCATGGACGGTGCCGGGCAGATGCGCATCCTCTTCTCCATCGTCGTTCCCGTGTCGAAGCCGATCATTTCGACGCTCGTGCTCATCACGGTTGTGAGCCAGTGGAACTCATTCATGTGGCCGCGGATCATTGCCGCGACCAGGCCACGCGTCCTCACGGTTGCGACGGCCGCGCTGCAGAGCCAGTACAACGCGAATTGGACGTACGTCATGGCGGCGACGACCATCGCGCTCGTGCCCCTGATCGCTCTGTTCATTGTCTTCCAACGACACATCGTTGAATCGATTGCCCTGACGGGCATCAAGTAACAACACAACCCATCACAACTGGAGGTCTTCATGAATAGGCGTTTTGTTACCGCTACCGCTCTGATTGGTGCCGCGTCGATGCTGATGGCCGCCTGCTCGCAGGGTGGCAGCGCGTCGAGTGAGGCGGGCACGTCCCTGACCCTGCGTCTGTGGGATGATCAGGCTGCCCAGGCGTACGAGGCGGCGCTCCCCGCGTTCACCGAAGAAACGGGGATCACGGTCAACGTCGAGGTCGTCCCGTGGTCGGACTACTTCACGGGCCTGCGTTCTGAGCTCGCCGCAGGCACCGGACCGGACGTCTTTTGGTCCAACACGAACAACTACACCGAGTACGCCCGGGGCGGCAAGATCGTCAACATTGACGAGGAGTTCCCCGCCTCCGAGCGCGACGGCTGGCTTCAGGGGGCCATCGATCAGTACACGGTTGACGGAAAGCTCTACGGCGTCCCGGTCCTCACCGATCCGTCGATCGCGGTGTACTACAACAAGTCCCTCCTGGATGCGGCCGGCGTGAGCATCGAGGACCTGCAGAACCTGTCGTGGGATCCGAGCGCCTCCACCGACTCTCTGCGGGAGATCACCCGCAAGCTGACGCTGGACTCGTCGGGCCGCAACGCGGCTGACCCTGCCTTCGACGCGGACCACATCGTCCAGTACGGATACAACGCCGCGCTGGATGGCCAGGCCATGCTCATTCCGTACCTGGGTTCGGCCGGTGCCACACTGCAGGACGAGAGCGGGCACTTTACGTTCGCGAGTCCCGAGGGCGACGCCGCGGTCGGCTACCTGGTGGACCTCATCAACAAGGAGCACGTGGCCCCCTCGGCGGCCGATACGAACGATAACGGCGACTTCAGCCGTGATCAGTTCCTGCAGGGCAAGATCGCTCTGTTCCAGTCCGGTTCCTACAACCTGGCAAACGTGGCCGAGGGCGCGTCCTTCGAGTGGGGCCTGGCTCCCCAGCCGAAGGGTCCCGCAGGTGCCGTGACGGTCGGTAACTCCGTCGTCGCCGCCGGTTCGACGGCGAGCGCGAACCCCGAGGCTCAGCACAAGCTGCTCGCGTGGCTGGCTGGCAAGGACGGCGGTGCCGCACTGGGCAAGACCGGCGCCGGCTTCCCCGCGAACGAGAAGGCCCAGGGGACGTGGACCGCGTACTGGTCGGACAAGGGCGTCGACACCTCGGTCATGGCGAAGACCCCCTCGGGCACGATCATGGCTCCCTTCGGCGCGAAGCTGGGCGCGGCAATGGACGCGTACAACGGGGTACTCAAGGAGGTCTTCCTGGGACGCACCGGCGTGCATGAGGGCGTCCAGGCTGCCCAGGACGCCGCCAACGCGGCGATCGATCAGTAGTCGTCACAGACTTGGGACAGGCGCCGGCGGGACACGTTCTCGCCGGCGCCTCAATAAGGAGTACACGAATGGATACCGTGCTCGGAATTTACGCCCACCCCGATGACGCGGACGTGGACGCGGGCGGGACTCTCGCTCGCTTCGCGCGCGAAGGATCGAGGGTCGTCGTCGCCGTTGTCACGGACGGCGATGCGGGAGGCTCTGACCAGGAACTGCATCAGCGGATGGCGGAGTTGCGTCGCGCTGAACAGCGCCGCGCGTGCGAGCAGCTGGGCGTCACGGAGCTCGTCTTCTTCGACGGCTACCCCGACGGTATGGTGACCCCGTCCCACGGCCTCGTGCGCGATATCGTCGCCCTCATTCGGCGCGTGAAGCCGAACCTGATCCTCACGCTTTCGCCCGAATACAACTGGTCGTCCATCTACGCCAATCACCCGGACCACCGGGCCGTGGGCGCCGCGGTCACGGACGCCGTCTACCCGGCCGCGCGCAACCCCTTCGCGTTGCCCGAGCTGCTTGAGGAGGGCCTGGAACCCCACGTCGTCGAAGAGGTGTGGTTCCAAGGTGGACCGTCGACGAACCACGTCGTCGAGCTGGACCGCTCGGACATCGAGGCCAAGGTCAGGGCGGTGCGCGAGCACGTCACCCAATTCGACGACCTCGATCGGATGGAGTCCTGGATCCGACAGGGCACCCGCGACGCGGGGCGTCCCCACGGATACGCGGGGGGAGAAGAGTTCTTCCGCTGGGACACGCGCGGGTGAGGGCACGGTAGTCGGCTCGTTCTCCAGCCTGTGCCCCCGCCTCGTCTGTACGAGGCCGGGGCACAGCGCGTCGATGGGCGCGCGGGGAGGACGGCGCACAGTGCGCAGCGCGGGATGGGTGCCCCTCAGTCGAAGGCGGCGGCAACCAGCGGGTTTGTGCGGATCGCCTGGTCGAGCACGTCGCGCGCGACGTTGACCGAGTCGACCAGGGGGTGCAGCGCCAGCGCCTGCCACGCGAGGCTGCGGTCGCGCTCGCGGGCGGCGTCGATGACGAGATTCTCGCAGGCCTTCACGGATTGGACGAGGCCGAGGGCAGCGCCGCTCAAGGGGGCGACCGGAATCGGATGGACGCCGGAGGCGTCGACGTCGCAGGGAACCTCGACGACGTCCGTGTCGCGCAGCGTCGGAATCGAGGAGAAGCCGCCGTCGCCGTTACCGACGTTGAGGATCATGCGCGCCGGAGTGTTCGTGGCGAGCGCATTCATGAGGTCAAGGGCCACCTTCTGGTAGCCTCCGCCCGCGATGTCCTCGGCGCGCCTGCCGGAGCGGTCGTCAACGTCGCGGGCCTCGGCCATGTAGGTCGCCTCCCGGTCGGCGAGCGCATCGATCCACGTCCGTCCCGCCTGCTCGGGGTCGGAGAGGACGGCGTTGTAGAAGGCTTCCTGCTGATCGCGCAGGTACTCGCCGCGGGTCTGGTCCCGGTGGATGCGGGCCATGGCTTCGCGATGGCAGTAGTAGTAGAAGAGGTATTCGTTGGGGAGGGCGCCCAGCGCGCGAATCCAGTCCGTGCCGATGGCGCGGGATTCTTCCATCGATCCCAGGGCCGCGTCGTCGGCGAAGAGGCGCGGGAGAATGTCGTGGCCGTCGACTGAGAGGGAACGCAGCCAGCCGAGGTGGTTGAGGCCCACGTAGTCGAAGGACACGTCGGTGCGCTCCTCCTCGGGAACGCCCAGGGCGTTCAGCGTGCGGTTGACGAGCCCGATGGGGGTGTCGCAGATGCCGATGACACGCTCGCCGAGCACGGAACGCATCGCCTGGGT
Source organism: Actinomyces sp. oral taxon 180 str. F0310 (assembly GCF_000185285.1). Taxonomy (NCBI): domain Bacteria; kingdom Bacillati; phylum Actinomycetota; class Actinomycetes; order Actinomycetales; family Actinomycetaceae; genus Actinomyces; species Actinomyces sp. oral taxon 180. The sequence continues at coordinate 1,941,869 of NZ_GL622194.1, forward strand.
GATGATCCCGGCCGGGTTCGTGAAGTTGATGAGCCAGGCGTTCGGGCACAGGAGCGCTGCGGCGCGGGCCAACTCGAGTGCCGGCCCGAGCGATCGGAACGCGTAGCAGTAACCGCCCACGCCGACGGTCTCCTGCCCCAACAAGCCGTTGTCGAGGCCGCAGTGTTCGTCGAGGACCCTCCCGCAGGTCCCGCCCACGCGCATCGCGGAGAACACGAAGTCGGCTCCCGGAAGCGCCTCGTTGATGTCCGTCGTTCCGCGCACGGCCGGAGAGTGCGGGAAGCCCAATGCGGACAGCACGGCCATCATCGCGTCAAGCCTGCGCATGTCGGTGTCGTACAGGATGACGCGGTCGACGTCGAGGGAGGCGTAGTCGCCGCGACCCGAGCGTGAACGGGCCAAGACGTCGATCATCGCGGGGACCCGGAAGCCCCCTCCTCCGACGATGGTGAGCTGCATGGCGGGCATCCTCTCTGGATACGTATAGTGGTGGCTCAGCGACATATTGTAGTCGCGCTCACGTCTAGGAGGACCTGTGGCATCTCGAGCACCCGCCGCATCTCAGTTCGCGGTGTACGGTCCGACCTTCCTTGACGTGGTCATGGGTCCCCTCGATGGTCCTCCGGTTCCCGGCCGCGAAGCCTGGGTGGAGGGAGCGCTCATGTGCGCGGGCGGCGCGGCCAATCAGGCGATTGCGCTGGCTCGCCTGGGCGTACCCGTGCGCCTGCACGCTCGCGTGGGCGTCGATCAGATGGGTCAGTTCGTGGACGGGATGCTCGCACGCGAGGGCGTGGACACCTCCTCGTGTGAGCGCGTGGGCGATCAAAACGTCACTGTCTCCCTGTCCTTCGACGGCGATCGCGCGATGACCACGCGCGGGACGACCGCGTTGCCGCGTTTGGGGGGCGACGCGCCGGCGTGCCTGCTCGCAGACGTGCGGGGAATCAGCGCGAACAGTGAGGTTGTGTCCTCCTGGCGCGAGCGCGGGACGTGGGTGCTGGCGGACACGGCATGGGACGAGGCCGGGGCCTGGGATCCGGCCGACCTGGAGGCCTTGCGCGTGGCTGACGTGTGCACGCCCAACGAGGAGGAGGCGCTCGCCTACGCGCGCACCGAGAGCGTGGAGGAAGCTGCGCGTTGGTTTGCGTCGTTTGGGTGCGACTGCGTGGTCACGTGCGGCAAGAACGGCGTGGTTTCGTGCGTCGATGGGCAGATCCTGCACGTGCCCGCACCCGCGGTGAGCGCGGTGGATACGACGGGCGCGGGGGATGTCTTTTCGGCGGCCCTGGCCTGGGCGCGCCGAGCGCGCCGTATGCCGTGGCCCGAGGCGCTCGCCCTCGCCTGTGCGGCCGCCGCCCACTCCACGCAGGGGATCGGCGGATCCTCGTCAGCTCCCTACGCGGCCGACCTCCCGGGCGCGTGAGCTGCCCAACCGGGGCCGGTTCCTCGTCGCGGGCGCAAATCCCGCTACGATAGATCCATGACCGATTCTTCTTCCGCGCCCACGCACGCGCCCTCCGACGACACTCCCGAGCAGGTCAAAGTTCGCGCAGCCAAGCGCGCGCGCCTCATGGAGGCGGGGATCCCCGCGTATCCGGTGAGCCTGCCAATCACGACCACAATTCGTCAGGTCCGCGAGCGCTACGGCCACCTGGAGGCCGGCGAGGAGACCGAGGACTACGTGGGCCTGGCCGGCCGCGTCGTCCTGGCGCGCAACGGCGGCAAGCTGTGCTTCGCCACCCTCATGGACGGTGCGGGCAACAAGATTCAGGTGATGCTCTCCGCCGCCTCCGTTGGAGCGGATTCCCTGGCCGCCTACAAGAACGACGTGGATCTGGGCGACCACCTGTACGTCCACGGGCGCGTCATTTCCTCGCGGCGCGGCGAGCTGTCGATTTTCGCCACTCCCGCCGAGGTGAGCGAGGAAGCCAGGGCGGCATACGACGCCGCTCCCACCGCGCTTCCCGCCCCCGACGCCTCGTGGGCGATCGCCTCGAAGGCCCTGCGTCCCCTGCCTAAGACGTGGACGACCGAGGATGGCGAAGAGGTCACGCTGTCGGAGGACCAGCGGATCCGCCGCCGCGAGCTGGACCTGATCACGCGCCCCGCCGCCCGCGACATGATTCGCGTGCGTGCTGCGGTGAACCGTTCGATCCGTGAGAACTTCTTCCGCCGCGACTACATCGAGCTGGAAACCCCGATGCTCCAGGTGATTCACGGGGGCGCCGCCGCCAGGCCCTTCACCACGCACATGAACGCGCTCGACATGGAGCTCTACCTGCGCATCGCCACCGAGATCTACCTCAAGCGCGCGGTCGTGGGCGGCGTGGACCGTGTCTTCGAGATGAACCGCAACTTCCGCAACGAGGGCATGGACTCCTCGCACAGCCCCGAGTTCACTTCCCTGGAGGCCTACGAGGCCTACTCGGACTACAACGGCATGGCGCTCCTGACGCGCGACCTCATTCAACAGGCTGCTCGCGACGCCTTCGGCCTGCCCGAGGGCGAAGAGATCGTGCGCCTGGCCGACGGTACCGAGTACGACCTGTCGGGGCAGTGGGATCGCATCGACCTGTACGGCTCAACGTCGGAGGCTCTGGGCGAGGAGGTCACGGTGGAGACGCCGCGCGAAACCCTCGTCACGTACGCCGAGCGCGTCGGCCTGGAGGTCGACGACTACGCGGTGAGTGGCAAGATCGTCGAGGACATCTTCGAGGAGCTCGTCGCCTCCAAGCTGTGGGCGCCCACCTTCGTCTATGACTTCCCCGAGGACACCTCGCCGCTGACCCGTTACCACCGCTCCCGCCCCGGCCTGACCGAGAAGTGGGATCTGTACGTGCGCGGCTTCGAGACGGCGACCGCCTACTCCGAGCTGGCCGACCCGGTTGTCCAGCGCGAGCGCTTCGAGGCGCAGGCCCTCGCGGCCGCCAACGGCGACCCGGAGGCGATGGTCATGGACGAGGACTTCCTGATCGCCATGGAGCAGGGATTCCCGCCGTGCGGCGGCATGGGTATGGGAATCGACCGCCTGCTCATGGTGCTGACGGGCCAGGGGATCCGCGAGACGATCCCCTTCCCGCTGGTCAAGCGCCTGGGCTGATTGCGCGCGGGACCCCTTCGCTCCGCTCACGGGCGCGAAGGGGTCCCCTCGTACCGGCGGAGGCTAGGGGCGAAGCCGCGGGTGGCCAGCCCTCGTGTGAACGAGATCGAGCAGCTCGTGCGCGGCCCCGTCGTCGAGCACGAGGTCGGTTGCGACCCCCGCGCGCAGAGCCCCGAGGAGCGGAAGGGCTTTGGAGGCTCCGGCGACGACACACAGGCGCCGGGGGATCTTCTTCAGCGTCGCCGGGGTCGGCCCCGACGCTCGTTCGTTCAGATGCATGTCGGTCGAACCGTCCTCGCGGATGAGGACCGTGCACACGTCGCCGACGACTCCGTCATTTTGGGCCGCCGCTATCTCGTCGGGTTCGAGGAATCCACCGGAGTAGACGTGGGAGGGCAGGCGCGCCGACATGGAGCCGACACCGAAGAGCGCGACGTCGGCGTTGTCGATTGTTGTGAGGACCGACTTGATGGAGCGCTCGCGCCACAGCGCCTCCTTGGTGTCGGCGTAGTCGAAGAACGCGGGGACGGGGAAGTTGACGATGCGTCCGCCGATGGCCTTGGCGGCACAGGTGATGATTGCTTCCGCGTACGGCATCTCGGTCTCGGTCGCGGTGGCGGCTCCGTTGAGCTGGACGACCGTGGAACCGGGGAAGGGCACGTGGGGCATCGCGCGCGCTATCTCGGCGGTCGTGTTGCCCCACGCGATTCCTAGGGTGGCGCCGGGAAAGAGCATGTCGGTGAGGTGCTCGGCGGCGACGAGGGCGACGTTGTGCAGGCGGTTGACCTCGGTGTGCACGTCGTGGACCGGGACGACGGAGACCTGAATGCCAAAGATGTCGGCGATCTGCCCGGCGAGGGTGCCCTTGAGACCAGGGGAGGCGGAGACGGAGATGCGGACCAGGCCGACCTCGCGGGCGTGCGCGAGGAGTCGTGATACGGAGGAGCGCGATATCTGCAGGTGGCGAGCGATTGTCTCCATCGTTTGCCCCTGCAGGTAGTACATCGAAGCCGCCTCGTGGGCCTGTTCGTCACGTATTGTCACGTTTTCTAGTGTGCCATGCACAGGCGTGCACATGTGTGCGTTTGGTCATTGGCGTGTGGGCGCGGGAGGGTAGATTGGGCGTCGTCAGATGATCACGCTCACGTTCCCCGAACTGAACGGACGTGCATTCAGTTTGGGCTTACGTGCAGCAGGTGACATACTGAGACATGACCGCGGACCCTTTTCGGTCGAATAGGGTCCGGTGGCACACTGTTGGCGGTGGAAGACCACCGGTGACCCGGTGCGAGGATGCACCGGAGAAAGAATAGAGAACAATGCTCGCAACACTGCTTCCGGCAGCCGTAGAAACGGCTCCGATCACGCTGGGCCAGATTTTCTGGTCGGAGTTCCTGGGCACGGCAGTCCTTCTCCTCCTCGGCGGTGGCGTCGTCGCCACGAACCTGCTGCCCAAGTCCAAGGGCAAGGGCGGCGGATGGCTCATGATCAACTGGGGGTGGGGCCTGGCGGTCTTCGCCGGCGTCTACGTCGCCTACCGCACCGGTGGTCACTTGAACCCGGCCGTGACCATCGCCAAGGCCGTCGGTCACGCCTTCGACTCGACGGTGGAGCTTGCGCCCGGCATCGCCGTCAATGTCACGAACATCCTCGTCTACGTCGTCGCCCAATTCCTCGGCGCGTTCGTCGGTGCTGTCCTCGTCTGGCTCGCCTTCAAGAAGCACTTCGATGAGGACTGCGATCCGGCCCTCAAGCTCGGCGTCTTCTCCACGGGTCCCGAGATTCGCTCCTACGGATGGAACTGCCTCACTGAGGCCATCGGCACCGCCGTCCTCATCCTGTGGGTCTTCGTCTCGGGGGGAACCGAAACGGCGATCGGCCCGCTGGGGGTCGCTCTGATCATCGTCGTCATCGGCACCTCCCTGGGTGGCCCCACCGGATACGCCATCAACCCGGCCCGTGACCTCGGCCCGCGCATTGCCCACGCCATCCTGCCCATCCGGGGCAAGGGAGGCTCCGACTGGGCGTACTCCTGGGTGCCGGTTGTCGGCCCGATCATCGGTGCCATCGTCGGCACCGCCATCTACTTCCTCGCCCTCGCCTGAGGGTGAGCGCGCGGGCGAGGGTGCCAGGCGCCCTCGCCCGCGCAACCCCGGTCTTCTGTCGCCGACGACTCGGGACCACAGCATCCTCTGATGCGGCGCCAGGGGGACCGGCGCAACGACACAACGACGTGAAATCGCTTCCGAAAGGACACTCATGACCGCCAAAGAATTCGTCATGGCCATCGACCAGGGAACAACCTCGACCCGGGCAATCATCTTCAATCATGCAGGCGAGATCATCGCCGTCGGCCAGAAGGAGTTCACCCAGATCTTCCCCAACCCCGGCTGGGTGGAGCACGACCCTCTCGAGATTTGGGAGACCACTCGCTTCGTCGTCGCCGAGGTGCTGGGCAAGGCGGAGATCAACCGCCACAACCTGGCCGCCATCGGGATCACGAATCAGCGCGAGACCACCGTCGTGTGGGATAAGAACACCGGTGAACCCGTCTACAACGCGATCGTCTGGCAGGATATGCGTACCTCCGACATCGTCAAGGAACTCGAGGGAGACGAGGGGCCGGATCGTTTCCGCCAGATCTGCGGCCTGGGGCTGTCGCCGTACTTCTCCGGCTCCAAGATCAAGTGGATCCTGGACAACGTCGAAGGGGCGCGCGAACGCGCCGAGGCCGGTGACCTCCTCTTCGGGAACACGGACTCGTGGCTCTTGTGGAACCTGACGGGCGGCGTCAACGGCGGCGTGCACTGCACGGACGTCACCAATGCCTCGCGCACGATGCTCATGGACATCCGCACCCTCACCTGGCGTGAAGACGTCTGCGAGATCTTCGGCATCCCCATGTCGATGCTTCCCACGATCAAGTCCTCCTCCGAAATCTACGGCTACGGACGCAAGAACGGCCTCCTCGTCGACACGCCGATCTCGGGCATTCTGGGCGACCAGCAGGCCGCCACCTTTGGGCAGGCGTGTTTCGAGAAGGGCATGGCCAAGAACACCTACGGCACCGGATGTTTCATGCTCATGAACACCGGTACCGAACCCGTCTTCTCCGACAATGGCCTCCTCACGACCCTCGCCTACAAGATCGGCGACCAGCCGGCCGTCTACGCACTCGAGGGGTCGATCGCCGTGGCGGGCTCGCTTGTGCAGTGGCTGCGCGACAACCTGGGCATGATCGTCAAGTCCTCGGACATCGGTGCGCTCGCGAGCACGGTGGAGGACAACGGAGGCGTCTACTTCGTTCCCGCGTTCTCCGGGCTCTTCGCCCCCTACTGGCGTTCCGACGCGCGCGGTGCGATCGTTGGCCTGACCCGCTACGTGAACAAGGGCCACATCGCGCGAGCCGTCGAGGAGTCCACCGCCTTCCAGAGCGCCGAGGTCCTCGACGCGATGAACGCCGATGCGGGCGTGCCGCTCAAGGAACTCAAGGTGGACGGAGGTATGACGCACGACGACCTCGTCATGCAGTTCCAGGCCGACCTGTGCGGCGTTGACGTGGTGCGGCCCAAGGTCATCGAGACGACCGCGCTGGGAGCGGCCTACGCGGCCGGCATCGCGGTTGGCTTCTGGAAGGGCACCGACGACGTCGTGGCCAACTGGCAGGAAGGCAAGCGCTGGACTCCCGCAATGGAACCCGCCGAGCGCGACCGCACGTACCGCCTGTGGAAGAAGGCGGTGACCCGCACCCTGGATTGGGTCGATGAGGACGTGAAGTAGACGGCATCGCGACGCGCGAGGCCGGGGCTGCTTCGAGCAGTCCCGGCCTCGCCGCGCGTGGGAGCGGCGCGTTAGAACGTCTCGTAGGAGACGCGTGCGCCGCCGGCCTGGATGATGCGCGAAATGTCGCGGACTATGTGGGCGGAGCCGCACACGTAGTACGTCGCCTGGGGATCGATGCCCTCGGCGTTCAGGTAGTCGGTGATACGCCCGTGAAACGTGCCGGGCGCTGCCTCGCGGCTGACGCATCGAATGAGCCGGGGCAGCGGTGTGTCGACTCGGCTTGTCAGGATGTCTTCCGTCCGTGAGTATCCGACGATGAGTATGTCGTCGTCGCGCCTGTCGAGCTCGAACGCTGCGAGGAATGGGGCGATGCCCGTCCCTGTTGCGATGAAAATGCGCCGGTCTGGTGCCTCGGCCTCGGTGGTGTCCTTGTCTGTCGTGACGAGCCAGTGGCCGTACGGCAGCTCGAGGTCGACGTCGTCGCCGGGTGCGATGGTGCTCGCCCAGGAGGCGCCCATGCCTTTCGTGCGCACGTCAACGAGGAGCCTGACGGTGCGCCCAGGGGCTGACGCGAGCGAGTAAGGTCGCCATTCGAATGGAGCAACCCGAACGAGCGCGTACTGGCCTGCCTCCCACGTCGCGCATTCCGGTAGCTCGAGTGTGATGTCGCGGGTGGTGGGGCTCATCCAACGAGCGCGTTGTACTGTCGCCCGATGGCGTGTCGCCCCGGCGGTGCGTTCGGTTGTTGTGTCGTGGGAGGAAACGGCGTGATCCTGGGCGGGGACCTGTTCGCGCAGTGCGCGCATGATGCGGGGATATCCCGCGGGCCCGAGTACCTTGCAGGCCGTGGACATGCCGGCCAGGGCGGCACCCACGATGCCGGGCATTCCTGCGTCCTGTCCGGTCAGGTAGAGGCCGTCGATGGGGGTCGAGGGAGAGGCTAGGTCGGCGGCGAAGCGCTCGGGTGTGAGGGGTAGTCCGTAGAAGCATCCGCCCTCGTGTGACGTGAAGTGTTCGATGGTGAGCGGGGTGGCGACCTCGACGGAGCGCACGGCGTCTTTCAATCCGGGTATGGCCGTGTCCGCGAGGTCAATGAGTCCGCGTGCCATCGCCGACGTCAGGCGTTCGTAGTCCTCCCCGCGCATCCCCGGCCTCGTTCCCGACCATCGGTCGAAGGCCTCCGGCTGGGCGAAGGACACGATCTCCACTGTTGCGTGTCGGTCTCCGGCTTTGATTCCCGGGAACGAGATGAAGGCTGATTGAGGGCGTCCCTGGCACAGGTCCTCGGTCATCTGCTCCAGGTCATCGGGTCCCTGGGATGTATTCACCCAGACGTTCGACCCGTCCACGCCGGCGGGGTAGTGGTCGGCCGTGAGATAGACGGTCACCGCGGAGCCTCCGTGCCCGAGGCGGGCGATCCTGTCGCGGACGTGCGCAGTGAGCGCGCCGACCGGACCGGTCGTTGGTAGTAGTCGGGTGTAGGTTTCGCGTGCACCGACGCCGGAAATCACGATGGGGGCACGCTCCTCGTAGGCGACGGGCACGGGACCGCTGCGATCAGTGATGCGCACGCCCACTGCTCGACCGTTGTCGATGAGGACGTCGTCGACGTCCTGGCACAGGCGAATCTCACCTCCGGTTGCGCGGATCCGTTCCTCGATCATGCGCGCGATCTGCCCGCTTCCGCCGTGTGGGAACCATGCGCCGTCCATGTAGTGGCACACGATCATCGCGTGGGCGACGAACGCGCTGCGCGTTGGCTCAACCCCGTAGTCGCCCCAATGCGTGGTGAGTAGGGCGCGCAGCGCCGGGTCGCGGAAGCGGCGCTCCATGTAGTGTTGCGTCAGCTCGAGCGCGTGGCCGGCGAGCGTTCGCTGAGCGAGGCGAACGGCGGGTGCTACCTGCTCGGGAACCATCTCCCGGACATAGCCGAGCGACATGCAGGAATAGGCTCGTTGAACGTCTGCGCGGTAGCGGCGAATCGCTCTTTTCTCATGTGGAAACAAGGAGATGAGAAGGCGCTGGTATTCCTCGAGACTGGACGGGATAGTAACGTCGAGGCCGTGGCCGGGCAGGTAGAAACGGTCGTAGCCCGTTGGCATGCGCTTCCATGAGAGGGCCCCGCCGGTGAGGTAGTCCATGAGCTGGCGCGGGCGTGAGCCGGGTTCCATGTCTCCCACGTAGTGCAGGCCTACGTCCCACGATGCTCCCATTCGCCGGAACGAGTGCGTGAGTCCGCCGGGGGTGCAGTGTTTTTCGAGGATGAGAACGCGCAATCCGGTGGTTTGTGCGAGCAGGCCAGCCGTCGTGAGTGAGCCGATGCCCGAGCCGATAACGATCGCGTCATACATGGAAACTCCTAAAACTAGACAGTGTCTACATATGACAACATGCGTGCTAGACACTGTCAAGTTTAGTCCTTGTATCGGCTAGACTAGGGGCATGACGCGCTCTACGACATCCGAGGGGCTGCGCGAGGTAATCCTCGCGATCAGTCGTGATCTCCTCAATGAGGGTGGGCCATCTTCGCTCTCCATGCGCGAAGTTGCTCGTCGTGCGGGCTGTACGCACCAAGCTCCCTACCACCACTTCCAGGGGCGCGAAGGGATCCTCGTGGCGCTTGTCGAGGAGGGTTACCGCTCCCTCGAACAGGCACTTCGTGAGGCCAGGGAGCGTAGTGATGGGGCGTCGCCGCAGGACGTGACGCGAGCTGCCGGACATGCCTACCTGTCGTGCGCCCTGGCAAATCCCGGCGTCTTTCGGATCATGTTCCGATCAGACATGTACGACGCCGACGCACACCCGGGGCTGAGGCAAGCCAGCCTGGCCGCGCGCTCCCAGCTGCGTTCGTTGGCATGCGTCGCTTACGGGACCGACGATCCCCACGCGGAAGTGACCCTCTGGGCATACATTCACGGCCTTGCCACTCTTGTCCTTGATGGGCCACCCGCCCTCGGCAGCGGACAGGACGCGCAGTGCTTCGCTCGCCAAGCCATCGAATCTCCCTTCTTTATCGATGGAGTGACGGGAGAATAACGGGCTTTGTCGAGACGGGGAGGAATGTCTAGGACCCAAGGCCGCTTCGAGATCCGCGCCGATCAGCTAGGATACTTTCCATGGAAAACACTAAGAAACAAATGACATATCTCGTCGTAGACGGCGAAAACATCGACGCGACCCTCGGGCTGTCGGTCCTGGACCGGCGCCCGAACCCGGAGGAACGCCCCCGGTGGGACCGCGTCCTGGAGTGCGCGCACGGCCGCTGGAACCAGCGCGCCAAGGGCCTGTTCTTCCTCAACGGCTCCTCCGGCTTCCTGCCCATGGGGTTCGTCCAGGCGCTCACCGCGATGGACTACTCGGTGATCCCCCTGTCGGGTCCGGCCGACATGAAGGTTGTCGACGTGGGCCTGCAGCGCACGATGGATGCCATCGCCCAGCTCGACTCGGGCGACGTCATCCTGGCCAGCCACGACGCTGACTTCCTGCCCCAGATTGACGCGCTTCTCGACCAGGGGCGCCGCGTCGCCATCATGTGCTTCAAGGAGTTCCTCTCCTCCCAGCTGCACGAGCTGGAGGAGCGAGGCCTGGAGATTATCGACCTGGAGTACGACGTCCACGCATTCCAGGTGCGCCTGCCCAGGCTTCACATCATCGACATTGACGACTTCGACCCGATGTCCTTCCTGTAGCGAGCGCGGCGCGAGGCGCGCCAGCCTTCCGCGTGCACAAGCCGCAGGGCCGGGCCACCCGCTCGGGTGGCCCGGCCCCGTCTATCCCGCCCAGCGGGAGACTGCCTCACGCCTCGGGCGTGGCCTCCGGCTTGCCCTTCAGGGCGGCCAGGCGCGCCTCGATCTCCAGCTGCGAGGAGTCGGTCTCGAGCTCGGCGAATTGCGCGTCCAGGGAGGACGCGGCCAGCTCGATCTTGCCCTGGGCGAGGGCCTCCTGGCGGCGCACGCGGTCCTCGAAGCGTCCGAGTTCGCTCGTGGGATCCAGGATGTTGATGGAACCGAGCGCGTCGGTGACCTGGGCCTGCGCCTTCGCGGTCTTCTCGCGGGCAATCAGCTGGTCGCGGCGCGACTTGAGCTCGGAAAGCTTGTCCTTCATCTGCGACAGGCCGCGCTTGAGGCGCTCGGCGACGTCGCGCTGTGCCTGGAGGGAGGGCTCCTCGGCCTTGATCTCGTTCTCAAACTGGATCTGCTTGCCGAGCGCGACCTTGGCTAGGTCATCCCACTTGGTGGCGCCAGCCTCGTCACCGGCTGCCCGCAGGGAGTCGGCCTTCGCGGAGGCGGCGGCCGCCTTCTGACCCCAGTCGGCAGCGGCCTTGACGTCCTCCTCGTAGTCCTTCTCCGCCATGCGCAGGTTACCCAGGGTCTGTGCGATAGCGTTCTCGGCTTCGATGATCGAGTTGGTGTAGTCGCGAACCAGCTGGTCGATCATCTTCTGCGGGTCCTCGGCCTTGTCGAGAAGGGCGTTGATGTTCGCCTTCGCGAGCTGGGCGATGCGACCCATGATCGTCTGCTTTTCAGCCATGTTGTTCTCCTTTGGTGGTGGTGCGCGTGGAGCGCGGGTTGTGCGCGAGGCTGTTGTCTCGCAGGTCGGTGGCTGGGTTAGAAGCTGCCGGAGGAGGAGGACCAGCCCGAGGACCCTCCCCAGTCGGAGCCGGAGGAGGAGGACCAGCCGGAGGACCCTCCCCAGTCGGAGCCGGAGCCGGAGAAGAAGGACCAGCCCGAGCCGGAGCTTCGGCTTCCGCTGTGGAACGGGTCGAAGTCACTGTCCCAGTGCCGGTGGCGGCTCGATCCACCGTTAGAAAAGAGGGTGGACCACAGCAGGAAGTCCCCCAGCGAGGAACCGGTGAAAGAACCGTTGCCAGAGCGAGTGGATCCCCAGGTCTCGCCGGCTGCGGGCTGGATGGGAGTGGCCATGACGCGGTCGGCGAAGGCGCGGGCGTTGGACGCGTGGGTTATCGCCGCCGTCGGGTCGTTCTCGATCGCCTCGCGGGCCGCGCGCAGGGCCTGCTCCGCATCGTTGAGGGTGGAACGCACCTGCAGGTCGATGGCGCCCCTGCGCCCCTGCACGTAGCGCTCGGCCTGCGCGACAGCGGATTCGGCGAGGGAGAGCTGCGCCTGGGCGCTCGAGCGGGCCCTGTTGTAGGTCTCTTCCTCGCTGCGCAGGGGAGCAAGGGCGGCGTCGAGGGTCGCCTCGGCGGCGCGCAGGTGTTCCAGGGCCGCGAGGGGATCGCCATTGTTGGCGAGAGCGGCCTGGGCCTCGGCGATGGCCGCGCGAGCGTCGGCGACCATCGGATCGAAGGTGGCGGGGTCGGTGTCCAGTCGCTCGACGTCGGAAATGTCGGAGGAGATGGAGCCGATTGCGGCGCCGAGGCGGTCGCGTATGGCATCCAGATCGGACTTGGCGGAGAAGATCGCATCGGTCTGGTGATTCGCCATAGCCAGCGCGCGCTGCGCCGTGTCCAGCGCGCTCAGCGCTCGAGCTCGGTCCGTCTCGGCGGCAGCCTCGGCGGCGTCCAGGGCGGTGCGAGCCGAGGTGAGCAGCGCCGCGGCCTGTTCGGGATTGTCCTGGAGGGAGGCAAGCATCTGAGCGGGGTAGATGCTCGCAATACTCTCCAGCTCAGCCTTGGCGCGCTCCAGGTCGCTCAACTCCTCGGCGAGGCGTTCGCGCGCCTCCGCGATGTGGGTGGGCAGCGTCGCCTGCTCTGCGCGCCTGGAGGCGATGGCGGCTTGGGCGGCGCTCAGCGGGTTCATGTGCGCCGCGAGATCACGCATCATGCTCTTGGCGAGCTGTGCTTGTGCGGCGGGCGTGGGGGCATCGGTCATCTGTGGCTGCGCGTCGAAGGCGCGTCCGACGGCGGCCTTTGCGGCCTCCAACAGGCTCTCGAACTCGTCGGTTCCCGCCCTGCCGAACTGGGCTTGCGCGAAGTGCAGCTCGTCGGCGGCCGTGCGCACCTGTTCGTCGGCCGCAAGAAGCTGACGATTTGCTTCCTTGACGAGGTTCGCCGCGGCCTCCGCGTCGATCGTGGCGGAGCGCTTGGCCGCCTTCTTGTTGCGGCGCGACGTGACGCCCATGGCAATGGCGATCAAGAGGAAGCCGCCGACAACGATCCCCAGGAGGATGATGAAGGGCAGGAAGCTCGCCCGGGAGGACGATGTCGACGAGCCGCCGGAGGAGCCTGACGGCGCCGAGGTCCGAGTGCCCGATACGACCGTGTTGGCAAAGGCGGTTGCCGCCTGCGCCGCGTCCTGCGAGCTCAGCGGATTGGACGAGAGCTTTTTCTCGGCGGCCCGCCTCGCAGCATCCAGGGAGGCTGACTGACCGCCGTTCGCGCACGTCACATCAACGCGCTGGGAGTAAGCGATGACGTAGAGGATCTCACCGGAGTCGAGGGAGGATCTCGTTGCGGTCTGCTGACACCACTGGTCGGCATTCGCACCGGACAAGTCGGAGACAAACACGAAGTGAATGCTCTTGCCGCGGGCGGCGGCATCGCTGGCCGCCGTCTCGATGGCGGTGCGGTCGGAGTCCTCCAGCCAACCCTGCGGATCCGTCACCGTTGCGCTCGCGTTCAGCGGGGCAGCGGCGAAAGCCGGCAAGCCGAGCGCAAGCAGTATCACTGACACGACAGTGACGAGACTGAAGCGGCGGAATCGTGACACGGGGTCCTCCTGCAGTGTGGCGAACAGGTAAACATACACCATCTCGCGCGTGCGTGCCCCTGATAGGGGGCGACTCGCTCGAATCGGCGGTTTCCGTGAGGTCAGTCTACGTGATAGTCGGTCTGCCTTGGGGCACGTGGTGCTGTTCGCTACAGGCATCCGTGCGTTGGCGACGCGGCGCAAGCGAGCGCCCTATGATAGGAGCAAGCCCTTGGGGCTCTCAGACGATCAACAGAAGGAGGGGACTATGCCCACCGGCAAGGTGAGGTTTTTCGACGCTGACCGTGGTTTTGGCTTTATCGCGGGAGATGACGGCGCGGATGTCTTCCTCCACTCGTCCGCGCTGCCGGCCGACCACCCCAATCCCCGCGTGGGATCGCGCGTGGAATACTCGGTGGCCGACGGGCGCAAGGGACCGCAGGCGCTGAGCGTGCGGTTCCTGAAGGAAACAGCTTCCGTTGCCCGCGCGAAGCGCCGCAAACCGCAGGCGATGGTGCCGGTTGTGGAGGATCTCATCAAGCTCCTCGACTCATCCAGCGCATCCCTGCGCCGCGGCTCCTACCCGGACAACGCGACCAAGATTGCGAAGGTCCTGCGGGCCGTCGCAGAGGAATTTGATGCCTAAAACACAAGCCCGGAGTCGGGCGATCAAGAAGGACGCTGTCCTCGAGGCCGCCGTTGACGTGGCCAGGGCGGGAGCGGAGGCCGTCGCCCACCCGCGTCCTGTCGGCGAGCACGTCGGTTTCGAGATGGTCTCGGACCGCCTCGCCACGCACTACTTTGCGTCCACCGACGAGGGCTACGTTGGCTGGTGCTGGTCGGTGACCATCGCGCGTGTTCCGCGCGGCCGCGTGGCGACCGTATGCGAGGTCGACATGACGCCTCGCGACGGCGCGCTGCTTGCTCCCGAGTGGGTGCCGTGGGAGGACCGCCTGCGCCCGTCGGATATTTCCCGCGAGGACACCCTTCCGTACGTGGCCGACGACGTGCGCCTGGAGCACAGCTACGAAGACACGAGCTCCGATCCCGACCTGCCGATTGTGCGTGAGCTGGGCGTGGGGCGCCCGCGAGTCCTCTCCCCGGAGGGGCGCAGCCAGGCCGCCACGCGTTGGTATCAGTCCGAACGCGGCCCGAAGTCGGGGCGGCGCCCGCGCAACACGTGCTCAACGTGCGGCTTCCTCATGAAGATGAGCGGCGACATGCGCACCATGTTCGGCGTGTGCGCGAACGAGTGGGCCACCGATGACGGCGCCGTGGTGTCGCTCGACCACACCTGCGGCTCGCATTCGGAAACCGACGTGCCGAAGAACTCCACGGCGTGGCCCGTGCGCCCCTCGCGCGTGAACGAGGGGGCGCTGGACGCCGAACCGATGCCTCGGCCGGCCTCGGACGGGGACCGTGACGACGCCGGGGAGGAAGGCGCCAACTAGCGCCGGAGCCGACCGACGGATGGACGAGGATCCACCGCCGACTCCCGGATGCTTTCTCAACAAGTGGAAAGTCGGTGAGTGTGTTTGCGCGAGCGACTCCGACCGGGCACGATTGAGCGGTGAGCACACAAGAAAAGACCGCCGCGTCCCACGGCGGCTTCGCACAGTCAATCGATTCGTTCTTCCAGATTTCCGCGCGCGGCTCGACCGTCGGCCACGAGATTCGCGGAGGCATCGTGACCTTCTTCGCGATGGCTTACATCCTGGTTGTTAACCCGGCGATCCTCGGCAACGCGGTCCCCGCTGACGGCTCCATCACCACCCAGGGGATCGCCGCCGGCACCGCCCTCGTCGCAGGCGTCATGACGATCCTCATGGGTGTTGTCGCCAACTACCCTCTGGCGCTCGCCGCCGGCCTGGGCCTGAACGCGGTCGTCGCTTTTACGCTCGTCCTCAGCTCCGGTCTGAGCTACGGCGAGGCCATGGGGGTCATCGCCTGGGAGGGCATCCTCATCTTCCTCCTGGTCCTCACGGGATTCCGCGAGGCCGTGTTCCGCGCGGTGCCGCCCGCGCTCAAGACCGCGATCACGGTGGGTCTGGGCCTGTTCGTTGCGCTCATCGGACTGGTCAACGCAGGCATCGTCCGCACGGGTGCGACCCCCGTCCAGTTCGGCATCTCCGGTTCCCTCGACGGCTGGCCGGCCCTCGTGTTCGTGTTCGGGCTCTTCCTGATGTTTGTTCTCTACGTGCGCGGTGTGAAGGGCGCCGTGCTGATCTCGATCGTCTCGGCGACCGTGCTGGCGGTCATCGTCCAGGCGTTCGCCCACGTGGATCGGATCTCCGAGACCAACCCGACCGGATGGGGACAGACGGTTCCCGAGCTCAAGGGTTCCCCGATTGCGGTCCCGGTCTTCGATACGCTCGGCAAGGTTGACCTCTTCGGAGGCTTCGGTAAGCTCGGCGTCGTCTCTCTCATCCTTCTCGTGTTCTCGCTGATGCTCGCCGACTTCTTCGACACCATGGGCACGATGGTGGCCGTCGGATCCGAGGGCAAGCTCCTGGACGAGGAAGGCAATCCGCCCAGGACCCGCCAGATCCTGATCATCGACTCGCTCGCGGCCGTGGCGGGAGGCGTCGGCGGTGTCTCCTCCAACACCTCCTACGTGGAGTCTGCCTCGGGCGTTGCGGAGGGAGCCCGCACCGGCCTGGCGTCGGTGGTCACCGGCGTCCTCTTCCTCCTGTCGACCTTCCTGGCCCCCCTCGTCGAGCTGGTTCCGACCGAGGCCGCCTCCACGGCGCTCGTCTTCGTCGGATTCCTCATGATGACGCAGGTGACCGACATCGACTGGAGTGCCCCGCAGATCGCGATCCCGTCGTTCATGACGATTGCTCTCATGCCCTTTGGGTACTCCGTGTCCGTCGGCATTGGCGTCGGCTTCGTCGTCTATGCGCTGATCCAGCTGGTCACGGGCAAGGCGCGCACGGTTCACCCGCTCATGTGGCTTGTGTCCGCCCTCTTCGTCATCTACTTCCTGATGGGACCCATCCAGCGTCTCCTCGGCGTCGGCTGATTCGTCACCCTTCGTCTTGCGACCGCCCCGCCGCAGCCTCATCGCGGCGGGGTGGTCGTATCCTGGTTCGATACCACCGAGGCGCAAACGTCTGGCTCGCCGGGCCACGCGGGGTAGGTTGAGCGGAATGGGAGGAAAGGCGTGTCAAAGACCTTCGCATCACTGCGCTACGTCAACTACCGCTACTGGTTCGCGGCGACCCTCGTTGCCTCGACCGGCACGTGGCTGCAGCGCGTCGCGCAAGACTGGTACGTGCTCACCGTACTCACCGACCACGACTCCACCCAGGTTGGTGTGGTCACGGCCCTGCAGTTTCTGCCGATCATCCTCTTCTCCGCCTCCGCAGGCGTTCTCGCCGATCGGGTCCCGGGCAGGCGGCTCCTGCAGGCGACGCAGGCGGGCATCGGCCTGGTGTCCCTGGTCATCGGCATCGTCGTCGTGACCGGAACGGGAGAGCTGTGGCACCAGTATGCCCTGGCCTTCGTCTCGGGAACGATCTCCGCGTTCGACACGCCGGCACGCCAGGCGTTCGTGGGGGAGCTGGTTCCCCGAGAGAAGATGGCAAACGCCGTCGCCCTCAACGCCACCGCCTTCCACGCAGCTCGCCTCATCGGCCCCGCCTCGGCCGGACTCTTCATCGAATGGTGGGGCGTGGGACCCGTCTTCCTCATAGACGCGGGCATGTTCTCCGCCCCCGTCATCGCCCTCGCCCTCATGCGCGCCGACCGTTTCTATCCGCGCACCCTCGCCCCGCGCGCCCGCGGTCAGCTGCGCGAGTCGCTCGCCTACGTGAGGGGACGCACCGACATCCGCATCATCCTGGTCCTCATCTTCGTCGTGAGCGCACTGGGCATGAACTTCCAGATGACGAGCGCGCTCATGGCCACCACGGTGTTTGGGAAAGACGCCGGATCTTTCGGCATCCTCTCCTCGTTCATGGCCGTCGGCTCGATCATGGGGGCAACCGGCGCCGCACGGCGCACTCCCCGGCTGCGCACGATCGTTCTCGGCGCCGCCTTCTACGGCGCGGCCGAAATCGCCCTGGGCCTGTCGCCCTCGTACTGGTTCTTCGCGCTCATGTCGATTCCTACCGGGTTTGGGATGCTCACGATGAATACGAGTGCCAATGCCCTGATCCAGACGCGCACGGACCCGGACAAGCGCGGGCGTGTCATGGCCCTGTACTCCCTGGTCTTCCTGGGGGCGACGCCGATCGGCTCGCCGCTCATCGGATGGGTGGGGCGCACCATGGGCGCCCGATGGGCGCTTCTTGTCGGAGGCATCGCGTCCTTCGGCGTTGCTGCGGTGTGCGCCCTGTGGGCGGCGCGTCACTGGAGGGCGCGCCTCTTGCGTCGCCCCTCGTTCCCGTGGCTTGGCCTTGATGTTGACTCCTCGGTGGACGCCCCGCCCCGCTCGGTGGGTCAAGGCGAGGCCGGCCCGTCCTCGTCACGCTGATCGGGCAGCGGGCGCGCGGCTTCGACGCGAGGCGGCACGCCCACCCCGGTTCCTTCGTCAGCGCCAGGCCGACAGGCTCACAGGACGCGCTCCAGGCAGTAGTCGATGCACTCCAGGAGGGCCTCAATATCGCTGGCTTCCACGCTCGGCCACGTCCCGATGCGCAGCTGGTTGGCGCCGACACCCCGATAGGCGCCGATGTCGAGGATCCCGCTTGCGCGCAGGTGGTTCGCGAGCGCGCTCGCGGACACATCCGCGTCGATCTCTATCGTTGCCGTCACCGGCGAGCGCCACGCCGGGTTGGCGACGAAGGGGTGGGCGGCCATGTGAGAGTCTGCCCACCGGTAGATGAGGGAGGAGGAATGCTCGCAGCGTGCGTGTACCTGCGCCATGCCACCCAGCGCGTTGAGCCAGCACACCTGCTGCTGCGCCATGACGATCGTGGCGATCGCCGGGGTGTTGAGGGTCTGGTCCTTCCGGGAATTGTCGATGGCTGCGCCGAGGGAGAGAAACTGCGGGATCCACCGGCCATCGGGGGAAGCCTCGATGGAGCGGGCGCGTGTGATGGCCTCGGGGGAGAGGACGGCCACCCAGAGACCGCCGTCGGAACCGATGGCCTTCTGCAGCGAGAAGTAGTAGGCATCGACCTGCCTGAGATCGACCGGTGAGGCTCCCGCGATTGACGTGGCGTCCACGAGGGTCAGCGATCCCGGAGAGGGCACCCGATAGACGGGGGAGGCCACCCCCGTCGAGGTCTCGTTGTGCGGGTATGCGTAGGTGTCGACGCCGTCGGCGGGTGGGCGTGGGGACAGCGTGACGAGCGAGCCGGGGGGCGCCTCGTCGAGGAGGGGAGAGCGCAGATGAGGGGCGCGCGAGACCTCGTCGGCAAACTTGGCGCCGAAAGCCCCCCACGATCCGAGCGATGCCTGTGAGCGGATAAGGGTGGCGCACGCGACGGCCCAAAATGCCGACGCCCCTCCGTTGCCCAAGACGATCTCGTAGTCCTCGGGAACGTCGAGGAGGGTGCGCAGACCTTCCTTGAAGGATGCGACGACGTGACGCACGGGGGTGGCGCGATGCGAGGTACCCATGAGGCCCGCGGAGAGCGCCTCAAGCTGCGCCTGGCGCACCTTGGAGGGGCCGCAGCCGAAGCGTCCGTCGGCGGGCAGGAGAGCCGGGGGGATGTCGGGGAAAACCACCATGATTCCAGCCTAGCGCCCCGGGACGGCCTATTTCCATCATGCTCATTGATCGAATTGCCTTGTGAGAACAGAGGAAGGCAAGTCTACTTTTTCGCGTCATCGTGTCACTGCGTGTTACTTCAAGAAAGGTCGTCCTATCCTGAGGGGGCGATATGCCATATGAAGGAGGACGTCGTGGCAGACCTGATCGACACCACCGAGATGTACCTCAAAACCATTCTCGAGCTTGAGGAGGACGGGGTGACGCCTCTGCGCGCGCGCATCGTCGACCGCCTCGGGCATTCGGGGCCGACGGTTTCCCAGACGGTCGCGCGCATGGAGCGTGATGGGCTCCTGCATGTGATGGGTGATCGGCGCCTGGAGCTGACCGACGAGGGGCGCTCGCGGGCGACCGAGGTCCTGCGCAAGCATCGCCTGGCCGAACGCTTGCTCCTCGATGTCGTGGGCTTGGAATGGGCACAGGTGCACGACGAGGCGTGCCGCTGGGAACATGTGATGAGCGATACCGTTGAGGCTCGGCTCATTGAGCTCCTGAAGGATCCCAGCGTGGACCCCTACGGCAATCCGATGCCGGGCATGGGGGGCGGCGTCGCGCACTCCGCCGAGCTTGCTGTGCGCTCCCTGGAGGTGGGGGCGCTCACCATCGAACGCATCGGCGAGCCGATTCAAGCCGACGCGGAATTGCTGGCGGCCTTTGACGAGCTTGGGTTGCGTCCCGGCGCTCGCGTCGGGCTCTCGGCTCACGGCAACGTGGTGAGGGTCGCCGCCCTGGATGAGGCCGGTGACGTGAGCGGCTATCTGACGATCCCGATGGCGTTGGCGGCCCACCTCTTCGTCTCCGGACAGTAGGGGGAGCGTCGAACCGATCGACGAGTCGAGGCCGGGGCCCTATGGGGTCTCGGCCTTCGTCGTGCGACGGGCTGATGTCTCGGATTCTGGACCGGTATCGGGCGAAATGAGGGCCGTGGTTGGCATGAAAATGTGGGGAAAAGGTTACGGAAACGTCACGGTGAATGTGAGTGATGTTATCAGAACGTGACACTGACCGGGCGTGCGGGGTATAGTTGGCAACGGTCATCAGACCGCCCGCCCATTCGGTGCCCGAAGTGAGACGACGAATGGTGCGGAAATACCGTCTCACGCGGGGAACCCACATGCGGCTCCTCGGAGCCTCGGGGTGAAGCTCGCATTGCGAGCCGGGCCTCCCGCCCGAACCCGACAGCTAACCTCGCAGGGAAACTGGGAGAACATGAGTGAAGACTACTAAGCCTGCTCCGCGTCACCGCCTGGCGCGTCGCCCCCTGACCGATTCGATGGTCGACGGTGTGAACACCGCTGGGGCCGTCCGACCCATTGCTTTCGCGTCGGCCGCCGGTGTTGCGCTGACCGCCATTGCCGCGGGCGTTGCGAACGCCGCCCCGGCCACCCCTCAGTCCGAGCCGCAGAGCACGGACCAGAACACGACGACCGTCGCCGTTGATGACGTGACGACCGTTGAGGTCCCGGACATCGCGTGGACCGCAGACGATGATGCCGCTTCAACGACGACCGCAGAGGCCCCCAAGGCGCCGGCCCCGGCCGCCACCTCCGCCGCAGACGAGTCTGGCTCGGCCGCCTCCCGGTCCGAGACGCGCGGCGACGCGACCTCGACGGACAACTCCGCTCGCCAGGCCGCGCTGAACGCGGCCGGCGGTGACATCGTCTCGGTCGCCCTGGGCCTGACCGGCATCCCCTACGTCTACGGCGGCGAGTCCCTCGCTGGTCTCGACTGCTCCGGGCTGGTGAAGTACGCCTACGCCGCTGCCGGCATCAACCTGCCGCACTCCTCGTCGGCTCAGGCCGCCGGCGGCACCATCGTGTCCAACCCGCAGCCCGGCGACATCGTGTCCTACCCCGGTCACGTTGCCATCTACATTGGCGGCGGCCAGATGGTCGAGGCCACGGTTCCCGGCCGCCTGTCGCAGATTTCTCCGGTGCGCGCTGGCGCGACCTACGTGCGCTACTGAGCAACGACTCGACATTCGACTGTCGCCGCGGTCCCTTGGGCTGCGGCGACAGTCGTTTTCTGTGCCGGTTGGGCTTTCGTCGGTCGTTAAAATACGGCACAATAATAGGTGACTGCCACCACGAGGAGGACATCATGAGTTCTACCGAAGTCATTCTGGTCGGTGTCGATGGCTCGACGGAGAGCCTGGCCGCCGTCACCTGGGCCGCTGATCGCGGCGCGCGCACCGGGGCGCGCATTCACTGCCTGTGCACCTACGCGCTGGCCTCCTACTCCGCCGCCGCGCTGGACGGCGGATACGCGGTACTTGATGACGAGGCCCTGAAGGCGGGAGCCGAGCAGGTCGTCGAGGAGGCGCAGGCGTTGGCCCGCAAGCGGGGAGCGACCCACGTGTCCGGCTCCACCGAGCCTGGAGATCCGGCCGGAGTCCTCATCGACTTTTCCGCCGAGGTCGATCTCATTGTCGTCGGGTCGCGAGGCGGCGGAGGTTTCGCCGATCGACTCCTGGGGACCGTCTCCTCCGCCCTGCCGGCACACTCGAAGTGCCCGGTCGTGGTGGTCCCCCGTCACACGTCGGGCAAGAAGTTCACCCCCATTGAGCGCATCGTCGTCGGCGTGGACGGTACCGATCAGCCCTCCAGCGCCCTGAGGCGGTCGATCGGAGAGGCTCGCCTGTGGGGAGCCAGGCTCACCGCGGTCTCCGCCGTTCCGATTGCCGTCGGCCCCTCCGTGATGACGTGGACCCCAACGGGAGTGGACCATTCTGCCCTGCTTGCTCAGGTGCGCGAGGGGATGGACGCGGCCATCAAGGCTGCGCTTGACGGCGAGGATATGCACGTGTCGAGGCACGCCCTTGACGGCTCCGCTGCGTCCCTCCTCATCGAGTTCTCAACGGCCGTCGACCTGGTCGTCGTGGGCACGCGCGGGCGTGGTGGCCTGGCGGGCGTCCTCCTCGGCTCGACCTCTCAGACCGTCCTGGGGCATTCCACGTGCCCCGTCATGGTTGTTCCATCCGCCCACCTCGGGGAGGCGGAAGCGTCGGTGCACACCCCCTGGGAGCGTCGCTGATCGCACCCGGCGAAACGGCCGGAGTCTCACCCGAGGTTCCGGCCGTTGACGCGTCCGGCGCCTGGCGCCGCCCGAGGGCCGCTCCGTGCGTGACGTAACGCCCGTAGGCGACGGTGAGGGGGCGCTCGCGCGCTCACTTTGCTACAGTGGGCGCGGACAGCTTGTCACGCCCTCGTAGCTCAGGGGATAGAGCACCGCTCTCCTAAAGCGGGTGTCGGACGTTCGAATCGTCTCGGGGGCACTGGTAGACGAAGCCGTGCGCAACGCGGCGGCTTACCTGGTGACCGCCATTGCGGTCCTCTGTTGGGGGTGTCGGGCGTGTCGGTCGGAACCGTCCCGGAGTGCGTCGGCCTCATCCTCATGCGGGTGTGCTTGGCGCGTCGGCGCCGTCGCAACCATTTCGGTCGTCGACCCGTTTCGGGCGCGCCGCAGCGTGGATTGGCTCCGCCCTGCCGTAGGGTGGAAACGTGGTTCCTAGTATCTTCTCGCGCCGTCCCGCACACGAGTCGCAGGCCACCAAGGCCTCGTCGACGTCGACGCACCCGACCTCCCTCGTCGGTCAGGCGCGCGCCGCGTGGCGTGCGCGCCTGGACGGCGACATCGCGCGTGACGGAGCGTCCCTGCCGACGCTGTCCCTGACCGGCGCCCACCCCGGCGGACTCGCCCAGCTGTACACGGAACATCCCGTGCGCCTGAGCCTCCTCATCCGCGAACCCATCGCCCTGGGACGCGCCCTCGAACGCGCGCGCGCAATCATCGCCCGCTCGGAGGAACGCGCGGCCACCCACGGAACGGGTCCCGTCCACCTGGGGATAGGAACCGCATCCTGGCGCGCCGATCATGCGACCATCACCGTGCCCGCCCTCCTGCGCCCCGTCCGCCTCGTGCGCCGCGACGACGACGTGCTCATCGCCATGGGACACGGCGCGCTCCTTGCCCCCGAACTCGCCGCCGCCCTGCGCGAGCGCGGCGAGGACATCGACGGCGACGCAGTTCTCGCCGAGGCCAGCGGCGACCACGGCTTCTCATCGTCGCAGGCAATGGCGGTCCTGCATCGCCTCGGAGCTCGGCTGCCCCACTTCGAGATTCGCGACGAGCTGGTCGTTGGCCTGTTCATCCATCCCGCCTCGGCGCTCGCCTCCAGCCTCGACCAGGACGTGAGCGCCCTGGAGGACTCGGTCATCATCCGCGCTCTGGCCGGCGACCAGGACGCGCGTGCCGACCTGGCGCAGGCCCCCCGGACCAACCCGTGCGACCGAGATCCCTGGGCGGAGAAGGGCGTGGGGGACCTGCTTCCCTCCCAGCAAGATGCCGTCGAAGCCGCAGCGGAGGGGCACAGCGTTTTCGTCGACCTGCCCGCACACACCGACGACGCATCGGTCGTGGCGGCGATTCTCGCGGACGCCGCGGCGACCGGCCGCTCCGTCCTGCACGTCTCGACCTCGCCCTCCCGGTCCATCGCCGCCTACTCGCGGCTGGACGAGGTGGGGATGTCCGACATCGTCGCCAACATTGACGGCTACTCGGATGCCCGCAAGGCGCTGGCCGACCGCGTGAAGAAGGCAATGGAGGACACCGCCCCCGTCATCGACCAGGAGAACGTGGATGCGATGCGCGCCCGCCTGCGCGAGGTCCGCTCCGCCCTCGCAGCTTACGCGTCGGCACTGCACGAGCCCTTCGGGCGCTTCGGGGTATGCGCGGCGGATGCCCTGCGCGCGCTCACGGACCTCACCACCGGAGACAACACGCCCACGACCCGCGTGCGGCTCAGCGAGCAGGCGCTCTACGATATCGCGGTCGACCAGGGGGAAAGCGCGCGGGCGCTGCTGCGGGAGGCCCTGCAATCGGGCAAGCTCGTCGTCGACCACTCCTGCGCATGGTCCCGCGCGATCGTGACGTCCGACGAGCAGGCCAGCGACGTGCTTCTTTGCGTGGACCGGCTTTCGAAGACCCTTCCGCAGCTGCGTGTACACATCGCGTCGGTCGCCGGCGAGGCCGGCATCAAGCCGGCGGGCACCCTCGCCGAGTGGGACCGCCAGCTGACCATGTTCGACGGGATCGCGGATGTCCTGGATGTCTTCCAGCCGCGCGTCTTTGAGCGCAGCGCCGCGGACATGGTGATTGCGACGGCGCCGAAACAGTGGCGCAAGGATCACGGCATCTCCATGGGGCGCTCGGAGCGCACACGCCTGGTCAAGCAGGCCCAGGATCTCGTGCGCCCGGGAGTGCACGTTCCCGACCTGCACAGAGCCCTCATCCGCGTCCAGGAGCGCCGCGACGCATGGTGCGCCGTGTGCGGTGAGGACTCGTGGCCGATCCTGCCGGCCCGAATCGGCGAAATCTCGACGCTGACCGACTCGGTGCGCGACGACCTCGACGCGATCGCGCCCGTCTTTGCCGCCGAAGAACCGGACCTGGTGGCGACACACCTGCAGCGCCTCACGAGCCTCATCGAGCGGTGGGCGTCTGACACCTCGGCCGCACGCGAGGTGCCCGCGCGGCTGGCGTTGCGTTCCCGACTCGCCAAGCGCGGCCTCGACGAGCTGGCTCAGGACCTGGCCGACCGGGGCGTGGACGAGGACGCCATCGACACCGAGCTCGACCTGGCCTGGTGGGCGTCTCTGCTGCGCGCCATGCTCAGCGCACGGCCCGCGCTGGGCGGTATGGATCCGGCGGGGCTGGAGAAACTCGCTCGCGAGGGCCGCGAGCTCGACGAAGCGCAGGTCGCCTCCCTGGTCCCGCAGGCGATCACTGGCGTGCGCAGGATTCGAACGAACGCGCTCGCGGCGCGCGCCGACCAGTACGAGGAACTGCGCGACCTCCTGGGGGGCGAAGCCATTCCCAGCGACCTGGAGCTTCTCACCTCCTTCCCGCTCGTGCGCCACCTGCTCCCCGTACTCATGACGGTTCCCTCGATGGTTCCCGTCCTCGCTCCGCCGGGGCGCACCGTCGATCTGGTCGTGCTCGACGGGGCCGACGGCCTTCCCCTGGCCGAACTTGCGCCGATCATCGCGCGGGGACGCCAGCTCGTCGTCATTGACGACCTCGCGGCCTCCCGCGACGGTGGGGCGACGCGCGAGCTGGCGACGATCCTGCCGATTGTCCG
Source organism: Actinomyces sp. oral taxon 180 str. F0310 (assembly GCF_000185285.1). NCBI lineage: Bacteria > Bacillati > Actinomycetota > Actinomycetes > Actinomycetales > Actinomycetaceae > Actinomyces > Actinomyces sp. oral taxon 180. The sequence goes on from NZ_GL622194.1 coordinate 1,967,257, forward strand.
CGTCGAGCCCGGCCCGCGTCGCCTCAACGACCAGGTAGCCCTGCTGCTGGCCCGATACGGCTACGAGCACGCGGGCATTCCCGTGCCCTGGACCGCGGCGAACGCGCCGGTGAGCGCCCGCTGGGTCGATGCCAGCGGCATGCCCGCCCCCGGAGCGCACGCGGTGGAATCGACCTCCGCCGAGGTGCACGCCGTCGTCGACGCCGTCATCGAGCACGCGGTAGAGTCACCCGAACGCTCCCTGGCGGTCGTGGCGCTCTCCGAGCGGCATGCCCAGCGCATCAGCGAGGCTCTTGAGGCGCTGCGCAGCCACGAGCCGGGCTTGGCCTCGTTCTTTGATCGCGGCACCCCGGAACCCTTCGTCGTCGTCGGCCCCAACGACGTCGTCGGCCTGACGCGCGAGTCGATGATCCTCTCCGTCGGCTTCGCCAAGACTCCCCACGGCCGCGTCATCCACGACTTCGGCGTGCTCTCGACGGAGGGGGGCGCGGATTGCCTGGCGGAGGCGCTGCGCGTCGTTCGCGGCGACCTGACCCTCGTGTCCTCGCTCCACAGCGCCGACGTCGATCGGGATCGCCTGAGCCACGAGGGATCGCGCATGCTCGTTGACCTCATTGAGATCGCCGAGGGACACGCGGGGGAGGGCATGGATGCGTGGCCGGTCGTCGCTGGAGAACCCGACCGCCTCCTCGTGGATCTGGCCGACCACCTCTACTCCCGCGGCCTGGAGGTCGTCGCGAACGTCGGGATTCCCGGCGGCATGCGCGTCCCGTTGGCGATCGGGCACCCCGACTCGCCCGGACGCCTCCTTGTCGCCGTCCTCATGGACGACGAGGAGTATCTGGCGGAACCCAGCCAGCGCGTGCGTGACCGCGCCCGTCCCCGCTGGCTCGAAGCCCAGGGGTGGACGGTGCACACGGTTTTGTCGATGGCCCTGTTCATCGACCCCGACAGGGAATCCGCGGCGATTGTCGATAGGGTCCTCGACGCGCTCGACGCCCTGCGCTCCGGCGAGGACGAGCCCGTCGTGGACGTTCCCGAGCGCGTGCTCGACGACGAGGAGACCGAGGAAGCGATCAACGACACCGACGAGAGACCCGAATCCGACGGCGCCGACACGACCGCCGGTGGTGAGCGGGGCTCGGGTGCCGGGGAGGCGAGCGCCCCCCGCCTGCCCATGCTGGATGAGGAGCTTGACGAGGAGTCTCAGCGCCGCCGCAAGGCGGACGAGGATACGACCGGCATGCTCCTGGCCATCAGGCGCAGGGAGCGGGCCGGTGAGCAGGAGCGTGGTCCGCGCCCGGCCATCGCAAAGGGGCTTCCGTTGGCGGCGTATTCGGATGATCAGCTGGACGAGATGGCGGCATGGGTGCGCTCAGACGGCGTTGAGCGCACGGATCTGGAGACCGCCGAGGAGCTTCGTGACGCCCTGGGCATCACGCGCCGGGGCTTCCAGTCCGACGCCGTCCTGGGAAATGTCGTGCGCCGCACGAAGCCCGGTGCAGCGCAAGACGCTGCCCCCGCCGAGGAGGGCTCCGATGAGTGAGGCCTCGCCGCGCAGGCGTCGCCGCGTCGCGCGTTTCGTCTCCGACGTCGATCGACGCCTGATGGACGAGGGGCTCGCTCCCTCGTGGGAGGATCGCGTGCGTCCCGAGGATATTCGCCCGGGCTCGATGGCGGACTCCTCCGATCGCGGCGACGGGGCCAACGACGCGCGGCTCCTGGACAATGTTCCGCCGCACAGTCAGGCGCGCGCCTAGCCTCCATCCGGTGAAAATGGGGGTGGGGCCGATGCAGCGCATCGGCCCCACCCCCATGCCCTCCCGCAGGAGAGGAAAGAAGTATCAGTGGCGCGGGCCGCCCTGGGCCAGGGCGTCGCGGATCTCGGTCAGGAGCTTGACCTCGTCGCTCTCCTCCTTGGCGGCGTCGGCTGCATCGTCGGCGGCCTGCTTCTTCATGCGCTCGTTAAGGGCGTTCATCGGGACGATGATGCACAGGTAGAGCGCCAGGGCCATGAGGAGGAAGTTGATGACCGCGGTGATCAGGACGCCGAACTTCACGTCGGTGCCGTTGAGCGTGAGGATGAAGGCGTCCGAGAAGTCGGGCTTGCCGATGACGGCCGCGATGAGGGGGTTGATGATGCCGTCAACGAGGGCGTCGACGATGTTTTTGAAGGCGGCACCGATGATGACACCGACGGCCAGCTCGACGACGTTACCGCGAGAGATGAAGTCCTTGAATCCCTGGATCATGGGTTCTCCTGTGTGAGTGGTCGGCGCGAGCCGACAAGTCTGAGCGCCGAGTGGACTCGGCGTGGCGGCCTGGAGCCGCCGAGGAACGCGCGCCTGATGGGCGCTCGGGTACCGTGAGAAACAGTAGGGGGACGTGCGGCGCGAATACAGAGGGACGGGGGTAATGTTCGTCGCAGTTCCTTATAATGCGGTCAGAAATCCGCGCTGTTGGGCGGAAAACCCCGCGATGAGATGTCGGCGACAAAAGTGGGCATGGCGTGCTAGGTGGCCGCGTCGCCGCTCGCGCCGTCCCTTCTCTCGCCCCCTACGAGCGTGCGATGTCGATGACGCGTGTCGGCGTGATGATTGCGTCGACGCGCACGTCGTGTTCCTCCCGGGGAATCGACCCGGGGGCGAGGACCTCGTCGTCGAAGACCACGGCGGCCACCGGGGCTAACGGCGCCCGGTGGGGGAGCGTGCGGTCATACCAGCCCCCGCCCTGGCCCAGCCGCGTCCCGTCGAGGGACACCGCGAGTGCGGGAACGACGATGAGATCCGCCTCCCCAATGGCCCGAGCGGGCAGGGGCGTCGTGGTGGGTTGGGCGGGCTTGCCCGGTGGGTGCGCGAGCGGGCCGCCCTCCCAGATGCCCCAGCTGGGTTCGGCAAGCTCGCCTCCGGCCTCGCTGATGAGAACGGGCAGGAGCGCCCGTGGAAAAAGGGGGAGCGTGAGCGACAGGTCTGGCTCCAACGGGGTGGAGACGAACAGGGCCGGTAGGGTGGTCCCGCCCAGCGATGAGGCGAAGGCGAGCACCCGGCCCGCGATTCCCCGAGCCTCGGCGAGGTCTCGAACCGGAATCGGCGCGGAGCCAGAGGCCTCAAAAGGGCGTGAATCGGCGTCGCGGCGCCTTCCTCGCCGCCTGCGTCGAGCCTCGGCCCGAAGGGCTGTTTTTGTGGTCATCGTCTCCCTTTCGGGTCGTTTATTCGCTACGCTGTGCAGTATGTCAAAGAAAAAGCAGCCAGTAGTGCACGCCGTTGTTCCCTCTGCCGGTCGCGGAACCCGCTTCCTGCCGATCACCAAGTCGGTGCCCAAGGAAATGCTACCCGTCGTTGATCGTCCCTCGATCGAGTACATCGTGCGCGAAGCAACGGACGCCGGAATCGAGGACATCCTCTTCGTTACCCGCGCGGGCAAGCAGTCCATCGAGGACTACTTCGATGCCGAACCGGGCCTCGAGGCGGACCTCGAGAAGGCGGGCAAAGAGAAGGCTCTCGAGTACGTCAACGAGTACAAGAAGTACGCCCGTGTCCACTCCGTCCGCCAGGGCCATCCCCTGGGCCTGGGGCACGCAATCCTGCAGGCTAAGTCCCACGTCGGTGACGCCCCGTGCGCCGTCCTGCTTCCCGACGACCTCATGGAGCCGGGGTCGCAGCTGCTGCGCAAGATGATCCAGGTGCGCGGCGCGCTGGGCGGAACGGTGGTGGCCCTCCTCAAGGTTACCCCCGAGCAGGCGACGGCCTATGCCTCCACCGCGGTCGAGCCGCTGCCCGTCCCCGAGGGAGTCGACCTCGAGGAGGGGCAGCTCATGCGCATCACGGACGTCACCGAGAAGCCCCCGCTCGACGAGGTCAAGTCCGAGTACGCGGTCGTGGGCCGCTACCTCCTCGATCCGGCGGTGTTTACCGCCCTCGAAAACATCGAACCGGGCGCCGGAGGTGAGTATCAGCTCACAGACGGGTACGCGCGCATGATTGACCTCCCCGAAGAAGCGGGCGGGGGGTTGTACGGTGTAGTCATTGACGAGCGTCGCTTCGATACCGGGGACAAACTCGGCTACCTCGAGGCCAACGTTACGCTCGCCCTTGAGGATCCGGCGCTTGGAGCGGAACTCAGGGAGTTCCTGCGCTCCAAGCTAGAGGACTGAACACATGCGTAGCGTTGCCGACTTCTACCAGGATTGCATGGCGTGCGCCGATGCCCTCCCGCCCCTTGACGTCAAGCTCGCGGATGCGGTGAGCTGCGTGCTCGCAGAGGACGTGCAGGCCCCCTTCAACCTCCCCGTCGTCGACCTGGCGGCATGCGACGGGTACGCCGTGCGCATCCGGGACTGCGAGGGGGCCAGCCTGGAGAAGCCGGTGACGCTTCCCGTGACGGAGGAGATTCGCGCGGGAGCCGTCGATCCCGCCGCCTTGGTCCCCGGAACGGCGATTCGCATCGCGTCGGGCGCGCCCCTTCCCACCGGCGCCGAGGCCGTGGTCTCCCTGGAGTTCACGGACCACGGCGTCGCTCAGGTCGCGCTGCGCACAAGCCCCGCGGGCGGGGAGAACATTCGCCGTCGCGCGGAGGACGTCGCCCAGGGGGACACCGTGCTGCGCTCCGGGACCCGCATTGGTGCCCGCCAGATGGCCCTCCTGGCCGGCGTGGGCCGTGATCGCGTCCTGGTGCACCCGCGCCCGCGGGTCGTCATCATCTCCATCGGGGATGAGATCGTCGAACCGGGTGGCGAGGCGCGCCCCGGTACCGTCTTCGACGCAAACGGACACGCCCTCGCGACGGCGGTTGCCGACGCCGGGGCGCAGACCTTCCGGGTCGCGGCGGTCCCCGACGAGCGTGCGCGCCTGCGCGAAACCATCGAGGACCAGCTGGTGCGAGCCGACCTCGTCCTGACGACGGGGGGAATCTCCTACGGCAGCGGAGACACCGTCCGCGAGGTGCTGGGTGCCCTGGGCACCGTCCGCTTCGACAACGTCGCCGCGTGGCCCGGACACATCATGGGCGTGGGAACCGTCGGCGGGCAGGACGGGCGCGCGGGCACTCCCATCGTGTGCCTCCCGGGCGACCCCGTGTCCGCCCAGGTCTGTTTCGAGGTCTTCGTGCGCCCCGCCCTGCGCCACATGCAGGGATGGACCGGCGTCAACCGTCCCGTGGTGCGCGCGGCCGTTGATCGCTCGTGGTACTCCCCGCGAGGTCGTCGCGAGTTCGTGCGCGTGCGCCTCACCGGGACTCCTCGCTCGGGGTACAGCGCGGCAGTCATGGGGACACCCGCGTCCCTTCTGCTGTCGGCGCTCGCGGACTCCAACGCGCTGGCCGTCGTTCCCGAGGACGTGACCACCGTTCGGGCCGGAGATCTCCTCCAGTGCCTGGTCCTCGAATGAGGCGCCTGTTCTCTCGGCGTAGCCGCGTGTGGGGTCGTGACATCGACATGCTCACCCTGAGGGTGAGCGACCCTGTGGGTCGAGGGTTTCTGCGCTCGGGCTCGGCGGCCAATCCCGTGCCGCGCGAGCTTGTGATCCGCCCCGTCCAGGGGGAGGAACATCGCGCGCTCGATGCGGTGCGTCGCGCCGACGGCCACTGGCTGCGCCGCTGGGAGGCGACCCTGCCTCCCGATAGCCTCGAGCACGTGCCGACCTTCGCCCAGTACGTGCGCCGCGCCGATATCGACCACCGGGAGGGCACCGGGCTGATTTTCGGCGTTCAGGTTGACGGTGCGTACGTCGGGCAGTTCTCGATCTCGAACGTTCACTGGGGGGCAATGTCCACGGGCATGCTCGGCTACTGGGTCCTCAGCGAGTGGGCAGGGCGAGGCCTCGGCTCGCTGGCCGCCGCCCTCATCCTTGACCTCGTCGTGGGCGAACTCGGCCTGCATCGCGTCGAGGTATGCGTGCGCCCCGAGAACGAGCGCTCGCTGGGCGTGTGTCGAGGCCTCGGCCTCGTCGAGGAGGGGTTGCGCCCGCGCTTCATGCACATCGGTGGCGCGTGGGCCGATCACCTTGCCTTCTTCATCGATGCCGAGTCTTTGCCCGAGGGGGGCTTGGTGCGGCGACGGTGGGGGAGCTCGGCCATCGACTAGGTCGCGGCGTGGGTGGCGATGCTCGCGGGGCGCGTGTTGCGAATGTGACAACTGTTAACGACGGCGGGCCGACCAAGAGGCCCAAGAACTCGACACGCGTGCAGCGCGCGGGGGTGAAGGCGGGAAAGACCCGTACGTTGAAGGGGTGGAGATTGGTGGACTCGTTATCGCAGCGGTATTCGTCGCGCTCCTGGCGACCGTGCCGTCGCTGGTCGCGCGTCGCTCGGCCATCGCCCAGTCCCGAGAGATCGACCGTTTTTCCCCGAGGCTGCGCATCATTGACACGAATGAGCCAGAATTAGACACGTGCGACCAGGCCAGCGGAACGCTCCTGGCCAGGCGCGCAGTGACGAGCGGAGAGAGCATGCATCAGACGACCAGGGGGCGTATTCGGCCCGTCATCGACCGCCGCAATAACCAGGCGGTCCGCGATATCGCCAAGCTCCGTGCCCGCCGCGCGGCGCGCCTAGCGGCCGAAAGCGCGGCTGGCCGACGCCGCATGGTTGTCGCCGGTGTCTGCGCCCTGCTCACCGTCGGCCTCGGCATCGTCATCGCGGTGGCGTCGCTGCCCGTCGCCTGGATCCTCATTCCCGTGGTCGCTCTCGCGGCCTCCCTGGGGGCCTCGCGCGTAGCCGCCGTCCGCTCCCAGCGCGCGTCCGAACGCGAGCTTGAACTCCTCACGAAGCTGCGTGGCGACGTGCGCGGCCGCACCGCCCCTCGCGCGTCGGCCGACTCCGAGGGCTCCCGCGTTGGCGTCGGCAGCCGGGACGGCGCATCCGCTTCGGAGGGTGAGCGCAACGGCGGCGCCGCCGAGCCTTCGACGGGATCGACCTCCCTGGTCTTTAGCGTTGATGTTCCCGAGGTGGTGGAGGTCGCCGACACCCCGGCCCGCGCCTGGACGGTTGCCCCTGTTCCCGCTCCCACCTACGCGTCGCGTGAGCGCATCCGTGGGCGAATCGTCCACGCCGACACCGACCTGCGAGGCATTCCCCGCATCGCCGCAGCGGTTCCGGCCCGCCCGATCGCTGCCACCGCCCAGGCCGGAGCTCGTTCCACGGCCGAGGTCGTCGCCGACCAGGCGGTCGCCCTCGACCTGGATGCCGTCCTGGACGCGAGACGCGCCCAATAGGGGACCTCTCAGCTGCTGATGCCGCGCCGCGGACCTGAGGGCCCGCGGCGCGGTCGCATGCGCGGTGGTGGGGTCGCATGCGCGGGGGGAGGCGTGCCGCCGCGTTCCCCGGTGGCCTGCGGCGGTGGCGCATATGCGACGGTGTTGGCGTGCTGTTGCGTTCCCCGGTGGTCTGTGGGGTGGTGGTGGCGTGCTGGTGCGTTTCCCGGCGCTGCGCGCGGCGACTGTGTGCGCGGCTCCTCAGGTATGGCACGCCGTTTCTTGGTTCACCTCACGCCAGCGCGGGCCGTTGCTGGAGCTCCTGTCGGCCCGTGGAATTGCGTCTCGCCTGCGGCTTCGTCGACTCGCGCACGCGGCGGTGGTCGGCTTGCGTGGGCGCAGGCCAGGGTGCTAGACTACTTGAGTCCTTGGGGCTATGGCGCAGTTGGTAGCGCGTCTCGTTCGCAATGAGAAGGTCGGGGGTTCGAATCCCCCTAGCTCCACCGCAGGCCGACATCCGATCCGGATGTCGGTTTTTGTATGCCTGGGCGCGTTGGTGCGGCGCCTGTTGCTGTGGCCCCACGGGTGTTCCGGGCGCCTGCTGGGCCGGGCTGCTTGGTGTGCCCGTGGGCGGCGGCCCGCCCGCGAGCCGTCCGCGCCGCGAGCTTCGCCCGGCGCGTCGCCTCGAAGCCCAGTCAGGCTCAGCTTGCCGCCCACCGGCATCGTGGTCGGGCTCCTGGTCCCTCCGGCGCCCTCCGCACCGGCGGCGCCTGGCGTGCTGACGTGTGGTTCGGCGCGCCGCCATGATGCCCGGCCAGGCCCTGCCGCCGCCCACGGGCACCGCAGCCAGGCCCTCTCGCGCCCTCCGGACCCTCCGGCGCCCTCCACACCAGTGGCGCCTGGCGTGCTGACGTGTGGTTCGGCGCGTCGCCATGATGCCCGCCCTGGCCCTGCCACCGCCCACGGGCACCGCGGCCGGGCCTCGCAGGTTTTGCAACGGCTTCCAAATAGGCAGTTCTGGCTCATACACGGATAGGTTGTCACTACGTGGATAGGTTATGAGCACGCGGATAGCCTTATAACCTATCCGCAAGCCAATAACCTATCCGTCTGACCATAACCTATCCGCGAATGCGCTGATGTGCTCCCGTTGGCGCCCACGTGCCCTGCCGCCATACCCCGCGGGCAATGTGGCACCCGTCCATGATGCGACAGTGGGGATTTTTCTACATCTTGCTCGCATGCCCCCGCGAGTACCGGCGTGTCGACACAAAGATGTAGAAATTCCCCCCGTTACGTGGCGGCAGAGAACAGCTGCGATGCCCAACCTGCAAGACCCATCGGGCGGCAAGAGCCGCGAATCGGCTGTAGTGGCCTACCCATTCTGCGCTGCGGGCTGCCCTAGCACAATCGGCACCCACCGCGCGTTAACCCCTCAACAGGTGCGTGGGCGGGCCTGTCCGCGTACGCACAGTGCTAACGGGCCGACGTGCAGACAAGCGGCTATGCCTGAATTCTCGTCAGGAAGCGTCGGCGCTCCCAGCTGGCGCAGCCGCCCGTTGAGGCTGCGGCCAGGGCTCGCAGGACTCGTGGTGGCTTTCAACTGAGCGCGGCATTGTGCGACGCACCCCGAGAAGGATCGCTCCGCCCCCGAATGCCGTCCTAGAACTCATGGGAATGAGAGCACCCCGACGGCGAGTTCGATCTCAATGCTCTATGCTCCGAAGCGATCGCGGTATGTGTTCCACAGGTCGCGCAGCTTCTTGCCGTCGGACTCGCGTACGAAAACGTCGAGGGCGGCCGCGCTACCGTTGCCGGTGAGGGCACTGACGGCAGCAGAGGGCGAAGACACCTCCTGGCCGTCGGGAAGCACGATGGTTCCCTCCGGTGAGATCGTCACGACGTACACGTTGCCGAGGTTTCTGCGTCGCCACACGAAGGTGTCTCCCGGAGCGATGATCCCGGTTGCGACGACATCTGCGAGTCGAACCTGGCGGCCGCGAGCGGCGGAACGTTTATCGACGGCGGCCTCCAGATCGGCGCTGGTCAGACACGAGAGGTCGATGCCATCCGAATCACGTCGAATGTTCCAGTAGTCCAAGATGAGGCGCATCAGGTGTCGTTGGCGCTTCTCAAGGGCTGCTTCGTGAATCTCTCCCCGGTCGGACGGCAATGCGCCGACCTCGGACATGCCGACGATGGGAACCTCATGACACGCGCGCGACACTGTATCCCAATCGGGCGCCTGGTTGATGGTGCGCGACTTGAGGGTCGTGAGGATGAGGCCACCGAGGCGCTTGTTCCATGCTTGTGCGTCGATGCTCTCGTGAACGCCACGGATCTGCTTCGTTGGGAGTCCGTGCAAGACCCCCAGACTGCGCGGCAGTCCGTGAGGAAAAGACCGCTGTTCGGCAACCAGCGCGTGGTAGAGGAGGATCTTGCGAATCGAGGACTGGGGGAGTGGACGAGCGATAGTTGCGGCCGCGCGGTGGCGGATGTCGTCGGGGACGGAGCAGGCGATGTCGACCGGCTGGTCGTCTTCGATAGCGCTGATGAACCGGGTAACGGTGACGGCACGTGTCCCAGGCACGACGCGCGCCGCAACCGCCGTCCCGTACACGCGTTCGAGGGACGCAAGAAGCGCGCGGGCTTCTTCGTTGCTTCGGTTCATCCCCAGGATGTACATTGCTGCCGGCTTCCAGTCAGCTGAGTCGTAGAGTCGTAGAAGCTCCAGCGGGGTTGCGGCGGGGTGCTCGGCGAGTGGTGCCAGCGTCGCCAGTGCATAGGCCCGCGCATTGGGAATCAAAACCTCGTCGATAAACTGCTCGCCGCTCTTGGTCGTGAAGAAGGGCGTGAGTACATCCTCGGAAAAGCAGTCGATGAGGGCTCGTCTTGCGGGTGAGCGGAGCATGAGTGTCAGGAGGTGCCCGAAGAATGTGTCGGGGTTGTCGGTTGCCAGCGAGTTGATGGCGTCCTCCCAGAGGGCTGCGTAGCGTGGCCTGTTGGCGGGGGCGACGTGAGACAGAACGCGAGCTTTGAAGATATCGGTCGCTGCCAGGGGGACACCTCGGGTGTTGAGGACAGAGAAGATGCGGTGCGCGGCCTGGTAGGAATCGGTTGTCACCTCGATGAGGGAGACCTGCAGCATGAGGTACTGAACGAAGTTCTGGGTTTCCTGGGGAGGGAGGACTTCCGGATCGATGAGCGCGTCGAGAATCGCCCGCGCATTGTCGTGGATGCGACGCACGGAAGTAGGGGTCAGGCTGTTTGCCTCGACGTCGAGGAGCGAATCGATGTTGTCACCGACGATGAAGGTGTCGAAGAAGTAACGGTCGCACTCGCGGACGGAGAGGCGAGGCCTTTCGTCCAGACCCTTGATCCGTGACTCGGGGATGCTCAGGAGCTGTCCGATTTCGTCGTGTAAGCCAGCGTCGGTGCCGGCCAGGTGTCTCAGGAGCGCGACGAGGATGCACAGGGTGGTGAGGCGCTGCTGTCCGTCAATGACGTCAACGTTGTCGCCGCCTGGGTGATCGACGAGGACAATCGATCCCAGGAAGTAGTCGCCGTCGTTCGTGCGCCAGGCATCTAGCAGGTCGTTGACCAGTGCAATCGCCTGCTGTTCTTCCCAGACGTAGGGGCGTTGGAAGTCGGGGATCTGGTACTGCCTGTTTCCGGTGAGCAGCTCTTCGATGGTCTTCTGAGTCGTCGAGAGGGTCATGACGCCACATCCTCATAGTGACAGAAATTACTTCATGTGGAAGTATAACGAGATTTGCTCGGTATGCGTCCGCAGCGACGAGGCCGGGGTTCGTCCGGTGATTTGTGCGGCTATGTGGATGGCCGTATGCCTCTAGCATGGAGGGGCCGCGGGTCGTCGCGGTCGATGCGGCCGGAGTGGATGAGGAACGTCAATGGACACCATCAGGAAGAGGGACAGCCGCCGCGGGCGGATCACCTACGAGGTCGCGGGCCTCGCGTGGCTTGCCGAGGCCTCGGCCCTGGGGGTCGCCGTCGTGCCCGTCATCGACCACGGACCCACCTGGCTGGAGGAGCCGCGGCTGCGCTCCGTCGCCCCGAGCGCACGCGCCGCCGAGGACTTTGGCCGCGCCCTCGCCCACACCCACGCCGCGGGCGCCACCCACCTGGGCGCGCCACCGCCCGGGTTCGAGGGTGACGGTTGGATGGGGGAGGCGCACCTGTCCCTGCCTCGTGCTCCCAAGAAAGCCGGCAATGGCGTCGCACCTCAAATGGGGAGCAGCGTGCCCAGTGAAGCAGCTGATCCCGGATGGGCCGCGCGCGGCGAGGCAGCGCAGTACCCGGCCCCGGTCTCGTCCCAATCCTGGGGCGCCTTCTACGCGCGCGAACGTATCGCCCCCTACCTGGACGCCCCGGCCTTCAGCGCGTCCGACAGGGCTCTCATTGAGCGCCTGTGCGAGCGCCTCGAATCGGGGGCGCTCGACCACGACCAACCCCGCCTGGTCTCCGACGTGATCGCCCGGCCCGGCCCGGTCGGCGCGGCCCGCACCCACGGCGACCTCTGGAGCGGAAACGTCATGTGGACCCCCGAGGGCGCCGTCCTCATCGACCCCGCCGCGCAGGGCGGCCACGCCGAGGAGGACCTGGCGGCCCTCGCGGTCTTCGGCTGCCCGCACTACGAACGCATACTCGCCGCCTATAACGAGGCCTCGCCCTTGGCGGACGGGTGGCGCGAGCGTGTGGCCCTGCACCAGATGCACATCATCATGGTTCACTGCGCCCTCTTCGGTCGCTCCTACGTGCCCGAGGCCGTCTCGATCGCACGCCGATACGTGTACCATTAAGAGAAAGGCGACTCCAAGCGACTGATAGGATGGAAAAAACTAAAATGACGACGTGTCAAACGAAAGATTAGAGGATGGCTGAACCGAATAGCTCCCTTCGCTGCGTAGCGAATTAGATATGCTCTTCATCGGATCGTGCTGCCATTTCTGCCAGGGGTGCACATGGAATTGCGGATGTCGATTTGCCAAAACTTCAGCGACCTGCGGCACTAATTCTTTCCAAAAGAGGCCTGGAGCTCCCTGACAAGCTGAAAGCCGCACTTCTTGTGTACGGAAACGTCGTGGTACCCCCGGTTGTTCTTGATATGTTCGAAACAATGGTGGCAGTAGATCCGACGGCCAGTCTAGCCTACTTATACTCCCGAGTTGTTGCGGCGGAATATCGAAGATTCCTCGGAACATTCTTCACGCCGCGTGAATATGCGGAATCGATGGTGGAGCATTACGCGAACCAATATGATGACCCCAAGGTAGTCGTTGATGTCGGAGCAGGTGTTGGTAGTTTCTCGGAACTGGCTGCTCGCTACTGGAAAACGGCCGAAGTATTCTCGGTCGATGTGAATCCGTTTACCCTCGGCCTACAAGCAGTGGCGATGTCGCAGCGGTGCCGGTTAAAAACACGTCTCGTTCTAGGTGACTATAGAGATTGGCTCAAACAGAATTGCAAAGCCGGACCGACGTTGTATCTCGGCAATCCGCCATACACGCGTTGGCAGCTGATAGCAAAGCAGAATAGGCAACAGCTTGTTGCGGATGCTTTAGGCCTAGTCGGTCCTCTTGCGAACCTTTCAACATTGTTCTTTGGGATGTCTCTGGTGAAGCTTACTCAAGATGATGGGCTTGTTATGATACTCCCCTCCAATTGGATGCATGCGCGTTACGCGCGAGAACTTCGCGCGTGGCTGAGAAAGCAGGTCAATCGTAAAATCGTGTTAAGACGAGCCGACTCGTGGCGCTTTGATGATGCCATGGTAGACGCCGTATCAGTCGAAGTTGGTCCACAGTGTCGGGGGCTGCAGCAGATGGCAATATCGAGCTGGAAAATGGATCGCTGTTTTGCGGTGCAACGACAGGATGGAGAAAAGGCGATTCGGTTCGCAGAATCTGGAGATTCGCCAGATACCTCGTCTCGATCGGAAGTGCTACTCGAGCAGTATGCCCGCATTGTTCGGGGAACTGCGACCGGAGCCAATCGCTTCTTTATACGTGCCCCGGAGCAATGGAGAGACTTTGAGATTGATGAGGCCTATAGGACTCCTTTAGCGAGGCGTCTACGTGCGATCGAAGGGCGGGAAGAGTCTGTGCCGGATATTGCTGAGTTACTCTGTCTTGAAATGTATAAGCAAGGAGAGAACAAAAATGTTGATCTACTAATTGCGATGGGTGAAAGAGATGGTGTTGATCGTGGTTATTTGTGCTCAAGTCGGCCGAAGTGGTATGATCTCAGTAATGAGTTTCGTCGGCCCGACGTCATTATTTCAACGTTTGCGAGAGAGCGCTTTCATGTCATGGTGAACGTTGATAAGTTAGCCATTTCAAACAACCTATTTGGCCTCTACTGGAAGGAGGGGATTTGCGAGTCGCTCAAAGAGTCGATTCTGTGCTGGTTGAGATCATGCGACGGGCAAGATGCTCTCCGGCGTTGCTCATCTGAAGAGGGGTGTGGTCTCCTCCGGTTAAGTCCGCGACGAGTTGGTCTAATCAGGATTAACCGGGCAGTATGTTGTGGTACTGCTGGATCTAGCTCGAAAGAGTGCTCTTGATGCTCCAAAGGAGGCAAATCGATGACTGATGGAATGAGTTTCACCGTTGAGACGCATCTTTTGCGCGAATTGGGCGACCTTCTTGTGGGTCGTGATAGTACAGCGATCATTGAGCTTGTAAAAAATAGTTATGATGCTGATGCTACATTTGTAAGGCTTGATGCAAGTGATCTCGGTGATCCGTCTGCTGCTATGCTCACCGTTGAGGATGATGGTAATGGTATGACACTTAACCGTTTCAAGACTGCGTTCCTTCGTATTGCTGGCCGGGATAAGGAGCAAGGTTTTCGCAGGTCACCGCGTTATAGTCGTGCGTACACGGGACAAAAGGGCATCGGGCGTCTTGCAAGTCAAAAGCTTGCAAATGTTCTTCACGTTCGCAGTATTCCAAATAGTGTAGTAGCTGCTCAAGAAGACTTGGGTGTATATGCGTGCATCGATTGGAAAGTTATTGATCAGCAAGACACCTCGAATGAGTTAGAGCAGGGGCTCACTGTTGAGCCTCTGCCGGCTGCAATTAGTGCTTCTGCGGGCACGGTATTGTCAATGTCGTCGCTAAAGCGGCAATGGACACGCCTCGAAATCTCGAGGTTCGTTCATGAGGTTCGGTCAGCGCAACCACCTCCCTTTATTATGAGCGGCGATGCTAGGTCGCTTGGCCTTGTGGATGAACCGTTGTTCGGCGTGCCTTTTGCACGCCTGTCCTCCGTGAATGATCCGGGTTTTAGCATCGCTTTCATGGGTGAGTTTGAACAGGGCGATGACTACTGGGAGCAGGCTCGGTTAAACTTCAGGTGGTGCGTTGAAGTGGATGTCGAGGGCGGGCGGGCAAGAGTCCAAATTACTCCAACTGTTTCAGAAGTTAGTGATAATAGGTTTGCCCGCACATATCGTTTTGAGAAACGAACGTCGGATCAGCTCCGCTTTCAGGCGCGCTTCTTTGTGTATCCCGGCGCAAGTGCTAATCGTGGGCCACTACAAGGTTTTGTGCGAGGTGAACGCGGCATTCGAGTGTATCTCGAGGGTTTTCGTGTTCTTCCGTACGGCGATGGTTCTGATGACTGGCTAAGCATTGATCGTGACTATCGGAGTGGTTCGCGCTACTATAGT
>NZ_GL622194.1:1983403-2263015 GCF_000185285.1 Actinomyces sp. oral taxon 180 str. F0310
ACTATAGTATCGATGTAGATGATGAGCTGAGTGACTATGTGGATCTCGATAAGAGAGAAGGCTTGCATGCTCTAGGACAGAATTCCTACTTTGGCGCTGTATTTTTAACCGAAGCGGGTGCGCCTAGCCTTGAGAGTCTAATCAATAGAGAGGGATTTGTGCCAGGTGATACCTTCAAAGAAATACGCAATATTGTTCAGACTGCAGTCCGCCTTAGTGTGCGTGTGCATCATCGTCAGCATCCACATCTACAAAGGCATCATCAGCGTGGCCTCCAATGCTGAGAACGGCTCCTTCCTGGAAGTGAGTCCGATCGGCTCGGACGACCCCCTGGCGTGGCTGGTGGGCAACTACCTTCCAATCCTCATCACGCCGGTGATCCTCATGATGGTGGTCCTCGGGTCGGGCAAGATCGCGAAAGCGATAGCCGGGAGCAGCTGATGCACCGCCGGCGCGCCCAGGCGATGCTACCGTTGCCGTAGGCGGCACCGTGTCCGAAGGGGGCCATCATGAGTGACGACGCGTCCACGCTGGCGCAATGGATCGACGGCTCGCACGACATCGTGTTCTTCGGGGGCGCGGGGGTGTCGACGGAGTCCGGGATCCCCGATTTCCGGGGCGCGAAGGGCTTCTACCACCAGGAGCGCGAGATCCCCCTCGAACGGGTGCTGTCCATAGACTTCTTCTCCGCCTGCCCCGGGGCCTACTACGCCTGGTTCGCCGAGCAGACCGCCCGCGAGGGGGTCGCCCCGAACGCCGCCCACCGTTTCCTCGCCGGCCTCGAGCGCGCCGGGAAACTGAAGGCGGTGGTCACCCAGAACATCGACGGCCTCCACCAGGCCGCGGGCTCCAAGCGCGTGCTCGAGCTCCACGGGAACTGGACGAGGCTGGAGTGCACGGGGTGCGGCGCGCGCTCCACCATCGACGACTTCGACGAGGCCCGGGCCGGGCGCGTGCCCCACTGCCCGTCGTGCTCCGCCGTGGTGCGCCCGGACATCGTGTTCTACGGCGAGGCTCTGGACCCGGCGACGCTGGAGGGGGCCGTCCTGGCCATAGCGGGGGCGGACATGCTGATCGTGGGCGGCACGTCGTTGGCGGTCTACCCGGCGGCCGGGCTCATCGACTACTACCAGGGCGGGCGCCTCGTCCTCATGAACGCGACGCCCACCCCCTACGACGGGCGCGCCGACCTGATCATCCGCGAGCCCATCGGCCGCGTCTTCGCGCAGATCCAGGGGCACGTGTGAGCAGGCGCCACAGTGCGGCCAGAGTAAGTGGCGGCGTGAGGCAGTTTCGCACCCGGTGCCCTCAGCGCTGACTCACGCAACAGCACCCGCTCGCCCCACTGCGCCGCCAGCGCCCATCGATAGGCCCTGGGCGGCGGGACATCACATGGATCAGCCCGCCGCCCTTGGGATTCTGGGACGCCCCGAGCCGCGGCCTACTGCTACCCCTCCTTCCCGTCGTCCATCTTGCCGTCGTCCATCTTGCCGTCGTCCATCTTGCCGTCGTCCATCTTCCCGTCGTCCATCTTCCCGTCGTCCATCTTGCCGTCGTTCATCTTCCCGTCGTCCATCTTGCCGTCGTCCATCTTCCCGTCGTCCATCTTGCCGTCGTCCATCCCCCCCTTCATGCCATCGCCCGACATCGAGTTCTCCATCTTCGTGTCCTGCGTCATCGACGGCGACGACGGGTTCTCCATCTTGTCGTTGGCGGAGTTCCCACAGGCCGCCAAACCAGCGGCGAAGACGACGGACAGGGCGGCTGCCAGAGCCGCGCGGCGAATACTCATTGCGTGATTCCTTCTGTTGACGGGCGCTCCGTTAGCGCCTTCACCCTCCTATTCGGCGCGAACAGCGCCACGGATCACCCAGCCATCAGTGACATACAACACACGACATCCGCTGATCCACGACTGCGACTGCGACGAATCAGGAGTAGCACCACACGAAAGGAGCATCATGACAACCCTGGTCCTCATCGGATTCCTCGGTGGCCTCATCACGGGCATCTCCCCGTGCATCCTCCCCGTCCTCCCCGTCATCTTCATGGCGGGTGGCGCCGCTTCGGCGCGCCCCTCCCCTTCCTTCGCTGTTGCTCCGGGCACCGGCATCTCCCTCGGGGGGACTTCCGGCGCACAGGAAGACCACCGCGCGACACGGCCAGTGCCCCGCGCCCCCTCGAAATGGCGGCCCTACCAGGTCGTCGCGGGACTGGTCCTCAGCTTCACAGCATTCACGCTGCTCGGCTCGACACTGCTCACGGCGCTCCACCTGCCCCAGGACTTCATCCGGTGGGCCGGGGTGGTCCTGCTGGTCCTCATCGGTGTGGGCATGATCGTCCCACGGTTCATGCACGTCCTGGAGAAGCCCTTCGCCGTGTTCTCCAAGGCCGGTAGGCGCACGGGGACCAACGGCTTCGGCCTGGGCATCGTCCTCGGCGCCGCCTACGTGCCCTGCGCGGGACCCGTACTGGCGGCGGTGAGCGTCGCCGGCTCCACCGGCCGCATCGGGGCCGACACCGTGGCCCTGGCGCTCTCCTTCGCCGCGGGCACAGCGATCCCCCTCCTGGCCTTCGCCCTAGCGGGGCGCCGCCTCACCGAGCGCGTCTCCGCGTTCAGCCGCCACCAGCGGCGCGTGCGCATCGCCGCGGGCGCCACCGTCCTGGCGTTGGCCGCCGGGATCGTCACCGACTTGCCCGCCGTTCTCCAAAGGGCGCTGCCCGACTACACGTCAACGCTGCAGCGCAGCGCCGATCCGGGTCTGAGCAGGGGCGGAGGCCAGCGCTCAGCCTGCGTCGACGGCGCGACGACCCTGGCGGACTGCGGCGCGCTCCCCTCCTTGAAACCCACCGCGTGGCTCAACACGGACGGCGGGGCGGCCCCCCAGGGCAGTGGAGCGACCCTGGTCGACTTCTGGGCGTACTCGTGCATCAACTGCCAGCGCTCCATTCCCGGGATCGAAAGGCTTTACGAGGCGTACCACCCCTACGGGCTCCAAGTCATCGGCGTCCACTCCCCCGAGTACGCCTTCGAGAAGGAGACCGCGAACGTCCAATCCGGGGGCGACAAGCTGGGCATCACCTACCCGATCGCCGTCGACTCCGACCTGGAGACCTGGACGGATTTCGACAACCACTACTGGCCCGCCCAGTACCTGGCGGACGCGCACGGGCAACTGCGCTACACGCACTTCGGAGAGGGCGGCGAGGCGACCCTGGAGTCACTGATCCGCCGGCTCCTGGCTGACCAGGGCAACGCGCTACCCGACCCGCTCTTCACCGACGACGGCGTCGAAGGAGTGGCCTTTCACCGCACGCCCGAGACCTACTTGGGCCACGAACGTGCAGCAAGCTTCGCGGGGACGGAGGCCTACTCCGCCGGGACGCGCGACTACGCGGCCCCGGCCTCGTTAGGCGCGGACCGCTTCGCCCTGCAGGGACGGTGGACCATCGGCGCCCAGTCGATCAGCCCCGCCGACGACGAGGCGGAACTGCGCCTCATGTGGCGCGGACGCCGCGTGGACCTGGTGGTCTCGGGCGAGGGCGACCTCACCTGGGAGATGGACGGCCAGTCCCACACCCAGCATGTGAGCGGCACCCCGAACTCGATGACGCTGGTGAGCGGGGACACCGATTCCTCAGGGCTGCTCACCGTCACGGCCAGCAAGGGTTTGGCGCTCTACTCCTTCACCTTCGGGTGACGGCTTGGCCGCGGAGGAACAGGTGGCCTTCGCGGCGTCGCCCCGGCGGAGACCCCGCCCGGCGCCGGGCGTCCCCCGGCGCCGGGCGCCACGGCGTTCTACCATGAGCACCGTGACTGACACCGCCGCACGCGACCTGGGCCGCGAAGACCTGCAGTTGGTCGCCGAAGGGGACAAACGGGCGTTCGCGAGGCTCTACGACGCCTGGGCGCCCACGCTCTTCGCGCTCATCCGCTGCGTCCTCAAGGACCGCGCCCAAGCAGAAGAGGTCCTGCAGGACACGTTCCTCCACGTGTGGAGGCGCGCCCCCTCCTACGACCCCGGCCGCGGCAGCGTCCGCGCCTGGCTCACCACCATCGCCCGCAGGCGGGCCATCGACCGGGTGCGCTCGGCCCAGGCGGCGCGCGACCGCGAACTCGCCTCGCCCCCGGACGTGGACTGGGACCAGACGGCGGAGGAGGCGGAGTCCCGCATCGCGGGTGGAGACGTCCGCCGCGCGCTCGGCTCCCTGGGGGAGCCGCACAAGACCGTCATCCTCCTGTCGTACTTCGGGGGACTGAGCCATTCGAGGATCGCCGACGCGACGGGACTGCCGCTCGGCACCGTGAAAAGCACGATCCGCCAGGCCCTCGCCCGCCTGCGCACCATCTTGGAGGAACGATGAGCGACCACATCTTCGACGACGACGAGACCGCTGCCCGCCTCGGCGCCTCCCTCGCCCCCGTCGAGCCGTCGGCGCGCGTGCGCGGCGCCCTCCTGGCCGCGATCGAGGAGGTCGAGCAGGAGCGGCGGACGGGGGCCCCTGAGGAGGCCGCAGCGGAGGACGGCCCCGGCGCCGGCCCGCGCCTCGTCCGCATGGCGGCGCCCACTGCGGCGGGGGCAGGATCAGAGGCGGGCTCCGGCTCCGGGGTGGCGGCCGATACCGGGGCGGACTCCGGATCCGGAAGCCGCGGAGGTGCCCACGGGAAGGCCCCCGCGCGCGACCGCAGGGCCATCCCCATGTTCGCGCGCGTCCTCGCCGCGGCGGCTGCGGCGGTCGCGCTCTTCGCAGCGGGGATCGGCGTGGGCCGGTGGACCACGATGACCTCAATGGAGTCCACCAGTCACTACGCCGCCCTCAACCAGGCGCAAGACGTACGGCGCTCCACCGACACCATGCCCGACGGACACGTTGTCACCCTCACCTGGTCGCCGGAAATGGGGATGACCGCGATCACCACGCCCTCGGCGCTGCGGGCACCCAAGGGACAGGTGATGCAGGTGTGGGCGCGCCACGGAAACACCGTCGAATCCTTGGGCGTTTACGAGCGGCGGGGCGGGGACTACTCCTTCGTGGACATCATGCCCCAGCCGGGCAGTGAGATCTTCTTGACCTTCGAGCCCCAGGGCGGGTCCGCCCAGCCGACGGGCGAGCCCCTGGTGGTCCTGCGCGTCGGGGCCCCGGACCCGGCCCCCACCCCGGGAGGGGCGCCCACACCGGACAGCGGACCGGCCCCGGGAGGGGCGCCCTCCCCCTCAACCGCGCCCACCTGGGACGGGGGACGATCATCTGACGGGCAATCGGGCGCAGTGTAGACGGCGCCGCGCAGCCCCGTTTTACGCACACAAGGATCGGAATTACGCAACATGCGACCGCGTACAAGGGCGGAATCAAGCCGTTGTATGCGCAGTGTGTTTCGGAAATCAGTCCCCTTACGTGCGTGCCCGACTAGGCCGTGTTGTCTGATTCCGGTCCTTTTGTGTGCGTGGTTGTGGGGAGGGGCTGCGTGTGCGGCTCGTTGTCGATGCTTTGGGCGGCTTCGTACGCTGTGCTGCGGGATTCGCTCGCGGTTGCGCGGCTTCGTGCGCCGCTTCACCACTTAGCCCGCCGTTGCACCACTTAGCGCACCGCTACACCACTTAGGGCTCCACTGCGCCACTTAGGCCCAAATGGGCCCTGGTTCTCCCGGCGTGTCGGGGGCCTAAGTGGTGCGGGCAATGCCCAAGTGGCGCAGACGCGGGCGCGCACCCGGACCCAGGCGCCCTTGGGCCAGGCGCAGCCGTGCCGCCGCACCACAGCCGCGCCCTCCAGTGCCCAGCGGACGACACTGGGGCAGGAAACCAAGCATTGGGGCAGGTTAGCCCTCATTGGGGCAGGTTACTAACCTGCCCGAATGACCTGTTTCCTACCCCAATGCGGAACAACGCTTGCAAAACAGCCCGCCGGGTCGGGTCACCTCGCCGACTGGCCACCTGGTCGGGTCGTCGGGAGCCGAGGCCGCGGCATGGCGGGCGCGAGGCCTGGCGCGGGCACCCCCGCCGGAAGTGGGCCTTGCCGGGGGCACAATACCCGAAAGATCCCACCGCACCTGCACACGCGATACGCCCTAGGGGCGCACGTAGTCGACCAGCGCAGGTGTGGAGCGCTCGATAACGGCCAGGGTGTCCACGAAGTCCCCGTAGTCCCCGTACCAGGGGTCGGGCAGGTCCTTGTCCCGGCCGGGCCCCTCGGGCAGGTGCGCGCACTGGGGGGCGAAGTCGCGGAACATGCGGATCTCCGGCGCCCTCCCGCCGGGGCGGGCGCGGTCGCGCAGCCGCGATAGCGCCGCGTAGTGCGACGACGTCATCGCCAGGACCAGGTCCCAGTCGGCCAGCTCGTCGGCGCGCACCTGCCTGGCGCGGTGGTCGGGGACGCCGTGCCCGTGGGCGCGCAGCACTCGGGCGGCACGGGGGTCGATGGGGTTGCCGTGCTCCTCGTCGGACACGCCCGCGGAGTCCACGCGGACGGCGCCGGAGAGCCCACCGGCCGCCACGGCCTCGTCGAGCACCTGGTGGGCCATCGTCGACCGGCAGATGTTGCCGGTGCACACCATGAGGACGCGCATCGAACCCCCCTCACAGCAGGGCCAGGTAGGCGCGGACGGCCTCGGCGCTGTGGGCGGCCGCGCGTTCGCCGTCCATGTGGAAGGCCTGGTCGGCGCCCGGGCCGCACAGGTCGGACACTGCGCGCAGCGAGATCCAATCGACGCCGCAGTTCCACGCGACCTGGGCGATCGCGCACGTCTCCATGTCCGCGCCCATGGCGTCGGGGAAGCGCTGGCGCATCGGCTCGGCCACCTGCTCGGTGCAGAAGGAGTCCGACGAGACGATCCGCCCGACCCGCACCGGGTGGTTGACGAGGCCGGCCAGGGCGTCGCACCTGGCGGCGGCGCGCTCGGAGGAGGAGTAGTCGACGGGCATCCGGGGGATCTGCCCCAGCGCGTAGCCGAAGGCCGTGGCGTCGGCGCGGCCCGCACCCACGGCGACCTGTGGTCCGGCAACGTCATGTGGACCCCCGACGGGGCGGTCCTCATCGACCCCGCCGCCCAGGGCGGCCACGCCGAGGAGGACCTGGCGGCCCTCGCGGTCTTCGGCTGCCCGCACTACGAACGCATACTCGCCGCCTATAACGAGGCCTCGCCCTTGGCGGAGGGCTGGCGCGAGCGCGTGGCCCTGCACCAGATGCACATCATCATGGTTCACTGCGCCCTCTTCGGTCGCTCCTACGTGCCCGAGGCCGTCTCGATCGCCCGACGCTATAGCTAGAAGGGGATGCCTTCGCGCCGGGCCGGAGTGCATGGCGCGCTCCGACTGACTGCGATACGGCCGATTGTTGACCCCGTGCACGTGCATGCGCGGCGCAAACAACCAACCCGACGACGGATGCGTGATGGTGACGTTTCGACGGGAGTGCTAGTCTGTGTGCATGTTGGTGGCGCTGCGAAAGTATGACACAGCTATCGCATTCGTCTGTGGTGCCTTGATTGTCGCGTTCATCGGTGCGGCATTCACGGTACCGAGCTTCTGGGACTGGCTATGGCAGCGCCACCAGAACCAGCTGAGCTGGTATATTCGGCCGCTTTTCCTCATTCCATTGTGCTGGTTCGCCTACAAGCGCAGCGGCGCGGGGATTATGGCGACGGTGCTCCTCCTCCTCACCAGCATGGGATGGTTTCCCCCACCGCGTCAGGTGAGCCCGCGCGTGCAGCAGTTCCTCCAGTTTGAGCAGCAGTACCTGCAGGGTGATTGGACGCCCGGTAAGGTCCTCCTCACGGTCATGGTTCCACTGTCGTTGGCGGCGCTAGCGGCAGCATTGTGGCGGCGCAATCTCTGGCTCGGTCTAGCGGTCATGGCGCTGATCGCCATTGCAAAATCCCTGTGGAGTGTGGCGTTTGCGGGTGAGGCGGGGGCCTCCGTCATTGTCCCCGCAGTCCTTGGACTTCTCCTGTGCGGCGGGGGCTTGTGGTGCGTGGCCAAGCTCGTGCGTTCGCGGTCCGGCACACGATCCTCACGCTGAACGTGCGCGAGGCTGGGGGCGGGTTGTGTGAACGACCCGACCCCAGCCTCGCCTTCCGGGGCGATGCGCGACCTACAGCCGCGGGATATTGCGCATGTTGGAGGTTGCCATCGAAAATGCCTCGGCGATGCCGCCGTTGAGTACGATCTTGCTCATCGCCGTCGCGAAACCAACCACCTGGCCACCCGTGATGGCCGGAGGCAGCGACAAAGCGTTC
The DNA here is from genome assembly GCF_000185285.1 of Actinomyces sp. oral taxon 180 str. F0310. Lineage (NCBI taxonomy): Bacteria > Bacillati > Actinomycetota > Actinomycetes > Actinomycetales > Actinomycetaceae > Actinomyces > Actinomyces sp. oral taxon 180. Next base: position 1,991,637 of record NZ_GL622194.1, read on the forward strand.
GGGTCGGTGATGACCTCGACGAGGGCGGGGCCGGGCGCCGCGAACGCCTCGCGATAGGCGTCCGCCAGGCGTGGCGCATCCTCGACGCGCTCCGCGTGGAAACCAATTGCGCGGGCAATCTCCGCGTAATTTGTGTCGGGCACGTCAGTCTGGAAGTCCGGAATGCCGTTGACCAGCATCTCCAGCTTGACCATGCCCAGCGTCGAGTTGTTGAACACAACCACCTTGACGGGCAGGTTGTACATCTTCGCGGTGATGAGCTCGCCCAGCAGCATCGACAGGCCGCCGTCGCCCGACACGGACACCACCTGACGATCCGGGAACGCAACCTGCGCGCCCAGCGCCATCGGCAGCGCGTTGGCCATGGAGCCGTGCAGGAACGAACCGACGAGGCGACGTGTCCCCAGCGGATCGAGGTAGCGCGCCGTCCACACGTTGCACATGCCTGTATCTGCCGTGACGATCGCATCCTTCGCGGCCGTCTCATTCAGCAGGTGGGCGGCGTACTCGGGGTGGATCGGGCGCATCTTCTCGACGTTGCGCGTGTAGGCGCCCACGGGAGCGTGCATGATCTCCGAATGCTTCTTGATCTTGGCTGTTAGGAAGGCGTCGGAACGATCCTGCCGCAGGTGGGGGAGGAGAGCCTCGATGAAAGGCTTCACTTGGGCGTGAATCGCGAGGCCCACGTCCGTGCGGCGACCCAGCTTCTCGGCGTGCGTATCCACCTGAATCGTGGGGGTGGAGGGCAGGAACTGGTCGTAGGGGAAATCCGTGCCCAGCAGGATCAGCACGTCCGCGTCGCTCATGCCTTCCGCAGCCGCGCCATAGCCCAGCAGGCCCGTCATACCCACGTCGAAGGGGTTGTCGTACTGGATGAAGTTCTTGCCGCGCAGCGAATGACCGATCGGCGCCTTGAGTGCATCCGCCAGCGCGATCACCTCGTCGTGGGCGCCCTCGACACCCGCACCCGCGAAGATCGCGACCTTGTCCGCCTTGTTGAGCAGGGCGGCCGCCTCTTCGATGTCCGCCGCATTGGGGGCCAGCGTAGCGGGGCGAGCAGGCGCGTAGGTGGGAACGTGATCGACGGCCTTGAGGTCGGACACGTCACCGGGAAGTGTTATGACGGCGACGCCGCCCAGGCCAACCGCGTGGCGGATCGCCGAGTTCACGGTGCGCGGCGACTGCGCCGCGGAGGAAATCAGCTCGTTGTAGACCGAGCACTCCTCGAAGATGCGGTCCGGGTGGGTCTCCTGAAAGTACATCGACCCGATCTGGACGCTCGGAATGTGCGAGGCAATGGCCAGGATGGGTGCGCCCGTGCGGTTCGCGTCGTACAGGCCGTTGATGAGGTGAAGATTGCCCGGGCCGCACGAACCCGCGCACACAGCGAGCTTGCCCGTCAGCTGTGCTTCCGCCGACGCTGCGAACGCCGCCGCCTCCTCGTGGCGGACGTGAATCCAGTCGATGCCGCCCTTCTTTGAGCCGCCGGTCTTGCGCACTGCGTCAACGATCGGGTTCAGTGAATCGCCGACGATGCCGTAGATGTGGTGGACGCCCGCGTCGACGAGCTGCCCGACGATCTGTTCTGCGACGTTCATGTCATCTCCTTAATTTGTTTGGGTCAAACCTTGCAAAATCACAATAGGTATGACTAAGGTCCCGTGTCGCTATAGCGTGATCGATGGATCAGCGAGGGGTGTCGGTGGAAGACTCGCGCCTTCCTCCGTTAGGATGGCAGGGCCCCAATAGCTCAGTCGGTCAGAGCAGCGGACTCATAATCCGTCGGTCGTCGGTTCAAGCCCGACTTGGGGCACCAATGACCGGGCGGTGCGATGGGCACGCCCGCCTGTCAGGCGCGAGCACCCTCTTGACGCCAGGAGAGGGGGACACGCCGCCGCGGCCTCGTCCCGTGAATCCCTGCACATAACACAAGCTGCCTTGACTCGCGACGCGACTCACGGTAGCCTGAGTATTTGCGCCTTATCATGCCCGAGGTGACCCGTATCCAGCCGCCGTAACAGGCGCTTGGCGGACCAGGACGCGTCAGATAATGGGGGATAAGGCCGCGTGCGCACCGTAAAAGCAGGGAAGGACCCCCTTTGGCTGCCAACAGCACCGCCAAACAGCCCAGGCACCGCATCTCGTTCGCCAAGCTACACGAACCCCTCCAGGCCCCCAATCTGCTCGGCCTTCAGGTCGAAAGCTTCGACTGGCTGCTGGGCAACGACGCGTGGAAGGCTCGCGTCGAAGCCGCACAGGCATCGGGCCGCAGCGACGTCCCCGACGTCTCCGGCCTCGAAGAAATCTTCCATGAGATTTCCCCCATCGAGGATGTCGCAGGCACCATGAGCCTATCGTTCCACGACCACCGCCTCGAATCCCCCAAGTACTCCATGGAGGAAGCCAAGGCCAAGGACTACACGTACTCCGCCCCCATGTACGTAACCGCCGAGTTCATGAACTATGAAACCGGCGAGATCAAGTCCCAGACCGTGTTCATGGGCGACTTCCCGCTCATGACCCCGCGCGGCACCTTCATCATCAACGGCACCGAACGAGTCGTCGTCTCCCAGCTCGTTCGTTCCCCCGGCGTGTACTTCGAGAAGCTCTCGGACCGCACCACGGACAAGGAGACCTTCGGCGCGAAGGTCATCCCCTCGCGAGGCGCGTGGCTCGAGTTCGAGATCGACAAGCGCGACGCGGTGGGCGTGCGCATCGACCGCAAGCGCAAGCAATCGGTCACCCACTTCCTCAAGGCCATCGGCATGACCGAATCTGAGATTCGCGACACCTTTGCCGCCTACCCGGTCCTCCTCGAAACCCTCGAGAAGGACACGGTGTCCACCCAGGAAGAAGCCCTGCTCGACATCTACCGCAAGCTGCGCCCCGGCGAGCCCGCGAACGTCGACGCCGCCCAGACGCTGCTCAACAACTTCTACTTCGACTCCCGTCGCTACGACCTGGCGAAGGTGGGCCGCTACAAGATCAACAAGAAGCTGGCCATCGAGGCCGACCCCAAGGCCTCGACCCTCTCCCTCGAGGACATCGTCGCCACCGTCAAGTACCTCCTCGCCCTGCACCAGGGCGATAAGGCGTTCGCCGGCACCCGCGGCGGCGAGCCCGTCGAGGTCCGCGTCGAGGTCGACGACATCGACAACTTCGCCAACCGTCGTATCCGCGCCGTCGGCGAACTCATCCAGGGGCAGGTTCGCACTGGCCTGGCGCGCATGGAGCGCACCGTTCGCGAGCGCATGACCACCCAGGAAACGGACTCGATCACGCCCCAGACGCTGATCAACATCCGCCCCGTCGTGGCCGCCATCAAGGAGTTCTTCGGAACCTCCCAGCTCAGTCAGTTCATGGACCAGAACAACCCGCTGGCCGGCCTGACCCACAAGCGGCGCCTCTCGGCCCTCGGCCCCGGCGGCCTCTCACGCGACCGCGCGGGCATGGAAGTGCGAGACGTTCACCCCTCGCACTACGGTCGCATGTGCCCGATTGAGTCCCCCGAAGGCCCCAACATCGGCCTCATCGGTTCGCTCGCGACCTTCGCGCGCATCAACCCCTTCGGCTTCATCGAGACGCCCTACCGCGTCGTCGAGGCCGGCAAGGTCACCGACGAGATCCGCTACCTGACGGCGGACGACGAGAAGGGCCACTTCATCGCCCAGGCCTCGTCCCCGCTGAACGCCGACGGCTCCTTCGCCGAACGCGACGTCCTGTGCCGAGTCGCCGGCGAGGACCCCACCCTGATCGCGCGCGAACGCGTCGACTACATGGACGTCTCCGCGCGCCAGATGGTCTCCGTTGCGGCGGCGTTCATCCCCTTCCTCGAGCACGACGACGCCAACCGAGCCCTCATGGGCGCGAACATGCAGCGTCAGGCCGTGCCGCTGCTCACCACGGAAGCACCCCTGGTCGGCACCGGTATGGAGATGCGCGCCGCGCACGACTCCGGTGAAATGATCCTCGCGGCCCACTCAGGCGTCGTCTCCGAGGTCTCCGCCGACCTGATCGTCGTGTCCACGGACGAGGGCGGCCGCGACTCCTACCGCCTCGAGAAGTTCGAGCGTTCCAACCCCGGTAACTGCACCAACCAGCGCGTTATCGTCGACGAGGGCGACCGTGTCGAGGTCGGAGACGTCCTGGCGGACGGCCCCTCAACCTCCAACGGCGAGGTCGCACTCGGCAAGAACCTGCTGGTCGCCTACATGTCCTGGGAAGGCCTCAACTACGAGGACGCCATCATCCTGAGCCGCCGCGTCGTCGAAGAGGACATCCTGACCTCCATTCACATCGAGGAATACGAGGTTGATGCCCGCGAGACGAAGCTCGGCGAGGAAGAGATCACCCGCGACATCCCCAACGTCTCCGAGGAATCCCTCGCCGACCTGGACGAGCGCGGCATCATCCGCATCGGCGCCGAGGTCACCGCCGGCGACATCCTCGTCGGCAAGGTCACCCCCAAGGGCGAAACCGAGCTGACCAGCGAGGAGCGCCTGCTGCGCGCCATCTTCGGTGAGAAGGCCCGCGAGGTGCGCGACACGTCCCTGCGCGTCCCCCACGGCGAAGAGGGCATCGTCATCGGCGTGCGTGAATTCAACGACGACGAGGACGACCTCAACCCCGGCGTGCGCCAGACCGTGCGCGTCTACGTCGCCCAGCGGCGCAAGATCACGATCGGCGACAAGATGGCCGGCCGTCACGGAAACAAGGGCGTCGTCTCCAAGATCCTGCCCGTCGAGGACATGCCCTTCCTGGCCGATGGCACCCCCGTCGACATCATCCTCAACCCCCTGGGCGTTCCGGGCCGCATGAACGTCGGTCAGGTGCTCGAGTACCACCTCGGGTGGCTCGCACACCAGGGCTGGGATGCCTCGGCGGCCGTCGAGGCGGGCGAGGAGTGGGCGACGCACCTGCCCGCCGACGGCGTCACGACCGAGCCGGGTACGCCCGTTGCGACCCCGGTCTTCGACGGCCTCGAGGCCGACGAACTCGCGGGACTGCTGCGCAACGTCAACCCTAACCGCGACGGCGACGTCCTGACCAACTACGAGGGGAAGGCGCGCCTCTTCGACGGGCGCTCCGGCGAACCGTTCCCGTACCCGATCTCGGTGGGCTACACCTACATGCTCAAGCTCCACCACCTGGTCGACGACAAGATCCACGCCCGCTCCACGGGCCCGTACTCGATGATCACGCAGCAGCCGCTGGGCGGTAAGGCCCAGTTCGGCGGCCAGCGCTTCGGCGAGATGGAGGTGTGGGCATTGGAAGCCTACGGCGCCGCCTACGCCCTCCAGGAGCTGCTGACCATCAAGTCCGACGACACCACCGGCCGCGTCAAGGTGTACGAGGCCATCGTCAAGGGCGAGGACATCCCCGAGCCCGGCATCCCCGAGTCCTTCCGAGTCCTCATCCAGGAAATGCGCTCGCTGTGCCTGAACGTCGAAGCCCTCGACGCGGCCGGCAACGTCATTGACCTGCGCGAACAGGACGAAGACTTCAATGCGCGTGAGGACCTGGGCATCACCCTCGATGCCCGTCCGAACGCTGCGGCGACCATCGATGCGATCTGATAGGGAGAGATAACTTTGCTGGACGCCAAAACGTTCGACAGCCTGAAGATCACCCTGGCCACCGGCGACAACATCGCCGAATGGAGCCACGGTGAAGTCAAGAAGCCGGAGACCATCAACTACCGCACGCTCAAGCCCGAGCGCGACGGCCTGTTCGGTGAGCAGATCTTCGGTCCCACGCGCGACTGGGAATGCGCGTGTGGCAAGTACAAGCGTGTGCGCTACAAGGGCATCATCTGCGAGAAGTGCGGAGTCGAGGTCACTCGCTCCCGCGTCCGCCGTGAGCGCATGGGGCACATTGACCTCGCCGCGCCCGTCACGCACATCTGGTACTTCAAGGGAGTCCCCTCCCGCCTGGGCTACGTGCTCAACCTCGCGCCCAAGGACCTCGAGAAGGTCATCTACTTCGCGGCCTACATGATCACCGAGGTCGACGAGAAGGGCCGCCACGAGGATCTGGCCGAACTGCGCGCCGAGCTCGAGGTGCAGAAGAAGCAGATGGAGAACAACCGCGACGCCACCATCAACGACTTCGCGGAACAGCTCGAATCCGACATGGCCGCCCTCGAGAAGGACGGCGCCTCCCAGGCCGAGCGCGAGCGCGCCCGCAAGCAGGGCGAGCGCGAGATGGCCAAGATCCGCCGACGTTTCGACGGCGACATCGATGGCCTGGAGGCCGTGTGGGAGCGCTTCAAGGACCTCAAGGTCGGCGACCTGGAAGGCGACGAGCGCCTCTACCGCGCCATGGTCGCCCGCTACGGCACCTACTTCAAGGGCGACATGGGGGCGGCAGCCATCCAGAAGCGCCTCGAGACCTTCGACCTGGAAGGTGAGGTCGCCGCGCTGCGCCAGACCATCGCCTCGGACTCCGGTCCGCGCAAGGCCCGCGCCATCAAGCGCCTGAAGGTCATCAACGCCTTCGTCGCCACCGGAAACTCCCCGGCCTCCATGGTTCTCACCAAGATTCCCGTGATTCCGCCGGACCTGCGCCCCATGGTTCAGCTCGACGGTGGTCGCTTCGCGACCTCCGACCTCAACGACCTGTACCGTCGCGTCATCAACCGCAACACCCGACTCAAGCGTCTGCTTGAGCTGGGCGCCCCCGAGATCATCGTCAACAACGAGAAGCGCATGCTTCAGGAATCCGTTGACGCCCTCTTCGACAACGGCCGACGTGGACGCCCCGTCGCCGGACCGGGCAACCGCCCGCTCAAGTCGATCTCGGACATGCTCAAGGGCAAGCAGGGTCGTTTCCGCCAGAACCTGCTCGGTAAGCGCGTCGACTACTCCGGCCGAAGCGTCATCGTCGTCGGCCCGCAGCTGCAGCTGCACCAGTGTGGCCTGCCCAAGCAGATGGCTCTGGAGCTCTTCAAGCCCTTCGTCATGAAGCGCCTGGTGGAGAAGAACTACGCGCAGAACGTCAAGGCCGCCAAGCGCAAGGTCGAGCGCCAGCGCCCCGAGGTGTGGGACGTCCTCGACGACGTCATCCGCGAGCACCCGGTGCTGCTCAACCGCGCGCCCACGCTGCACCGCCTCGGCATCCAGGCGTTCGAACCCCAGCTCATCGAGGGTAAGGCCATCCAGCTGCACCCCCTCGCCTGCGGCGCGTTCAACGCCGACTTCGATGGCGACCAGATGGCCGTTCACCTGCCGCTGGGAGCCGAGGCGCAGGCGGAGGCCCGCATCCTCATGCTGTCGACGAACAACATCTTGAAGCCCTCCGATGGGCGCCCCGTGGCCATGCCCTCGCAGGACATGATCATCGGCCTGTTCCACCTGACCTCGAACCCCGACCCGTCGGTTCCGGTCGAGAAGGATAAGGACGGCAACCCCGTGGTTCCGTACTTCTCCAGCCAGGCGGAAGCTCAGATGGCCTTCGACGCCGGCAACCTGGACCTGAACGCGACCGCGCGGATCCGTTTCGCCGATGGCACCGTGCCGCCCGAGGGCTGGGAAGCCCCCGAGGGCTGGGAGCCCGGCGACGAGCTGATCCTCGAGACCAGCCTCGGCCGCGCGATCTTCAACGAGCAGCTGCCCACCGACTACCCGTTCGTCAACGAGGTCGTCGGCAAGAAGCAGCTCGGGAGCATCGTCAACACGCTGACCCAGCGTTACCCGAACGTCCTGGTCGCCGATTGCCTGGACGCCCTGAAGGCCGCCGGTTTCCACTGGTCGACCTGGTCGGGCATCACGATCGCGTTCTCCGACATTCAGGCCTCGCCGCGCAAGCGCGAGATCCTGGCCCGCTACGAGGCCAAGGCGGCCGAGATCGTCGAGCAGTTCGAGACGGGCATCATCCTCGAAGAGACCCGCTACGAGGAGCTCGTGAAGCTGTGGCTGCAGTGCACCGAGGAGGTCGCCGATGACATGCGTGCGAACTTCTCCGAGCGCAACACCGTGTACCGCATGGTGAACTCGGGCGCCCGTGGTAACTGGTCTCAGGTGCAGCAGATCGCCGGCATGCGTGGCCTCGTGTCCGACCCGAAGCAGAAGCTCATCGAGCAGCCGATCAAGGCGAACTACCGCGAGGGCCTCACCGTCCTCGAGTACTTCATCGCCACCCACGGCGCCCGTAAGGGTCTCGTGGATACGGCTCTGCGTACCGCCGAATCCGGGTACCTGACGCGGCGCCTCGTCGACGTCTCGCAGGACGTCATCGTTCGCGAGGCCGACTGCGGGACTCGCGCCGGCCTCAAGATCGACATTGCCCACAAGAACGACCTGGGACAGTGGGAGGCGTCCGAGACCATCGAGACGACCGCCTACGCCCGGAACCTCGCCCGTGACGCGGTGAACGAGGCCGGCGAGGTCGTCCTCCCCGCGGGCACGGACCTGGGTGACGACCAGCTCGCTCAGCTCGTCGAGGCGGGTGTCGAGCAGATCGTGTGCCGCTCGGTCCTCACCTGCGAGTCTCAGGTCGGCACCTGCGCGGCCTGCTACGGTCGCTCACTGGCCACCGGCAAGCAGGTCGACATCGGCGAGGCCGTCGGCATCATCGCCGCCCAGTCGATCGGCGAGCCCGGCACGCAGCTGACGATGCGTACGTTCCACACCGGTGGCGCTGCCTCCGCGGCGGACATCACGCAGGGTCTGCCTCGAGTCCAGGAACTCTTCGAGGCACGCAGCCCGAAGGTTGAAGCGAAGATGAACGAGGCCGCCGGCCGCGTCCACATCAACGACGAGGACCCGAGCGCCCGCAAGGTCATCATCACCCGTGATGACGGCAAGGAGGACCTGGTCATCGAGGTCTCGCGTCGCCAGAAGATGCTCGTGTCCGAGGGCCAGCACATCCAGGCCGGCACCCCACTGACCGAGGGCCAGCTGGACCCGAAGGAGATCCTGCGCATCATGGGGCGCAACGTGTCCCAGAAGATGCTCGTGGACGATGTGCAGAAGGTCTACCGCGACCAGGGCGTGGGCATCCACGCCAAGCACATCGAGGTCATCGTGCGTCAGATGCTGCGCCGCGTCACCATCCTGGAACCCGGCGACACGACGTTCATGCCCGGCGAGCTCGTCGACCGCATGGCCTACCTGACGCAGAACCGCCGCGTCGCGGCCGAGGGAGGGCAGCCTGCCTCCGGTCGTCAGATGCTCATGGGCATTACGAAGGCCTCGCTCGCCACGGATTCCTGGCTCAGTGCCGCCTCCTTCCAGGAGACCACGAAGGTCCTGACGGAAGCCGCGATGAACGGCAAGTCGGACTCCCTGGTTGGCCTGAAGGAGAACGTCATCCTCGGTAAGCTCATCCCGGCCGGCACCGGCCTGTCGCGCTACAACGACGTGATCGTTGAGCCGACGGCCGAGGCGATGGCCAACTCGAACTACTCCGAGGCCGACTTCAGTGACGGCTCCGTGTCCGAGGACTTCCTCGACGCGCTGGGCGCCATCGACTTCGGCATGAACTTCCGCGAGTAGTCGGTGACATGACCGCGTGGGGCCCCGGCCTCGTCCGTGAGAACGTGACGAGGCCGGGGCCCTTTGCGCGCGTACGGCTGCGGTTGGTGCGTGCGGCGGGGGAGCATGCGGGTGTCGCCCCGGCCCCTGCCGGCGTGAACGCCACGCGACCACGGCCTCGTCCATGCGCGGCTTGGGCCGTCAGGTGGGACTGTGCGCCCGATGCGTGGCGCCTAGCATCCGCCGATGCGCGCGTAGCCCCGAGAGATCCGTTTGGGCCTCGATCCGCGTACGACTTGGAACGTCGATCGGGCTGCTTGCGTGGTGACCCATCAGGTGGCTGCATGAGCCCACCCGTGCGCACGTTAACCCACCGAGTGGCAGGTGGGCGCATGTGCCCAGCCTCCACTAGGTGGGTTTAGCTGCGCATTGGGGGGTTAACGCTGCCGGTAGGAGCGTTCGGAGGATGAGTTCCCGGGCTTCCCTGGTGCCGGGAGTTACCGGACGTTGTAGACATGTCTGAGCGGATAGCGGTGCAACGACGAGTGTTGCCAGAGCGATGACGGGGAGTCGTGAGAATGAGGAGGGACACATCAGTCGGCACGAGGTATGAGTCGGCCCGCCTGTCAGTGCATCTGGTGTTGTTCAAGCCACAGCCGCAGGCAGTCTTGCGGTACTTTCAGGTGCCGGATAGCCAGTTGCGTTGCCAAGTATTCGCGGAATGCGCCGAAGTCATCCGTGCTGTGCCAGCTCACCCGAATTACGCGCCACCCGTCGTTCACTAGTTCGTGCTGGCGTTTCAGCCATTTGTTGGTGTTATCGCGTACCTCCTGGTCGGTGCTACCGAATTTGGAGCGTCCATCCGGCTCGATCATCAGCTTCAGTTCTGGCAGGACGATGTCGCCAAAGTAGGTATGGTCTTCAACAGTGATCGGGAGCTGAGTGACAATACGGCCGCTGTACAGAGTATTGACGAACCACAAGATTGCTGCTTCGAAAACGTTGTCGCATCCACCATCAGCCTTACGAAGAACAGTGTGTGCGCGGAGGTAATGTGGGTGGTGCGGCTGCCGGGATAGTTCTTGATGCATCTCTTCGCGTATGCGTTCGCATCGGCGTCGAGACTCCTCCAGATCGAAGCGGTCGAAGCGTGACAGCGTGTGCATGACCATGCATGTGGCAACGAATCCGGTGAGTGGTTCGTCGTTGAGCGCGAGGCGAACAGCCGCTTCAATGGGTGATTCGGCTTCGAGTGTGTCAACGGTGGTGACATTCCTCGGTCGCCGTGCCCGGCTGATGATGTTCGCCCGAGGGACAGTTGTTCGAGGATGTCGAACCGCGTGAAAGGGTGTCGCACGAAGGCGTGTCTCGCTCGGCCACACCTCGACATCTGGATTGGCAGACCACGTGGGGATTCCGTGCAGCAACAAAGCGCTGCTGCCGGTAAAGACCAGGCGCTGTGTGCACTGGTAAGCAAGGGCGTGGAGGCGAGAGATGTTAATGACGTTCCATAGCTTCCAGGGCGGAGCCTGCTCATCATTGTGGAGCCGAATCCTGTAGCCGCGTCGAATCGTCAGAACCTCAGGGTCGTTGACGATGTTGCGTCGACTGTGCCGATGTGTACGGAATGACTCTATGATCATCATGTCGACGGTATAGACGACAACAGTCCGAACAATCCAATGCTCCGACGGTGCCTGTGGAAAACGCTGTTGGGTGCGACAGCTGTGGACAACGTGGTGGGATGGCCCTGTCGCCGAATGAGCGTCGGGTGCCTCGAAGCCGGGCGGGGTGTGTTGGTCGCAGAGGGCAACGACGTTGTGCTTGCGTGGTGACCCATCAGGTGGCTGCATGAGCCCACCTGTGCGCACGTTAACCCACCGAGTGGCAGGTGGGCGCATGTGCCCAGCCTCCACTAGGTGGGTTTAGCTGCGCATTGGGGGGTTAACGCTGCCGGTAGGAGGGCCCAGCGGTCGACTCGTAGGGGATCCGGCAGGTTTGAGGGTGATTCACGAGGCATGTGCCCTCCTGGGAGGACGCGCCATCGGCCTCGGCGACGCCACGGGTTCCGGCGACGCCACTGGTCGAGCTGGAAGTGCCTACCCCGCCCTCCCGCGTGACAGATTGTGCGCACAATCCGACAGATCAGACGGCCCGTTACCTCCCCTGCGAACCAGCAGGGTTGGATAGGAGGTGGCGGCTCCCAACTGCCCTCAGGTCTCAGGCGACCCGTGTCGATGCGGACAGGTGAGGGGCGGTTCAGGGCGCGGCACCGCTCTGGGATGCAGGGCTTTGGAACTGAAAGAGGACAATCAACATGCTTTCCATCAACTGGTCTGATGTGTGGAAGATGGTTGAGTCGATCAAGGTTCCCTTGATCGTAATCGGCGTGGCGCTGGCGCTCGCCATCATCGTCTCCCTCGCTGTTGTCAAGGTGGGCAAGCCTGCCCGCAAGCTCGCGCGCTCGACCGCCTGGGTCGCGGCGTTCGTCGCGTTCGTCATGGCCGTCGTGTCGATGCTGTACGGCGGCTTCAAGACGGTACTGGATCTCGCCGCAGGCACGGGTGCCCTCACTGCCGCGTCGAAGGCTCAAGTCGAGGCCCTGGGTAACGACATCTCCGACGAGGGCATGGTCCTCCTGAAGAACGACAACGGTGCTCTGCCGCTGGCCAAGGGATCCGCGATCAACGTGTGGGGCTGGGGCTCGACGAACCCGATCTACGGCGGCACCGGCTCGGGCTCCCTGTCGAAGGACAACCCGACGACGACCCTCCTGGACGGCCTTCACAACGCTGGCTTCACCACGAACGATGAGCTGACGAACCTGTACACCTCCTACCGCGGCGAGCGCCCCGAGGTCGGCATGTTTAAGGCCGACTGGTCGCTTCCCGAACCCACACGGGACAAGTACTCCGACGACCTGCTCTCCAATGCCACAGCCTTCAGCGACACCGCGATCGTGACGATCGCCCGCTCGGGCGGCGAGGGCTTTGACCTGCCCCGCGACGTCAACCAGGAGATGGCGAGCAACCCGTACTTCAGCTACACGAACAACTCCGAGGAGTACGCGGACTTCGAGGACGGCCAGGGCTACCTCGAGCTGACGCGTCCCGAGAAGGACATGATCGAGCTGGCGAAGAAAACCTCGACCAGGACGGTCGTCGTCATCAACGCCGCCAACGCGTTCCAGCTGGGTGAGCTCCAGGATGACCCGGAGATCGACGCGATCGTGTGGGCGATCCCCGGCGGCCAGGTTGGCTTCAACGCGCTGGGACGCATCCTGGACGGCGAGGTCAACCCCTCGGCCAAGACACCCGACACGTTCGCGCGCGACATCAAGGCCGGCCCCGCAGCCAACAACTTCGGCGACTTCCAGTACACGAACATGACGGAGTTCGCCCAGGACGACCCCTTCAACAAGGGCACCCAGACGCAGCCGTCCTTTGTCAACTACTCGGATTCGATCTACGTCGGCTACCGCTGGTACGAGACTGCCGCCGCTGAGGGAGTCATCGATTACGCGAACGCGGTCGTCTATCCCTTCGGCTACGGCCTGTCCTACACGACATTCTCCCAGTCGATGAGCGACATGACGGCCGACGAGGCCACGGGAACCATGTCGGCGGACGTGACCGTGACGAACACGGGCCAGGTCGCCGGGAAGGACGTCGTGCAGATCTATGACAACCCGCCCTACTCGGACGGTGGCATCGAGAAGGCCGCCGCGAATCTGCTGACGTTTGAGAAGACGAAGCTGCTGGAGCCCGGTGAATCCCAGACCCTGACCCTCACCTGGAAGCGCGACGCGCTGGCCTCCTACGACTCGGTGAATGCGAAGGCCTACGTGCTTGAGGCCGGCGACTACAGGATCTCCGCGCGCTCCAACTCGCACGACGTCGTCGACGAGAAGACGTACACGGTGGATGCGACGCAGACCTTCAACACCGCCGACAGCACGCACGACGGTGACCAGGTCGTGGCCACCAACCACTTCGACGACGCGGCGGGCGACGTCACCTACCTGTCCCGCGCCGGCCGCTTCGCCAACCTCGCGCAGGCGACCGCAGCCCCCACGAGCTTCGAAATGAGCGACGCCAACAAGGCGACGTTCCTCGCGACGTCGAACTACGACGCGGCAGCCGCTGACGCCGACAGCACCGCGACGATGCCCACCACGGGCGCGAAGAACGGCCTCGTCCTGGGAGACCTCGCGGGTCTCGACTACGACGACCCGAAGTGGGACCAGCTCCTTGACCAGCTGACCATCAAGGAGATGAACACCCTGATCTCCAAGGGCGGCTACGGCTCCCCGGCGATCTCCTCGATCGGCAAGCTGCGCGTCTCCGACGTGGACGGCCCCGCCTCGCTGAACAACAACTTCACAGGCGTCGGCTCGATCGGCCTGCCCTCAGCGGTGTCCGTGGCGGCCACCTTCAACAAAAAACTCGCGCGTTCCTTCGGCGATGCGATCGGCACGATGGCGCACGACATGCAGGTGTCCGGCTGGTACGCGCCGGCCACGAACACGCACCGCTACGCCTACGCGGGACGTAACTTCGAGTACTTCTCGGAGGACCCGGTCCTGGCCGGAACGCTGGTCGCCGAGGAGATCAAGGGCGCGCAGGCCAAGGGCGTGTACGCCTTCCTCAAGCACTTCGCCCTCAACGACCAGGAAACCAACCGCACGCACATGCTGGCGACCTGGACGAACGAGCAGGCGATGCGCGAGATCTACCTGCGTCCCTTCGAAATTGGCGTCAAGGACGGCGGCGCGCACGCAATCATGAGCGCGTTCAACTACATCGGCACGAAGTACGCGGGTGCGAACTCGGCACTGCTCAACAATGTCCTGCGCGACGAGTGGGGCTTCCGCGGCATGGTCCTCACCGACTACTTCGCTGGCTACGGCTACCAGAACGCCGACCAGATCACGCGAGGTGGCGGCGACATGATGCTGGCCACGATCGACATGCCGATCTCCACGGTCAATGTGCAGGACCCGGCAGGCGTGAGTGCCCTGCGAGGGGCCTCGCACAACATCCTCTACACGGTCGCCAACTCGTGGATGTACGAAAACGGCCAGCCCGAGGTCACCCGCAACGCGTGGGAGTACATCACCTGGGTGGTGGCAGGCGCCGTGATCCTCGCGCTGCTCGGCCTTGAGGTGGTGGCGATCCGCCGCTACCGCGCTCGCAAGGAGGAGGCCGTGGTCGCCGTTGAGCAGTCCGCTTCGATCGACGAGGCCGGAGCCGCGAAGGCGCAAGAGTGACCGATCCGGGATTAACCGTTGCCCGCGCCTCCCTCGGGTGGCACTGAGGATCCTTCACCCGTGGCGGAGGGGCCCGCAGGCAAGCGCCTGCGGGCCCCTCCGCGTTTCCGCAAGGATCGAGGCCGGGCACATTCGAGGCACACGCGAGTAAAGAAGTCGCGTGCAACGGTAGATGCGCACGAGGACGCGCAGGGACAATACCCGGCCCGTGCCTCGTTGATGAGGGGGGAAACACAATGCAGCCCCTTTGACGGATCGGGACGCTGCCCGCTATCCTTGTGGATGGTTCCCGCCTCTGCGGGATCTCTGTGCCCGGGAAACCGGGAGCGGGCTCCGTCCGTCGGAGCTCCGGGCGTCATTCTCTGACCCTCGTGGTTATCATGGCGCGCCGGCCCCCAGCGGACACGTGTGCCCACACGGGGGTCATGCAGTCGCGGAAGACTGACAATCAGGGCCGCCCCTCGAAGTGAGGGGAGGCCGCCGACGGAAAGAAACTGGAGACCCAGTGCCTACCATTCAGCAGCTCGTCCGCAAGGGACGTGTCTCGAAGCGCGCGAAGGTGAAGACCCCCGCGCTGAAGGGCTCCCCCCAGCGTCGCGGCGTGTGCACCCGCGTGTACACCACCACGCCGAAGAAGCCGAACTCGGCTCTGCGAAAGGTCGCCCGCGTGCGCCTATCGTCCGGCATCGAAGTCACCGCGTACATCCCCGGTGAGGGCCACAACCTGCAGGAGCACTCGATCGTGCTTGTGCGCGGTGGTCGTGTGAAGGACCTGCCCGGCGTGCGCTACCGCATCGTCCGCGGCTCGCTCGACACCCAGGGTGTCCGCGGCCGTCAGCAGGCTCGTTCCCGTTACGGCGCGAAGAAGGAGAAGAAGTAATGCCTCGTAAGGGCCCCGCTCCCCGTCGCCCCCTCGTCGATGACCCGGTCTACGGCTCCAAGGTCGTGACCCAGCTGGTCAACCGCGTTCTCCTCGACGGCAAGAAGACCGTCGCCGAGCGCATCGTCTACGGCGCCCTCGAAACCGTTCGCGAGCGCACCGAGCAGGATCCCGTCTCCGTGCTCAAGCGCGCCCTCGAGAACATCCGCCCGGCCCTCGAGGTCCGCTCCCGCCGCGTCGGTGGCGCGACCTACCAGGTCCCCGTCGAGGTTCGCCCCGCGCGCGCCACGACGCTGGCCCTGCGCTGGCTGGTCGACTTCTCGCGTCAGCGCCGCGAGAAGACCATGACCGAGCGTCTCGCCAACGAGATCCTCGACGCCTCCAACGGCCTCGGTGCCGCTGTGAAGCGCCGTGAGGACATGCACAAGATGGCTGAGTCCAACCGCGCCTTCGCGCACTACCGCTGGTGATGTAAAGACGAGGCCTGGGCAACCGGGCCTCGTCTCACGCAGCTTTCACACCCATTACTTCGAACGAAGGAACCACACTCGTGGCACTAGAGGTGCTGACGGATCTCAACAAGGTCCGCAACATTGGCATCATGGCTCACATCGATGCCGGCAAGACGACCGTGACCGAACGAATCCTGTTCTACACGGGCATCAACTACAAGATCGGCGAGACGCACGACGGCGCCTCGACCACCGACTGGATGGAACAGGAAAAGGAACGCGGCATCACGATTACGTCCGCCGCCGTTACCTCTTTCTGGAACGGTAACCAGATCAACATCATCGACACCCCCGGTCACGTTGACTTCACCGTCGAGGTTGAGCGCTCCCTGCGCGTCCTCGACGGCGCCGTCGCCGTGTTCGACGGCAAGGAGGGCGTTGAGCCCCAGTCCGAGACCGTGTGGCGTCAGGCCGACAAGTACGACGTTCCGCGTATCTGCTTCATCAACAAGATGGACAAGATGGGCGCCGACTTCTACTTCTCGGTTGGCACCATCCGCGACCGCCTGCACGCGACCCCGATCGTCATGCAGATCCCGATGGGCGCCGAGAACGACTTCGTCGGCAACATCGACCTGCTGACCATGGAGGCCCTGACCTACCCGGCCAAGGACGACAAGGGCAACGACACGCTCGGCTCCATCGTCGAGCGCGGCCCGATTCCCGCCGAGTACCAGGAAAAGGCTGAAGAGTACCGTGAGGCGCTCGTTGAGGCCGCGGCCGAGGGCTCCGACGAGCTGACCGAGGCCTACCTGGAGAACGGCGAGCTCACGATCGAGCAGATCAAGGAAGGCATCCGCCTTCTGACCATCTCCTCGCGTGCCTTCCCCGTCTACTGCGGTACCGCTCTGCGCAACATGGGTGTGCAGCCCGTCCTCGACGCCGTCGTGGACTTCCTGCCCTCCCCGCTCGACATCGGCGACGTTCGCGGCTTCCTCCCCGGTTCTGAGACCGAGGAAGAAACTGAAGTTCGTAAGCCCGACGAGAACGAGCCCTTCTCCGCTCTGGCGTTTAAGATCGCCGCTCACCCCTTCTACGGCAAGCTCACCTTCATTCGTGTGTACTCCGGTAAGGTCGAGTCCGGCTCCCAGGTCCTCAACTCGACCAAGGGCAAGAAGGAACGCATCGGCAAGATCTTCCAGATGCACTCCAACAAGGAGAACCCCGTCGACGTGGCGCACGCTGGCCACATCTACGCGGTGATCGGCCTGAAGGACACCACGACCGGCGACACGCTGTGCGCGATGGACAAGCCAATCGTGCTGGAGTCGATGACGTTCCCCGCCCCCGTTATCCAGGTCGCCGTCGAGCCCAAGTCGAAGGCCGATCAGGAGAAGATGGGCGTCGCCATCCAGAAGCTGGCGGAAGAGGACCCGACGTTCACCGTCGAGCTCGACGCCGAGACCGGCCAGACGATCATCGGTGGCATGGGTGAGCTTCACCTGGACATCATCGTCGATCGTATGCGTCGTGAGTTCAAGGTCGAGGCCAACGTCGGTAACCCGATGGTTGCCTACCGCGAGACCATTCGCAAGACGGTCGAGAAGTACGAGTACACGCACAAGAAGCAGACCGGTGGTTCCGGTCAGTTCGCGCGCGTCATCATCGCGCTCGAGCCGCTTCCGGCCGACTCCGAGGAAGAATACATGTTCGAGGACAAGGTCACCGGTGGCCGTGTTCCGCGCGAGTACATCCCCTCGGTTGATGCGGGCATCAAGGATGCCATGCAGTCCGGCGTTCTGGCCGGCTACCCGATGGTCGACATCAAGGCCACGCTCCTCGACGGCGCCTACCATGAGGTTGACTCCTCCGAAATGGCGTTCAAGGTGGCTGGCTCGATGGCCCTGAAGGAAGCGGCCAAGAAGGCCAACCCCGTCCTCCTCGAGCCGATCATGGCCGTCGAGGTTCGTACTCCCGAGGAGTACATGGGCGATGTGATCGGCGACCTCAATTCTCGCCGTGGCCAGATCTCGTCAATGGATGAGCAGCACGGCGTGCGCGTCGTCAAGGCTCAGGTGCCGCTGTCCGAGATGTTCGGCTACGTTGGCGACCTGCGCTCCAAGACGCAGGGCCGCGCTGTCTACTCCATGGAGTTCGACAGCTACGCCGAGGTTCCGCGCGCCGTCGCGGATGAGATCGTCGGCAAGTCTCGGGGCAACTGAGTCCCACCGGGGGCTCGCGGGGCAGGGTGACCCGCCCTGCGAGCCGCCTCACACACAAGTAAACCCAGTAGGTCTCTAGCCCCATGGGTGTTAAAGTGACACCTAGCCGTAGGCTGAGAATATCTACCCGAGTCCAGGAGGACACAAGTGGCGAAGGCCAAGTTTGAGCGCACCAAGCCGCACGTCAACATCGGCACGATTGGTCACGTTGACCACGGCAAGACGACGCTGACGGCAGCAATCACCAAGGTGCTGCACGACAAGTACCCCGATCTCAACGAGTTCACCCCCTTCGATCAGGTCGACAACGCTCCCGAGGAGCGCGACCGTGGCATCACGATCAACGTCTCCCACGTTGAGTACCAGACCGAGGCGCGTCACTACGCGCACGTTGACGCCCCCGGCCACGCCGACTACGTCAAGAACATGATCACCGGCGCTGCCCAGATGGACGGCGCGATCCTCGTGGTCGCCGCCACCGACGGCCCCATGGCTCAGACCCGCGAGCACGTCCTGCTCGCCCGCCAGGTTGGCGTTCCCACGATCCTCATCGCCCTCAACAAGGCTGACATGGTCGACGACGAGGAAATGATGGAGCTGGTTGAGGAAGAGTGCCGCGACCTGCTGGAGTCCCAGGACTTCGATCGCGACGCCCCGATCATCCAGGTGTCCGCTCTGAAGGCCCTCGAGGGCGACCCGGAGTGGGTTGCCAAGATCGAGGAGCTCATGGACGCGGTGGATTCCTACATCCCCACCCCCGAGCGCGACATGGACAAGCCCTTCCTCATGCCCATTGAGGACGTCTTCACGATCACCGGTCGTGGCACGGTCGTCACCGGTCGTGTTGAGCGTGGCAAGCTGCCCATCAACTCCGAGGTCGAGATCCTCGGTATCCGTGAGCCCCAGAAGACCACGGTTACCGGTATCGAGATGTTCCACAAGTCCATGGACGAGGCCTGGGCCGGCGAGAACTGTGGTCTGCTCCTCCGCGGCACCAAGCGCGACGAGGTCGAGCGTGGCCAGGTCGTGGCCGTTCCCGGCTCCATCACGCCCCACACCGAGTTCGAGGGCCAGGTCTACATCCTCAAGAAGGAAGAGGGTGGCCGCCACAACCCCTTCTTCTCGAACTACCGTCCGCAGTTCTACTTCCGTACCACGGACGTGACCGGCGTCATCACCCTCCCCGAGGGCACTGACATGGTCATGCCTGGCGACACCACCGAGATCTCCGTTGAGCTGATCCAGCCCATCGCCATGGAGCCCGGCCTTGGCTTCGCCATCCGTGAAGGTGGCCGCACCGTTGGTTCCGGTCGCGTCACCAAGATCATCAAGTGAATCAACCGCTGAGCGAGTTTTAGCAACGATTCGCTGCTGATCCAGCGGCATCGGGGACCCCGCTTCCGTCAGGAGGCGGGGTCCCTCGCTATTCACGCGACGTGGCGTGCCACGCAAGCGGCGCGTGGGCGAGTGGGGCGCCGGTCCTCGCCGACGATATACGTGCCTCGCGCGAGGCCGCGGTGCGCGCGAATCAAGCGTCCCGCGAAGCGGTGATTCCGCACCGCGGTGTACAACCGACGGTTGTGACGAACAACGGGTTGCGACACGCCCGAGTGCGGGGTACGGTAGTTTCCTGGTGACGGTCGGCGCCGCTCAGCGTGGCCGAGATCGGCACCATCGCCACTCTGTCGGTGGTTTCACATGCGAGAGTTCCCGTTCCGGTTTGTACTCGCGGGTGGAACTCTGACAGAATGGCACGGTTGCCCCAGCGTCTCTGGGGTGGTCCATGCGTGCCATCGCGCATGGATCGGGCAATATGCCCAAGATCTTTGGACAAGACGTCGGTCCGTCGCGAGCGATCGCGAGCACAACGGCTGCGACACGCCCGAGTGCGGGGACCGGCGGCGAATCTGTACGAGAAGAGGTAAGACGGCATGGCGGGACAGAAGATCCGCATCCGGCTCAAGTCGTATGACCACGAGGTCATCGACAGCTCCGCGCGCAAGATCGTGGACACCGTACAGCGTGCGGGCGCCACGGTCGTGGGCCCGGTGCCGCTGCCGACCGAGAAGAACGTTTTCGTTGTCATCCGGTCGCCCCACAAGTACAAGGACAGCCGCGAGCACTTTGAAATGCGCACGCACAAGCGGCTCATCGACATCATCGATCCGACCCCCAAGGCCGTCGATTCGCTCATGCGCCTCGACCTGCCTGCGGACGTCAACATCGAGATCAAGCTCTGAGGACATCTGCAATGACTAACAAGAAGCAGCACGCTGCCGCGCCCATGAAGGCGCTGCTCGGCCGCAAGATCGGCATGACCCAGGTATGGGACGCCGACGGCCACCTCGTGCCCCTGACTGTCGTGCAGGTCGGCACCAACGTCGTCACCCAGGTTCGCACCGTTGAGGTTGACGGCTACTCCGCAATCCAGCTTGGCTTCGGTGAGATCGACTCCCGCAAGGTCACCAAGCCCCTGCTGGGCCACTTCGAGAAGGCCGGGGTCGCCCCCCGTCGCCACCTCGCCGAGGTCCGTACGTCCGAGCACGACTCCTACGAGCTGGGCCAGGAACTTGACGCCACCGCCTTCGAGGCTGGCCAGTCCGTCGACGTTTCCGGCACCACCAAGGGCAAGGGTTTCGCCGGCGTCATGAAGCGTCACGGCTTCGCCGGCGTGTCCGCCTCCCACGGCGCGCACCGCAACCACCGCAAGCCCGGTTCGATCGGCGCATGCGCGACCCCCGGTCGCATCTTCAAGGGCCTGCGGATGGCCGGCCGCATGGGCGGCAACCGTCGTACTGTCCAGAACCTGACGATCCAGGCCGTGGACGCCGAGAAGGGCCTGCTGCTCATCAGCGGCGCCATCCCGGGTCCCAAGAACGGCGTGGTCCTGGTTCGCTCCTCCGTGAAGGGTGCGTGATCATGGCTGACGATCGTAACGTCGACGTCATCGACCTGACGGGCAAGAAGGTCGGCTCGGTGAGCCTGCCCGGCTCCATCTTTGACGTTCCCACCAACATTCCGCTGATGCACCAGGTCGTCGTCGCTCAGCTTGCGGCCGCCCGCCAGGGCACACACGCGACGAAGACCCGCGGCCAGGTTGCCGGCGGCGGCAAGAAGCCGTTCCGCCAGAAGGGCACGGGCAACGCTCGTCAGGGCTCGATCCGTGCACCGCACTTCACCGGCGGCGGCATCGTTCATGGGCCCCAGCCGCGTGACTATGACCAGCGCACCCCCAAGAAGATGAAGCAGGGCGCCCTGCGCTCCGCTCTGTCCGATCGTGCGCGCGCCGACCGCATCCACGTCGTCACCGCCCTGTTCGAAGGCGAGAAGCCCTCGACCAAGGCCGCTCTCGCCGCACTGCGCGCGATCGTCGAGGACCGCCAGGCTCTCGTCGTCCTCGAGCGCGGCAACGAACTGACCGCGCTGTCCCTGCGCAACGTTCCCGAGGTTCACGTCCTGTGGGCCGACCAGCTGAACACGTACGACGTCCTGGACGCCGACGACATCGTCTTCACGCAGGCCGCCCTTGAGTCCTTCCTCGGTACCAAGGAGGAGACCAAGTGAGCTCGATCGAAGCGGGCAAGAACCCCCGCGACATCATCCTGAAGCCGGTCACCACCGAGAAGTCGCTCGCCCTGATGGACCTGGGCAAGTACACCTTCGAGGTTGACCCCCGCGCGAACAAGACCGAGATCAAGATCGCCCTGGAGCGCATCTTCGGCGTCAAGATCGGTTCCATCGCGACCCAGAACCGCAAGGGCAAGACCTACCGCACCCGAGGCGGGATCGGTAAGCGCAAGGACGTCAAGCGTGCCATCGTCACCGTGCGTGAGGGCACCATCGACATCTTCGGCGATCAGGCCTGAGGACCGAAGGGACATTTGAACAATGGGAATTCGCAAGTACAAGCCCACGACCCCGGGCCGTCGCTTCTCGTCCGTCTCTGACTTTGTCGAGATCACCCGCGACACGCCCGAGAAGTCGCTGCTGCGCCCGCTGCACAAGACCGGTGGCCGTAACAACAACGGTCGCGTGACCTCCCGTCACCGTGGCGGCGGTCACAAGCGCCAGTACCGCGTGATCGACTTCCGTCGTCACGACAAGGACGGCGTCCCGGCGACGGTCGCGCACATTGAGTACGACCCCAACCGCACCGCCCGCATCGCTCTCCTGCACTACGCGGATGGCGAGAAGCGCTACATCCTCGCTCCGACCGGCCTGAAGCAGGGCGATCAGATCGAGGCCGGCGTCGGCGCCGACATTAAGCCCGGTAACTCGCTGCAGCTGCGCAACATTCCCCTGGGTACCGTTGTGCACGCCGTTGAGCTCTACCCGGGCGGTGGCGCGAAGATCGCTCGCAGCGCCGGCACCTCCGTGCAGCTCGTCGCCAAGGAGGGTCGCTTCGCCCAGCTGCGTATGCCCTCCGGCGAGATCCGCAACGTCGAGGCCACCTGCCGCGCGACGATCGGCGAGGTCGGCAATGCCGAGCAGTCGAACATCAACTGGGGCAAGGCCGGTCGCATGCGCTGGAAGGGCAAGCGTCCGCACGTGCGTGGCGTTGTCATGAACCCGGTCGATCACCCGCACGGTGGCGGCGAGGGCCGCACCTCCGGTGGTCGTCACCCCGTGTCGCCTTGGGGCAAGCCCGAGGGCCGTACGCGTCGTCCGAAGAAGGCGTCCGATCGTTTGATCGTCCGCCGTCGCAAGACCGGCAAGAACCGCTGAGTAGGAGTCGATTGAAATGCCGCGTAGTTTGAAGAAGGGCCCGTTCGTCGACGACCACCTGCTCAAGAAGGTCGACGCCGCGAACGAATCCGGCTCGAAGAACGTCATCAAGACCTGGTCGCGTCGCTCGGTCATCACCCCGGACTTCCTGGGCCTGACCATCGCCGTCCACGACGGCCGTAAGCATGTGCCCGTTTTCGTCACCGAGTCGATGGTGGGCCACAAGCTCGGAGAGTTCGCTCCCACGCGTACCTTCCGCAGCCACGACAAGGACGATCGTAAGGGACGTCGGCGCTGAGCCGACCCCACGGAAGAAGAGGCATATACATGGAAGCCAAGGCGCAGGCGCGTTTCATCCGCGTCACGCCCCAGAAGTCCCGTCGCGTTGTGAACGAGGTTCGCGGCAAGGGCGTTCTGGAGGCCGCCGACATTCTGCGGTTCGCTCCGCAGGCCGTCGCCACCGATGTCCGCAAGGTGCTCCTGAGCGCCGTCGCCAACTCGAAGGTCAAGGCGGAGAACGCCGGCGAAACCTTCAACGAGGCCGACCTGCTCATCCTGGAGGCTTACGTGGACGAGGGTCCGACCATGAAGCGTATTCGTCCCCGTGCTCAGGGACGCGCCGGTCGCATCCTCAAGCGCACCTCCCACATCACCATCGTGGTGGGGACCAAGGAAGACAAGAAGAAGGGAGACCGCTGACATGGGCCAGAAGGTCAATCCCCGCGGGTTCCGTCTGGGAATCACCACGGACCACCGGTCTCGTTGGTTCTCCGACTCCACCACCAAGGGACAGCGCTACGCGGACTACGTGGCCGAAGACGTCGCGATCCGCAAGTTCTTGACCGACAACCTCGAGCGCGCCGGCATCGCCGAGGTGAGCATTGAGCGCACGCGCGACCGCGTTCGCGTCGACCTGCATACCGCTCGCCCGGGCATCGTGATCGGTCGCCGCGGAGCCGAGGCCGACCGCCTGCGCGTGCAGCTCGAGAAGCTGACGGGCAAGCAGGTCCAGCTCAACATCCTCGAGGTGAAGAACCCCGATCTCGAAGCGCAGCTCGTCGCCCAGGGCATCGCGGAGCAGCTCGCTGCTCGCGTGTCCTTCCGTCGTGCGATGCGCAAGGGCATTCAGTCGGCTCAGCGCGCCGGCGCCAAGGGCATTCGTGTCCAGGTGTCGGGTCGTCTGGGCGGCGCGGAAATGTCCCGTTCCGAGTTCTACCGCGAGGGCCGCGTGCCGCTGCACACCCTGCGCGCGAACATCGACTACGGATTCCACGAGGCCCGTACGACCTTCGGTCGCATCGGCGTCAAGGTGTGGATCTACAAGGGTGACCTGACCGAGCGCGAGTTCGCTCGCCAGCAGGCCGAGCACGCCCAGCGTGGCGGCCGTCGCGATGGTCGCCGTGGCCCCCGCCGCGGCGGACGCCCCAACCAGGAGACCGCTTCGCAGCAGGCCCCCCGTGAGGCTCAGGCCTCCGAGGCCGCTGCGTCCACAACCGGAACGGAGGCCTGAGCCCCATGCTCATTCCCCGTCGGACTAAGTACCGCAAGCAGCACCGTCCTCACCGCACTGGCTTCGCCTCCGGTGGCACCGAACTCGCGTTCGGCGACTACGGCATCCAGGCCTTGGAGAGTGCGTACATCACCAACCGTCAGATTGAGGCGGCCCGTATCGCCGTCACCCGCCACATCAAGCGTGGCGGTAAGGTCTGGATCAACATCTTCCCGGACCGTCCTCTGACCAAGAAGCCCGCCGAAACACGAATGGGTTCCGGTAAGGGTGCACCGGAATGGTGGGTTGCCCCCGTCAAGCCCGGACGCGTCATGTTCGAGCTGGCAGGCGTGCCCGAGGAGCTCGCTCGCGAGGCCCTCAGCCGTGCCCAGCACAAGCTTCCTATCAAGACCCGCTTCGTGGTCCGAGAGGGTGGTGACATCTGATGGCAGATAAGGGTCTGACCACCGATCAGCTCGATGCCATGGACAACTCCCAGCTGTCCAAGGAGCTCGAGAAGGCCAAGGCAGAGCTGTTCAACCTGCGTTTTGCGCAGGCCATCGGCAACCTCGAGGATCACGGTCGCATGAAGACCGTGCGCCGCGACATTGCCCGGATCTACACCATCGCGCGTGAGCGGGAGCTCGGCTACCGCACCGCCCCGAACACTGAGGAGTGAGCCTGATGGCAGAAACCACCGCTCGCAGTGAGCGTAAGGTCCGTCGCGGCTACGTCGTCAGCGACAAGATGGACAAGACCGTTGTCGTGCGAATCGAGGACCGCGTCAAGCACGCCCTCTACGGCAAGGTCATGCGCAAGAACAAGAAGGTCAAGGTTCACGACGAGCACAACGAGTGCGGCGTCGGCGATCTCGTCCTCATCATGGAGACCCGCCCGCTGTCGGCCACCAAGCGCTGGCGCGTTGTGGAGATCCTCGAAAAGGCGAAGTGACCTTCGCTCACAGACCGAAATCCGTTCGGCAAGGCTCGACCGGGACAATCCGGAAGAGAACCGGCACGACGACAGGAGTCAATAGAAAATGATCCAGCAGGAGTCGCGACTGAAGGTCGCCGACAACACAGGGGCCAAGGAGATCCTGACCATCCGTGTTCTCGGTGGCTCGGGTCGGCGCTACGCGGGTATCGGCGACACGATCGTCGCCACCGTGAAGGACGCCATTCCCGGCGGCAACGTCAAGAAGGGCGAAGTCGTCAAGGCAGTGATCGTTCGCACGCGTAAGGAAACCCGCCGCCCCGACGGTTCCTACATTCGTTTCGACGAGAATGCGGCCGTCATCATCAACAACAATGGCGAGCCGCGTGGCACGCGCATCTTCGGTCCCGTGGGCCGCGAGCTGCGCGAGAAGAAGTTCATGCGCATCGTCTCCCTCGCTCCGGAGGTGATCTGATCCATGGCAGCCAAGATTCGCAAGAATGACCTCGTTGAGGTCGTTCGCGGACGCACGTGTGACGAGAAGGCGCTGGCCAAGCGCAACGCCCGCCGCGCCGAAGAGGGCCTCGAGCCTTTGAAGCCCGGCGACAAGGGCAAGCAGGGCCGCGTTATCCAGGTGTTCCCCGAGGAGGGCAAGGTCCTCGTCGAGGGTGTCAACCTGAAGACTCGCCACGTGCGCCAGGGCCAGCAGGGCAGCGCCGGCGGCATCGAGACCATCGAGGCCCCCATCTCCCTGTCCAAGGTCGCTCTGGTCGACCCCGAGACCAAGAAGCGCGTTCGCGTCGGTTTCCGCGAGGATACCGTCGAGCGCGGTGGCCGCACCCGTACCGTGCGAGTTCGCGTGACTCGCGGCGGCGCCAAGCGCGGCGTTGAGCAGGGCAAGGAGATCTGAGCATGGCCCCGCGTCTGAAGGAAAAGTACGTCTCCGAGATCCGCGAGGCGCTCCGTGCGGAGTTCAAGCACGAGAACGTCATGCAGGTCGGCGGACTGACGAAGATTGTCGTCAACATGGGTGTCGGCGAGGCCGCTCGCGACTCGAAGGCACTTGAGGGCGCTATCCGCGACCTCACCGCGATCACCGGCCAGAAGCCCGTGACCACCCGCGCCAAGAAGTCCATCGCGCAGTTCAAGCTGCGCGAAGGTCAGGCGATCGGCGCCCACGTCACGCTTCGCGGCGATCGCATGTGGGAGTTCCTGGACCGCCTCCTGTCGACGGCGCTTCCCCGCATCCGTGACTTCCGCGGACTGTCCTCCAGGCAGTTCGACGGTCACGGCAACTACACCTTCGGTCTCACGGAGCAGTCGATGTTCCACGAGATCGACCAGGACTCGATCGACCGAGTGCGCGGCATGGACATCACGGTTGTCACCTCGGCCACCAATGACGAAGAGGGTCGCGCCCTTCTGCGTCACCTCGGCTTCCCGTTCAAGGAGGACTGACCCATGGCCAAGACATCCCTAAAGGTCAAGGCTGCCCGCAAGCCGAAGTTCGGCGTGCGTGCCTACACCCGGTGCAACCGTTGCGGACGTCCGCACTCGGTGTACCGCAAGTTCGGACTGTGCCGCGTGTGCCTGCGCGAGCTCGCCCACCGCGGCGAACTCCCCGGTGTCACCAAGAGCAGCTGGTAAAACGAACGTCGCAGGTCCCGGGCAACCGGAGAAACCGCGACGAGGAAGGGGAATAAACCCCCATGACAATGACAGACCCGATTGCAGATATGCTGACGCGTCTGCGCAACGCGAATCGTGCGCACCACGATGCGGTTTCGATGCCGTACTCCAAGCTCAAGAACGCGATTGCGAACATCCTGGTCGAGGAAGGCTACATTGCCTCGACCACCGTCGAGGATGCCCGCGTGGGCAAGACCCTGACGATCAACCTGAAGTACGGCTCGCACCGCGAGGCCGCGATCCAGGGGCTCAAGCGCGTGTCCAAGCCCGGTCTGCGCGTGTACGCCAAGTCCACCAACCTGCCCAAGGTCCGCGGCGGCCTCGGCGTGGCGATCCTGTCCACGTCCTCCGGCCTGCTCACCGACCGCCAGGCAGCCGAGAAGGGTGTGGGTGGGGAAGTCCTCGCCTACATCTGGTGATGAGGAGGCTGAACAATGTCGCGAATTGGTAAGAACCCCATCGCAATCCCGGCCGGCGTTGACGTCGCGATCGACGGACAGAACGTGACCGTGAAGGGCCCCAAGGGCACCCTGAGCCACGTCGTGGCCGAGCCGATCACCGCCAAGGTCGAGGACGGTCAGGTCGTCGTCGAGCGTCCGAACGACGAGCGCACCGCGCGTTCGCTTCACGGGCTCTCCCGCACGCTGATCGCCAACATGATCGTCGGTGTGACCGAGGGCTACAAGAAGGATCTCGAGATCACGGGCACCGGTTACCGCGTGGTCGCCAAGGGTAAGGACCTGGAGTTCTCCCTGGGCTTCTCCCACACGATTACCATTACGCCGCCCGAGGGCATCGAGTTCACGATCGCCCCGAAGTCTCAGACGCTGTTCACGGTGTCCGGCATCGACAAGCAGCTCGTCGGCGAGACGGCTGCCCGGATCCGCAAGCTGAAGAAGCCGGAACCCTACAAGGGCAAGGGCATCCACTACGTGGGCGAGACCATCCGTCGCAAGGTCGGAAAGGCTGGTAAGTGATGGCTTACTCGATCAAGGGCAAGGGCAAGTTCGTCGCTCGCAAGCGCCGTCACCTCCGCCTCCGCAAGAAGATCAACGGCACGCCCGAGCGTCCCCGTCTGGTCGTCACCCGTTCGAACCGCCACATGGTGGCGCAGGTCATCGACGATACGGTGGGTCACACGCTGGTGTCGGCCTCCGACATCGAAGCGGACCTGGCCGGTTCCGAGGGCACGAAGACCGACAAGGCCCGCAAGGTCGGCGCCCTGATCGCCGAGCGCGCGAAGGCCGCAGGAATCTGCGCCGTCGTCTTCGACCGCGGTGGTAACAAGTACGCAGGTCGCGTTGCGGCCGTTGCCGAGGCCGCCCGTGAGGGCGGGCTCGAGCTGTGAACGAGCCGAAAGAAAGAGAGATCATCTGATGGCTGCACAGCAGCGAGACAGGAACGGTTCGGGCGCGGGCGAGAACAACGATCGCCGTGAGCGCCGCTCCGGCCGCGGCAACGATCGCGACAACCGCCGGAACAACGAGAACAAGAACGAGTACATCGAGCGCGTCGTGACGATCAACCGCGTCTCCAAGGTCGTGAAGGGCGGACGCCGCTTCTCCTTCACCGCCCTGGTTGTCGTGGGTGACGGCGAAGGCACGGTGGGTGTCGGCTACGGAAAGGCCAAGGAAGTTCCCCAGGCCATCTCCAAGGGTGTCGAGGAGGCGAAGAAGAACTTCTTCCGCGTCCCGATGATCCGCCGCACGATCACGCACGTGGTGCAGGGTCGCGACACCGCAGGTGTCGTCCTCCTGCGTCCGGCTGCCCCCGGTACCGGCGTTATCGCCGGCGGCCCGGTGCGCGCGGTCCTGGAAGCCGCGGGCGTCCACGACGTGCTCACGAAGTCGCTGGGCTCGTCCAACGCGATCAACATCGTCCACGCGACGGTTGACGCTCTGAAGCAGCTCGAGCAGCCCGAGGCTGTCGCCGCTCGTCGCGGTCTGCCCCTCGAGCGCGTTGCTCCCGCATCCATGCTGCGCGCTCGCGCAGAGGGTGAGGCAGAGAAGCGCGCGGCTGCCGAGGCCGCCGAGGCCGACAAGGCCGCTGCAGGGGAGGCTAAGTGATGGCGAAGAACATCAAGATCACGCTGGTGAAGTCCTCTGCTCACGCCAAGCAGAACATGAAGGATACGCTGCGCACCCTCGGGCTGCGCAAGATCGGCCAGAGCGTCGTGCGCGAGCAGACCGACACCGTCCTCGGTGCCGTTCGCACCGTGCGTCACCTGGTGACCGCTGAGGAGGTCGACTGACAATGGCGGACTCCACGAACAAGACGCAGATCGTTAAGCTGCACCACCTGCGTCCTGCCCCCGGAGCCAAGACCGCGAAGACCCGCGTGGGTCGCGGTGAAGGCTCGAAGGGCAAGACCGCCGGCCGCGGTACCAAGGGCACCAAGGCCCGCTACCAGGTTGCCGCCGGCTTCGAGGGTGGCCAGATGCCGATCCACATGCGTCTGCCGAAGCTTCGCGGCTTCAAGAATCCCTTCCGCGTTGAGTACCAGGTCGTGAACGTTGGCAAGCTCGGGGAGCTCTTTCCCGAGGGCGGCAAGGTCACGGTCGAGGACCTCATCGCCAAGCACGCCGTTCGCGATTCCGCGCCCGTCAAGGTCCTCGGAACCGGCGAACTCAGCGTCAAGCTCGAGGTTGAGGTCGACTCCTGGTCGTCCTCCGCCGAGGCGAAGATTACTGCCGCCGGCGGGTCGATTTCGGCTCGCTGATGCTGGGCGGGGGTGGTCCCACGAAGGGGCCACCCCCGTTACCTGTCTGCTCCGTCGGCGCGACGCGGCACCATAGTGCTGTGTCGCGGCGGCTACCGCGCCCCGTTGCGGGGTCACTTACGCCGAGACACTAGGCGGGCGTGAGCGTGACACTTTAATGATTGGATATCGCCAACCGCTACCCGTGTCGGGTAAGCTGGATCAGTCTAGGGGCCTCGCCCCGCTTGCCATCACCCGTAGGAGGAAGCCTTGCTCGGTGCATTTGCCCAGGCGTTCCGTACCCCCGACCTGCGTCGGAAGCTACTCTTCACCCTGTTCATCATGGCCGCGTTCCGGCTGGGATCATTCATTCCCACGCCGGGCGTCGATTCGCAGGCCGTGCAGCGCTGTATGGCGCAGGAGTCCCAGGCGTCGCTTCTGGACCTCGTGAACCTCTTTTCGGGTGGCGCGCTGCTGCAGCTGTCGATCTTCGCCCTGGGCATCATGCCCTACATCACGGCCTCGATCATCATTCAGCTGCTGCGCGTCGTGATCCCCAGGTTCGATGATCTGCACAAGGAAGGCCAGACCGGTCAGGCGAGGCTCACGCAGTACACCCGTTACCTGACGATCGGCCTGGGTGTTCTGCAGGCCACGACCACGGTCTCCCTGGCGCGCAGCGGTCAGCTCTTCCAGTCGTGTTCCGAAGGAGTCATCAAGGATCGCTCGATCGTTACGTTCATCATGATGATCATCGTCATGATGGCAGGCACGGGCGTCATCATGTGGCTGGGTGAACTCATCACTGAACGCGGCATCGGCAACGGCATGTCGCTGCTGATCTTCACCTCGATTGCGGCGCGCCTGCCCGAGCAGCTGCTGTCCATCGGACAGTCCGGCAAGTGGGCATCGGTCGCCGCCATCGTCGCCCTGCTCCTGGTGGTCGCGCTCGCCGTTGTCTACGTCGAGCAGGCGCAGCGCCGCATTCCCGTCCAGTACGCCAAGCGCATGATCGGCAGGCGCCAGTATGGCGGAACAACGACTTACATCCCGCTGAAGATCAACATGTCGGGCGTCATCCCCGTCATCTTCGCCTCCTCGATCCTGGCTTTGCCCCCCATGGTTGCCCAGTTCGGCAAGACCAACGACAGATGGGTGCAGTGGATCTCGGAACACTTCACGCAGGGCAGCTCGTTCTACCTGACCATCTACGCCCTGTTCACGCTCTTCTTCACGTTCTTCTACACGGCCATCACGTTCAACCCGGACGAGGTAGCCGACAACATGAAGAAGTACGGGGGCTTCATCCCGGGCTACCGTGCGGGACGCCCCACGGCT
Organism: Actinomyces sp. oral taxon 180 str. F0310; assembly: GCF_000185285.1. Lineage (NCBI taxonomy): Bacteria > Bacillati > Actinomycetota > Actinomycetes > Actinomycetales > Actinomycetaceae > Actinomyces > Actinomyces sp. oral taxon 180. The sequence continues at coordinate 2,022,804 of NZ_GL622194.1, forward strand.
GAGTACCTGCGCTACGTGATTAACCGGATCACCTCCGCCGGGGCGCTCTACCTCGTGATCATCGCGCTGCTGCCGTCGCTGGCAATCATCCCGCTGAAGCTGTCGAGCTCGCAGATGCCCTTTGGTGGCACGACATTGCTCATCATCATCGGCGTCGGCCTGCAGACGGTGAAGGAAATCAACACCCAGCTGCAGCAGCATCACTACGAAGGATTCCTCAAATGACAGTCGTCATCCTCCTCGGCCCTCCCGGAGCAGGCAAGGGAACGCAGGCTTCGCGCATCGCGGAGCGCCTCGACATCCCCGCCATCTCGACCGGTGACATCTTCCGCGCGAACATGGCGGAAGGAACCGAGATCGGCAAGCAGGCCCAGGCGTACATGGACCGCGGAGAGTTCGTGCCCGATTCGGTAACGAACACGATGGTGAAGGCTCGCCTGGCCGCCCCAGACACCGCCAACGGCTTCCTGCTGGATGGCTACCCGCGCTCGGTCGAGCAGGCGCACGTTCTGCGAGACATGCTCCTCGATCTCGGCACGTCGATCGATGTGGTCCTGGAGATTCAGGTCGACGAGGACGAGGTCGTCGAACGCATGCTCAAGAGGGCGCAGGAGCAGCATCGCACGGACGACACCGAGCCGGTCATGCGCCACCGCCTCGAGGTCTACCACCAGCAGACGCTGCCCGTGGCCACGTACTACGTGGACCAGGATCTCCTGGAGGTCGTCGACGGAACCGGCTCGATCGATGAGGTGACGGCCCGCATCTTCGCCATCCTGGATTCGGTGGCCTCGAAGTAACAATGGCTCGCATCGAACTCAAGAGCGCGGAGGAGCTGCGCTGGATGCGCGAGGCGGGCCTAGTGGTCGTCTCCATACACGAGGCGCTTCGCGCCGCCGTCGCTCCGGGCATCACCACCCGTGAGCTTGACGAGGTGAGTGCCGCGGCCATTGCGGATTCGGGTGCCACCTCGAACTTCCTGGGCTACTACGACTATCCCGCAACGGTGTGCATTTCCGTCAACGACGTGATCGTTCATGGCATTCCGGGTGACACGGAGCTTGCCGCAGGTGACATCGTCTCCTTCGACTGCGGCGCCTACGTTGAACGTCGCGGCAGGCAATGGCACGGCGACGCGGCCTTCTCCGTGATTGTCGGCGAGCCCTTCGTTTCCGACGAGGATTTCGCCAGCGGAGTGCGAGCGTCGGGTTCCCTGCCGGGCGTGGATGAAAACGTGTTGCGTGAGCGCCGTCAGCTCAATGCCCTCACCCGCGAATCGCTCTGGTCCGCCCTCGCGGCACTCGCGACCGGCAAGCGGATCAGCGCGGTCGGCTCGGCCGTCGAAGAGGTCGTTGCCCACCACGGGGAGATCAACGGCTGGGAAGCCGGTATTGTCGAGGAGTTCGTCGGTCATGGCATCGGGACGAGCATGCACATGCCTCCCGACGTCCTCAACTACCGGGTGCGCGGGATTCAGGCGCGCCTCAAGCCCGGCATGGTCCTCGCCGTCGAACCGATGCTCGTGCGCGGCGATATCGCGTCGATCACCGATGACGACGAGTGGACGGTCCGCACGGCGGACGGTCGTGATGCCGCCCATTGGGAGCATTCGATCGCCATCACGGAGGACGGGGTCAGTGTTCTGACGGCCCGCGACGGCGGAGCCGCTGGGCTCGCGCCGTACGGGGTGACTCCTGTCGGCCTCGACTGAATGATGCTGCCGGTGGGCCCGAAACCGAAGAGGTTTCGGGCCCACCGGCGTCATTGGCTCGCGGCCTCGTCCCGTACTCGGAGGTGGCACGCTCGGGCCGTTACTGCAAGAAACTCGCGAAGCGGCAACAAAAATGTGACCGATTGAACGTGAGCGAGTCGACAGGCTCTCCAACTACCGTGCGGACCGGCCGATGCCGTAGAGTAGTCCCTTGGGCGTATCTGCGTTGCTTGCAGGCGCAACCACGTCCGGCGGCATCCGCCGCAAGCTATCCGAGACATGTAGAGGATAAACGGAGGATATGGCGAAGAAGGACGGCGTCATTGAGATGGAAGGCACGGTCGTTGAGGCCCTGCCTAACGCGATGTTCCGCGTGGAACTGAAGAATGGCCACGTGGTTCTCGGCCACATTGCGGGGAAGATGCGTCAGCACTACATCCGCATCCTGCCCGAGGATCGAGTTGTCGTCGAGCTGAGCCCCTACGACCTTTCTCGAGGCCGTATCGTCTACCGCTACAAGTGACCCGACACAAACTGCCCGCCGGGCAGTGGAGGTAACAACCATGAAGGTCAAGCCGAGTGTCAAGAAGATCTGTGACAAGTGCAAGGTGATTCGTCGCCACGGCAACGTCATGGTCATCTGCGACAACCCCAGGCACAAGCAGCGTCAGGGCTGAGGCCCGCTGCGACCCGCGGGGCACCGTGCCCCACAGCATCACTCTCAGCGTCCCAGCGTGGGACGACCCTCGGTTCGGAGGCCGAGGCCGGGCTGCTCGCCCGGACTGAGCGATGACGACCTCCGATGAACAACTGGAGCAACATCACCATGGCACGTATTGCCGGCGTCGACCTCCCCCGCGAGAAGCGGCTCGAGATCGCGCTCACATACATCTACGGAGTCGGCCGCACGCGCGCGGCAGAGACCCTCGCCGCCACCGGCGTCAGCCCGGATACCCGCGTCAAGGACGCGACGGAAGAGGAACTCGTCAAGCTTCGTGACTACATTGAGGCAAACTTCAAGGTTGAGGGTGACCTTCGCCGCGAGGTTCAGGCTGACATTCGTCGCAAGATCGAAATCGGTTCGTACCAGGGCCTTCGCCACCGTCGTGGCCTGCCGGTCCACGGTCAGCGCACCAAGACCAACGCGCGTACCCGCAAGGGCCCCAAGCGCACCGTTGCAGGCAAGAAGAAGGCCAAGTAAGGCCCAGGAGGGTATGCCCCCTCGGGCAGCTCTCCGCGACAAGAAGGAACTGAACCAGAAATGGCAGCAGCAAAGACCTCGCGCTCGGGCGGTGCCCGCAAGCCGCGTCGCAAGATTTCGAAGAACGTCACCAACGGCCACGCCTACATCAAGTCGACGTTCAACAACACCATCGTCTCCCTCACGGATCCCACGGGCGCGGTTGTCGCCTGGGCGTCCTCCGGCCAGGTTGGCTTCAAGGGGTCGCGTAAGTCCACGCCGTTCGCCGCCCAGCTCGCGGCCGAGGCGGCGGCTCGTCGCGCCCAGGAGCACGGCATGAAGAAGGTTGACGTCTTCGTGAAGGGTCCCGGCTCCGGCCGCGAGACCGCGATCCGTTCCCTGCAGGCCGCCGGCCTCGAGATCGGTTCGATCCAGGACGTCACCCCTCAGGCCTTCAACGGCACTCGCCCGCCGAAGCGCCGCCGCGGCTGACTTGTGGACGGGAGGGCGCTGCCCTCCCCACGTCTGAACCTCACGGTTCACACTCCCTTAGCCTGCTCTCGCAGGTTCCCATACCCGGTGTCATATAGCGGGCACCGGTCAGAAAGGAATAGACGTGCTCATTGCAGAGCGACCCATCCTGACCGAAGAAAAGGTCAGCGACCTGCGCTCCCGTTTCACTCTGGAGCCCCTCGAGCCCGGGTTCGGCTACACGCTGGGTAACTCCCTGCGTCGTACCCTCCTGTCCTCGATTCCGGGTGCAGCGGTGACGTCCATCCGCATCGATGGCGTTCCCCACGAGTTCCGCACGATCGAAGGCGTGAAGGAAGATGTCGCCGAGATCATCCTGAACATCAAGCAGATCGTCCTGTCCAGCGAGAATGACGAGCCTGTCGTCATGTACCTGCGCAAGGCCGGTCCCGGTGAGGTTCTCGCCGGCGACATCACGCCTCCCGCGGGTGTGGAGATCCACAACCCCGATCTTCATCTGGCCACCCTCAACGAGAAGGGCAAGCTGGAGATCGAGCTGACCGTCGAGCGTGGCCGAGGCTACGTGTCGGCCGCTCAGAACAAGGATCCGCAGGCCGAGATCTCGCGTATCCCGATCGATTCGATCTACTCGCCCGTCGTCAAGGTGACCTACAAGGTTGAGGCGACGCGTGTTGAGCAGCGCACAGACTTTGATCGCCTCGTCATTGACGTGGAGACCAAGCCGGCGATCACCCCGCGCGACGCCCTGGCCTCGGCCGGCAAGACGCTGGTGGAGCTCTTCGGCCTCATGCGCGAGCTCAACGAGGAAGCGGAGGGCATTGAGGTGGGACCGTCCACCACCGATGCGACCCTCGCGGCCGATCTGGCTCTCCCGATCGAGAACCTCAACCTGCAGTCGCGTTCGTACAACGCGCTGCGTCGTCGCGGCATCCTGACCGTCGGCGAGCTGGTTGCTCACTCGGAAGCCGACCTGCTCGACATCCGCAACTTCGGCACCAAGTCGATCGAAGAGATCAAGGAGTCCCTGGCGGCTCTCGGTATGACGCTGAAGGACTCGGTGATGCCGAGCTTCGGTGATTCGGAGTCCGCCGCGATCTTTTCGGACGACCAGTCCATCTGACCCCGTGCGTCCGATGGACGCATTGAATCCGTAGGAGAAACTCATGCCCACCCCCAAGAAGGGTGCTCGTCTGGGCGGAAGCCCGGCACACCAGAAGCTGATTCTGTCGAACCTGGCGGCTCAGCTCATCGAACACCGCGGCCTCACGACCACGGAGGCGAAGGCCAAGCTGCTGCGCCCCTACGTCGAGAAGCTCATCACCAAGGCCAAGCGCGGCGATCAGCACGCTCGTCGCACGGTCCTGAAGAAGATCCCGAACAAGGGGATCGTCGCGATCCTCTTCGAGGAGCTCGTTCCCGCGATGGATTCCGAGCGCGCCGGCGGCTACACCCGCCTCATTCGCGTGGGAAACCGCAAGGGTGACAACGCCCCCCTGATGCGCATCGAGCTCGTCATGGAGAAGGTCGAGAAGAAGGCCGTTGTGAAGGCCGCGGAGAAGACGGCTGAAAAGGCCGCCGCGTCTCAGGTTGCCGCCGAGGCCGAGGAAGCCGCCGAGGCTGCCGCCGAGCGTGCCGAGGAGGCTCGTGAGGAAGGCGATCTTGCGAAGGCTAACGAGGCCGAGGAGCTCGCTGCCGAGGCCGGCGAGGCAGCGGATGCGGCCGAGCAGGTTGCTGAGGAGAAGTGACGAGGAGTCACTGAACTGGCTGACCAGGGCCGGGCATCCCGTGTGGGTGCCCGGCCCTGACTGCATCCGAGGTAGCCTTGACGCATGGAACACGAGATGACGTTGGCGATCGACTGCGGGGGCGGTGGGATCAAGGGATCGGTCGTGGACGAGCGCGGCACGATGATGGCGCCCGCGCGCAGGGTTCCGACCCCCTACCCGCTCCCGCCTGAGCTGCTCGTGGAAACCGTTGTCGGCCTCGCGAAACAGCTTCCGGCACCGACCCGCGTCACGATGGGCATGCCCGGCATGATTCGCCACGGCGTCGTGATCGCGACGCCGCACTACATCACCCGTGACGGGCCCCGTTCGCGCGTCATCCCCGACCTGGTGGCGCGCTGGGATCACTTCGACATGGGCAGCGCAATCAGGGACGCGCTCGGCTTGCCGACAAAGGTCCTCAACGACGCAGAAGTCGCGGGGGCGGGAGCAATCACCGGTCGCGGCCTGGAGATGATCATCACCCTGGGGACCGGCCTGGGCAACGCCGTCTTCGACGGAGGCCAGCTGGCACCCCACGTCGAGGTGTCGCAGGGCCCGGTGCGCTGGGGACTCACCTACGACGACTACATCGGGGAGCACGAGCGCCTGCGCCTGGGCGACGTCCACTGGTCCCGTCGCGTCCGGCGGGTCGTTGACGGACTGCGCCCGATGTACATGTGGGACCGCCTGTACCTGGGAGGCGGAAACTCGAAGCGGATCACGGCGTCGAACCTGCGTCTCATGGGCGACGACGTGATCGTTGTGCCCAACGACGCGGGTATCATCGGCGGCGTGCGAGCGTGGGAACTGTGAGCGTGAGGCGCCTGCGCCTGGACCTGGGATACGACGGCACTGACTTTCGCGGGTGGGCTGCGCAACCTGGGCTGCGTACCGTCCAGGGGGAGATTGAAGCGGCCCTCGCTATGGCCTCGCGCGAGGAAGTCACGACGACCGTCGCCGGGCGCACCGATGCGGGGGTGCATGCGCGCCACCAGGTTTGCCACGTCGACCTGAGCGACGAGGCGTGGGCGCGGCTCGCGCCCAGGGGAGAGCGCTCCGAGGATGACGCCGCCACGTCGATCGTCCGCAGGCTCAACAAGATACTCTCGGGACGATACGGTGAACGCTCCCGCACCCGAGGCATGGGCGTGGCGCGCGGCACCTGCGACGTGAGAATCTTCGCCGCGCGCGTCGTTGACGCCTCCTTCGACGCGCGCTTTTCCGCTCTGGCCCGCCGCTACACCTACAGGGTGTCGGACGCGCCAGACCCGCTGGCGCGCTGGGACCGCCTGTGGGTCGACGAACCCCTTGACGACCAGGCGATGAATGACGCCGCGGCGCCCCTGCTCGGGCAACACGATTTCCTCGGATACTGTCGCCCCCGCGAGGGAGCGACAACTATCCGCGCCCTCCGCACGCTGCGCGCGGTACGGGAGGCGGACGGAACCCTCGCCTTCCGGGTCGAGGCGGACGCATTCTGCCACTCGATGGTTCGCTCCCTCGTGGGAGCGCTGCTCCTCGTCGGATCCGGAGCGCGCAACATCGACTACCCCGCGCGGGTGCTCGGCGCGCGTTCGCGAGCGAGCGCGGCTCCCATCGCGCCCGCTCACGGACTGACCCTTGAAGGGGTGGACTACCCCGCGCCCGAGGAATGGGCAGCCCGAGCCGCGCAGGCGCGAGCCAGGCGGGACTCCTGCTGCGGCGATGATGCCTGAGGAATGTGACACAGTAGCCGCCGCGCTTTGACCGTCGGCGCGTGCGCCGATAATATGGCTAGTGCTGTGCGTCAGCAGAGCACCTAGTGTCTCCCACTCGCTAGGAAGCCTCGCCGACGCCTCGCGCGAACCGTTTCATCGCGGACGCCCCCGAAAAATCGGCGCGGCGTCCCATGACCAACAAGAATTGAAGGTTACGCCCGTGCGCACCTATTCACCCAAGCCTGGGGACGCGGACAAGAAGTGGTACGTCATTGACGCCACCGACGTCGTCCTCGGTCGCCTGGCAGCCCAGACCGCTGCCCTCCTCCGTGGGAAGCACAAGCCGACGTTCGCCCCTCACATGGACATGGGCGACAACGTCATTATCATCAACGCGGACAAGGTTGCTCTGACCGGCAAGAAGCTCGACCAGAAGATGGCGTACCGCCACTCCGGTCGTCCCGGCGGCTTGACCGCGACCGCTTACCGCGACCTCCTCGCCGCCGCCCCCGAGCGCGCTGTCGAGAAGGCCGTCAAGGGCATGCTTCCCCACAACTCCCTCGGCCGCGCGCAGTTCAAGAAGCTGCACGTCTACGCAGGCCCGGAGCACCCCCACGCCGGCCAGTCGCCGGTTCCCTACGAACTGACCCAGGTGGCTCAGTGACCACCGGTCGCTGGCACCTTTACCACTGAGGAGAACCGTGGCTGAGACCATCGTTTCCGCTGAGCTGGACGAGGAAGTCGTCCCCAGCTCCTACACGTCCGAGACCGAGTCGGCTCCCGCCGGCGCCGGTCAGTCCATTACCGCGCCCGGCGCGGGCCTGGGTCGCCGCAAGGAGGCCGTCGCCCGCGTTCGCCTGGTCCCCGGCTCCGGCAAGTGGACCATCAACGGCCGCACCCTCGAGGACTACTTCCCCAACAAGCTGCACCAGCAGCTGGTGAAGTCCCCCTTCGTCCTGCTTGACATTGACGGACGCTTCGACGTCATCGCCCGCATCAACGGCGGCGGCGTCTCCGGCCAGGCCGGCGCCCTGCGCCTGGGCGTGTCGCGCGCCCTCAACGAGATCGACCGCGACGCCAACCGTCCGGCTCTCAAGAAGGCCGGCTTCCTGACCCGCGATGCCCGCGCCACCGAGCGTAAGAAGGCAGGCCTCAAGAAGGCCCGCAAGGCCTCGCAGTTCTCGAAGCGCTGATTCTTCCAGCACATTGTCGATGGCCGCGCCCCGCACCTGCGGGGCGCGGCTTTCGCGTACGAAACTGATCGGCCTGTCCGCGTCACGACCTCGCGCGTGTGCGCGGGCGCTGGCGCGGTACGCTTAGTGCAGTCGAATGACCCACCGAATGGAGAGACTATGCCCAGGATGTTCGGCACGGATGGCGTGCGAGGACTGGCGAACGTTGATATCACCGCGGATCTTGCTCTGCAGCTGGGCGAGGCGGCCGCCCGCCAGTTCGGCGGCTCCCCACGAGCGGACGGCTCGAAGCCCCGCGCGATCATCGGGCGCGACACCCGCATTTCGGGTGAGTTCCTCGATCACGCCCTTGCGGCAGGTCTGGCCAGCGCCGGAATGGACGTGACCCGCATCGGCGTGGTGACGACGCCCACGGTCGCGCACCTGACGGCCACCGAGGACACCGTCGACCTCGGCGTCATGATCTCCGCTTCCCACAACCCGATGCCCGACAACGGCATCAAGTTCTTCGCGCACGGCGGCTACAAGCTGGCCGACGCCGTCGAGGACCAGATTGAGGCTCTCATTGGCACGGTGTGGGATCACCCCACGGGTGAGGCCGTCGGCGAGGTGAACGCCGATCACGCGTGGGCCAAGGATTCCTACATTGCGCACCTTGTTGGCGCGATTGGCACGGACCTGCGGGGCATGAAGATCGCGATTGACTGTGCGAACGGCGCGGCCTCCGAGCTCGGTCCAGCGGTCTTCCGCGAGCTCGGAGCTGATATCACGGTCATCAACGCGTCCCCCGATGGGCGCAACATCAACCTGAACGCGGGTTCGACGCACCCGGAGGCCCTTCAGGCCGCCGTCGTCGAGGCCGACTGCGACTTCGGTGTGGCCTACGACGGCGACGCGGACCGTTGCCTGGCGGTCGACCACGAGGGCAACCTCATCGACGGCGACAAGATCATGGGGGCGCTGGCAGTCAACGCGCGCGACCGGGGAGCCCTGGCCAAGGACACGTTGGTTGTGACCGTGATGAGCAACCTGGGGCTGCTGATCGCAATGCGCGAGGCCGGTATCAACACCGTGCAGACCGGCGTGGGCGACCGCTACGTGCTCGAGGAGATGCTGGCGTCCGGCTACTCACTCGGTGGCGAGCAGTCCGGCCACATCATCGCGCGCGATCATGCGACCACCGGCGACGGCATCCTGTCCTCGCTCCTGATCTCGCGCATGGTCAAGGAGTCCGGCCGCTCGCTGGCCGACCTGACGTCCTTCATCCAGCGCCTGCCGCAGACCCTCATCAACGTGGGTGGAGTGGACCGCGCGGCTGCGTCGACGAACGAGGCCGTCGCCGAGGCCGTGGCGGCCGCTGAGGCTCGCCTGGGCGACACGGGGCGCGTGCTCCTGCGCCCCTCGGGCACCGAGCCGCTCGTTCGCGTCATGGTTGAGGCCGCGACCCAGGAGGAGGCCGATTCCGTCGCCGCGTCGCTGGCGGACGTCGTCAAGGAGAACCTGACGCTGTGAGCGTCTGAGAAGCGTATGCGCAGGGCGGGCACCGGCCGGTGCCCGCCCTGCGCGTATACGTCCTCGACGTACGAGGCCGCCTGCCTCCCTCCTGTGTGGAGAGTGCGGCAGGCGGCGTCGTGTCAGGGTAAGACGAATCGTCAGATCTTGGCGGCCTCGATCCACTCCAGCGGGATGCGGCTGAAGTACAGTCCCTGCATCTCGCGCTCCCACAGCAGGCCGAGAGTTCCGTCGGGCAGGATCGTCATGCACTGGTAGACGTAGTGCGCCGGGTTGAAGGTGCGCGACGCGATCCACGTGCGCCCTCCGTCCTCCGACAACCGCAGGACGCCGCGGCCGCGGTAGGGGCGCATCTGCGAGGCATTCGCGAAGACGACGCGCTCGGGGCAGTCCTCCGTCGGCCACGCAACGGCATTGGGCTGGCAGAAGATTTCGGTGATCTCTTGTGCGAAGGAGACGTCGCTCCAGGTCTCGCCTCCGTCGGTGCTGACGGTTGTGGCGACCTTGCCGCTCGGGTGCTGGTTGCGCATGAGCATGAGGAGGGAACCGTCGGCCCGTTCAATGAGCGTGGCCTCGTGCGTGGCGGCCGCTTCGGTGTCGAGCGTGCGCGAATCGATCTCCCGGCCCTCGAAGATACGCCCGTCGTTGGGGGACTTGCCGCGCTTCCACGTGGCACCACCATCGTCGGAGTAGACGACAGATGCGGAGAAGTGACGCTTGTGGTCCCCGTTGTAGTAGATCGGGATGACGAGGCGCCCGCTGCGCAGCTGCACACCCGTGCCCGGGGAGGTGCCGCAGAAGGACATCCATTCTTCCTTCACGTCCTGGTTGAGGTTGAAGGGACCGGACCAGGTCTCGCCGTCGTCGTCGGAGTAGATCATCTGTAGGAAGCAGGTGCGGGCGGTGAGCAGCGTCTGGTGGGGGTCTTCCCCATCGGCGAGGAACACATTGCCCCCGGGGTTTTCCTGGCCGTCCGCGGTGACGGTGACATCGCCGCGCTCGGAGATTCTGAATGGGGCGGTGTTGCCGTCAGCGTCAGTGACGCTTCCATCCTCGTTCCAGGTGTAGGTGGCACCCTGGCCATCGTGCAGGATGTAACGTCCCTTCTCGTCGACGCCGAGGCCGGCCTCGGCGTTGGGCTGACCGATCCCGCCGGGGAAGTGGTCGATGAGGACGACGAGGCGGCCGTTTCGGCGATCCTGCACGACGCACGAATCGATGACCGACGCGCCCTTTGCCCCGTGGCCGGGGTAGGTGAGCACCGTCTGGAGGTCTCCCCAGGTATGCCCGCCGTCAAAGGAGCGGCGGACCGTGAAGTTGATGGAGTTGGGGGAGTCGTTGGCGATGGTCTCGCGCTGGTCGGCGCCGGCGACGACGACCCCGGACGTGAGGGTGATCAGCGAGGGAATCCGGTAGCTGATGGAGTCGTGAAACCCGGCATCGAAGAGGCACTGCGTCTCGAGCGGGGCGACGGAGGACAGCTTCTTGATCTGCGAGTCGTTGAGGACTGAGGAGAAGAGTGCGGCGTTGCGGACCTCGCCGAACAGTCGGGAGCCGGAGGTGTCCTGACCGATGACGACCTCGTCGAGGGAATCGACGGCTGCGAAGAATGCCTGCCCGGGGAGGTGAGCCTCGAGGTAGCCATCCACGTAGATCTGCACCGCGCCGTGACCGACGCGAACGACGACGTCGTGCCAGTGTCCCTGATCCCAGTGCCCGTGTGCGGTGAACGTACGCCACTGGCCCCTGCGTCCCAGGACCTTGTATTCGATGCCTTCCGCTGTGACCGACAGATTGAGCTGCTCGGTGCCGGCGCCACCGGCTGCGAGGATCGTTCCGTGTTGGCCGGGGCCGCGCACACGATAGCGGGCGAAGATCGTGCCGGCGGCGAGCTCGGACGCTTCGGCGACGTCGTAATCCGACAGGTGGGCGGCGGCGAACTCGATGAGGGGCGTCGGGGCGGGGGAGAGGGCGAGGATCTCTTCCGCGGAGAGGACAAAGTCGTGCTCCGCGAAGGAACGGATCTCGATGCCAGCTCCCGGGGTGAGTGCGAGTGCGGCGTCGGGGCCACTTCCGGCGGGAGAAAGGTCTGCGCAGGTTGAGAAGCACTGGTAGCCGTCGAGGAAGATCTTCGATCCGGCGCTCGTCGCCGTGAGCGCAAGCGAATGCCAGGTGCCGTCTGTGACGGAGGCGGTGTCCTCCATGTCCAGGGCGAACGTCATTGATGTCGTTGATCCCTCGAGGAAGAGAGCGCTGGAGCGGATGAACAGGTCCCACCCTGTGTCATCCGCGCTGCTGAGCTTGATGAGCGTTCCGTCGATGCGTGCGCGGAACTGTAAGGTCCAGGAGGATCCCGGGTGACCTGCGTCGATGGTCATGCTTGACACCTTTCTGTTTGTTGCTCACTCCGCCTCGCATCATTACGAAACGGAGCATGTGGTCAATCACAAATAGTAAGTTGTCAGACAGATTATCACCATGACATTTCGTTGGCAATACGCAGATCTGGTCGAAATTTCGTGTTGACTCTAGTGTGAGAGAGAGCTAACATTGCGGCAAGTTGTCTGACAACTTCCTAGTTAGGCATCTGGACTCAAAGCTCCTCGTTATTCGACGATGAAATCTCAGGAAGGCACTCATCATGAGTACGTCCCCCGCACAGGCGCTTCCCACAAAGCCCTGGTATCAATACCTGACCAAAGAAGATTGCAAGGCCTTCTTCGCCGCCTGGATCGGCGTTCTGTTGGACGGCTACGACTTCGTCCTCATCTCCTTCGCGCTCCCCGCGATCAAGGAGGCGTTCAGCCTGACGCTCGTCCAGGGCGCATCCCTGATTTCGGCCGCCTTCATTAGCCGCTGGATCGGTGGCCTCGTGCTCGGTGCTGTCGGCGACCGCTACGGCCGTAAGCCCGCGATGGTCCTGTCGATCTTCATGTTCGCTTTCGGATCGATCGCCTGCGCGCTCGCTCCGAACTTCTGGATCCTGTTCGTCCTGCGCCTCATCATCGGCTTCGCGATGGCAGGGGAGTATTCCGCATCCGCTGCGTACGTCATCGAATCGTGGCCCAAGCACATGCGCAACAAGGCCTCGGGCTTCCTGCTTTCCGGCTACGCCTTCGGTGTTATCGCCGCTGCTCAGGTCGACAAGTACTTCGTGACCTGGGTTGATTCGATGCACCCTGGCTGGGGCTGGCGAGCCCTGTTCCTGACGGGCATCGTCCCGATCGTTGTCGCCATCTACATGCGGCGCACCTTGCCCGAGGCCGCAGACTGGAGCGAGGCCAAGGAGAAGAGTGGCGACGAAAAGAATGACATGCTCGCCGTCCTCTTTGGCGGGCAGCGCAAGGTCCTCAACTACATCGTCGTTGCGATCGCCTTCGTTGGCCTGCTGCTGATCTTCGCCCAGCAGGTGGGCGGCATCGTTGCGGTGAGCCTCATCGGCGTCGTGTGCGCGATCGTCTTCATCTACCTGATTATCCAGTTCGACTCGAATCGCTGGATCATTGGCATTGCGATCATGCTGACGATCTTCGCGTCCTTCATGTACACCTGGCCGATCCAGGGCCTCCTGCCGACCTACCTGCATGGTGTTGGCATGGACCAGAAGGTCGTTGCCAACGTTGTGTCCTTCGCCGGCCTCGGCAATGCCGCAGGCTACATCATCGCAGGCTTTGCCGGCGACAAGTTTGGTATGCGTCGTTGGTACGCGATCTCGCTTCTGCTCTCGCAGGTCATCGTCTTCCCGCTGTTCAAGCAGGACGGAAAGTATGTTGCTCTCGTGGCGGGTCTGCTCTTCTTCCAGCAGATGTTCGGCCAGGGCGTCTCGGGTCTGCTGCCCAAGTGGGTCTCCTCCTACTTCCCGGTCGACAAGCGCGCCGCGGGTCTCGGCTTCTGCTACAACGTCGGTGCCCTCGGTGGCGCGGTCGGCCCCGTCCTCGGTGCTGCGATCGCTGACCAGCTGGGCCTGGGCATGGCGCTGGCGATCTTGTCCTTCGGATTCGCCGCGATCGTCATGGTGTCCATCGGTGCGAATATCCCGCGTCTCCTGCAGAAGGCCGTGGGTCCGGAGTATGTTCGTCCCGAAGATGGAAACGACGAAATCATCAAGGAAGGATGATTACCATGACACTTCCTTTTGTTATCGGCGCGTACGCGTCGCATCCGGCACAGGAGCTGGAGGCTGACTACTACCGCCTCCTCGCGGATCAGCCGTGGGTGAACGGCGTCGAGATGCCCTACCCGGGTCAGCTTGCCGCCGAAGGTGAGGTCCTGGCCAGCCACCTGGCGCCGCGCTGGGACTTCAACACGATCACCGCGATCCCCGGCACCATGCAGAACGTGTGGAAGAACGAGAACTTCGGCCTGGCCTCGCCCGACGAGGCCGGACGCGCCGCCGCTCTCGACTTCACCCGCGCGCTGCGCGACGACCTCGCTGCCCTGTGTGAGCGAGCGGGCCGCCAGCTGGTCGCCCGCGTGCAGCTGCACTCGGCGCCCACGCGCCTGGCCCAGTCGGATGCCTTCCAGCGTTCGCTCGCCGAGCTGGCCACCTGGGACTGGTGCGGAGCCCGCCTCGTCATCGAGCACTGCGACAAGTTTGTGCCCGAGCAGAACCCCGAAAAGGGCTTCCTGTCCCTCGAATCCGAGATCGACATCGTCTCTGAGGTCGGCATCGGCATTCACCTCAACTGGGGACGTTCCGCCGTGGAGGGTCGCGGCGCGGACACTGCGTACGAGCACGTGCTCGAGGCAGGCAAGCGAGGCGTCCTGGACGGCATCATCTTCTCGGGTGCGGGCCCGGAGGAAACCCAATATGGCTACTCCTGGATCGACGGTCACCTGCCCGCGCAGGCCGATGAGCCGACCTCGCTCATGAACGAGGCCGAGATCGCTCGCTGTGCCAAGGCGGCCATCGAGGGCGGCGCCAAGTACCTCGGCGCGAAGGTCTGCGTCCCCAAGGACGCGTCTCTCGAACAGCGCCTGGCCATGCTGGCCAACATCTACCGGGCCTGCGGCCTCGGCGAGTAAATGGCGTCGCCGCTGGGCGCGCTCCCGCATGTTGTGAGCGTGCGGGAGTGCCCGGAGCGAGGTGCAAGCGTGAGGGAGGGGCGGATGCCACGTGGCATCCGCCCCTCCCCGCGTTCTATCAAGCGCCGTCCTATGCGCGCCTGGCCACCGAGGAGCGCCACACCGGGCGCGTCGGGATCGTCGCGATTGGTGTCCCGTCTGCGGACTTCTCGTTGATGGATGCCTGCGGGTGAACATCGCTCATGGGGGAGCGCCCCTCGATGACGTTGATGATCGAGGAGACAGCGGCCTCGGTCATGTCCTTCAGGGGCCACTCGACCGTCGTCAGGCCGAGCGCGGAGGCGCTGCGGTGGTCCTGGTTGCCGAAGCCGAGGATCGACAGGTCACCGGGCACGGATAGATCCAGGTCTGCGGCGGCTTGGAAGACGCCGGGTGCCTGCGAGTCATCCGCCAGGGCGATGAGCGAGATCGACGGGTCCTCGTCGAGGAGGCGCAGCGTGGCCTGGTAGGCGGTGGTGGGTTCCCAGTCTGGCAGCGAGTAGAGGGTGAACTTGGTGCCGAACGCGCGTGCGATGGGGTTCTGGCGCGCGTGGTTCGTGTTCGGTCCGGCCAGGAACACCGCCCGCCCGCTGCCCGCGGCGGTCGATGGGTCCACGAGCGCGCAGTCGGAGAGGACGTCGCCCACGCCGGCGCCCTCGTCGATGCGAATGAGGGCCGACTCCGATCCGGTCGGGTTGGCCTCGATCATCGACATGGCGACGACGGGGATGCCGAGGTTGGCGAGCAGGCGCGAGGTGAAGGCCTCGGCCGACGTGGTCTCGCGGATGATGCCCGCCAGCTGTGTGTCGCCCAGGACCCCCCGGATCACCTCGGCGTCGGAGGCGCCATCCCCGGACTGGAAGAGGGGGAGGAGCAGGTAGCCGCGGCGCTGGATATCGATCATGGCGGTGGTGAGGACCGTGTGAACGACGGGCACGAAGGGGTCATCCGGCAGCTCGGCCATGAGGAGGGCGATGAGGTGGGACTTTCCGCGGCGCAGCGACCGGGCGGCCGCGTTGGGGATGTAGTTCAGGTCGCGGGCGGCCCGCCGGACCCGCTCGATCGTGGCGGGAGCGATCTTGACGTCTCGACCCCGCCCGTTGAGGACGAGTGAGACGGTGGAGGGGGCGACGCCCGCCGCGTGAGCGACGTCGGCCCGGGTTGCGCGCTCCATAATCGGCTCCGGATGCTCGGTGGTGTTTCGTTGAAACACAACAACTATAACGTGTTAGTCTTACGGTGACGATCGGAGTTTCGACGACGACATCCGAAAGGCACCCAGACGTGAACACGATGATACCTTCCTACGCCCCCGGCGCGGGCGCGCTTGTGCCCCCGCGCGCGCACTTCGCCGACGATTCGGCGCACCTCAGCCTTGATGGAATCTGGAGCTTCTCCTACCACCGCACCGACCCTGCCCCCTTCACTGACGTCGAACGCCCCTGGGACGAGCCCGAGGCCACGGGGGAGACGGCCGAGATCGACGTGCCCAGTCACTGGGTGCTGCGCGGCGAGGGACGATTCGGTCACCCCGCCTACACGAACGTCGACTTTCCCTTCCCGGTTGACCCGCCATTCCCGCCGGAGGCGAACCCCGTCGGCGACTACCGCCGCAGCTTCTCGCTTCCCGCAGGGTGGGACACGGGACTCATCGCCCTGCGTTTCGACGGCGTCGAAAGCCAGGCCAGCGTCTGGGTCAACGGCACGTGGATCGGCATGGCCCGCGGCTCGCGGCTCGCCCACGAGTTCGACGTCACCGACGTGGTGCGCCCCGGCGCCAATACGATCACCGTGCGCGTGCACCAGTTCAGCCCCGGTTCCTACCTGGAGGACCAGGACCAGTGGTGGCTCCCGGGCATCTTCCGCTCCGTGAGCCTTCGCTACCTCGCTCCCGGAAGCCTCGACGATCTGTGGGTCGACACCGACTACGAGGCCGGGGTGGGCTTCGCGACCGTCGAGGCGCGGGTCCTCGCAGCCATGGACGATACCCTCTCGGCGCGCCTCGAGATCGAGGGTGGGGACACCCACCGCGTCACCCTGCGCCGAGGCCCCGATGGGCGCTACCGCAGCGAGCGCATCAAGGTGGGAATCGTGCGGCCGTGGAGCGCTGAGGATCCGGCACTCTACGACGTGCGCGTGCGCGTGGGGGGTGGCTCCGATGCAGAAAGACGCCTGCGGGTGGGCTTCCGACGCGTCGACATCGTCGACGGTGTCCTCAGGGCCAACGGCGCGCCCCTGACGCTCAACGGGGTCAATCGCCACGAGATTCGCGCCGACGAGGGGCGCGTGTTCGACGAGCGGTGGGCCAGGGAGGACCTGGCTCTCATGAAATCGATGGGCGTCAACGCCATTCGAACCTCCCACTACCCGCCGCACCCTCGCCTGCTCGACCTTGCCGACGAGATCGGACTGTGGGTCATGCTCGAGGGAGACATCGAGACGCACGGATTCGAGGGCGCGGGGGAGTGGATTGACAACCCCTCCGACGACCCGCGCTGGGCCGACGCCTACATGGACCGCACGGTCCGTGCCTTCGAACGAGACAAGAACCACCCCTCAATCTTCAGCTGGAGCCTGGGCAACGAATCGGGCACCGGCGCAAACCTGGCCGCATGCGCGCGCTGGATCCACGAACGCACCCGCGGGCGCGCGATCGTCCACTACGAGGGCGACCATGCGATGGAGTACGCCGACATCTACTCGCGGATGTACCCCGCCCTCGAGGAGATCGACGCGGTCCTCGATGAATCCGACCCCCACGCCGAGGTCGCCGTGCCCACGCACGTCGCCGCGCGGGTCGACGACGCCGCGCGCGAGCGCATCCGCCGAGCCCCCTACCTCATGTGCGAATACCTGCACGCGATGGGAACCGGGCCGGGCGGAGCCGACGGATACGCGGCGCAGATGTCCCACCCCCGCCACGCGGGAGGATTCGTGTGGGAGTGGCGCGACCACACCCTGTGGCGCACCCTCCCGGATGGACGCCGCGTCCTGTCCTACGGCGGCGACTTCGGCGAGGACGTTCACGACGGCAACTTCGTCTGCGATGGCCTCGTCGACGCGCTCTCGCGCCCCTACGCCGGCACGTGGGCGTGGGTGGCGGCCATGGCCCCGCACGCCCCCGCATTGGCCGCGGCCATCGAAGGGGCGGCGAGCGCGGACGGCGGAGGGCAGCGCCTCGCGGCATTGGCGCAGGCGCCCATCCGTGCCCTGACGGGAGAGGACCAGGCCGGCGCATACGAGATCGACCCGCGTGGCCGCCTGACGCGAATCGGGGCAGTGCCCGTATCTGTCGAGCTCAGCGTCTACCGCGCGCCCACCGACAACGACCGTGGTCGCGGCCCCGTCGACTACTGGGGCATCGGGAGGGAAGACCTGGGGCCCCTCGGGGTTGGTCGCGGCGAGGCCGGGACCTCGCACGCCGCGCGCTGGGAGAGGGCGCGTCTGCACCTTCTCCGCCGACGCGTCGTCTCGATCGAGGGGGAAGCCCCCTGCCGCAGGGTCGTCGAGCGGTGGGCTCCTCCCGCCGCACAGTTTGGCGCGACGCTGACGTGGGAGTACACGCCCGTGCGCATCGGTAGCGGCGCCTCGGTCGGCCTGGCTGTGTCCGCCCGCGTTGAGCCCTACGGGCGCTGGCCCGAACGCGTGCCGCGCCTCGGCGTACGCATCGAGCTTCCGGGTGCCTCCTGGGAGGCGTCGTGGCTCGGTGACACGCTCATCGGATACCCCGACATGCGTGTGCCGGGCACCCGCGGATATGGTCACGCAAACGTGGCGGACCTGTGGGACGTGTGCGTGCGCCCCCAGGAAGGCGGCCACAGGCCCGGACTTGAGGCTCTCTCCCTGCGCGGCGAGCCTGGAGAGCTCCTCATTCTCCCCGGCACGCAGCTCGGGTGGAGCGCCAGCCCCTGGAGCGAGCGCGAGCTGTCCGCGGCAACGCACTGGGAGGAACTGCCCGCTCCTCGCCGTCTCTTCCTGTGGCTCGATGCGTTCCAGGACGGGATCGGCACCCGCTCGTGCGGGCCCGACGCCCGTCCCGAATACGGCGCCCACATGAGTGAGCGGGAGGTGACGTTCGTGATTGCCCAGGTAGCGGGCGATTGGGCGCGTAAACAATAATGTTGCGGCTTGGTAACGATGCGCAAAGTTTCTGGCAAATGATGCGCTGAGCGCCACGGGTCGCTATGATTCAGGTATCAACTAACACGAGATAGTTAGTGACTCGATCCCGTCGATCGACCAGTCAATCGGACCAATGGAGGTTTCGCATGTTGAAGAAGAAGATGGCCGCAGGCGCAGTCGCCCTCGCCATGTTCGGCACCCTTGGCCTGGCCGCCTGTAATGACGGCTCCGCATCCGGCGGCGGTGGCTCCGCCTCCGGTTCCATTCCCACCCCCGACGTGTCCTGCGATATCCCCTCGGGCAACGTCGACGAGTCCAAGATCGACACGTCGAAGGTCGACGGTGAGATCACCTTCCAGACCCAGGGCCTGCAGAACGACTTCGGAGACTTTTTCAAGGCCAAGATCAAGGAGTTCGAGGAAGCCAACCCCGGCGTCACGATCAACTGGACCGACCAGGGAGGCGGCGCCGAGTTCGATCAGACGATCACCGCCCAGGCCTCCAACTGCAAGATGGCTGACGTTGTCAACGTCCCCTCCTCGACCATCCTCGCCCTGTCCAAGTCGAACCTGCTCATGGACTACGACGTCAAGGCTCCCGGCATCGGCGACAAGTTCGTCAAGTCCATCTGGGACTCGACCGCACTGGGAGCAAACGATCATCACACCGCGCTTCCGTGGTACTTCGGCCCCTACATCACCACCTACAACAAGGAAGTCTTCAAGCGCGCCGGGCTTGACGAGAACACGTCTCCCAAGACCATGGACGAGCTCTTCGAAGCGGCCGCGAAGGTCGGGGCCGACGGCCAGGGTGACTACGGTATCTACGGATCGCCCGAATGGTACATGGTCGCCCAGCTGCACGGCATGGGCGTGGACCTCCTCAACGACGACAAGACCGCCTTCGATTTCGCCAACGATGAGAACGCCGTCAAGTACGTGACGAAGCTCGCCGAGCTCTACGCCAACGGCGCGATTCCGAAGGACTCCCTGACCGGCGAACCCGATCCGGGCAAGGCCTACACCGACGGCAACCTCGCCTTCGGTACCCCCAACGCCTCGTTCCTGAAGTCCGTGAAGAACAACAACGCGACCGTCTATGAGAACACCGGAGTCGGCCCCTTCCCGACGAACCCTGGCATCAAGCCCGTCTTCGAGGGACAGTACATCGGAGTCTCCGTCACCACGAAGAACGCCCCCCTGGCCATGAAGTTCGCTGAGTGGATGACCAACGCGGAGAACGAACTCGCCTGGACGCGCGATGGCGGCGCGATCATCTTCCCGGCCGTTGCCGAGTCGCTTGATGAGCTGGTCGCCAACCCGCCGCAGATTGCCGATGACCCGGTCTTCAAGGCCGCCTACGAGGAGGCCGCCAAGGCCGCCAAGGATGCCGAGGCCTACACCGACGTGTTCTACGCAACCGGCGCCGTCAAGGATGCTCTCATCGAGAACGTCAACAAGGCTATCCGTGGTGAGGTTGATCCCAAGACCGCCCTCAAGACCGCACAGGATCAGATGAATGAGAAGCTCAAGGCTCTCAACAACTGATTGACCGGTGGGGGGCCGAGGCCACGCCTCGGCCCCCCACCTATTTCTCAACCGGCGCGTCCGCCCGCTCACGGCCACGCGCACCCCTATGAAGGACAATGGAATGCCGAAACGTAAGGGCGCACAGACGCGCTCCCTCAATGGCGCCGCCCGATTCCGTCCGGCGTGGGTTCCCTGGCTGTGGGTCACCCTGCCGGTGCTAGCCGTCATCTCGTTCTACATCTACCCCTTTATCACCACCGTCTTCGTCTCCTTCACCAAGACGAAGCCCGTGGGACGTATCGGACGATTCGTCGGCATCGACAACTACACGACCATCCTGAGCGACGGCGAATTCTGGCAGTCGCTTGGAAACTCGCTGATCTACGCCGTGTGCGTCGTCCCGCTCATGGTGCTTCTTCCCCTGCTCCTCGCGCTCCTCGTCAAGTCGCACGTCCCCGGCATCGGCTTCTTCCGCGCCGTGTACTATCTGCCGGCAATCTCCTCGCTGGTCGTGATCTCCCTCGCGTGGCGCTACCTGCTGGACCAGCGCGGGCCCATCAACAACCTGTTGGCGTCGTGGGGAATGGATCCCGTTCCCTTCCTGTCCAACAAGTGGTTCATCCTCTTCTGCGCGATGATCATCACCCTCTGGCAGGGCCTGCCCTACTACATGATCCTCTACTTGTCGGCCCTGGCGAACGTCGACAAGTCCCTGTACGAGGCCGCCGAGCTGGACGGGGCCGGTCCCGTCCGTCGCTTCCTGACCGTGACCGTCCCCGGCGTCAAGGTCATGATGTTCCTGGTGGCGACCCTGACGACGATCGGCTGCCTGAAGATCTTCACCGAGGTCTACCTGCTCGGTGGCTCGGCCTCGCCGACCAAGACGCTCACCATGTACATTCGCGACCGAATAGTCGATCCCACCTTCGGATCCCTGGGGCAGGGCGACGCCGCGTCGGTGTGCCTCTTCCTCATCACCTTCGGCTTCATCATCGCTTCGCAGAGCCTGCAGAGGAAGGCTGAAGACTCATGAGCACCGCAGTTTCGCAGTCCGATTCGACCTCGCTGGGCGCGCGTTTCGCCCAGTGGCGCAAGGAACGCCGTCTCGAGCGTCAGAGCCGCAACGTCGCATCGCGCCAGATGCGCGGCGGCGCCCTCGTCGGCCGCTACATTCTCTTGGTCGTCGTCGCGATCATTCTGGTCGGCCCCCTGGTGCTCCCGCTCATGGCAGCGTTCAAGGCCCCCGGGGAATCCGTCTTCGGGCAGGGGGCAACGCTGCTGCCGCAGCAGTGGTCGCTGGATTCCTTCGTCGTGCTCTTCGAGCGCACCAACATCCTGGGTTCGATCCGCAACTCGGCGATCATCGCGGCCCTGACCGTCACCTCCAACGTCATCCTGTCCTGCGTGGGTGGCTACATGCTCTCGCGGCGCGGATGGACCGGGCGCAACATCATGTACTTCGTCGTGTTGTCCGCCATGATCTTCCCGTTTGAGTCGATCATGCTCTCCCTGTTCAAGATGATGGTCAACCTCGACCTGTACAACACCCTTCCCGGCGTGTGGATGGTTGCGATGATCGGCCCCTTCCAGATCCTCATGATGCGTGCGGCCTTCATGGGCATCCCCGATGAGATCGAGGATGCGGCGCTCATCGACGGTGCCGGTGAGCTGCGCCGCTTCTGGTCGATCTTCCTGCCCCAGGTGCGCGGCACTCTGACGGTCGTTGGCCTGACCTCGTTCATCGGCGCATGGTCCGACTTCATCTTCCCGCTGCTCATGCTGCCCGATCCCGAGAAGCAGACCCTGATGCTCACGCTCACGGCGATTCAGAATTCGCCCCAGGGCGTCACCTATCAGCTCGTCCTGGCCGGCGCGGTCGTCGCAATGGTTCCCGTCGTCGTGGTCTTTGCCTTCAGCCAGAAGTTCTTCTTCCGTGGCATCGAGGACGGTGGGCTGAAGTTCTGACGTCGTCCTCGCGCGCGTCGCCCGCGAGGATGTTTCACTGCCAGAAAGGAGGATGAGTCACAAAAGCTAATACGTGTTAGGTTCTGTGGGTCCACACTCGCTCGACGACGGATCCCTGCCCTGGCCCCCCATACTGACGAAGGAGTTACTCTCATGGGGAATAGACCCATCATCGCAGCCCTCGGAGCCCCGGTACTCGCGGCCACCATGCTCGGGCTGGCACCCACGGCGGCCGTCGCCGCTCCCGAAACCCCCTATCACCCGACCGTCCTGTGGGCTACATCCGAGGAAAAGGTCGGGGAAAGCGCCCCCAACGGCACCATTGCAGCCCTCACCGACGATGACAGCGCGCGAACGGACGCAACCAAGACCTTCTGGACCACCAAGTGGAAGGGAGGCCTGGACACCTACCCCCACGCCCTCGCCGTCCAGAACCCCACCCCAGGCACCCAGGTCTGCGGCCTGGGACTCACCCCGCGTCCCACCTACGATTCCACCCTTGGCAACGATCAGTTCCCCGGCGAATACCGAGTCTTCGCCTTCGACGAGGATCCCGGCAACCCCGCCTCCAGCGCCTCGTTCGCCGACTGGAAGACATCCGTCGCGCAGGGAACCTGGGAGGGCGGTACCGAGGTTAAGCACGGCAGTGACCTCCAGTTCGGCAACAAGGAACAGTACATCACCTTCCCGGCGACCACGAAGCGCGTCTTCACCCTCACGGGCCTGCGCTCCCTAGCCCCGGGCAAGTCTGACATGGCGCTCAGCGACATCAAGCTCCTGCCCTGTGACGGCGACGGCAACGCGATTACCTCCTACGGCACTGACCAGGGCGGAGGAGGAAACTCCGGCCCCCGGCCGACCGTTCCACACCCCGACACCCCGGCGACCGGATCGGGCGCCGATTACCTGATTGATGACTTCGTCATCGACCAGCTGCCCTACGGTGAACCCGGCAAGCCGGTCGACTTCGACCCCGCCACCCACACATACCAGGCCACCGGATACTTCCACGCCAAGACCGTCTCGGCGCGCATTCACGCCCACCCCGAGGTGGACGTCACGATCAATGGGGTCACCCCCGATGCGGACGGCCGAGTCTCCAATCTTGACCTCGAGCCCGGACTCAACGTCATCACCGCGACCGCAAGCCTGGACGGAAGATACGCCACATATGTTGTCAACATCACCAAGGTTGACACCGACTTCCGCGGCAATGTCCTCGTGCCCGCCACGGCCAAGGCCAACGGCGGCTCCGATGCCGACAATGCCGCGCTGACCGACCTCAACCCCGCGACGACGTGGACCTCGAACCCGCTCGTGCGGGCAAGCGAGTGGTCCGACTCGATCACCGGCATCGAGCTGCACCTGGGCGAGGCGCGCTACGTGCACCGCGTGAACGGGTGGGGAACGCCCACCCTGCCCGCGGGCGCCCAGTCCTGGCACGGCGGCAACTCGGTTGCGATCGCGGTACAGGAAGCGGACGGGGGCGAATGGAAGACCATCGTCACCCACGGCTCCCTCACGCGCGACGCGCGAGGCCTGTGGTACTGGGACTTCAACGCCTATCACCTGGCCAAGAACATCCGCATCTGGATGAACGATGAAACCGAGCCACAGACTCCCCAGAACATCGCCACCGCCGTGACCTTCAACGACGTCGAGGTGTGGGGCCTTCCCGCGGGTCAGACCCCGACCAAGCCCGAGGTCGACAACTCCATGTACGAGCGCTACTCCGGATTCGACCCGGGTGAGGGCAAGTGGGGCGTCAACCGCGCACAGACCCTCGCCCTCCAGTACGGCGTCATGATGCCCGCGTGGGTGCCCTCGGAGGGGTACGGGCGCGGCGGATTCGACGCCCACGAGCGCGACCTCACCGGCGGCGCGTTCCCCATGTTCTACGACCTGCCCATGTTCAACACCGCCATGATGGAATCCCTGGGCAAGGGAGCACCCTGGGCGCTCGCGAAGGCCCCCTTCGGAAAGAACAGCATGTGCAACGCGGGCGATCCGCGTGAATTCATGAACGAGTACATGAAGCCCTACGCGTCCACGCTCGTCGACATTCAGTACGGCGACGAGGGCGGCTTCAACCGGGTCGAATCCGAGTGCTTCAAGAACTGGTTCTCCTGGTCCAAGCAGAACATCCCCGGCGCGGTCGTCCACGCCAACTCCTGGGACGACCCCTCCTGGTACCGCGACGCCAACCTGAGCTACTACGTGACCAACGCCAAGCCCGACCTGCTGAGCTGGGACAAGTACTACTGGGGCGCCAATGGTGGCCCCGCGCCGCGCAACGTCGTCCTGAGCCTCCTGAACACCAACACCTGGAAGAAGCAGCGCGAGTACGGCCTCAAGGGCCTCACCGGTGATGGCTCCAGCCCGATCCTGTACGGCCAGTACCTGGACTACAACTGGGACGCCAACGTCTCAGCCT
Source organism: Actinomyces sp. oral taxon 180 str. F0310 (assembly GCF_000185285.1). Lineage (NCBI taxonomy): Bacteria > Bacillati > Actinomycetota > Actinomycetes > Actinomycetales > Actinomycetaceae > Actinomyces > Actinomyces sp. oral taxon 180. Next base: position 2,047,469 of record NZ_GL622194.1, read on the forward strand.
CCGAAAAGTCGATCGTGCCCTCCCTGGGACTCGCGACCGGCCAGAAGTGGTTCGGCCTGTTCCGCATGGAGTACAACGGCTACGACCGCTCCTCCATCATCGACCACGACGGTGCGCCCACGCGCTCCTTCTACGAGTTCTCCAACATCTTCGGCAACGTCTCCTACATCGGAAACTACACGAAGGCCATGGACTCCTCCTTCGTCGCCCTCAAGCCCGGCCAGTACGACGGCCGCGGCGAAGCCCCCATGCTGAGCGGCTACCGCTACGGCAACTTCGCTACGGGTGAGGAAGCCACGGCGGCGAACCAGGGCGTGGGCCTGGTGGATGTCTCGGTGACCAACGTCGGTTCCGTCAACGACGGGCTTCCCGGCGACGTCGTGATCGGATACTTCGATCAGCTCCAGGGCCTGGATACCGCCAAGTCCGCGGAGATCTTCGGAGAGTCCACGACCGTCCCCAGGGGCTTCATGGTTGTCAACGCCCTGACGGGCACGACCAAGTACCCCTCGACGCTGCTCGATCCGCGCACCGACAACGGGTCGCTGGCCGAGACCGCTCAGGACATCACGCTCACGGTCAAGAAGCCCAGCGCCGACGCGCACCTGATGCTGGTCAATCCCGCTGACAAGACCACCCGCGAGGTGGAGCTCGGCGCGGGCGAGACCTCGCAGGTCACCCTCAAGGCCGTCGGCGGCGGCGACTCGCGCTTCCTGTACTGGGTCACGAGGAACGCCTCAACGCCGAACCCGGACCCCCAGCCCAACCCGGATCCCCAGCCCAACCCGGATCCCCAGCCGAACCCGGACCCCCAGCCCCAGCCGAACCCGGACCCCCAGCCCCAGCCTCGTGTGGGCGAGTGGAAGTCCGGTTACTTCGGATGGTGGTACAGCTACCCCGACGGAACCTACGCCGCCAACGAGACCCTCGTCATCGACGGCAAGACCTACCGCTTCGACGCCAGCGGCTACCTGAAGCTCGGGTGGGTCTACGACAAGGGACACTGGTACTACCACGCCTCATCCGGGGCACAGCAGCACGGCTGGCTTCAGGAGCGCGGACAGTGGTACTACCTCGATCCCGACACGGGCATCATGGCGACTGGCTGGGTCAAGGTCGGCGACTCGTGGTTCTACATGTCCAGCAACGGCGCCATGCGCACCGGTTGGCTGCGTGACGGAGGCGCCTGGTACTACCTGACCCCCTCCGGTTCGATGGCCACCGGCTGGCTCAGCGTCTCCGGCCAGTGGTACCACCTGGAGGGCAACGGAGCGATGACGACCGGCTGGTACAAGGAAGGTCCCACCTGGTACTACCTGCGTGGCAACGGCTCCATGGCCACCGGCTGGGAGCGCATCGGCGGAACCTGGTACCAGTTCGCGTCCTCGGGCGCCTGGATCGAATAACCGACTCCTCAGAAGGGGGAGGCCGCAGCCGGAGATGCCGACTGCGGCCTCCCCCTTCCTTTCGGGTGGTGTACGTCGGTGACGAGTGGGGATGGCGCTCCTAGTCCTTGCGGATGGCCAGGGACTCGACGCGGTGATTGCCGCCCTTGGTGAAGATCAGGGTCGCGCGCTCGCGGGTGGGGCGGATGTTCTCGCGCAGATTGGGCAGGTTGATCGCGTTCCACACCATGTGGGCGGTCGATACCGCCTCCGGATCGGTTAGCGAGGCGTAGGTCTTGAAGTAGGAATCCTCGCGCGAGAACGCAGTCGCGCGCAGCTTCAGGAAGCGATCGACGTACCACTGCTCGATGTTGGCCTCGTCGGCGTCCACGTAGATGGAGAAATCAAAGTAGTCGGAGACCGCAACGGAGACCGAGCCCGGGGCTAAGCGCGGAGGCTGCAGGACGTTCAGGCCCTCCACGATCAAGATGTCGGGCCGATCGACCTCCACGTAGGCGTCCGGGACGATGTCGTAGGTGACGTGCGAGTAGACCGGTGCCTTGGTGTGCGGGATCCCCGCCTTGACGGAAGCAAGGAAAGAGATGAGAGCCGAGCGGTCGTAGGACTCGGGGAAGCCCTTGCGCGCGATCAGGGAACGCTCCTGAAGGACGCGGTTGGGGAAAAGAAAGCCGTCGGTGGTCACCAGGTCGACGCGCGGGGTGGAATCCCAGCGCGACAGGAGGAGCTGGAGCAGACGAGCGACCGTGGACTTGCCGACCGCGACGGAACCGGCGATCCCGATCACGAACGGGGTGGAGCACGCCGCCGGTTCGCCGAGGAAAGCGTGCCGCTCGGTGGCGGTGCGCCGACGTCCGTCGATGTAGAGCTGCAGGAGGGCGCTGAGGGGCCGATAGATGGCGTCCACCTCGCTCATGTCGATCGGGTCGCCCAGGGATGCGATGCGGTCGATGTCTGCCTGCGTGAGCGGCAGGGGAGCGCGGTCCGCCAGCTGGTCCCAGGCCGTCCGATCGAATCGCGCGTAGGGGCTGGGGCCGGTGCGTGCGCTGGCGCCCAACTGAATGGACGAGGCCGAAGAGGGGGAGGACGCGAAGGACTCGGTGATGCTCACAGCGCAATTGTCCCCCACGAGGGGACGGGCGCGCGAGGACATCCACGGCGTGAAGCGACACACGTCAGGTGACCGATGGGGTGCCGGTGTGCTGGAATGGGAGGCATGTGCGGAATCGTTGGACATGTTGCATGCAAGGCTTCCCAGCGCAGTCGCGAGGTCGTCCTCGGCGGGCTGGCGCGCCTGGAGTATCGAGGCTACGACTCGGCCGGCATCGCCCTGGCGTCGCCGGGCCGCCTCTACGTGCGCCGGACGGTCGGCAAGCTGGTCAACCTCGTCGAAGCCGTCGACGCCGACTCGCCCGAGGACGCGTACGCCGGAATTGGGCATACCCGCTGGGCCACCCACGGGCGCCCGACGGTGGCGAACGCCCACCCGCACACCAGTCCGGACGGGCGCTTCTCCCTCGTCCACAACGGGATCATCGAAAACGCCGACGTGCTGCGTGCCGAGCTCATCGCCGCCGGAGAGAGCTTTTCCTCCGAGACCGACACCGAGGTTGTCGTCCACATGCTCGCACGAGCCTACGATGCGGCCAGTGAGGCCTCGTACCAGGGTGCGGTCGCGGGCCTGACCGGGACCGACGAGGAGGTCGCGCGTCGGCTCGTCGTCGCCATGCGCGAGGTCACCCGCCAGCTTCGCGGCACGTTCACGCTCCTGACGCTGAGCAACCAGTCGCCGGACGTCATCGTCGCCGCGCGTCGCTCGTCCCCGCTCGTCATCGGGCTGGGGGAGGGCGAGAACTTCCTGGGGTCGGACGTGCTTGCCTTCGTCGAGCACACCAGGCGCGCCGTCGAGGTCGGCCAGGATCAGATCGTCGTCGTCTCGGCGACAGACGTCACCGTCATTGACCCGGACGGCACAGCCGTGGAGCCCAGGGAGTACGAGATCGACTTCGCCTCCGACAACGCCACCAAGAACGGGTGGCCCACCTTCATGGAGAAGGAGATCCACGAGCAACCCGAGGCGGTGGGTGCCACGCTGGCCGACCGCATCGACTCCCACGGACACCTGGCCCTGGACGAGGTACGCATCTCCGAGCACGTGCTGCGCAGCGTGGACAAGGTCATCATGATCGGCTGCGGCACCGCGTCCTACGCGGGCCAGGTGGCGCGCTACGCCATCGAACACTGGTGCCGTATCCCCGTCGAGGTCGAACTCTCCAGCGAATTCCGCTACCGCGATCCCGTCGTCGGCGAAAAGACCCTGGTCGTGGCCATCTCACAGAGCGGCGAAACCATGGACACCATCCAGGCGATTCGCCACGCTCGCGAGCAGGGAGCAAAGGTCGTCGCGATCGTGAACACTCCGGGGTCGACGATCTCACGCGAATCCGACGCCGTGATCCTCACGCACGCCGGACCCGAGATCGCCGTCGCCTCCACCAAGGCATTCACGGCCCAGGTCACGGCCTGCTACATCCTGGGCCTGTACCTGGCCCAGGTTCGCGGCAACAAGTACGCGGACGAGATCGCCGACTACATGGACAAGCTCGCGCGCGTTCCGGACGCCATCGCCACGGTTCTGCGCGGCGGAGAGAGCGTGCGCCAATTCGCCCGCACGATGAACGACGCGACCTCGGTCATCTACCTCGGACGCCACGTGGGCTTCCCCGTCGCCCTCGAGGGCGCGCTCAAACTCAAGGAAATCTGCTACATCCACGCCGAGGGTTTCGCGGCGGGAGAGCTCAAGCACGGCCCCATCGCCCTGGTCGACGAGGGACAGCCGGTCATCGTCATCGTCCCGACTCCGCGCCGGCCCGAGCTTCACGGGAAGGTCCTGGCCAACATCGCGGAGGTGCGAGCCCGCGGAGCCCGCACGATCATCGTCGCCGAGGAAGGAGACACCTCCGTCGACGAGTTCGCCGAGGTCGTCTTCCGCGTCCCGCCCGTCCCGACGCTCTACGCGCCGCTTCTGACCGTCGTGCCGCTGCAGATCTTCGCCTGCGAGCTTGCCGCCGTCAAGGGGCTGGACGTGGACCAGCCCCGAAACCTCGCGAAATCGGTGACGGTGGAGTAGCCAGCTGCGCCAGGCTGCGGCCTCGCGAGCGTTCACGGGTCTCGTTCCCTCGTGGGACGAGGCCCGCGGCGCATGCGCGTACGTGCCGCCTCTGCTGGTGCTCAAGCACCTTCCCGAGTCGGACACGCTGTGGAACAATATGGCCCATGTTCACGATTGATGGAGCTGCCCTGTCCTTCGCCGACGCGCGAAAAATGGAGAAAAAGTGCGTTGACCAGGCGGCTTCCGAGGGGGATCCGGACCGCTACATGATCGACGTCGCGGGGGAGGTCTCGGCCGCCGTCGCGCGGCTGACCAGTCTGCCCGTTGGCTGGAACGGCCAGGAGAGCGCCTCCGAAGCAGACTCCGATGACCGCAGCGAGGCGGAAGGCGCCGACTGGGCCCCCAACCGCGTCATCGCCTTCGTCGGAGGCGGAGATAACGGCGGCGATGCACTCTACGCCAGCGCGATCCTCGCGCGTGGAGGAATCGGCGCGACCGCATACCTCCTCAAGAAGCGCTGCCATCGCCGTGCCCTCGCCGCAGCACGGGAAGCGGGCGTGACCATCGTGGACCTGTCAGACCGTTCCCTGCGCTCCATTGGGGGGACCCCGGAATGGGACACGATCTGGGGTGCAGGCATCTGGATCGACGGCATGGTTGGAATCGGGGCACAGGGTCCCCTCACCGGCAAGCTCGCCGAGGCCGTGACGCTCCTGAACGGGATCGCCGCCGCCCGACCCCGGCATATCGTCGCAATCGACGTGCCTTCCGGCCTGACTGATGACGACGGCGCAATCCGCGGCCCCATCCTCCGGGCGACATGCACGATGGCGGTCGGCGCCTACAAGCGCGCTGAGATTCTCCCTCCCGCCGTCGAATATTCCGGCGATCTGAGCATCGTCGCGATGCCGTGGAGCGGCTCGAACCCGATGGAGGAAGAGGACGAGGACATGGTTCCGCTATCCTACGGCGCGGGGACAATGGCAGCGGCGATGGCGGTCCCAGCCCCCGGCTTCGCGCAGGACAAGTACGCGCGCGGCGTGGTCGGCCTCGTCGCGGGATCCGATACCTATCCCGGCGCGGGTCTTCTCGCGACGCGCGGCGCCCTGGCTGCCGGCGTGGGCATGGTTCGTCTCAACTCCACGAGGCGCGTGCAGGATCTCGTGCTCGCCGACCAGCCCGGAGTCGTCACCGTCGGCGGGCGCATCCAGTCCGCCCTCATCGGGCCCGGCCTCGACGATGAACGCCGTGAGGACGCGCTCGAACTCGCTCAGTTTTGTGGACGCTCGGGCATGCCCCTCGTCATCGACGCGTGGGCGCTCGATCTCGTTCCCGAGTTGTTGGGCTCGCTGAGGCCCGACGTCACCGTTCTGACCCCGCACTACGGGGAGGCCGCGCGCCTGCTCGGACTCCTCGGGCAGGCGACGACAAAGGCGCAGATTGGCGCCCACCCGCTGCGTTTTGCGCGCGCACTCCACGACGCCACCGGCTGCCACGTCGTCCTCAAAGGCCCCGTCACGATCGTCTGCTCGGACGCGGTCGCGCGGGCGCGGACCCAGGCGGGTGGGCGAGGAGGCGACGGGGGCGAGGAATCACCGCAGACGGCGGACACGCGGCGGACAAGCGGATGCCGCGCCAGCGTGAGTCCGGCGGGCACACCCTGGGCCGGCGTCGCCGGCAGCGGTGACGTCCTGGCGGGTCTCATCGCCGGCGTCCTGGCGCGCCCCGAGCCAACGGCGCCCTCAGGCGAGGCGAATGCGCTCCCCGTGACGATGGAACGCCTGGCCGCGGCCGTCTGGCTCCACGGGCGCGCCGCCCGCCTGGCCGCGGACCGCCACCGGGGCAGGGCACCCATTCAGGCGGCAGATATCGCCGCGCAGATCCCGCGCGTGCTGGCCGACCCGGAGCGACGAGGTGCGCACACCCCTCGCCTGACGAAGCGGCGCGCCCCGGGCGTGCGATACTAGGGGAGTGATTTCCACACAACAACGAGGCCAGGGCAGGGACTACCCCTCGTGCGCGAGCATCGACCTGGCCGCCATCGGCCACAATCTGAAGGTCCTGCGCGCCGCCGCCCCCGGCGCCCTCCAACTCGCGACCGTCAAGGCCAACGCGTACGGCCACGGCCTCATTCCCGTCGCCCGCGCCGCCCTGGAAGCGGGCGCCGACTGGCTCGGCGTCGCCCAGCTGGCCGAGGCATTCGCCCTGCGCGAGGGCCTGGACGCGGCGGGCGTCGCACGCGAGGACTCGCCGATCCTCGCGTGGATTTCCACCTCCTCCTCCGACTTCGCGGCGGCCATTGCCGCCGACATCGACCTGTCCGTGTCGTGGACGTGGGTCCTCGCGCATATCTGCGCCGCAGCCCGCCAGGTAGGTCGCCCCGCGCGCGTCCACGTCAAGATCGACACAGGAATGTCGCGCGCCGGCTCCACCCTCGCCGACCTTCCGACCCTGGCCGCCGCCCTCAAGGCCGCGAGCGACGACGGACTGATCGACGTTGTCGGAGCCTGGAGCCACATGTCCCGCGCCGATGACCCGAGTGACGGCGGCAACGCATCGACCGCGAGCCACGTGCGAATCTTCGAGGAAGGGCTGCGGATCCTTCGCGAGGCCGGTGTCCGTCCGCGCATCCGCCACCTGGCAGCAACCTCCGGCATCCTGTGGCACCCCCAGACCCACTACGACATGGTCCGTGTCGGCATCGGCCTCTACGGACTCAGCCCCGACCCCGCGGTCGCGAGCGCCGCCGACCTCGGCCTGATCCCCGCGCTGACGCTGTGCGCGCCGCTGACCTCGGTCAAGGTCATCGAGGAGGGGAGCCCGGTCTCCTACGGGGGAACCTGGGCGGCCCCCACCCGTCGCTGGATCGGCCTGGTTCCCCTGGGCTACGGCGACGGAATCTTGCGTGCCGCCTCCAACCGTGCGCGGGTCCTCGTGCACACCGCGTCTGGGCCGCTCAGTGCCCCCGTCGTCGGACGCGTGTGCATGGACCAGTTCATGATCGACCTGGGGAAGGCGGCAGGGGACGCCGGGGAAGCCACCGCCCACGCCGGCCAGCCGCCCGCGCGCGTCGGAGACGAAGTGATTCTGCTGGGAAACGGAGCGGGTGGCGAGCCGCTCGCCGACGAGTGGGCAGACGCGGCCGACACCATCAACTACGAGATCGTCACTCGCCTCGGCGCCCACATCCCCCGCACGTACGTGCGCAGCGGAGTCGAGGGGGCACAGCACGGGAGGAACACCCATGACTGACCGACCCACCGCCTCTTTTGAGGTTCGCACGAGCGGCGCCGACCAGACCCGCGACCTTGGCACGGACCTGGGACGGTTGCTGCGCGCCGGCGACCTCGTCATGCTCTCCGGCGGCCTCGGGGCGGGCAAGACGACGCTCACTCAGGGCATCGGGGCCGGCATGGGGGTGCGCGGACGCGTCGCCTCGCCGACGTTCATCGTCGCCCGAGTTCATCCCTCCCTTCACGGCGGCCCCGACCTGATCCATGCCGACGCCTACCGCATTACCGACCTCGGCGACCTCGAGACCCTGGACCTGGACTCCTCCCTGGACGAGGCCGTCACCGTCGTCGAATGGGGAGAGGGAAAGACGGAAGCCATGAGCCCCGAGCGCCTCGTCATTGATGTGCGACGAGCCGAGGGCGGGCAGGCGTGTCGGGACGGGCAGGTCATCGACCTGGAGCACATGGACGACGGGACGCGCAGCATCGTCCTGCACGCGCACGGAAGCCGCTGGAATGGCATCCTCGAAGGGCTCGTTGCCGCCCACGGGGGACGGCGCCTCGACGCTCCCGCGGTGTTTGGCGACGGCGCCTCGCCCGCTTGCGGCGACGAGGCACACGCCGACGAGTAGGATCGCAGCGTGCGAGAGATAGCCCTGGACACCCAAGCATCCACCACCGTCGCCGTCCTCGAGGACGGCCGCGTGCGTGCCCGCGCCCGCAACGACTCGGGGCGCCACCACGCCGAATCGATCATCCCGCTCGTTCGCGCCGCCCTGGCCGAGGCGGGACTCTCCCCGGTCCTGGGAAAGGCCTCGCTCGATCGGGTGCTGATCGGTACGGGACCCGCGCCCTTCACCGGACTGCGAGCAGGGTTGGTGTCCGCCCGCGTCCTCGCCGCCGCCGCCGGGGTGCCCGTCTACGGCGTGTCGTCGCTGGACGTGATCGCCCGCCAGGGCCTGGATCTCCTCCCGCCCGAGACGAGGGTCTACGCGATCGCGGACGCGCGGCGGCGCGAACTCTACTGGGGTTCCTACGTGGCCGCCGGACCGCACGACGTGACCCTCGAAGGACGCCTTGAGGTGGGCGAGGTCACCTCCCTCCTGGCGGCCATGCGTACCGCCCCCGGCCTCGTTGTCGCCGGAGCGGACATTCCCGAGCATAGCGCCCACGCTCTGGCACGCGCCGACCTCGGCCCCCAGGTGAGGCTCGACCCGGCCGTTATGAGCCGCATCACCGCGACGAGGCTCGCGGCGGGCGACGAACACCGGCTGCGCACGGACCCCCTCTACCTGCGCCGTCCCGACATTCAGGGCCAGCCGACAGCGCGCCTATGAGGACCCGCCTGAGCCGCGCGCACCCGAGCGACCTGGAAGCGCTCATCGGTCTCGAGGCGCTGACCTTCCCCGAGGACCCGTGGAGTGATGTCATGCTCGCCGAGGAACTCTCCTCCCCGGCGTCGCGCTACTGGATCGCTCGCGGCGAGGACGACACGCCGCTCGGCTACGCAGGCGTCAAGATCGGGGGCGACCAGGCCGACGTCATGACCATCGGAGTGCGCCCCGAGGCCCGTGGCCGCGGCCTGGGAGCGGCCCTCCTGGACACCCTCCTGAGGTGGGCCGCCGCCGCGGGCGCCCACGAGATCTTCCTCGACGTGCGTCCATCCAACGCCGCGGCCATCGGCCTGTATGAGTCGCGAGGTTTCGTCGAGATTGGGCGCCGACCTCGCTACTTTCGCAACCCCGTCGAAGAAGCCATGGAGATGCGAGCACTCCTGACCCGCGCGGATGCGGCGACGGCCACCAAATAGGCATCGTCGGTGTATCAAAAATCGGCTTCCTCAGGCCGCCCGGCGCTCGCGGCGCCCCCGGAAGTTATCCTTGTAATCGCGGGCAAAGGCGACCCTGAGAATGGCGGAAAATAGCGGAAAGGCGCGGCGCGTGTCGGAGGGTGCCCGGTGGGGGCGCGCCATGGTCCTACGAGCGGGCACAATCCCACCGATATGCTCAAGCCATGGCCACTCAAAATGTCGCAACGAAGAAGCGCCGCGCGTGGACCACCAGCGTTTTCGTCAAGCAGCTGATGGCAGTGTCGGGCTTCGTTTTCGTTTTCTTCTTGCTGTTCCACTCCTACGGCAACCTCAAGATGTTCCTGGGCGAGCAGGTCTACAACGACTACGCGCACTGGCTGCATGAAGAGGCTTTCGTGCCGATCTTCCCGCACGGCGGATTCATCTGGGTCTTCCGCGCCGCCATGGTGCTCATGCTCGTCATCCACCTGTGGGCCGCCGCCTACACGTGGAACCGCTCGCGTCGCGCTCGCTCCACCCGCTACGTCGTGAAGAAGTCCGTCACGGACTCCTACGCGGCCCGCACCATGCGCATGAGCGGTGTTCTCATCCTGCTGATCCTGATCTTCCACATCGCTCACTTCACTACCGTGAGCCTGCCCGCGAAGCTCGCGAACTTCGGCGCTGACGTCACCACTCCTTACGCTCGCATGATCGCTTCCTTCCAGTCGCCGGTCCTCGTGATCCTCTACGCCGTGTTCGTCGGTTGCGCCTGCATCCACGTCTCGCACGGCTTCTGGTCCATGTTCCAGTCGCTCGGCTGGGTTCGCCCCGCGACGCGTCGGCCCCTGGTTGTCCTCTCGGGCTTGGTTGGCCTCGTCATCTTCGTGATGTTCATGGCCCCGCCCGTCGCCATCGTCACCGGCTTGATTCACTGAGGAAGGGCACGCAATCATGACCGACACAATCATCCACGGCCTGTACCGCGAAGGCGAGAAGATCGCCGACGCCAAGGCACCCCACGACGTTCCGATCGAGCGGCGCTGGGAACAGCGTAAGTTCACTGCCGCGCTGGTCAACCCCGCCAACCGACGCAAGCTGCGCGTCATCATCGTCGGCTCGGGCCTCGCGGGCGGCGCGGCTGCCGCCTCGCTGGGCGAGATGGGCTACAACGTCGACTGCTTCTTCTACCAGGACTCCGCACGTCGTGCGCACTCGATCGCCGCGCAGGGCGGCATCAACGCCGCGAAGAACTACCGCAACGACAACGACTCCGTGTACCGTCTCTTCTACGACACGGTCAAGGGCGGGGACTACCGCGCCCGCGAGGACAACGTCTACCGCCTGGCCGAGGTCAGCGCGAACATCATCGACCAGTGCGTCGCTCAGGGCGTTCCCTTCGCCCGCGAGTACGGCGGTCTCCTCGACAACCGCTCCTTCGGCGGCGTGCAGGTCTCCCGTACCTTCTACGCCCGCGGCCAGACAGGTCAGCAGCTGCTCATCGGCGCCTACCAGGCGCTCGAGCGTCAGGTGGCAGCCGGCACCGTCAAGGAGTACTCCCGCCACGAGATGGTCGAGCTCATCGTCGACGAGGGTAAGGCGCGTGGCATCGTCGCCCGCGACATGTCCACCGGCAAGCTCGAGACCTTCATCGCCGACGCGGTGGTCCTGGCCACCGGCGGCTATGGTAACGTGTTCTTCCTGTCGACCAACGCGATGGGCTGCAACGGCACCGCCATCTGGCGTGCGTACCGCAAGGGTGCCTACTTCGGAAACCCCTGCTTCACGCAGATCCACCCGACCTGCATCCCCCAGCACGGCGACCAGCAGTCGAAGCTGACCCTCATGAGCGAGTCGCTGCGTAACGATGGCCGCATCTGGGTTCCCAAGCGCGCCGAGGACTGCGAGAAGGACCCGCGCGACATTCCCGAGGAGGATCGCGACTACTACCTGGAGCGGATCTACCCCTCCTTCGGTAACCTCGTTCCCCGCGATATCGCGAGCCGCCAGGCCAAGAACATGTGCGACGAGGGACGAGGCGTCGGCCCGAAGATCGACGGCGTCGCCCGCGGCGTCTACCTCGACTTCTCCGAGGCCATTTCCCGCATGGGGCGTTCGGCCGTGTCCGCCAAGTACGGCAACCTCTTTGACATGTACGAGCGCATCACGGGCGATAACCCCTACGAGGTGCCCATGCGCATCTACCCGGCCGTTCACTACACGATGGGTGGCCTGTGGGTTGACTACGACCTCGAATCGAACCTGCCGGGCCTGTACGTGGCCGGTGAGGCGAACTTCTCCGATCACGGCGCAAACCGCCTGGGTGCCTCGGCGCTCATGCAGGGCCTGTCGGACGGATACTTCGTCCTGCCCAACACGATCAACGACTACCTGGCACACTGCTTCCACCTGCCCGCGCTCGACGAGAACTCGCCGTCCGTGAAGGAAGCCCTCGACGCGGCTCAGGGACGCATCGACACGCTCATGTCGGTGGGCGGAACTCGCTCGGTGGACTCCTTCCACAAGGAGCTGGGCAAGATCATGTGGGAGTACTGCGGCATGGAGCGCACCGAGGAAGGCCTGAAGAAGGCCATCGGCATGATTCGGGAGCTGCGCGCCGACTACTGGAAGAACGTTCGCGTTCCCGGCAAGTCGATCGGTGAACTCAACCAGTCCCTCGAGAAGGCTGGCCGCGTGGCCGACTTCATGGAGCTGGGCGAGCTCATGTGCATCGACGCGCTGCACCGCGAAGAGTCGTGCGGCGGCCACTTCCGCGCGGAGTCTCAGACTCCCGAGGGCGAGGCCCTGCGTCACGACGACAAGTTCCTGTACGTGGCGGCCTGGGAGTTCGCCGGTGATGGCGAACCCCCGATCCTCCACAAGGAAGACCTGATTTACAACGACATCGAGCTGAAGCAGCGGAGCTACAAGTGAACCTGACACTGAGGATCTGGCGCCAAAACGGTCCCGACGACAAGGGCGCAATTCATGAATACCAGGTGAAGGGAATCTCGGAAGAGTCCTCGTTCCTGGAGATGCTCGACGTCCTGAACGAAGAGCTCTTCGCGCGAGGCGAGGAACCCATCGCCTTCGACTCCGACTGCCGCGAAGGCATCTGCGGGCAGTGCGGCATCGTCATCAACGGCATCGCACACGGCCCGGAGGTCACCACGACCTGCCAGCTGCACATGCGCTCCTTCAACGATGGCGATGTCATCACGATCGAGCCGTGGCGCGCCGAAGGCTTCCCGATCATCAAGGACCTGGTGGTCAACCGCTCCGCCCTGGATCGCATCATCCAGGCGGGAGGCTACATCTCGGTGAACACAGGCGCCGCCCCCGACGCCCATGCGACCCCGGTGCCCAAGCAGGATGCGGAACGCGCCTTCGAGGCCGCGGCCTGCATCGGCTGTGGTGCCTGCGTGGCGGCCTGCCCGAACGCATCGGCCATGCTCTTCACCTCGGCCAAGGTCACGCACCTGGGCCTGCTCCCGCAGGGCAAGCCCGAGAACTACAAGCGCGTGGTCGCCATGCTCAACCAGATGGACGAGGAGGGCTTCGGCTCCTGCTCCAACATCGGAGAGTGTGCGGCGGTGTGCCCCAAGCAGATCCCTCTCGACGTGATCGCGAACCTGAACCGGCAGCTCGGAAAGGCCGCCTTCAAGGGCGTCTGATCGACTGTCCTGATCGCGGGGGCCCGGCGCGTGGCGCCGGGCCCCCGCGCGCCTACCCAGGGCGCGGCGCTGACGCTGCCGGGCTTCGTCCTGTTCTTCGTTCCCTTCCTCTCCGTCTTCTCCTTCTGCGACGGTCTCTCCTCGGGCGCGGGCGGATCCGGCCTGGCGTTCCGGGACTCTCCGTTGGCGTTCGTGGGCTTCTTTCTCATCCTGGCGGGGCAGGGCCTTCGCGCCGTGGGGCGTCAGGGGCTCGCGGGCTCCGGAGTTGTTCTCTCGCCCGAGGGGAAGGCCCGGGATGCCGAACCGTGGCGACGCTCGCGGGGCGCCCAGATGCAAGACGCTCTCGAGGAGATGCCGATCGTCCGCGACGCGGTCGCACAGGGGGCCGCGGGACAACCGCAGATCAGGGTCCGCTGCACCGCCTGCGGGTATCTCGAGACCGAGGACGCCAGGTTCTGCTCCGGGTGCGGGGCCTCGATGTTCCCCTCCTGATCGCCGCGAGGCGGCGAGTCGGCCAGCGGGCAGATTCGAGGCTTCCATCCGTGCGGCTGCGCACCCGCCGAGGCGTATCATGATGGCATCGTCGGCGCGGAGAGGAACAGAGCCATGCAGTTCGATGAGAGCGGCCCCAACACGCACACGCGGCGCTACCGGGTTGGCGCCACCGTCGGGATCGGCGCGATGGCCGTGTTCGCACTCCTGTCGATCCTCCTCCTTCTCGGTGTCCTCTTCGGATCGGCGTCAATCAAAGCTCTCGCCGATTCCCTCTTCCCGTGGTCGCTGCTGGTGTTCGCGGTCGCGGGCGTGGCCATGTTCGTGGCAAACGCGAGGGGCCGGAGCGAGAACGAAACGGACTAGGGGACCGGGGCTCGTGCGCCCGGGCGGCGCGCAGGCATGCGGCCTACACTAGTGCGCGTGAGTGAACCCCTTGTCCTAGGTATCGAGTCAACGTGCGACGAGACGGGTGTCGGCCTCGTGCGCGGTACGGATCTGCTCGTCGACCGCACGGCGACCTCGATGGATGAGTACGCGCGCTACGGCGGCATCATCCCCGAAATCGCCTCGCGCGCACACCTGGAGTCCTTCCTTCCGACGCTGGATGCCGCCCTGGACGAGGCGGGGGTGGCCCTGGCGGACGTTGACGCGATCGCGGTTGCGGCTGGCCCCGGCCTCGTTGGATCCCTGACCGTCGGCATCTGCGCGGCGAAGGCCCTCGCCTCCTCCCTAGGAAAGCCACTGTACGGCGTCAACCATGTGATCGGACACCTCGCCGTGGACAAGCTCGCCGACGGCCCGCTGCCGGGGCATTTCATCGGCTTGGTCGTCTCGGGCGGTCATTCCAACATCCTTGAGGTACGCAACATTGCCACGGACGTTGTCGAGCTGGGTGGAACTCTCGACGACGCGGCGGGCGAGGCCTTCGACAAGGTGGGGCGCTTGCTGGGTCTTCCCTATCCCGGCGGGCCCCACGTCGATCGTCTTTCGCGCGAGGGGCACCGTGAGGCACTGCGCTTTCCGCGCGGTCTTTCCGCAGGCAAAGACAAGGAACGCCACCGCTACGACTTCTCTTTCTCAGGCCTGAAGACGGCGGTTGCCCGCTACCTTGAGGGGGCGCGCGCCAGGGGCGAGGACGTGAGCGCCGCTGACGTGTGCGCCGCGTTCTCCGAGGCGGTGAACGACTCCCTCACGGCCAAGGCCGTGCAGGCGGCCCGCGACAGGGGCTGCCGCGACATCGTCGTCGGGGGTGGTTTTTCCGCCAACTCTCGGCTGCGCTCCCTGCTCGCGCAACGCGCCGACGCGGTCGGCATCCGTGTGCGCATGCCGCCCCTGCGGTTCTGCACCGACAACGGTGCACAGATCGCGGCGATCGGATCGGAGCTGGTTGCGGCGGGACTGCCCCCGTCGGACTGGGATTTCTCGCCCGACTCCGGGATGGAGCTGACGCGGACCTACGTCGCGCCCAGCGCGTAGGAGAGCAAACGGGCGTCGGGCGCCGGACCGCCTCGCTGTTCGAGGGGTGTCGCCCGCGCGCGTGCGCCCGCCTGCTCAGAAGGCGCCTCGGCGCCCCGGGACCGTATGCGCCCAGCCTGGGCGCGCGTGCGCCTAGCCGAGGGTCCTCGTGAGCGTCAATGCCACGGAACCCCACGAGGTGTAGAACCCTCCGGCGATGTTTGACGCGATGCCGATGAGGACCGACGAGGTCGAGACCGCGAGGCCGAGGCAACCCAAGCGAGCCAGGTAGGCCGCTCCCGCGCCGATGGGACGCGGGAGAGCGCTCAGCACCGCGGCAACGGTGGGGCGGCAAAAGCGCGACCGCGAGAGCGCCATGTCGGCGAGCTCATTCTTGCCGAGCAACCGCCAGTTGCCGGCCACGCGCCACGTGAGAATCACGAAACACAGTGCGAGCGCGCACATGACAGCCAGGGCCGCGAAGGTGTTGGGGGCCAGCGGACGCGAGCGGTGAGTGACGGTCGTGGCGGCTACGATCGAGCTGAAGGCGCTCGATGCGCGCGCCGTCTGCGCCGTGGGCGGGGCACCAACCGCGGAGGAGACGACGTCGGAGGACCCCCACCAGGCAAGCATCGTCGGCACCTTCTCGATCCACAGGGGACCGGCGTGCCCGCCCGTCGGAGGAATGTCGGTGGTCACGCTGTCGGGTTCCTTCACGGCGTTCGCCATCGCAAGAGCCGCGGGTGCCCCACCGGCGCCGTCGTCGGCCGCCGCCATGGCGTAGATCCGCATTCCGTCGGGTGCGCGCGTCGCGAGCATCGTGGAGAGGGTATTGTCCGCAAGGTACTGCGTGCCCTGGGTCTTCATCTGGCCTTCGATCTGCGTGTCATACCCGGAGAGCATTGCGGCGGCGCCGAAGGTCTCGGGCGTGCGCAGGGCGGTCCACACGGCGCAGTATGCGCCCGAGGAGAAGCCACCGATCATCCACGCGTTGCGGTCGGAGGAAACCCCCGGGAAGTTGTGCCGAATCATCGCTGGAACCTCGTGCGCGGTCCACGTGAAGACCGCGGGGCGTCCGCTAAAATCCGCGCAATCGTGCTCGTTCTCGTCGACGTTCAGGGAGGGGGCGACGACGATCGAAGGCGGGATGATCCCGGCATCGATCGCGTTGTCGAGGGCCTCCTGGATGCTGAGGTTCTGCAAGATGCCGTCGGCAGCGCCGGGGTAGCCGTGGAGGAGCTCGATGACACCGTAGGTCTTTCCGTCACCCGGCGCGTAGTCGCGGGGGACGATGACGTACACGGGCTGAGTGATCCCGCTCGTGGGCCCCGTCCACGTGGTCGTGAGCATGCCGTCGTCGCCGCGCTCGAAGGTGGCGTCGAGTTCGGATTCCTCGAGGGGCTGGCGCTCGGGTTTGGTCTCCGTACCTGCGGCCTTCTTCGTGCCCAACAGCGTGGCCGCAGCGAGGCGACCGAGGTCCCCGCTGGTCTTGACGATGCCGAGAGAACGGTTGAAAACAAGTCCTCCAGCCGCAGTGACGAGCAGCGTGGGAATCAGGATGACGGCGGTTCGGCCGAGCCATCGCCGTGCGCGACGCGGGCAACGCGCGGGGGTCAGGCGAGGAAGGAAGAATGCTCCCGCGAGCAGGGAGACGAGCGCCAGAGCGGCCACAACCGCCAGGGTGCGAAAAGAGGTGAGGGGGATAGAACCAAGGACGCTCATTGCTGATCCTTCTTGCCGTGATTTGACGATGGTTGAGACCCCTCGGCATCGCGCCCGGCTCCGGGGTGAGAGGTCGGCGCATCCTGGTGTCCGATACCTCGGGAGGAACGCAGGTCACCGACCCCCCGAGCGGCACGCTTCGCAAGCCCGCCTGCGACCGAGGCAACGAGCGCGAGCGTCTGCGCCGGACGAAGCGAGGGAACGTAGGCGTGAGCGATGGCCAGCCCGACGGTGGCCAGGGAGGTGGGATCGGGAACAGCCAGATAGAGGGACTGGGTGCGGGGCTTGAACTTGCGTTTGAAGGCGTGCAGAGAGGAGAACCCGTAGAGAGGCTCCATGATGGAGGCCAGCGCGTCGATGAGCGGTCCGAACGCTGAGGTATCGTCCTTGGAACGGGCCAGGGGAGCGCCGGAGAGGGAGAGGATACTCAGCCCCTCCTCCTGGGCGGACAGAGCGGCCTTGCCGATGAGGAACTCGATGGCCGGGCGCCAGCCCTCGGCACGCCTGCGCATCACGTCCAGGGTCAGCCCGATCACCTGCCCGTCGCGGTAGATCGGCAGCCACGAGGTCACGGCGTGGATCGTGTGATCGGAGTCGATTGCGACGAGGATCCGCGTCTCGGGAACGGAGAGCTCGCGCACACCGCCGAGCGTGAAGCCCATTTCGGGCAGGGCCTTGTCCGCGCTCCACGCGTCCGAGATGACGGTGATCTGGTCCTTCCAGCCCTCCGGGCACTCGTCCCAGGTGGTCCACACGGCCTCGACGCCTTCGCGCGTCGCGTGGTTCATGGCGGTGCGCACGTCCTGGTAGGCCTTGCCGCGGAACGCCAGGTCCGGAAGGTCGAGGACGGACTCCTCGGCCACCTGCATGATCGTCCAACCCGCGTCCTTCGCGGCCAGCGCGAGCTCCTCGTGGATGGAATAGAGGGCGGGGGTCAGGCCAGAGGCGAGAGCAAACTCGGAGAACTGGGTGATCGCGGCGCTAGCTTTCCCCGGCGCGTACGCGAGGTCCGCCACGGTCAGGGCAACGCCGCCCGAACCCCGGTAGGCCCCGCCGGCGTCCCCGGTGGGGGAGAGCCACACGAGGTTGCCCTCCCACGTGCTCATCCACCCCAGGGTGCCCGCTCCATGGGTGCGCACGAGCGAGGTCAGTTCCTCGGGCGGGCACGAGCGCGGAATGCGCGGACGTGAGAGCAACGCGCTCAGGATGATTCCGAGGGTGCCCACCCAGGCGATGAGCGGAAGCCACAGGACGGGAGCCTCCGCGATGAGGGTCATGGGGACGAGGGTCGGCTCGAAGATCGAGGCGGTGGCGGTGGGCAGGAGTGCCAGGAGGTAGTCGTGGAAGACCTGCAGGGGTGTCGCATAGTCGGTGACGGTGAGCTCGTCGCTGGAAGCGAGCACCTCGAAGGGAACGAAAGAATCGCTCGTGAGGGCGCCGAGGGCGAGCGCGGCCGCCGCGCAGCCGATCATCAGGGTCGCCCAGCGCCGCAGCAGCGTGATCGTCGTGGATCGCTGGGCGTGAATCGAAAACGCCCGGCGCATCCAAAACACGATGATGCACATCGTCAGATTGAGGATGACGGGAACGAGAAGGAAGGTCGCGGTGGTGAACAACTCGGGGGCGATGTCCCCATCGGGAGTGACCCCTTCGAGGAGTGCGACGGCGCTGGAGATGATCGTTGAGAGACCGAGGACGATTTGGAGTGTGAGCGTCCCCACGTAGGCCAGGCGCCGACCTTTGCGCAGCCCGTACGCGAAGATCACCTGCAGGGTGATGGGCATGAGGCACAGGAGGGTGGCGAAGACCCCCGTGCGGCCCTCGAGCCACCAGGCCGGGCCGAGCGACCAGCGCATCTGCGCCAGGGGTCCCTCCTGCGTCGAGGAGACGACGGTGAGCGCGGCGGCGCACGCCCAGCACAGGGCGGCGATGGAGGCGAGCTGGCGTCGGATGGTGATGTCGTCGCTCGATTCGGACCTCGCCCCGTGAACGCCGGCCAGTCGCGCGGCCACCATTCCCGCCAGGAGCGCCCAGACGCGCGCGTAGGAGATCGCGGATCCGAGGACTGCGGACGACAGCACGAGAACACCGATGAGCAGGAAGCGGGCGCGCCAGCGCCAGCGCGAGCCGAGGGATTCGCCAGCTGCCCCGGCGAGGGCAACGAGGATGAGGCTCGTTCCCCACAGGGTGCCGCTGCCGATGGCGTTGCCCCACATGGAGAACGTGGCGGTCAGAAGCGGGAGGGTCAGCCAGGTCGCGGTGACCCCGATGACCTGCCCGGCGAGGGCAGCCGTCACCCACGCGCGGGTGCCCAGGTGACGTTCCGCCGCGCCTCCGGCGAGGATCATGGTGATGATGCCGAGCACCGCCGTGGCGATGAAATTGCCGGGGATCGCGCCGATGGAGGAGAAAATCGACCACCAGTGCGAGTAGGACGGGGAGGCCTCAAGGGTGACGAACTGGTCACGCCACACCCAGTAGCTCGCCGAGCACGCGGTGAGGGCGACCGTGACGATCGCCGTGGCCGGGCATCCAGAGAGCCATCGCGCAGTGAGACGGGCCAGGGAAGACAGGAGGAGCCACAGCGTCGCGAGGGTGTTTGCGACCGGGGCGATGAGCCTTCTCAGTGGGGGTTCTGTCGGCGCGGGTGCATGTGAGCCGTGCAGGTCCTCAGCCACGGTCTAGTGTCCTCTCCGGTATCTTCTTGTCCGGCCTCAAGGATACGCCGTCGGCCTGAAAAGGGCCTGAAAAAGCGCTGACAAAGTGTCGGTTCCGCGCGGCCGTGGGCCCGCTGACCCAGGCCTCGGGCGTGGGATGCGAGGCGCCGTGGGCGGCACACGTACTGGCGGACGGACGAATCGAGGGAAGGCGGCGTACGCCCCTAGGGTTAGGCATTGAGGGTGGCGAATTCAGCCAGAGCCAGGGGGTGCCCGGCACTCATCTCGGCGCGCATGAGATCGACGACGGCATCAAGGCCCTGTCCGGGGCGAGCGGCCGCCGCCACGGCGCGCTGGCGCTCGTAGGAGGCGCCGATGGTAAGGATTGTCTCCAGGCCCGCGAACTCACTGGCGCAGCCGAGGTCCGCGGCGACGGGGGCGAGCTCCTGCGCTAGGCGCGCAAGCCCGTCCCGGGCGCTTTCCGTGGCACCGTCACGTGAGACGATCAGGGTCGCGTCCATCCCGTAGCGGGCCGACCGCCACTTGTTCTCGGCGACGAACCAATCGGGAAGAAACGGGAGAGGCTCTCCGGCATCGTAGAGCCGTGAGAAGTGCTCGACGAGGACGTGGGTGACCGCGGCGAAGACGCCGACCTCGAACGCATTGGTCGCGGCATCGTAGACGCGGTTCTCGATTGTCCCGAACGCGGGCGAGGGGCGGATGTCCCAGCGCACCTCGTCGAAACCCTCGATGACGCCGGTGCGGACCATGTCGTCCGTGTATGCCTCCAGATCCTCCCACGTGTCGAACTGACGGGGAATACCCGCCGTGGGCAGCTGCTGGAAGACCATCGCCCGGTTGGAGGCGTAGCCGGTGTCCTCGCCCGCCCAGAAGGGGGAGGAGGCCGACAGTGCCTGGAGGTGCCCGAGGTGGGCGGTGAGCGCGGCCTGGATGGGTAGGATCTTCGCGCGGTCCTCGACGCCGACGTGGACGTGGACCCCGTACAGCAGCATCTGGTGTCCCCAGTAGGCGGTGCGTTCGACGAGCTGAGCGTATCGGTCCGAGTCCGTGACCCGCTGTCGGCCCGGGCGGGCGAAGGGGTGGGTCCCGGCAGTGGCCAGGTCGATGCGCAGGTCGGATGCCAGGGGCGTGAGGAAGTCAACGCAGTCCGTGAGATCGGCGAGGCACTCGGCGACCGTGGAACGGGGCTTGGAGACGACCTCGATGGTGTTGAGCAGCATCTCCCGATGGACGCCGGGGTAGAGCTGTCCGTGAGTCGTGGCCCGGTCGATGATGGCGTCGGCGCTCTGGCGCAGGTCGTGGGAGTCGCGATCCACGAGCTGGAGCTCCCACTCCACTCCGATCGTTGAGCGCTCCGAGGAACCGAAGGGCAGAGGCATGTCGTTCCTTTCGCTGGGTGCCTTCATTGTGGCAGGCGAAGGCGGGTCGTCGGCGGAGAGCTTCCTTACAGGTTTGCGGGCAAGCGCCTGCAGACGATGGCACGGTGGCGCCCGTCGACGCGCGTGGCGATGACGGTGGCCTGGCCCACTCCGCTCAGCTTCAGGGACTTGCGCAGGGCGTCGGGATCGATGTCCGCTCCGCGTTTCTTGATCTCCACGCTGCCCGCGTTGAGCGTTCGCAGCGCCGCTGAGATCGCCTTCGCCCGCAGGTTCGTCACCTCCAGGACTTCGAATCGGTCGTAGAAGGGGCTGGCGGGTAAATCGTCCCCAGTCAGGTATGCGATCGAGGGCGAGACGATCCCGGCGCCGACGAGCCGAGCGAGCTGGGCGAGCATCCCCGAGCGAATGACCGCCGGGTCCGGCTCTGCGATCGTGTTCCCCAGCGGTACCACGTCAACGACCTCGGCGGGGGCGTTGGCCTCCTGACCGTCGCGCGAGGAGATGCCGTGGGCCGCCCCGGTCTCGTCCAGGAGGAGGCACGAGCGCCCCGGTCCCTCGGGGGCGAGAGGGGGAGACCACAGCGATGCCTCAACGAGGTCGCCTCCCACGCTGACCCACTGGGCGTGCCACGTGGGTGGGATCCGATCGTAGGCGATGCCGGGCGCGACCTTCACGCCGACGGCGCTGATCGTCTGGGCCCACCTCAGGGCGGAGGACAGGGGAGGAGACCAGCGCTCGGGGTCGGTGATGCGGCTTGAGCCGCGTGCTGCTCCCGTGCGCCTGGCGGGATCCGCGAAGATGGCGTCGACCCCGTCACCGGCCAGCTCGGCGATGTCGAGATCCATGACGTCGCCCAGGCGCACCTGAGCGTCGTCGAAGTCGCGCAGGTTGGCGGCCGCCGCCTGGGCGGCCTCCGGATCAATGTCGACGGCGAGCACCCCCATCCCGAGGCCCGCGATGGCGACGGAGTCTGCGCCGATCCCGCACCCCAGGTCGGCGACCCGCCTCACACCCGCGTCTCGGAATCGCTGGGCGTGGCGGGCGGCCACGACGAGACGGGTTGCCTGTTCGAGACCGTCGCGGGTGAACACCATGTGCGAGGCGATGGGGCCAAACTTTGCACGCGCCGCGCGACGTAGGGCGAGCTGGGTGACAACGGCGGCCGCGAGCTCGGCTGGCACGCCGGAGGAACGCAGGGCACCCGCCAACTCGGGCAGGGACACGGGGGTGGTGTCCTGGCGGGCCTGGAGGGATTCCAGCAGCTCCCAGCCGGGCGAGGAGAGGACGGGGGTTAGGGTGCTCACCGGGCCATTGTGTCATCTTCGCTGCTCGGGCGGGGCATCCGGCATTTGTGGACGACGCGTGACCTCGTCCGCTTCACGCCGAGGGTGAACGCTCCTGGCACTCGGGTTGCCCGAGTGCCAGGAGCGCGCCTACACTCTGGAGAGGAAACGCGGAACATCCGCGACCGGTCCTGCACCTGACCCCCGCGACGGCAGGGAAAGGACGAGCACCTTCGTGACAAAAAGAAAGGGAGCGACAATGTCGATCTCCATCAAGCCCCTCGAGGACCGCATCGTCATCCGTCAGGTTGAGGCCGAGCAGACCACCGCCTCCGGCCTGGTCATCCCGGATACCGCCAAGGAAAAGCCCCAGGAAGGCGAGGTTGTCGCCGTGGGTCCGGGTCGCGTTGACGACAACGGCAATCGTGTTCCCGTCGACGTCAAGGTCGGCGACACCGTCATCTACTCGCGTTACGGTGGCACCGAGGTCAAGTACGACGGCCAGGAGTTCCAGATCCTGTCCTCGCGTGACGTCCTGGCGGTTGTCGAGCGCTGAGGTCTCTGAGATCGCCTCACCGGCGATGAGGGGCGGCCCGGAAGGATTCCTTCCGGGCCGCCCCTCTTGTGCTGGTGTCGCGGCGTCCCGCTCCTGGCGGGAGCATTCCGGCGAAGCGCGCTTGCGTGCCGGAGCCCTCAGGCTGGCGACGCGGGATCTCAGGAGACGGTCTGAGCAGCCTGGTCCATAATCGTCGCGCGCACATAGGAGGCGTCCCGGTAACCGCTGATGAAGGCCTTGTTGATGAACATCGTGGGGGTGCCGGTGATGCCCGCCTGGTGGGCGCGTTCCTTGGCGGCACTCACCTTCGCGGCGGTGTGCTCGTCCAGCATGGTCGCCCGGAACTTCTCCAGGTCCGAGACGCCAGCCTTGGCCGCAAAGTCAACGAGCGCATCCTGCGAATACTGGGGGTGCCCCGTCGGGTCGGCGGCGGCGTAGACGGCGTCGTGAAACTCCCAGAACTTGCCCTGCTCGCCGGCCGCGATGCCCGCTTGAGCGGCGAGCGGTGACGACTCGGTGATCTGCGCCAGGTCGTACCACTCGACACGCAGCGTGCCGTCCTCGACGAGGTCGGCCAGCGCCGGGTCGATCTCCTGGGCGAACTTGGTGCAGTACGGGCAGGCGAAGTCAGAGAAGATCACCAGCGTCACCGGGGCGTTGATGTCGCCCTTGGCCTGGGGGTCATCCGCCTGGTGACGCATGAACGACTCCATGATCGTCAGGTTGTTCTGATTCGTTTGACTGGGGGCGGCGGTCTCGGCGTTGGCGGGTGCCTGTCCGGCGGCCGTTGTGGCTGCCGTCGGGGTTGGCGATGAGGATGCCGATGGGGCGGAGGCAAGCTGCACGCCCATCCACACGCAGGCTCCTGCGAGGATCGCCGTGATGGGAGCGGTGACGAAGAACAGCGTCTTGTAAGGGGTGGACGGGTGCTTGCCGGGCGGCGTGCTCGCCGCTTCCTTGGCCTCGTTGGTGGTCATGTGTGCTCTCTGGTAGGTGGTCGTCGATCGGGTCTCGCGGGTCGCGTGGGCAGTAAAACGGTGCGGCATCGCGGTGGCGATGCCGCACCGGCGTTTGCGTCGCGGGTCAGGAAACGCGGCGTCCGCGCCCCGAGGAGCGGATCTCCTCGCGGCGCTCTTCCTCGGTCATTCCGCCCCAGATGCCGTAGGGCTCCTGAGCGGCCAGAGCGTAGGATCGGCACTGCTCGATGACCGGGCAGGTCGCGCAGATCGCCTTGGCGTTTGCCGCGCGGCGTCGGCGCGTGGAGCCGCGCTCACCCTCGGGGTGGAAGAACAGCTCCGTGTCCAGGTCTCGGCACGCCGCTTCGTACTGCCACTCCCATGCGTCGATCATGGGGCCGGGCAGGCGGGAGACGTCAGTCACTTGGGTGCCTCCTTCATGTCTGTCGTGCCGACATTTTCGGCACACGATGCTGGCAAGGATAGACACTTGTGCGGTAGTTATTCAAGCATCTTTCTTGAAGTATGAGCCAGTTCTCAGAATGAGGGAAAATGTCTGTAAAAATGCTGAAAAAAGTATGCTGCAAATGCTGAACGAAATATGAACAACTACGTGAATAACTTAGCGGCAAATCTCGAGGTTCCTCCTGTGGCGATTGTGTGGAGAACACGCAACAATCGAAGTCATACCAGCATGAACAAAAGGGGGAGGGGACATGCCGCGGGCGATTCTCACGCAGTCCACGCAGGCCAATCGCTGTCGCACGGTCTCCTCCGTCGCCGACGAACTGGGCGTCTCGGCCTCGACCCTGCGGACCTGGGAACGACGCTACGGCCTGGGCCCGACGGGGCGACAGGCGGGTGCCCGCCGCCGCTACATGCCCGAGGACGTCGAGCGCCTGCGTGCGATGATCAACCACATCCGAGCGGGGATGCCCGCAGCCCAAGCAGCCCGCCGAGCGCTCGCCGAAACGTCCCTGCATCCGCGCGTGGGACCTGCCAACGCCGCCCAGCTACGAACGGTCGCCCTCGGCGACGACTACCCGCGCCTTGAGGAGGTTCTTGAGGCGACGGTCGCCAGCCACGGCCTCGTTCACACGTGGTCGCGCTTCGTCGAGCCTGCCCTCAAATCCCTGCGTTCCGCCCCCGCCGGTGACCCCGTCGGAGCCGCTCCCGCGCTCATGCTGATCAACGCCTTCCAGCGCGTGTGTCGCGGCGTCTACCACTCGCGTCCCACGCGCGCACTCGTCGGGGGAGACCGGGTCGCCCTCATCAGCGATGCCCCCCACGAGACGGCAGCCCAGGTCATCGGCATCGCCCTGGCCTGGTACGGGTGCGAGGTGCGAGTCCTGTCCAGTGAGGACTACGACGGCGCGACCGCCTGTGATCGATTCCGCGAGTACGTGCGCGGCGGGGTGCCGGCGCTCGCGGTCGTCTTCGGCTGCGGGGCCACGTGCGCGGACACGATCGAGGAACTTGACGCGCGCTACGGCGTCCCCATGATCGTGGTGGGAAGCGATTCCCCCGAGGTCCTTTCGCCCCGGGTGCAAAGGGTGCGCACCGTCAGCGCGTGCGTGGAGGAGGCCCTCGCACTTCTCGCTCCCCAGGCCGACCTGCAGCTGGTTGGCCGTTCCTGAGCCGACCGGTAAGGGTGTGGGCCCCCAGGCTTGACGTCGTTGGCGCACAATCTGCTCGCTGGGGCGAAATGACCTGGTCAGGTGCTACGGTGAGGGTACGTCCCGGTAGGAGAACAGTCATGAACGCCCCCTGGAACAACGAAGACCTGCGCCGTGCCTTCGACGCCGACTTCAACGCGCTCGTCGCCTTCGCGTCCCGGTCGAAGGCGCGCGTCGGCTTTGCTTTCCTGCGCGCGGACGGGCAGGCCGATCTCGGTCGTCCCCTGGATGCCCGGATTAGCGCTCGCATGACCCACGTCTTCGCCCTTGCGCAGATGCGAGGTATCGAAGGAGCCTCTCACCTCGTCTCCCACGGCCTCGCCGCGATGCGCGGCCCGCTGCGCGCCGAGCAGGGTGCGTGGTACGCCGAGGTGGTGCCGACCTCGCAGGATAGCGCCACGCCGGTTCCGCGCGCCCTCCTGTCCCAGCGGGCGCAGTCGGCGATGATCGGAGCGGCCGCGGCGGCCTCCATGCTCGGCCACGAGGGGGCCGCGCATCTGCTCGACGAGCTCGACGCGGATCAGGATCGGCGCTGGTGGGATCCGCGGACGGGCAGCGTGCGCGAGGAGATCGACGCGGCGAGCGGCCTCCGCTCGCCCCTGCGACGCCTCTCCACCAACCTCGACACCGCGCAGGCCTACCTCGCCGCGTGGGAGGCGACCTCCCGGCGTGCCTGGTTCGATCGGGCGCGTGCCATCATGCGCCTCGTCGGCGAGGTCGCCGCGCGCGCCGGTTTCGCCCTGCCCGACCTCTACGACGCGCAGTGGCGGCCCCTGTCGGATGCCGACGACGAGGCGGCGCGCGAACTCATCCGCCCACTGGACACCGTGCCGGGATTGGGCTTCAAGGCGGCGCGCCTCATCGGACAGGTGATCGCGATCCTGCGCACCATGGGCGAGGAGCCCGGAGCGTGGATGCTGGACACGGCCATCGCCCTGTACGACCGGGCCCTCGCCGACGGATGGACGGAGCGGGGAATCGGCGGCTTCGTCTATACGCTGGACCCCACCGGAGCGGTCGCCGCACCCGAGCGCATGCACTGGGTGGTGTGCGAGGCCGCGAGCGCGGCCCGCGTCCTCGCCGAACTCGTCCCCGCCGACCGCGCCGAGGCTCTCGCGGTTGATTACGCGCGCGCGGTGGCGTGGGCCGACTCGCACGCGCGGGCAGGAATGGGCCGGTGGATTCACGAGGTCGGCCCCGATGGCTCCGTGTCGATGCGCGTGTGGGAGGGACGCCCCGACGCTCTCACCGCCGCCCGTATGCTGGCGCGGGGAGCCGCGCCGATTGATCTCACAGTCACGGGAGCCACGATGGCGCGTGCGCGCCGTGCCCACGGGCGCGGCGACGAATGAGAGGAGCCGGGCCCGTCGGGGCGGGCGAGTCCCTGCCTGCCCGGGTGAGGCCGGTACGCGAAAGCCGTGTCGACTGCCTACAATTGGCCCATGGGAGAACTCGCTACACACGATCCTTTCGGCCTGACCGGCCTCACCTACGACGACGTCCTGCTCCTACCCGAGCTCACGGACGTCGTTCCTTCATCCGTTGACACCACGAGCCGCCTGACGACGAATATCTCGCTGCGCGTGCCCCTCCTGTCCGCCGCGATGGATACCGTCACCGAGGCGCGGATGGCTATCGCCATGGCGCGCCAGGGGGGAATCGGTATCCTGCACCGCAACCTCTCGATTGAGGAGCAAGCCGCGCAGGTCCGCCAGGTTAAGCGCAGCGAGTCCGGCATGGTGGAAGACCCCGTGACCGTCGGTCCCAACGCCACAATCGACGAACTCGATCGCCTGTGTGGCCACTACCGCGTCTCCGGCCTCCCCGTCGTCAGCGACGACGGCTCGCTCCTGGGCATCATCACGAACCGAGACCTGCGTTTTGTTCCCCAGGAAGAGTGGGCGACGCTGCGCGTGCGCGACTGCATGACTCCGCGCGACCGCCTGGTCGTCGGTCAGGTGGGCATCTCCCGCGAGCACGCCAAGCACCTGCTCGCCGAGCATCGCGTCGAAAAGCTGCCGATCGTGGATGAGAATGATCGACTCACGGGCCTCATTACCGTCAAGGACTTCGTCAAGACCGAGCAGTACCCCAACGCCACGAAGGACTCGCGTGGACGCCTCGTCGTCGGGGCGGCCGTCGGCTACTGGGGTGACACCTGGGAGCGCGCGAGCGCGCTGGCCGAGGCCGGGGTGGACGTCCTGGTCGTTGATACCGCCAACGGTGGGGCGCAGCTTGCTCTCGACATGATCCGACGAATCAAGGCCGATCCGGCGTTTGAGGGGATCGACATCATTGGCGGCAACGTTGCCACGACCGAGGGTGCCCAGGCGCTCATCGATGCCGGTGTTGACGCCGTCAAGGTCGGTGTGGGACCGGGGTCGATCTGCACGACCCGAGTCGTCGCGGGCGTCGGCGTCCCCCAGATCACCGCGATCCATCTGGCCGCCCAGGCGTGCCGCGAGGCTGGGGTCCCGCTCATCGCGGACGGCGGACTGCAGTACTCGGGCGACATCGGCAAGGCTCTCGTGGCCGGCGCCGACACCGTCATGCTCGGCTCCCTGCTGGCGGGCTGCGAGGAGTCGCCGGGCGAAGTCGTGTTCACCAATGGCAAGCAGTTCAAGCGATACCGTGGCATGGGGTCGCTGGGAGCTATGAGTTCGCGCGGCCGCAAGTCCTACTCCAAGGACCGCTACTTCCAGGCCGATGTCACCTCGGACGACAAGATTGTCCCCGAGGGCATCGAGGGACAGGTTCCCTACACGGGTTCCCTTGCCTCGGTGATCTATCAGCTCGTGGGTGGTCTGCATCAGACCATGTTCTATCTGGGTGCCTCCACGATCGCCCAGATCAAGGCCAACGGGCGCTTCGTGCGCATCACCTCCGCGGGGCTACGCGAGTCGCATCCCCACGACGTGCAGATGACGACGGAGGCGCCGAACTATCACTCCTCCGCTCGGTAGTCTGCGGATCGCTTGAGGAGGCGGGCGGGAGAGGCCAGTGGGCTGCTCCCGCCCGCGCTATCCTAGGGGTGCGAAAACTCACAACCCCGCAAAGGAGCTGCTCACATGCTCATCCTCATCGATCACGCGAACGTCGATTCCATCGCCAAGACCCTGGAATACCTGCCCATTGACGGCGTGACGACCAACCCGACGATCCTGTATCGCGAGGGCAAGGAGCCCCTCGAGGTCCTCCACCAGATCAAGGAGATCCTGCCCGACGGCGCCCAGCTGCACGTGCAGATCGTCTCCGAGCGCGCCGACGACATGGTCGCCGAGGCCCGCGCCCTGCGTGGCGAGATCGGAGGCAACCTCTTCATCAAGCTGCCGGTGACGCGCGAGGGCTTCGCCGCGATCCCGCGCATCGTGCGCGAAGGTATGCAGGTCACCGCCACGGGCATCCACTCGTCTATGCAGGGCTTCATGGCCGCCAAGGCCGGGGCCCGCTACGTCGCCCCCTATGTCAACCGGATGGACAACTACGGCATCGACGGCGTGCGCGTCGCCTCCGAGATCCACCGGACACTGCGCTCCTACGACCTGCAGGCCGACGTCCTGGCCGCATCCTTCAAGAACTCCGAGCAGGTCCTCGAGCTGGTCCGCCAGGGCGTGGGTGCCATCACCGCTGCCCCCGACGTCCTGGCCGCACTCATCAAGAACCCCGCGACGGATGCGGCGATCGCGGATCAGAACCGCGACTTCGGTTTCCTCGTGGGTGAGCGCCGCACGTGGCTGGATCTCATCAAGGAAAAGTGAGCCTTGTGTTGAGGCCCGGAGGCGCAGATGCGCCTCCGGGCTTTTCATGTCATCGGGGTTCTTGCTGGCTGTGGCACAGGTGTTCTTGCTGGCTGCGTTGCTGGGGTTTCTGCTGGCTGTGCCACCGGTGGTCCGGGCACCGTAGGCCTGCCCGCCCGCGCCTCGATCCCTCGGCTCAAAGCCTGGCCGCGAGCCTGCGAGGTGGCCGTTGGATTCTCCTACACCTCGAGAATGGGGCCTCTCGTACACCTCACGGATACCGCGAGCGAGTGCCGTCTTGCTCAGCCGCTCATTCGGCACGTTCGCGGATAGGTTGTTGCTACGCGGATAGGTTGTCGCCTTGCGGATAGGTTATTAGCCTATCCGCGTGTTCATAAGCTATCCGCATGGCCGTTTCCTATCCGCGAGTGGAGGCCTGAGAGCGCGGCGGCGTTCCCCATTGTGTGCCTGATGCATTCCCGCGCGCTAACGCCCGACGCGCTCGTGGACCCCTTGATACGCACGTGGGCAGTGCTGCCTGCGTGCAGGTTGTAGGGTTGAGCATGCAAGTTAAAGGGTTAACGTGCGGAACAGCGGTCATGTGTGCGTAAATCGGGGCGGCGCGCGGGGCGTGGGTCAACGCGCGCATGAGAACCGATTCGCGCGCACGTTTCGATACCGTTAGGCGTGCAACGGCCGTGACGCGTGCTGTCGCGCCTCGGGCATGTCTGACACCTGGACGCCTCGCTCCGGGTCAGGCGGAGCTGACACCTGGACGCCTCGCTCCACCTCGGGCAAGAGTTGCCCACGGAGAAAGCTCGTGGATGTCGTCCCGGACACTCCCTGCAGACTACGCGCCCGCGACGAGGCGGAATAGAGCGATACCTACTTCCGCTGCCTGCGGTCTTACTCCTGATCGCCGCCGCGCCCCCGGGGGGTGATCTGCGGCCACTCCCGGTCGATGGTGGCCTCACGCCCCTGCTTGCGCAGGTACTTCTCGAAATCCTCGGCCCACTCCTGGTGGGCCTGACGCTGGTAGTCGGTCACTTCCAGGGCACTCATGTCTGCCAGCTGCGGGTACTTGTCGGCGATTCCGGCCAGCACGTCGAGGGTCATAGCCACGTCCACCTCGGCAGTGTGCGCGTCGGGGGAGACCGCAGCCCCGTACACGGGGGCCATCTCCGTGAGGGTCTTCTTGCCCTTACGGAAGCGATCAAGCTTACGATCCAGGACCAGGGGATCGACGACCAGCATGGGCGCCCCCTCGAGGCGTTCCTCGAAAGACCCCACGCGATGTCGGCGCAGCTCCTGGTTCACCAACGTGATGTCGTAGCTCGCGTTGAACGCGACGAGGGGGTAGCCGCGCAACCAGTGCTCGACGATGGAACCCGCGAGCTCGTGGAGGACCTCCTCGATGGGGCGTCCCTCGTCTCGCGCCTGCGCGGTCGTGATGCCGTGAACGGCCGTCGCCTGCTCCGGGATCTCGACGCCCGGATCCGTCAGCCACGTGGCAACCTGATCGGGTTCGCTGACGCCGAAGCGGTAGGAGGCGCCGTCAATGCGCAGGACGAGAGCGGCGGTGACCAGGCGGTCCTTGAGGGGACGAACGCCCGTCGTCTCGGTGTCAAAACCCATCCACGGGTCGTCGATCCAGCTCATGATTGCTCCTGTTCTCGCCGGTGACTCCAGTGTGGCAGAGGGCGGGCGCATCTGCGTCGCGGAGGCAGTAGAATCGGCTCATGAGCCACGAAGTGGAGATTGGGCGCGGTAAGCGCGGTCGGCGCGCCTACACCCTGGACGACATCGCGCTCGTTCCAGCACGACGCACCCGCGACCCCGAGGACGTCAACGTGGGCTGGCAGATAGACGCCTACCACGTGGACACCCCCCTCATGGCAGCCCCCATGGACTCGGTGATGAGCCCGGAGACGGCGATCGCGTTCGGGCGCCTCGGCGGCATCGGCGTTCTTGACCTGGACGGCCTGTGGACGAGGTACGAGGATCCGACGCCCATCCTGGAGGAGATCGCGCGCCTCGGGCAGGAAGAGTCGATCGCGACGCTTCAGCGAGTCTATTCCGAGCCGATCAAGCCCTCGCTCATCACGGCGCGCCTCAGGCAGCTGCGCGAGGCGGGAGTGGTCGTTGCGGGCAAGCTCTCGCCCCAGCGCGTCCAGAAGTACTGGCGCGCGGTCGTCGACGCAGGCGTCGACCTGTTCATCATTCGCGGATCGACGGTGTCGGCCGAGCACGTCTCGTCGCGTCGCGAACCCCTGAACCTCAAGCGTTTCATCTACGAGCTGGATGTTCCCGTGATCGTTGGTGGCGTGTGCACCGACACCGCCGCCCTGCACCTGATGCGCACGGGCGCGGCCGGGGTCCTCGTTGGCTTCGGCGGGGGAGCGGCGCACTCGACCCGTCGGTCGCTGGGCGTCCACGCGCCGATGGCGACCGCGATCGCGGACGTGGCTGCCGCGCGTCGGGACTACATGGACGAGTCCGGTGGACGCTACGTACACGTCATCGCCGACGGGGGGATTGGGCGCAGCGGCGACCTGTCGCGAGCGATCGCCTGCGGGGCCGACGCGGTCATGCTGGGTGCCGCAATCGCTCGCGCCGAGGAAGCCCCGGGCAGGGGCTGGCACTGGGGGTCGGAGGCCACGCATCCGGACATGCCGCGTGGCCAGCGCGTGCGCGTGGGGACGACGGGTACGCTCGAGCAGATCCTCTACGGCCCCTCGACGCGCGCGGACGGTTCCCTGAACTTTGTGGGCGCACTCAAGCGGACCATGGCCTCGACGGGGTATTCGGAGGTCAAGGATCTCCAGCGCGCCCAGGTGGTCGTCTCCCCCTACTCGGCGTCCTGAGAGCGAGTTCATCCCCCGCGCGGAATGTGACGGGGGAGTGTCCCGACTGTTTCCATTTTCGCTGGATGTCGTTTACACTTGTCAATACTCGTGTTGCATTGGGTAAGGATGGCCAATGCATGGGGCCTGCTGGTCCCTCACGACGACGTGAGGTTGAGAAGAGGACACCCGATGACCTACGGGAAACGTTCACTAGCTGTCGTTGGAGCGCTCGCGCTGTGTGGCCTGGGGCTTTCCCCGGCCTCGTGGGCGCGGGACGTGGGAGACGATGAGGCTGCCGCGCCTGGGGGTGCGGGCATCGGCGCGGTGAGCGCCCAGCCCTCGCCGACGCCGACCGAGCCCGCGATGAGCGGGGAGGGAGCCACCACCTCGCCCAGCCCCGAGGCCGCACAGAGTGGCCCCGGTGCCGAGGCGGTGACCTCCCAAGAATCGGAGGCGGACACGCCCATCGCGGACATCCAAGCTCTCGGTGAGGGTGACGATTCCGCCCTGACCGGCACGTCGGTCACGACGCTTGGTGTCGTGACCGCCTCCTATCCGGCTGGCGAGTCGTCCCTGACCGGCACCCTGGACGGCTACACGATCCAGACTCCGGGAACCGGCGGCACCTGGGAGGAGGGGAAGAGCCGATCCGACGCTCTCTTCGTCTACGCGGGTAAGGAGGGCACAATCCCGGCGGTCGGCACCTGCGTGCGCGTGAGCGGAACGGTCGGTGAGCTTCCCGCCACGACCGCGAAAGGAAACCCGGAGAGCCTCACCCAGCTCGCCGCCACGACCGTCACCGAGGTGAGCGGTTGCCAGGCGCCGAAACCGACGCCGATCACGGGCGTGCCCCGGGGCGCATCGGCGGAAGCTTACGAATCCATGCTGCTCGCCCCCCAGGGCACCTGGACCATCACCGACAACTATCAGGCCAACCTCTACGGAACCCTTACCCTGACGCCGGGCGATGCTCCGCTGCGAGCCGCCACCGATGTTGTCGCACCCGGTCAGGCGGCCCGCGACTACGAAGCGGACAACGCCTCGAAGGCCATCGCGCTCGACGACGGAGCCAACACCAACCTCCAGAAGGGAACGGCCACCGAAGCCCCCTACGCGTACCTGGCGAACGGGTCTCCCGCACGCGTCGGATACCACGCGACCTTTGCAGCCCCGGTCATCCTTGAAGTCAGGCACGGCTCCTGGATCCTCCAGCCCACCTCCATGGTCGCCGCGCACCCCGATCGTTCCCCCATCGCGATCACGGGGGTGCGCCCCAGCGCCCCGACGCTTGGTGGCGACACCCGAGTCGCCACCTTCAACGTCCTCAACTACTTCTCCGATCTGGGGGTTGACGAGGCCGGATGCACGGGGTATCCCGACCGCACCGGCGCCTTCGTCACCACCAAGAAGTGCAGGGTGCGTGGAGCCTACTCGAGGGAGGCTTTTGCGAACCAGGAAGCCAAGATCGTCTCGGCGATCAATGCCCTGGGTGCGCACGTCGTTGCTCTCGAGGAGATTGAGAACCCGGTCGGCGTGGGGGTGGGGACAGATCGAGACGCCTCCCTGGCTCGACTCGTGTCTGCGCTGAACACGGCGGCGGGGACAGCCGAGTGGGCATACGTGCCATCGCCCCCGATCACCCCGGCGGGAGAGGATGTCATTCGCGTCGCCTTCATCTACAAGCCTGCGATCGTCACCCCGGTGGGCGACTCCCTCATTCACGACGACCCGGCCTTCGCCGGTCTGGCGCGCCAGCCGCTGGCCCAGGAGTTTGCGCGCACCGGCGCGAGCTCCTCGTCCTTCGTCGTCATCGCCAACCACTTCAAGTCCAAGGGATCCGTCCCCGACGGGGCGGGGGAGGGTAACCGCGACAACGGAGACGGCCAGGGCAACGCGAACGCGATCCGAGTCGCCCAGGCCTCGGCCCTCGCCGCCTTCGCCGCTCGCTTTGCCGACAAGCCGACCCTGCTGGTTGGCGACTTCAACTCCTACTCGCAGGAAGACCCCGTCCGAGCCCTGACCGCCAGAGGATGGGAACGCGTCTCGGGCCAGGGGGAAGCATCCTACGTGTACTCCGGCCGCTCCGGTTCCCTCGATCACGTCTTTGCCAACGCGGCCGCCAAATCCCTCCTGGCGGGCGTGACCAGCTGGGCGGTGAACGCCCAGGAATCCGTAGCCTTCGAGTACTCGCGGGCCGGGATGAACGCACACCTGAGGATCGAGGCGGACAACCCCTACCGATCCTCGGACCACAACCCCGAAATCATCGGCCTCACCCTGCTCGCCCCGACCCCCGGAGGCGATCCGAGCCCATCGGCGGAGCCGGGAGGGCCGACCCCCTCCGCGCTCCCATCGCCTCCGCCCGGCTCGAAGCAGCCCCAGGCGCCCTCAGCGGCGCACAAGCACCGCCTGGCGGCCACCGGTTCGCACGCTGATCACGCCGTCCTCCTCGGATCGCTCCTGGCCTGCGCGGGGGGCGTGAGCCTGGGCCTGTCGCGGCGCTGGAGGCGTCGGAGCTGAGCACCCCTTTATCCCAACCAT
This sequence comes from Actinomyces sp. oral taxon 180 str. F0310, assembly GCF_000185285.1. Lineage (NCBI taxonomy): Bacteria > Bacillati > Actinomycetota > Actinomycetes > Actinomycetales > Actinomycetaceae > Actinomyces > Actinomyces sp. oral taxon 180. Next base: position 2,082,004 of record NZ_GL622194.1, read on the forward strand.
CACGCTGGATGCGGCACGGTAGCCGCTCAGAAAGGAACACACCATGCGCACACCCTGGAGACACGTGGCGCTCGCATCGACGGCGGCGCTCGCCCTGGCATTCGTGCCGACGGCGGCGCTCGCGGACGCCCAGGAGGGCACAGACGCCCCCATCACCCTGGACCTGTACAACCTGACGGATGTCCACGGGCACATTCAGCAGGTGTCCAAGAAGGGAGTGGTTCGCGAAGCGGGACTGCCCGCCATGAACTGCTACCTGAAGAAGGCGACCCAGGAGAATCCGAACTCCTCCTTCACCCTGCTGGGAGACAACATCGGAGCATCCCCCTACATCTCGGGCTCCCTCAAGGACAACCCGACGATCGCGGCCCTCAACACGATGAATCCGCTGGCCTCGACCATTGGCAATCACGAGCTCGACATGGGACAGGCGGTCTTCAAGCAGCGAGTCGACGGGTCCAACCCGAGCGAGTTCGTTCAGGCCACCTTCCCCTACCTCGGAGCGAACATCCAGGGCATGGGCACGTACGGGGAGGGGACCCCCTACCTCGGCGACTACAAGCTGTGGAAGTCTCCCTCCGGTATGACCGTCGCGTTCATCGGCGCGATCGCCGAGGACGTCCCCTACAAGCTGAGCCCGGGAACGACCGCGGGACTGACCTTCACCGACCCAATCAAGCGCATCGACTCCCTGGCCGCGCAGCTCAAGAGCAGCGGAACGGCCGACGTCGTCATCGCGATGCTCGACGACGACGTGAAGAACAACTACCCGAAGGTTGGCAAGGACGTGGACGGCCTGATGGGCGGCGACACCCACGTGCCCTACGAGTTCGACCACGTCAACTCCCACGAGCGTTTCGACTCGGCCAATCCCCTGTTGGCGGGAATCGCGTCGGGCTCCTACACGGATAACCTGGGGCTCATCCGCCTGACGATCGACCCCAAGACGCGCAAGGTCAGCTCGGCGGATTCGATCCTCATTCCCGCCGCCGACGTCGCGGCGTGCGGCGCGGATCCGGCGACCCAGGCGGTCGTCGACAAGGCCGAAGCCGACTCGAAGGAGGCGGGCAAGCGCGTCGTCGCGACCGGCTACACGACCCCCTTCAAGCGCGGCGTCTTCACCACGCCCGAGGGGGCCACGGACCCCGGATCGAACCGAGGCATCGAATCCTCCCTGGGCGACCTGGTGGCGGATTCCCTGCGCGAAACGATCCTGACCCCGGATGGAAAGAGCGTTGACATCGGCATGATCATGGCGGGCGGCCTGCGTGCCGACCTGGTGCCGAACGAGGACGGCACGATCACCTACGCGCAGACTTACGAGGTCGAGCCTTTCTCCGATGAGCTGGGATACGTCACCCTGAAGGGATCGGACGTCAAGGACGCGCTCGAGCAGCAGTGGAAGACGGACCTGAACTCACAGAACTCCAGGCCGATGCTCAAGCTGGGCCTCTCCTCGAACGTGCGCTATACCTACGACCCAGCCAAACCCTATGGCCAGCGCATCACGTCGGTGACGATCAACGGTGAGCCGCTGAAGGCCGACGCGACGTACACGGTCGGCTCCGTGTCCTTCCTGCTGGCGGGTGGCGACTCCTTCGAGGCCCTGACCCGCGGGGGAGCTGCCACGACGAACGGCAACCTGGACCGAGACTCCTTCAACGAGTACCTCGCGGAGAACTCGGGTGGTAAGAAGGGAGGCGCGCAGGCGATGAGCTCGCTCGCCCCCCGCGAGGCGAAGTCCTCGATCGGGCTGACGCTGCCCACCGAGCCGGTGGCGGACGGCGCGACCGTGACGATTCCGCTGCGCGGGCTGTCCTTCTCCGAGGGGCCGTCGATCACCTCGAAGGTGCGCGTGAGCGCGGGCGGCGCTCAGGCCGTGGCCGATGTCGACAACTCGTTGGTCGATGCGCACGCCTCCGACGCGGCCTCGATCATCACGACCGACGGTGCGGGCCAGGCATCGGTGTCCGTAACCGTCGTGGGATCCTGCCGAGGCAAGGCGGCCGGAGAGGTCGTGGGGGCGCCGGTGACCGTGGCGACTGACTTCGCCACGGTCGTCGAGGCCTCGGACGGGGTGACGATCCCCGTCGCCTGCGCCGGTGACGGCGCCGCCCAGCCGTCCCCGACCCCTGACGCCGGTGGTGACGCGACGCCGAGTGCTCCGACGCCTTCCGCCTCGCCCAGCCCGGGCGGCAAGCGAGGCGGCCTGGCTCGCACCGGCGCTTACGCCGAGGCGCTGCTCGGCGCGGCGGCCATCGCCGCGATCGGCGGCGCGGGGGTTCTCGCTCGTCGACGTGCGAATCGTTACCAAAGCGAGAACTAGTTGTTGTTGACACGCCGGTGGCGGCGCGGGAGACTCGTAGCATACGCAAAAGTCCATCGTGACAAATGTTCGCGTACCGGGTGCGTGGAGTGCCTCTGCGATCCGCGCCGCCACCTGTTCAAGGAAGAATCCACATCAACGGAGGATAAAACCCATGAAGCACCTCACAAAACTCCTTGCTGCTGCGGGAGTTGCTACGCTCGCCTTGGCCGGATGCGGCGGGGGAGGAAGCGCCGGACAGACCGGCCAAGCCAAGGACGCCGCCTCGTTTAAGGCGTGCGCCGTCTCCGACGCCGGCGGCTGGGACGACAAGTCCTTCAACGAGTCCGCCTACAACGGCCTGAAGGCCGCCCAGTCCAAGCTCGGCATCCAGATCAACACGGCCGAGTCAAGCTCGGACGCCGACTTCAAGCCGAACGTGGAGACGATGGTCTCCGACAACTGCAACCTGATCATCGGCGTGGGCTTCAACCTCGAGAAGGCCATGCACGCATCGGCCGACGAAAACAAGGACCTGCACTATGCCCTGGTCGACTCCAGCTTCAGCGACGGCAACAACAACACGGTGACCGTTGAGAACGGACGCCCGCTGCTGTTCAACACCGCCGAGGCCGCCTACCTCGCCGGATACGCCGCCGCCGGGATGACCCAGAGCGGAAAGGTCGCCACCTTCGGCGGCATCCAGATCCCCTCCGTGACGGTGTTCATGGATGGCTTCGCGGACGGAGTCGATGCCTACAACAAGGCCAAGGGCACCTCGGTCCAGCTCCTGGGCTGGGACAAGGCGAGCCAGACCGGCTCCTTCACGCAGTCCTTCGACGACCAGGCGCTCGGCAAGCAGCAGGCCCAGCAGTTCATCTCTCAGGGAGCTGACATCATCATGCCGGTGGCCGGCCCTGTCGGCCTGGGTGCCGCGGCCGCAGCCATGGCCGATGGCAACACGTCGATCATCGGCGTGGACTCCGACTGGTACGAGGCCAACCCCGACTACTCCTCGATCGTGCTGACCTCCGTCATGAAGGAGATCGGCGCGTCCGTCGAGCAGGCCATCACCGACTCGGTCAACGGTAACTTCTCGGCGACCCCGTACGTGGGAACGCTGGCCAACGGAGGAGTCTCCCTGGCTCCCTTCCACGACTTCGATGCGAAGGTTCCTGCGGAGCTGAAGGATGACCTGCAAAAGCTCACCGAGGACATCAAGTCGGGCAAGCTGACGATCGAATCGCAGAACGCTCCGAAGTGATGCCCGGTGGTGGGGCTGGCCGCGATGAGGGGGCCAGCCCCACCCGCCTGTCGGGCGCGCAGCGCGGGCCCAAGCGGGGGAAGGACGAAGGAATGAAATTGGAGTTGCGGGGGATCACGAAGAGGTTTGGCCCCCTCACAGCAAACGACTCGATCGACCTGACGATCGAGGAGGGGCAGATTCACGCCCTACTGGGAGAGAACGGCGCGGGTAAGTCCACGCTCATGAACGTCCTGTACGGGATGCACGCCCCCGACGAGGGGCAGATCCTGATCGACGGAACTCCCGTGACCTTCAAGGGGCCGGGGGACGCAGTTGCGGCGGGCATCGGCATGGTGCACCAGCACTTCATGCTGATCCCGGTCTTCACCGTGGCCGAGTCGATTGCGCTCGGGTTCGAGCCGACCGGTCCGGCGGGGATCATCAGCCGCGAGCGCGCGAGGGGGACCGTTCGAGAGGTGTCGGCGCGCTTCGGCTTCGACCTGGACCCCGACGCGCTCATCGAAGACCTGCCCGTGGGCGCCCAGCAGCGCGTCGAGATCGTCAAGGCCCTGTCGCGCGAGGCAAAGGTCCTCATCCTGGACGAACCCACCGCCGTGCTGACCCCGCAGGAAACCGACGAGCTCATGACCATCATGCGTCAGCTCGCGGACGCGGGAACCTCCATCGTGTTCATCACCCACAAGCTCCGCGAGATCCGAGCGGTCGCCGACAAGATCACCGTCATCCGGCGGGGCCGCGTCGTGGGCCACGCATCCCCCACGGACTCCGAGGCGTCCCTCGCCACCCAGATGGTGGGACGCGAGGTGCTCATGCGCGTCAAGAAGGACCCGGCGAAGCCCGAGGGCAGCGGCCTGGCCTTCGAGGACGTATCCCTGCTGGGTTCGGGGGGAGTGCCCCTCATCGACCACGTGTCTTTCGACGTTCGTCAGGGAGAGATCCTGGCGGTCGCCGGCGTCCAGGGGAACGGTCAGACGGAGCTGGCCGAGGTGATCCTCGGCCTGCGCACCCCCCACAGCGGCATCATTCGTCTCCGGGACGCGGACATCACTCACGCCAATCCGCGTGATTCCCTGGACGCGGGCGTCGGCTTCATTCCGGAGGACCGGTCGACGGATGGCATCATCGCCTCCTTCTCCATCGCCGACAACCTGGTCCTGGATCAGTTCACGTCCCGAGAATTCTCGGCGGGAGGCTCCCTGAAGCTCGGCGCTATCGCGCGCAACGCCCGCGAGAAGGAACAGGAATACGACATCCGTTTGACGTCGATCGACGACCCGATTTCTTCCCTGTCCGGCGGCAACCAGCAGAAGGTCGTCGTGGCAAGGGAGATTTCCAAGGACCTGACGCTCCTGGTGGCCAACCAACCCACGCGCGGCGTTGACGTCGGGTCCATCGAGTTCATTCACCGCAGGATCGTGGACGTTCGAGACCAGGGCTGCCCGGTCCTGCTCATCTCGTCGGAGCTGGACGAGGTCGTGGCCCTGGCGGATCGTATCGCCGTGATGTACCGCGGACGCCTCGTCGGCATCGTTGCGCCGGATACGGGGCGCGACGTGCTGGGCCTCATGATGGCCGGCGTCCCCCTCGACGAGGCCGTGGCCGCGTCGAGGGGATCCGCCGACACCGAGGGCGTTGACGGGGAGGAAAAGAAATGACTACGCACAAGAGCGGAGCCCGGATCGCGATTGTCCGAGTCCTGGCCTCGCAATGGTTCGTGTCGGTGCTGGCGGTCCTGATCGCCTTCGTGATCGGCGCGATCCTGATCGCGATGTCGGGGGCCTCGGTGACGGACGCGTACTACGCGATGTTCCGCGGGGCCATCGTGGACCCCGAGGCGGCGACCTTTACCCGCATGATCGTGCCCCTGACGAACTCGCTGTTCTATTCGATTCCTCTGATCATCTCGGGCCTCGGGCTGGCGGTTGGTTTCCGGGCCGGCCTGTTCAACATCGGCGGCAAGGGCCAGATCATCATGGGCGCGCTCGCGGCCGTGTGGGTGGGCTTCTCGCTGCAGCTGCCTCCCGTGCTTCACACGCTGGTAGCCCTCCTCGCCGCGATGATCGCGGGTGGAGTGTACGCGGGCATCGCGGGCGTGCTGAAGGCGAAGACGGGGGCCAACGAGGTCATCGTCACGATCATGCTCAACTCGATTGCCACGCTCGGCCTGGGCTACCTCCTGGGCCAAAAGGCATGGCAAGCCCCCGGGTCTAATCAGCCCATCACCCCCAACGTTGACCCGAGCGCCCAGTTGACGCGTCTGCTGTCCGCCCCCTTCAAGCTGCACGCGGGCATCATCGTGGCCATCATCGCTCTCGCGGCCTTCTGGTGGCTGATGGAGCGCTCGACCCTCGGCTTCAAGATTCGGGCGGTCGGGGCGAACGCGGCCGCGGCGCGCACGGCCGGAATATCGGTGGAGCGCATCACGGCGGTGACGATGGTGATCTCCGGCGCGTTCCTGGGCCTGGCCGGCGCCAACGAGGCCCTGGGTACCCTCGGCTACGTCTCGCGCGACGTCGCCGGGTCGATCGGCTTCGACGCGATCACCGTCGCCCTGCTGGGGCGCAACAAGCCGCTGGGCACCTTCGGAGCGGGCCTGCTGTTCGGCGCATTCAAGGCGGGCGGCTACCTGATGCAAACCAAGGGCGTGCCCATCGACATGATCTTGATCCTGCAGTCGGTGATCGTGCTGCTGATCGCCGCGCCGGCGCTCGTGCGGTGGCTGTTCCGGTTGCCCAACGCCCGGCGTGTGGAAGAACTTCGAAAGGGGAGCAGTGATGAGCACAAGTGAGCGTGGAACGCGCACGCAGGTTGAGGTCAAACGATCCTGGAAGCTCCCGGGCGTCTACGTGGCCGCCTGCATCCTTCTGGTCATTCTCGCCGCCGCCACCCGCGGGGATGTGCGGGTGCTGCTCAACGACAAGTCGCAGTCGTACTCGATCCCCGACATCGTCGTGGCGGGCGCCCCCGTCGTGTGGGTGCTTGCCCTCGTCTCCATCGCGATCACCGCGTGGACGATCGCCTCGACGCTGCGTCGTGCCAGCTCCCCGTCGTGGGCACGTGTCGGTGCGATGGTCGTCGTCGGCGTGTCGACGGTGTGTGGGTTCCTCGTGTACGCGGGCTCGGGGTCGGCCACCGGATCCGTGACGCTGACTTCGACCCTCGTCTCGACGGTGGCACTGTCGACGCCCCTGATCTTCGGCGCCCTCTCGGGCGTGATCTCGGAGCGAGTCGGCGTGGTCAACATCGCAATTGAGGGTGACCTCCTGGTCGGCGCCTTCGCGGGCGTGATGGTGGCCTCCTTCTTCCAGAACCCATACGCCGGACTGCTCGCGGCCCCGCTGGCGGGAGCCGCCCTGGGCGTGCTGCTGGCGCTCTTCTCCGTGAAGTACGGGGTCGATCAGATCATCGTCGGCGTCGTCTTGAACGTGCTGGCCCTGGGTCTCACGACGTTCTTCGCGGGCACCGTCATGAAGAATCCGGCGGTGAGCCTGAACACGAACCAGTACTCGCTGTCGAGCATCAAGATCCCGCTCCTGTCGGAGATCCCCGTCGTGGGGCCGGCCCTGTTCAACCAGTCGATCCTCGTGTACCTGATGTACGTGGCGGTCGTTGCGCTGGCGTTCTTCCTGTTCCGCTCGCGGTGGGGCCTGCGCCTGCGTGCCTGCGGCGAGCACCCTCGAGCCGCCGACACGGTCGGCATCAACGTTCAGCGCACGCGCACGACGAACACGATTCTCGGTTCCGCCTTCGCGGGTCTGGGGGGCGCGTTCTTCACGATCGGCTCGGGCTTGGCTTTCACGGACAACATCTCCGCGGGCAACGGATACATCGCCCTGGCGGCGATGATCCTGGGCAAGTGGAACCCGCTGGGAGCGATGAGCGCCGCCGTCATGTTCGGCTTCGCCCAAGCCCTGGCTCACATGCTGCCGAACCTGACCAGCGCGGTCCCCTCCAACCTGGTGTCGATGATCCCCTACGTCGTGACCATTGTCGCGGTTGCGGGCTTTGTCGGTAAGTCCCGGGCGCCCGCCGCCGAGAACGTCCCCTACGTGAAGTGAGGGGTGGGGTCGATGCCTCTGATCGATTGGGACGCCCTGCTGGGCGTCGCCACAGACGCGATGAAGCGGGCGTACTGCCCCTACTCGGGGTTCCCGGTCGGCGCCGCCGGATTGACGGACGACGGTCGGATCGTCAGCGGCTGCAACGTCGAGAACGCCGGCTACGGGGTGACCCTGTGTGCCGAGTGCGGCATGGTCTCGGACCTGATCCGCTCCGGCGGGGGCACGCTCGTCGGTGTCGTCGCCGTCAATGGTGACGCGGTTCCCGTCTCCCCGTGCGGGAGGTGCCGCCAGCTCATCTTCGAGCACGGAGGCCCCTCCTGCCTGGTCCTCATGCCCGGCGGGGTCGCCCCCATGAGCGAGGTCCTCCCCGGTGCTTTCGGCCCCCATGACCTGGACGGGGTGGGAGCGACAAGCGCCCCGGCCTATTCCGAAACGAAAGAAGGAAACGATGGCGATCGTTGATGCCGTTGACGTCATTCGTACGAAACGCGACGGGGGAACCCTATCCCCCGAGCACATCGACTGGGTGATCGATGCCTACACCTCCGGCGTCGTCAAGGATGAGCAGATGGCCGCCCTGGCCATGGCGATCTTCCTGCGCGGAATGAACCGCGAGGAGATTGCCCGGTGGACGGATGCGATGATCCGGTCGGGGCAGCGCATGGACTTCTCCGGGATCGGCAAGCCGACCGCCGACAAGCACTCGACGGGAGGCGTGGGGGACAAGATCACCCTGCCCCTGGCGCCGCTCGTCGCGTGCTTCGGGGTAGCCGTCCCGCAGCTGTCGGGCCGAGGCCTGGGGCACACGGGCGGCACCCTGGACAAGCTGGAGTCGATCCCAGGCTGGAGGGCACAGCTGAGCAACGAGGAGATCATGACGCAGCTGGGCAGCGGATGCGGCGCGGTCATCTGCGCGGCCGGGGTCGGCCTGGCACCCGCGGACAAGAAGCTGTACGCGCTGCGCGACATCACCTCGACCGTGGAGTCCATCCCGCTGATCGCCAGCTCCATCATGAGCAAGAAGATCGCTGAGGGGACGGGCGCGCTCGTCCTGGACGTCAAGGTTGGGTCGGGTGCCTTCATGAAGGACCTGGACACCGCGCGTGAGCTCGCGCGCACCATGGTGGATTTGGGGCGCGACGCGGGCGTTGCCACGCGCGCGCTGCTGACCGACATGTCGGTGCCCCTCGGACGCAAGATCGGCAATGCTCTTGAGGTTGAGGAATCGGTCGAGGTCCTCGCGGGCGCAGGCCCCTCCGACGTCGTTGAGCTGACCTGCGAACTCGCCCGGAACATGCTGGACCTGGCGGGCGTCCACGACGCCGACGTGGAGGAGGCCCTGCGTGATGGGCGCGCCATGGACCGTTGGCGCCAGATGATCCGCGAGCAGGGCGGCGACCCGGACGCGCCGATGCCTCGTGCCGCCCACGCGCACCAGGTTCGGGCCGAGGCCGACGGAACGGTCGTCGGCATGGACGCCCTCGGCGTCGGGGTCGCGTCCTGGCGCCTGGGCGCGGGGCGCGCGGTCAAGGAGGACGCTGTCCAGGCGGGTGCCGGCATCGAGATTCATGCCAAGCCCGGCGAGAGCGTGCGAGCGGGGCAGCCGCTGCTCACCCTCTACACGGACGACGAGTGGCGCATCGAGCGAGCCGTGGAAAGCCTCGCGGGTGCGATCACGATCGCTGATGGGGGCGTCGTCGAGGATCGGGGCGTCATCTTGGACACGGTCTCCTGACGCAACCGTACGGCACGGGGAAGGAGGAATCGTGGAGAAGCGCGACGAGCAGTCGATCGAGGCCCTCAAGCTTTACTACCAGCAAGACTTGAGCCAGGCCGAGGTTGCCTCCCGCATGGGGTGCTCGCGGCCCACGGTGGCCAAGCTCCTCGCGCACGGCCACGCGCGAGGCTTCGTGACCATCGACATCCACGATCCGCGCGACGAGGCCTCCGAGCTCGCGGCGCGCCTGGAGAAGCGATATGGGCTGGCCTGCGCGCGAGTCGCACACGGGCGAGCGATGAGGGAGGAGGAGGCCATCGACCAGGTCGGGCGCGTCGGAGCTGCCCTGTTGAGCCAGCTGGTCCACGACGGCATGAGCGTCGGCATCTCCTGGGGTCGCACGATGAACTCGCTCGCCTCCCACCTGTCCAGGTCCCCGCGATCGGGAGTGCGGGTCGTCCAGCTCAAGGGAGGGACCTCCTTCTCCGAGCGCGGGACCCACGACTTCGAGGTCATGCGAGCCTTCTGCGAGGCATTCTCCGCCGAGCCCCGATACCTGCCGCTCCCCGTCATCTTTCAGGACACGGCGACCCTGTCGATCGTGCGCCAGGACCGGGCGATCGCCAAGATCCTGGAGGAGGGGCGGGGCGTCGACGTCGCCGTCTTCACGGTCGGCGCGATGGGCCGGGAGGTCATCTCCCTGAACCTCGGGCAGCTCGAGGAGGCGGAGGTAGAGGCGCTGCTGCGCGACGCCGTCGGCGACGTCTTTTCCCACTTCTTTACAAAGTCCGGCACCATCGCGCGTCCCCAGATCGAGCGCCGCACGGTCAGCATCTCCCTGGACGACCTGCGCGCGCGTCCCGTCCGGCTGCTCGTCGCGGGAGGGCTCGTGAAGGCCCGGGCTCTGGAGGCGGGGCTTCGCATGGGGTTGGCCACCCACCTGGTGGTCGACCAGGATCTGGCCCTCGCGCTGCTGGACGAGACGAGCGAGGAACCCTCGGAGGGGGTGGATGACGCAACGACAGGAGGATGGAACATTTGTTAAATTGCTATTGACGCATTTGTAACTCAGGGCATAGCCTTGTCACACAGGTAAAGACGCCGAGAGGAGCCCAGTTCTCCTCGACACAACGAAGGACACGACACATGCGTTCCACACCGCACATTGATCCCACCGCTCCCATCGCCGAAACCATCCTGCTCCCGGGAGACCCCCTGCGCGCGAAGTTCATCGCCGATACCTACCTGGAGGACGTCCAGCAGTTCAACGCCGTACGCAACATGCTCGGCTTCACCGGTACCTACCAGGGCACCCCCGTGTCCGTCATGGGGTCTGGCATGGGTATCCCCTCCATCTCCCTGTACGCCTATGAACTCATCCACGAGTTTGGTTGCCGGCGCCTGGTGCGCGTTGGAACGTGTGGCGCTCTGCAGCCCGACATGCACCTCTACGACGTTGTGGTCGCCCAGGGAGCCTGCACGAATTCGGCGTTCATGGACCAGTACCAGCTCCCCGGAACCTATGCTCCGATCGGCTCCTTCCGCCTCATTGACGACGTGGTGCGCCGCGCCCGCGAGGAGGGAGTCCCCTTCCACGTCGGCAACATCATGTCCTCCGACGTCTTCTACAACGCGAACCAGACCTTCAACGAGGCATGGACGCGCATGGGGATCCTCGCGGTCGAAATGGAAACGGCTGGACTGTATGCGACGGCCGCGCACGCCGGCGTCGAGGCCCTCGGCATGTTCACCGTCTCCGATTCCCTCGTCACCGGAGAGGCCACGGACGCCCAGTCTCGGCAGACCGCCTTCACGACGATGATGGAACTCGCCCTGCCGCTGGCAGCCCTGTGAGATTAGGAGAACGTCGTCTCATGAAGAAACGTGACGTGGCCGCGATGATCGACCACACGATCCTCAAGCCGGAAGCGACACGCGCGGACGTGGCGCGCATCGTCGAGGAGGGGGCCGGGGCCGGAACCTTCTCGGTGTGTGTCTCTCCCTCGATGCTGCCCCTGGACGTGCCCGAGGGGCTCAAGGTTGCCTGCGTGGTCGGCTTCCCCTCGGGAGCCGTCAAGCCCGAGGTGAAGGCCTTCGAGGCTGCCCTCGCCGTCGCGGACGGTGCCGACGAGATCGACATGGTCATCAACATTGAGCTGGTCAAGGATGGACGGCTTGCCGACCTGGAGGGGGAGATTGCCGCCGTTCGCCGGGTCGTTCCCTCCCCCCGCGTCCTCAAGGTCATTATCGAGTCTGCGGCCCTCACCGACGATGAGATCGTCGCTGCCTGCCGGGCGTCGATGGCGGCTGGCGCCGACTTCGTCAAGACGTCGACGGGTTTCCACCCCGCCGGAGGCGCGTCGACGCACGCGGTTGCCCTCATGCGTGCCACCGTCGGCGATTCCCTGGGCGTGAAAGCATCTGGAGGAATCCGCGACGCCGAAACGGCGCTCGCCATGATCGAGGCCGGCGCTTCCCGTCTGGGGGTCTCGGCAACCAACGCCATTCTGGCAGGACTGGAGGAATGAGAACACCATGGACGTTTTCGATCGCGCCCGCCGTTGGGCAGACCACGACCCGGATCCCGCGACGGCCTCGTCCCTGAAGGGGGATGTTGAGGCCGCGCGTGCCGGCGACGAGGAGGCTCTGGCGCGCGTGCGCGCCGCCATGAACGGCCCTCTCGAATTCGGTACCGCCGGGCTGCGCGGCGTCGTCGGCCCCGGCGAATCCCGCATGAACCTGGCCGTCGTCATCCGCGCGACCGCAGGCCTGTGTGAGGTCGTCAAGCGCCACGCGACGGGCACGCCCACGCTGGTCGTCGGGTGCGACGCCCGCCACGGTTCCTCCGAGTTCGCCACGGCCGCGTGCCGCGTCGCCTCGGCAGCCGGCGTGCGGGTCCTCGCCCTGCCCCAGGCCAACCCGACTCCGCTCACCTCCTTTGCGGTGCGCCACTTCGGCGCCGACGCGGGAGTCATGGTGACGGCCTCGCATAACCCCGCACCCGACAACGGGTACAAGGTCTACCTGGGAGGCAGCGTCGTCACCGGCGACGGCCAGGGCGTCCAGATCGTGCCGCCCTTCGACGCCGAGATCGCCGACGCCATCAAGGCCACCCAGCCGGCCGACCAGGTTCCGATGAACGACGACCTCGTCGAGGCCGTTGACCCCCGCGACGAGTACGTGGCCTCCGCAGTCGCGCTGGCCTCCGGTGAGATCGCAGCACGGCAGGACCTGCGCATCGTCCTGACCGCCATGCACGGCGTGGGCGCGTCGCTGACGTCGCGCGTCCTGGCCGAGGCCGGGTTCACGAACGTCTCGCTTGTGGCAGCCCAGGCCGAACCGGACCCGGACTTCCCGACCGTGCCCTTCCCCAACCCGGAGGAGGCCGGCGCCCTCGACATGGCGATCGAGCAGGCGCGAAGCGAGGGAGCTGACCTCATCATCGCGGTCGACCCCGACGCGGATCGCTGCGCTCTCGCCGTGCCGGACCCCGCCTCGCCGACGGGGTGGACCCCGCTCAGCGGAGACCAGATTGGCTGCCTGCTGGGAGAGTTCCTGGCCTCGCGCGGGGTGCGCGGGTCGCTCGCGAACTCAATCGTGTCCTCGCGTCTGCTGGGTCGGATCGCACGCGCTCACGGGCTGGTCCACCACACGACCCTCACCGGTTTCAAGTGGATCGCTCGCGCGCCGCAGCTGGCCTTCGGATACGAGGAGGCCATCGGCTTTTGTCCGAATCCGTCGGTCGCCCGCGACAAGGACGGCATCGCCTCTTCCGTCGTGGCCGCGTCGTTGTTCGCTTCCTTGAAGGCGCAGGGGCGCAGCGCGTGGGACGAGCTGGATCGGCTGGCGCGCCTCCACGGCCTGCACGTGACCGGTCCTTTGACCTTCCGGGTCGAACAGATCGAACAGATCGCCCAGGGAATGGCGCGCCTGCGCGCCCAGCCGCCGACCGAGCTGGCGGGTTCTCCGGTCGTTGAGGTTTCGGACCTGTCGGAGGGATACCAGGGACTGCCCCCCACGGACGGCGTCCTGGTGCTCACCCGCGACGGTGACCGCGTCATCGCCCGTCCCTCGGGCACGGAGCCGAAACTCAAGTGCTACCTGGAGGTTATCCTCCCGGTACCCGAGGGCGGGCCGGTTCCGTGGGAGGAAGCACGCGAGCGCCTGGAGCGCATCAAGCGGGAGTTTGGTCAGATCATCGGACTGTGATGGCGGCGGGGTGTTCGTCGGCGCTTCTTCTGCGGAGGCCTGCGCAGCGAAATAGCTAACGCTATACTTGCGTATATGGCAACTTATGCAGAAACGTCGGCGAACACCCTGCCTTTCGCCGACCGGCCCGTCGAGCGGGCTCCCGGCCACTGGGTGCTCGCCCGCGCCGGAAAGAAGGTCCTGCGTCCCGGGGGACTCGCACTCAGCACCTGGGCACTCAAGCACGCCGGCATACCCGGCGCCCACGTCGTCGAATTCGCCCCCGGATTGGGTGTGACAGCCGGCGCGATCATCGGGGTTGGTCCCGCCTCCTACGTCGGAGTAGAGCGGGACCCGGATGCCTGCGCGCGCGTCAATGCCATCGCATCGGGGGTTGGCCGCTGCGTCAACGCGGATGCCGCCGAGACAGGTCTGGCCGACCAGAGCGCGGACGTCGTGGTCGGCGAGGCGATGCTCACCATGCAGGGAGAGAAAGCCAAGCGCGCCATCGTCGGCGAGGCGGCCCGCATCCTGCGCCCCGGCGGACGCTACGTGATCCACGAGCTGGCGATGACACCCACCACCATCGACGAGAAGGTGGCGACCGAGATTCGCCGTGCCCTCGCTCGGGCAATCAACGTCAACGCCAGGCCCCTGACGGTGGCCCAGTGGCGTGCCTGCCTGGAGGAGGCAGGCCTGGTCGTGGAGGAGACGCGCACGGCTCCCATGGCCCTGCTTCGGCCCGGCCGTGTGATCGCCGACGAGGGACTGCGGGGCGCCCTGCGCATCCTCCGCAACGTCGCGCGGGACAAGGAGCTGCGCGGACGCGTCATGACGATGGCGCGCACCTTCAACAAGTACAACCACAACCTGTGCGGCGTTGCTATCGTCGCGCGCAAACCCAAGGAGGATCAATGAGCCTGTCGCCCGAATCGAACACCGAGGTTCCCACGCCCATCATGACGGACCTGCAAGACATCGCCTCGATGATTCAGGTCAACGAGGGGGCCACGGTCTCGCGCACGGTCATGCACGCCGAGGGCGTCCGGCTGGTCCTATTCAGCTTCGACACGGGCGAGCTTCTCAGCGAGCACACGGCCGCGATGCCCGCCATCTTGCACGCGCTCGAAGGCTCTCTCGAAATCGAGGCGGACGGGCGGAGCGTCGTCCTGAAGCCGGGCGATGTCATTCACTTTGGGACGAGGCTGCCGCACGCGGTGCGCGCCCTCGAACCGTCCAAGTTGGCCCTGTATATGCTCGATCGGCGCGAGCGTCCCAAGGCCTGAACTCGCTCGCATCAGCCGTCCCGGCCCCGCGGAAACCGAGGCCGGGACGCGGCTTTGGCGGCCCCGGGTCTATCCCCATCCGGGGCGAAGGGCGAAAGAGTCGATGGAGAGAGAATCCGTCAGCAAGTTGCCCGCGAGGTACGGCGCGAGGTCCGCGGTGGACAGGACGGTCTGCTCCTGCCCGCCGTCCCACGGGTGCCTCGTCAGGGTGACGCGCAGATCCTGCGGGGAGGTCGTCAAGGCATAGACGCCGCGCTCGGTGACCTGGAAGACGGTGCGTTCCTCGCCCTGTTGAGTCCCGATCGAACCGACGTACCGGCCGACCGCGGTGTCGATGTTGACGGTGTAGACGTCACCTCGCGCGCTCACGAAACGGTACTCTCTACCCACGAGGATCCCCTGGGAGAGGTGAACCTCGCGAGACCTCGAGAGGTCGATGGGATCGCCCTCGCTCGTGGTGACGGGCGTGATCGTCCTGGTTCCCGTCGACAGGTCCCACGACTGGAGAACGAGGCGGCCGTCAGCGGGATCCAACCCGTTCTCACGCGACGCATCGGGGTGGGTGCGCGCCAGCGTGGGAATGACGACGGAGGAGCCATCGCAAGCGAACATCTGCTGCCCCGACTCGAGCGTCTCATCCCTCTGGGAGACGCCCACGACGGTGGGCAGATCCCCGGCGTGACCGGAGAGCTCAACCAGCAGGTCGAAACTATCGGGCATCGGATCGAACGGATGCGCCGAGGCGTACGCCTCGGCGGCCGACGACTCCAGGTCGGTCGAGTGCTGCGTCTCGGTGAGAGACATGATCCGGTCGCCGCACTGGCCGTTGTTCTGAAAGAGCCCGATGTTGTTGGTGCGGGTTGAGGACCCATCGGGGGCGACCGTGTAGAGAGGTTGGTTCGTCGAATCCACGTAGAAGGCCGCGGTGCCCCCGTTGGAGAGCGGGTAGCGTCCGATCTCGTACTGTTGCCTGGCGTCGCGCGGCGTGCGAGTCGTCCCGGAATCGGTGGAGACATACTCGTCGGCTGCCGATGCGAAGAAGGCGCCGGCGGGCGTCCACTGGACGATCGAGCCGCGTATGCCGCCGGTGGACGCGATGCTTCCCGTCCCGTCCTCGGCAAGAAAAGCGGTGTACCCGCGGCTCGGTCGCGGGACGCCCCCCGAGAGCACTGAGGCGTTGCTCAAACGCACGGCGATGACCGAGTCGGCGCTGGTGAGGGAGGCAACGGCGACGTCGTGAAGGCCCGCGTGGGAGGAGCAGGAGGAGGCGCAGGCGAGTAAGGCGAGTAAGGCGCAGGTGGCGATCCTCTTCATCTTCGGCTCCCTCGACGTGACGACAGGCGACGTCGCCTGTCGTCAGTCTATTCGCCTATCCCGACCCGGTCAACGATGCGGGCCGTGCTCGCGCAGCGCCGACCTGGCCGCCGCCCGGGCCACCAGCCACAGGCCGACCTCGACGATGACGCCCGAGGCGACGAAGACCACCACGACGGAGGTGCGCGCATCCATCAGCGTCGTTGCCGCCAGGGCGATTCCGTGTGCGGTTCCCAGGACGCCCCCACCGAAGAGGATTGGCCACGATGCTCGGTGGGCGCGTTCCCACTCGCATGATCCTGGCGTAATCCCGTCAAGCCTCAAGCCCAGAGGCGGCCGACACGCGCCTGCGCGCGCGGTCAGGCCCGAGGCGAAGAGATAGATGCCGCCGACGGTGAGGAGGGCGGAGAGGAGAACGAAGAGGACGATGAGTCCGGCGAACACGACAACCCCCGGGGAAAGAATCGTTGCGCGGCCGTGTCGCGCCCAGGGGGCGGGCCGCCCATCCATTCTACCGACGAGCCAGCGGGGGGCGAGGCGGGTGCTGGGCGAGCCTGGTTTCCTCCTTAGAAGTAGCAGGCCATGGGGCCCTTCGGGCCGGGAACGACCGTCACGGGAGTGTCGAAGATGTCGGTCAGAACCTCGTCCGTCATGATCTGGCTCGGGGGACCCACGTAGGCAACCGCGCCATCCTTGAGCGCGCATATCTGGGAGGCGTAACGCGCCGCGAAGTTGATGTCGTGTAAGACGATGACGATCGTGCGGGCGAACTCGCGGGCCGCGCGCTCCAACATGGTCATCATCTCGACGCTGCGCGCGATGTCGAGGTTGTTGAGGGGCTCATCCAACAGGACGTACTCGGTCTCCTGGGTGAGGACCATGGCGACGTACGCCCGCTGACGCTGTCCGCCGGAGAGCTGATCCAGGTAGCGCCCCTGGAGGTCCCCCAGGTTAAGGAAGCCGATGTAGCGGTCGATGATCTCCTCGTCCTGGGGGGTCAGGCGCCCGCGGGTGTGAGGAAAACGGCCGAAGCTGACCAGCTGACGGACCGTTAGGCGGGAAATGTAGTGGTTCTCCTGGCGCAGGATGGACAGCGTGCGCGCCAGCTCCGCCGACTTTGTCGTCGCGACGTTCAGGCCACCGACCTCGATCACTCCCTCGTCGATGTCCAGGAGGCGACCGATCATCGTCAGAAGAGTCGACTTGCCCGCACCGTTGGGGCCCACCAGCGCCGTGATTCCTCCGGTGGGAATGGTCAGGGAGATCGACCCGATGCGGACCGACGGCGAGTATTGCTTAACGACGGAATCGATGGAGATCACAGGCGTCCCTTCCGCAGGATGGTGATGATGAAAGCGAGACCGCCGACGAACTCGATGATGATCGAGACAACACCCTGCGTGTTAAAGACGTGATTCATGAAGAAGTACGCACTCGACAGGATCGCGATACCCAGCGCCGTGGACATTGCGAAGAGGTAGCGGTGGTCGTGGGTGGAGGAGAACTGGTAGGCGAGTGTCGCCACGAGGAAGCCCAGGAAGGTCATCGGTCCGACGAGCGCCGTCGAGGTCGCCATGAGGATCGAGACCAGCACGAGGACGAGCACGGACGTGCGTCGGTGGTTCATGCCCAGGTTGGTGGCCGTTTCGCGGCCGAGCGACAGCACCGACAGCTGGCGCGTAAGCAACACGAGGGCGATGGCCGCGGCCGCGACGAGGGGAATCGCGATGGGGAAATATTCCTTCTGGGCGTTCGCGATCGACCCGAAGAGGCGCGCGGTGAGCACGTCAAACTCGGAGGGTGTGAGCAGCCTCTGCATGAAGGTGGAGACCGACCCGAGGCCAGCTCCCAGCATGACGCCGATCAGGAGCATCGCGTGCATGGATGCCCGTTGAGAGGTGAGCAGCCACGAGTAGAGCACGAGCGTGAGGACGATCATGAGCGCGAGCTGGCCGACGAAGTTGCCGACCGTCGCGGAGGCGTTGAGGCCGGCGACGCCCAGGAAGAAGATCGTGGAGGTGTGGATCGCCCGGTACAGGGACTCGAAACCCAGGATCGAGGGAGTGATGATCCGGTTGTTGGCCACCGTCTGGAAGGCGACCGTGGCCATCCCCTGGCACGTGGCGACGAGACCGATTGCCAGGACCGCGAAGGCGCGCCTGCGCGCCAGGCGCCAGAAGACGGGGGTGGCGAACTGGGCGGGGTTCTTCCACACGAGCAGGCCGACGCAGGCCAGGACCGCGATGGCGCAGACGACCCCGAAGACGAGCCACCAGCGGCGCCGGGCGGCCGCGGACGTGAAGGCGCTGGTGCGTCGGATCGGGTGCGGTGTGCGCGCGGACGAGGCCGGGGCGGGGGCCGGGGAGGCGGCCTCACGTCGCGCGGGGGAGGTCAGGACTCTCATAGGACGGCTCCCTTCTTGGCCTGGCGCAGCACGAGCGCGATGAAGACGAACGCGCCGAGGACGCCCAAGATGACCGAGACTGGCATCTCGAAGGGGGAAATGAGCGTGCGTGCGAGGAGGTCCGTGACCGTCACGAGGGAGATACCCGCCAGGCACACCCACGGCAGGTTCGTCCGCAGGTTGTCGCCCATGGACATGGACACGAGGTTGGGGACGATCAGTCCCAGGAAGGGCAGCGAACCGACGACGACGGTGACGACGCCGGTCGCCACGGCCACGAGCCCCGTCGCGATGAGGATCATGCGGTGGTAGTTGACCCCGAGGGAGATGGCAATGTCCTCGCCGAGGGAGACGGCCGTCAGGCGGTCGGCCATGATGAACACGATCGCCACGACGATGGCGACGATCCACAGGACCTCGTACTGACCCTCGTAGACGGAAGTGAAGGACCCCTGAAACCACACGGACACGCTCTGCAGCGTGTTGGTTTCCAGCGCGACGAACGTCGAGACTGCGGACACCACGGCGCCCAGCATCATGCCCATGATCGGGACCAGCAGGGAGGACCGAAGCGAGACGCGTCGCAGGAGGGCGAAGAAGACCATGGTGCCGACGAAGGCGAAGGAGATGGCGCAGGCCATGCGCACCAGGATCGGGGCTCCGGGCCACGCGATCATGATTGCGAGGAGGCCGAGTCCCGCCCACTCGGTCGTGCCCGTCGTGGAGGGCTCGGCGAAGCGGTTCTGGGTGACCAGCTGCATGACGATACCGCTCATTGACATCGCGGCGCCCGAAAGGACGAGCGCGATCGTGCGGGGGACGCGCACGGCGAGGAAGATCTTCCAGCCGTCGTCCTGGGAGAGGATCGAGTACTCGCCGGTGGACAGTGACAGGACGAGGAGCGCAGCCACGGCGAGCGTGGCCAGGGCCAGCGCCAGGGGGCGGCGCTTCGACGTGGTCGAGGCGCCTTCACGCTCGATGGTTGGGTCCTTCGGGAGGGCGGTGGTGGGGGAGTGAGTCATGAGGGGTGGCGTGCGGGTGGCGCCCGGGGAGGCGCCACCCGCACCGAGGGGTCAGAGGGTCACTTCTTTGCGGCTTCGAAGGAATCGGCGATCGAGTTGAAGATCTTCGTGTAGGTGATGATCGACTCGTTCGTGTACGTATCGTTCGGCGCGTAGACGACCTGGTTCTTCTGGAGGGCGGTGACGCCGCTAAGGACGGTGTTGCCCGAGATGACGGTCTCGGCGGGGGTGTTCGATCCGTCCTTGGTGATCGCGGCATCTCGGTCCAGAACAAAGATCCACGCGGGGTTGGCCTCGGCGATTGCCTCGACGGAAATGTCGTCACCCGTGTGAGAATCGGTGGATCCCTCTACCTCTAGCGCGGGCTTGAGGCCGAGGATGTCGAAGACGGGCCCCCACGTGCGGCCCTTCGAGGGTGCGACGTATCCGATGTTGCCGCCCGAGACGTCAACCGCCATGACCGTCGAGGAGCCGTCGTAGGCCTTCTTCGCACGCTCGATGGAGGCGTTGAAATCGTCGACCAGCTTCTGGGCCTCGGCCTGCTTGTTGAAGATCGTGCCCAGATCGGTGACCTGCCTGATGAGCTCCTCGTTGAAGGGCATTCCGTCGCGCGGCTCAAGGTTGATCATCGGCACGTTTGGTGCGAGCTCCTTGATCTGCGCGTCGAACTTGGTGAAGCGCTGACCCGAGATGATCAGGTCGGGCTCGGCCGCAACGAGCGCCTCCAGGTTCGGGTCGCGGTGCATACCCACGTCGGCGACATCGTCACCGTTGAACGCGGTGACGGTCGTGGGGATCAGCTTCTTGGGTGCGGCGACGAGCGGCACGTTCCACTGCTGGAGGACCTCAAAGGTGCGGTTATCCAGCGACGCCGCCCGGGTGACGGGCAGCTTGATCTCGACGGTGCCGTCGTTCGACTCGATGGACACCGACGAGGCCTGGGAGGCGTCGGCGGAGGCGGGCGCGGAGGACTGCGTGGCGGGGGTTGTCGTGCCCGAGGAGCAGGCGGCGAGGCCGAGCGCGGCGATGGCGGCAATAGCGGCCAGGGAGGTATTCGTGCGAGACATTCTTCTCCGTAAATGCTGGGAAAACTGCGGTGATGCTAGTGGATAGAAAGGTAGGCTTACCTAACTATCGAAACTAACCTTAGCGACAGATTCCTACCGCGTCAGCACATGTGAACAGTGTTACCCCGGTCCTCGACCAGGCCGACAACGGCCTCGTCGAGTTCGGCGACCCAATCCGCGCCCGATACGTCGGAGGGCATGCGCCAATCCCCGCGCGGGGACAGGGAGCCCCCGGCCATGACCTTCGGGCCGTTGGGCAGGGCGCTGCGCTTGAACTGCTGGCTGAAGAAACGCCACAGGAACAGGCGCTCCCACTTGACGATTTCTTCGAGCGAGTACGCGACCTTGTCCTCCTCGGGGAAGCCGACCGGCCAGTCGCCCACGGAAGCGTCCGACCAGGCCTTCTCCGCCAAGAACGCGATCTTCGAGGGACGTGCCCCGCGGCGCAGCACGTGGTACAGCGTGAAGTCCTGCAGGTTGTAGGGGCCGATCTTGTCCTGTGTGGACTGCATCTTCTCGCCGGGCTTGGCTGGAACCAGCTCGGGAGAGATCTCCGTGTTGAGGATCGACAGGAGCACCTCGCCGACGTGGTCGTCGAACTGCTTGGAGGCCACGACCCAGCGGATCAGGTGCTGCATGAGGGTCTTCGGCACGCCCGTATTGACCGCGTAGTGGCTCATCTGGTCGCCCACGCCGTACGTGCACCAGCCCAGCGCCAACTCGGACAGGTCGCCCGTGCCGACAACGATGCCGCCCAGGTGGTTGGCCAGGCGGAACAGGTAGTCGGTGCGCAAGCCGGCCTGGACGTTTTCGAAGGTCACGTCGTAGGTGGCCTCGCCCTCCCCGTAGGGGTGTCCGATGTCGGCCAGCATCTGCGTGGCCGCCGGGCGGATGTCGATCTCCTGGAAGGACGTGCCCAGGTAGCGGCACAGCAGGGTCGCGTTCCTCTTGGTGCGCTCGGAGGTGGCGAATCCGGGCAGCGTGTAGCACAGGATGTCCGTGCGCGGACGGCCCAGCAGGTCCATTGCGCGGGAGGCCACAACCAGCGCGTGGGTCGAGTCCAGGCCGCCGGACACTCCGATGACGATCTTCGGGTTTCCGATCGCGCGCAGGCGCTGGACCAGGCCCGCGACCTGAATGTTGTAGGCCTCGTAGCAGTCCTGCTCCAGGCGGGTCGGATCATTGGGGACGAAGGGGAAGCGGTTGACCGGGCGAATCAGGCCCAGGTCCGTGCGCGGCGGGTTGAGCGTGAATTCGACCTCCTGGGGGGCCATGCGCTCGTCGCCCGCAAAGTAGCGCTGGGCGTTGTCCGTGAAGGAGTTCTGCCGCTTGCGCTCGGTGCGCAGGCGCTCGAGGTCCACGTCGGTGATCGTCATGTGCGCACCCTCCTGGAAGCGTTCGCCAATCGCCAGGCGGTCCCCGGCCTCGTAGATCATGGTCTCCCCGTCCCACGCCAGGTCCGTGCTGGACTCGCCCATGCCGGCCGCCGTGTACACGTAGGCGGCCGAACATCGTGCGGACACCGAGCGCACCATGAGTTCTCGGTCAGCTCCCCGTCCCACGGTGATCGGGGAGGCCGACAGGTTCGCCAGGACGGTCGCGCCCGCGAGCGCCAGCTCGGTCGCCGGGGTGACGGGCACCCACATGTCCTCGCAGATCTCGATGCCGACGCTCAGGCCGGGCACGTCGGCTGCGGACAGGAGGACCTGGCCGAAGGGGACCCACACGGGGGTGCCGCTGAACTCCTCGATGCCGCCCCAGGGGACCTCGATGCGCTCTCGCGTGCGCGCAGGCGCGGTCACGAAGTAGCGCTTCTCGTAGAACTCCCGATAGTTGGGCAGGTGTGACTTGGGGATGATCGCGAGGACGCGCCCGCGGTGGATGGCGACCGCGCAGTTGTACAGGGCGTTGTCCTTGCGCAGGGGGGCGCCGACGACGAGGAGGGGGAGCAGGTCTGTGCTTGCCTCGACGATCGACGCCAGGGCCTTCTCGACGTTGTCGAGGAGGACGTCCTGCAGGAGCAGGTCGTCGATTGAATAGCCGGAGACGCACAGCTCGGGGAAGACGGCCACGGCGACCCCGCGCGCGTCAAGCTGGCGTGCGGCGTCAATGATCTCGCGCGCGTTGTCGGCGGGGCGGGCCGGGTGGACCGGCAGGGTGACGGCGGCGACGCGAGCAAAGCCCTGGTCATAGAGGGAATGGAAGTTCATGGTTCTCCTTTGGTATTGGGCTATTCTTGCGCACTGCGCGCGGTCGCGCTCTGCGTCGGGGGTGTCACCCCTGCGCGGGTGGGCCTGCGCAGGGGAGGGTCGAGGACGAAGGCGGTGTCGTCGACGCCGGGGACGAGGCGGTAGAGGGCGGCGGGCCGACCGGCTCCCTCGCGGACGGTGCCCCCGGTTGCTTCGATGAAGGAAGCGGTCTTGGTGGCCTTGCGATGGAAGTTGCGCGGATCGAGGGCGCTGCCCCAGATCGCCTCGTAGGTCTCGCGCAGCTGCGTGATGGTGAACTCGGGGCCGCAGAAGGATGTGGCCAGCGGTGAGTACTCGATCTTCGAGCGTGCGCGCTCAACCCCGTCGGCGAGGATGCTCGCGTGATCGAAGGCGAGGGGTGAGGTGGGAGCAAGGAGGGCGTCGACGGGATGCCAGAGGGCTCCCGCGGCGTCACCGCCCGAGCGGGTTGGTGAGAACGAGGGGGCGAGGAGGAGGTAGGCGACGGAGAGGACGGGCCCGCGCGGGTCGCGGCCTTCCGGTCCGTAGGAACGCAGCTGCTCGAGATGCCCGGGGGGAGTGATGCCTGTTTCTTCCTCAAGCTCGCGTGCTGCCGCCTCCTCGGTCTGCTCGCCGTCGCGCAGAAAGCCGCCGGGGAGCGCCAAGCGATCCTTGAACGGCTCAATTCCGCGCCGCACGACGAGAGCGTGGAGCGTGTGGTCAATGACGGTCAGAGCGACGATGTCGACCGCGATCGGGAAGGTCAAGGGCAGGGTCATGGAGCAAGCCTAACGCATTTGTGTCGAGTTGACATTAAATCCGGTCATGAGTTATCGTCAGAGTGACATAAACAAGTGGGAGACCACCCTACCAAGGAGCAGACATGGGAACCCTTCACCACCACCCCTTCCTCATCCACTACCAGGGCGGAGCCGGCGACCACGTCGTCCAGATCCGCGCCGGACGCACCGTCCGATCCGGGGTCGGCCAGTCCTTCTGGCTGCGAGCCGGGCGCTGCGCGCTCGCGGAGGTCCCCACCGCCAACCGCGCCCACAGCTTCCTCGTCCAGACGACCACCGCCGACCAGCAGAACATCAACGCGCAGGTTTCGATCACCTACCACGTCGAAGACGCCGAAGCCGCCGCCGTGCACTACGACTTCGGCCTGTACCCGCGCGAAGCGGGAGCGGATGCTCAGGGGCTGTGGCAGATCGACGAGACCGTCACCCGAATCGCGTTCTCAGCCCTGGCCTCGGCAATCGGAGAGATGACGCTCGCCGATGCAATTGGCGGCTCACTGGAGCGGGTCGCTCGCGTGCTCGCCCAGGCCTTCGCTGCGGATGATCAGCTGCGGGCCACCGGCGTCGCCGTCGTCGATGCGCGCTTGCTGAGCCTGCGCCCGGACGAGGGGGTTGAATCCTCCCTGCGTGCCCCTCTCCTCGAACAGCTCCAGGCCGAGGCCGACCGCGCCCTCTACGAGCGCCGGGCGCTCGCGGTCGAACGCGAGTCCCAGATCTCCGAAAACGAGATGCAGTCCAAGCTCGACCTGGCTCGCAAGCGCGCCGACCTGGTCGATCAGGAAGGGCATAACGCCCGGCGCGAGGCCGAAGAGAAGGCCGCCGCGGACGCGATTGAGGTCGAAGCGGAAGCGCGCCGTATCACCGAAAAAGCTAAGGCCTACGAGATCGACTGGAACACTGCTGGCCGTGCCAGGATCGCGAACGACGCCGCATACATCCAGGCGCTCGCGGCAGCCGGGCCCGAAGTGGCCCGCGCCCTCGCCCTCAAGGAAATGGCGAAGAACATGCCGTCCTTCGGGAACATCACCATCACCGCCGACGTGCTCAGCGACCTCGTCGCGGCCTTCACCGGCTCCGCGAAGGCGGGTCAGTAGACATGCGCCGCCGTGCCGTCATCGTCCGACGCCCCACCGAGTTCGACGAGCTCATGGACCGCTATTCCACGCGCGGCCAGGTCGAATTCGTCCTGCGCTCGCGCGGACGCACCCTCGCCTCCGTCGAGCGCGCACATGAGGCGCACGTGGCCGCCCTGGCTCGCGTGCGGGCAGGAATACCGCAGGGGTGGGCGAGCGCCGACGTGGAGCGCGACTCCCTGTCACGCTTCCTCTTCGCTCCCGAGGACGTCATCGTCGTCGTGGGCCCCGACGGTCTGGTCGCCAACGTCGCCAAGTACGCGGGCAACCAGGCCGTGGTCGGCATCAACTCGGTGCCCCAATCGAACGCCGGCGTGCTCGTCCGATGCACTCCCGACCAGGGGGTCGCGGCCCTCGGGCGTATCGACGCGGGCGCCGACCTGCGGGTGGACCAGCTGACGATGGTGCGGGCGACCGCCGACGACTCGCGCACGCTCACCGCCCTCAACGAAGTGTTCATTGGGCATCCGAGCCACCAGAGCGCCCGCTACGAGCTGACCCTTGGGGCCACCGTCGAGCGGCAGTCCTCCTCGGGCGTCGTTGTCTCGACTGGGACCGGGGCGACCGGGTGGGGCGCATCCCTCAAACGTGGCCGCCACATGGGGGAGTTGCCCGCGCCGACCTCGCGCTGCCTCGCGTGGTTCGTGCGCGAGGCGTGGCCCTCGCCCTTCACCGGCGTCGAGTACACCGAGGGCATCCTGGATGAGGGCGAAGATCTCGGCCTCGTCGTTGCCTCCGAATCCCTCGTGTTGTTCGGCGATGGCATGGAGTCCGACCGCCTCACCCTCACGTGGGGACAAAGCGTGCGGATTTCGCGCGCCCCGCGCGCCCTGGCCCTCGTCGATCCCGCCGGCCTGGAGGAGGGCTGATCCTGCGGGTTGGTGCGGAGAGCTTCTGGATAGGAAACAGAGAGGCGGATATGTGACGAACATGTGGATAGGTTATGAAGATACGGATAGGTTACGAACATGCGGATAGGAAAATAAGCTATCCGCATACGCATAACCTATCCGTATGCGTACAACCTATCCGCGTGAGTGAATGCCCCTGTGTCGTAACGTCTACGCAGACACGGCGCCCCGCGCGCGTAGCTCGTCCATGACCTGGTCGAACGTGCGGGCGACCGGCTCACGGATTATCAGGTCAGCATGTGCGTCGGCCGAGGTTGGGCTGGCGTTCATGAGCACGAGGTGGTCCCCGAATAATAGCTGATATTGGCGAACTTCAATCAGGCAAGTCATGCCTCAAGATGATGTTTATGATGGGTAATAGAAGGCAAATAACCGCTAGTACATCTGCAACGTGCGCCATATAGTGCGATGATGTCCACAATTAACGTGCTGTGAGTGTAGAAATGCTAGGGATGTGAGCGCGTCGGATAGTCTGTGTTGAATACAGATTCTTGGCGTGAACGAAGCATTATACGTTATCAACCATGTCAGAGGAATTAGAGTATGAAGTCTATAGCTTTACTGTTGAAAGTCTCTGTGGCACGCCATTCCTCAACCATTTCTGGGATAGCGGTTGTGACTTCGCGTCCGACAATAAGTTCGTCAATGGCACCCCGCTGTAAGAGGTCGATGATACGGCAAAGGTAGCTCTTGCCCTGTTGCATCCACGTTGAATAAGCGTCGATGAATAGTGACAGATGAACCGAGGAACCTGTGGCTGCCTTAGTGGAGTATCGTTCGTATCCGTCAAGGTCGGCAATATAAACTGCATCGCTAATCTTAGAGCCAAAAGTTGTCGTGTAGTAGTAACATTTAAATTCCCAAAGTGCGATTGGGTTTGTGCAACGAGGGTAAGCGCCGTCCATCCTTCTACTCATTGATGAAGTGATGGTTGTTCCATCTGTGAAGACGGGGAGCTTTCGTGGGTCTGCGTCGAAACTGTCGCCTTGGAGATAGTGTGATATTAGGATGTTAGATGTTGCGGTAAGGAAATCGATGTCACGTTTATTTCCTTTCTGCTTGTTGAATGGTGCAATTGTTGGAACACCTTCTATTACATTGTAGATGCGCGAAGTTTCACTTCCGTGTTTAATCTGGGAGGTGTATCCAGATGTGTAGCGAGCGGCGACTTCCTCAAAGAGGAGTCGTGCTTGATCGGCATCCTGAAGGTAATTTGCGATTTCATTTTCGATCAGGTTGGCTCTAAAATTAAAGTAGTCGACAAGATTGTAGACAAGGGCATCGCTAGTTGAGTAGTTCAGGTTGAGTGTTCTCAGTGCGTCCAGAATGTCTCTGTGGGAGTGGCGGAGCACTGTCCTTCTTCGAGAATATCCCAAGTGTTCCGATAAGATGCGAACATGGTGCCAGAAAGATGCGTCCGCTCTGTTCCATCGGCTGATGCTTTTCATAATCTCCTCCTTGACAAGCCTTATTGAAGGTGCATGTGCATATAGCCTAGGTACTGGCGGAAGGGATGTCAAGGTGGCAAATCCTGTCGGAGGTAGGGGATTGTTTAAGCTAATTGCCTTGCTTTGGCGAGGCACTTGTTGAATCTTGTTAAGACATAGTGTTGTATAATCGAACGATTATCGTGTCGATTCGCACATTGCGGTACATAGTTCTATTGAGTGTTGCTTTCGCCAATTGAGATATAATATTGATATGGAAGAGTGTTTGAAATCATTGCCACCACAACTCTTGAAGTGGGTCGGCAATAAGCAGCGCATTGCTCGGCAAATCGTCGATGCGTTCCCGTTAGACTTTGGTGTATACTACGAGCCCTTTCTTGGCTCGGGAGCGGTTATGGGGGCGCTTGCTCCAAATTGTGCGGTGGGAAGTGATGTTCTACCTGCATTGATTCGAATTTGGGACCGTCTCGTACATGCTCCAGAGGAGCTGATCTCAGATTATGATCGTTATCGAGCGCAGATTGATAAGGGAGTTGATAAGCGCTGTGTTTATCGGCGCGCACTCGATGATTATAACTTGTCTAATGATGATAGGGCATTCGTCTTTTTGAGCCGCGCGTGCTATGGCGGTGTTATTCGTTTTCGTAAGGCTGACGGCTATATGTCAACTCCGGTTGGTGCGCACATGCCAATTTCTACAGAGTCCTTCCGGAAGCGTGTGTATTCATGGCGTGAGCGCGTGGTTGGTGCGACATTTGACTGTATGGATTACAGGGAGGCATTTGAATTGCCGCAGTCAGGGGATTTGGTGTACTGTGATCCGCCGTATGTTGATACACAGAAGATTCTCTATGGCGCGCAGTCTTTTGACTTTGATGATTTGATTGGTTGTATTGATGATGCTAAGTCTCGTGGTGTTCGAGTAGCGATGTCGATTGACGGCTCGAAGCAGGGGGGGCGGAAATGGGTGGATCTCGATTTGCCTAGGAATCTATTTGAAAGCGAAGTGCGAATCTCTGTTGGTAAGTCTATGTTGAGGAGATTTCAGTTAGCTGGTGAGGTGCTTGATGGTGAAGAGGTCGTTGATCGATTGCTGTTGACCTATGGCCTATGACCGCTAATGCCATCTCTGAGGGCTTTTGAGTTGCTATCAGTTCCAAGAAATATCTCACGACGGTGTGTGGCTCATACACGTTGCGTAGCTTCTGGGGGGCTATTCAAAATAGGTCGGCCATGACCTGGTCGAATGTGTGGGCGACCGGCTCGCGGATAATCATGTCCGCGTGCGCATCGGCCGAGGTGGGGGTCGCGTTCATGAGCACCAGGTGGTCCCCGGAGAAATAGTCGATGAGGCCCGCCGCTGGATACACCACGAGGGACGTCCCGGCCACGATGAGAACGGACGCCCGAGAAATAGCGGTGACGGCGGCCTCGATGACGCCCTGGTCGAGGGCCTCGCCGTACATGACGATATCCGGGCGCAGATGGGAACCGCACGACGGGCACGAAGGGACGGGGTCGGTGCTGGAACGGAGAGACTCACCCAGCGGCTGGACGGCTCCGCATCCCGGGCACACGAGCCGCTCCCAGTTGCCGTGCAGCTCCCACACGGCGCGCGACCCGGCCCGCTGGTGCAGGCCGTCGATGTTCTGCGTGATGACAGCGTCCAGGCGACCCGCGGCCTCCAGAGACGCCAGGGCCCTGTGTGCGCCGTTGGGCTCCACCGGGCGGTACACCTCGTCAAACCACTGCCAGTACGCCTCGGGGTGGCGGCTGAAGAAGTCGATGCTCAGCACCGTTTCAAGGGGAATCTCGCGCTCCTGAAAGTAGAAGCCGTTCGCCCCTCGAAAATCGGGGATTCCCGACTCCGTGGACACGCCCGCGCCGCCGAAAAACACGGTGGAGGGCGAATCAGCGATCCAATCCGCCAGGGTCGAAACGTCGTCGTTCATGAGGGCCTCCTTGCTCGCGCTCCCTTCCCAGGATACGCGTCAGGCCGGGGCCCCGTGGGAACCCCGGCCTTGTAGGCGAACGACTCAGGCGAAGGTCAGCGCCTGACGTGCGATCGCCAGCTCCTCGTTGGTGGGGAAGACGACCAGCGTCACGGTCGAATCCGGCGTCGAGACGATGCGCGGCTCGCCGCTGCGTACCTTGTTCGCTTCCACGTCGATCTTGACCCCGAAGGGCGCGAGGGCCTCGGCCAGCTCGCGGCGCACGTCGCTGTCGTTCTCGCCGATGCCGGCGGTGAAGGTGATGACATCGAGGCCACCGAGCTCCGCCGTGTAGGAGCCCACGTACTTCAGCAGGCGGTTGACGTAGACGTCCATCGCGGTACGGGCGCGCTGCTGGTTCTCGGGATCTTCGTCGTTGTGGATCATTGCCCACACGGAGCGCATGTCGGACTCGCCGGTCATGCCCTTCATGCCGGACTTCTTGTTGAAAAGCGTGTCGACCTCGTCGACGCTCATGCCCGCCACGCGCTGGAGGTGGAACACCACGGCCGGGTCAATGTCGCCCGTGCGCGTGCCCATCATCAGCCCCTCGAGGGGGGTCAGGCCCATGGACGTGTCAATCGGGTGGCCGTTCTTGACCGCGGACACGGAGGCGCCGTTGCCCAGGTGCAGGACGATCTGCTTGAGATCGTCGCGCCCGAGCATCGTGGAGATTTCCTGTGAGACAAACTGGTGGGAGGTGCCGTGCGCGCCGTAGCGACGCACCGAGTACTTCTCGGCCGTCTCGGTCTCGAGGGCGTACAGCGCGGAGCGGTCGGGGAGCTGCTGGAAGAACGCCGTGTCGAAAACGGCGACGTGCGGGACGTCGGGCATGAGCTCGCGCGCCACGTCAATGCCCTTGAGGTGGGCGGGATTATGCAGGGGAGCGAGCGGACACAGCTCCTCAATGAGGTCGCGAACCTCGTCCGTGATTAGCGCCGGGCCGTCGAAGTGACGGCCGCCCTGAACGATGCGGTGGCCGACGGCGACGATGCCCGCTTCGGCCAGGGTCGGGCCCTCCGCGTCGAAGAGGCGCAGGACCTCGCGCATTCCGACGGTGTGATCCGCAATGGGGATCTCCTCCTCGGTCACCGACTCGCCGTGGACGTGCCTCACGATGCCCATGGAGTCGCCGATGCGCTCCACGATGCCCTTCGCGATAGCATCGCCCGTTTCGGGGTCGACGAGCTGATACTTGATGGAGGAGGACCCCGAGTTAATGACGAGAACGGAGGAAGCAGACACGTGTGAGCCTTTCATAGGGAGTAGATGGGAGTGAAGGACGAGGCCGGGGCCCGACGGCCGATCGGCGGCAACCGGGCCCCGCCGCCATGCCTCGATCAGCCCTGGGCCTGGACGGCGGTCAGGGCGACAGTGTTGACGATGTCCTCGACGAGAGCGCCGCGCGACAGGTCGTTGACGGGCTTGTTCAGGCCCTGCAGGACCGGGCCGACGGCGACGGCGCCGGAGGAGCGCTGCACGGCCTTGTATCCGATGTTTCCGGCCTCAAGCGAGGGGAACACGAAGACGGTGGCCTTGCCCGCGACCTCGGAACCGCGCAACTTCTTGGACGCCACGGCCTCGTCGACGGCAGCGTCGAACTGGATGGGACCCTCAATGGCCAGATCGGGGGCCTTCTCCCGGGCCAGACGCGTGGCCTCGACAACCGCATCCACGTCCGGCCCGGAGCCGGACGTGCCGGTGGAATAGGACAGCATGGCGACGCGGGGGGTGACGCCAAACTGGGCGGCGGTGTGCGCCGACGTGATCGCGATGTCGGCCAGCTGTTCCGGCGTGGGGTTGGGGTTGACCGCGCAGTCACCAAACGCCCACACCCGGTCCTTCATTGCCATGAGGAAGATCGAGGACACCACGGAGACGCCGGGGGCGGTCTTGATGATCTGGAAGGAGGGAACGATCGTGTGAGCCGTCGTGTGGGCTGCGCCGGAGACCATGCCGTCGGCGTCGCCCATGTGCACCATCATCGTGCCGAAGTAGGAGACATCCGTGACCTTCTCGCGCGCCTGCTCCAGCGTGACGCCCTTCTTCGCGCGCAGACGAGCGAACTCTTCGGCGTAGCGCTCCAGGTAGGCGGGATCGTTAACGGAGACGACCTGGGCGGCGCTCAGGTCGAGGCCGAGTTCACCGGCGCGCTTAGCGACGTAATCGGCGTCACCCACGAAGGTAATGTCGGCGATGCCCGCGGCGAGGACCTGCGCCGCGGCCTGCAGGACACGGTCGTCGTCGGGCTCGGGCAGGACGATGCGCTTGCGATCAGCGCGCGCACGCTCAATAAGGTCGGCTTGGAAGGCGATGGGGGTGACTGCGCTCGGCGCGGGACGCTCGCGCAAGCACTGGGCGGCCTCCTCGGTCAGGGGCAGGGAGAAGAGCGGCAGGTCGCACGTGACCTCGGGGACGGCGCCGGTGAGGATGACCGCGACGACGCTTGCGGCAGCGGCCTGCGCGCGCAGACGGGCGGCGGCGATCTCCTCGGCGAGCAGCTCGGGGCTGGCACCCTCGGAGTCGAAAGCGAGGACGACAGCGGCGCGGGTGGATGCCGCCAGCGCGAGGTTCCAGGCAACGTGGTCGAACGAACGGTTCGAGGCCTCGCGAGCCGGGATGATCAGGGCGTCATCGCCGGACGCGCGCACGGCCTGGACCGCCGCGGGAAGAGCGGAGGCGGGACGCAGGGCCGCGTCCGAGGCGCTCGTGCCGGCAAGGGCATCAACGCAGGTGGCGGCACCCAGGACGCGGGCGAGCTCCTCCGTGGCGAGGGCGGCTGCCTCCGACGAGCCGGGGGCGACAACAATGAAACGGGACACTCGAATTGCTCCTTTGGTTGCGAGAGAATAACCGTTGCCACATAGGCCTTTGGGACCATCTTAAACCCGCGCGCATCCCTTTTCGTCACAGCGGAGTCTCTTCCGGCCCAAGCCGGTCGCGCGGGCGAGAGGAGGATGCCGGTCGCGTTCGATCGTGCGCTAGGGTAGGGGGCGTGAAGAACGAGGAGAAGGGAGTGCGCGCACGGCTGGGCGCGTGGCTCGGTTGCGCTCTCAGCGTCCTCGGCGTCCTCGGCGTCATCGCGCTGTCGGCGACGGATCACCGTTACCGGGCTGTGATGGTCCTGGTTGCGGTGCTGGCGGGGATGGGTGCCCTGCGTCTGTGGACCCCTGGGCGTCCGTGGTTTGCCTCGAGGGGGCGCCTCGTTGACGTCTCCGTGTACGTGATTCTCGCCGCGATTATCTGGTATCTAGCTCCCTACGTGTCGACGATGGCGGTGCGCTGACGTCCAGCATTTTGTGAAAACGCGCGGAAGAGCCCGCGATAAGGGGCGATGAACGAGGCTGCTGACCCGCGCATGGGCAATGTTCCGCATCCTGGTTATCCGTGTAACGATCCGTCACGCTCGTGCATGCTATGTCTAACCCATCATCCATAATCTTCTCAAGGTGAAACACATGCGCGAGTTTCTGCGTAAGTCGGGAATTCTCGTGTGGGTGATCGCGGCGATCATCCTCGCGAGCGTCCTCGGATCGATTCGCATTGGCGGCAACCACCTGATCCCGGTCGGGGTCGGACGCGTTTTTGCAACCTTCTCCGACATCTTCAGCCAGTTCCTGAGCTTTGCGATCCCGCTGATCATCATCGGCCTCGTGACTCCCGCCATCGCCGACCTGGGTCGAGGGGCCGGGAAGTGGCTGGGCATTACGACCGCGTTTGCCTACGGATCGACCCTGTTCTCCGGCTTCCTCACGTTCCTCGTATGCTTCTCGCTTTTCCCGCGCCTGCTCGCGTCGACTCAACTGTCGAGCGTGGACAAGCCGGGTAGCGCCCTGGAGTCCTACTTCACGATCGAGATGCCCCCGCCCATGCAGGTCATGACCGCCCTGCTGCTGTCCTTCGTGGTCGGCATCGGCCTGTCGATGGTGCCGCGAGGCGTCCTGCGCAAGGGATTCATCGAGTTTCGCGCGATCATCACCCGCCTGATTGAAACGATCATCGTTCCGCTCCTGCCCCTGCACATCTTCGGCATCTTCCTGAACCTGACCTACACGGGAGAGGCAATCTCCGTCATCCGCACGCTGCTGCGCGTGGTCGTTGTCGTCCTCGTCTTGGAGGTCGTCATTCTTCTCACGCAGTTCTGCGTCGCGGGAGCGGTCGCGCGTCGCAACCCGGTCAAGGCGTTGCTCACCATGATGCCGGCCTACCTGACGGCGCTGGGGACCTCCTCCTCGGCGGCAACCATCCCGGTGACGCTGCGCCAGACGAAGAAGAACGGCGTGTCGGAGGCGGTCGCTTCCTTCACCGTTCCGCTGTGCGCGACGATCCACCTGGCCGGCTCGACGTCGAAGATCTTCGCCTTCGCCTTCGCGATCGTCCTGACCCAGGGGCTCAGCGTTTCGCCGGTGCAGTGGGTTGGATTTATCTTCATGCTCGGCATCACGATGGTCGCCGCCCCCGGCGTGCCCGGCGGCGCCATCATGGCGGCCACGGGCCTGCTGTCCTCGATGCTGGGGTTCAACGAGGCGCAGGTCGGGCTCATGATTGCGACCTATATCGCCCTGGATTCCTTTGGTACCGCCACGAACGTCACGGGCGACGGGGCGATCGCGATGATCGTCGACCGCGTCGCTCACGGAACGATCGGGCGCGAGGGAGACCCGGAGAACGCCCGCGAGCTGGCTTTCGACGGCATGGTCTACCTGGATCGCGTCTCCGTCGAGGGCGTTGTCAGTCCCGAGGAACTGGCCGATTCGGCCGCTCGTCATGGCACCACACGGGTTCCGGGGCATTTCCTGGGAGGGCAGCCCTAGGGGGTCGCGGGTACGCTCTCGTCTCGGCGTCTCATGGGAGTAAGGCCCTGGTGTCTGGCGGGGTGGTGGCGTAGAATTGACGGCGATAGGCCTGTCGGCTTACCCGGCCCTTCCGTCAATGAAAGATGGCAGAAAAATGAGCACTGTGCGCATCGGAGTCCTCACATCCGGCGGAGACGCCCAGGGAATGAACGCGGCCGTTCGCGGAGTTGTGCGAACGGCGCTGGCCAGGGGCGCGCAGCCCTACGCCATCCTCGAAGGATGGCAGGGTGCATGCGACGGAGGCGATTCCATCAAGAGAATGGAATGGTCGGACGTTTCCTCGATCCTCGCCGAAGGCGGGACGGTCATCGGCACAGCCCGCAGCGCGGACTTCCGCACCTACGAGGGGCGCCACCGTGCCGCGGCCAACCTCCTCGAACACGGGATCGACCACCTCGTTGTGATCGGCGGCGACGGATCTCTGTCGGGAACGGACGAGTTTAGAAGCGAGTGGGGGCAGCACGTTCGAGAACTCGCCGATGAGGGCGTTATTTCGGAGCAGGATGCTCTCGCCCACCCGGATCTCATCGTCGTCGGTCTGGTCGGATCGATCGACAACGACATGGTGGGCACCGACATGACGATCGGCGCTGACACCGCGCTGCACCGCATCTTGGACGCGATCGACCAGCTGACCAGCACGGCGGCCTCCCACCAGCGCACGTTTGTCGTCGAGGTCATGGGCCGTCACTGCGGCTACCTGCCCCTGATGGCCGCGGTCGCGGGCGGCGCCGACTATGTCTTCACCCCCGAGGATCCGGCCGGTCCCGGTTGGCAGGATGACCTCGCGGAGCACCTGCGCCTGGGCCGCGAGGCGGGGCGCCGCGAGTCGATCGTCCTGGTTGCCGAGGGAGCGCGCGATCGCGACGGCAACGAGCTACCCGCGCAGCTGGTCGCCGACACCATCGAGGAACGTACCGGCGAAGACGCGCGAGTGACGATTCTTGGTCACGTCCAGCGCGGGGGCACTCCGTCGGCCTACGACCGCTGGATGTCCACCCTGCTCGGCTACGCCGCCGTCCAGGAGATCCTCGATCGCACGGGCGATGATGAGCCCGTCATCCTGGGGGTGCGTCACAACCGCATCACCCGGATTCCCCTCATGAAAGCGGTGCGCGACACTCGCGCTGTGAAGGACCTGGTCGCCGCGGGAGACTACAAGGCCGCCCAGGCGTCGCGGGGCACGTCTTTTTCCTCGATGGTGGGCATCAACCAGGTGCTGTCGACGCCTCCTCAGCTCACCCCGGAACCGGAGGGTGAAACGATGCGGGTCGCGATCATCCACGCCGGCGGCCTCGCGCCCGGCATGAACACGGCTGCCCGGGTGGCCGTGCGCCTGGGCATTGCCCGCGGCTGGACGATGCTGGGCGTTGAGGGGTCGTGGAGTGGCCTCGCCGACGACCGGGTGCGTCCCCTCAGCTGGTCGGACGTTGAGGGGTGGGCCTTCAAGGGAGGCGCGGAGCTCGGAACGAAGCGCGACATCCCGCCCGTGGAGCAGTTCTACGCGCTGGGGCGAGCCATCGAACGCAATGAGATCGACGCGCTCCTCGTGATCGGAGGACTCAACGCCTACCTCGGTGTCCACGCCATCACCTCGGAGAAGGACCGCTACCCGGCGTTCCAGATTCCGATGCTCCTGATTCCCGCGTCGATCGACAACAACCTGCCCGGTTGTGAGCTCGCGATCGGCACCGACACGGCGATCAACAACGCCACGTGGGCGATCGACCGGATCAAGGAGAGCGCCGCCGCTTCCAAGCGCTGCTTTATCGCGGAGACGATGGGGCGCCGCTGCGGATACCTGACTCTCATGAGCGCCCTGTCGACGGGCGCGGAGTACATGTACATGAACGAGGACACTCCTTCCCTCGAACAGATTGCCGTAGATGCGGCTCGGATGGTGACGTCCTTCAAGTCTGGGCGTCGGCTCTTCCTCACCCTCGTCAACGAGTCGACGTCCCAGTACTACGACCGCGAGTTCCTCGCCGACGTGTTCAACGCCGAGTCCGAGGGCATCTTTGATGTGCGTCACATGGCCCTGGGGCACCTGCAGCAGGGCGGGTCGCCGTCGCCCTACGATCGACTCTTGGCGACCCGGCTCGTGAGTCGCGCCTTCGCGCAGCTCGTCGACCAGTTCGAGCGTGGGGACCGGGGGGCCTACTACATCGGACAGGTCGGCAACAACACCGAGGCGCGGCCCGTGAAGAACATGTTCGACGACCTGGACATCGTCAACCGTCGGCCCTTCCTCCAGTGGTGGCGTGACATGGTTCCCGTCCAGCGCATCGTCTCCCTGCAGAACCCCGGGATTGAGGCCGCACCGATCCACATCGACGATTCGATCGAGTGACGCGTGGGCGCATGCGCCCGGTGGTGAGGCCGCGGACCCCCGTTTTCTGAGGGGGGACGCGGCCTCACCGATCCGGGAGGGAGAACCGGGGGTGACCGCGGGGCTCAGCGTCGCTAAAATAGGAGCGAACGTTCCTCGACTCTCAGGAGACCCCATGAGTGATATCCCCGTGATCGATCCGACGATGACCCCCGCGTGGGACACGCTCGATCAGCTGGCCGAAACCTTTGATCCCGACCTGCGCAAGCTATTCGCGGACGACCCCACGCGCACGCAGGCATTCACCTTCGATGCGGCCGACCTGCACGTTGACCTGTCGAAGAACCTCGTGTGCCCCACGCTGGTGGGACACCTCCTCGCGCTCGCTGAGCAGACCGGCGTCCTCGATCTGCGTGACCGCATGTTCGCGGGTGAACACATCAACGTCACGGAGGATCGAGCCGTCCTGCACACCGCCCTGCGTCGCCCGGCCACCGATTCCCTGTCCGTGGACGGACAAGACGCGGTCGCAGACGTCCACGCCGAACTCGACAAGATCTACGCCTTTGCACGTCGCGTGCGCAGCGGGGAATGGAAGGGCGTGACGGGCAAGCCCGTCAAGACCGTCGTCAACGTCGGCATCGGCGGCTCCGACCTCGGCCCCGTCATGGCCTACGAGGCCCTCAAACCCTACGTGCAGGCGGGCCTGGAGTGCCGCTTCATCTCGAATATCGACCCCACCGACGCCGGCGAGACCACGAAGGACCTCGATCCCGAGACGACCCTCGTCATCGTTGCCTCCAAGACCTTCACCACCCTGGAGACCATCACGAACGCGAAGGTCGTGCGCGCCTGGCTCCTGGATGCTCTGCGCGAGCGCGGCATCGTCACCGATGCCGCTTCCGAGCAGGACGCGATCGCGAAGCACTTCGTGGCCGTGTCCACCGCCCTGGACAAGGTCGCGGCCTTCGGCATCGACCCGGCCAACGCCTTCGGCTTCTGGAACTGGGTGGGCGGACGCTACTCCGTGGACTCCGCCGTCGGCACGTCGCTGGCCATCGCCATCGGCCCCGAGGGCTTCGCCGACTTCCTGGACGGCTTCCACAAGA
This sequence comes from Actinomyces sp. oral taxon 180 str. F0310, assembly GCF_000185285.1. Lineage (NCBI taxonomy): Bacteria > Bacillati > Actinomycetota > Actinomycetes > Actinomycetales > Actinomycetaceae > Actinomyces > Actinomyces sp. oral taxon 180. Next base: position 2,119,419 of record NZ_GL622194.1, read on the forward strand.
TGGACCGCCACTTCGTCGAGGCGCCGCCCGAGAAGAACGTCCCCCTGCTCATGGGGATGCTCAACGTGTGGTACTCGAACTTCCTGGGCGCCGACACGCACGCGGTCCTGCCCTACTCCCAGTACCTGCACCGCTTCCCCGCGTACCTGCAGCAGCTCACCATGGAATCCAACGGCAAGTCGGTGCGCCGCGACGGTAGCCCCGTCACGTATGAGACCGGCGAGGTGTTCTGGGGCGAGCCTGGAACGAACGGCCAGCATGCCTTCTACCAGCTGATCCACCAGGGCACCCGCATGGTCCCCGCCGACTTCATCGCCTTCGCGAACCCGACGTGGGCGCTGGGCGATGGCGACGCCGACATGCACGAGCTGTTCCTGTCGAACTTCTTCGCCCAGACGAAGGCGCTGGCCTTCGGTAAGACGAGCGAGGAGGTGCGCGCGGAGGGGACGCCCGAGGCAATTGTCTCCGCCCGTGTCTTCACGGGAAATAGGCCCACTACCTCGATCATGGCGCCCGCCTTGACCCCCTCTGTTCTGGGACAGCTGATCGCCCTGTACGAGCACATCACCTTCGTGGAGGGCGCTGTGTGGGGCATTGACTCCTTCGACCAGTGGGGCGTGGAGCTGGGCAAGGTTCTGGCCAAGCAGATCCTGCCTGCCATCGAGGGCTCGTCCGAGGCCCTGGACGCGCAGGATCAGTCGACTCGCGCTCTCATCGAGTACTACCGAGCGCACCGCACGAAGTAGTCTCGCCTGCTCTTAGACGTGGGGGCCGCGCCGGTAGGCGCGGCCCCCACTGTGTTATCGGGTTGTGCGCCGACGCCAGTAGCCGATCAGGCCGATCGTGAGGGCGGGAGCCCACAGGAACAGCATCGGGGCGTAGGCCGCGACCAGGATGGCCAGTTGCCAGTGGTTCATTCCGTCGGCCGGGGTCTGCCCCTCGGTCAGGCCCAGCCAGATGGAGCCGAACCTGATGATCAGGGTGGCGCTGATGCGGTAGAGCAGGGCGTTTCCGATCCCTCCGAGCACGAGGGGCAAGAACGTGGGGATCTGTCTTCCGCCGAGAAGGGGACACCATTGGGGAACGCGCTCGCCCCAGGGGTAGATGAGGCCGAGGCACAGGGTTCCAGCGAGGACCTGGATGGCCTCGAGCCCCAGGACGTAGGCCGTGGCCGAGGCGTTGGAACGGAAGAAGTCTGCCTGGGAGAAGCCGAGGTCCACCCCGCAGAGCATCCCGATCCTCCACGCCACGGGCAAGAGGGCACTGATGAAGGCCGTCCAGCAGGCGACGCGCGCCCAGCGTCCGGGCGGGCGACCCGTCGAATGGACGTGGGGCACCTGAGAACCCATGGCCTCACTCCCAGCGGAAGAAACGCGCCGCAGCGGCGGCGCAGACGGCGCCGAAGACGACGAGAACAAGCGCTGCCACCCAGTGCTCTGCCCACCCATCGCCCACCCAAAGACCCCGCGTCAGGTAGGTGAGCTGCGTCATCGGCGAATACTTCGCGACCGAGAGGACCCCGGGGGGCAGCATCGCCAGGGGCACCGCTGCACCGGAGGTAAAGATCAGCGGGTACATGAGGATGTTCCCCAGCCCCTGCGCGGCGCCCACGTTGCGGAAGCGCCCGGCGATCAGGTAGCCCGGCGCCAGGAACGCGGCGAGCCCCAGCATCGTCGCGACCAGGGAGGACGCGAATGCCCCGGCCGAGGCGGGCCGCACCCCGAAGCCGAGGGCAGCGATCGCGTACATGGCCGCGAAGGACACCAGGCCCAGGACCATCCGGGAGACGACGTCGGCGGCCAGGTAGAGCGCGGGGTTGAGCGGGGTGGCGCGGAACCGCCGCAGGACGCCCGCGCCCCGCTGGGTCACTAGGTCAACGGGGACGATGATGAGCGCTGTGATCGCGATGACGATGCCCGGGAAGGCCGTGAAGTTCGCCTCGAGGAATCCCTTGCCGCCGAACTCGGGCGCCGGGTTGTTGCCGAAGATGAGGCCCATGCACCCGATGAACGCGGGGGCGAAGAGGATCATGAAGATGACGGTGACGGGTTCGCGGAGCACGCGCATCGCGGTGACGCGGCAGAGTTGGACGAAGGTGCGCATGGCTCTCATGCCTCCTGACGCATGTCGCGGCCGGTGAGGGCGAGGAACACGTCCTCCAGGCCGGGGGAGCTGGTGCGGATGTTGGACACGGTGGCGCCGGTGGCCTCGATGGCGGAGACGGCGGCCTGGGGGATCCCCGAGCCGGCCCACAGCATCGACACGGCGGTGCCGGCGACCGCCACGTCGCTGATGCCCTCGACGCCGTCGAGCGCGCTGGGCTGGATCGTGCGGGAGGTGCGCAGCTGGACCTTGGTCCCCTTCCCGAGGGAGCCGATGAGGCCCGGGACCGTGTCGAGCGCGATGAGGCGGCCCGCGTCGATGACGGCGACCCGGTCGCACAGGGCCTCGGCCTCTTCCATGTAGTGGGTGGTCATGACCACTGTGGCCCCGCCCTGTCGGATGGAGCGCACCACGTCCCACATGGCCAGGCGCGCCTGGGGGTCGAGCGCGGTGGTGAGCTCGTCGAGGAAGACCAGTTCGGGCTTGCCCAGCAGGGCGAGTGCGATGAAGACCCTCTGGCGCTGTCCGCCTGAGAGCTTGTCCACGTAGGAGCGCCCTTTGGAGGCGATGCCGAGCTCGTGGAGCAGTGCGGCGGGGTCGGCGGGGTCGGAGTACATGGACGCGAAGAGGGCGAGCGCCTCGTTGACGGTGATCTTGGGCGGCAGGGCTGCTGTCTGCAGCTGGACACCGATGCGTTCGCGCCACCGCTTGGTGGGGTGGGAGGGGTCTTCCCCGAGTACGTCGATTTCGCCGCTGTCGGGCAGGCGCAGGCCCTCGAGGCATTCCATGAAGGTGGTCTTTCCTGCGCCGTTGGGGCCGATGATCCCGACGATCTCGCCGGGGGAGACCTCCAGTGACACGCCGTCCACGGCGGTGAGGTCGCCGTAGCGCTTGGTGACATCCGCTGCGCTAATAGCTGGGGTGGTCATTTCTACTCCTGGTGGTGCAGTGGGGTGGTGTTGGGTCTAAGAGGCGGGGGTTGCTCCTGTGGGACCGCTGTCCGCCTCGGGAGGTGTGTCGCCCGCCATGGTGGTGCGCACGAGGGCCGCGATGGGGTTGGTGTCGGCGTGCTGGGCGAGCAGCAGGGACAGGGGGATCAGGGCGAGTCCTTGGGCGGGGTCGGTGAGTACGACCAGCTGGTCGCCGGGCTCCAGGCCGAGGGACTTGCGTGCCTGCGCGGGAATGGAGATCTGTCCTCGCGTGCCCACGGTGACGGTTCCGAAGAAGCCGCGCCCGCCGGGGCCGATGTGTGCGGGGTTTCGTGGTGTCATAGTGCCAGCCTCTCTGCTAAATCCAACATAACATGCAAAACATGTATATATGTATTATATGCCTCTTCGGATGTACTTACGCCCGGATCGGCATGTGACCAGTCCCTCATCTTGTGTCCGGGCTATGGGTGCGATGCCGCTGTGGACGCACAGATGCATCTGCGGGAGGCAGCCAGTTGGCGGGCTGACACGCGAGGAATTCCGTGTCGCATGCGAAACGCCTCGGGGCGGGTCAATCAGACCCGCCCCGAGGCGTTGAGTGATCGCGGCTACGCCCGGCGACGACGCGCGCGACGCTGGACGATGAGGAGAGCGCCGCCCAGGCCCGCCGTGAGGGCGATCATGCCGAGAAGGCCGACATGCGTGCCCGAATTCGCCAGTTTGCCGGACTTGCCTGCTCCCGAGGGGCCCGCCTGCCCTTGATCACCGGGGTTTGGCTGTTCCGGTGCCGGTGGCTCTGCTGCCGGGAAGCGCAGCTTTGTCCAGACCATGCGGTGGTCGGAGGTCGGGAAGGGATGGAGGCCGGTGAGACGGAACAGCTCGTCGTCGCGGGTTGGCCAAAAGACCTGCGCCTCGTCGACCTGCGTGCCCGTGTTCGGCAGCACGTAATCGATGCGCAGATTGCCCGGCCGCGGATCGTCGTTGAAGTCGCCTGTGTCGTACTTCGGATCCGTCTTGTGCTTCAGGTTGGCCCCACCCTGGAGCTTCGCCTCGCTGGGCCCGCCCTGCGAGGTCGGCATCGTGTCGACGATTCGGGGGCTGGTCAGGAGCTGGTCGATGGCTCCCGGGTACGAATCGCCGTCCAGTGGATCGGAGTTGTAGTCGCCCAGAATGACGAAGTTCGCATCGGTGGACAGGCCGCCCTTGACGCCCTTGTCGTCGTAGAGGTAGTCGGCCCGGTTCGCTACGTAGTCGGACCACACGCGGATCTCGTCAAAGTTGCGTTTCTTGTTACGCTGCTCGGGTCCGTCGAATGACGGTGGGGTCGGGTGAGCGGCGAGCACGTGGACGGTCGTGCCGTCGACATCGACCGGCAGGTCGGCGTGCGTCTTAGACGAGAGGGGGAAGCGCTGGAGTATCTCGTCGGAGTACCAGCCCGAGCCGTCGGCGTTGGTCGGAAGGAGGGCGCCCGGCATGTCCTTCCACAAGAAGTTTTGGAACGTGCGGATCTGGTCGGTCTTAATCGGGTATTTCGAGTAGACGACGAAACCGTATTGACCCGGGAACTTGCCGAAACCCCAGGCGTCGGAGGGGCCCGAGGTGCTTCCGTCCCCGTCCAGGTCGAAGCCGCTGGGGACTCCCGTGTTCACCGAACCTGCCCACGAGTAGGGGTAGGTGACGGGCTGGGCGCCGTTGTGCGGGACTTCGAGGTAGTTCGTGCGAAAGAGGTCAACAGCCGCCGAATTCGCGTCGTAGTCGAACTCGTTGATCAAAATGATGTCCGGATTCACGCGTTGGATGGTTTCTGCGACGTTGGACGCCTGGGTATTGCCTGACGTGGCAAGGTCGTCGAGAAGCTGACCCGGAGAGTCTCGGTTGAGGCTGGCGTTGAACGTGGCCACCGTGAGGGCATCGGTTGTCGCCGACCGCGCGGGATCGGCGAGCGCGGGGGCAGCCGGTAGTAGGCATAGAGCAAGGGGGAGGCAGGCCGCTGTGGCGACCGAGAGGGGCTTCATCGCCGTAATCTCCTTCAACACCGTTGGGATGGGTACAACAGATGGTAGATCCCCGGGAGGGCAACAAACAAGGATGTGGTACGGGTGGGCGGGGACCGGGAGTATCCTCAACCGTACGGGCGCTCGTCGGCTCCCCTTCCCGACCAACGAATCGAGGCTTCCATGGTTTCAACACCGTCCCTGGCGTGCATGGGCGTCAGCGCTCTGGCCACGCTCGTCCTGCCGATCGTCATCCTCGTCGTTGCGCGGCGCAGGTGGCGCTTCTCCCTGTGGTCCGCCGCCGTCGGCGCGCTCGTGTTCGTCGTGTTTGCTCTCCTCCTCGAGGGAGGAACGCACTCGCTTGTATTCGCGGCCGTCCCAAGCCTGCGCAGTAATCCCGCCCTATACACCCTCTACGGGGCGCTCACGGCCGGAGTATTCGAGGAGCTCGGGCGGGTGTGTGGCTTCGCCGTGCTACGAGCAAGCGATCGGCGCCCCGACGACGTCGGGCGCGCCCTCGGAGCGGGCATTGGACACGGAGGCATCGAGGCAATGCTGCTCGTGGGAGTGGGGATGGTCTCCAGCCTCGTGACCTCGGTGAGCATCATCAACGCGGGGGCCAGCGAGGCGTTCCTCGCCGGCTTGCCCGACGCCCAGCGTGACGTCGCCGCCCGCCAGCTCGACTCACTCATCAACACCCCGGCCCCCCTCTACCTGCTGGGCATCGGCGAACGCGCCATCGCCATCGTCTTGCACATCACCCTGTCGGTCCTGGTCTGGATGGCGTTCACGGGGCGGATCCGCCGCTGGTGGATCCTCGGGGCGATCCTCGCCCACGCCCTCGCGGACGCTGGGGCGGCCCTGTATCAGAGCGGGGCGGTGAGCGTGTTCGTGGCGCAGGGATGGGCGCTGATCGTCACCGTCATCCTCGCGCTGGCGGTCAGGCGAGTCTACGTGTCCACCAAGGCGCCGCTCGCTCGCGGGGGCGCGCAGGCATCGTGAGCGAGCGGCGGGCGGGACACGAGCGCTCACGCGGGAATGTCGCGCACGCGGTAGGCGATCAGGCCGCCAGCGCAGCACGCGATGCCAACCCCAAGCTGGACGGCCATGGGCAGCCAGTGGGTCGTCCCCCACGGATCGGCCACGTGCCCCAGGACGCTGAGATCCTGCGCCCACTTCGGCATGTCGATGAGGCCCCCGAAGAAGCGCGCGAAGGAACTCCACGCGATGACCGCCCACGCCAGGGACCGCCACCGGGGCGCTGCGCCCACCAGCAACGCGGCGATTCCCGCCGCCGCCACGACCCCCGGCAGTTGGGTGAGTGTGGAGACGAGCGCGCGGGCGGGAGCGTGGTCCTCGCTCACCTGAGTGGCCATGGCGACCGCCAGTACGGCGCCTGACACGACGAGCAGGACCACTCCCGCGCCGATGGCGTCGGCCACGGCCGCTATGAGCGCGCGCGTGCGCGGGACCCCGCAGGCCAGCACCGCCTCGGACAGCCCCCGCTCCTCAGACGCGGCCAGGCCGAGCACCCGCTGGACGACCGCGGTGGCGACCAGGGCCACCATCAGAACCGTGAACAACGTGGTGTACTGGACGACGGGCCGCATCTCGGGAGCCATCTTGTCCATGTAGGCTGCGCTGGCCGGGTTGTTGGCGATCAGGTCGGACAGATCGCCCGACATCGCGCCGAAGAGCGCGCCCGTGAGCACCAGGGCGAAGGCCCAGGCCGCCAGGCGCCGAACGCCCAGGCGCGCGGTCAGGCCCAGGGGGCCGCGCACGCGCCACCGCCTGACGGACACGGAGCGGTCGGCCAGCACCGCCCCCAGCAACTCCCGGCGGGAGTGGAGCAGCCCCGCCAGCGCCACCAGCGCGGCCACGATCCCCACGAAGACGCCGAACGCCCACACGCGCTCCGCCCCGAAGGGCTCGGCGATATCCCGCCAGGCCAGGGGGCTCAGCCACCGCAGCCACGCGGCCCCCGTCTCGTCGGCCACGACGCGGACGGCGAAGGCCGCCCCGAAGACCGTGAAACACAGCCCCCGGGCCGCCGAGGCGTCGCGAACCAACTGCGAGGCCACCAGAGCGACGCCCGCGAAAGCCCATCCCTGGGCGATGGCCACGCCGCCGAACACGAGGGCCCCGCGCAGGGGCGTCTCGCCCACGACGGCGTCCACGCCGATCAGCGAGGCCGCCAGCCCCGCGCCCGTGAGCGCCATCGCGCCCAGCGCCCACGCGGTCGCCGAAGCGAAGGGCGCCCAGCGGCCCGCGCCCGCCCCGAGGACGACCTCGACGTGCCCGTCCTGCTCATCGCGCCGGGCCAGTGCAGTCGTGAGCATGATCGCCATGATCGCGACGAACCACAGCAGGTACCCGCCGTCCTCCCAACTGGCGAACTCCCCCACGCCGCCGGTGTCGGGGACGGGGCCGAAGAGCAGGCGCACGCCCAGCGCGTCGCGCATCTGGGCCAGGATCGCCGTGCGCACCTCCAAGGAGGGGTAGGTGCGCTGCAGGGCGATGGGGTGGCCCAGTAGGAACAGCCACAGCGGCACCATCCACGCGAGTGCCTGCCACCTGTAGCGGCGCGTCGCCAGTCCCAGGCACCGCCGGACTCCCGTGAGCGCGCTCATGACCGCGCCCCCTGGTCCCCCGAGTAGTGGCTCATGAACAGGTCCTCCAAACTCGCGGGCTCCACCTGCACGTCGTCGACCCCCAGGTTCGCGACCGCGCCCAGGACGGCGGGCACCAGGGAGGAGGGGACGTGCGTCTCCACGCGGGTGCCGGTGGGGCGGACGGGGGCGCCGAGCCCGGCCAGGGCCTCGACGAGGCGGGGGCGGCGCGCGTCCGCCTCGCCGACGCCGATGCGGATGGCGGTCTCGGCCAGGGAGCGCAGATACGACAGGTCGCCGCTCTCCACGGTGCGCCCGTCCTTGATGATCGTCACGTGCGAGCACAGGTCCTGGACCTCGGCCAGGATGTGGCTGGACAGCAGGACGGTGGCGCCACCGTCGGCGGCCTCGCGGACCACGTCGGTGAAGACGCGCTCCATGAGGGGGTCCAGGCCCGAGGTCGGCTCGTCGAGGATGAGCAGGTCCACGGGCGCGGACAGGGCGGCCACGAGCGCCACCTTCTGCGCGTTGCCCTTGGAGTAGGTCCGCACTTTCTTGGTGAGGTCCAGGTCGAAGCGCTCGGTGAGCTCCTCCTCGCGGGCGCGGTCGCGCGAGCCGCGCAGGCCCGCCAGGGTGTCGAGCACCTGCCCGCCCGTGAGGTTGGGCCACAGGCTCACCGAGCCGGGCACGTAGGCGAGGCGGCGGTTGATGGCGGAGGCTTCGCGGGTGGGGTCCATCCCCAGGACGCGGGCGCGGCCGCCGTCGGTGTGGTACATGCCCAGCAGGACGCGGATCGTCGTGGACTTCCCCGCGCCGTTGGGGCCCAGGAAGCCGTGGATCTGGCCTTTCCCGACACCAAGGTCGAGGCCGTCCAGGGCCTTGACCTTCCCGAAACTCTTGATGAGGCCCTCGGCCTCGATGAGATCAGACAATGCTCCATTCCTTTCCTGTTTTCTCTTCGAGCACGGGCCCGAACTCCGGGTCCGCCTGCAAGCGGCGGACCAGGTCGTCGATGACGCGCCTCTGATCGGGCTCGGGGTAGCCGATCTTGGACAGCCGGGCCACCCGCTTCCACAACAGGTGCCCGGGCCCGCCACTGGGCAGGTCACGCAGCAACGCGAGGGCGGTGGCCCTGTTGCGCTCGAGGACGGCCCACTCGGCCTCCTCGAGCTCCTCAATGACGCGCTCCCTCTCCTCGTCGCCGTAGGCGCCGGGGTAGCGGCTGCGGTCGAGTGTGGCGAACATGGTGAACATGCGGACCACCGCTCGGTGGTCCTCGTCGCTGAGTCCGTCAATGAAAGGGCCCAGCGAGGCCGGAATGAGTCCCGAGATCGCCAGGGCCAGGACCATGCGCCGGTCCGTGTGGACGATGGGCAGCGTGGCCGGGTCCTCAGCGAGGCCCTCGATGCGATCGTAGAAGCGCTCGAGGACGATGGGCAGGGGCGAGAGGGCCTCGCCGGAGCGCACCCTGGCTACGAGCTCGTCGATGCGGGCCCGCTGGTGGTGCAGGACCTCGATGCGCGCGTCGATCTGCGCCCGCGTGGCGAGCAGGTCCGCCTCGATGGCGCTGCGCCCCTGGGAGGGCTCGTCGGGCAGCATCTGGGCGATCTTCGCCAGGGGGATCCCAGACTCGGCCAGCCACCGGACGCGCAGCAGGCGGGCCAGGTGCTCAATCCCGTAGTCGCGGCGCCCCGCGACGAGTGGGGGCACAGGGAGCAGCCCCAGGCGGTGGTAGTAGCGCACCGTCCGCGTCGTGGTCCCCGCCAGGTCGGCCATCACTTTGACTCTCATGGGTACCATCGAACACTGTGACGCGGCGTCGCTGTCAAGGGGAATGTGGGTGATGGAACCAGGCTGGTCGCTGGCATCTCCCAGGAGGGGCGCGAGGATAACTCGGTGCGTCAGGTTGGACCTGGCGCATGAGGTCGCATCCTCGCTGCCCAGGAGGTTTGAGAACTCGTCGTCGGCGCGCCGCCCCCGTTACAGGCCGCGATCTCGCCGGAGCCGCCCGGCCTGCGAATGCGGGTTGAACCCGATCACCGTGTAGGCGCCGAACGCCCAGGCGACGGCGACGCCCATGAGGAGCGTTCCGAGGACTACGCCTGAGATGAGTTCCCGCAACCACCCCGGCCCTTCAAAATCGCTCGCCTGCCTGGTCCCGACGAGGCGTACGGCGAGAAGATAGAAACAAACGGCGATCACGCTGGCGATCACGTACCCGATGGTGGCGGCTAACGCGGGGCCGAGAGGTCCGGCGAGGAGCGCTTTAACAAGGCTGGCGCTCACGTGTGCCGCGAAAAGACCGACAAATAGGATGATCCCCTGGAGAACCGGCATCCGACCGATCGAGGGCAGCGCCGCCAGTGCCTGTTGCTCCAAGGGCGGAACGAGGGGGGCGCCGGCGTCAGCGCGCAGGGGAGGCGTCCACGAACTTCTTCACCAAGAATCGCCGCAACCACCACAAGAACCTAGACGTTCACGGAATGCTCGCGTGAGTCGCTAGTATGGCGTCATGAGAACCTTGATCGTCGGCGCTGGGATTTCGGGACTCGCGTGCGCGGATGCGCTGGCCGGGTGGGGCCAGGACGTCGAGGTCTACGAGGCGAGCGGGCGCGCGGGCGGACGCATGGAGACCGCAACGGTCGCCGATTGTCGGGTCGAGGTCGGCGCTAACTTCCTGTCCTCCACCTACCGTGTCATCCCGCGCATGGCCGAGCGCCTCGGCGTTGCGCTCCGCCCGATTCGTGCGCGCGCAGGAATCATCGTCGACTCGCAGGCTGTGACCTACGTCCCCAACGGATTCGCGATGGTGCGAGCGGGCGTGATGGGCTGGCGCGAAGCCGCCCAGGCGGGCTGGCAGCTGGCCCGCCAGTTTCCGCGCCTGGCGAAGGCCAATCCGGCTGACCCGGCCCAGTGGGCCGACATTGACGTGCCCGCCGATGCGTGGTGCTCCGGGCGATTTGGGCGGGCCTTCACGAACGCTGTCATCGGCTCGTCGTTTCGGGGATACTACTTTCAGGGCCTTGCGCAGACGTCGGCGTCGGCGGCGCTGGCCATGGTGTCCTACGGCTCGCGCCCGTTCACGACGCTCACCGCAAATCCCGGGCTCGAGGCGATACCTCGGGCGTTGGCCGCGGGACTGTCGATCCACTACGAGGCTCCTGTTGTGCGTGTCGAACGCGACAGGACCGGCGGCGCGTTGGTCCTCGCCAACGGGACGGTGGTTGAGGGGGATCGGATCGTCTTGGCCGTTCCCGCACCCGCGGCCGCTTCGCTCGTGGCGGATCCGTCCCCGCTCGAAACCCAGTTGCTGTCGACCCCCTATAGCTCGGGGCTCCTGGTCGTCCTCGCGTGCCGTCGTCGCCTGACGGAACGCGAGTTGGGCGGTGCATACGGTTTGCTGGCGTCGCCGAGTCAGGCTGGCCCCATTGCCGCGCTGTGTGTGGCGAGCCGCGCCGGGCACGCGGCGCCGGGCGCAGATGCCGTGACCGTGATGTTCGATGGGGAGGCGGCGGAGCGTTTGATCTCCCAGGGAGAGCCAGACGCCGATGTGGTGACGCGAGCGGTTGCGGCGCTGTGCGAGCTCGCGCCGACTCTGCAAGAAGCCGTTGACGGGGAGGCGAGCCGCGTCGTGAGGATTCCCGCCGCGATGCCGACCTGCCGGGTCGGGCGAGTCGGCAGGGTTCGCCGCTATCGCGTTGAGCACAGGGGCCCGGTCATTCTGGCGGGCGACTACCTGGCGTTCCCGTGGTCGGACTCGGCGGCCTTGACGGGCCTATGGGCGGCGAACTGCGTCCGGGTGTCGGGCGGGCGCGACTGAGAGGCGCGCGGGGAAGACGCTGTCGTGTGCCGTCTCGCGTACCGCGGTCTCCGTGCGTGATCGGGGAATCCGTCTACTGCGTTGCGCGGTGACATGCGTCACGCCATCAACGCATTCGTCCCCGGCGAACCCGAGCGCGTTACCCGCTTTAGGACCCGCATCACCTCCCCGGTGCACCCGGGAAGCACCCTGACGGCCCGACTGTGGAAGGTCAAGGAAGGCGAGCTGTGCTTCCAACGAACCCGTCATCGACCTGGTGGTGATCGCCGTCCTGTCGGTCCTGTGCGCCTTTGTCCACGCCCCGCCGATGCTCGTCATCCTACGGTTCCTGGTCGGCGTCGCCGTGGGCGCCGACTACCCGATTGCGACGTCGATGATCGCGGAGTTTTCGCCGCGCAAGCACCGCGCCGCGGCCATGGGGGTCATCGCCGCCGCCTGGTACCTCGGCGCCAATGTCGCCGCTCTGGTCGGCTTCGCGCTCATCAACACCGCTCACGGCTGGCGATACATGCTCGCTTCCTCGGCTGTTCCCTGATTCCTTATCCTCCTCGGCAGGTGGAACATCCCGGAGTCACCGCGCTGCCTCGTCTCCAAGGGACGAACCGAGGAAGCGCAGCGTATCGTCCACGAAACCCTGGGGGCAAACGTTCGCCTGCCCAAGTCCGAAGAAGCGGCGCCGACCTTAGTGCGCAAGGTCCTGCGGGGAGTCTATCTGCGCCGAATCGTGTTCATCGGAGTCATCTGGCTGTGCCAGGCCATTCCCATGTTCGCCCTGTACACCTACGGGCCTCAGACCATCGGCGATGTCCTCGCGGGCATCCGCGCCCTGTGACGAGGTTTTCTAAAAGGAGGACGAGTAATGGCATCATTCGTCATCGAGAGTGTCCCGGCCCGACTGGCCGGGAACACCTACAACCTGGATGAGGAAGAATCGCACATCAAGGTCAATCAGGAACTCGCTCGCGCCACTGGTGCCGGCGCCTTGTTGGAGCGGATTTGCCCGGCGAAGGTGTACTCGGTTGAAGCCGATGGCACGGTTGGTGTCGAGTACGCGGCGTGCCTGGAGTGCGGGACCTGTCTCGCCGTGTCCGGGGACGAGGTCGGGGAGCGTAGGGAGGTTTTGACGAGGCATCGCCGTCGCCTGGGGGCGACCCTGAGCATGAGGGGCGAGTATGCATGCCACCGCGAACCCATCGCACACTCAACGTTCCAGCTCGAATGCCCACAGCACCGCGAACGCGAGCATCTGACCCACTGAGTCACGCCGCGGCGAGACACAGTCGTCAAACGAAGTGGCAAGGGACAGCGACCGCGGCTTGAGCAGGCATTGTGGCCCGCACCGTCCAACAAGGTAAACCTCGCTGGGAACCCAACCAGCGCTGAGCGGTTGACCGTTACGACAGACAGAATCCTCACCGGCTTGGCTTACGCGACAAGAGGGGGTATCGTACTGGGTGACCAACTTTTACCATTCGGTTTGTGTTGGTTCGTGAACACCGGATACCCAGAAAGTGAATTCATGCGCTATCTCAACAGGACAATCGGAGCCGTGGGCGCCCTCGCGCTCGTATCGGCGGGACTTATCGCCGTCCCGGCGCTCGCCGCCCCGGTCACTACGATCCACGTTTCCCAAGCCTCCGGCTCAGACACCAACGACGGCAGCGCAGAGCGCCCGTTTGCCACGCTGGGAGCAGCACTGAAAGCAGCTCCCTCAGGAGCGACTGTCGAAGTTGCCTCGGGCACCTACCGTGAAGGCGAACTCTCCACATCCAAGAAGCTCACGATCACCGCCGGGAAAGGGCAGCAGGTCTCACTCAACGGCGCGGACATCGTCACGGACTGGAACGACAACGGTGACGGCACCTACTCCTCAGCCCGCAGCGACTTCGTCCGTTTCTCGCACGTGAGCACCGTGAACGCGAACCCCGCAATCGAGGGCATGGCCGCCTACCCCGAACAGGTCTTCGTTGACGGTAAGGAACTCACCCAGGTGGCGGATCGCTCCGAGGTGGGTCCGGGCACCTTCTGGGTCAACGACCCCGACCCCGTGACCCTGGTCAACCCTCAGAACAACCGCCAGGGATACAACGTCAAGCCCCACACCGGCGTCTCCTACGTCCTGGGCGACAACCCCTCCGGACATACCGTCGAGGTCGTCCAACACCACCGCTCGCTCACGCTGGGCGGAGAGGGATCCGTCTTCAATGGTTTCACCGTCGAGAAGTACTCGCCCCTGCAGCAGTGGGATTACAAGGATCCCGAGATCGGCACCCTCACCGGCGGCGTCATGTTTTTCGTTGGCGCGAAGAACGTCTCAGTCACCAACAACACCTTCCAGTACTCGGCGATGGGCACAGCACTGGGCCTGACGAACGCCGACGGCTCCACGGTGTCGGGCAACACGATCACCCACAACGGCGGCGTCGGCTTCGGCATCAACCGATCCTCGGACATTTCCGTCGAGCACAACACCTGGTCGATGAACAACCAGGCGGGGTTCATCGTTGACAACTGCGGAGCCTTCTGCACCATCGGCGACACAAAGATCACGCACGTCGATGGCGTGCGCTACGCCTTCAACACGCACGACTACTCTGAGGCCGGCTACAATCACAACGATCCCAACGTGGATAGCCCGCGTCGCCTCATCGGCGTCTGGTTCGACGAGGGCGTCATCAACTCCGAGATCGTCGGCAACCACTTCATCAACGTCGGGAAGTCAGCGATCTTCGACGAGGTGAGTTCCGGCAACATTATCGCCTCGAACATCGTCGAGAATTCCTTCGAGGGAATCGTCCTGTCGGGCACCGACTCCGACAAGATTTTCAACAATACCATCGTCGATACTCTCTCCCCCATGGTGATCCGTGAGGACACGCGCTACGACGGCTGCAACGCACGCAACAAGGCCGGAGAATGCACTGCCCCCGAGAAGTGGTCGGGCGAACACGGCCTGACCTGGAACGCCACCGACAACCAGATCTACAACAATGTGCTGACGAAGTCCACCAACTCTAAGAAGGACGACCCGTGGCGCTACTCGGTCATGCTGCGCTTCAGCGGCGGCGTGAACGGCGACGGCACCGCCGTGTACGGCCCCGAAGAGGCTCAGGGGCTTGACTACAACACGTACTACCGCACCTCTAAGGACACCGAGCGGTTCACCATCCACTGGGAGTGGGCCAAGGATGGCGGTGGAAGCGGCGCATTCAACGCCCCCACGCTCGCTGAGTTCACATCCCATCCGCAGGTGGGCACGGACTCGGCGCCGGGGCGCGAGGCCAAGGGACGCGAGGCACACGGGCAAGACATCGTCGCCCCGCGCACCGAGCAGAAGCTCTTCGTGAACCTGCCCGGCCAGGAGAACCAGTTCGGAGCCTCCGACCTGCATCCTGCTCCCGGCAGCCCTTTGGAGAAGTCGGGCACCACACTCGACCCCGAGGTTGCGGAATCCCTTGACCTCAACGCCAATGCTCCCGTCAACAGGGGCGCCCTCGTGAACGTCGCCTGGGGCGACTGAGCTCCGGGCAGCCAGCAGGGCCCCTGGCGCCGCTCCCACGAGTGGCGCCAGGGGCCTTTACTCCTTGAAGCTGCTGCGAAACCCCGGTGTGGAGAAGGGCGAAGGCCTTGACCTCGGCCTTGTTGCCTTCTTCGTGAATTTTCGTCATTGCTTCGGACGCGGAGGTGAGCAACGTACATAATGCTTCCCCGCGCGCCTCCAAGCGCTTCAGTGCGGCATCGCATGCCTCACGTGACTCGCCCGTCCAGTCCTTAACCGCGCTCGTGATTGCGTCGTTCACGTCGGGAATGAAATTGCCAACGAGCGTTGCCTTCTCAGAGAAAAGGGCGGCCATTGCACGGGCGTCTGCCTCGTGAAACACTAGTTTCGATTCGCCGCTCATTGTGCGCCTCCGCCAGCGTCCTGCTCAGATAGGGCTTGTAAGACAGCGCCCAAACTACCGCTAGGGGAAGTGCTGTCATCTCCGCTCGAACCTGACGCTGCCTCGATCAGAGACTGGATGATCGCTGTCTCGCAGACGCCAAATGGCTGCTCGACCCCGACGAGGGCATCCGATAGTCGCCCGAGATCCTCGTAGAGGACGCTGAGGGAATTGCTCCAACTCGTCGTTGCGTGAGAGAGCGCCTCTACGTACGGGCCATTAGCGCCCTGGCACGGGGGTTCGAGCTCTTCTCCCAGGGTGGAGATGGACTGCGAAAAGGGGTCGGCGATAGGCTGAATGCTCCGGGCCGCCTCAATCAGTGTGCCCGGAGTGAAACCTATATCAGCGTTAATTCGAGCGACCATAAGACGGCTGACCGCCTGTCAATCGCGGTGGTTTTGTGCGCTAGTGTTCCAGGTGCTCGTGTTCGCGGTGCTGTGGACATTCGAGCTGGAAGGTTGAGTGACTGATGGGGAAGTGGTGTGAAGCGCATTCGCCGAGCTCGTGGACGATACGGTCACGGCAGGGGCCGTCGGCCTCGTGCGTGACGGTCACGTGCGCGGTGACCGTCACCAGGCGTGAGGACACGGCGGCCACGTGCAGGTCATGCACATCAAGCACTCCTTCGGTGCCCATCATGTGTGTGCGGAGCTCGCCCACATCCACGCTCTCAGGTGCTTGCTCCATGAGGATCGCCAGGGACCTGCGCAGGAGCGCGAGCGCGCGCGGCGCCATGAGCGCGGCAATGAGGAGCGAGGCGAGGGCGTCGGCGCGTGTCCAGCCGAATGCCCACTCGGTGCCGGCCGCGACGATGACCGCGACGGATCCGAGCGCATCATTGGCGACCTCCAGGAACGCTGCCTTCATGTTGAGGTTCGCGTCGCGACCACCCGCCAAGATTGCCAGAGACGCGACGTTAGCGACCAGGCCGACGATGCCTATGAGGAGCATGGGGCCTGCCTCGACCTCGGGTGGTGAGAGCACTCGCCACGCGCCCTCCCAGGCGACCATGACGCTGATTGTCAGGAGCATGCCGGCTTGTAGCGCCGCGGCCAGTACCTCGGAGCGCGCCCATCCCCACGTGCGCTTCTCGTCGCGCGGGCGGCGCATGAGGCGTGCGGCGATCAGCGCGATAACGAGGCCGGAGGCGTCCACGACCATGTGCCCCGCGTCCGCCGCCAGCGACAGGGACCCTGACCAGAAGGCGCCGATCAGCTCGGCCGCGACGACCGTACCCGTCACCACGAGCGCCCACCCAATGCGTGCCGCGGACGCCGATGAGTGGGCATGATCGTGTGAGTGCGCGCCGCGGACGCCGCTCGGGGAGTGCGCGTGGTCGTCGGAGTGCGCTACGGCCTCGTCGACGTGGGACGAGGCGGGGGCCGATTCTTGCGCCGCTCCGGCGCTGGGAGAGGGGCTGGGGCGGTCGTCGGACATACCCCCACTGTAGGTACCGAGAGAGTCTGTTGTCGAGGCACTCAACCTCTCCATATGTCGTAGATCACCACCTGGGTGAGGTCTCCTGGGACTGGATGCCCGGGTTCCACTGTGACCGACGACGTATCCTAGGGGCAGAGCGTGGGAAACCCCGCGACTGAAGGGCACGTGCCCACAGGACCTGTAAAGGAGCGCCACATCATGGCAGAACCTCGTATCGTCACCGTCACTGGCGCAGCCGGCAACATCGGCTACGCCCTCCTGTTCCGCATTGCTTCCGGCCAGCTGTTCGGCCCGGACGTTCCTGTCAAGCTGCACCTGCTGGAGATCCCGCAGGCCGTCAAGGCTGCCGAGGGAACCGCCATGGAGCTCGATGACTGTGCGTTCTCGACTTTGGCTGGCGTCGAGATCTTCGACGACGTGAACCGTGCATTCCAGGGGACGAACGTCGCCTACCTGGTGGGCGCAATGCCTCGCCGCGCGGGCATGGAGCGCGCCGACCTGCTTGAGGCCAACGCGGGCATCTTCGGTCCCCAGGGCAAGGCCATTAACGACGGTGCCGCCGACGACGTGCGTGTCCTCGTTGTTGGTAACCCGGCGAACACAAACGCGACGATTGCCCAGAACGCCGCTCCGGACGTTCCCGCGTCGCGCTTTACCGCGATGATGCGCCTGGACCACAACCGTGCGGTCGCCCAGCTCGCCCACAAGACCGGCGCCGCGAACGCCGACATCAAGGACGTTGTCGTGTGGGGTAACCACTCCGCCGACCAGTACCCGGATGTCTCCTTCGCGACCGTTGCCGGCAAGCCCGCGACCGAGCTGGTGGACGACGAGTGGCTGTCCAGCTACTACCGTCCCACCGTCGCCAAGCGTGGCGCCGCCATCATTGAGGCGCGTGGTGCCTCCTCGGCCGCCTCCGCGGCGAATGCCGCGATCGACCACATGTACTCGTGGATCCACGGTACCCCCGCCGGTGAGTGGGTCACCGCCGGTGTCATGAGCGATGGCACGCACTACGGCGTGCCCGCCGGACTGAACTTCGGCTTCCCCGTCACTTCCGATGGCGGCGAGTGGCAGGTCGTTGACGGCCTGGAGATCTCCGACGCGACCCGCGCTGGAATCGACCACAACATCAAGGCCCTTCAGGAAGAGTACGACGCCGTCAAGGCGCTCGGCTTCATCAAGTGAGGCTACCGCCCTCGCGGCGGTTGGTGGGAAGGGCGCGCGCCCGGCTAGTCGGCCGGGCGCGCGCCCGCTTATGTTGCGGGGTGCGCGTGCATCACGTGTGGCATAAGCGATGACGCTCGTCGGATCGCGTCGCGATTGCGTGTGCCGCGGATCGTCGTGCTGGGGTGTGATGGCGTGCGCTCGGCCTCCCGTGGCGTCGAGGCCCGTGTCGGGGCGTGCTGAACGCTGGCGTCGGGCGGGCGCGGAGTGGCGACTATGGTGAGTTGTGCCCTAGGTGGCGTGAAACAACCGTGAAACCGGCGAAGGCGCGGGTTGCCGGCTCTCGCCGCGGCTGTGAAAGCGGCCAATGCGCGCCTGCGTCCGCTGTGGCGGATACCGGCAGACGTGTGGTTGTCGGGATTCGGGTGAGCGCCCGAGAGCAAGGCGCCGGGAGGTGCGCCGCTGCGGTGACTCGGGGGGGGGGAAGAATATCTACATCTAGAGTCCTTGCAGCGGCGTGTCGTCGGCGTGTCGCCTCATAGATGTAGAAAAAGCCCCAGCCGGTTCGCGGCCGACCCCGTCCGGATCATCGCACCGCAGGCCGCGTCGGGGAGACCTCGCGGCCATTCGTCAAGTGCGTTGACGTGGTTTCCGCAGCGGTTCAGCAACTGCCGCAGCGTCGGAGAGCGCGCCGACACTTCGGCCTTGCCGCGCGGTCGCAGGTCAGCTCAGTCGCAGACGTCTTCCGCGAGCCAGTCGTAGGCGATGCGCGTGGTCCCGTTGGCCACCGTGATCGTGCCGCACTCGCGGAAACCGAAGGCAGCGAGGGCGTGACGCATGGGGACGTTATCCTCGTGCGTGTCGCAGCGAAGATAGTCGGCGCCCTCGGCGGCGTACGAGAAGATCGCGCGCGCGACGCCCCGCCCGCGCACGGCGACGACGCGGTGGATGACGTGGTAGTTGGCCTCCGACCGCCATGAGCCGTCGATCTGGGTGTAGGTTGGCTCAGGGCCTGGAGCGTAGGAGAAGACGCCGAGCGGCCCGTCATCGTCCGCGACGATGTAGCAGTGCCCGCGCCTGATGTCCTCCTGTGCATCCGCACGGCTTGGATACCCGTCGGGCCACTGTGTCGCGTTCCCGTTCGCCCGCATGAATGCGCGGGCATGAGCGTACGCACTCTCGATGAAATCGAGGTCGGTGGCGGCGGCGAAGCGAATCCTCATGCGCACGATGATAGGACTTCTTCGAGCGGAGATGGCTTTTTCTGAAGGACCGATGTTCGGCGTGGAATAGTGATGTCCCGCCCGGCCGTGGCGTCTCCCGCAAACGATGCCCCGGCTTCGTTGACGGCTACGAACCTGGGTAGACTGAAACCCATGACTGAAAATGCGCAGCTCGTCGTGACCCTGTCCTGCCCGGACCGTCCGGGTATCGTGCATGCCGTCACCGGCGTGATCGGCGAGTCCGGCGGTAATGTCGTCCAGTCCCAGCAGTTCGGCGACTCTGACACGGGTACCTTCTTCATGCGCGTCGAGGTGGACTCCCCGAAGGGCCGCGCACCCATCGACGAGGGCCTGGCCGCCGTCGCCGAAGAATTCGACGCCACCTACCGTGTCGACGACCTGGGCCGCAAGCTGCGCACCATCATCATGGTGTCGCGCGAAGGCCACTGCCTGACCGACCTCCTGTACCGCCAGCAGACGCAGGGCCTGCCGATCGACGTCATCGCGGTCGTTGGCAACCATCCCGACCTTGCCCCCGTCGCCCAGTTCTACGGCGTGCCCTTCCTCAACATACCTGTCACGAAGGACGCGAAGGCGCACGCGGAACGCCAGCTCCTCGATCTCATCGCCTCCGAGAACGTCGAGTTGGTCGTCCTGGCCCGCTACATGCAGATCCTCTCCGACGAGGTCTGCCGCGCCATGGAAGGCCGCGTCATTAACATCCACCACTCCTTCCTGCCTTCCTTCAAGGGCGCGCGCCCCTACGCGCAGGCCCACGAGCGCGGCGTCAAGCTCATCGGTGCAACTGCCCACTATGTCACGGCCGACCTCGACGAGGGGCCGATCATTGAGCAGGACGTGACGCGGGTATCCCACGCCGACTCCACTCCCGACATGGTCGCGCTCGGTCAAGATGTCGAGCGACGGGTCCTCGCTCAGGCTGTTCGATTCCACGCAGAGCGACGCGTCCTCATGAACGGCAACCGCACCGTCGTGTTCTCGCGCTGAGCGCACTCGGGCGGGCCGCGCGCTCCTGCGCGGTGGCCAGCGCCCGGGCGCTGGGTGGGTGCCCCTGGCGAGCGTCGGCCGTGAGCTGGGGCGGGCACGGCGCGCCCTGTTGGAACACCGGTGCGGCCACGTGGTCATTTTTGCTTGACTTTCCTAGCTTTCGCGGCCGAGTTTGCTACTGTGTGGATAAAGCGGAGACGTGATCTTTCGGTCATTTAGTGGGTAAGCGTCGCGTTGACCGTCTGATAAATGGCACACTGTATGCGTGGACGAAACGACTCAGCAACGCACCTCCGTCACCGGCTACGTACCCGGGGGTTTTGACATGTTCCATCAGGGACACCTCAATATCCTGCGCGCGGCCCGTGAGCGCTGCGATCGTCTGGTGGTCGGGGTGACCTCGGACGAGGCCCTCATCCGCATGAAGGGGCGTGCCCCCGTCATCCCGCTGAAGGAGCGTTGCGACCTCGTGTCCTCCCTGCGCTTCGTCGACGCGGTCGTCGTGGACCTCGATCAGGACAAACGCCTGGCGTGGCGCCTGCAGCCCTTTGACGTTCTCTTCAAAGGCGACGACTGGAAAGGCACCCCCAAGGGCGCTCAGCTCGAAGCTGAGATGGCGGAGGTTGGTGCTCGCGTGGTCTACCTGCCCTACACGCCCTCGACATCCTCAACGAAGCTGCGTCGCTTCATCGCTCCGGAAGACTTCGCCGACGAGGCCGCGAGCACGACGAGCGAGACGACGGCGGAAGGGGACGCACAATGAGCTTGCCCGTCGCGGTCGATCCCTCCTCCTCGTGGGGCAGCCGTTTCGCGGCCTACCGCTCGGCGCTCGCCGCCGCGCAGAAACCGGGTGCCGGCGTGCCCGCCTACATGCGGTGGGTTAACCGGGGTGCCGCCCGCGTGGTCGCCGCCGCCTGCGCCGCCTCAGGGTGGACGCCGAACTTTGTCAGTTTCGTTTCGGTGTGCTTCTCGGCGATCGGCCTCGTCGCTTTGGTCGCCGTGTCTCCCGCCTGGTGGTCGGGCCTCATCGTGGGCCTGGCGCTCGCCGTCGGCTTCATGTTTGACTCCGCTGACGGGCAGGTGTCGCGCGTGACCGGTGCTTCGTCCAAGACGGGGGAGTGGGTCGACCACGTTGCTGACGCGTTCCGTTCGCCCGCGATCCACTTCTGTACCGCCATCGCGGTCATGGCCCACCTCCCGGAGTCGTGGTGGCTCGCGCTCGTGGCGCTTGCCTACGGGTGGGTGACCTCCGGCCAGTTCATGAGTCAGATCCTCGCCGAACAATTCGTGCGCGCTGCCGGACGCAAGCAGACCCGCGGCGGCAACCTGAGGTCCTTCATCCTGCTGCCCACCGACCCCGGTGTCCTGTGCTGGTCGTTCGTGCTGTGGGGGTTGGGAGCTCCGTTCATGGTTCTGTACTCCCTCCTTGCGGCGGTGGCGATCGCCCACTGCGCGATATCGCTGCGTCGTCGCTTCAGCGACCTGCGGGCGCTTGACGCCGCCGCGGCGGCGGGTGGCGGTCGTGCCTGATCTCTCCGTTCTCCTGCCCGCACGTAACGCGGCGGACACGATCACACGGGCGGTGTCCTCCACCCTCGCCGCGATGCCTCGTGACGCCGAGCTGGTCGTCGGCAACGACTCGTCGTGCGACTCGACGGTCGGGGAGGCGATCCGAGGCGCCTCGCGTGGGGGAGTGGTCGATCCGCGCCTGCGCATCGAGGAGATCACGCCGGGCGAGGGAGGTGTGTCGCGAGTCCTCACCCAGCTCATGGAGCGCACGGATTCACGCCTTGTCGGCAGAATGGACGCCGACGACGTGTCCCTCAAGGGCCGTTTCAAGCGCGCGATGCGCGCTATCGAACGCGGCGACGACATGGTCTTTACGCAGATGATCGAGTTACGGGGTGCGCGCCCGGTTCCTCGTGTTCCCTACGAGATCACTCCCGAGGACATGGGGTGGCACCTTCTGCTGACGAACCCGGTGTGCCATCCGACGATGCTCGCCACGCGCGAGATTATCGACAGCGTCGGAGGTTATCGCGCTGTTCCCGCCGAAGACTACGACCTGTGGTTGCGAGTCGGTGCCGTTGGCGGGCGCATCCGTCGCCTGGCGGCGTGGGGTCTGCTCTACCGCATTCATCCCGGACAAGTCACTGGAAACGCCTCCTGGCGAGCGGATTCATGGAGGAATCCGGAGCAGGCGCGCGCGTTTGCGGACCTGTCGGTCGCGCTCACGGGCCGGGAGCTGCCGCGTCTGGTGTCGCTGCTTTCTCTTCCTCGCGATCGGGCCGAGCGTAAGCTCGACCGCTTCGTGCAGGTCTACACTCAGGGGGTCGCGTCTCGACCCGCTTCGTCTCGCCGCGTCCTCGAGCGTCGGCTGAACGCGCGCGCCGCGTGGGTGCGCTCTCACCTCCAAGGAGAACAGTCATGATTCTTACTCCTCCGCCCACCGGCGGCCAGCAGATCCTGCGCCACGCGCTGGCGCGCCGCTGGGAGTCGATTGTCGTAGGAACCGTGGCCGGCTTGGTCGTGGGTGTCGCCGCCGCATTCGCCGTGCCGGTCGCCCACTCCGCGACCGTCGCGATGACGGTCACCTCCCCGTCTCCGACACCGGCTCCCGCGGTGCGGGCGTCGTTGTCGAACACGACCGACATGGCCACCGAGCAGGGGATCGCCAAGTCTGCGGTTGTCCTGGATGCCGCTGCTGCCCAACTCGGCGGCGGCATCACAGCGAGCGAGCTGCGTGACAACCTTGAGGTGTCGGGTGACACGAACGGGACGATCGTGAACATCGGCTACACCGCGTCGACGCGCGAGGCGGCGGTGGCCGCCGCCGACGCGATCGCTGCGCACTACCTCGAGCAGCGCACCTCCCTCGTGGAAAAGCGCGCTGATGAGATGAGCGCGGTCATCAACGAGCAGATCACGGCGCTGCAAAACGAGTTGGCGGCGCTACCTGCGCTCGTCGACGAGGACGGCAAGCCCACCGCGAACCCGCGTGCCACCGAGCTGCGCACCCAGATCAGCAAGCTCACCGAGCAGAGTGCGCAGCTCGTTCCCTACCACGCCAGCGCCGGCCTCGTTCTGACGAACGCGGATGCCTCGGTAGACGAGGTCACCCCCTCGAAGTCGCGCATGATTCTGATTACCACGGCGGTCGGCCTCTTTATCGGACTCGTGACGGTACTCCTTCAGGAAACCCGATCGCGTTCGCTCGCTTCCCCCACTCAGCTCGCCGACCTCACGGCGCTGCCCGTGTGGAGCGCCGAGGAGGGGGCACCCGAGCCGTGGCTCGCCCCGACCCGAATGCTTGCCATGGCGATCGACCGCGATCACTGGGTTGACCTGATCGTGGACGCCACGGACCCGCAGGCGCGCCCGCTGCACCGCGTCCTCTCACGCTCCCTGGCCGAGACGAGGGTGCCGGCGCCGCGGCTCATCGACATCAACCAGCCGCTGGCCTCCCTCCTGGACGAGGTTCGTCCCTCCCGACACGTGCTGATCGCGGTGCGCGGGGGGCATGACCTGAAGAAGTTGCACGCTCTTCTGAATGAACTGGCACTCATCAACCGAGAAGTCAACGGCATGATCTACCTGGGCGAACCGATCAGCGCCACCCAGGCCTCGGCGCCGAGGCCGAGCGCCGCGCTGGCCGAGACGCCTGAGGGCCCGACCGCCTCGTCGCCGGATGGAGGCCGCGTCACCCCGGTCAGCGAAAGTCCGACGGACACGATGCCCGCCAGGGACTTCATCGCCGACGTGAAGGAACAACAATGAGCGTCGAGGACCAGCTCGCCGACGATCACCTGGCGGCCTCCGTCTGGCACGTTGACCGCAGCGCCCGAGTCAGCCAGCTCGTCTCCGGCGACCCGTCGGCTCCTCGCGCGCTCGTCCTCGTGCGCGACCATGGACGCAACTCCGGTTTCGTGGAGATCGAGGGCACCGATCACCCGGAGGAGGATCCGCGCGTCGCCGCTGTTCCACCCGCGCCCGCCCGAGGATGGGAGGAGGGTGCTGGCGCCGACGTTGACGCCACCGTCATCATGTGCACCGTCGGGTCCTCGGACATGCTCGAGGAGGCCGTGCGAGCCGTTCTTGCCCAGGACCATCAGCGCTTCACCCTCGTCGTCGTCGATAACGCTCCCGACACGGGCCTGACGCGTGCGAAGCTCGCAGGCATCGAGGACACCCGGCTGAGTATCGTCTCGGCGTCGCGTCCGGGCCTGTCTCGGGCACGCAACCGCGGCGTTCTCGCGGCTCGAGGCGAAGTCATTGTCTTCACCGACGACGACGCCATCGTTGACCCCCACTGGCTGACGGCCATGATCGACCCCTTCACGGCCTCCCCATACGTGGCTGCGACGACGGGCATCGTCCTGCCTCTCCAGCAGCGCTACGCGCCCCAACGCTGGTTCGAATCCCGAGGAGGCTTCCCCAAAGACTTCACCGCGCGCGTGTGGTCGACGGCAGACCTCCCCCGCGGCCTCGAGGCGCTGGGGGAGAAGGGCGAGGGAGGGCCGCTGTACCCCGTGACGACCGCCCGCGTGGGGGCAGGGGTATGCATGGCCATACGCCGCGACGTTCTGATGGAGGTCGGCCCCTTCGATCCTGCCCTCGGAGCGGGCACATCGACGCGCGGAGGCGAGGACCTCGATATGTTTGCGCGCATCCTGGCCACGGGTGACATCATCGTCCATACTCCCGATGCGCTGGTGCACCACCGCCACCGGGTTGACGAGGCGGGCCTCGACAAGCAGATCCGTGGCAACGGCTCGGGCATGGCCGCCCTGCTCACCAAGGCAATCCTCGCCAAGCCCACGATCCTTGCCTCCCTGTTTGCGCGAGTGCCAGCTGTTCTGGCCCGCATCAAGCCCGGAGGCGAGCGGGTCTCGGGTACCGACAGCGATGTGCCCGGATCCCTCACCATCTCCGAGATCAAGGGCTTCCTGGAAGGGCCCTTCCTCTACCTGTCCTCGCGGCGTCGCAACAGGTTGGTGCCCAGCTGTCGCGGCGCCCAGGATCGGGCACACGAGGGCGGCCAGAGCGCCGTCCGGGAGGACGCGCGCGGCGAGTGCCCGACCGGTCCGGCCTCTGAGGAGGAGGCCCGCCCCCGGGAAGGAGACGCGGAGGCGTGAGCGCGCGCCGAGGAATCTGGGGCAAACCGGCCCCCGCCAGCATCGGGCCACTGCGTGAGGACGTGCAGGACCTGCCCGCCTGGCCGTTCGTCGTCGCCTACTGCGCATACCTACTCTGGTGGGTCCTGGGGGCCGGCGACCTGATGTGGCCGCTCTTCGCCATCGTCATGCTCGTCCTGATGGTGGGCCGCAGCGGCCTGCGTTTTCCGCCGGGGACCATTCTGTGGGTCTTCTTCCTCGCCTGGGTGATTGCCTCCATGTCCATGTTGGATTCCGGTGGCCGCGTCATCGGCGCGATCTACCGCTTTGCTCTCGAGCTTGCCCCCGGCATCTTCGCCGTCTACGCCTTCAACGCCCGCAAGTCTTTGAGCGTGCGAACGATCGTGGCAACCATGTGGGGTTTTCTCGCATCCACGACGGTGGGCGGATTCATCGCGATGGCGTTTCCGACCCTGCGCTTCAAGACGCTCATGTACTACGTCGTTCCGCGTTCGCTTCACGGCAACGACTTCGTCAAGGAGTTCGTCAGGCGCGCAACCACCCAGTGGAACCCGACGTCGTGGGCGCTGTCCGATCCTCGTCCTTCCGCCCCGTTCATCTATTCCAACACCTACGGCAACGTCTTCTCGTTGATTTTCCCCCTGGCCCTGGTGTTCGCGTTCGTCCTGTGGCGCGAACGCTCACGGTGGCGTTTCGTCGCTGCGGCGCTGTGTGCTCTTTCCGTCATCCCGGCCGCGGCAACGCTCAATCGAGGCATGTATATCGGATTGCTGATCGTCGTCCTGTGGGTCGGATTCCAACGCCTGAGGGTTGGGGCGTGGCAAACCGTGGCAGGCATCGGAGCAGCGGTCGTCATCGGTATTGGCGCATGGCTGGCGACGCCAGCCTCACAATCGCTCCTCGAACGAGTGGCAGCTTCCTCCTCGACCCAGGACCGAGCCTCGAACTACCTCGAAACCATCTCGGAACTGGCTGAATCCCCGCTCCTGGGCTTTGGAGCCCCGCGCCCGTCCGCCTCCGCGTGGCTTCCGTCGCTGGGCACGCAGGGACAATTCTGGACGGTGCTCTTCTCCTACGGAATCGTCGGAGCTTTCCTTTTCATCGCGTTCTTCGTTCGGATGCTTCCGCGCGTGTGGCGCGCGACGGACGTGTACGGGTCGATCCTGGGCGGCATCATCCTGGCGACCCTTGTTGAGCAGTTCTACTACGGCATGAACACCGGCCTGATGCTCTCCGTCGTGGCCGTCGCGCTGCTGGCCCGACACCTCGAGGAAGAGAACGAACCTCTGCGTCACGAGGCTGCCGAGCGTGAGGGCGCGCCCACGCCGGGCAGCGTCGCGGGGACGATGCGCGCCGCGCCCATCGTCCGCGTCGGGGAATGGGAAAGCCCCGCCGCGAACGACGGGGCTTTCTCCACGCGGATGCTGGAGCGGCTCAACAAGTCGGGTCGTCGGGGAAGGACACCCCCGACAGCTTCCAGTTCTCGCCATCCTTCACAAACTGAAAATAGGTGAGGGCGCGAGCCATGGTCGTGTCATCCGTCAGAGAGGTTCCCGCGTCGTTGAGGACGCTCACGGATGAGGAATCCACGCACGCGGATACCGTGACGTTGCCCGCCCCGTCATCGCTCAGGATATGCACGTCCTCCAGCGTGGGCGTTCCCGTGGCGTGGGTTCCGTCGCGGGACCATTCCACTGCCTGGGCGTCGAACTCTTCCAGCGCGGAAGCGGTGAGCACGGAGGACAGGTCTGTTGCCTGCGCCTGGGCAGGATCGGAGTACGCCCCCCACAGCGTGTTGACGACGAAAGAGGTTTGTCCGGCCGCCTCCGTGTCGGTGCTGAGGGACCCGGACGCGTTCGAGGGGCCGCCGGACTGGGGCGTGATGGTCTTCGGGATCGACTGCGGCTCGCCGGATTGGTCGTCGGGGGCGCTCTGCGTGCCCGAGGCGGCGGCAGTATCGGCGTGGGGGGAACCCGACAGACGCAGGACGGCCACGACGACGAGCGAGATGATCAGGAGGATCGCGGCCGCGAGGAGGATCTTCTTGCGCAGCGGCGAGAGTGAGTTGACGAAGTCCATGAGTATCCCATCGTTCGGTTATGGAGCAAGGTTACCGCTGGCTAGCGGGGAGGACGGACATGAGTGAGACAAATCAAGCCAGACGTTCGTTGGCGCGCGGCGGCATTGCCGGTTTCGTGGGCGCTGCCGCCTCGGCGGTCCTTGGGTTCGCGTTCACGATCATCCTGTCGCGGATGCTGGGTGCGCAGGGGGCGGGTGTGGTCACTCAGGCGACCGGCGTCTTCGCCATCGTCATGGCGCTGGCCAAGGTCGGCCTTGACTCGACCGCCATCTACCTGCTTCCGCGGCTCTCGTTGGATGCCCCGCAGGAGATACGGGCGACGCTGTCCTTCATGGCGACGATGACGGTAGCCGTCTCGACCGTGTGCGTTCTCGTTCTCGAGGTCGCCGCGCCCTTTATCTGGGACGCCCAGGTGGCGTCCTCCACCCGCGCCGTCCTCTGGTTTGTCCCGATCGGTGCGCTCACGCTCGTTGCCTCGGCGGCTCTGCGCGCCCTCGGAAACATGCGTGAGTACGTCCTCGTTCAAAATCTCCTGCTTCCTGGCCTTCGCCCTCTCCTGGTCGCGCTCGCTGCGGCGCTCACGGGATCGCTCGCGCTCGTCTCTGTTGCGTGGGCGCTTCCTTTCGCGGTTGTTCTCGTCGCGGCGTGGTGGCTGCTGCTGCGGCACATGCCCTCCGCCGTCGACTCGTTCGGACGATGGCCCTCGTCGAAGAGGCGGCGCCAGGTTCTCTCCTTCGCCCTGCCTCGCACCCTGACCGCGGGTCTCGAGCAGGCCCTGCAGTGGTTGGACGTGCTCCTCGTGGGCATGCTGGCGGGCAATGCTGCCTCGGGCATCTACGGTGGAGCGATTCGCTTCATTCAGGCGGGAATGGTGGTTGATACGGCGCTGCGAGTTGTCGTCTCGCCCCAGTTTTCCAAGCTCTTGCATCGACGGCGTACCGGCGAGCTGCGAGATCTCTATGGGACGGCCTCCATCTGGCTGGTCCTGTTCGCCGCTCCGATCTATGCGCTGATGGCGATCTTCGCCCCGGCGCTCATGCGGATCCTCGGGGATGGCTTCGCCCCGGGGGCCAGTGTCCTCGTGGTTCTGTGCATAGGCTCCATCGTGACCTTCATGGCCGGTAACATTCACTCCCTGCTCATCATGAGTGGGCGCTCCGGGTGGGCGGCGGTGAACAAGATCGTCGTCCTCGCGCTCAACATTGTGGGTAACATCATCTTCATTCCGCGCGGCGGAATGGTCGCTGCAGCCATCGTGTGGGCGGTGTGCATGGTCCTTGACGCCGCAATGGCCACCGTTCAGGTCTCGCGATTCGTCGGCGTGACACCAAAACTATCCGAAGTGGTCAAGCCGATCCTCGTTGTCGGAGGTTCCGTGGCGATTCCGGGCGGGTGTATAGCTGCGGTTCTCGGCCGCGATTCGTTTGTTGCAACCGTTACTGGATCACTGCTGTCGATTGTGACTTTTGCCTGCGCCTGCTGGATATTCAGGGAACGCCTCCATCTGACGGGACTTGGGTCCCTTGTGAGGGCGAGGAAGCGTTGAGCGAGGGGCTCGTGGTGCGCCTGTGAAAGTCGTGCTTGACCGTTCGGTTGATGGGGTAGGGCTTGTTGTGTAATTATTTATTCATCAAGTCCATTTACTCCGAAAGGTCGTGCCATGTCGTCCGCGATTTCGCGCCTTGCGATCTGTGCAACCACGCCGATTGTTGCGTGTGCTCTGCTTGCGTTCGCTCCCGCTGCGGGCGCCGCAGGCGTTCAGCCCGCGGCGCCCGCAAGTGGTCAGACAACTGTGCGTGACGGACTCTCTGCCGCCACGGCCGCTGCCTCCTGCTGGGACATCAAGCAGCATGATTCCAGCTCCGCCGACGGCGCCTACTGGTTGCAGACTCCCGCCATGGAACACCCCGCCCAGTTCTATTGTGACCAGACAACAGACGGCGGAGGCTGGGTTCTCATCGGCCGCGGACGCGAGGGCTGGGAAGGCTGGAGCGGCGGCAAGGGAGACCCCTCGAAGCTGACCGCGCGCGAGCGCAACGCCTCCGCCTTTGATGTCGTTCAGTACTCCAACGACACCATCAATCAGCTCCTCAACAACGAGTCGGTGAAGGATCAGTCTGATGGGGTGCGCGTCTTGCGCGCCTGGAGCACGAACGGCAGCTCCTACCAGAAGCTGGACCTCCAGTTCCCCAAGATGACCGACTTCGTATGGCCTTTCAAGATGGGGCATCCCGTGAACATGTCGATCGATGGCCGCGGCGCCGTCTCGAACGACATCTGGAACTCACCCGGCTACGACCGGGGATGGAACGCGCTCCAGGTCTACCCTTCGACGCGCACCGGCTGGAACATCGGCTGGGGCTATGGGGTGGATGCAGCGCGATGGGGCGGCGATGTCTCCTCCTCTTCATCCTTCTTCCGTAAGAGCGGCCAGACCGTCTTCCCGTACGCGGAGACCTACATTCGTCCCCGCATCGCCTCGGACTCCTCGGCCTTCGCTCGTATTCCTGACGAAGGCGTGGGCGCCTCGACGGTGACCCGCGCCGTCTCGCAGTACGCCGCCCGTACCTCGTGGGGCGTGACGGGCAACCTCAACGGCTCCGTGCGAGAGGGAAACATTCAGGTTCAGGCCTTCGCCCAGGTCGGCTCCACCATGTACGTGGGCGGCAACTTTACGGGCGTGAAGCAGGGTGAAAACGGCTCCGTTGTCCCCTCCCAGGGGCTTGCGGCCTTCGATGTCGCAACCGGGAACTTCACCGGCCAGACTTTTGACTTCAACGGACAGGTCAAGGCCCTCGTGGCTCTTCCCAACGGCAAGCTGCTCGCCGCCGGGGACTTCACCCGCGTCGGAGGCGAATCCCACGTGGGCACGGCGGTCATTGACCCGTCGACCGGCCGGGTTGATTCCTCGTGGAGTCTGACCATTTCGAGCGCTCTGCGCGGCGGAGCGGTCAGCGTGCGTGCGGCCACCTACCACGACGGCTACGTCTACCTCGGAGGCTCCTTCACGCACCTGAGCGGAGGAACCCGCAACCGGGTGTACGGCCGCAACGCCGCCCGTGTCTCGCTCGATGGCGTCCCCGACCGCTCCTGGAACCCCGAACTCAACGGTGCCGTCCAGGCCATCAGGGGCAGCGAGGCCAATAGCTCCATCTATCTCGGCGGATACTTCAGCCGCGCCCACGGAGGCGAGCGCGCCTGGTACGCAGCGAAGTTCTCCACCCAAGCCGGAGCCGCCCAGGATACGGGCTTCGCCTTCGTTCCTTCCTCCGAAGGACAGGCCAAGTACCAGCAGACCATTTCCGCGGACGGAAACCGCGTCTTCATCGGAGGGTCGGAGCACTCGCTCTTCGGCTACGACACCGGCTCCAATCAGCGCACCTCCGCATCGGTGACGATGAGTAACGGCGGCGACCTCCAGGCGTCAACGATCTCCGCCAACGGCGTCATCTACGCCTCCTGCCACTGCTCCGACGGCAGCTATCAGGACAAGCGCATGTGGGAGGCCGGTCACGACTGGTCTCGCGTCGACGAGATCAAGTGGGTCGGCGCGTGGGACGCGACCACCGGTGAACACCTCCACTGGACGCCCTTCGAGCTACTCTCGCAGCGCAGGACGGGCGCCTGGGCGCTCACCACCGACACCAACGGCAACCTGTGGGTGGGAGGAGACTTCACCCTGTCCCACATCGATGCTTCCCGCACGCAGTGGAACGGTGGCTTCGCCCGATACGACGCACGTGACAACGTCGCTCCCGAGACGCCGAGCGCCGTGCGAAGCTCCTCGGCCGACGAATCCACGGTGACACTGTCGTGGGAAGGCGTCTCCGACGCCACATCCTACGAGATCCTGCGTGACGACAGGGCGATCGCTTCCACAGACGCGACCTCGGTGACGGTGCCGCGCGGTGGCGAGAACCGCTTCTTCGTGCGCGCCGTTGATGCCGCAGGCAATCGTTCTGCCACCACGGCCGCCTACCAGCCTCCGGCTCACGGACAGGCGGACCCCGCGAACCCGGTGCTTCTGGACGCCGGTGCAACCTGGAGCTACCGTGCCGACAACAGTCCTGCTCCCGAGGACTGGGCACAGAACTCTTTCGACGACTCCGACTGGTCGACCGGAGCGGCCCCCTTGGGCTACGGCGATCCGCGTATCACCACGCAGCTTGAGCGCCGGGGGACCCGTCCTGTGACCACCTACTTCCGGTCGCGCTTCACCGTGCACGACGCGAACTCCCTCAAGGGGATCACCCTGAAGTACCTGGCCGATGATGGTGCCGTCGTGTACATCAATGGCGTCGAGGTCCACCGCACCCGTATGGGGTCCGGCGCCGTCGACTACAACACGCGAGCCGAATCGGCCCCGCGCTATAGTGCGGCAGTCGCCGCACAGTCCGAGACATTCGTTCCGGCTTCCGCACTGAAGACGGGTGAGAACGTCATCGCCGTCGAGACCCACGTCAACTACCTGCGTACCGCCACCGTGTCCATGCAGGCATCGATCGTGCGTGTCGAAGGGCGCCCGGACACTTCGACGGGTTCGGGCGGCGCCAGGGCCAACGATGCCGAGGCCGAGAACACGGGGGACGCGAGCCGCAGCATCGATGCGGCCCTGGTCAAGACCGGTACGGTCATCCCCTCGGGCACGCAGTGGAACTACTGGACCTCGACTACCGCGCCCGCATCCGACTGGTCGACCGGTGCCTCCCTCGCGGATTGGTCTCGCGGGTCCGGGCCCATCGGCTGGGGAGACGCCAACGCGGCCACGCCCCTCGACATCGCCAAGAAGGACCGTGCCATCACCTACTACTTCGCGCGCGATATCGACCTGGGCACCATCACGCCATCGACCACGCTGACCGTCAAGGTTCGAGCGGATGACGGCGTCGTCCTGCGCGTCAACGGAACGCAGGTTGCCACCAGGCGCATGTCGGACGGGGAGATCGGGCACACGACCTTCGCCAACGCGGCCGTGTCGGCCTCCAAGGCAAGCTCCGACCTGCTTGAGGTGACCATCCCGGCCAAGCTCCTGACGAACGGAACAAACAGGATTGGCGTCGAGGAGCATGTCAACTACAAGGGCACTCCGTCCATGACATTCGACCTGACGGCCATGCTGGCCAGGTAGAAACGAGAGCGTCCCATCGGGCCGACAGCCCCGCGCCCGTGCCGCTAAGGCTCGGTCGCAGTGGCTGACAAGGGAACCCCCACCGCAGCGGTGGGGGTTCCCTTGTGTGTGGTCAAAGACTCTCGGGTTTTGTTAACCGACTGGTTGAGTACTGCCGAAGCCCGTGACAGTATAGAAGTAACCATTAACGTGCGACCTATGAGGACTTGATGAAGACTGTGCGCCGCTGCCTTGCCCTCGGATGTGCGTCGTTGGCCGCCTACGGAGCGCTCACGCTCACCCCGGCAACCAACGCGGCTGCCGATCCCCTCCACGACGGACTCAGCGAAGCGACGGCTGCGGCATCATGCTGGGAAATCAAGCAGAAGAACCCGTCCGCTCAGGACGGAACCTACTGGCTCGAGACACCCACGATGAATGCTCCGGGTCGTTTCTTCTGCGACCAGACCACCGACGGCGGCGGCTGGGTCCTCATCGGGCGCGGACGCGAAGGCTGGGAGACATGGGCTCAGGGGCAGGGCAATCAGTCCAAGCTCGCCACTCGCCCCCGCACCGCAGGCGACTTCGGTGTCCTCCAGGCTTCCCACGAAACCGTGAACGGGCTCCTCGGCGGCGGTGCCGTCTCAGACCTTGACGACGGCATCATGGTCCAGCGCGCGTACAACCCCAGGGGCACCAGCTACCAGACCGTGCGCATGCGCTTCCCCAAGATGCGTGACTTCATCTGGCCCTTCAAGAGCGCCCACCCGGTCAGTGTTAAGTTTGGCCACGACTCGTGGCTGAACGGCGGGATCGTCTGGTCGGGCTTCGGGTCCAACACCGCATGGGGGTACGTCAACCTCACGGCGACGGGACAGAACAAGTACACGATGGGCTTCGGCTACGGTCCGCTCGCCCAGTCGTGGTACGACACGTCCTCGCCCACGTCGTTCTTCCACCGCAACGGCACCATCATCAACCCCTACGCAGAGGTCTACATCCGCCCCCAGATCTCCTCCGATGACGCGGGCTTTGCCGCCATCAACGACGGCGGAACCGGCGCCGAGCAACCGAAGGCCACCGTGTCCGAATACGCCTCCCCCATGTCGTGGGGAGTGAGCGGCAACCTCAACGGCTCCGTGAGCGAAGGCAACATCCAGGTGCAGGCCTTCGAGCAGGTTGGTTCCACGATGTACGTCGGAGGTAACTTCACCGGGGTGCGGAAAGGAAAGGACGGTGCCGAGACGGCGACCAGCGGCCTCGCCGGATTCGATGCGACAACGGGGGAGTGGAACGGACAGACCTTCACCTTCAATAACCAGGTGAAGGATCTCGTCGAACTCCCCGGCGGCAAGCTCCTGGCCGTCGGGGACTTCACGCGGGTCAACGGCGAAGCGCACACGGGAACAGTCCTCCTCGACACGACGACGGGTGCGGTCGACCCCTCATGGACTCTCCAGATCCGCAACGGTTCCTCCAATAGGGTCACCGTCAAGTCCGCCAAGCTCGTTGGCGACACGATCTACCTCGCCGGGGCTTTCACTCACCTGAGCAACGGATCGACCCGCGTCTACGCTCGAAACGGCGCGCGCGTGAGCCTCACCGGCACCCCCGACCGCACGTGGAACCCAGAGTTCAACGGGACAGTCGTTGACCTCGACGTTGATGAGAATGTCAGCTACTACTACGCCGCCGGCTTCTTCACGCGGGTTCACGACAGGAGCGCCGAAAACGCAGCCCGCGTCTCCACCTCGGCAGGAGCCGCCCTCGATCAGTCGTGGACCTTCCGTCACTCCTTCTACACCGGCAAGTACCAGCAGACTGTGACGGCCGCACATGGCCGCGTCTACTTTGGCGGCTCCCAGCATTCCCTGTTTGGATACAACGCCGACACGATGACCCGCACGTCGGGATCCATCGTCATGGCGAACGGCGGCGATCTGCAAGCCAGCACCCGCTCGGCCTCGGGGGTCCTCTACGCTTCGTGCCACTGCTCGGACTTCACGTTCCAGGACGCCTACCGCTACTTCGAGCTGGGTAACACCTGGACCCGCGCCGACGAGATCCAGTGGGTCGGAGGCTGGGACGAGGCCACGGGAAAGCAGCTTGGATGGACACCCTATCGACTGGCGTCCCAACGCTCGACCGGCGGGTGGGCACTCGAGATGGCCGACGACGGCGCCCTGTGGGCCGGTGGTGACTTCACCCGTTCGTTCACCACGCGCACGACCAGCCAATGGTCAGGTGGCTTCGTCCGCATGCCCACGCGGCGAGCTGCTCCCGCCACCCCCGCCAGCGTGCGCTCGTCGGAGGGCAACGCCCAGCAGGTGACCCTCCACTGGTCCACTGTTCCCGGGGCGGCCTCCTACGAGATCCTGCGCGATGACCGCACCGTGGCCACGACCTCGTCGACGAGCGTCACCGTGCCCCTGGCGGGCAACAACCGTTTCTTCGTCCGCGCCGTCTCCTCCGAGGGCCTGCGCGGGGCCTCGACTCCCGTCTACTCGGTCGCCTCCGACGGCTCCGCCCTCACTCCGGAGGATGCGACGCTCCTTGTCGCCGAGGACGCCACGTGGTCGTACCACTGGTCCACCGACGCCGTCGCCGCAGACTGGACGCAACCCACGTTCGACGACTCATCGTGGCCGCGAGGCGCTGCGCCCATCGGCTACGGCGCTCCCACGCTGGGAACCAAGCTCACTCCCGGTGCGGCCAAGGGCCGCCCCATCACA
Organism: Actinomyces sp. oral taxon 180 str. F0310; assembly: GCF_000185285.1. Classification (NCBI taxonomy): domain Bacteria; kingdom Bacillati; phylum Actinomycetota; class Actinomycetes; order Actinomycetales; family Actinomycetaceae; genus Actinomyces; species Actinomyces sp. oral taxon 180. Next base: position 2,154,710 of record NZ_GL622194.1, read on the forward strand.
ACGTACGCGCGTACCCCCTTCACGCTCGCCGATCCGCGTGCGATCGGCGGAGTGAACGTCACCGTCACCGCCGATGACGGCGCAGTCGTCTACGTCAATGGCACCGAGGTCGCGCGCCAGCGGATCGGTGAAGGCCCGGTCTCCGCAGGGACCTTCGCCAACGCATCGGTATCGACGCCCGCAGCCCGGGCGGATCGCCGCACCGTCTTCGTCCCCGCGTCGCTCCTGCGCGCCGGGGTCAACATCCTGGCCGTCGAAACACACCTCAACTACCGCTCCAGCATCTCGATGAGCATCGATGCCCAGGTCAGCGCCGTTCCCGGTGGAGCAGAAGCCGCTCGCCCTGCGCCCACCGATCCCGAGCCCGACCCCGCGCCGGCGCCGGCGCCCGACATGCGCGTCGAACCCGACCCGGAGAAGCCCCTCGGTGCCCTGGATGCATCCGGCTTCAACTTCGGCAACTTCATGCCGACGGGCATGTACTGGAACTACTGGAATTCCAAGGAAGCCCCCGATGCCGCCTGGAACTCGACCGGTGACCTGTCGACGTGGAAACACGGCCCGACCCCCATCGGATGGGGCGACAAGGACGCGGGGACACCCTTCGATCTGCCCCAGGCGGACCGCCCCATCACGACCTACTACGCCCGAGACGTCAACTTCGGCACGGTCACCGCAGACTTTGACCTCACGCTACGCGTGCGCGTTGACGATGGAGCCGTCATCTACATCAACGGCACCGAACTCAAGCGGGTCAATCTCCCCGAGGGAACGATCACTCCCGACACGCGGGCAACGACCAGCGTCCCTCTCGCGGAAGCCAGCAAGAACCTCGTAGTCATCGCGGTGCCGAGCGAGCACCTCAAGGATGGGGTGAATCGCATCGCCATCGAGGAGCACGCCAACTACGGCGGCGCCGCATCTGTTACCTTCGATCTGAAAGCGAGGATGGTGAGGTAATCCCCATGACCGAGAACAAGCCGACATCCGATTCCGTCGTCGACAACGCCGCGTTCGCGGCAATGGCCGACCGCCTGCTGACCCGCGGACATGCAACATCCTGGCTCAACCACTGGTCGCTGCTGCACGCGGACTTCGGCGCGCTGGCGCGCATGAACACTATCGGCTTCGACGGGACCTTCCTGCAGATGAGGCTGCGTGCCGCGGGGCACGCGGTGGCTCGCACGTCAACGGACCTGGTGCTTCCGTACGTCTTCGATCGGCTTGATCAGGGAACGCGCATCACCCTGATCGGAACCACCGTGGAAGCCGGGCAGGCGGCGGCCGCGCGCCTGCCGCGCTTCGATGTTCAGACGATCGACGGCTACGAGGGGTTGCGTCGCCTCAAGGCCGATCCTGGGATTCTGCGCGCGTTTGATCCGCGTCTGATTGTCGTCGGCCTGGGTGCGGGCCTCCAGGACATCGTCGCCGCGTACGCGCTCGAGCAGGTGCCCAGTGCCTCCGCTTGCGTCGCCGGTGGGTGGATCGACCAGTTTTCGGCGGCTGCGGATGACTACTTCCCCGACTGGGTGCACGCGGCGAGGCTCGGGTGGGCGTGGCGTATCGCGCACGAGCCGCGTCGTCTCACGAGGCGCTACACGATCGAGGCTCTCGACTTCGTCGCCCACGCTCCCGAACTCATCAGGCGCTTGGAAGCCATCGGGCACTTTGACGATTTGGGGCTGGTGGTCGAAGGAGCGCGATAGGCTCGCGATAGGACTGCTTGTCGGTTGTGGGGGGCGAACCGTTGGTTCGCCCCCCACAGCCCTTAAGGCCGAGACAGAGTCTTAGGTTCAGACACGGGTGGGGCCCGAGCCGTTGGCTCGAGCCCCACCCGTCATCACACACACGCAAGCGGGTCTAGTAGGCTCCCTCGTGGCGCAGGAGCGCGGGGATGGTCTGGAGGATGATCCACGCATCCAGGGTCAGGGAGCGGTGCTGGGCGTAGGACAGATCCAGGTGAACCGTCTCGTCCCAGGAGAGGTTGGAGCGGCCGGATATCTGCCACAGTCCCGTGATGCCGGGACGAACGGCAAACTTGCCCATCACTCGCGGTTCGTACTGCGCGACCTCGCTGGGGAGCGGGGGGCGGGGGCCGACGAGAGACATGTCGCCGCGCAGGACGTTGAACAGCTGGGGAAGCTCGTCAATCGAGGTCTTGCGCAGGAAAGCTCCAACTCGCGTGATACGCGGGTCGTTCGCAATCTTGAACATGATCGAGTTTCCCGCGCTGGCGTCGGCCTCGTTGGCCTCCTGGAGCGAGGCTTTGAGGGCCTCAGCATCCACGCGCATGGTGCGGAACTTAAACATGGTAAAAGTCCGCCCGTCAAGGCCCACGCGCTCCTGCGTAAAGAAGGCCGGTCCGCCGTCGTTGAGACGCACGACGAGCGCGACGACAAGCCAGAGGGGAGTCAGGAGAATGATTCCGATGAGAGCTGCGAAGATGTCGCATGCGCGCTTGATTGCCCTGTCGGCGGACACGGCAAAATCAGATGCATGCTCAAGTGCGAAAGCCGTTGATGCGGCCCGCGCGGTGGGCTTTGTCAAGGTTGTCATCTGTGCCTATTCCTTCTGCTCAATCAAACTCAAATGCTGCATGTCGGTTAGGTCTGTCAAACCCGAGCCGACTAGGACGTTTACGGGGTAAACGTGGTGAGCGCGTATCGGTCATCGTTAGGTGTTAACCCTAGTCTATCCACACGGTTAGCTTATTTGCTAACCAAAAGGTTAACTACAAGCGAAAAAATGCTGTGATTTCGTGCACCATGAGAGTTCCACACGTTGATTTGTAACAAGTCGTGACCAGGTGGTAGCTGTCTGACACCCGTGAAAGCTGCGAGGGAAACAGGCGGAGGATAGACTGGGAAACGCGTCGTGACTGGCGAATAGGTGGACCACCACCGGGGAGCGGCGCGTCGGCATCGATAGCCGCCCGCCTGGGCTAGAAGCCACCGCCAACCACAATCGAATGATCAATTAGGAGAACCCGATGGATTCCCTCAACGACGTGACGCTGGCGCAGCTGGACCCCGAGATCCAGGCTGTTCTAGATGCCGAGCTCGGGCGACAGCGCGACACCCTGGAGATGATCGCCTCTGAGAACTTTGTTCCGCGAGCCGTTCTCGAGGCGCAGGGCTCGGTCCTGACGAACAAATACGCAGAAGGGTACCCGGGGCGGCGCTACTACGGCGGATGCGAGTTCGTCGACGTGGCCGAATCCCTGGCAATTGAGCGTGCTCAGCAAGTCTTTGGTGGTGACTACGTCAACGTTCAGCCTCACGCCGGCGCTCAGGCCAACGCTGCGGCGCTCATGGCCATGGCCAACGTTGGCGATCCCATTCTCGGTCTTTCCCTCGCTCACGGTGGTCACCTGACCCACGGCATGCGTCTGAACTTCTCGGGAAAGAACTACAGGGCGCTCGCCTACGAGGTCGATCGTGACACCATGCGCATTGAACCCGAGAAGGTGCGCCAGGCGGCGCTGGCCGACAGGCCCCGGGTCATCATCGCAGGCTGGTCCGCGTATCCGCGTCACCTCGACTTCCAGGCGTTCCGAGAGATCGCCGACGAGGTCGGAGCCGCCCTGTGGGTGGATATGGCTCACTTCGCGGGCCTGGTTGCGGCAGGCCTGCATCCGAACCCGGTTCCCTTCGCGGATGTCGTCACGACCACCGTCCACAAGACCTTGGGGGGTCCCCGCTCCGGCATGATTCTGTCCTCGCGCGGCGAGCAGTGGGGCAAGAAGCTCAATTCGTCGGTGTTCCCCGGCCAGCAGGGAGGCCCGCTCATGCACGTCATCGCCGCCAAGGCGATCGCCATGAAGATCGCCCAGACCGACGAGTTTAAGGATCGCCAGCGTCGGACCCTCGAGGGGGCTCAGATCCTCGCCGAGCGCCTCGGAGCAGATGACGCGCGCCAGGCGGGCATCAAGCTGGTGACGGGGGGTACCGACGTCCACCTCGTCCTGGTGGACCTGGTCGCCTCCGAGCTGAACGGCCAGCAGGCCGAGGATCTGCTGCACGAGGTCGGCATCACCGTCAACCGCAACGCGGTTCCCTTCGATCCGCGTCCGCCGGCCGTGACTTCGGGCCTGCGCATCGGCACGCCCGCCCTCGCGACACGCGGTTTCGATGCGGAGGACTTCGCCGAGGTTGCGGACATCATCGGCACGACCCTCGTCCAGGGCGCTTCGGGAGGCAACGTCGAGGTGGAGACGCTGCGCGCGCGCGTCAAGAAGCTGACGGATAAGCATCCCCTCTACGCCGGACTCGAGCAATGAGGGCCCCCTGGCCTGGACCCGCGAAGGTCCTCGATGGCAAGGCCACGGCCGCCGCAATCAAGTCCGAGCTCGCGCAGCGCGTCGAGAAGCTACGCGCCGTCGGCGTCGTTCCGGGACTGGGAACGATCCTGGTGGGTGAGGATCCCGGCTCCATCGCCTACGTCGCGGGCAAGCACCGCGACTGCGCGCAGATCGGGGCGCGCTCGATTCGAGTGGACCTGCCGGCCGATGCCACGCAGGAACAGGTCGAAGCCGCCATCGACCGTCTCAACGCCGACCCCGAGTGTACGGGCTACATCGTCCAGCTCCCGCTGCCCAAGGGGATCGATACGAATGCCGTCCTCGAGCGCATCGACCCGGCGAAAGACGCCGACGGCCTGCACCCGATGAACCTCGGACGCCTCGTCCTGCGTGGGTCGGGCCCGATCGACTCGCCCCTGCCGTGCACGCCCCGCGCTGTGATCGAGCTCGTCGAGCGTCACGGCATTGACCTCGCCGGAAAGAACGTGTGCGTTGTCGGCCGCGGGGTGACGGTGGGGCGCTCCATCGGACTGCTGCTGATGCGCAAAGAAGTCAACGCGACCGTCGATGTCTGCCACACGGGCACGGGTGACCTCGCCGCACACGTGCGTCGCGCGGACATCGTCGTGGCTGCCGCCGGAAGCGCGGGCATTATCACCCCTGACATGGTGGCACCCGGTGCGATCGTCCTCGACGTCGGCGTCAGCCGGGTTCGGGACGCCCACGGTAGGGCGCGACTGATGGGGGATGTCGCCGATGGGGTGGACGAGGTCGCGTCCTGGATCAGCCCGAACCCCGGAGGGGTCGGCCCGATGACGCGTGCCCTGCTGGTCACGAACGTCGTCGAGGCCGCGGAGCGCCAGGCGGGACTGATTTCCTAGTCGGCGCCCCCTCAGCAGCGCCGCGAGGCGGGGCAGGGGCAGCGAGGGTGAGCATCCGTCGCCGCGCCTGCCCCTTAGCCGCCGCGCAACGAATGCAAGCACAAGGAGACAACAATGACCCTGACGGTAACGAGCGTCAACCTCAACGGCATCCGAGCGGCCCATAAGCGTGGCTTCCTGCCGTGGCTCCACGCCAGCGATACGGACGTCCTGCTCGTGCAGGAGGTTCGCGCGCCAGAGGAGATCTCCCGGGAGATCATGGGCGAGGAATGGGACAGCGTCTGGGTCCCCTGCAGGATCAAGGGGCGCGCGGGGGTCGGCGTGGCCGTGCGGCGTGGGAGGGCGCGCATTGACGGCGAGCCTCGCCTCGTCCTCGACGACGCCGAAAGTGACGTCGACTCCGGGCGCTGGCTCGAGGCCACCGTGTCCCGTGAAGGTGGCGGCGTCCCCGTGCGAGTTGTCTCTGCGTACTTCCACTCGGGCGAGAAGGACACCCCGAAGCAGGACGCGAAGATGGCGCATCTGCCTCGCATCGGAAACCGGATGGCCGAGCTGATCGCGGAGGAAGCCAACGGTGGCGTCTCGTCCCTGGTCTGCGGGGACTTCAACGTGGTGCGCTCGCGCTGCGACATCAAGAACTGGACACCGAACCACAACAAGAGGGCAGGGGTCCTGGACGAGGAGATTGCCTTCCTGAACCGGTGGGTAGACGAGGGGTGGCGGGACACCGTGCGCGATCTCGCCGGAGATACCCAGGGGCCCTACTCGTGGTGGAGCTGGCGTGGACAAGCCTTCGTCAACAATGCCGGATGGCGCATCGACTACCAGTACGCGACCCCGCGGCTCGGGGCGCTCGCTCGTTCCTTCGACATCGGACGGGCGCCCGACTACGACGCCCGATTCTCCGATCACGCCCCGGTGTCGGTGACCTACGACATCTGAGTGCTCCCCGACCCCGCCGCCGTGCGGCGCGCGCCGCGTTCTCCTAGCGGCTGCTCGCGTCGAAGTCGAAGAGAGCCATCGAGGAGTAGAGCCCGGAGGGGTCGATGCGGTCCAAGCGGAAACCCGGAACGATCCACGAGACCTCGATGGTCGTCCCGATGTCGAGCGCCAGGTCCAACGTCACGTCGTCAACGTCCTGAGCCAGGGTGACGTGCGGATGGTAGGGGAAGCGTGACTCGTGGTCGAGGGGGCCCGAGCGAATCTCCTCGGCGAGATCCACGCAGGCGGCGCCCCCCTCGGACAGGGTCATGAAGGCGACGTTCGAGACGGGCCGGAACGAGCCCGTGCCGCGCAGGGTGACGCGGAAGGGTGCATGACGGCTCGCGATGGAGCGCAGGTGGTCAATGACTGCCGGGCGCGCGTCGCGGGCGACCGGCGTGGGTGGCATGAGGGTGATGTGAGCGGGGATGCGCGAGCCGGCCAGGTCGCCCAAGCGCAGCCGCAGATTGGTCAGCTGGGTGACCCACGGCTCCGGGATAGCGACGACGACGCCGAGCCACTCCTGGCCGGGGAGTCGTTGGGGGAGGAACATGACGCCTGCCTCTGTCGCGTATGGGGTGGCTCCACTGTACCGGTAGGGTCCTGCGGCACACGGCTTGAAGAATGTGAGGGCGTTCACGTAGCCTTGGTGTGATGACAAGGAGGACCCATTGAACGCTCTCGTGTGGGCAGACGCCGCCAGCCCGGAAGAAGGGGCATCCCAGGCGAACGCTCTCTTTCGCGATGCCTTTGGATATGAACCGAGGGGCGTGTGGAGCGCCCCGGGGCGAGTCAACATTATTGGCGAGCACGTCGACTACAACGGCGGCCCCTGCCTGCCGATCGCGCTACCGCACCGCGCTTATGTCGCGCTCTCGCCCCGCGCCGATCGAACGATCCGACTGATTTCGCCGCAGACCCGCGACGCTGTCGACGTTCTCGATCTCGACGTCCTTGGGCCCAAGGGAGGACCGGGCGAGGTGACCAACCACTGGACCGCGTACCTCGCTGGCGTGGCGTGGGCGCTGGAAAAGGCCGGACACGGCCCGATCCCCGGCTTCGATGCCGCACTGTGGTCGTGCGTCCCCCTCGGGGGAGGGCTTTCCTCGAGTGCCGCCCTGGAGTGCGCGACCGCCGTCGCCCTGGACGAGGTGTGCTCCCTCGGCCTGGCGGGACCGCTGGAGTCCCCCAACGACGAGGGACGACGTGAGCTCGTCGACGCCGCTCGCGTCGCCGAAAACCAGATCGCGGGTGCCAACACGGGAGGACTCGATCAGACCGCCTCCATGCGCTGCCAAGAGGGCCATGCCCTGGCCCTCGACTGCTCCGATATGTCCACCCGCCAGGTTCCCTTCGACCTCGGCGGGGTCGGCCTCGAGCTCCTCGTCATCGACACGCGAGCCAAGCACTCGCTCGCCGACGGACAGTACGGCTCGCGTCGGGCGGACTGCGAAGAGTCCGCCAGGCTCCTCGGCGTCCGCCAGCTTGCCGACGCGACGGACCTGGACGAGGCAGTCGCAGCCCTCGGGGACGAGCGCTTGGCCGCTCGCACGCGGCACGTCATCTCCGAGATTGCGCGCACGCGCGCCTTCATTGAGCTGCTTGACGAGGGGCCGCTGGAGGGGCGCCGCCTCGCCGTGGCCGGAGCCCTCATGTATGACTCCCACGAATCGTTGCGCGACGACTACGAGGTCAGCTGCCCCGAGCTGGACGTTGCCGTCGCGGCCGCCCGCTTTGCCGGGGCCCACGGCGCCCGCATGACCGGAGGAGGATTCGGTGGCAGCGCCATTGCCCTGGTGGACGCGGAGGCGACGACGCGTGTCGCGAGCGCGATCGCCCGCGCATACGCCGAGCGCGGCTGGGAGGCACCCCACTTCATCCGAGCCCTGCCCAGCCAGCCCGCCGGACGCATGAACTGACGGTAAGAAACCGGGCCGGGGGCGGTGCTTCATCGTTTGAAGCACCGCCCCCGGCCTCGTTACACTAGGTACGCAGCACGAACGAGGGAAGGACACTTCAATGGGGATCAGCAAACGAGCATGGCAGGTGGCGGGCGCGGCCGCGGGCGGCGCGAGCCTCTTCGGTGGTGGCCTTGCCATCGGGCGCCTCCTGCGACTGGACTCCCAACGCGGCGACTACCGCAAGGCCTGGGAGAACCACAACCTGGCCACCCTCGAGAGGCTGCGCCAGCTCGAGGAACATCCCGAGGGAGACGCTCCGTACCTGATCGTTTCCCTGGGTGATTCCTCTGTCCAGGGCATGGGCGCATCGCGCATTACCGAGTCCTACCCGGCGCGCCTGGCCTCGGCGATCGCCTCCCAGCTCGACCGAGAGGTCCTGCTCCTCAACCTCTCCCTGTCGGGAGCCACGATTGAGTCCGTCGAACTCACCCAGATTCCCCAGATGCGAGGACTCGGCCTCATTGACGGCTCGCGCGTCCCAGACCTGGTGACCTTGACCGTCGGGGGCAACGATGTCATGGCCGAAGACATGGCCCCCGGACAATTCGAGGAGCGCCTGCGTCGCGTCCTATCCGTCCTGCCGCCGCGTTCCCTCGTCTCCACGATTCCCTCCTTCGGCATTATGCCCCAGGAGGCGCGCGCGCAGAACATGTCCGACCGGATCGGCGCTGCCGTCGCCGACAGTGACGCGCAGCTCGTCGACCTGCGGTCCCTCACGCAGGAATACTCCCTGCCCACCTACACCTTCGCCTACCATGCGGCGGACTTCTTCCACCCCAACTCGGCCGCGTACGCCAAGTGGGCCCAGCTCTTCGCGGATGCGTGGGCGACGTCGCGGCGTGAGGCAGTTCCCGTCGTGGAAGACGCCCCCCGCTGGGACATGCTCTCGGCGCGGGTGGCACAATCGGAGTATGACGACTGACGGACCGTGGCTCGTCGTCGGGCTAGGAAACCCCGGCGCGCAGTATGCCTCCACCCGACACAACGTCGGATACCTCACCCTTGACGTCCTCGCATCGCGTGGGGGAGCCTCCCTCACATCCCACCGATCGCGCACCCACACCGCCGACGTGCGCCTCGGAGTGGGGCCGGGCGGCGTGCCCGGACCCCGCGTCGTCCTCGCCCGCGCCGACAGCTACATGAACACTTCCGGAGGCCCGATCGCGGCGTTGGCTTCCTTCCTGAAGATCCTCCCGTCGCGCATCCTCGTCATCCACGACGACATGGACCTGCCCGCGCACACGCTGCGCCTCAAAGTCGGAGGGGGCGAAGGCGGCCACAACGGCCTGAAGTCCCTCAGCTCCCACCTGGGCACCCGAGACTACGCCCGCCTGCGCATCGGCGTCGGACGCCCCCCGGGGCGCATGGATCCAGCCGACTACGTCCTCTCCGCGCTGCCCGCCAAGGAACGCCCCGACTGGGACGTTACCTTCGAGCAGGCCAGCGACGTTGTCGAAGACATCGTGACCCGCGGATTTGCCCCCACCCAGCAGGACCTGCACACCGATTCCTCACGGGTCTGACCACGGCGCTACCCCCACCCACACCGCGAAAGGCAGCGAGTGCTACTCACCGGACTCCTCCCGGACATTTCCACCGACCCCGCGATCGAAACGGCCGCGGACTCCGTCGAAGCCGGACGCTCGGGCACGATCGTCGCCCCTGCGGGTATTCGTCCGCCCCTCCTCGCCCGCCTCGCATCCGGGGCGAAAAGTCCCCTCGTCGTCCTCACCGCCACCGGGCGAGACGCCGAGTCGCTGACCAACGCGCTGGCCTCGTGGATGCCGGGCGTGGCGATGCTGCCAGCCTGGGAGACCCTGCCGCACGAGCGGCTCTCGCCCCAAGTCGACACGATGGCGCGCCGCATCGCCGTCCTGCGCCGCCTCGTCCACCCCGTCGCCGACGACGCGAGCGCGGGTCCCATCTCGGTCCTCGTCGTCCCGATCCGCGCCTTCCTCCAACCGATCATCGCCGGGCTGGCCGACCTCGAACCCGTGCGCGTGCGAGCGGGCGACGTCGTGGACCTCACCGAGATGACGGAGCGCCTCGCCGAGCTGGGCTACGAGCGCGTCGACATGGTGGAGGCGCGCGGTCAGATAAGCGTGCGCGGAGGCATCCTTGACGTCTTCCCCCCGCAAGAACCCCATCCGCTGCGCGTCGAACTGTGGGGCGACGAGGTTGACGACATCCGCGCGTTCTCCGTGTCCGACCAGCGCACCCTCGGCGAGGCGGGCGACGGGCTATGGGCCGTCCCCTGCCGCGAACTCCTGCTGACGCAAGCCGTGCGCGCCCGGGCGCGGGAGGCAGCGAGCCGCCTGCCCGGAGCCGCCGAAATGCTTTCCCTCGCCGCTGAGGGAATAGCCGCGCCCGGCATTGAATCCCTGGCCCCCATCCTCGTGGGAGGGATGGAATCACTCCTTGACCTCCTGCCCCCGGCGTGCCCCATCGTGGCCTCGGAGCCCGAGCGTATCCGCGCCCGGGCCGCAGATCTGGTGGCCACCACCGAAGAGTTCCTCGCAGCAGCCTGGAGCGCCGCCGCCGCAGGCGCGGACACCCCGCTCGAGGCCTCGAAGGCTTCCTTCCTCGACCTCGGCGACCTGTGGGGGAGCGGACAGCACCCCTGGTGGGAGATCACCGCTCTTCCACCCGCCGACCTGGCCGGCGCGCTCGGGCAACAGACGAACGCAGGGGCCGAGACGGACGGCCCCGCCCCCCTCGTCGTCTCGCCCACCCTCGTGCGCGTTGGCGCGCGCGACGTGCGCCCCTACCGCGGCGACTTCGCCCGCGCTGGCGCAGACCTGACCAACCTGGCCCGAGGCGGCTGGCGCATCGTCGTCACGACCGAAGGCCCCGGACCCGGACGACGCATCCGCTCCATTCTCACCGACGCCTCGTGTCCGGCCGCGCTCGCGGACGACGTCGAAGCGCGACCCGATGCGGGCCTCGTCACGATTACGACCGCGCAGGCGGGCGTCGGCTTCGTCGCACCCCATCTCAAGATCGCTGTCCTCACCGAAGGTGACCTGACCGGGCGAGCCGGGGCCTCCACGCGCGACATGCGCCGTATGCCCTCGCGGCGCCGCAAGGGCGTTGACCCGCTGACCCTGCACCCGGGCGACTACATCGTCCACGACCAGCACGGCATCGGGCGCTTTATCGAGCTGGTGTCCCGCTCGATCGGGCGCGGGGATGCGGCCTCCACGCGCGACTACCTCGTCATCGAATACGCGCCCTCCAAGCGCGGCCAGCCCGCCGACCGGCTCTTCGTGCCCACCGACTCCCTGGACCAGATTTCGAAGTACACCGGATCCGACGAGCCCTCCCTCACGAAGATGGGCGGCGCCGACTGGGCCAAGACCAAGGCCCGCGCCAAGAAGGCCGTGAACGAGGTCGCCAAGGAACTCATTCGCCTCTACGCCGTGCGCCAGCAGACCAAGGGACACGCCTTCGGCCCCGACACGCCCTGGCAGCGCGAACTCGAGGATGCCTTCCCCTACGTCGAGACCCCCGACCAGCTCGTCACCATCGACGAGGTCAAGGCCGACATGGAGAAGGCCGTGCCCATGGACCGCCTGCTCACCGGCGACGTCGGCTACGGTAAGACCGAAATCGCCGTGCGCGCCGCCTTCAAGGCCATCCAAGACGGCTACCAAGCCGCCGTGCTCGTGCCCACCACCCTCCTCGTGACCCAGCACGCCGAGACATTCTCCGAGCGCTACGCGGGCTTCCCCGTCCGCATCGGCACCCTCTCGCGCTTCTCGACGCCGAAGGAAACCGAGGAGGTCAAAGCGGGGCTCGTTTCGGGCGAGGTCGACCTCGTCATCGGTACCCACTCCCTGCTGACGGGAACGGTCTCCTTCAAGAAACTCGGCCTGGTCATCATTGACGAGGAGCAGCGCTTCGGCGTCGAACACAAGGAAACCCTCAAGGCCCTGCGCACGGACGTTGATGTCCTGTCCATGTCGGCCACCCCCATTCCCCGCACCCTCGAGATGGCAATCTCCGGCATCCGCGAGATGTCGATCCTGCAGACCCCGCCCGAGGAGCGTCAGCCCGTCCTGACCTTCGTGGGCGCCTACACGGACGCCCAGGTCAGCGCTGCGATCCGCCGCGAACTCCTGCGCGACGGACAGGTCTTCTACGTGCACAATCGCGTCGACTCCATCTCCTCCGTCGCCGCTCACATCGGCGAGCTGGTGCCCGAGGCCCGGGTACGCACCGCCCACGGCAAGATGAACGAGCACCAGCTGGAGGCCGTCATCCAGGACTTCTGGAACCACGAGTTCGACGTCCTGGTATGCACCACCATCGTCGAAACTGGGCTGGACATCTCCAACGCGAACACGCTCATCGTCGACCGAGCCGACACCTTCGGTCTCTCGCAGCTCCACCAGCTGCGCGGGCGCGTCGGGAGAGGCCGAGAACGCGCCTACGCCTACTTCTTCTACCCCGGCGACAAGGCCCTCACCGAGACAGCGCACGAGCGCCTCAAGACCATCGCCGCGAACACCGAGCTGGGCGCAGGCCTGGCCGTCGCGCAACGCGACCTGGAGATCCGCGGCGCCGGTAACCTCCTGGGTGGCGCCCAATCCGGGCACGTCGAGGGCGTCGGCTTCGATCTCTACGTGCGAATGGTCTCCGACGCCGTGGCCGCCTACCGCGGGGAGACGCCCGCCGAGAAGACGGACGTGCGCATGGATCTGCAGGTCGATGCCCACATTCCCGACGGATACATCCGAGGAGAACGCCTGCGCCTGGAGGTCTACGCCAAGATCGCGGCCATCGCCACCCCCGAGCAGGAGGCGGATGTGCGCGAGGAACTCCTTGACCGCTACGGACCTATCCCGCCCCAGGTCGACCTGCTCTTTGCGGTTGCACGGCTGCGCGAAGTGGTGCGTCGCGCGGGAATCTCCGAGGTCGTGACGCAGGGCAAGTACCTGCGCGTGAGCCCCGTCGAGCTGCGCGATTCCCAGGTCATGCGCCTCAAGCGCCTGCACCCCGGGACCGTCATCAAGGCAGCCGTGCGCCAGGTGCTGGTGCCGCTTCCCCTCACCTCGCGCGTGGGAGGAAGCCCCCTCACCGACGCGCCTCTCCTGGAGTGGGTGGACACGCTCGTGACCAAGATTCTCGTGCCTTTTGGCGAGTAGTGCCTGTGGTGGAATACACTGGTCCCATTGCGTCGCAACACACCCGAGGAAGGATCGCTCGTGCGCTATACACGCCAGCTGGCAACCGCCGCCCTGATCGTGGCCGCAGGACTGGGTTTGGGGGCGTGCTCGGCTCACCCAGGAGCCGCCGTCGTCACCTCCTCCGGCTCCTACAGCACCGAGGACGTCAACGAGGCGGTCCAGCAGATGGGCCTGCTCACCGGCCAGCAGTCTCAGATCAGCGCCGACCAGATTCGCACGGCGCTCCTGAACGAGCCGATCCTGGCCGCGGCGGCCTCGTCGGTGGGAACTACGATCAGTGATGAACAGGTCGATCAGACTGTTGAACGCGTCCTGCAGGCGCAGGGCCTGTCGGGCCTGACGCTCGGCCACGCCACGCGCACGACCGTCAGGTCGATCCTCCTGGAACAGACGCTCAACGGACTCGTTCAGTCGGACCCGTCGATCGTCGCGGGACTCAACGACGTGATGACGAAGGCCCGAGAGTCGGCCAATCCGCAGGTCAATCCGCGATTCCGCCAGCCGTCGCAGGGGGGAAACAAGGCGAGTACGGTCCCCATGTTCGGTGACGCCGTCGCGGGCAACCAGCAGGGTGGAGCCTCTGCGCTGCTGGGAGGATCCACCACCGGCGGTAGCTCCCACTGAGACATGTGAGCATTCACTCACAGGCTGCGTGACAGGGACCAATGTCGCTTGTCTTCCTCCCAATGGGTGAGCAAAAGCCCCGAATTGAAGAACGTCCCCCATGCCGGGGGTGACCACACACGGCGGTCCGTATTACCGTTGTACTGACCGCTTCCACGCAACAAATCGATTGGAGAATGACGTGGCAGTTATTGAAGGCATTGGTGCACGCGAGATCCTCGACTCGCGCGGTAACCCGACCGTCGAGGTTGAGGTCGTCCTCGAGGATGGCACCGCTGCGCGCGCGTCCGTCCCCTCCGGCGCGTCCACCGGCGCGTTCGAGGCCGTCGAGCGTCGCGATGGCGACAAGGGCCGCTACCTCGGCAAGGGCGTTCAGGACGCCGTTGACGCTGTCGTCGAGCAGATCGCCCCCGAGCTCATCGGTGAGGAAGCCGACGACCAGCGTTACATCGACCAGGCCATGATCGACCTGGACGGCACCCCCAACAAGGGCAAACTTGGCGCGAACGCCATCCTGGGCGTCTCCCTCGCCGTCGCCAAGGCCGCCGCCAAGTACGCGGATCTTCCCCTCTACAAGTACCTGGGCGGCCCCAACGCCCACGTCCTGCCCGTCCCCATGATGAACATCCTCAACGGCGGCTCCCACGCGGATTCCAACGTTGACATTCAGGAGTTCATGATCGCCCCCATCGGCGCACCCTCCTTCCGCGAGGCGCTGCGCTGGGGCGCCGAGGTCTACCACACGCTCAAGGGTGTCGTGAAGGATCGCGGTCTGTCCACCGGCCTGGGCGACGAGGGCGGCTTTGCCCCCAACCTCGACTCCAACGCCGAGGCCCTGGACCTCATCGTCTCCGCCATCGAGAAGGCCGGCCTCAAGCCGGGCGAGGACGTCGCCCTGGCGCTGGATGTCGCCTCCTCCGAGTTCTTCAAGGACGGCCTGTACCAGTTCGAGGGCGAAGGGCGCTCGACCGACTTCATGGTCGACTACTACGAGAAGCTCATCTCGAACTACCCGCTGGTGTCCATCGAGGATCCGCTCTCCGAGGACGAGTGGGACGCGTGGACTGCGCTGACCTCCGAGATCGGTGGCCGCGTCCAGCTGGTCGGCGACGACCTCTTCGTCACCAACCCCGCGCGCCTGAAGAAGGGCATCGAACTGGGTGTCGCGAACGCGCTGCTCGTCAAGGTCAACCAGATTGGCTCCCTGACCGAGACCCTTGACGCCGTCGAGGAAGCGCACCGTAACGGCTACCGTACGATGACCTCGCACCGTTCGGGCGAGACCGAGGACACCACGATTGCCGACCTCGCCGTCGCGACGAACTCCGGCCAGATCAAGACCGGTGCTCCCGCCCGTTCCGAGCGCGTTGCCAAGTACAACCAGCTCCTGCGCATCGAGGAGCAGCTGGGTGAGGCGGCCGTCTACGCCGGCCGCTCCGCCTTCCCTCGCTTCGCCAAGTGAGCGTCGGCAACTAGCCGCATAGCTCCGCGCGGGTCCCTCCGGACCCGCGCGGAGTCTTGTCGGCGTGGGGTCGATCCAAACGAACAGACGTAAGGCACGATAGAACAATGGCAAGCCGTCGTCCCTCCTCCCGTCCCTCCAGGCGCCGCCGCACCTCGTCCGATGCGCCGCGCACGACGCGAGAGATCAATGCGGAGAAGTCGCGCCAGCGCCGCGCGGCCGCCCAGGCCGCCAAGCTCGCGGGCGGGGAGAGTGCTCCGGCGCGCGGAGCCAAGGACCAGGCGTCGACCGACCGCAAGAAACGAGGAGTGCGGCGGGGCGCCCTGGCAGCGGACAGGCACGTCGGGCGCGACGGCGCCGCTGTCTTGTCTATCGGCGGCCTCGACATCTCGGCGCGCCTCGTCGTCGTCCTCACGGTCGCCGCGATCCTTGCCGTCATGCTTGTTCCCAGCGTCTACCAGTGGTGGCAACAGGAACGTGAGCTGGCGCAGATCAAGGCACAGGTCGCCGAGCAACAGGAAAAGAACGCCCAGATGCAGCGCCAGCTCGACCTGTGGAACGACCCGGACTACATCTCGACCCAGGCGCGCGAGCGCCTCGGATACGTGCGGCCGGGTGAGACCCAGTACACGGTCGTTGATCCGGGGGCGCAATACCAGGACTCCGCGCTGGCTGCGGCGGCCGCACCCACAGGACCCGCGCGCCCATGGGTGCTCCAGCTCGCTATCCTGGTGGGGAAGGCGGATCAGCCGCCCACCTCGACGCCCGTCCCGTCGGCAGAAGTCAGCCAGTCGGGTCAGGGGACCACAACCGGCCAAGAAAGCGCAGAATGAGCCTCGCACACACCACCGACGCCACCGACGATGACCTGGAGGTCCTGCGAGAGCAGCTGGGACGCGTCCCTCGGGGCGTCGTTGGTATCGCCGCACGCTGCGTGTGTGGACGCCCCCTGGTTGTCGCAACCTCCCCGCGTCTTCCCGACGGAACGCCCTTCCCCACGACGTTCTACCTCACCCACCCCGCCGCCGTGAAGGGGGCCTCCACCCTCGAGGCGGAGCACGTCATGGAACGCCTCAACGAGGACCTCGCCGCGGACGAGGACCTGCGCGGCGCCTACGAGCGCGCGCATCGCGCGTATATCGAGGCTCGCCTGACCCTCGGTGAGGTCCCGGAGATTTCCGGGGTGAGCGCCGGGGGAATGCCCACGCGCGTCAAGTGCCTGCATGCCCTGGTCGGGCACTCCCTCGCCGTCGGCCCCGGCGTCAACCCGATCGGTGACCGCGTCCTGACGATGCTTGACGAGCGCGGCCTCTTCTCGCCGCACCGCTGCTTCTGCTGAGAGAAACTGAGCCAGCCCCGGGCTCTTTCCGGGGATGTAACCCACGAGAAACGACCGTGATGACCCGCGTAGCTGCCATTGACTGTGGAACCAACTCGATCCGACTCCTTGTCGCCGACGGGAGCATGGGGGAGGATGGGACCGTTCATCTGAGTGATCTGACCCGCCAGATGCGTATCGTGCGCCTGGGGCAGGGGGTGGATGCTCGAGGCTACCTTGACCCGGCGGCGATCGAACGGACCGTCGAGGCCACCGTTGAGTACCAGCGGATGATCGAGGCGGCGGGGGCGACCCGCACTCGCTTCGTCGCGACCTCGGCAACCCGGGACGCGTCCAACAGCGCGGACTTCGTGCGTCAGATCCAGGCCGTCATCGGCGTGGAGCCAGAGGTCGTTGTCGGCACGGAGGAAGCCTCCCTGTCCTTCAACGGCGCGGTGAGCGGCCTGGGCGAGTCCGTGTGCGCCCCGATGCTGGTCGTCGATATCGGCGGTGGGTCGACGG
Organism: Actinomyces sp. oral taxon 180 str. F0310; assembly: GCF_000185285.1. Lineage (NCBI taxonomy): Bacteria > Bacillati > Actinomycetota > Actinomycetes > Actinomycetales > Actinomycetaceae > Actinomyces > Actinomyces sp. oral taxon 180. The sequence continues at coordinate 2,171,948 of NZ_GL622194.1, forward strand.
AGCTGGTGCTGGGTGCGACCCGCGTTGAGCAGGCGATTTCGATCGACATGGGCGCCGTGCGTGTCACCGAGAAGTTCTTCTCCCACGTGGATCCGGCAGGCGGAGTGCCCGTTCAGGACCAGGAGCGCGCGATCGTGTGGATCGATGAGCAGCTGGACGGCGCGGAAAAGTCCGTGGACCTTGCGCGCGTGCACTCCCTTGTGGGCGTTGCGGGCACGGTGACCACCCTGACCGCCCAGGCGCTGGGTCTCACGTCGTACCAGCCCGAGCGTATCCACGGCGCGCGCCTGAGCGCGGCACAGTTCGAGGAGGCCGTGCGCTTCATGGTCGATCAGCCGACGTCCGTGAAGGCCTCCCTGGGCTTCATGCCCGAGGGGCGCGAGGACGTCATCGCGGCGGGCGCGCTTATCTGGAGCCGCATCGTCACGCGCGTTCTGGCGCGCGCCGAGGCCGCCGGGCATCCGATCGAGCAGGTCGTCACCTCCGAGCACGACATCCTTGACGGCATCGCGATGGCGATGATCCGTGACGCCGGTTGAGTCGGTGCTTTCCCTCCCGTAGGCTGGACACGCGCATCGCGCCCCCGTGGCCCAATTGGCAGAGGCAACCGACTTAAAATCGGTGTGTTGTGGGTTCGAGTCCCACCGGGGGCACTGTTTCTGTCCTCAGCGACCAGGCCGGGGAGCCATTGCTTGGCCCGTCGGTGCCGGTGTTGGGGCGTGCGTTTCGTGTATGGCTCGGCCTCGTGCGACACTAGAGACACCATAACGGACCAAGGAGATACTATGGCCAACCCGGTGATGAACTCCATCGTCAAAGACTGGTCGGCTCAGACCACGACACCTGCGGGCTATCCTGCGATGCCCGGTTACCAGCCCGCCTCCCAGCAGGCTCACAATCCCTTCGGCGGTTCGACGAACCCCTATGGAGCGCCCGAGGAGAGCGGACCCTCCGGCGCGCAGGCCGGTCGGGCGGCTGATCGTGGGCCCGTCTACGGGGTCCCTCAGGGCGCTCCGGCAGGCTACGACGATTCGATGGCCTCCTACGAGGCGATGATGAACGCGCCTGCCGCAGACGCGGTGGACCGGGGCGTCATGACCTACGACGACGTCGTGGTCAAGTCCCTCATGTGCTTCGGCCTGCTTCTCGTGGGTGCGACCGCCGGATGGATGACCGGCCTGGTCGCGATTGGCGCGGCGATGATGGTTGCGCTCGCAGCCTGCGCTGTCACTCTCGGACTCGCCCTGTTCATCCAGTTCTCGAAGAAGGTGCGTCCCGGCGCTATCGTCGCCTACTCGCTCATCGAAGGTTTCGTTCTCGGGGCCCTGTCCTGCGCCTTCGAAGCGATGTTCCCGGGCATCGTGGTGAGCGCCGTTCTGGCGACCCTCGTCGTCATCGGCGTGACCCTGGGCGCCTTCACGATGGGCTTTGTACGCAACTCGAACACGCTCACCCGTGTCGCCGGCATCGGCTCTGTCGCCTTCTTCTTCTACTACTTGGCCAGCTTGTTCCTCTCTGGTACCGGCCTCGTGGACATGACGGCGGTGCGCAACACGCCGATCTTCGGTATCCCGCTCGGCGTCATCATCGGCGTTCTCGCGGTTTTCATCGGCGTCCTGTGCCTCGTGCGCGACTTTGATGCCGTCAAGGTCGGCGTCGCCAACAACGTGCCTGAGAAGTACTCGTGGCTGTGCACCTTCGCGATCATGACTGACGTCATCTGGATCTATCTCGAGATCCTCAGGATCCTGTCCTACCTCATGCGCCGCAACTGACGCGCCGCTTCACCGCCCCTAAGGAAAACCCCCATGGAAAACATCTCTGTCGCCGGCGAATTCGGCCGCAAGCCCGCCCTCTCCTTCGACGGCACCCCCTCCGACGAGCTCGTCGTCGAGGTCCTCCACGCTGGTGACGGCCAGATCGTTGAGGCCGGGGACACGATCACCTGCCACTACTACGGCGCGGTCTTCGGCTCCGACGTGGACTTCGATAATTCCTTCGACCGCGGCGGCGCCCTGTCCTTCCAGATCGGCGTCGGCATGGTCATCCCCGGCTGGGATGAGGGCCTCGTGGGCAAGCGCGTGGGCGACCGCGTCCTGCTGTCCATCCCCTCCGAGCTTGGCTACGGCGCACGCGGCGTCCCGCAGGCGGGCATCCCCGGCGGCGCGACCCTCGTCTTCGTCACCGACATCCTCGGAGTCTCCTGATCCTGGCGCGTGACACGATGGTGGTGCGCCGCACAATTTCGTGCGGCGCACCACCACGTCGTTGGGGGTGAATCGCCGGCGCGAATGAGGCGGCGATAGCTGCGATTGTCCGGCCTTTCGAGCCTCTAGGAGCGTGGCAGTGCCGGGCAGGCGATGCCGGTGCGCGCGTGGCACTCGTAGCCGCCCGGGTTCTTGAACAGGTACTGCTGGTGGTAGTCCTCCGCGTACCAGAAGCGCGCGGCGGAGTGGGCATCGGGAGCGGGGGAGATGATCGTCTGGATCGGGCCGAAACCGCGCTCAGTGAGCACCTCCTGGTAGGCGGCTCGCAGGGCGGTCGCGTCGCGCAGCTGCTCGGGCGTCGTCGTCCAGATCTGCGAACGGTACTGGTCGCCGATGTCGTTGCCCTGTCCGCCCACCTGCGTCGGGTCGTGGATCTCAAAGAAGAGCTGGACCAGGTCAGCGGCGCTCGTGAGCGCGGTATCGAAGACGACGCGCACGGTCTCCGCATGCCCCGTCGAATGAGAACACACCTGCTCGTACGTCGGGTTGGGCGAATGTCCGCCCATGTAGCCGGTCGCCGTGGTCACGACCCCGGGAGCGTTCCACATGGCCTTCTCGACGCCCCAGAAGCACCCTGCCGCGAGGAAGATGACCTCCTGGCCAGTCCCCGCATCCTCCGTCATCAACGAGCCAAGAACCGCGTGACGCGACACGCGAAGCCCGGTATGGGCCAACGAAAAGATAGATCTCATGCCCCTCATTTCACCACCACAGCCTGCCGGCTCGCTCGCTGAGCGCGCGAAGCGTGGAAAAGCGAGGCCATGCGGGTAGGCTTAGGGAGGAAACAGAGGAGGTTCCGTGGCCGACACACATGACCAACCGCGCTGGAAGCTGTCCGACCTGATGGGGCGGCTCACTGCCGTCCTGCCCGCGAAGAACGCCGAGCATCCGGCGCCCGCCCCCGTCTTCGTTTCCGTACGCGAGGAACTGCAGGATGAGAAGGATGCCGCCAACGCGGTCCCGCGCACCCTCCGCGTCGCCGCGGCGATCTCGTGGCGCACCCTGGTCGTCGTGGGCCTCGTCGCCGCCGTCCTATGGGGCGCCGCCCGGCTGACGATCGTCATCATGCCCGTCGCCATCGCGCTGACGGTTGCCGTGCTGCTCGAACCCCTCGTGTCGTGGATGCGACGCAAGCTGCATTTCCCGCCGTCGCTGGCGGCCGCTGTCGGTCTGCTGGTCTTCTTTGCGGTCATCACGGGCGCGCTCAGTCAGGCCGCGGCCGAACTGATCCAGCAGGTTCCGCAGCTGGCAACCCAGGCCGCTGACGGCTTCCGCGCGCTGCTCGATACGATCACGCACAACGAGTTCTTGAAAAACGGGCCGCTCAAGATCGACACCACGGTCCTCAACCACTGGGTCGATCAGCTGCGTTCCGAGCTCGTCGGCTGGCTCAACACCAACAAGGAGGCCCTGGCGACGGGTGCACTCAACATCACCTCTTCCGTGGGGACGCTGGCAACCTCCGGGTTGACCATGCTGTTCTGCCTGTTCTTCTTCCTGAAAGAGGGACGCTCGATTTGGCTGTGGTGCGTGCGCCTGCTTCCTGCGCGCGCCCGCGTTCCCGTCTACGAGAGCTCGATTCGGGGATGGGCGACCTTCGGATCGTACGTACGCACCCAAATTCAGGTCGCGGCGATCGACGCCATCGGCATCGCCTTGGGTGCCTTCTTCCTCGGTGTCCCCCTGGCCATCCCGATCGGCGTGATCACGTTCTTCGCCGCGTTCGTCCCGATCCTCGGCGCCCTGACCTCGGGCGTGATTGCCGTTCTCGTCGCCGCCGTGAACGGGGGCCTGACGAAGGCCATCATCATGCTGGTCATCATCCTGGTCGTCCAGCAGGTTGAGTCCAACATCCTTCAGCCCTTCATGATGTCCAATGCCGTGTCCCTGCACCCCGTGGCCGTCATGCTGGTCATCACCGCGGGTTCGGCAATCGCCGGCATTGCGGGGGCGGTCTTCTCCGTGCCGATCGCCGCATTCATCAACGCCACCGTCATGTACCTGCACGGCTACGATCCGATGCCCGAGCTGGCAACCGCTCAGAACCGCCCAGGGGGATCTCCGGGAACCCTCGAGCAGGAGATCGCCGCCTCGTATGCGGGTAAGCCCGATACGCGCCCCTACGTGGCACGTGCCAACGATGCCGACGACGAGGCCGCAGACGGGGCGCCCGAGCGGGCAGGAGGCGAGGCGCAGGCCAACGAGGGCGCCCAGAGCGTCGGCGCTTCTGCGACGGCAGCGGGAGACAAAGAAATGCCGGAGGACGAGACTCCCGTGCGGCCCTGAGTGTCTCTCACGCATAGCGTGCGGGTCCCGCCGCCTGGCGGGACCCGCACGCTATATCGCCGCTGTGTCGCCTAGCCCTCGAAGGGCTTGGCATCCAAGATCTCGACGTCGATCATGCGCCCCGTGGGAGCCTCGAAGGAGAGCTTGTCCCCGGCCTTGTGGCCGATGACTGCCGCGCCGAGGGGCGCCTGAGCGGAGAAGACCTGGATCCCCAGGTCGCCACCCGCGTCGCGCGAACCGAGCAGGAAGGTCTGCTCGCGGCCCGCCACGAGGGCGGTGACAACCATGCCGGGCTCGACGATGCCGTCGTCGGCGGGTGTTTCGCCGACCTCGGCGTGCTCGAGCATCTCCTGGAGGGCCTGGATGCGGGTCTCGTTCATGGACTGCTCGTTGCGCGCGGCGTGGTATCCGCCGTTCTCGCGCAGGTCGCCTTCCTGACGGGCCGCGTCGATGAGGCGCGCGATCTCGACGCGCTTGACCTCGATGCGTTCCTTCAGTTCGTTCGCCAGCAGGTCGTACTGGGCCTGCGTCAGCCACTGTGTGTCAGCCATGGTTCCTCCAATGACGTGTCAGTAGTGAAGCGCCGACACACGGGTGCCGACGCGCATGGTCTCGAGTGTAGCAAGTCCGGAGGCCGTCACGGCAAGCGCTGCGCGTGGCGTCTTAGGCCCACAGGACCGCCAGGTAGACGGCGACGCAGTGACACGCCCACGCCGCGACCGTAAAGGCGTGGAAGATCTCGTGGAAGCCGAACCACGTGGGGGAAGGGTCGGGTTTCTTCATGCCGTAGACGATTGCTCCGAGGGTGTACAGGATGCCGCCGGCAAGGATCAGCAAGACGATGGCTGGGCCACCGCCCGCCCACAACTGCGGCAGATACCATGCGGCGACCCATCCGAGGGCAACGTAGATGAGGGTCTTGAGCCAGCGCGGTGCGCCGGGCCAGAAGAGGTTGAGAACGATGCCGAAGAGTGCTCCGCTCCACACGACCGAGAGGAGGACTGTGGCGTCGGAGCGGTCCAGGAGCGCGATCGTGAGCGGCGTGTAGGTGCCGGCGATGAGGAGGAAGATGTTGGAGTGGTCCAACCTGTTCCACAGGGTCTCCCAGCGGGGGGCCCAGTAGAAGCGGTGATAGGTGGCCGACACGCCGAACAGCACGAGGGAACACGCCAGGTAGACGGCGGAGCCCCACTTGGTTGCTGGCGTGGGCGCCAGGCACACCAGGACGATCGAGGCGGCGAGCGAGAGGGGGGTTGCGGCCAGGTGGAGCCAGCCGCGCAGCTTGGGTTTGATCTGCACGAGCTGTCCCGAGAACCACTGTTTCGGTGTGAGTGATGCGATCTTCATGCGGTACCTCTGTCCTCTTCCTACGATCCCGTAGGTTACTACGCCGTAGGTTTGAGCGGGAACATACTTCTCGAGTTCCGAGAAGGCATCTGTTTCCCTGCGTCCTGCAGCGCGATACCCTTAACAGGACAAGAGTACGCCGCGCCATGGGGCGCGACACAGCAGGAGGGACGTCATGGCCCAGTGGAACATGCTCTACGACATGTACGAGCGTCGCCTCAAAGCCGAACTGTCCGAGGCGAACGTTCCGGCGCATATCGGCGTCATCCTTGACGGAAACCGGCGCTGGGCGAAGTCCCTGGGGGCCACTGCGTCCCAGGGGCACCGGGCGGGCGCCGGTAAGATCTCGGAGTTCCTCCAGTGGGCCGACGACGCCGGTGTCTCCATCGTCACCCTGTGGCTTTTGTCGACCGACAACCTCTCGCGCGACGCCGCCGAGCTGGGCGAGCTGCTGCGCATCATCTGCGAGGCCGTCTCTCTCCTGGCCGACCAGGAACGGTGGAAGCTCGCCCTCGTCGGGGACCTCTCCCTGCTGCCCGAACGCGTCGCGGAAGATCTTCGGGCGTCGGTGGCGCGCACGGAGGGGACGGTGGGGATGACGGTCAACATCGCCGTCGGCTACGGCGGCCGACACGAGATTACCGAGGCCGTGCGCTCCATGATGCGCGAAGCGGCGGCCGAGGGACGCACCTTGGAAGAACTGGCCGATTCCTTTACCGACGCGGACATCACCGCTCACCTGTACACAAAGGACCAGCCCGACCCCGACCTCGTCATCCGGACATCGGGAGAACAGCGCCTCTCCGGATTCATGCTGTGGCAGTCCGTGCACTCGGAATACTACTTTTGCGAGGTCTACTGGCCCGACTTTCGTCGCGTCGACTTTCTGCGCGCCCTGCGCTCCTACGCGCAGCGGGAACGCCGCATGGGCAAGTAGGACTGCGCGCTCGCGGGGCCTCAGGGCAGCTCGTGTGCCCAGGGAGGGTTCGCGCCCTTACGGGAGACCGTGACGTCCGAGATGGCGCTCGCCCGGTCGAGGATCGCCCGAAGCCGGTCCTCTCCGATGTTCTTCAGCTCCTCGCGTGCCGTCGCGCCGCGCAACCCCATGCTCCACAGGGCGTCGATGACGCCACCCATAAAGGAATCGCCCGCCCCGACCGTGTCGACGACATCAACATCGCCCGCGGACTTGACGACGCGCAGCCCGTCGGAGGTGAACGCCACGCAGCCGTGCTTGCCGTGGGTCACGATCACGATCGAGGGGCCGAGGTCCAGCCAGCGCCGGGCGACCTCGTCGATGCCGCAGTCGCCCGTGAGCCACGCGAGGTCTTCGTCCGAGACCTTCACGACGTCCGAGAGCGCGATGAAGCGCTCAACCGAGGCCAGGGCGTCCGTCGGGTCTCCCATGATGGAGGGGCGCGCGTTGGGGTCGAAGCAGACGAGGGCGTGGCCGCGTCCCCGGGCGAGAGCGTCAAGGACCGCGTCGGCCCCGGGCTCAATACTCGCCGAGATTGAACCGGCAACGAGGATCTGCGCGCTGTCGGGCACGTCAATGGGGGCAGTGGGGGCCCACTCCAGGTCGAAGGTGTAGGACGCCGCGCCTGTCTCATCCAGGCGCGCGAGCGCCGTCGACGTGTGGGAAGCGCCCCGCGAGTCGTCCGTGAGGCGTACCCCGGAGTCCGTGAGGTGGAACTCGATGAGGCGACCCAGCTCGTCCAAGCCGATCCACGTGGACAGGGCAACCGGGCGTCCCAGTCTGCCCAGCGTCACCGCGACGTTCGCCGGTGAGCCTCCCGGTATCTCGTAGGGGCACTCCGGTTGGTCGTGCGCGATGACGATGTCGATGAGAGCCTCGCCGATCGCGAGCACGTGGGGGGTGGACGGGCGCGCCATGCGTTCTCCTCGCTGAAACGTTGGTGTGCGGTGTGTGCTCTCCACCCTAGCGCGCCTCGGGCGCCTGCTGCCCGCTCTTCTCGGCCAGGCGCGATTGCGCGCCGTCCAGGATCTGCGAGCAGCGGGCGGCCAGGGCCTCGCCGCGCTCCCACAGCGTCAGCGTGTCCTCGAGGGGGGCCTGGCCTCCCTCAAGTGCCCGAACGATCCCGACGAGCTCGTCGCGCGCGGCCTCGTATCCGAGGGACTCGGGGTCGGGAAGCTGTTCCTTCGAGGTCATTGTGTTATTCCTTACGTTGTGCGGGTGGTGGTGTGGGGAGGCTACTGGTCGTCCGGCGGCGTGGGGGCAGTCGCGCCCACGACCTGAGCGACCATGCGGCCAGAGGCAAGGATCCCCTCGATGAGGTCGCCCTTCTTCACCTGCTGCGAGGAGGTGATAAGAGCGCCCGACGGCGTCTTGAGCAGCGCGTATCCGCGATCCAGCGTCGCGCGCGGTGACAGGGCGGTCAGCGTGGCGCGCAGGCGAGTCAGGCCCTGGCGTTCGGCGCCGAGGCGTCGCTCCAGGCAGGAGCGCATGGCCACCACGTGCTGGGACAGGGCCGTGCGGTGGCTCTCGAGGATCGCCTCGGGTCCGCGCAGCACCGGCCGCGACGAGATGAGCATCAGGTTCGAGCGTTCGGTCGCCAGGCGGGCCGCGAGCATTCCTCGCATGCGACCGACGGCCTGGGCGATGCCGTCGCGCTCGCGGGCCTCGTCGGGTACGACGCGGCGAGCCGCGTCGGTGGGCGTCGATGCCCGGTAGTCGGCCACGAGGTCCAGAAGCGGGGAGTCGCCTTCGTGTCCGATGGCCGACACGATGGGGGTGTGGGCGCTCGCCGCGGCTCGCACGAGGCGCTCGTCGGAGAAGGGGAGCAGGTCTTCCACGGCGCCGCCTCCGCGCGCGATGACGATGACGTCCACGCCGTTCATGCCGTCCAACTCGGCCAGGGCGGCGCCGACCTCCGCCACGCAGCGCTCGCCCTGGACGGCGACCTCGCGGATCTCGAAGCGCGCGTGGGGCCACCGCTCGGAGGCGTTGACCACCACGTCATCCTTGGCCTTGGCGTTCCTGCCGCAGATCAGCCCGATCGTGCGGGGAAGGAAGGGCAGGGGCTTCTTGCGGGACTGCGCGAAGAGTCCCTCGGCGGCCAGGCGGGCGCGCAACGCCTCGATCTGGGCGAGCAGGTCGCCCACGCCCTGCAGGTGTATCTCCGCCGCCTGGAGGTTGAGGCGGCCCGAACGCTCCCAGAACACGGGTTTGACGCGGGTGACGACGCGCGCTCCTTCCGTCAGGGGAGCGGCGTCCATGACCCCCGCCCAGGCCGTGACCGTCATCGACGTGTCGGTCTGAAGGTCGCGCAGCGTCAGGAAGTGCATCCTCGCTCCCGGCCGCACCTTGTACTCCACGACCTGACCCTCGACCCACAGGGGGCTCATGCGGTCCACGTACACCTTGATGTTCTCCGTCAGCCTGCGCAGCGGCCACGGGTTCTCCCGCGTCGTGTCGGCCGCGCGGGCAGCCGGGGGGAGCGCGGATGCGGGGGAGCCGGGCGAGGGGGCGGCGGTGTGGGGCGAGGTCACGGACCCAGCATGCCACAGGCTCGGGTGGAGCGCCGCGCTCGGACGACGCCTCGGCGGCCGTGTGCGATTGCCTGGCCCCCGCGCACGCCCGGCGCCCCGAGCGATAGGGTTGTGGGCATGAGTGAAAACGTCGACCTGCACGCCAGCGCCGAGGTTCCCCTGCCCGAAGGACGCGGCGAGGGCAGCGGGCGCATCCTTTTGGCCGCGCCCCGCGGATACTGCGCCGGGGTGGATCGTGCCGTCGACGTCGTCGAGAAGGCCCTCGAGCTGTACGGCGCGCCCGTGTACGTGCGTAAGGAGATCGTCCACAACAAGTTCGTCGTCGAGTCGCTGACCAAGCGCGGGGCGATCTTCGTGCAGGAGACCGACGAGGTACCGGAGGGGGCGCGCGTCGTCTTTTCTGCGCACGGCGTCTCCCCGGCGGTGCATGCCTCGGCCGCTACCCGCCACCTGGCGACGATCGACGCGACCTGCCCGCTCGTGACCAAGGTGCATCGCGAGGCCGTGCGTTTTGCCAAGGAGGATTACGACATCATCCTCGTGGGGCACCAGGGGCACGAGGAGGTCGAGGGCACCTTCGGCGAGGCCCCCGATCACATTCAGGTCGTGGGCAGCCCCGACGAGGTGGACAACGTCGTCGTGCGCGACCCCTCCCGCGTCGTGTGGATCTCCCAGACCACCCTGTCCGTGGATGAGACGCGCGAGACCGTGGACCGGCTGCGAGAGCGATTCCCGCAGCTGATTGACCCGCCCTCGGACGACATCTGCTACGCCACCCAGAACCGCCAGGGCGCCGTCAAGCACATCGCCCCCCAGGTGGACGTCATGGTCGTGGTCGGATCGGCGAACTCCTCGAACTCTGTGCGCCTCGTCGAGGTCGCTCTCGAGGCGGGGGCGGGCGGCGCCTACCGTGTCGACAAGGCCGAGGAACTGAAGGAATCCTGGTTCGACGGAGCGCGCACCGTCGGCCTGACCTCGGGCGCGTCGGTTCCGGAGATCCTCGTGCGCGAGGTGATCGAGTGGCTGCAGGCGCACGGATTCCCCACCGTCGAGGTGGCCCGCACCGAGACGGAATCGACGACGTTCGCGCTTCCCCGCGACCTGCGCGCCGACCTGAAGAAGGCGGGCATGGCTCCCGCGCGCCCCCACGCGCCCCGCGTGGCCGGGCCAAACCACACCAAGTAGGACAACGCCCGCCGGTGCGCTCCGATAGGATGGGGCTGTGTCTCTCACTATCGGTATCGCCGGACTGCCCAACGTCGGCAAGTCCACCCTGTTTAACGCCCTGACCCGCGCGAGTGTGCTCGCCGCGAACTACCCGTTTGCGACCATTGAGCCCAACGTCGGCGTCGTGCCACTGCCGGATCCGCGCCTGGAGAAGCTGGCCGAGATCTTCGGCTCCCAGCGCATCATTCCCGCCACCGTGTCCTTCGTGGACATCGCCGGGATCGTGCGCGGCGCGTCCGAGGGTGAGGGCCTGGGGAACCAGTTCCTGGCCAACATTCGCGAGGCCGACGCCATCTGCCAGGTGACGCGCGCCTTCTCCGACCCCGACGTGGTGCACGTGGACGGGAAGGTGGACCCGGCCTCGGACATCGAGACCATCAAGACCGAGCTGATCCTGGCCGACATGCAGACGGTGGAGAAGCAGATCCCGCGCCTGGAGAAGGAGGTGCGCGGCAAGAAGACCGAGCCGATCGTGCTCGAGACCGCGCGCGCCGCCCTGGAGCTGCTGGAGCGCGGCGAGCTCCTGTCGGGTCCCGAGGGGGCCAAGCTCGACCAGGACGCGCTGCGTTCCTTCCAGCTGATGACCTCCAAGCCCTTCATCTTCGTGTTCAACATGGACGCCGCCGAGATGGACAACGAGGAGATGAAGGACGAGCTGCGTGCCCTGGTGGCCCCCGCCGAGGCGATCTTCCTGGACGCCCAGTTCGAGGCCGAGCTGGTCGAGCTGGACGACGAGGACGCCCGCGAGATGCTCGCCGAGTCCGGCCAGGACGAGTCGGGCCTGGACAAGCTAGCCCGCGTCGGCTTCGACACCCTCGGCCTGCAGACCTACCTCACCGCCGGTGAGAAGGAGGCGCGCGCCTGGACGATCCACAAGGGCGACACCGCCCCCAAGGCAGCCGGCGTCATCCACACGGACTTCGAGAAGGGCTTCATCAAGGCCGAGGTCGTCTCCTACGACGACCTGGTCGCGGCCGGCTCCATGGCCGCCGCCAAGGCCGCCGGCAAGGTCCGCATGGAAGGCAAGGACTACGTCATGGAAGACGGAGACGTGGTGGAGTTCCGCTCTGGACTAACGTCTGGGGGGAAGAAGTGACTCCCCAGGACGGGGCTAGTGCCTGGCTGGGGTTGAGCCTTCAGGACTGGACGAACATAGCCACGATTTTCGGAGCAATCGGCACTTTCATCACGGCTATTGTCGCCCTAGTGGTATCGGTTGGTGCGCTCCGGACGCAACGCGAAGCGCTGCCGGTGTCAGTGGAGTTCCGTGTTGTGACGCGTAAGCACCCCATCAATAGCGGTAAAAACCATCTGATGGCCGTGGAGCTGAAGAACACTGGGGTCCGGGCTTACTTGCGTGATGTGTACGTTGCTGATTGCTCGCCGAAGGACCTGCTGGAGGATATGCCTTCTCGATTTGCGGTGGGCGTAGCAACGGGTGATTCGTTGCCCGAAGAGCTAGATTCAATACACAAGAGACAGGCGAAGCTCTCCCGTGGTCTGTTTCTGTCGCAATACATTCTTCCAGGGCAGTCTTTGAAGTTGCTCCTCATAGTGCCCCCAGAGCTGCGCGAGATCAAGCTAACCGCTGTACTGAGCGTTCGGAAGAGCGAAAAGGAAGGCACTCGACTTTTGTCTAGTGACTATATTGAGGTCTAGTCGAGTGCATGTATGCAGGCGAGGATCTGACTGCGTCGGTCCTGCTGTTTAGGAATTTGCTTGCTGCCGCGTGCGCCTGGCTGACCCCTGCTGAAGGAGTGGGGGGGGGAGTAGCGAGCCGGGCCGCCGGGCTACGTAGGGCCGCGTCGGCAACGTGCCCGGGCTGAAAGCGTAAAGTTGCGCCCACTGCCTGGCTGAAACATGGCAGAAATAAAAGCGTACCCGGTTCTTTCTGTGCAATTCCAATGAAAAGTGCGTTTTCGACGTCGAACGGGTACGCCTCATTTAATCTTTTATATCTCTATTTTTAATTTTTCCCCCGCGTGAGATTAAAAAAGACGTACCCGTTTTGGCCTAGAAATCGACTTTTCGTTGGAATAACAGGGAAAGGACCGGGTACGCGTTTGCTCGAACGGGTACGCAAAGAGACGCCCGGACTCGATGCCGAGCGTCTCTCAAAATCTGGGGCGTAAAGTGAATCAGATAGTTAAAAATTAAACCAAGGGGGGTATAGCGCTTGAGCCTCTGGGGGCGTCGAGGGGTGGGGTGGGGGTATACAGCCCCCTCCCCACCCACTCAGCCAGGCCTACCCCCACTGACGGAGTAGCGCTTGGTTCTCCCTGTAGATGCGCGACATGTACGGGGTGAGCCGCGTGGGGACGTCCGTCGGGTCGAGGTACCGGCACCAGTTGCGAGCGTCCTCGTACCTGTCCTCCATCACTGCCTGAACGATCAGGCGTTCCACCTCCCTCACGATGCGACTGGAGACGGCCCAGCCTACGGTACCCCGCTCCCACTTCCAGGCATGCTCGTCCCACACGTACCAGCGGCGGCCCTCGCACTTCACGTAGCCGCGCAGTCTGTCCACGAGGATAGCGGCGCAAGCCCGGTCCTGTTCCTGCACTGTGGCGTAGCGTGTCATGGCTGTACTCCCTTCCTCAGATCAGGTCCATGTCAGCGGTGCCGGTCACTACAGCCAGGCCCCGCCCGGCTAGCTCAGCCTCCCGAGCGCGGCGCTCGTCCTCGCTCGTGCGGAAGCGGATACCCCGGTAGCCCCGCACCTTGTCCGCCGTGGGGCGGGCCTCCGCTCCCCACGTAGAGAGCGTGAGCTTCTTCCACCGGTGGGTACCCTCCTTCACGTCGCGGAAGTAGCCGTGCGACGCGATACGTCCCCGGAACGTGCGTTGGCTCCAGCTTGCCGCCCCCTGCTCGGAGAGCCAGGCCTCGAACGCCGCGTACAGGTGCGAGCCGGGAACGACCGCCCCGGCATCCTTCACGAGGCACTCGGAGGCGAACGCCAGCAGCACGTCAGACTGTTCCTGCCAGGAGGCCGTAGCGCTGCTGATTGGCGCGGGGAGCGCGCCTACCTGCTGACCGTGCGCGTAGAACTCCACCGCGCCCCGCACTACCCACGCCAGCACGGCGGGCAGAGCCGGGCTGTCCGGTGCGAGGAGGCGTTGAGTCAGCCCCGCGTCGCCCGGCCTATCCGCCTCCGCCTGCGGGTTGGAGGTGAAGCGGTACGGGAACTCCAGCACGAACGGACGCCGCCACAAGCCCTCGGAAAACTCCGAGACAGTGGGGAGGTTGTTCGTCGTAACGATCAGGGAGTGCGTAGCCCGCCACTCGAACTCGTCCTTGAACTTGAGGTTGCCTCGGATGAGTTCGGTACCGGTCACGGCCTTCACCTGAACGCCGTCGAGTCGGCCCTCGGGCAGCTCCTCAATCAGCACGAAGCGCTTACCGTACAGGGCCATCTTCGTGTTGTTGGTGTTGCGGGGGCTGCTGAGCAACAGGTCCATAGCGGCGGTACCGGCGTAAGTGCCCAGCGCCAGCCGTACCGCCGTCAGGAGGGTGGTCTTGCCGTTCGCTCCGATGCCCGCCGCGATACCGAGCATGGTGTTGTCTTCCCGAGGCGTGTAGCCGGTAGCCGCCTGGCCAACCCACCGGCGGAACCAGGGGTGGGACTCAGCCGGGAGGGCCGCGAGCGCCGCCGTCCAGTCCTTGTGAATGGCTGCCGGGCGGTAGGGGACGGGCGTGTACTGCGTACACCGGTAGGCTGCCGTGTGCGGGTGAAGCTCCCCGGTCCGCAGGTCCACCACTCCGTTGCCAACGTTGAGGATGTCCGGGTTGGCGTCGTACTCGTCGGGGCTGTGCAGGAGCCTGCCTTGGAGCAGCCGGGTCACCGCCTCGATCTTGCCTTTGTTGAGGTTCTTCCTGTCCCGCTGGGTGCGCTTGGAGTCGCCGGAAGCGACGATGCCCATGTGCCGCTCGCGTAGCATGTCCTCTACGAGCTTGATCGTGCGGGCGTTGTCCTTGCTGTTGTCGGTCTCCCAGGTGCCCCGGCTGGGGGAGTACAGGCGGAACCCCGCGCCGCTCACGTACTCTAGCCGCCCGGCCAGGCGCGGCTCGCACCAGTCAGCCAGGGCAGAGTCCGTGTCCTCGGCGGTCTTAGCAATGACGGTGCGCACGCGGTCGGTGTCCGGCTCCTGCGGGAAGTCCGTTCCTGCATACTCGCGCATGACCGCGGGGTCCCGCGCGGCAAGCTGCTCCATAGCCGCCTGGCTCGCCTCGCGTTCGTATGGCCCCTTGGCTCGGTCGGCCTCGCTGTCCAGGTTTCCGAACAGGTGGAGCGCTGCCAGGTCGAAGGCGTTAACAGCGTGGAAGCCACCCCGGCTATCGGGGATGCAAGCGGGGTCGGTGTTGGCGTGACGGGAGATAGCCAGGTCAGCCCGCCCCTCAACGAGGCTCAGGCCGCCGGTCGTTTCCGCGTAGTTGTAGCTCCAGCGTTCCGGCCCGGCTGGCGTGTAGGGCAGGGAGTAGGCGTCGATCACCGCTGCAATGTCGTACACGCGGTTGAAGGCCCCGATAATGTCGGGCAGGGAGCTGGGATCGCGCTTAGGGCCGGGCGTACCGGCGGGTGCTCCCGCGTCCTTAGAGGGAGCGGGAGGCGTCCTCTCCGCCATGAACTCGGCGGCGTCCATAGCCTGCCCCTCCGTGAACTCAGCCCAGTAGTTGGCGCGGTCGGGCGTAGACGGCCAGTACATGGCTCGTTCCGCCTGGTTGCAGCTAGGGTCCCACTTCACCCCTGGCACCTCCAGCGTTGCCATGAGGGCGTTAGCGACCTCGGGATAGGTAGCCGCCGGGAGCGGCGCGGCCAGCGGGAACACCACGCGGCAACGCGGCGCGGTTGGGGTGCTGCTGTACGTAGCGTGAATGATGGACTCATAGCCCAGCTCCCGCACTGCCTCAACCAGGCGGGGGAGCGCCTCGCTGGTCACCTCGTCAGCGTCGAGGGTGACGAGCCAACGCTCACGCATGTTGCGCTTGCCGCGCGGGGCGTTCGCGTCGCGGAACGAGCCGCCCACGTAGGCCGGGCCGTTCTTTTCCGAGCGCACGGGGACGTTCCCCGGCTGGAAGCGCTCCCTGAACGCGTCGCGCGTGTATTCGCGGGGCGTCCACCGCATCCGGTCAACCTGGTCAGCCTCGCTTACGAGCAGAGCGGGCAACAGCGCGTCCGGGCTAAAATTGGGGGCGTGACGCCCGTCCACGTCGTGGTTGTCAGGAAGGGGGCTGTTCCGGTGTTCCTCAGGCATGGGGCCGGAATAGCCCCCATTCTTCGCGTTGGGGGTCATGCTGCCACCGCCTTCCCAGCGGAGAGCATGGCTGCGAGCCGGGCGCGTTGCTCAGCACCCAGCGGCGGGGCGCTAGCGAGCGCTCGGTTGATAGCGTCCTCCAGCTCTGCAGCGTGCAGGTCCCGCCGGGCTGCGAGCAGGGTGGGGTCGTCCTCGGACCTTGAACGGGTAAGGGATGCGTAACGCGCGGCGGCGCGCTGACGGGCGGTTCCCATGATGCCTCCTAGGCACAACAAACCGCGCTCCCGTTGAGGAACGCCATGAGAATCGCCCGGAAACTGCTCGGGGCGTCCGGCGTTACTGTGACTGCTCGCCGGTAGCCAGGCCGCCGTAGGACGGCCATCACACCGTTTAGTATAACGCTGCGTAGGCAGTACGGCTAGCGGTCGAGCGCCCTGGCCAGGGCCTCAACGTCCACCTTGCGCCTACCTGCCTCGCGCAAACCGTCGAACGCACGGTAGAGCGTCTCCTCGCGGAACG
Organism: Actinomyces sp. oral taxon 180 str. F0310; assembly: GCF_000185285.1. NCBI lineage: Bacteria > Bacillati > Actinomycetota > Actinomycetes > Actinomycetales > Actinomycetaceae > Actinomyces > Actinomyces sp. oral taxon 180. Next base: position 2,188,356 of record NZ_GL622194.1, read on the forward strand.
AGTAGGACAACACCTCACCGCACCCCGGGCACCGACGGTTGATCTGCCAGGCAATACGGCTCTCCAAATCGCGCTCTATCACGCGCGAAGCGGCGCGCATGGCAAAGCGGGCCGGGAAGCCCGTATCACCCGCTGAAACCGGGACCCCGGAATACTCAGGGAAATTGGGGTGCTCCCGCGCAAAGCGCCTGGCGTCCTTCCGGCTAGAGCGCATTTCGTCGGCACTGTACGGGCGCACCACGGGTTCCTTCGGAGTGAAGTCCTGCCTCTCAGGGAAAGGGGAACTGCCTTCAAGGGGCACCTCGTGGCGGCTCTTACGCACCGGCTCCCAACCGCCCTCCCCGTCAGGGGTGAACGTATCCAGCACGGTGTCATCGCGCCGCCCCGCATGCCGGTGAACGAGCTTGATAGTGTACGCCTCGGTCATGTTAGTTCTCCTTCCACGTGAGGATGACGCTGTCCGGGTTGAATGTCTTGCGCCCGCGCGCGCCTGGCTTCAATTGCACGTCGAGCAGGGCGTCGATAATACGCCGCTGAATCATGAGGGAAGCGGCGTCGAATGCCTCCACTGGGTCCGGCGCTCCCAGCACGGACGATGTACCGCTCAACCCACCGGACAGCGCCGCGCGCTTCCCCTCGGTAGTGGTCAGCTCGGCTCGCACGCGCTCAGCCGCCGTGCGGTAACGCAAGCCGTCGATAATGCCCTCGTCGTAGTCCTGGTTGATGCGCTCTAGCCGATCGCGGAGCCGTTGAATCTGGGCCGTCAGCTCCTTCACCTCCGGCTCATGGTCCACGGCCAGCAGGTCCGCAACGTCCGGCTGAGCCAGGCGCGCCCGCACCACCGCCAGCACGTAGGCGTCAACCTGCGTGCGGGACCGGCTGAACTCGCACCGGGGGCACCGGTAGCGGACGTTACTGAAGGCGTGCATGCCGTGCCCACACTCAGCACAACGGAACAGGGACGAGCCGAGGTGCTTACGGTGGGTGCCCTCCTTGGCGGTCTTGCGTAGTGGGTCGGAGAGCCGGGACTGGGCTAGGAAGTACGCGTCCTCCGATACGATAGGCTCCCACGTGACCGGCACGTTAGGGAGCACCTCACCCATGTACTCCATGATGCCCGCGTACCTCTCGTTGAGGAGGATCGTACGGATAGACGAGGAATGCCAGCGGCCCCCGTGGCGCGTGGGCACCCCAGAGGCCTGCAGCCCCCGCGCGATGCCCTTCAACGATTCCCCGGCCAGGAAGGAATCGAAGATGCCTCGTACAACCCTGGCTTCCTCGGGAATGAGTTCGCCCTTGGCTGTGTAGCCCATGAGCCGGGTGCCTAGTGGCGGGCGGCCTAGGCGTGCTCGCTGGGCGTTCGCGGCCTTCTGCCTGGCTGACTTGCGTTCCACCTCGCTACGGGCAACGCTGGCCTTAATGCGCGCGTACATACGCCCGCCGTCAGTGGACAGGTCGGCCTCCCCGTTGGCGGTCGTAATGATGAGGCCGCGCTCCTCGGCTCGTTCAATCCAGTCCTCCAGCTGCCGGGGCTGGCGGGTCAACCGGTCCAGGTCCCAGCATACGAGAGCGTCGAATAAGCCCGCGTCGTAGTCCTGCACCATGCGGTCATAGGCCGGGCGGCGAACGGTCCTCTTCGACGCGGAGACGGAGTTATCGACGTACTCCTGCGTCAGCGTCCACCCGCGCTCGCGGATGATACGGAGGCAGTCGGCGCGCTGGCGGTCTACGGCCAGGTGCTCGCCTGTAGCGTCGAGGCTAACCCGTAGGTACACGGCAGCGCGGCGGGGGAAATCTCTTCTCATGAGCTATAGCTTACCCTGAAACGTTGCTACACGCCGTAACCCGGTGGAGTTCAGGTTCAATGTCTGAGCAGTCGTCATGGGAGAACGATGACCAACGATCCGCTGAATCTCGATGAGGCCGTTGAGTGGGCTGGCCTGTGGTGGCTGCCGGACGACCCCGGCAAGCAGATCCCAGGTATCTTGCGGTATGACGGCGAAGGGAGATCTTCGCTTTCATTGATCGGTGCATTCGAGGACCGCATCTTTTCGACTGTCGCCTCTGGAGTTATGGATGAACTCGAGGGCACTAGGACGTGGGACGTAATTCACGGGGTGGCCGAGCAGCGTGAGGTCACGCTCTTTGGCTGCGTCCCCACCAGATCGACGCGGACCATGTTTTCGCGGGTGAAGAGCCCCGACATACAGACCATCAGTGCGACGATAGTGATCGTCGGCGCGCACGTCAGCGGAGAAGAAGACGCGGCGTTCGCGGCGGCTGAGGTCTCAGTCGAAGACTTGGCGCTCTGGGCTGCATCGTCTGTCTTCTCGGGCTCCTTCGGCTCTCGTGATGGCAAGCTCGATGGGACCGGGACGGTCTCAGTAAAACCAGTCAATGCGGAGACAGTAACAGTTGATGGCACGGAGTATAGCCTTGTGCACACTCACACCCTGCCATTTTTCGACCGACGCAAGGGCAGAACAGTCGGACGTATGCGAGACACTGCCTCCATCCGCATCCGCCGGGCCGAGCCGTTCACCCTGAGAGCTGGGCTGGATGCGGCGAGCCTGATACAGGATCTGATCGCGCTGGCAACGCACCGTGCCGCTGGCGTGATCTGGCTCCAGCTGGAGGTCGCCGGAACCGAGACGGTCCTGCCGAATGGCCTGTCTTCGCCACGTCGGCGCGCCAACGTGCTCTACTCTCCCGTAGCACCCGGCAAGCACGACGAGAAGGGGGTTGACCCTGATCGGGTGTTCTTCACCTGTAGGGAGCTCCCGTTCGAGGAGGTCATGCAGCGCTGGTGCGAGGCGCACGGTCGATTGCAGGCAGCGACCAACATGATCCTGGGGCTGCGCTACGCACCGGCTCGCTTCATCGAGAACAACCTCCTGACGGCAGTGGGCGCTGCCGAAGCGCTGCACCGAGGCCTCGACATCGATGAGAAACCAATCCCCGAGGCAGAGTTCAAGGCGATCCGTAACGCCATGCTCGACCAGGTGCCCGAAGAGCACCGTGGCAGGTTCAAGGCGGCGATCAGAAACGCTCCGACGCTTCGGGACCGGCTTCTCGCCCTAGCCGCTCGGCCCGATCAAGGTGCGATCAAGCAGCTCGTGCCAGACGTCGATCATTGGGCGAAGCAGACGGCGCGTGCCCGCAACGACCTCGCACACGAGGGTAGGACACCTGACCATTCCATCGATGAACTTGACGCCATTGTCGGGGCTACGACCGCGGTCGTGATCCTCAACATCCTGCACGAGCTTGGGCTGTCAGCGGAGCGGCAGCGCCAGATCGTGCGAGAGCACCCGCAGTTGCGGGTGGCCAGTCGGAAAGCGGGCGAGTGGCTCGCGGTACCAGAACCCAGCTCCTGAAAGAGGCAGTGGCCGGGTCGCGCGAGGGTGTAGCCCGGCTTGGCTCTGGGGAGAGGAGCGGTGTCTCGGTCGCAGAACATGCGCATCGCAGAGTGAATCAAGTGATGCTAGTGTTGATGTTGTCCGAAGTAGGAGGCTGGCATGAGAACGACCGTGACACTCGATGATGACCTGCTCGCTCGCGCCGAGGAGCTCACCGGGATCACAGAGCGCTCGGCTTTGATCCGAGACGCCGTGGAGCTCCTCGTTCGAATTGAGACCGGGAGACAACTTGCCGCACTCGGTGGAAGCGACCCGGGAGCGGAGGCAGCACCGAGGAATCGTGCGCGCGCATGAGGATCCTCGTCGACGCGAACGTGTGGATCGACCACCTGCGCACAACCGATCCAGTCCTGGTCGATCTGCTTGAGCGCGATCAGGTGTGCGTGCACCAGAGTGTCATCACCGAGCTGGCATTGGGCAACCTGAAAGACCGGTCGATCTTCCTTGGCGCACTCGAGCGTTTGCTCATCGTTCGCAACGTGGACGATCAGGGGGTGCGCCATTTCATTGAAGAACGGCGGCTGTGGGGGAGAGGGCTGAGCGCCGTCAATGCGGCACTGCTGGCGAGCGTCGTCGTGACCCCGGGCGTCTCGCTGTGGACGCGCGATAAGTGCCTGCGCCAGGCCGCGCGTGACGTGGGCGTGTTAGCGGACCTTGACTGAGGCATGCACATGCGACGAGGCAATGGCCGGGGCGCGCGAGGGCGTGGCCCGGCCACGTGCTTCTGGTGAGAGTAGGAGGCCCGTCCGTGTGTCGAAGCGCGGAATACTCTTGGAATACCAAGGGACCCCCACCGCAGTGGCGAGGGTCCCCGTGGTAGACTGCGCCGGTCCAAGCCCGACGCGACCACCCTCATGATCGCGTAAAACCGTGAATGATTCAAGTGTGATCTGTGTCTTGAATGGGTCTGCGCTGCTGGCGCCTCGCCTTGCTGCCGCTCCTGGTACCCATGAATGTTCCTGTGACCTTGAGGCGTGGGCGAAAGGCCTCGCCGGATCCGGCGATGAGAAACAACGGATTGCGATCGCCGGTCCACGGGAATCCGCGTAGGCGATGGAGATCGCAGAGCACGCACACGGTTAGGAGGATCGGGAGATGCGGAAGCAATAGCTGCGTCGTCTTGAAATAGCCTACTGCCCCGTCAACTCCGGCTTCGTGAAGGAGCGGACCTGTGCGGCGTCCGGGGAGATTTCGGCGGCGGTCATCGGCTTCTTCGAGGCCGATTCGAGAGCACCTACGGAACGTGCCCGGGACAGCAGGCGATTCTCCATCGAAGACACGGCCTTGTTGTAGAAGTCCACGCTCCTGGCCAGGGCCTTGCCCAGGTTCTCCATGTGGCCAGCGACGACGCCGAGGCGCTCGTACAGCTCGCGCCCCAGCGTGATGATGTCCTCGGCCTGGTCGTTGACGGTGGTGCGCGCCCACGCACTCGCGCATGTGCGCGCCACCGCCAGCAGGGTCACCGGAGAGCACAGGGCCACGCCGCGGGCCATCGCGTCGTCCAACAGCGCCGCATCCGCGCGCAGCGCCGCCGACAGTGCCGCCTCGGAGGGGACGAACAGGATGACCAGCTCCGGCGAGGACCCCAGCGCCCGGGCGTAGTCGCGCGAGGCCAGGGCATCGACGTGAGCGCGGAGTGCCTTCGCGTGTGCAGCCAGTTCGCCGCGCCGCCGCTCCTCGGCTTGCTCGCCGCTGCCCTCAACGCCGCACGCCCGCAGGTAGGCGTCCATCGGTGCCTTCGCGTCGAGAGCGAGGAAACCCTGCCCGGGCAGGTGAATCGTCACGTCGGGCCGCCCGCGCTCACCTCGCGCACCCTCTGCGCCGAGGCCTCGTCCCTGAGTGAGCGCGCCGATCGAGCGCTGCTGGGCGAAATCAACGTGCGGCATCATCCCTGATGCCTCCAGGATTCGGGCAAGCTCGACCTCGCCCCACGAGCCTCGTGCGCTGCGCGAGCGCAGCGCACCCTCCAGGGACGCCGTCGTGCGCGCCAGCTCCGCTTCGCGCTGGGCGGCCTCGCGCAGTTGCTCGGTCAGGGCCCCGTGCTGGCGCGCCCGCTCCTGCTCCATCCGATCGACTCGCCGGCTCATCTGCTCCAGCTGCGAGCGAACCGGCGCGAGCGCGTTGAGGACGGAGTCATCCCCGGCCGCGCGCGCCTCGGCATGCTCGACCCGGCGGGACAGTTCCTCCGCGCGCGCCTGCCATCCGGCGGCCTGCGCGCGAAGCGCACCGAGCTCGTCGCCCGGTTGTGATGCTCGACGCGCCACCGCGCCCGCGAACCCGGCTAGTGCTCCCACGACCAAACCAATCACCAAAAACACAAGAGAAGTACCCATGCCGGAACCATACGAGGCACCGTGCTCATCTGTGTCCCGCAGCCTGCCGGTGGGTGTCCAGCAACCTATCGCAGGCATCACCACTGACCTATCCTGGACGTACAACTCATGGGGGAGGGGCATGGAAGCCGTCGATTCAAGGACAATGCACGTACTGATTCGGGACAAGGAAACTCCGAACTGGCAAGACTGCACCTGGAAAGTCGCGAAGGCGCGCCGCGATGGGAAGCGTATCGTCATCACCTACACCGACGGCAAAGAGTTTCCATACGGCGAGGGCAGGGTACGCATCTACGACCAGGTCGAGCGCCGCACCATTGACGCCCTTGATGAGGTACGCGTGTGCGGGAAGCGTTGGACGAATGTCGAGATCATCTGGACGCTCCGACCCCGGCACGACCCTCGCGACGTGCGCTACACGCTCGCATACCGGAAGGCTAATGGGAAGCTCGGGATCAGGAGATACGGCAGCAGCGAGGTCAGTGCGGCGTACGCGACCCCGCAGGATCGTCAGCGCGCCGCCACGCTCGACTACGTGCGCGAGGAGGTTCGCTCGCAAGCCAGGCGAGCGGGGGCGAGCCTGGACACGAGCGGACGCTACGACAAGTGGGTTGGTGAAGGAGACGCGGCTCCGGCGGCGGTCCTGGCAAATGTGTGGGAGTGGATGCGCACGGTACCCCGTGGCTCCGCCCTGGAGGCCTTTCTCTCGGGCCCCTCCAACCGTGCGACCGGCGCCAGAGACCAGGTCATCATGCCGTTTCACTCCAACATCGATCAACGCAATGGTATACGCGCAGCGCTCACACACCAGATCTCGATCATTGATGGACCCCCGGGAACGGGAAAGACGCAGACTATCCTCAACCTGATCGCAACCCTCATCGCCCAGGGGAAGACGGTCGGTGTCGTCGCGGGCGCCAACTCCGCGGTGGATAACGTGGTCGACAAGCTGACGGAGGAGGGCTACGGCTTCCTCATCGCCAACATTGGCAACAGGGAGCGCGTCAAGGAATTCCACCGGCGAGAGGGCATCCTCGAGCAGAGGCGCGAGACCTGGATCCAGAAGGCGCGGCCTGGGGCGTCTCGTGCCCCCACACGCGTCGAAGACACGGCGCTGAAGGCCGACGAGGAACACCTCGTTTCCCTATGGGAGGATGCGCGCGATATACCGGCGCAGCGAGCGCTCCTGACCGCGACCCAACGGGAGCGCCTTGTCTTCGAGGAGAAGGTCAAGGAGAGCCGCCGCTTGATCCCTGACATCTCCCGCTTTCCAATCGCGACGCGCAACTCTGCCACCATCGCCGATCTACTCGCCCTGGCACGTTGCGCGCCGATACCCCCTCGGACCCTGCGAGGCATTGTCGAGCGAGTGCGCCGCTACTTCGCATACGGTTCCCTCAAGGGGCTTGACCTGGTCGACGTGGACGTGCAGTCGGCGCTCCAGGCGGCCTTCTACCAGGCGCGAGAGCGTGAAATCACCCGCCGCATCGAGGAAGCGCAGGCGCGCGCCGACCGCCACGGCCTCGCGACGGTCAGTGCCGCGTATCGTCGGCGCTCCCGGGAGCGGCTTGACGTGGCCCTCCTAAGCCGTTTCGATCGCCAGCGCCCCAGCCGCCTGAGCCCCGAGCGAAGACTCGGTGAACAGACGGACATCCTGCTACGCACCTACCCGGTTGTGGCCTCCACCTGTTTCTCAATTCGCGCGAACCTGGCCACGCACGCGCTGCTGGACTGGATCATTATCGACGAATCATCCCAGGTCGTGCTCCCAGCCGGACTGGCCGCGTTGAGCAAAGCGCGTAACGCCGTCATCGTTGGGGACGACAAGCAGATCGGCCCGATCTTCGAAGGGTGGGATAAGAGCACGCGTCAACCGCCCGACAATCGATTCGACGTGCGCGCCGTGTCATTGCTGGATTCCGCCAAGATGTTGGCCGCCAGCGCGCCGGTGCCCAGCACGCTGCTCAAAGAGCACTACCGCTGCCACCCGGCGATCATCGAATTCTGCAACCGCATGTACTACGACGGCGAGCTGATCCCGATGCGAGTCCCGGTGCCGGATGCCCCGAACCCACTCGCGATCGTCTACGCGGCACCCGGAAACCACGCGCGTTGCACGACAAGTGGCAGTCGCTTCTCCCAGCGAGAGATCGATATCATCGCTCAACTTGAGGAGATGCAGGTTATTCGCGAGGGGATCGGGGCCGACGAGAAGGACCCGTCCGGAGACTATGTTGTGGGATTGGTGACCCCCTTCCGTGCGCAGGCGAAGAGTCTCGGGGAGCGCGTCCGTGCCGACCTTAACGGCGGAGGACATGCGCGTTGGCTGGCGGAGACTGCACACAAGTTCCAGGGCAGGGGCGCGGACACCGTCATCCTGTCTACTGTCCTCAACGCAGATGATTCGAGCGCAGCGCGCGAATTCTACGACTGCGATGCCATGGCAAACGTCATCGTTTCACGAGCGAAGAACCGGCTCATAGTGGTGACCGCTCACGGGGGTGTTCGCCATAGCCGCAATATCAGGTCCCTCCTCGAATACATCACGATGTACGACCCGGCGAGCATCGTCGACTCGGATATCGTGTCGATCTTTGACGTCCTCTACGACGCGTACAGTGATTCCCTTAAGCGCTACGCGCGCGTCAAGTGGGCCAACCGCAATCGCTCTCCAGCCGAGAATGCTGCGGAACTCTGCCTCCAAGAGGTGCTCGCGGAGCAGCGATACTCGAGGTGTGGCTATCGGATGGAAGTTCCCCTGAAGGACGCGCTTCCCAACACGCGACGCCTCAACGAAGTACAGCGTGCGTTCGTCTACAGTGCCAGCGCACTGGATTTTGGCGTCTACTCGCGAGTGACGGGAAAGCTGATTCTCGCGATCGAGGTTGACGGGTGGGAGTTTCATGGAAACAACGAGGAACAGCTCAGGCGCGACGCGCTGAAAGACTCGATCATGACGGCGTACGGCGTGCCCGTGCTACGCCTCCCAACGAACGGTTCGGGCGAACCCGAGCTGATTCGGGAGGCGCTCGATAGCGTGCTGTAGGAGCGGGCTGTTCCCCGCGTGACAGGGCCGCCCGGGGACCGAGTCGGCCGGGGGAGAACCGAGCCACGCCCCTACAGCATCACCATGGCCGCCGTCCCCGCACACAGGAGCCCCAGGCCAAGCACGTAGCGCCGCGTGAAACGCTCGTGAAACACCAACGCGGACACGCCGACGGTGACCAGAACCGAGAGCTTATCGATGGGAACCACGATCGAGGCGGGCCCACCTCGAAGCGCATGGTAGTACGCCAGCCAGGACGCGCAGGTTGCCGCTCCCGACGCGACGATGAAAGCGAGCTCCCGTAAGGGGATTGCCACAACCTCGCCCGCGCGTCCCCGGAGGACGACGATACCCCACGCCATCACCAGCACGACAATCGTGCGCACCGCCGTCCCCAGGGTGGCGTCAACCCCGCTGACACCGACCTTCCCAAGGATCGAGGTCAGCGCCGCAAAGAACGCCGACGCGAGCGCGTAGACCAGCCAGCTGCCTCCCCGACGCAGCGCTCCCGGCAGCGCCGCGAGGTCAGCGGGCTCGACCATGAGGAGCGTCCCCACCGTGATGACGACGATCCCGGCGCCTCCCCACGGACTCACTGGCTCACCCAAGAAAATCAGGGCCAGGAGGATCGCCACAACCGTTGACAGCTTGTCGATGGGGGCCACCCGGGACACGTCACCCCGTGTCAGGGCCGCGAAGTAGCAGAGCCACGACGCCCCCGTCGCCAGCCCCGAGAGAACGAGGAAGAGCAGTGATCGTCCGTCAATGGAGGCAACACCGGAGACGACGCCGGTGAGTGCGGCCATCGCCCACGCTCCAGCGGCCACGACGATCGTGCGCAGTGCCGTCGCCACCGTCGAGGACGTGGACGCGACGCCCGCCTTGGCTAGGACGGCCGTCAACCCCGCGAAGAGGGCAGACAGGCAGGCGAAGACGATCCACATGGAATCAACTCTAGATCCGCTGGCCCCACACGTGATACGGGGAGCACAGCTGTCCGCGCAAGCCCGCCCCGGCCTCGTGTCTACCATGCCACTGTTTACGGTTCTCACCCGCGGAGACAGGCACGAACCTGCCACCATACTCGGGTGAGTGAGACAAGGAACCCGGCCCTGACCTCGTCAATGAACGAGGCCGGCCCGCTGATCCTGCAGGCCTTCGCCTGGGACATGCGAGCCGACGCAAGCCACTGGCGCTACCTCGCCGACCACGCCTCGGCGATCGCCGACCTCGGCGTCAGCGTCGTCTGGCTCCCGCCCGCCTACAAGGGGAAGGGAGGAATCCGCGACGTCGGCTACGGCGTCTACGACCTGTACGACCTGGGCGAGTTCGACCAGAAAGGGACCGTGCCCACCAAGTATGGCACCAAGGACGAATACCTGGCGGCGATCGAGGCCCTCCACGCAGAGGGCGTCGCCGTCGCGGCCGACATCGTCCTCAATCACCGCATGGGCGCGGACGCGTCGGAGAAGGTGCTCGCCACACCGATCGATCCCGAGGACCGGCGCAAGGAAACCGGCCCTCCCGAAGTCATCGAGGCATGGACGCGCTTCACTTTCCCGGGCCGCGCCGGCGCATACTCGGACTTCACCTGGGACTGGACGTGCTTCCACGGGATCGACTGGGACGCGGCCACGGGGCGCAAGGGGCTGTGGCTCTTCGACGGCAAGCAGTGGAACGACAACGTCACCGCCGAACTGGGCAACTACGACTACCTGATGGGCTGCGACGTGCACGTCACAGATCCCGCGGTGAGCGCCGAGCTCGACCGGTGGGGACGCTGGTACGTGGAGACCACCGGAGTGGACGCCCTGCGCCTGGACGCCGTCAAGCACGTTGGATCCGACTTCTACGCCCGCTGGCTCGCCGAGCTTCGAACCTCGACCGGACGCGCACTCCCGGCCGTCGGCGAGTACTGGAACGGGGATGTGACGGAGCTGGAGCGCTACCTTGCGGCGGTCCCCGACATCATGCTCTTCGACGTGCCCCTGCACTACCGGCTCCACGAGGCCTCCACCTGCGACGGGAACGTCGACCTGTCGCGCCTGTGGGAGGGCACGCTCACCCACTCCTATCCGTCTCGCTCGGTGACCTTTGTGGAGAACCACGACACCCAGCCCGGCCAGTCGTTGGCCTCCACTGTCGCCCCCTGGTTCAAGGCTGCGGCCTACGCGCTCATCCTCCTGACCGAGGCGGGAATCCCCTGCGTGTTCTGGGGCGACCTCCTGGGAACGCCCGAGACCGGAGACCTGCCCGCCGTGCGAGAACTGCCCACCCTCATGGCGATCCGCTCCCGCGCCGCCACGGGACCCCAACACGATGCCTTCGACGACCCCGATGTGGTGGGCTTCACCCGCGAGGGCAGGGAAGAAACACCCGGCTCCGGGTGCGCCGTCATCGTCTCCGACCGCCGCGGCGCCAACAAGACCCTCTACGTCGGTCGTCACCACGCCGGCCAAGAATGGAAGTGCATCATCGGAGGCCACCCCGCCGTGCGCATCGGCGAGGACGGAACGCTTGCCGGCGTCGTCAGCGACGGCGGACTCAGCGTCTACGTGCCGCGCGTGCGCGAATAGGAATCCCCGGCCTCGTCCCTCACGAGGCCGGGGAACCGCCCACTGCTGCGGCCCTACTCCTGCGTGCCGCCGAGGGCGGGAATCCGCTCGATCTGCTCCTTGAAGAACGCCTCGGCCGCGGCAATGAATCGGTCCACGTTCATCGAGACCTGTGCGTCGGTGAGGCCGTAGCGCGCCGAGATGAACTGCTCGGCGCACACCCGCTGCGTTCCGTCATCAAGGGAGGCAACGTAGACCTTGGGCCACTTGGCCGCAGCGTTCCAGTCGTTGCATGCCTGGATGAGACGAGGCCGCAGCTCCATCGACACATCCTCGCGAATCGCGCCCCACAGACTCAGGTCGCTCGCATCGTCAATGACGGCGAACACGTAGTATCCCTGCGAGAAACCCGTCCGCAGGCGATTGTCCTCCACCTCGTACTTGTAGTCGTTGCGATCAAAGAAATCCGAGATCGCCTTGATAGTGAGGGGACGGACGACCGTGCGGCGCTCGAGGGCGCGCTTGCATTCGGCGATGATCTGGGGGGCCTCCTCGTTGGTCGGATCCATGGCGACGCACTGTTCCAGGTAGGTCAGGGCGTTCTCCTCTTCGTCCTGCCAGTACAGGGCAGTCCCGATCCTGTAGTACCACTGGGGGTCCGCCATGCCTTCCGCCTCGACGCTGCGCAGCAGCTCGATCGCGTGCTTGATGTGCTCGCGGAAGGAATCCATGTAGGGCTGCGCGTAGTTGATGTACGCGCGGGCCAAGAGGCTCGTGAGCTCGTAGTCCAAGGACGAGGGGGGCTGGCCTTCGATGAGGGCGATGATCTTCTGATGTTCCTTCTCATCGTGCAGGGCGTTGATCTGGGCGATAAGCGACGAACGCGAATCCACGGCAGCTCCTTCATATCGAGGCGAGAATCTGAGTATCTGGTCACAAGCATAACAGGGTGCGCGCGGCACGCCGCGCTCGTTCCCCTCGGCAAGACCGTGTCCGCCGCGCGCGAGATCCCCGGAGGCGACGCAGTGACCCGGACGGTGTCCTCGGTGGCCCCTCGGCGCTTTGAGCTAGCTTCTCGAGTTCCAGTTCTGCCAGTCGTTCCAGTCGTCATCCTGGGCGTCGATGGCGATGATCGGAACGCGATCGGAGGGCGTCTGCTCGTTGACCTCGGGCGTGGTTGGCTCGGGTGCGGCCTGCTTCTTCTTGCGCCTGCCCCAACCCCAACGCCGACGGCGCTTGGATTCGCCTTCCTGCTCGCGCTTGGCTTCCTCGTTCCACGAGAACTCTGCGTTCCAGTCCTCCTGAACGGGGGCGGGCGACGCGGGGGCCTGAGCGGGCGGCGGAGTCTGCGGTGCGACCGGGGTCTGTGGTACGACCGGGGTCTGTGGTACGACCGGAGCGAACGGCTCGGCTGCGGGGGGTGCGGCGGGAGCGGAAGCCGGCTGGATCGGAGCATACGAAGCGCCGGAGGTGGGCGTCTCCTCGTGCGCGCGAGGGGCCACGGGTGGCTCCTCCACGAATGACGGAGTCTGCTCGTGCGATTCCGGGGCGGGGGAGCCTGCCTCGGAGGACGACCAATCGAACGTCGTGTTTCGGCGGACGCGAGGCAGCTGAGCCGTCGGCATCTCCGCGGCATCGTCAAACGGCATCGACGAGGCGACGGTTGGCTCCGGCTCCACTTCCGGCGCGGGCGAAGGCGGAGGAGCCAGGGGAGCCTCGGCCGCGGGCGTGGGTTCGGGTTCGACCACCGGTTCGGGTTCGGCGATCGGTTCGGGCTCGATTACAGGTTCGGGCACGATCACAGGTTCGGGTTCGGGGGCGACGACCGATCCGGCTTCGAGGAGGGGCTCGGGTCTGTAGACCGGAGTGGGCTCGTAGACCGGCGCGGGCGAAGGCGGAGGAGCCAGGGGAGCCTCGGCCGCGGGCGTGGGCTCGGGTTCGAAGGTGTCACCGTGTTCCGGCGCGGCGTCGGGTTCGACCACCGGTTCGGGTTCGACCACCGGTTCGGGTTCGACCACCGGTTCGGGCTCAGGCTCGACCACAGGTTCGGGGGCGACGATCGGTTCGGCTTCGAGGAGGGGCTCGGGTCGGTAGACCGGAGTGGGCTCGTAGGCCGGCGCGGGCGAAGGCGGGGGAGCCAGGGGAGCCTCGGCCGCGGGCGTGGGTTCGGGTTCGAAGGTGTCACCGTGTTCCGGCGCGGCGTCGGGTTCGATCACCGGTTCGGGTTCAGGCTCGACCACAGGTTCGGGTTCAGGCTCGACCACAGGTTCGGGGGCGACGACCGATTCGGCTTCGAGGAAGGGCTCGGGTCGGTAGACCGGCGCGGGCTCGTAGACCGGCGCGGGCGAAGGCGGAGGAGCCAGGGGAGCCTCGGCCGCGGGCGTGGGTTCGGGTTCGAAGGTGTCGCCGTGTTCCGGCGCGGCGTCGGGTTCGATCACCGGTTCGGGCTCAGACTCGACCACCGGTTCAGGCTCGACCACAGGTTCGGGTTCGACCGCCGGTTCGGGCTCAGGCTCGACCACAGGTTCGGGCTCGGCGAACGCTTCGGGCGCTCCTGCCGGGGCGGGGGTGGGAACCGGCGGAGGAATGAGCCCACCCTCAGCGAAGTTGTCCCTGCCGATCGTGGGGAGCAGCGTCGTTTCCGTCTCCGCATCCGGGATTGCCGGTGGGGGCACGGAAGACTCCGGACGCGAGGCAGAGCCGCCAGCCTCCGCGCGCGCGCCACCCTCGGACCTGATCTGCGGATCCCCGTCATGCGGCGAAAGGACGGCCGGCTCCACGGCGGGGCGGGCCGAACGCGACCTGCGTGGAAGCGGCACAGCCGGAGGGAGGGCTGCTTGCGTCGATTCTCCCGCGCCCGAGTCAACCTGCCCGCTGTCGGGGGCAGAGGAGGAAGCCGGAGGTTGTGGGACCGGACGCGTGGGACGCTCCGGGAAGACAGCGGGCCGGTGCCCACCGCGCGGACGAATCCTCATGGGAGGCATGGGCACCCGCATTGGGGCAGGCGTTGCCTCAGACGACGCGTCAGCGGGGGTCGGCTCAGGCTTCGGCTGGGGAGCCGCATCCTCGATGAGCGTAAGGTCAGGCTCGGGAGCGGGGATCGGCGCGGGTTCCGGTGTCGGAGCCGGCATCGCGTCGCGGGCGGGCCCGGGGACTGCCGTGGCGTCGGGCGCCGCCGGAGCCTCGGGCACAGCAATGGGAGCCTGCTCGTCCGAGGGAGCAGGCACACTCGTAGGCGCGGGCACCGGCGGGGGGACATCTGTAGGCAGGGCAGGCGCCGACTCGGGCACCGGAGCCGGTATCGCGTCGCGCGCGGGCCTGGGGACTACCGTGGCCGCGGGTGGGGTCGGCGGCTCGGGGATCGGAACGGGCGTCACGCCCCGCCGGGGCGCGGGCACCGGTGGGGGAACATCGCTGGGGGTGCTAGGCGCGGGCGGAGCCGGGGGCTTGGGGATCGGAACGGGCGTCGTCTCGCGTGCGGGTTCGGGAACGACGGTGGGCGCGTCCGGATCCTCGTGCGCGGGCCAGGGGAGCGCCGCGGACGCGGCCGGAGGCTCATGCGCGGGCTCGGGGAGCGCCGTGGGCGCGGGTTCCCGGACAGGCTGGCGTGAGGGAGGGGTCGGCTGCGGATAGGACGACGGAACCGGTGCGGGCGCGTAGCTCCGCTCTGGATACTCGGGAGCGACCGATGTCACGGCACGTGAATCTGCCGGTGTCGCGGACCCGGAGGAGGAACGGGACGGAGGAGCAAAGGCTGCGGCTGGAGCGGCAGCTGAGGAGTCTTCCGCCTCGCTCCTACTCGACGAGGACGGACGGCGGACATGCGACGCAGGCAACGAGTCCTTCGCGTCGGAGGAGCCGCCCTTCGACCTGCGTGCGCGCACCGCGTAGAAGGCGATGACCCCGATGAGGACAACAAGGATCAAACCGACGATCAAAGCAACCAGCAGAACGACAGAAGGGCCGCCAGCTTCCGACGAGGCGGACGCGGTCGAACCTGGGGAAGCCGCGGGATCAGCGGAAGCCGCCCCTCCGGGCACGGGAGTAGCACCCCACGGGTCCTTCAACCCGCTGGCACCCGAGACGGCGGCGGGATTGCCTCCGGCGCTCAAGGACCCGTTGACGGTGATCACCTGAGGAACCGGATCGGACCAGGTCGAGACGGACAACGACCTGTTCTCGTAGGTCGTTGCCGAGGTTGCAGCCCCGGATGTCGCCGACTTCACCTGTCCCTCGATGCTCAGGGAGACCGAAGCAAGGGCAAGAGAGGAACCGAAGATCTTGCGGTACTCAGATAGGGTCTGGTCCGTTCGGGCGGTCAGCACAAACTCGCCCGAGTCCTGGACCGTAAATTCCGACTCGTCCTGGGCGCGGCTGTACATCAACTGCATGTGACAGACTGACGCGTCAGCGCGGGTCACGAACTCGACGTGGTGTGCCGCCGAGCTGCCGACGCGAGGCTCACAGATGGACTCGCTCATCGTGCGCGAAGGATCGACCACGGTCAGCGTATCGACGAGCTGCCCATCCTTGGTCACGACATACGCTTCGGAGAGAGTAGGTACGTCGGCAGCGCGCGTGGCTGTCGGCGCCACCAACACGATGAGCCATGCCCCGAGCACGGCGCACAGGGCGCGAGAGAATCGCATGCAGTCCTCCTGATATGAGTCACTCGATTATCGTCCGTTCGTGGATACAAAGCAACGAGGAATCTCAACGCGAGATTCACTGACCGGCTGTCAAGGAAGGTGTGAGCCGCTGGCAAAGAGAAAGAGGCTCTTCTGACAAGGTGAGATCCAACTGTGTCGCGTAGTATGACTGATGTCTACCCACGGTCAGGAATTGAAAGACGACTGACGTTGTCGCCAGCCGCCTACTCAGGAGGTGCCCCATGAGGTGTCGCCCCGCCACGCGCGAGGATATCCCCGAGATAACACGAATTGTCACAGAGGGATTTCTGGACTACCCGCTGCACATCATGCTCAAACCCTACCTCTACCACCCGGAGCAATACCCGCAGTGCTTGACCGCGCTCAACCGCATGCTTGCCTGCGCCTACCAACGCTCGCGCAACGCCTTCGTCGTTGAGACGGGCGGGCGAATCGTCGCGACGGCGCTCATGCATGATCGCAAGGTCGGATTTGCCAGCAACATCACAAGCGGGGGATACGAGCTCTTTCGCTACGCCACCCCGCGACTCATCGCCGACTTCGCGAACGTGACCAACCGGGCCGACCAGATTGCCATCGACAACGGGGACTTCGACTGGTACCTCGAGATTCTCTCGGTGGACAAGACGATGCGTGGGCGTGGAGTCGGACGGTGGCTTGTCTCCAAGGTTCTCCCCGACTTTGTTGCGAGGAAGGGGGGCCACGCCTACGGCTTCGTGACCTCGACCGAGTCGAATGCTCGCTTCTACCTCAACGGTGGGTGTGAGCTTCTTGATCGCGTGGACGTCACGATGCGGGAGCGCAGCTGCCCGATCTGGGCGTTTCAGCGGAAAGCCGAGAGGCTCTGACGGATCCCGTCCCCGCGGCGGATCCCGTCCTCGTGCCCGGCCGGGTGGGAGGCGTGGTCGAGTCCTCCGCTTCTCGGCGTGAAGCGGCCGCGGCGCGAGCCTCAGTGGGGTGCTCGTACGCCGACGCGTTCACGTGCGCTGAGCGATCCAGCGGGGAATCGCTCGCTCAAGGTAGGCGGCGTTGGCCTCAATGAGGGGAGCCAATCGCTCCCAGGTGAGCGCCTGATCCCCATGCCAGGCGATCTCCGCTGCGACAAGAAGCTGAGGAACCAGCTGCGTCATGAGCTTTTCGGGGCTCGCCGTTGTTGCCGGGCGCGCCACCACCTCGCATCCTGCCAGGCCGCGTGCCCGCATCGCTTCTGGAAGCCGCTCGTAGAGACGGCGAGCATCCCCAATCGCGCGAGCGGCAGTAGCCGGAGCAGCGGACATCGATGGAGCGAGGAGGCGCTCGTCGGCGAGGACCCAGCATCCGCCCGCGGCGGCGGCCGCGTCGATGGTCGCCGCCGATTCACCCCGCGACAGCAGCGCGGTGCCGTCGGGCGGAGTTGGGAAGGACCGAGTGAGCGACTCCCACGCGGCGGCACGCCTCCCGTGGAAGCGAAGCGTGCGCAGGGCTCGCTCCACGAAGACGCGCTCGATGTCGCTGCCGAGAGGAAACCCCGCACGCATGAGGGCGGAGTCGGCCTCCCACTCTCCCCAGTCGCACGGCCCGGCGCCGATGTGTATGAAGGGTGAGGGGAAGAGATCGCACGCGCGATGCAACGCTGCCTGGACGAAGCTCAAGGAGGACGTGCTCGGCCACAGGGAGGTGGCGTTGCGCGTGTCGCCGCAGCGAACGAGGTGGGGGTTTCCCAGGTGCGGATACGAACGGATAGCGGCCCCTGCCCCGGAAGGGATGCAGACCTCGGGAACGATGCGGATTCCTCGGTCGGCGGCGTAGGAGACGAGGTGTCGGATGTTCGAATCGGAGTAGAAGCCGTGTCGCGCGAAGGCCTGCGCGCGACGCGCAGGAGCGACGTCGTCCGCGCTGGGGGCCGCGTCGCCCGCGCCGTGGTGCGCGGCAGCTGAGCCCCGACGCTCGTGAGGCGAGGGAAACCTGGGACGGGCATGCGCCACCCCCGGTCATCCGTGAGGCGCCAGTGCAGCACGTTGAAGCGATATCGGGCCATGAGGGAGAGGAAGAGCTCCATTGCGGGCACGGGCCAGAAGGTGTGGGCGGAGTCGACGAGAAGCCCACGCCATGAGAACGCGGGTCGTTCGCGGGGATCGTGCGGGAGGGGAGGGGGGATCGCCGTCATTGGGGCTCCTTACGACTAACAGGCAAGAGTGTAACAAGGGTCACTAATCAGTGGGGTGTGTTTCGGTCGTCAATTGCCCACAGGCAGCAGATTTCGAATCTGCGTCCGCTAGCGACCGCCGCGCGCGCACGGCGTGTGTCACAATCGTGTGAAGCCAATCATGCTCAACGAGGAGTGATCCATGCTGTCGAATGACAACCTTTCCCTCAACCCCAATCCCCTTGTCCAAGCCCTCGGAAAACAGGCCAAGGAGTTCACGAAAGCCGACATCATCGGCTATATCGAGGACAACAACATCCCGATGCTCAACCTGAGGTACGTCGGCGGAGACGGACGCCTCAAGACCCTCAACTTTGCGATCCAATCTAAGGCTCACCTCGATCGCCTCCTCACCCTCGGCGAGCGCGTCGATGGGTCTTCTCTCTTCACCTTCGTTGACGCAACCTCCTCAGACCTGTACGTCGTGCCGCGCCTGTCGACCGCGTTCCTGAACCCCTTTGCGCCGATCCCCACCCTCGACATCCTGTGCGGGTTCTACGATGTCGACGGGGCTCCCCTTGCCTCGGCTCCACAGGAGATCCTGCGCAAGGCTCAACGCGCGCTCAAGGAGGATACCGGCTGCGAGCTGCAAGCCCTGGGGGAGCTCGAGTACTACCTCTTTTCCGCCCAGGAGGAGCTTTTCCCCGTGGAACCCCAGAGGGGGTATCACGAATCGGGTCCCTTCTCGAAGTGGGAGGATGTACGAACGGAAACCCTCCTGCATCTCGTTCGCATGGGCTGCTCGGTCAAGTACGCGCACTCGGAGGTCGGTAACTTCGTTGCGGACGGGCGTCAGATGATTCAGCAGGAGATTGAGTTCCTCCCGGTCGATGCCTGCGACGCGGCAGATCAGATGGTGCTCGCCAAGTGGGTGCTCCGCGAGGTGGCCCACTCCTACGGCATCGAGGTCTCCTTCTCCCCGAAGATCGCCGTCGGACAAGCGGGATCCGGCATGCACTTCCACACCCGCCTCGTTCGGGACGGAGTCAACCAGTTTTCGACGGGATCGGGATTGACGGAGGAAGCCCTCAAGGTCATCGGCGGATACCTCTCGCACGCGGCGTCGCTGACCGCCTTCGGCAACACGGCCCCCACCTCCTTCCTGCGTTTGGTCCCCCACCAGGAGGCGCCGACCGCGATCTGCTGGGGAGACCGCAATCGCTCCGTCCTCGTGCGCGTCCCGCTCGGGTGGCAAAACATTGACGACTCCATGTTCCGTGATGCCAACCCGAGCGAAGGCCCGCTCGGTGATCTGCCCAATGACTCCCAGACCGTTGAGTTGCGCAGTCCCGACGGCTCCGCCGCCGTTCATCTCCTCCTCGCGGGCATCACCGTCGCCGCGCGTCTGGGGCTTACCGTGCCTGGAATGGCAGACTATGCGAGAGTGCGCAAGGTTGACGGAGATGCCTCCCAGACTCCCGGCCTCGATCAGCTGCCTGCCTCCTGCTTCGAGGCCGCGGGTCGGCTCCTCGCCCAGCGCGGCGATTACGAGGCGCGCGGCGTGTTCCCCGCAGGGCTCATCGATTCGTGGGCGTCGCGTCTCATTGCTCTCGGCGACGAGCATCTGCGCGAGGATCTGGCGGACTCGCGCCTCAGCGTCGAGGAACTCGTCGAACGGTACTTCCACATCGGCTGATCAGTGGGCGGTCCCCATCTGCGGGTAGGGACGGTAAGTCGGTGTCACATCGTCGATCGGGACGCGGGCCACCCCCGTCCGCGGGCGGGCGCGAGACCCGACCGCCGACCTAGTCCCGCTCCGGCGGCGCAAATCGCGTCGCCGGGGCCGAGCCCGCGAGGCTTCTTCCCTGCGCCGGGCCGTCTCGTGTTTCCCGTGTGCGAGGTGGGGGCAAGGCGGCCTCGCGCAGCGCGGCGCGCAGCCTCCGGTCGCGGTCGAAACGTGCGTCGGCAGCCGCGCGGCGTGCGCCGGCCATCGAGCGGGCCACCGCCGCGGTCACGCCGAGGCCGAGCGCGACCACCGCGAGAGCAAAGAACGGCCACAGCGTCCACCATGAGGTGGAGTCGCCTTCGGGTGTCGAGGGGCTGGCCGCTGACGATGAACCCGTCGAGCGTGCGGTGGCATCGGCCGCGACGCTTGGAGTCACCGTGCCCGTCGCACTCACGGTACCGGAGACGTTCTCCCAGGTCACGGTCGTCGCGTCCTTCTTCGTCGAACCGGCGTAAGAGATGATCGTCGCGCCCGCGGACGCTTCTTCGACCTGTGAGCTGTGAGCGATCAGGGTCACCCGAGTAATCGTCGCAGAGGCCTCGGGAGAGGAATACCCCTCTAGGAGCCTGGACGAGGCAGACTCAAAGTGGAAGATTCCGCCGGTATCGACAGAGATGACCTCGGCGCCCACATCGGCGAGCTGCCACGTGAAGCGGCACCCTGAGATGCCGTCGACCGAGACCGACAGCGAGGACACAGCCCCCGCCGCGCTCCCCATCGCCTCGCACTGGTCCGCGCTGAGGGGCTCGTCGGCGGAGAGGGTGACCTCGTGCGTCGCGCTCACTCCCGGCGTGATGTCGTACTCCTCAACGAGTCGGATTGACGTCGGCTCCTGTGCGAACGCCGCTCCGCCGACAGCGGTCAGCGCGAAGGCTCCCAGCGTGGCGAGGAGGGGGCGCTTCACCCTCATTCGCTGTCGTCCTCGCTGCGCAGGCGGGGCACCGACGTCAACTCCGGGCGCGCGCCGACCTTGTCGGCGTAGAAGGCGCGGATCACGTCCATGTCCGCCCGAACGTCGCCCGTGAGCCGATAGGTGGGACCCCAGCCGAACGTGCGGGTGGCGCGATCGACGAAACCGAACTGAATCGGGACGTCCGCCTCCATCGCTATGCGGTAGAAACCCGACTTCCAGAACTCACGCGGCGACCGCGTTCCCTTCGGGGTGATGCACAGAGTAAAGCTATCGGAACGCGCGATACGCGCCGCAACCTGCTCCACGAGGCCATGAGCCGCGCCGCGCTCCACCGGGACCGCTCCGATCTTCTTGACGAACCAGCCCAACACCGGGGCCTTCACAATGGAGTCCTTGACGAGGAACGAAAAGCTACGTCCCGCCTTCCACATCGCCACAGCCATGAAAACGCCATCCCAGTTCGACGTGTGCGGTGCGCCGATCACGATGACCTTGTCGGGAAGCGGCTGAATCGACAGCTTCCAGCGTGAGACCCCAAGGTAGGCGGATGCAAGTGCGCGGGTGAGAGCCATGGCGGCCTTTCTGTTCGTAGCTGGAGCCAATCCTACTCGCGTCGCGATCAGTCCAGCGTCTCCACCGCCAGTGTCTGCGTCATGATGTGCGGGTGGCCAGGCCACAGCGTGAGGGCGCGTTCGCGCACGGCTGCGGTTTCGACGCACACGAAATGCTGCCACTCGCCCTCGCCGACGTCCGCCATGGACGCCGCCGCCTGTGCCCACGGGTTCCACACGATGGTCGAGCCCGATCCGCTCTTGTCAACGATGATGCGCCTACCCAGCCTCGGGTCCACGACGTGGACCGGTTGCGTGGTCGTGTAGATGCGATCGAGGGGGCCGACGGCGGCCAGGGCGCCGCATTGAGTCCCGCGGCGCTCCTTGACCTTGTCGTCGTAGGGCGCCCCGTCAAGCCCCTCGATCGAGAGGTCTTTGACGTCGCCGACGCGCAGGTAGGTGTGCATGGCTGCCTCGATCGTGAAGGGGTGGTCGTCCTCGTTGATCAGGGTCAGGCTCAGGTGCAGCTCCGCGCCGACCACCACGTCGAGGCGAGCGCAGAAGGAGTGCGGGTAGAGGAGGGACGTTTCCCCCGTGTGGTGGCGCTCGAACGAGACGGTGGCGGGGGAGGCGTCCGCCGGCGTCGTCTGGGCCAGGAGCGACCACCGCGAGGTCCGCGCGAAGCCGTGGGCGCCGGCCCCGGCGCCCGGTGCGGCCGGTGAATCCGCGGGGCTGCCAAACCAGGGCAGGCACAGGGGGATGCCGCCGCGGATCGCGCGGGTTCCGTCCATCACGGCGCGCGAGGAGAGCCAGAGAATGTCGGAGTGCCCGGCGGGACGCCATGACAGCAGGTGGGCTCCGAAGGGGGTGACAAGGGCCGAACACGAGGGAATATCTACGCTGAGCGTGGCGACGTCTGTCATGGTCATCAGTTAACGACACCTGTAGTTGTTCAGCAAGTAGACCGCTTGGTTCGCTCCATCCTCTCCGCAGCGTGGTGGAAGTCGCAGGAAGGTGCCCGCATCGGCCCTGGGTAAGCCGATATTCTTGGGGGGAATGTGCGTGGAATCGGTCAGACGATCGAACGGTGGCGCGGCTACTGTGCCCTATCACACGCAGTAATACGTATCCATGTTTGAGGAGTCCACATATGTCCACGCGTCCTGACCTGCGAAATGTCGCCATCGTCGCACACGTCGATCATGGGAAGACCACGCTGGTTGACGCGATGCTCTGGCAGTCCGGCGCCTTCTCCGAACGTGACACCGTCGAAAAGACGGGTGAGCGCGTCATGGATTCCGGAGACCTTGAGCGGGAGAAGGGCATCACCATCCTGGCCAAGAACACGGCCGTGCACTACCGGGGTCCCGCGGCTCAGGCCCTCGGCCTCGCGGACGGCGTGACGGTCAACGTCATCGACACGCCCGGCCACGCCGACTTCGGCGGCGAGGTCGAGCGCGGCCTGTCCATGGTTGACGGCGTCGTCCTCATGGTCGACGCATCCGAGGGGCCCCTCCCGCAGACGCGCTTCGTGCTGCGCAAGGCGCTCCAGGCGCATCTGCCCGTCATCGTGGTCGTCAACAAGGTCGACCGGCCCGACTCTCGCATTGATGAGGTCGTCTCGGAGACGACGGATCTCCTCCTCTCCCTGGGTGAGGACCTCATGAACGAAGGCGTTGACATCGACGTGGACTCGCTGATGGACGTGCCGGTCGTCTACGCCTCCGCCAAGGCGGGCAAGTCCTCCCTGACCAACCCCGGCGATGGACAGGTACCCGCCGAGGATCTCGAGCCCCTGTTCGAAACCATCCTGAACCGCATCCCCGGCCCCACTTTCGATCCGGACATGCCGCTGCAGGCGCACGTGACGAACCTGGATGCCTCCCCCTTCCTGGGACGCCTCGCGCTGCTTCGAGTGCACAACGGAACCCTGAAGAAGGGGGCGGATGTGGGCCTGGCGCGTCACGACGGCTCCATCCAGCGCGTCCACATCTCGGAACTCCTGGCCACCGAGGGCCTCGAACGCGTCTCCACGGACCACGCCGACCCCGGCGATATCGTGGCTGTCGCCGGTATCGAGGACATCATGATCGGCGAGTCGTTGGTCGACCTCGAGGACCCGCGTCCGCTGCCCCTGATCACCGTCGATGATCCCGCGATCTCCATGACCATCGGTATCAACACCTCGCCCATGGCCGGCCGGGTCAAGGGCGCCAAGGTCACCGCTCGCCAGGTGAAGGACCGCCTCGACCGCGAACTGATCGGTAACGTCTCCCTCAAGGTGCTGCCGACCGAACGCCCCGACGCGTGGGAGGTCCAGGGACGAGGCGAACTCGCCCTGGCGATCCTCGTCGAACAGATGCGGCGCGAGGGCTTTGAACTCACGGTCGGCAAGCCTCAGGTCGTCACCAAGGAGATCGACGGTACCCTCAGCGAACCGATGGAGCGCATGACCATCGACATTCCCGAGGAGTTCCTCGGAGCGGTCACCCAGCTGATGGCGGCCCGCAAGGGCCGCATGGAGACCATGGCGAACCACGGATCCGGATGGATTCGACTGGAGTTCGTGGTCCCCGCCCGAGGCCTCATCGGCTTCCGTACGCGCTTCCTGACGGAAACGCGAGGCACCGGCATCGCCTCGTCCATCTCCGAGGGCTACGCCCCCTGGCAGGGAACCATCGAGCAGCGCCTCACGGGCTCCCTCGTCGCGGACCGTGCCGGACAGGCCACGCCCTACGCGATGACGAATCTGCAGGAACGCGGAACCTTCATCATCGAGCCCTCCTCGGAGGTCTACGAGGGACAGGTCGTGGGAGAAAACCCGCGCGGTGAGGACATGGACGTGAACATCTGCCGCGAGAAGAAGCAGACCAACACGCGTAGCGCCACCGCAGACGTGTATGAATCCCTGACGCCCTCCCGCAAGCTCACCCTCGAGGAATCCCTGGAGTTTGCCGCAAACGACGAGTGCGTCGAGGTCACGCCTGAGGCGGTGCGCGTGCGCAAGGTCGTCCTGGACGCGCAGGAACGTTTCAAGATCGCCGCCCGGGAGCGTCGAGCAAACCGCTGACGCGTCGCCGTTAGGGCTGCCGCGTCGGCGGGGGCGGAACGCGCTTGCCCGTCACCATCGTGCGCGCGTCCACCCGCACCACTCCGCGCCTCGTCGCGACGCTCACGTGCGTGGGCGCCACCTCCGTGGCCTCGCCCAGGGCGTCGTGCAAGCCGTCGGCCAGGCGATATCGGATCACGACCCTCTCGCCCACCCTGAATTGCATCCACGGCAGCGCGGGAATTGCGCCAGGGGAGCGTGCGGAAAATTGCGCGCCTACCCGCGGCGCGCCACTCGCGCGATTCGGCTCGATAGCGCCGCTTTCGGGCAGGTCGCGGACGCTGGGTGACTCGGGAGTGCTCATACGTGAATAATAGGATCAACGAGTCTTTGGAACTGACCAGGAGGAACGTCACATGACCTACGTCATCGCGCAGCCGTGCGTCGACGTCAAGGATCGCGCATGCGTGGACGAATGCCCCGTCGACTGCATCTACGAGGGTGAGCGCACGCTGTACATCCACCCCGAGGAATGCGTCGACTGCGGCGCCTGCGAACCCGTGTGTCCGACCGAGGCGATCTTCTACGAGGACGACCTTCCCGACGAGTGGTCCGACTACTTGCGCGCCAACGCGGACTTCTTCAACCAGCTCGGCAGCCCGGGAGGCGCCCAGAAGACCGGCGTCCAGGACTACGACGATCCCATGATCGCCGAGCTTCCTCCTCAGAATGAGGAATGGAAAGCCGAGAACATGTGACGGTCGGATAGGGTGGGGGCATGAGCCTGTTGCTACCCCGCCCCCTGGACCTACCCGAGTTCCCCTGGGATCAACTGGCCCCCGCCAAAGCGCGCGCGGCCGAGCATCCCGGGGGGCTGTGCGATCTGAGCGTCGGCACGCCCGTTGACGACACCCCCGACTTCATCCGCGAGGCCCTCGCCGACGCGGGGAACGCGCACGGCTACCCGACGGTCGTGGGCACGGACGAGGTGCGTGAGGCGATCGGCGCGTGGGCAGCTCGGCGCGGGATGGTCGACGTCGGCCCAGCCGGAGTGATTCCGACGATCGGTTCCAAGGAAGCGGTCGCGTGGATCCCCACCCTGCTCGGCGTGCGCGCCGGGGACACGGTCCTGGTTCCCGAGGTCGCATACCCCACCTACGACATCGGCGCGCGCCTGGCGGGGGCAACGCCCGTGCCCGTGGACCCCACTCGCCCGGGCACCTGGCCCGACGCCACCCTCGTGTACCTCAACTCCCCGGGCAACCCCGACGGGCACGTCATGAGCAAGGATCAGCTGCGCGACGCCATCGCGTGGGCGCGCGGCAGGGGAGCAGTCATCGTCTCGGACGAATGCTATGCGGCGCTGCCGTGGAGCGAACCCTACGTGAGCGAGGGAGTGCCTTCGCTGCTCGACGCGAACGTGTGCGACTGCGACCCCCGTGGCCTCCTGGTCCTCTACTCCCTGTCCAAGCAGTCGAATCTCGCGGGCTACCGCGCCGCGCTCATCTACGGCGACCCCGCGCTGGTTGCCCCCATCGTCACGGCGCGCAAGCACTCGGGACTGATGGTCCCCACCCCCGTCCAGCACGCCATGGCCCTCGCCCTGGGCGACACCGAGCACGTGAGCGCCCAAAGGAGCGTGTACGAGGCCCGACGCCGCCTCCTCCTGGAGGCGCTGACCCGCGCGGGGCTAGACGTTGACCCCGCTAGCGCCGCTGGACTGTACCTGTGGGTCGCCGATCCGGGCGCGCCGCAAGACTCCTGGGCGCTCGTCGACCGATTCGCGCGGCTCGGAATCCTGGTTGCGCCCGGAGACTTCTACGGCGCGGCCGCCCGCGGCCGCGTGCGCGTGGCGCTCACGGCCACGGACGAGCGGATAGCCGCCGCAGCGAAGCGCATCGCCAGCGAGTGGCAGGGGCGCTAGCCGCCTTGACGGCACTCCGGGACACGGGCAGCGCCCGTGTCCCGGCCTTTCCTCGCGGCGAAGGAGCTTAGTTGGATGCGTGCAGCGCGTCGTTGAGTTCGATGCCCACGACGCCCGCGCGGGCGATCGCCTCGATCCGCCCGGTCTGGGAGTTGCGCCGGAAGAGGATGTTGGACGCGCCCGACAGCTCACGCGCGGCCACGGTGCGCGGCTGCGAGGCCCCCGAGGAATCGATGAGGGTGACCTTGGCGCCGGCGGTCACGTACAAGCCAGCTTCGACGACGCAGTCGTCGCCCAGGGCGATTCCCAGGCCCGAGTTCGCGCCCAGCAGGCAACGCTCGCCCAGGCGGACCCGCTGCTTGCCGCCGCCGGAGAGCGTGCCCATCGTGGAGGCGCCGCCGCCCACGTCCGAGCCATCGCCGATGACGACGCCCTGCGAGACGCGGCCCTCGACCATGGAACGGCCAAGCGTCCCGGCGTTGAAGTTGACGAACCCGGCGTGCATGACGGTCGTGCCCTCGGACAGGTAGGCGCCCAGGCGCACGCGGGTTGCGTCGGCGATGCGCACACCGGAGGGGAGGACGTAGTTGACCATCGGGGGAAACTTGTCGATCCCGAGGACCGTCACGGGGCGCCCGTCGCGGGCGCGCAGTCGCATGCGCGTGGCCTCGAAGTCCGCCACGGCGCAGGGGCCGGCGTCCGTCCACACCACGTTGGGGAGCACCGCGAAGATCCCGTCGAGGTTGATCGAGTTGGGCCGCACCAGGCGGTGTGACAGCAGGTGAAGCCGCAGGTAGGCGTCCTCGGTGGTGGCGGGGACCTCGTCCAGCCTGATGGTCGTCGTGCGCACGACGGTGCGCACGCGGCGGGCCTCGTCGACGCGCTCCAGTGCGGACAGGGAGGCGGCCGCCCCCTCGTCGGATCCGGGTTCGCCCAGCTGCGGGGCGGGATACCAGGTGTCCAGTGTCGTGCCGTCCAGGGTGATCGTTGCGAGGCCGACGCCCCATGCCGTGCTCGTGTCCATGGCATCTACACTACGGGGCGCGGGCGTCGGCGGTGAGGCTCAGGGGCGCGGGGTATCCCACAGGTCGGGCCAGAAGACGCCCATCTCCGTGGCCATCGAGCGCAGCAGCGGCAAGGAGATGCCGACCACGGAATGGTAGTCGCCGGTGACCCCGTCGATAAACGGGCCGCCCAGGCCGTCGACCGTGAAGGAGCCGGCGACGCGAAGCGGCTCGCCCGTGGCCACGTACGCGTCGATCTCCGCGTCGGTGATCTGCCCGAAGTGGACCTGGGTCGAGGCGCTGCGCGTCAGGTGGGTGGCAACGGAGCGGGAGTCGCTTCCCGCTCGGTCCGACGAGAAGCGAGGGGTGAGCAGGGCGGCCGAGTGCCCTGTCCACAGCGTGGCCGTCGTGCCCCGCATGGCGCGGATGCGCTCGCGTGCGACCTCGGGGGTGTGCGGTTTGCCCTGCATCGCTCCGTTGATCTCCAGCATGGAGTCGCAGCCGACGACGAGGAGCGCGCCCGGGTCGGCATCGAAGGAGTCGGAATCGGGCGCACACAACGCGTCGCACACGTCCGCGCACTTGGCCTCGGCCAGGGCGCCCACCTCGTCCGCGGGAGTCGTGGCGGCGCCCGAGAAGGCGCGCCCGCCGGGGAGAGCCGCGAGGACAGCGTCCTCGTCAACCTGAGAGACTCTCACGATCGGAGTGATTCCCGCGGCGATGAGAGTCGCGCGGCGGGCGGGGGAGGCGGAGGCGAGAACGAGGCGCATAGGGACATTGTGGACCATGGCGTGTCGGGCGCGCAGGAGGGGTGAAAAATAGTGCAGGAATCCGGATAATCGCAGGTAAACGTGCAAATGCCTGGTGGAAAATACACGAGCCTACTACAATTGTCAGTGCATGAGGTCGCATTGACGATGTGACTTTGAAAAGTGACCTGGTATACCGTTTATCCGCTGATGTGGTGTTGAGTCAGCCCAGCGAGGAGGGATTTGCGATGGATGAGCGCGCGTCTTCGTCCCCTGCAATTCCTGATGACCTGACCGCAACAAGCTACGTTCCTCGGCTGCTCGGCGGTCATCTCACGTATTCCGCCCGCGACCTGTCGCAGGCGACCGATACGCCGATCGAACGTGTCTTCCAGTTCTGGATCGCCCTGGGCTTTCAGGCTCCCAGCGCCGACGATCCTGTCTTTTCCGCCCGTGACCTTGATGTCTTTAGCCAGTGGCACGACCTCGTCGAATCCGGTGGCATCGACACCGCGACGTCCCGTTCGCTGCTTCGCGCTAACTCTCACCTGGCGGACCGCCTGGCTCTGTGGCAGTTCGAGGCCCTCGTCGAGGACTCGATGCGCCGCCTCAACCTCGATGACACGACGGCGCGCATGTACGTGCTGGACCACATGCGAGAGTACATTGACGTCTTCCAGGAGATGTTTACCTACTCGTGGCGGCGCCAGCTTGAGGCAACCCTGTCGCGCTTCGACCGGGAGGTCTCCCAGCGTGGCCACGAGGAGCGCCACGATCGTTTCCCCCTCAATCGCTGTCTCGGATTCGTCGACATGGTGTCCTTCACCTCCTCCTCCACGATCCTCGGCGACGCGCTGGTCGGACTGATCGAACGCTTCGAAGAAGAGAGCCGCACCGCGGTCATCGAAGAGGGGGGCCGGGTCGTCAAGATGATCGGCGACGCCATCTTGTACATCGCGGATGACCTCTCGACCGGCCTGCGCGTCGTCACGGCTCTCATCGAGAGACTCAACGCTGACGACGAGATGCTTCCCGTGCGTGCCTCCTTCGTGCGCGGGGACGTCTTCTCGCGCTCCGGCGACGTGTTCGGCCCCACCGTCAATCTTGCGTCTCGCCTCGTGGACATTGCGCCCGTCGGCAAGATCCTCACCGATCCGGCGACCGCGGCGGCGGTCGCCGCGGGTAAGGGCGGGGACGGCTACGAGCTCGAGGAGTTTCCCACCGCGGACTTGCGCGGTTTCGGTCCGGTCTCGCCCTACCTGCTGTCAAGCGTGCCGAATTAGGGCAGGACCCCCACGTCGCAGCCCCATCCGACCGGGGAGCACATTCGGTCAAGAAACGTGAAAGTTTTGGTTCGGAATTGCTAAGATGTTCGCGTGACTACAGTTCTCCTCGTTGAAGACGATCCGGCCATCTCCGAGCCCCTCGCACGGGCGCTGGGCAGGGAAGGCTACGACGTGCGCGCCCACGCGACGGGTGGCCAGGCCCTGGCCGACGCGCGCGGCGTCGACCTGGTCGTCCTGGACCTCGGGCTGCCCGACATCGACGGCTTGGACGTCGCGCGCGAGCTTCGCGCCTCCGGAAACCGCGTCCCGATCCTGATCCTGACCGCACGCACGGACGAAGTCGACATGGTCGTCGGCCTCGACGCGGGCGCCGATGACTACGTGACGAAGCCCTTCCGCCTGGCCGAGCTTCTCGCCCGCGTGCGCGCCCTCCTGCGACGTCAAACATCCGAACCCGCCGAGGGTGAGCTGCGCGCGCAGGACATCCGCATGGACGTCGCCGCGCACCGAGCCTTCGCCGGAGACACGGAGCTCAGCCTGACGGCCAAGGAGTTCGACCTGCTGCGCGTCCTCCTGCGCGAGGCCGGCTCGGTCGTCGCCAGGGAGACCCTCATGCGAGAGGTGTGGGGTTCTGATCCAACCGGCTCGACCAAGACCCTCGACATGCACGTGTCCTGGCTGCGGCGCAAGCTCGGCGACGACGCCACCGACCCGCACTACATCACGACCGTGCGCGGGATGGGATTCCGCTTCGAGAGCGCGCGCTAAGGGAGGCCCGCCATGCGCGCACGCGCGGTGAGGATGATCGTCTCCGTCGTCGCCGTCGTGTGCGTGCTGATGGGTTTGCCCGGAGCGTTCTTTGCCTCGGCCTCGGTGTGGGCCTCCGAGCAGCGGAGCCTGGAGGTTCAATCGCAGCTGATCGTCCACAGCATCGACCGGCGCAGGGCCGCCGGAGAAGACACTGATGCGACGGTCCTGGCCTCGCTCGTCTCGGAGCAGGCCAAGAGCCGCGGCGGCACGCTCGCCTATCGGATCAAGATACCCGATGCGAACCTGGTGACGGGCGGGAACGCGATCTCGGGGCGAACCGTCACGGCCGTTGCATCCTCGCCCAGCGGCGTCTCCGTCCAGCTGACCTCCTCCGCCTCGGGTGCCCTTCGTCGAATCGCGTGGGTGTGTGCCCTCTTCGGCGGTGGAATGGCGCTGTCAACGGCGATTGGCTGGCTGATGGCGCGCTCGCTCTCGCGTGACCTCTCCGCCCCCCTCATCTACCTGGCGGCCCAGGCCGAACAGATCGGCTCCGGCGGCGTTCGGGCTCGGATGGAAAGCTCGGGCATCGAAGAGATCGATCTTGTCTCCGAGGAACTGGCGCGCACCGGTGAACGCATGGCCGGACGCCTGGCCGCCGAACGCCAAGCGGCTGCCGACGCCTCCCACCAGCTGCGGACCCCCCTCACCGCCCTGTCGATGCGCCTGGAGGAGATCGAGTTGATCTCCTCGGAGGAGGACGTGCGCGCGGAAGCCCGCACGTGCCTGGAACAGGTTGAGCGCATGACCAACGTCGTCACCGAGCTCCTGGACGTGTCCAAGCGGAGCAGCGGACAGACCGAGGCGATCCACATCCTCGAGGTCTTCAACACCGCACGCGAGGAGTGGGAGGATCAATTCGAGGCTGCGGGCAGGTCCCTCATCTTCCTCGACGAGGCCGAGCGACCGATCCTGGCCGACGCGGGCAAGCTCGGACAGGTTCTGGCGACACTCATCGAGAACTCCCTGAGATACGGCGACGGGGCGACCCACGTGTGGGCGCACGCCGGATCATCCAAGCGCGGCGTGGTCATCGAGGTCAGCGACGAGGGAGAAGGCATCGACGAGAGCCTCGCCCCCGACATCTTTGAAAAAGGCGTGTCCGGCCACGGGTCGACGGGCATCGGCCTGGCCCTCGCGCACGACCTGGCTCAGGCGATGGGCGGACGCCTGGAGCTCAAGACACGCCGTCCCCCCGTCTTCACGGTCTCCGTCGCCGCGATCCCCGCCTCCCTGGATCCCGACCGCGTCATGCCCGAGGGCCCCCTCATGTCGATGGGACGCAGGTCGCGCCGCTTCTAGCTCAGCGGTAGATTGGTCCCGTGACACGCGCGATATCGACACCCGTAACCGTTGCCGTCATCGGCGGGGGACAGCTGGCACGCATGATGCAGGAGAGTGCGATAGCGCTCGGAATAAACCTGAGGGCACTCGTTGAGGCTGAGGACGGGTCGACCGGCCAGGTCACCGTCGACAAGTCCGTCGGTGAGCCCGGCTCGTGGGAGGCCGTCGCCGCCCTCATCGAGGGGGCCGACGTCCTGACCTTCGAGCACGAGCACGTCCCGGACCCCGTCCTTCGTCAGGCCTCTCGTCGCGTGAGCGTCCAACCGCCCGCCGATGCGCTCTGCTACGCCCAGGACAAGCTCGCGATGCGCGAGCGCCTGGGTGCGATGGGCGTGCCCTGTCCCGCGTGGGCCCGTGTCGACGACGAGGCGGCCCTCGAGGAATTCGGCGCGCGAGTCGGCTGGCCGCTCGTCGTCAAGACCCCCAGGGGCGGGTACGACGGGCACGGAGTTGCCGTCGCCCACGCCAGCTCGGACGTGGCCTCCTGGTGGGGACACGGCCCCCTCCTGGCCGAGGCCTGGGTGCCGTTCCGCTGCGAGGTCGCGGCCCTGCTTGCCCGAACGCCCTCGGGGAGAATCGAATCCTGGCCCGTGGCTTCGACGGTCCAACGAGGCGGCGTGTGCTCGGAGGTCACCGCCCCCGCCGTGGGAATCCGCCCGGAGACCGCCTGCGAGGCGCGCCGCATCGGAGAAACCATCGCCTCGGAACTGGGAGTCACGGGTGTCCTCGCCGTTGAGATGTTCGTCGTTGGCGAGGGCGCCGACGAGCGCATCCTGGTCAACGAGCTGGCAATGCGTCCCCACAACACGGGTCACTGGACGATCGACGGAGCGGTAACCAGCCAGTTTGAACAGCACCTGCGCGCGGTGCTCGACCTGCCCCTGGGGTCCGGTGAGATGCGCGACCCGGCTACCCACGCGGTCATGGTCAACCTGCTCGGTTCGCGCTCCGACCAGCCGACGCGTGCCCTCGCCGACGCCCTGCGCGCCGGAGGAGAGCGAGCCAAGGTGCACCTGTACGGCAAGGAGGTGCGTCCGGGACGCAAGCTCGGCCACGTGACGGTCGTCGATGCGGACCCGGCGACCGCACTCGCCTGCGCCCGCGCGTGCGTCGAGGCGCTGCGCGGCGGCCCGGATTCCACCGACCTGCCGTAGCGCGCGCCGCCCGCAGGCTCCTCACAACCAGGAAAGGATCACGCATGAACGCCACCCTCGATATTCAGCTGACCGCGACGGGGGACAGGCCCCTCGTCGGGGTTGTTATGGGCTCGGATTCGGACTGGCCGACGATGGAAGCGGCGGTGAGCGCGCTCGCCGAGTTCGGCATCGCCTGCGAGGTTGGAGTCGTGTCGGCCCATCGCATGCCCGAGGACATGGTCACCTACGGTAGGAGCGCGGCCCAGCGCGGCCTGCGTGTCATCATCGCGGGCGCCGGCGGCGCGGCGCACCTGCCCGGAATGCTCGCTGCGCTCACCGAGCTTCCCGTGATCGGCGTTCCCGTTCCCCTCGCGCATCTTGATGGCGTCGACTCCCTGCACTCCATCGTTCAGATGCCCGCGGGCGTGCCCGTCGCAACGGTGTCGATCGCGGGCGCCAGAAACGCTGGCCTGCTGGCCGCGCGCATCCTCGGCGCGGGTGAGGGCGAGGATGCCGAGAGGCTACGCGCGACGATGCGGCGCTTCCAGTCACGCCTGCGCGAGGTTGCCGCCGAGAAGGGGGCCGCCTTGGTTGAACGGGTCGCTGAATCGAACGAGCAGCCCTCGGGGACGCTCTTTGGCGGGGTAGCCGCGGGTGGGACGCGCGGCGTATCCTGATGGCATGAGTATTCTCGTTTGTGGCGGCGCCGGCTACATCGGCGCACACGTTGTCCGCCTCCTGCGTCAGCGCGGGGACCATGTCGTCGTCGTTGATGACCTGTCCAGCGGTAAGGCCTCGCGTGTCGGCGACGCGACGCTGGTCCGCCTTGACGTCACGACCGACGAGGCGCGCTCGGCGCTGTCCACCCTCATGGTGGACGAGGACGTCACGGCAGTCATTCACTTCTCCGCACGCAAGCAGGTCGGAGAATCCGTGCAACGCCCGGCCTGGTACTACCAGCAGAACGTCGGCGGAATGGCCAACGTCCTGCTTGCCATGGAGGACGCGGGGGTCGACCAGATGATCTTCTCCTCGTCCGCGGCGGTCTACGGCATGCCGGACGTACCGTTTGTCACCGAAGATATGGGTGGGCACCCCATCAACCCCTACGGCGAAACGAAACTGATCGGCGAGTGGATGATGGCCGACTGCGAACGGGCGTGGGACCTGAAGTGGATTGGCCTGCGCTACTTCAACGTTGCCGGAGCCGGCTGGCCCGACCTGGCCGACGACGCGATCATGAATCTGATCCCGATGGTCCTCGACCGGATCGAGCGCGGGGACAGCGCGAAGATCTTCGGCGACGACTATGACACCGAAGACGGCACCTGCGTGCGCGACTACATCCACGTCCTGGACCTGGCGGAGGCGCACATCGCTGCCCTCGACGTTCTCGCGGAAGGACGCCAGCCCGACCACCACACCTACAACGTGGGCACCGGCCTGGGGACCTCCGTCCGAGAGATTATCGATGGCCTGCGCCGCGTGATCGGATGGGAGTTCCCCGTCGAGGTCCTCCAGCGGCGCGCCGGGGATCCCCCGACGCTCATCGGCGATCCCCTCTCCATCGGCGTCGACCTGGGGTGGAAGGCCAACAACGGGGTTGAGGAGATCCTCGCCTCCGCGTGGGAAGGCTGGCAGGCTGGACCCCGCCCCATCACCGTCCCCGGCGCCTGAGGCGCTCCTCGACACGCGAGCAGGCCCCGGCCTCGTGCCCAAACACGGGTAGCGAGGCCGGGGCCTGCGTCTCGGGCGCGTCAGGCGAGAACTCCTAGTAGCCGTCCACCTGGTTCAGGTCGGAGGAAGTCAAGGTCCCCGAGCGCAGCTTGGCGAAGAAGTCGTCGGCGGTCGTGTCACGCAGGAGCACCGCGGAGGCGCCCGCGCTCGTCGTGTAGTCGAGGGACTCGATCGGAGGCACCCCCATCATCTGATCGGAGGAAGCCGAGCGCAGGGCCATCACCAGGGAAGCAACGGTCAGGACGGAGGAGTCCTCGTCAACCGTGAACGATGAGGACCCCGCGCGCTCCACGCGCAGGGTCTTCGCGGGATTGACGAGGGTCGAGGGGGAGACGGTGGAGGCAATAACCTTTGAGATCACCTGACGCTGACGCTTGGTGCGGCCGATGTCGCCCTCCGGATCCTGGTAGCGCATGCGCGAGAACTGCAGGGCAGTCTTTCCGTCGGCCTTGTGACATCCGGCGCTCCAATTGAGCCCCGAGTACGGGTCGTTCGCGTCGTTGTCGTAGCACAGCTCCACGCCGCCGACGGCGTCCACCATGTCGGGCACCGCGGCCATGCCGATCTGCACGAAGTGGTCGACGGTCAGGCCCGTCAGTTTCTCCACCGTCTCGACGAGGAGCTGAGGCCCGCCGTAGGCGTAGGAGGCGTTGATCTTATCCCACCCCACGCCCGGGATCTGCGCATAGGTGTCCCTGGGGATCGACAGGGCGACGGCCTGGCCGTTCGGGGCCACGTTGACGAGCATGATCGAGTCGGCACGCTCGGACTCGTTGAACCCATCCTGAACGGCGCCGTCGGCCCGCGAGTCGGATCCGGCCAGAAGGTAGGTCGTTCCCGCCGTGTCCGCGGCCCCCGACAGGGCGCTCACCCGCCCCACGTTCGCGTTCGCGTCCCACAGGAGGAATCCGCCCCACCCCAGGAGAACCACCAGGAAGAAGCACAGGGTCTTTAGGATCGGGTGACGGCGCTTGCTCCGAGGCATCGCCGGGGCGGGCGGTGCGACTGCGGGGGTCGTTGGGGCGATGCGGATCTGGCGCTGTCCGCCCTGCGAGCGCGCGTACGTCCCCGACCCCGTTCCCGGCGCGTAGGAGGGGGGATTCGACGCCGCCGGGCGGAAGGACGGGGGCGCCTGCTCGGGCGCCGGGCGGCGCGGGAACATCGACGCGGTCCCGCGCGTGGGCTGGTCCAGGGTGCGGGGCATCAGCGGGCGCGAGGCGTCGGCCTCCTCCTCGGAGATTCTCCACATCTGGGGTGCGATTGCCTCGGGTGGGGGAGTGGGCGCACCCCCGCGCGCCTGTTCCCCGACGACGTGAGCGTCATCGGAACCGGGGCGGCGCCGCTTCGGGTCGGGCGTGAACGAGGGGGGAGTGCTCATTTGTCCTTCGGCGGGCAGGAAGCCACGGTCTGCTGGGCCGCAGCCTCGTTCGCCGCGTTGTTGTCGACGGAGACGGACTGCTCGGTGTTGTCCGTGCTTCCCTCCTCGGTGCTCGGGGTCGAGGGATTGTTGTCCTGCTCGGAGGGAGCGGCAGAACTCTGCGGGGCAGCGTTCGGATCCGGGACGACGAGCTGTGCGCCGTTTCCATCCGTGTACGTGGTGCCCACGGGGAGGGCCTGATCGCGCTGCAGGGCGTTCCACACGTTGCGGGCCATCGGCTCCGATGCGATGCGCCGATTCGGATCCCACGAGGGTTCCTCGACGGGCATGGTGACGAACTGGATGTTCGCGCGGTCGGCCTTGGACAAGACGTTGACGAGCAGCGCGGCGTCGGCGGTCGCGTCGCCCAGGTTGGGGGAGACCTTGACCGCCCTGATCGCCGCCTGCAGGAAGTTGATGAGCGCGCCGGGGTCGGTCACGTAGTTCTTGGACTGCAGCTCACGCACCATCGCGGAAATCAGCTGCTGCTGACGCCCGATGCGCGAGATGTCCGACCCATCCCCCTGGCCCTTGCGCGAACGCATGTAGGCCAGCGAGTGCGTTCCGTCCAGCTTGTAGCAGCCGACGTCGATGTAGAGCTGGGCCTCCTCGTCATCAATGCGGTGGGGGATGTTGAACCACACGCCCCCCAGCGCGTCGATCATGTCGATGAAGCCCGCGAAGTTAACGATCATGAACGCGTCGATCGTCATCCCCGACATGTTCTCCACCGTCGACTTCACGCACGCGATTCCGGGAACCAGGTCCTCCTCCGAGTTACCGCCATTCGCGCCGTAGAACATGGCGTTGTTGAACATCTCGCCGCTGGTTGCGTCGCTGAGGGTGCCGTCGCGGTGCTTGCATTCGGGGATGTCGACGAGGGTGTCGCGGGGAATGGAAACGATCTGCACGCGGGAGCGGTCGGCGCTGACGTGAATGACCATCGTCGAGTCGTTACGCACGCCCGGGACGTCGTCCTGGTCGCCCGCGCCCACGTCGCCGCTGGCGCCGTAGCGAGAGTCCGTTCCCACCACGAGGATGTTGACGGCACGCCCCTCGAAGGAGTCGGGGGTCTGCTTCTGCGTGCCGGTCGTGTACGCGTCGATGTCGACGACCTGGTCGGCGAATTGCGAGCTGAGGTTGGCGTAGACGAAACCGGCCGTGGACACGACGAAGAGCACGCCGCTCAGCAGGATGGCGAGTGCGCTGCGCAGGAGGCCGAAGCGCCCGTAGTTGATGGCCGAGTGCTGGATCGGCCGCGGAATCACGTTACTCATTGGTTGTAACCATATCGTTATCTGGCTTGTTTGTCGGGGAAGCGGGGCCGGAAGCGGCGCGTTCCACTTCCTGCGTGCCGTCGTTCGACGGGGGTGCCGGGGCCTCGCGTGCCCCGTGATCGCGGGGAGGAAGCACGTGCGCGAGGGCCAGGGCGCGAGCGAGGCGCGCCATGCGTGCTTCGGCCCGAGCCTCGCGTCGGTAGGCGGTGATCATCTGGGCGATCGAGGCGAGGACGAGACCGTAGACGATCAGGTTGACGCCTCGCTCAACGCCGATTGCGTGGGCAACCGTGTTCGCCAGCGACGGAACGAGGATCGCGACGATGGCGGCGGTGACCAGCAGACCGATGCCCAGGCGACGCAGCGCCAGCGACGATGCCGAGGTCACGGGGCGCATGAGCCACCACGCGCTCGCCGCGAGGGCCAGGAGCAGGAGGACACGTATAGCCAGGTATGCGCTCACTGTCCCCCCAGTGCCAGGTCGACGACGATGTTGATCGAGTTCAACAGAGGCTGGCCCTTGCCTCGCGAATACTCGGTGTACGAAATCGTCACCGGATGCTCGGCGCCGGGAAGCCCGCTGCTCGCCAGCTGCGAGATGATCTGGGACGCGTGCGCCATGCGCGCGTGCGTCAGGTGGACGTGCCCAAGGGCATCGGCGCGAATCACCCGAAGCCCGTTGTGCGTGTCGGTGAGGGCCAAGCCCGTGCGCGCCCGGGCAATGAACGCTCCGAGACGCAGCATCGCCCGCTTCGCCGCGCCGACGCGGGCTCGTTTTCCGTCCAGGAAACGCGAGCCCAGCACGAAGGCCAGGTCCTCCTCGCGTGCCCGGTCCACCATGGCCGCGGCGTCGGCGGGATCGTGCTGGCCGTCCGCGTCGAAGGTCACCACGTAACGCGCGCCGCGAGCGAGCGCCGCCTCGAAGCCGGTCTGCAGGGCGGCTCCCTGCCCCAGATTCAACGGGTGCGACGCGGTGAAGGCCCCCGCTTCCCTGGCGAGCGCCACAGTATCGTCGCTCGAGGCGTCGTCCACGACGAGAACGTGAGGGAAAAACGTGCGCACGGCCGCGACGACGCCCCCGATGACGGGCGCCTCGTTGAACGCGGGGATGACGACCCACGTGTCGGAGCGATGCTGCATTCGACCAGTGTCGCACATCGGGACCAGCGCGCGCCTATAGTGTTGCTCAGCGGGCGGCCAACGCGCGCCGGGGGCACGCCGGTGCTCCAGCGAAACCCAGGGGGAAACCGTGATCGAAGCCAGTGCCGACGTCTCGCCGAGCGCGCAGATCGCCGGCAGCGCCCGCGTGTGGCACCTTGCCCAGGTGCGCGAGGGAGCCCAGATCGGGGAGGAAACCATCGTCGGGCGCGGCGCCTACATCGGCGAGGGTGTGCGCGTCGGCGCGCGCTGCAAGATCCAGAACTACGCGCTCATCTATGAACCCGCCTCGCTGGCCGACGGCGTTTTTGTGGGGCCCGCAGCGGTCTTCACGAATGATCACAGCCCCCGCGCAGTCACGCCGCAGGGCGCCCTGAAGACGACCGCGGACTGGGAACCCGTCGGCGTGAGCGTCGGGCGCGGAGCGTCGATCGGAGCGCGCGCCGTGTGCGTGGCCCCGGTGCGCATCGGCGCCTGGGCAATGGTCGGCGCTGGAGCGGTCGTCACTGGTGACGTCGCGCCCTATGCCCTCGTCGTGGGAGTGCCGGCTCGCCGCGTCGGCTGGGTCGGGGAGGCGGGCGTGCCCCTCGTGCGCCCCACCCGCGCGACAGGAGGCCGAGGGGACGACGAGGCCGCCGACGAGGAGTGGGTGTGCCCGGCGACACGAGCGCGCTACGTCGAGCGCGAGGGAAAGCTCACCCCCCTGGGTGAGGCGGCCACGGCGCCGACCGGCCGGGGGAACGAGCGGGATAAGGAGAAGCAGTGACACCATCTTTCATTCCGCCGGCCCGCCCCCTCATCGGGGAGGAGGAGATCAGCGCGGTCGCACGCGTCATGCGCACCGGGATGATCGCGCAGGGGCCCCAGGTCGAGGCGTTCGAAGAGGAATTCGCCCGCCAGATCGTGCCGGGAACGCGAGCGATCGCCCTCAACTCCGGGACCTCCGCCCTGCACCTGGGGCTGCTGGCGGCCGGGATCGGCCCGGGAGACGAAGTGATCGTCCCCTCCTTCACGTTCGCAGCGACGGCCAACGCGGTTGCCATCACGGGGGCAACCCCCGTGTTCGCGGACATCGATCCGCGCACCTTCACGCTCTCACCCGCCTCGGTCTCCTCCGCCGTCAGCGCCCGCACCAGGGCCATCATGCCGGTTCACCTCTACGGTCACCCCGCGGCCCTCGACACCCTCGACGCGATCGCCCGCGAGCGAGGCCTCCTGCTCTTCGAGGACGCAGCGCAGGCCCACGGGGCGAGCCTGCACGGGCGGCCGGTCGGCTCCTTCGGCACCTTCGCCGCCTTCTCCTTCTACCCGACCAAGAACATGACCAGCGGCGAGGGAGGGATGGTCACCAGCCGCGACCCCGCCCTCGTCCGGTGGGTGCGCCTGGCGCGCAACCAGGGGATGGAAAAGCGCTACGAGAACGAGATCGTCGGTCTCAATAACCGCATGACCGACATTCACGCCGCCATCGGTCGCGTCCAGCTGACCAAGATTGACGCCTGGACCGCCGAACGCCAGAGCAACGCCGCCTACCTCAGCGCCCACCTGCGCGGGGTCACCGTCCCGCACGTGGCACCCGGCGCCACCCACGTCTTCCACCAGTACACGATCCGCGTCCCGCAGGACCGGGATGGTTTCGCGCGTGCCCTGCGTGAGGAGTATGGAATCGGCTCCGGCGTCTACTACCCGATCCCCGCCCACGAGCTCGCCTCCCTGGCGCGCTTCGCCCCCGACACGGACCTTCCCGCCACGCGAGCGGCCGCCGCCGAGGTCCTCTCCCTCCCCGTCTACCCCTCGCTCACCCGCGGCGACCTGGACCGCATCGTCGAGGCCGTCAACGCGCTCGCGGAAGCGGGTGCCTGACGTGGGGGGTATTCGCCTGGGGATCCTGGGCCTGGGCTCGATGGGGCGCCACCACGTGCGCAACGCCCGCGCGACCGACGGCGTCGACCTGGTGGCGCTCGCCGATCCGGGCGGCGACCGTTTCGGCGTCGCCGGGGACCTGCCCGTCAGAAGGGGCGTGCGCGAGCTGATCGACGCGGGCATCGACGCCGCGATCGTGGCGACGCCGACCGCGCTCCACGAGGAGGCCGCCCTCGCCCTCGCCGAGGCCGGGGTGCATGCCCTCATCGAGAAACCGCTCGCCGCGAGCGTGGAGGAAGGGACACGCATCCGCGACGCATTCGCGGCCGCGTCGCTGGTTGGCGCGGTGGGCTACGTGGAGCGCTGCAATCCGGCGCTCATCGACATGCGCGCCAGGATCGCCTCGGGCCAGCTCGGCGAGATCGAACAGATTGTGACCCGCCGACAGTCCCCCTTCCCCGCGCGCATCAGCGACGTGGGCGTCGTCAAGGACCTCGCCACCCACGACGTCGACCTCGCCGCCTGGGTCGCCGACGCCTCCTACGAGAGCATCTACGCGCGCACCTCGAGGCGATCGGGTCGCCCCCACGAGGACATGATGGTCGCCTCCGGGGTGCTTACCGGCGGGATCCTCGTCAATCACCTGGTCAACTGGCTGACCCCCTACAAGGACCGCACGACGATCGTGACGGGTGAGCGAGGCGCGCTCGTGGCGGACACGGCGATGGGGGACCTGACCTTCTACGAGAACGGTCACGCGCCCCTGCAGTGGGACGCGATCGCGGCCTTCCGGGGGGTGAGCGAAGGGCAGGTTGTGCGCTACGCGCTGACGAAACGCGAACCGCTCGCCCTCGAACACGAGCGATTCCGAGACGCGATCACCGGCGCCGGAGGCGAACACGTCACCATGGACGAGGCCCTCGACAATCTGCGCGTCATCGAGGCAATCCTGGCCTCGGCGGCCAGCGGGCGAGCAATCGACATGACAGGTCGACCCTGACCCCTAGCGCGAAACCTCCCGGTAGACGGCCCGCAGCTGGTCGACGGAAGTCGCCAGCGAGCGGTTCTCCTCGACCCAGCGGCGGCAGGCCAAGCCGCGCTCCGCGCGCTCCGCGTCACCCCAGGTCAGCGCCTCGCCCAACGTGCGGGCGAGGTGCGCGCTCGTTCG
This sequence comes from Actinomyces sp. oral taxon 180 str. F0310, assembly GCF_000185285.1. Taxonomy (NCBI): domain Bacteria; kingdom Bacillati; phylum Actinomycetota; class Actinomycetes; order Actinomycetales; family Actinomycetaceae; genus Actinomyces; species Actinomyces sp. oral taxon 180. The sequence continues at coordinate 2,229,673 of NZ_GL622194.1, forward strand.
TCCTGGCGTGAGCACCGACGCGCCCGGTGCAATCATTTCGGGTGTCCCTCCTGTGGCGTAGGCGAGGGCAGGAACCCCGCACGCCTGCGCCTCAAGGAGCACGAGCCCGGCCGCCTCGGCGCGCCCCCGAGTCGGCTTCGTCGGCAGAACGAGGACGTGGGAGCGACGCATCCAATCGCGCACCTCCTCGCGGCCCAGCTGCCCGGTCACTCTCACGTGGGCCGGAGCGCGAGAGACCAGGGTGGAGTAAAGCGGCCCCTCGCCCACCAGGACGAGAGAGTGCGGGTGGGTGCCGTGCAGGCGCACCGAGGCCTCGACCAGGTCGTCAACGCCCTTGAGGTGGCTGAGCGCCCCGACGAAGAGAACGATGGGAACCCCCGGGGCGCCGCCCGCGCCCTGGCCGGAGGCGCCAGCGCCCGGATGCCACCACGCGGTGTCGACCCCCTGATAGTGGACGCGCAGGCGCCGCCTCTGCGCCCCCGACGCCAGCGCCACGTCCGCCAGATAGCGCGACACGGCCAGAAGCCGATGCGCACCGCCGAAGGCAGCCCGGCGGTTGAGGTCATTCCAGGCCGCCCCCGGGCCCCGCCCAAGCCTGCCGTAGGCGTCTGCCCCGTGCACGGTCACCACGAGAGGGGCACCCGTGTCGCGGGCAGCTCCCACGGCCGGAAGCGACCACGTCGCCTGATGCTGGTGGATCACCTCGGGCTCCCACCGCGTGATTGCCCGGCGCATCGCGCCCAGCCCCCTCGCCTGGGAAAACAAGCGGATCGCCCGCGAGGAGCTGAGCGCCCCCGGGGAGGCTTCCCGGATCGGGACAACGATGCGGGGATCCCTCACGCGAGCAGCCAGCGTGAACGCCTGCCACGACAGATCGGGCATCGCGGCCGCGTGTGCGAGCGCAAAGTAGGTGGGGGGAACGAGCAGCGTTCCCTTCGTCAGGGCAACCCTCACGGGAGCCCCCACGGCGGAGGAGGCGGCGCGGGCACGGGAATGGGCATGCACCCATCCTAGGGGCTTGCAAACGCCCTCAGGTGATTAAATGAGGGCATGACGAACGCCCCCGAGCCAGATGTGCGCCCCGGCGCCCTGCGTCAGGTGTTCGCACTCCTGGGCGGGACCCTCCTCGCCCAGATCATTGCGTTCGTCGCTCAGATGGGCGTTGCCCGCCTCTATACCGACACCGACCTGGGCTACCTCGGAGTCTTCACCTCGGCTGCGACCCTGGGAGCAGCCGTGGCCGGTGCTCGCTTCGACCTCAGCATCGTGCTTCCCTCCCCCGGCCACGAGGCATCCGCCCGCTCCCTTGCGCGCCTGGCGTCTCGCTGTGTTCTGGCCGCATCGTCGCTGGCCACGCTCGTCGCGGCGGTCGCCCGGCCGTGGCTGGAGGAGCGCTACGGACGCGAACTCGCGGCCTGGATGCTGGCGGTGGGGGTCTCCATCCTCTTTCTCGCCCAGGGGCAGGTGTGTTCCTACTGGCTGACCCGGCACCGCCGCTTCCGTTACATCGCCGCCTCCTCCGTGGTCCGCTCCGGCGCGATCGCAGCGCTGCAGCTCCTGTGTGGCCTCCTCGCCTCGGGCGGGCTGGGGGCGGCGATCGGCGCGACGGTAGCCGGGCAGGGGATCGCCGTGGCCTACCTGTCGTGGCGCTCGCGGGACGCGAGGACCCGCAGCGCCGAGGACCCGCCGGTGCGAGAGGTCGCGCGCCGCTACCGGAAGATGGCCCTCGTGGGGGTTCCCAATGTCGTCGTTGACGCGGTGCGCACAAGCGCGATCCCGCTGCTGATCGCCGGGTATGGCGTGGCGGCCCTCGGCCAGTTCAACCTCGCGTGGATGGCCATGCAGGCGCCCGTCGCCCTGATCGCCGGGGCCCTGTCCCAGGTGTACCTGCCTCGCCTGTCCGACACGCCACCGGGTCAGATGACGCGGATCGTGGTGCGGGTGGGGGCGACCGCGCTGGCGCTCTCGCTTCCCGCGTTCGCGGTGCTCGCGTGGGTGGGCCCCGCGCTCTTCCCGTTCCTGTTCGGTCAGCGCTGGGAGGCGGCCGGCTACTTCGCGCGCGCGCTCGCTCCATGGTTGGCCCTCACGGTCGCCTCCTCGCCTCTGTCCAACGTGTTTGTCGCCACCTACCATCAGCGCCGCATGCTGGCCTTCGCGTGCGTGTACTGCCTCGTTCCTCTCGCGTGGCTCGCGCTCAGCCCCTACAGGATCGAGGCCACGGTCGGCGTGCTCGGCGTCGTGATGGCGTCCCTCCTGGTGGGAATGCTCGTCATGGTGCTCGCCACCGCCCGCGAGTACGACCGCGGGGGGAAGAACCGGAGCGCGTGGGCGGGAGAAGGCGCCGCCTGACCGGCAGGCCCGCGCCTATGTGGCGCTCGGCTCCCCGCCCGCACGCTTGGCGGCGAGGGCACGCTCGTAGGCCTCCCGCAGGCGAGCAGCGCCCTCCTCCCAGGTCGGGATCGCAGGCGGGGCGAAGGCCGCGATGTCCTCTCTCGTGAGCTCCCTCAGGACCCGAGAAAGGTCGCGCTCGGGATCCTCCAACACCCAGCGCCGCGCCTGCTCGCCCAGATAGCGGCGCGCCTCGGCCAGGGGCGAGCACAGGACCGGCACCCCGGCCGCGAAGGCCTCCATCATCTTGTTGGGTGTGGAGAGGCGGTGCGAGAGGCAACCGGATTCGATGAGGCACAGTGCCACGTCCGCTCCGCGCGTCAGCGCAAGCACACGGTCGGGCGGCACGGGGGGCAGGTGGTGGATGTTGGCGTGACTCGCCGCGGAGCGCCTGACCTGGTCGGCCAGTGCGCCCGTGCCGACGAAGACCACGTGGGCGCCGGGTGCGTCCTCGAACGCGCGAAGGATCAACGAGATGTTGCGCCCAGGGGCGAGATACCCCGAATGGAGGAACAGGAGGGCATCGGCGGGCACCCCGAGCTGGGCACGCAGGTCGATGACGCCTGGCTGACCCGTCGGCGCGTTCGTAACGACGATCGGCTCCACGCCCGGGTAGGTGTCGCGATACCACCGGGCGATCGACTCGTTGACCACCGACACGACGTCCGCTCGAGCGATGTACCGGCGCTCGATGGCCCGCTGGAGGCGGCGGCGAAGGCCCGTCGACCCCACGGTCTCGGTCTCGAGCTCGTGCGCGTTGTACGCCAGGATGGCTCCCGTGCGCCGAGACAGGGCGTGAGCCAGCGGAAGCAGGAAGAGGTTTTGCGCGGAGACGGCCGCCACGTCCTGGCGGGCAAAGCGCCGGTACACGCGCGCCCCCCACACGCCCACGACACGGATCCCGCCCAGGGGCGCTCCCACCCGCGCCCCCCGAATGCGTTCCAGGTGCACACAGGGCGCCACGGCCTCGAGCGCGGGGAGGGGGGAGTGATCGATGCCGACGATGCGCGTGCGAGTGAACAGCGGGGAGAGGGAACGCGCTATCTTCACGAGCCTGCCGGGCGAGGCCAGGTCCGACGGATACAGCAGGAGGTTGAGGGCGCTTTCCACGCCGCCATTGTAGGACCCGTGGGGCACTACACTGGGTGGGATGAACGAGGCCGGAGACGGAAAGAGGAACCACATGCGCATCGCGGTCGTCGGTTTGGGCAAGATCGGTTTGCCGCTGGCGACACACTACGCGCGCGCGGGACACTCGGTTGTCGGCGTGGATATCAACCCCACGGTGGTTGCCCAGGTCAACAGGGGAGAAGAGCCGTTCCCGGGGGAGGCCCACCTGGCCGACTACCTGCCTGCGCTGGTCGCCTCGGGCGCACTGCGCGCCACCACCGACTACGCCGAGGCCATCCCGAGCGCCGAGACCATCATCATGGTGGTCCCCCTCGTCGTGGATGGGGAGGGCAGGCCCGACTTCTCAACCATGGACGCCGCGACGCGCTCCGTGGCCGCCCACCTCGGCCCGGGAACTCTCGTCTCCTACGAGACGACCCTGCCGGTGGGGACGACCAGGGGACGCTATCGCCCCCTTATCGAGGGGCTCTCCGGTCTGCGCGAGGGCCGCAACTTCGACGTTGTTTTCTCCCCCGAGCGGGTTCTCACGGGCCGCGTGTTCGCTGACCTCTCTCGCTATCCGAAGCTGGTGGGAGGCCTGAGCGAGGCCGGGGAGGAACGCGGCGTGCGCTTCTACGAGGAGGTCCTGTCCTTCGATGAGAGGGAAGACTTGCCGCGCCCCAACGGCGTGTGGCCCATGGGCGGGGCGGAGGCCGCCGAGATGGCCAAGCTTGCCGAGACCACCTACCGTGACGTCAACATCGGCCTGGCCAATCAGTTTGCCCGCTACGCCGACCGCGTCGGCATCGACATCGCGCGCGTTATTGATGCCTGTAATTCCCAGCCCTACTCCCACATCCACCGCCCCGGAATCGCGGTGGGCGGCCACTGCATCCCCGTCTATCCGCGCCTGTACCTGGCCGGCGACCCCGATGCGACCATCGTGAAGGCCGCGCGCCGCGCTAACGCCGACATGCCCGCTTACGCCGTGGCACGCGCGCGCGAGCTGCTCGGATCCCTGTCGGGCCTGCGCGTGGCTGTCCTGGGGGCCGCCTACCGGGGAGGCGTGAAGGAGACGGCGTTCTCGGGGGTCTTCGGCCTCGTCGAGGCCGCGCGCGTCGACGGAGCCCGCGTCGCCGTCCACGATCCCCTCTTCGGTGATGAGGAGCTGGCTTCCTTCGGCTGGGAGCCCTACCACCTGGGTGAGGACGTGGACGTGGCGTTCATCCAGGCCGATCACGCGGCCTACGCGGCCCTTCGCCCCACCGACCTGCCCGGCGTGCGCCTCCTCGTCGATGGTCGTTCTCTCACGGATCCGTGCCTGTGGGTGGGCACGCCCCGGATCACCATCGGCGGGGGAGGGGATGCGCGATGCTAGTCACTCTCGCGACGCGCACCTTCACGCCCGAGCCGACCGCGGCGGCACTGCGCCTGGGCGCCCTCGTCCGATCTCTTGTCTCTTCGGGCGCGAGCGTGCGCGTCCTCACCTCGCGCCTGGCGCCCTCGGTTGCCCGCGACGGTGCCCGAGCGGCCTCCCGCCCGCTCGGGTCCTCGCAGAGCACCCGTCGAGGGAACGCAGCTGTCCCGGGGAGGGGGCCGACGGCGGGCGGGGTGGGGGCCGGCCTCGTCGAGGTGAGGCGTGCTCCCGTGCTGCGTGATCGCACGGGAGCCGTGCGTGGCTACGTCTCCTACCTCTCCTTCGATCTGCCCCTCGTGGCGCGCCTGCTCACCGGGGCGAGGCCGGATGTGGTGGCGTGCGAGCCTCCTCCGACGACGGGCGCGGCCGTACGCGTGGCGTGCGCGCTGCGCCGCGTGCCCTACGTCTACTACTGCGCGGATGTCGTCTCGGACGCGGCATCCGCGGCGGGAGTGCCGGGCGTTGTCGTGCGCGCCGTCGCCGCCTTGGAATCCTTCGCGCTCAGGGGTGCTCACCGCGTGATCGCGGTCTCGGCGGGGGTGAGTCGCCGCGCGCGCGAGCTGGGGGCGCGGGATGTGACGGTTGTTCCCAACGGCGTGCGTGTCCCGGGCGAGATCGCAGCCGGGTACCCGGATTCCTTCCCCCGGTGTTCGGGGCCGGTCTTCGTGTACGCGGGGACGGTCGCCCCCTGGCTCGCCCCCGAGGTGTTTGTGGAGGCATTCGAACGCGCGCGGGGTCGCCTGGGGGACGCTCGCCTCGTGTTCGTCGGGCAGGGGAGCGGATGGGAGGACCTTGCTGGGCGCGCCCGAGCGGTGGCGGGAGTGCAGATGATTCCAGCGGTGAGCGCGAACGAGGCCGACCGGTGGATGGCTCGGGCGACCGCGACGCTGGCCTCGCTGCGCCCTGGCGGCTACGACTACGCCTATCCCACCAAGATCCTGGCCTCGCTGGCACAGGGGACGCCGGTGATCTACGCGGGGCCTGGGCGCGCCGCCCGCGATGTCGAGGAGGCCGGCCTGGGGGTGGCGTGCGGCCTAGATGCCGACGAGGTCGCCGAGGCGATGGTGGCGTTTGCCCGCGGCACCGTGTCCTGGGTGGGGGAGGTGCGCTCGCGCGCGTGGGTGCGGGAGAACCGTTCTGTTGAGGCGTCGTCGCGCGCCGCCGCCGCTGTGGTTCTCTCCGCCGTGTGAGCGTTGCGCCGAGGTCGGCGGCGAGTACGCGCGTGTCCCGTCGGCAGGCGGTAGCACACTCGATCATGCAATGATGTGAGTTCGTGCTTGTTCGTCAATGTAACTATTTTCATGTTTACAGTTACAACATAAGTACCTAGAATCACGAGTGACACATTGGCAACATGAAGGATGATCATGCGTTCCCCCTGGAGGACACTCGTCGCCGGGCTCACCCTGGCCCTGGCCACCGCCGCCGCAGCCATCGTCCCGTCGGCTCAGGCAGCAGGCATCACGATCGCCATCGACCCCGGACACGGGGGCTCCGACTCCGGAGCTGTGGCTAACGGCCTGAAAGAGAAGGACCTGACCCTCGCGGTGTCTCTGGCGCTCAAGGAAGAGCTGGAAAGCTACGACGGCGTGCGCGTCGTCATGACCCGGACGACGGACACCAGGCCCTCGGAGAACACGAGCGCAGACCTGGCGGCGCGCGTGCAGATGGCCGCCGATGCCAAGGCCGATGCCCTCGTGTCGATTCACTTCAACTCGGGCTCACCCGTGGCCAAGGGTGCCGAGGTCTGGTACCCCAACGCCTCGTCGTACAACTACTCCACCCACACCCAGGGGCGCGCCCTGTCCAGCGCCATCCAGCAAGAACTGACGAGCCTGGGGCTGGCCGATCGAGGAATCAAGACGCGAGACAATCCCTACTACGACTACCCCGACGGCTCCACGGGCGACTACTACGCGATCAACCGTCAGGCGCGCGAGGACGGCATCCCCGGGATCATCGTCGAGCACGCCTTCCTGACCTCCTCCTCCGACGCGGGCCTGCTGCGCGACCCGGCCTTCGTGCGCTCCCTCGGGATCGCGGATGCCACGGGCATCGCCAATACATACGGGCTGAGCAAGGGGACGTGGGAAAAGTCCGGCAACAGCTGGCGCTTTATCAGCAACGGAGCGGCCAAGACCGGCTGGTTCCAGGTTGGCGGGCGCTGGTACTGGGCCGGATCCGACGGGCGCACGATCCGAGGATGGGCCACGCTCAGTGGACGCCTCTACCTCTTCGATGAGAGCACCGCGATGGTCACCGGCTGGAAGCAAGAGAAGGGCACCTGGTACTACCTGCGCCCGGCCGGAGACATGGCGACCGGATGGGAACGGGTGGGAGGCACCTGGTACTACCTGGACTCCTCCGGCGCGATGGCGACGGGCTGGCTCACGTACCGCGACAACTGGTATTGGCTGGGTAGCTCCGGCGGTGCGGCCGTCGGCTGGACCAAGATCGGCGACGCGTGGTACCTCTTCGAGGACGATGCGCGCATGCTCACCGGCTGGCAGCTCACTGAAGACGACAAGCAGTGGTACTACATGCACCCCAGCGGTGTCATGGCAACCGGATGGCTGAAGGACCGGGACTCCTGGTACTACCTCGATTCCGATGGTGCGATGAAGACCGGCTGGTTGTCCGTGGGCGGAACCTGGTACTACATGCAGCCCTCGGGCGCGATGAGCACCGGCTGGCTCCAGCAGGGATCCACCTGGTACTGGCTCGATCAGAGTTCGGGCGCGATGGCGACGGGAACAGTGGTCGTTCAGGGGCGCGCATCAAGGTTCTCGTCTTCGGGAGCCTGGCTGGGCTACGAGGATGCGGGTTCCGCTGCCTCATCCGGCGCCTCCGTCCATGACGCGAATGGCCAGCGTCTCATCATGAGTGCCCCCATGGCCTCGCGCTCGGAGACCATTGACGCGATGGTGAGCGCGTGGCAGAACGCGGGCCGCTCTTACCCGAGTGAACTGGCCGCAGGTGGGGCCTCCTCCATCCGTGACTTCGCCGAGATCATCTACGACGAAGCCGTAGCCGAGGGCGTGTCCCCCGAGCTCGTGTTCGTCCAGTCCATGAAGGAGACCGGCTGGCTGGGCTTCGGCGGTGACGTGAGCATCGGCCAGTTCAACTTCTCTGGCATCGGCGCGGTCGGCGGAGGCGCGCAAGGGGCGAGTTTCCCGGACGTGCGCACGGGAATTCGCGCCCAGGTGCAGCACCTGCGTGCCTACGCGGATGCTTCTGTGACCGCGCAGTCCCTGGCCAACCCGGTGGTCGATCCGCGTTTTGCCTACGTGCGTAAGGGCGGCGCCTCCGTGGTCGAGCACCTGGGAATCCAGGAGAACCCGAATCACACCGGTTGGGCGGCAGCCAAGAACTACGGCCAGGACCTGGTGTCGATGATGGCGGCCTACTTCTAGGTCTTCTTAACGGGGCGGGGGCCAGCCGCGCATTCACGCGCGGCCGGCCCCCGCCCCTCATGCTGCATGTCCCTTGCATGAGCGTTGTTGCGCCCTCGTGGATAGGTTGTCCGCAGACGGATAGGTTATTCGCTCGCGGATAGCCTACTAACCTATCCGCGTACTTCTTAAGCTATCCGCGTGCTTGTTACCTATCCGCGTGCGTGGGTCCCGCCGACGAGCAGCCACGCGCGCGCCCCGGGCACCTTCGGTACCCGGGGCGCGCCTCGTCGATGTCGAGGTCAGCCTCGCAGGGAGGCGACGTACTCCTCGATGCGTCGGGAGGAATCTGCGGGCGTGAAGCCGGTGGCCTCGATCTTGCTCAGGTCCAGGACGGAGGAGAGAGGACGGGGAGCCGCGTCGCGTCCCGCGAAGTACTCCTCGGTCGTCACGAAGGTCACGTCGGCGCGCTCGCGGCCGCACAACTCGAACACGCGAGCGGCGACCTCGGCCCAGCTCATCACGGGCCCCTCACCCGACAGGTTGTAGGTGCCAAACGGTGCGTCGGAGGTCAGCAGGTGAATGATTCCCGCGGCGAGGTCCGAGGTGAAGGTGAGTCGGCCAACCTGGTCTGACACGACGGAGGGCGACACCCCCTGCCGAGCCAGCGAGGCCATCGTTTTGATGAAGTTCTTCCCATCGCCCACGACCCAGGAGGTGCGCACGATGTAGTGCCGGGGCGTCGAGGCAACGGCCGCGTCACCGCCCGCCTTCGACTGGCCGTACACGCCCAGCGGAGAGGGAGCCTCGTCCTCGACGTGGACCTCCTGCGTGCCGTCGAACACGTACTCCGTCGAGATATGCACCACCGTCACGCCGTGGGCGGTTGCCTCGCGCGCCAGCAGAGCCGGTCCGGTCGCGTTCGCTTGCCAGGATGCGCGGCGCCCCTCGGGAGTCTCCGCGCCGTCAACGTTCGTCCACGCCGCGGCGTTGATCACCACGTCGATGTCATCCCACGGGAGGGCGGCAACCTGCTGGGCATCGGAAATGGAAACCTCCGGCAGGTCGACGCCGGTCACGGAGAAACCGGCCGCGGGAAGGGCCGCCATGAGCTCGCGTCCCAGCTGGCCGTTCGCCCCCGTCACCAGGGCGCGCCTCCCCGCGGGCACCGGAGCGGGGAAGGGAGCGACATCACCGAGGCGGGGGTGCCCCTTGTCTTTCTCCGACAGGATGGCCCGCTCCAGTGGAATCGGCCAATCGATGGCAACGGTCTCATCCGCCAGGTTCAGGAAAGTGTACTGCGCGTCCGGCGACCAGTGATCGTTGACCAGATACGTGTAGGCCGTGTTCGGCTCGAGCGTCTGATACGCGTTGCCCACCCCCCGCGGGACGAACACGGCAACTCCCGGATCGATGATGGTCGTGTACACGGTACCGAACGACGGGCCCTCGCGCAGATCCACCCACGCGCCGAACACCCGGCCGGTCGCGACCGACACGAACTTGTCCCACGGCTCCGCGTGAATCCCGCGGGTCACCCCGATCTGGTCGTTGAAGGAGATGTTGTTCTGGACGGGATGAAAGTCCGGAAGACCGAGCGCGACCATCTTCTCCCGCTGCCAGTTCTCCTTAAACCAGCCACGGTTGTCGCCGTGAACGGTCACATCAATGCGCAAAAAGCCAGGGATTGGCGTGGAGGTGATCCCCAGTGGCTTAGCGGTGGGCGCCATGCTTCTTCCTTTACGTGCGGTATCCTCGCGCAAGCGCGCTGTTCCACTCAAATTCTAGCCGATCTGTACATTCATGGCGGCCAACTCCCGCCCGCCCTCCCACGGGAGCGGCAAGTTGTGGAAAAATACCCAGGTACTGGGATAATTGTCAGCGATGCGCGACCCGCACGAGGTCGCGCGGGAATCGGAGGCATCATGAAAGGCATCATCCTGGCGGGCGGGTCGGGAACCCGGCTCAACCCGATCACTTTGGGGACATCGAAGCAGCTGGTCCCCGTCTACGACAAGCCGATGATCTACTACCCCCTGTCGACCCTCATGCTGGCCGGCATTTCCGAGGTCCTCGTCATCACCACGCCGCACGACGCTCCCTCGTTCCACCGCCTTCTCGGCGATGGAAGCCAGCTGGGTGTGAGCATCTCCTACGCGGTCCAGCACGAACCCAACGGCCTGGCGCAGGCGTTCGTCCTCGGCGCCGACCACGTCGGCAATGACAGTGCCGCGCTGGTGCTGGGCGACAACATCTTCTACGGACCCGGCATGGGCGCACAGCTGCGCCGCCACGTCGATCCCGATGGCGGTGCGGTCTTCGCCTACCACGTGTCCAACCCCCGCGAGTACGGCGTCGTCGAGTTCGACGAGGAGTTCAACGCGCTGTCGATCGAGGAGAAGCCGGCCCAACCCAAGTCGAACTACGCCGTCCCCGGGTTGTACTTCTACGACAATGACGTGGTCGACATCGCCCGCAACCTGACGCCCAGCGCGCGCGGCGAGTACGAGATCACGGACGTCAACCGCGCGTACCTGGAGGCGGGCAAGCTCAAGGTGGAGGTCCTCCCCCGAGGAACCGCTTGGCTGGATACCGGGACCTTTGATTCCCTCGCCGATGCCACCGCCTTCGTGCGCACCGTCGAGGCCCGCCAGGGCATGAAGATCGGCGCCCCGGAGGAGGTTGCGTGGCGCATGGGCTTCATCGACGACGAGGGGCTGCGTCAGCGCGCGGAACCCCTGGTCAAGTCCGGTTACGGAGCCTACCTGCTCGAGTTGCTCGAACGAGAGGGACGCTGAGTGAGGCGTCCCAGCGAGAAAACGCGTCTGCTGATCGTCATTCCCGCGTGGAATGAGGAGGCGGTACTCGGCGATGTCCTCGAGGCGGTCAAGGCCGAGAAACCTTCCTTCGCTGACATCCTCGTTGTCTCGGACGGATCGGTGGACGCGACGGCGTCCATCGCTCGCGCCGCCGGGGTGGCCGTCCTGGACCTGCCGCTCAACCTGGGGGTTGGCGGTGCGATGCGGGCGGGCTTCCAGTACGCCCGGCGGTCCGGCTATCAGTACGCGTGTCAGCTCGATGCCGATGGGCAGCACGATCCGGGGGAGATAGAAACCCTCATCGACACCGCATCGCGCGAGGGCGCGGATGTCGTCATCGGGTCACGCTTTGCGGGCAAGGGGAACTACGAGGCGCGCGGTCCTCGCAAGTGGGCGATGAATCTGTTTTCCTTCATCCTGTCGCGAGTGTGCCACACGCGACTGAGTGACACGACGAGTGGTTTCAAGCTCTACGGGCCGCGCGCGCTGTCGCTCTTTGCGCGCAACTACCCGGCGGAGTACCTCGGAGACACGATTGGTGCACTCGTCATCGCCGCCCGTTCCCGCCTGGTTGTGCGCGAGGTCGGCGTGCAAATGCACCCGCGTGCGGGCGGGGAGCCTTCCCACAACCCGATCAAGTCCGCGCTCTTCCTGGTGCGCGCCACCCTGGCCCTCGTTGTGTCCTTGTCGCGTCCGGGTGAAAAGATCGCGACCGCGTCGGAGGTGGAAGCATGAGTCCGTCCTACGTGCTCGGCCTGGTCTTCGCGCTCATCATCGTCGTGACGGTGTTCATGACCATGCGTAACTCGGGTCTGAAGGAACGCTACGGCCTGTGGTGGTACGTCATCGCGTTCTTCACGCTGATCCTGTCGATTTTCCCCAGCATCTTGCGGTGGACCGCGCTGCACACGGGGGTCGTTGTCCCGCTGAACCTCGGTTTCTTCGTCGCGGGCGTCGCGCTCCTCCTCCTGTCCCTGCGCTTCTCCGTTGACCTGTCGCGTTCGGATGAGGACCGCAGACGCCTGACCGAGGAGGCGGCGATCCTGCGCCTGCAGGTGGAGGATCTGCGCAGACGCGTCGACGCTCTCGAAGGCGGCGCACAGGCGCCGGGCGAGGGGGAGGAACCGCGATAGCCGCATCACCGGGACCGGGGCGTCCGGAGCACCCGCTGTGGAAGGCCGCGGCCGTTCGGGAGCGCTCTCGAGTGGCCGCGGCCGTCGGCGCCGAGGGCCCCGCGCGGGATCGGACGGATGCCTGCGGCCGGCCTTCGCCGCTAGGGAATGAGCGTCCCGTCGGGCCCGAGCCGCAGCCGCTCGGTCGGTGCTGCCGGATCAACCTCGCCCTCGGCGAGCTTGCGGGACAGGGCCGAGCCGGGCCCGGAGGCCGCGGCGGTTTCCTCCGTCTCCAGGCCCTCGGGGAGCGTCTCCTCGCCCTGCCCGCAGGTCGAGGGGTGGGAAGAGGCCTCGCCACCCATCGGCGAGGAGCGGTGCCCCACGGATGATGCGTGGGAGGGGAGCAGTGGTTCGCCGCCGAGGTCGGACGCGAGATCAGCGATCATGGAGCGCGCCTCGTCGACGACGGAGGAGTCCTCGGCGTGAATGCCGTGAACCAGCCAGCGCACCAACGCGATCTCGCCCATGAGCTGGGCGCGCGTGAAGATGTGCAGGTCGGTCGCGCGTCGCTCGTGGCCGTAGGCCTCGCGGAAACGTTCCAAGAACTCGTCGCTCGCGCTGGCGAGGATCCAGGAGATGTCGAGGGCGGGATCGCCCACGTGCGCGCTCGTCCATCCGTCGATGGCAAGGAGGGATCCGCGCTCGACGCACAGACACCGTTCCTGGATGTCACCGTGGACGGGCGCCGAGGGGAATCGCCACAGCGACACGTCCTCGAGGGCCGCCTCCCACCGGCTCCACAGCGATGAGGGGATGGCGACTTCGCGTGCGGCCTCGTCGAGAAGAGCGAGGGTGCGGTCACGGCATTCGATGGCCGTGTACGTGGGCAATCCAATCGAGGAGAAGACAGTCTCGGGGAGGTTGTGAAGGGCGGCGAGCGCCCGTCCGAGTGAGGCGGGCAGGAGGGGATCGTGATCCAGGTCCGACGCCGCGGGCTCGTGGCCTCCCGGATCGCGGTGGACGTAGACAAAGCCTCCGCCCGGAAGCCTGAGATGCCCCGCCAGGCGGGGGACATCGAAGGGGATGTAGTCGTGGTCGTGCGCGGCTCCGAGGCGCTCGAGAATCCCCGAGGTTGCCTCGAGTGCGGGGCCCGACACCTCCTGGTGCGGGCAGGTGACGATCCACCGGTTCCCCGCGGAGTCCTCGATTCCGGTGACGGAGGCGAGCTCGTCACTGTAAGACGGGGGGCGCAGCGCGGTCACCCGCATGCCGGGCACGGCGGCTGTGGCAAGCGCCGCCAGTTCGAGTGGGCTTTTTGCGGTGGTCATTGCTTTAACCTATCGCGGGGATGGGGCGGGAGGGAGGCCCCGCGCGGGAGTTGGGGGGATTGAGAGTGGACGGGCTTGCTCCTTGCCGAGAAACCCTGTTACTTTCGACACAACGGAGTTGTCTGCAGCGAGGAGGCGCAGCCATGGATTCCGTGACGCGCGCGCTCGCCGCGCGGGTTCGAGAGGGGTTGGCTTCGGGAGGCATTGACGCCGCCCGCAACCCCGCGGCGGTGCGCGCCCTCATCGACCGCGCGATCGACGAACACGCACCAGACCTGCTGCCTTCCTCCCGCCAGGAGGTCGAAGCCGACCTGATCGACGACATCTGTGGCCTCGGCCCACTTCAGACTCTCATGGACGATCCCGAGGTCGAAGAGATCTGGATTAACTCGGCTTCCCGAGTGTTTGTCGCCCGAGAAGGCGTCGCTGAGCTCACGAGCCTGATCCTCACGGACGAGGACGTGCGCGCCCTCGTGGAACGGATGCTGCACCACTCTGGCCGCAGGCTCGACCTGTCCAGCCCATTCGTGGATGCGACTCTCGCGGGAGGCGAACGCCTGCACGTGGTGATCCCGCCCGTGACGGGGGTGTCCTGGAGCGTCAACATACGCAAGCACATCCAGCGTGCCCGAACGCTCGACGACCTCGTCGCGGTCGACATGATCGCGCCCCCGATGAGGGACTTTCTGGCCGCCGCCGTGTGCGTGGGCCTATCCGTTGTGGTGTCCGGAGGCACCCAGGCGGGCAAGACGACGCTGCTGCGAGCGCTCGCGGGTGAACTCCCGAGATCCAGGCGCGTGATCTCCTGCGAGGAGGTTTTCGAGCTCGGCCTGGCCAACTGGGATCACGTCGCCATGCAGACCAGGCCCGCTGGCGCCGAGGGGACGGGCGAAGTCACCCTGCGTGACCTGGTACGGGAATCGCTGCGCATGCGCCCCGAATGCTTGATAGTCGGCGAGGTGCGCGGTCCCGAGGCGCTCGACCTCCTCGTGGCGCTCAACGCGGGAGTACCAGGGATGGCGACCGTTCACGCGAACTCCGCGCGCGAAGCCCTCGACAAGCTCTCCATCCTGCCTCTCCTGGCCGGTGAGAACGTGACGACCGGCTTCGTGACCCCCACCCTCGCCTCCTCGATCGACCTCGTGTGCCACGTGGAGCGAAGCGCTGGCGGGCACCGCCACGTCTCCGAGGTTCTCGCCGTGCCCGGACGGGTCGAAGGAGACAGAATCGAAACCTCCACGCTGTTCACCTTCGACTCCTCGCGCTGCGAGCGCGGGCACGGAGGTCTGGACATGCACGAGCGCTTCACGGCGGCCGGCTTCGACCTGGCCTCCCTGCTGGAATGGGGGCGAGCGTGATAGCGATCGTGTGCGGACTCGTGTGCGGCATTGGCCTCGTCCTGGTGGCCTCCCCGTGGTTTGCCCCGGCCCCCGTGCGCAGGAGCTGGGGGCCGTGGAGGCGGCTGAGCGAGGAGGTCTCGCGCGCCCGGGTGCCCGGGCTGAGTGCCGCGCGCCTGGTGGCGCTGAGTCTTGTCGTCGGCGCGGTCGTCTGGGTTGCGATCCTCGCGCTGACAGGCGCCTGGCCGGTCGCCCTCATCGTTGCCCTCGGTGTTGCCTTCCTTCCTTACGCGTGGGTCGTCTCCCGGGTGGCCGCCCACGCCAAGACCGTGCGCGCCGCCTGGCCTGAGGTCGTCGATGCGATGGTTTCGGGAGTGCGCGCCGGAACCTCTCTGCCCCAGGTCCTGTGCGAGCTCGCAGACGAGGGTCCCCAGCCCCTGCGCTTCGCGTTCGACGCCTTCTCGCGCGACTACAGCGCCAACGGTCGTTTCGCGTCGGCGTTGGATCGCATGAAGGACGAGGTCCGAGACCCCGTCGCCGACCGGATTGTCGAGGCGCTGCGCATCGCCCGATCGGTGGGCGGAGCAGACCTCACGCGCCTCCTCCAAGACCTTGCTTCCCTCCTTCGCGAGGACGCGCGAGTGCGCGGCGAACTCGAAGCACGACAGTCGTGGACCGTCGGGGCGGCGCGCCTCGGCCTCGCCGCCCCGTGGGTGGTGCTTCTGCTTCTGTCCGGAGGCGGAGGCAGCGCCGCCGTGTGGAATTCTCCGGGTGGCATCGCGGTCCTGTGTGCGGGCGCGGGAATGTGCGTGGTTGCCTACCTGGCGATGAAGGCGCTGGGACGACTCAGCGCGGATCCGAGGAACCTGGGGGGAGAGAAATGAATCCGTGGGCCGCGCGCGCCGTCGATGCCGTTGTCTCCGCCCTGGCAGCCTCCGGAATTGCGTGCATTGTGATGGCGTGGCTGGATCGGCGTCCTTCCTTCGTCACGCGGGTCGCGCAGGGGCGCGTCAGTGACACTCGTCCGTCGGCCCTCGGGGCGTGGATCCGCCGCTGCTGCAGCACGGCGCTGGAGTCGATGGGCTCGACCAGCGAGTCGGTTGCGAGGAGGCTGTCGCTCGCGGGCATGAACATGGATGTGCCGGTGTTTCGGCTGCGTCAGGCGCTCGCCGCCATCGTGGGGCTCGTCCTATCGTGCGCGTTGCTCACGCTTCGATCCGCCGCCTCATTGCGCTCCTCACTCGTTTCCCTGTGCGCATGCGCCCTCGTCGCCGCCCTGCTCGCAGTGACGGCGATGGATCGGGCGCTGTCGATCAAGGCACGCAGGCGCCAGAGGGCGATTGACGCGGCGGTACCGGACTGCGCGGAGCTTCTCGCTCTTGCCGTCGCAGCTGGGGAATCGATCCCCGCGGCAATCGAGAGGGTTGCGGGGTGCGCGGGTGGGCCGCTCGGATCCGAGCTGGCTCTCACGTCGGCGCACATCCGCAACGGTACGCCCTCCGTGCGCGCCCTGGCGGAGCTCGTTGAGCGCACGGATTCTCCCTCCCTGACTCGGCTCAGCCGCACCCTCACGACCGCGATCGAGCGAGGATCGCCCCTGGCCTCCGTTTTGCACGACCAGGCGCGCGACCAGAGGGAACGTTCCCTGGCCTCCCTCATGGAGGAGGGAGGGCGCCGCGAGATCGCAATGCTCCTACCGGTGGTCTTTCTCATCCTTCCCGTCACCGTCATGTTCGCCCTCTATCCGGGACTCATCGCTTTGGATTTCACCCCGTGAAGAAAGGAAGACACCATGAAGAAGATGTCGTGGAAAGGCCGCGCACGCCTGAGCGAGCGCGGCGACGTGCCCGGGTGGGTGCTCATCACCCTCATGACCGCAGCCCTCGTCGTACTGATCTGGGGCGTCGCCTCGGAGCGTCTGGTGGAGATCTTCAATCGTGCGATGGATTCGATTTCGGGAATCTGATCGGGACTGCGAGGACGGCTCGCAGGTGGCCTCCACCGTGCTCGTTCAGGGACTCGCGGTGCTCGTCATCCTCCTGCTCACACAGGTGGCCTTCGCCTCCTACGTGCGAACGATGAGCGTGAGTGCCGCGTCGGAGGGAGCGCGCAGGGGAGGCCTCCTTGGGGGTGATCAAGAGGAGGCTCGCGCACGCACGAGTGAGCTCTTGGACTCGCTTGTCGGCGGGGCGCGGGATTACCAGATCGAGGTCGGACGCGAGCACGAGGACGGCGCGGACATCCTCGTCGTGACCGTGCGCACGCGCCTGCCGTTGGTCGGCGGTCTGGGACCTCGGTGGCTCACGGTCCGGGGACGCAGCCTCGTGGAGGGGCCATGAACGAGACTCGGGATGGGAACGAGCGCGGGGACGCGACCGTGGAGTTCCTGGGTGTCGTGGTGGTGCTCGTGATCCCGCTGCTCTACGTCGTGCTCGCGGTCGGCGCGGTGAGTGCGGGCGCGATGGCCGTGGACTCGGGGGCGCGCGAGGCGGCCCGAATCCTGGCGGAGGATCGTGATCGCGAGGACGATGCCCGGCGCGCCGTGTCCCTCATCGTTGAGGACTTCGGGGTTAACGCCCCCGCCGAGATGCTCGCCGAGTGCCCGGGGTGCGGTGCGGAGCAGGGGGTGGTGCAGGTGAGCGTCTCCGTGACCGTTCCTCTGCCCTTTCTACCCCGGTGGCTGGGGAGCATCGGGGTGGGGGTCACCTCGAGTGCCCGCGCGCCCGTGCGCGAGGTGGTGCCCGGTGGGTGAGGACGGGCGCGTGGGAATCCTCGTCGTTGCCGGGTGCGCCTTCGTGTGCCTGCTCATGGTCGTGGGCGTGGCGCTGACGGAGGTCGCGATGCAGGACCGTAGGCTCGTTGCGTGCGCCGACGCCCTGGCCGGGGCGTCGGTTGCGGGAGCGCCGCTCTCACCGCTGTACTCGGGGCAGGAGACGGGTATCAACGAGGAGGTGGCTCGGTCGCGGGTCGATGTCGCGCGTGAGGAGCTGGCGTCCTCCACGTGTCGTGTTGGCGACGGTGTCGTGGTCGACTGGGTGGAGGCGGATCGCACGGAGGTGGAGGTTGCCGTTCGCGCCCGTCCGAGCGTGTCTTTCGTGCCGCCGGCGATGGGTAGGATCGTCGTTCCGGAGCTGACGAGGATCTCAAGCGCGCGGGTGCGCGGGGTCTCCGACACCCCCTAAAGGTGTCGTGTGCGACGGTCACAATGTGGGATGAAGAGCGGATGATCGGTAAACGATCCGTAAACTTTGGGTCATGAGCAGCTTTGATACATCTCGACTATCCCCCGCGTTGGCATCCGTTTTCGAGTCCGTTCTTCGGCGTGATCCCGCTCAGGCGGAGTTCCACCAGGCCGTCTACGAGGTCCTCCTGACGATTGCGCCCCTCGCGCAGCGTCACCCCGAGTACGCCGACCTGTCGGTCCTCGACCGCATTGTCGAGCCCGAACGCCAGATCCTCTTCCGTGTCCCGTGGGCGGATGACCGCGGAGCCATCCACGTCAACCGCGGGTTCCGTGTGGAGTTCAACTCGGCGCTCGGTCCCTACAAGGGCGGCCTGCGTTTCCATCCCTCCGTCAACCTGTCGATCATCAAGTTCCTGGGCTTCGAGCAAATCTTCAAGAACGCCCTGACAGGCCTGCCCATGGGCGGAGGCAAGGGAGGATCGGACTTCGACCCCAAGGGTAAGTCCGACGCCGAGGTCATGCGCTTCTGCCAGTCCTTCATGACCGAGCTGTCGCGCCACATCGGTCCCGACACCGACGTTCCCGCAGGCGACATCGGCGTGGGTGGACGCGAAATCGGCTACATGTTCGGCCAGTACAAGCGGCTGAAGAACCGGTTCGATGCCGGCGTGCTCACCGGCAAGGGGCTCACCTGGGGCGGGTCCTTCGTGCGTACCGAGGCCACGGGTTACGGCCTCGTGTACTTCGCGGCCGAGATGCTCGCGGCCAAGGGAACGAGCTTCGAGGGCAAGCGCGTCGTCGTGTCGGGATCCGGCAACGTCGCGATCTATGCCACCGAGAAGGCTCAGCAGCTGGGTGCCACCGTCGTGGCCGTCTCCGACTCTTCGGGTTATGTCCTCGACGAGGCGGGCATTGACGTCGAGTTGCTCAAGGACATCAAGGAGGTGCGTCGTGGCCGCGTCTCCGACTACGCCGCCGAGCGTCCCGGCGCCACGTTCGTGGCCTCGGGCGTGATCTGGGATGTTCCCTGCGATGTTGCCCTGCCGTGCGCGACCCAGAACGAGCTTCCCCTCTCGGGCGTCCGCTCGCTGATCAAGAACGGCGTGCAGCTGGTCGCGGAGGGCGCGAACATGCCGACCACCCCCGAGGCGATCGAGGCCCTGCAGGAGGCGGGCGTTGCCTACGCTCCGGGCAAGGCATCCAACGCGGGTGGCGTGGCCACCTCGGGCCTGGAGATGCAGCAGAACTCGGGCCGCACCCAGTGGCCCTTTGCTGAGACCGACGCGAAGCTGCATCAGATCATGGTCGATATCCACGCCAACACCGTGGCCACGGCCGAGGAGTACGGCGTTCCCGGAGACTACGTGGCCGGAGCAAACCTGGCGGGCTTCCGCAAGGTTGCCGACGCGATGATCGCGATGGGACTCATCTGAGTGTATGTCATCGGCGAGTCCCGACGCCGCCGGGCGTCGGGACTCGCCGTCATCGTGAGCTGAGCGAGTAACGCCCGACACCCCCGCGAGCTTTCACGCCCCTCGCTTCAGCGTCGATCGGCTACCCTGTGTGTGTGGCCATTGAATTTTCTGAAGAGATCCCGTCCCTGCGCACCACGATGGACAACATCGTCGCCGTCGTGCAGCCGGACAAGCTGCGCGAGCAGATCGCCGAGCTGAACGAGAAGGCGGCCGCGCCCGACCTGTGGGACGACCCGAGCGCCGCCCAGGAGGTCACGAGCGCGCTGAGCCACCGTCAGAGCGAGCTGGACCGTATCACGCAGATGAGCGAGCGCATTGACGACCTCGAAGCCATGGTCGAGATGGCTGCCGAAGACCCTGACGAGGGCGCTGAGATTCTCGCCGAAGCCGAGGGAGACCTGGAGAAGCTGCGCAAGGACCTGGGTGACCTCGAGATCCGCACCCTCCTGGATGGGGAGTACGACGAACGCAACGCGGTCATCACCATCCGAAGCGGCGCGGGCGGCGTGGACGCGGCGGACTTTGCGGAGATTTTGCTGCGCATGTACCTGCGCTGGGCCGAGCGCCACGGATACCCCACGAAGGTGATGGACACCTCCTACGCCGAAGAGGCCGGGCTCAAGTCCGCGACCTTTGAGGTTCAGGCACCCTACGCCTACGGGACGCTGTCCGTCGAGGCCGGCACACACCGCCTGGTGCGTATCAGCCCCTTCGATAACCAGGGTCGCCGCCAGACCTCCTTCGCCGCCGTCGAGGTGATCCCCCTGATCGAAACAACCGACCACATCGAGATTCCCGAGTCGGAACTCAAGGTCGACGTCTTCCGCTCCTCCGGGCCGGGCGGCCAGTCGGTAAACACGACGGACTCCGCCGTGCGCATGACGCACATCCCCACGGGGATCGTCGTGTCGATGCAGGACGAGAAGTCTCAGATCCAGAACCGTGCGGCCGCCCTGCGAGTTCTTCAGTCGCGCCTCCTCGTCCTGCGCCACGAGGAGGAGCAGGCCAAGAAGAAGGAACTTGCCGGCGATGTCAAGGCCTCGTGGGGAGACCAGATGCGCTCCTACGTGCTGCAGCCGTATCAGATGGTCAAGGACCTGCGAACAGAATTCGAGTCGGGCAATCCACAGTCGGTGTTCGACGGAGACATTGACGGCTTCATCAACGCGGGGATTCGTTGGCGCAAGAACGAACAGAACGCCGCCGACTGACCGATCGCTCCTCGGTGTGCCCGTGCCACACCGAGGCTTTTCTGCGTGTCGCAACCGGCTCGTGACATGATTGTTACCTAATCTAAATGGGACTATTGCCCTTCGATCGGATGGTCCCATGATTCGTTTTGATGATGTCACCATGGTGTACACGCCAGGTGCCCAGCCCGCGCTGGACCACGTCTCGCTGGAGGTGGAGCGCGAAGAGTTCGTGTTCCTCGTCGGCAAGTCGGGTTCCGGCAAGTCCACCTTCCTTCAACTCGTCATGCGAGAGATGAAGGCGACCAGCGGCAAGGTGTGGGTGCTCGGAAAGGACGTGTCGAAGCTGTCGACGTGGGCGGTGCCGAAGCTGCGCCGCCAGATCGGCACGGTCTTCCAGGACTTCCGCCTGCTGCCCTCCAAGACCGTGTACGAGAACGTGGCGTTGGCCATGCAGGTGATAGGCAAGCCGCGCCATGCGATCGAGACAGCCGTTCCCGACGCGCTGGAACTGGTGGGACTGTCGGGGAAGGAATCCCGACTTCCGCACGAGCTCTCCGGCGGCGAGGAACAGCGCGTGGCGATCGCGCGCGCCATGGTCAATCGCCCTGAGCTACTCCTCGCCGATGAGCCCACCGGAAACCTGGACCCCGAAACGTCGTTGGGCATCATGCGTCTCCTGGATCGAATCAACCGTACCGGCACGACGGTTGTGATGGCGACCCACGACGCCGACATTGTTAACCAGATGCGCAAGCGCGTCATCGAACTTGAGGCCGGTGACGTCGTGCGCGATCAAAACCGCGGCGTCTACGGGGCGGGGAGGTAAGCCAGTGAAGCTTCGTTTTATTCTGTCCGAGGTCGGCAAGGGCCTGTCGCGCAACAGGGCGATGAGCGTGGCCGTCATCATCGTGACCTTCGTGTCGCTGCTGTTCGTGGGCATCGCGGGCTTGACCCAGATGCAGGTGTCCAAGATGAAGTCGGAGTGGTACGACAAGATCGAGGTCACCGTCTACATGTGCGCGAGCAACGACGCGGCACCCAACTGCAACGCGACGGAAGCAACCGAGGCGCAGATCGACGCGGTACGTCAGAAGCTGGCCTCGTCGGAGATGACCGAGTATGTCGCCCACGTCTACGAGGAAACAAAGGAAGAAGCCTACGACAACTTCCAGCGCCTCAACGGCAACGGCACCCTCAAGCAGTGGACGAGTCCGGACATGCTTCAGTTTGCGTTCCGCATCAAGCTGGTCAATCCGGAACAGTATTCCGTCATCAAGGAGGAGTTCTCGGGCACGCCAGGCGTGTCGGAGGTGCGCGATCAGCGCGAGGTTGTCGAGCCTCTCTTCCGCGTCCTCGGTGCGGCGCGTACTGCCGCCCTGGGGCTGGGCGCGATCATGGTCGTCGCAGCGGTCCTGTTGATTTCGACGACGATCCGCCTGAGTGCGATGAGCCGCGAGCAGGAGACCCAGATCATGCGATACGTGGGTGCCTCCAACCTGTTTATTCAGGCTCCGTTCATGATCGAGGGTGCGCTCGCTGCGCTTGTCGGCGCGGTTTTCGCCATCGGAACCCTTTTCGCCGGTGTGCATGTCGTCGTTCAGGGGTGGATGGCGCCATCCTTCAAGTGGACGAACTTCATCGGCATGGGCGAGGTGGCGATCATGACGCCGATCCTTGTCCTGGCTGCCGTTGCCCTGGCGGTCGTGGCCTCGGCGTTCTCGCTGGCCAAGTACACGAAGGCGTGATTGTCATGGTTCTTTCCGTGATGAGAAGTAGAAGGCGCGTCCTGCGAGTTGGTGCGCTGGTCGTGGCAGCGTGCTCCTTCGCGGCGATGACGCAGGCCGCTCCCGCCCTGGCGGACGGAGATCGTGATGCGGCCGCGACGGCCGCCGCGGAGGCCGAAGCTACGGTGAATGCCCTCCAGTCTCAGCTGGAGGGGATCGATGCCTCGCTCGCTCAGGTTTTCATCGACCTACAGGCCCTCAACGGGCAGATCCCAGTTGCCCAGGCTGCCTACGATGCTGCGGCCGCGACCTACGACGCTAAGTCCCGCGAGCACGCCACGATCCTGGGGGAGCTGAATGCCGCTCAGGGCGAGCAGGGACGAATCGACGAGTCTCTGACGCAGGCGAGCGCGCAGGCCAACGACGCGCAGCGGGCGATCGCTGACCTGGTTCGTCGCAAGTACCGGGAGGGGAACATCGACCCGGTTGCCGTCGCCCTCACGGCCGGTGGAACTCAGTCGATCACGGAGCGAGCGGCGGCAGCCGACATGGCGCTGCGCACCGAGAGCCAGACCATGACGGCAGCGCTTGACGTGTCCTCGTCGCAGCGCACTCGGGCCACGCGCCAGAGCGCGATCACGGGCCGCATTGCCGAGCTGGAGGAGAAGGCGGCGCAGGCGGAGGCCGAGGCCCAGAGCGCCAAGGATGAGGCCGACGCCAAGCTCACCGAGCTCAATGGCCTCAAGGAGCAGGCCACCGCGAAGCAAGCGGAGTGGGACGCTCAGAAGGGACAGGTCGAGGCCTCGCTGAGTCAGGCCGAGGCCGACTACCAGGCGCGAAGCGCCGAGTTGGCCGCCATCGACGCGGCCAACCGGGCCTCCGGCACCAGCTACGTCTCCTCCTCCGGCTTCCGCAACCCGCTGGACATTCCGATCGTTGTGACCAGCCCGTTCGGGATGCGCTACCACCCGGTGCTGGGCATCATGAAGGGCCACTCGGGAACCGACATGGCCGCCGACTGTGGCACGGTCATTCGCGCGGTCGCCTCGGGCTACGTCAACGCGGTGTCTGCGGACGTGTCGGCGGGCAACTACGTGGATATCAACCACGGTATCGTGGGCGGGAACTCGGTGATCACGGAGTACCTGCACATGCAGGCGCAGTATGTCTCGCCGGGACAGTATGTCAACGCCGGGGATGCCCTGGGGGAGGTCGGTTCCACCGGATACGCCACCGGCTGCCACCTGCACTTTGGTGTTCTTCAGAACGGAAGCTACGTTGAACCCATGGATTACCTGTAATCCGCGTTAGGATTGACCCCCGTAGCGTTTTCGCTGCGGGGGTCAGTCCTTGCGGCCGGGGAGCATCGTCGAAGGGAGGCAGGCATGCCGAAGGAATGGAAGAAGCCCAAGCCCACGGAGGGCCAGCGCGCGAAGGCGGCCTCCGACGCGAAGAAGACGATCGCCCGCAACAAGAAGGCGCGCCACGACTACACGATCGAGGACACGTGGGAGGCGGGCCTGTCCCTCATGGGCACCGAGGTCAAGGCTCTGCGCATGGGACGGGCCTCCCTGGTCGATGCGTGGGTGGAGATCAACGGTGGAGAGGCCTGGCTCTACGGCGCGAACATCCCCCTGTATTCCCAGGGGTCGTGGACGAATCACGCCCCGACGCGCAAGCGTAAGCTGCTCCTTCACCGGGCTGAGATCGACCGCATGGCCGACCGGGTGTCCGCCAAGGGCTACACGATTGTCCCGCTGGAGCTGTACTTCATCGGTGGGCGCGTGAAGGTGGAGATCGCCCTGGCCAAGGGCAAGCAGGAGTGGGACAAGCGACAGGCGCTGCGTGAGAAGCAGGATCAGCGCGAGGCCGAGCGCGCGATCCGCCGCTATGTGAAGCAGGCTCGCAGGTAAGGGAAAGAAGGCGACCTCGTGCGAGGTTCCGTGAGGATATTTCGTCGTGATCTTGTCCGGCTGGTGAGCGTACCGGCCGCCTGGATTGTCATCATCGGCATGGCGTTTGTTCCCGCGCTCTACGCGTGGTTCAACATCGCTGGTTTCTGGGATCCCTACTCTCAGACCTCGCACATCCGCGTGGCGGTGGCCAACGAGGACGAGGGAGCTACCAAGGAGCGGCTGGGCACGGTGAATGTCGGCGCGATGCTGGAGTCCAAGCTGGCAGACAACACCCAGCTGGGGTGGCATTTCGTCAGCGCCGACGAGGCGCGAGCCGAGGTGGAGCGCGGTGATTCCTACGCGGCTTTCATCATCCCAGCGTCCTTTTCGCGCGACCTGACGGGAATCGTGGACGGCAGCTACGTGAAACCGAACATCGCGTACTACGTCAACGAGAAGAACAATGCCGTCGCGCCGAAGATCACGGGGGCGGGCGCGACGGCTTTGGACCGCCAGATCAACTCGGCGTTCGTGTCGACGGTGGCCAAGATTTTGTCGGAGAAGGCGTCCGAGGCCGGGGTGAGTATCGCGACCACCGCTGACCAGAAACGTTCGGACGTATCCGCGTCCGTGTCCGAGGCCTCGGCCAAGCTGGACAGCGCCTCACAAACCCTGGGTGGCATGGGGGAGAAGATCGACGTGGCGAAGGCCTCGGTGGCCTCCGCGCGCACGACCCTGAGCGAGCTGGACGCCGCGGCCTCTGACCTCTCGGCATCACTGGACCAGGCGGACCAGCTGGTGAGCGATTCTCGCTCGTCCCTGGCGCAGTTCTCGACCCAGATGGGCGGGGCCCTTGACGGGCTGTCCTCCAACGCGGCGAGCGCCCTGGCGGGCGTGTCCGCGAACGCGGGCACCCTTGACGGCGCGGTGCAGGGCGCGTCCGGACGCGTGGGCGGCCTGCTCGCCGAAGGCACGTCGATCAACGACTCGGTGGGCGAGGTGCTCGCGGAGCTGAACGCTCTGGGGATCGGGAACCTGCCTGCGGCGGACACGGCTCTGACCGACCTGACGAACCAGAACGCGGCGCTGTCTGCGGCCCTCGGCAACCTGACGACCCTCAACTCGGGCCTGTCGGCCACGTCCACCTCGATCACGAACGCGCTGACGTCAGCCTCCGACGCGTCCGCGGCTGTGTCGGCCTCGGTGACGAATGCTCGCAGCGGCGTGTCTTCCCAGCTCCCCGCGATTTCGTCGGCGCTGGACGATTTCTCGAGCGCGTCCTCGTCGATGCGTGGCTCGCTGGACACGCTGCGCAGTCAGCGCGAGCAGGTGTCGGGCCTGCTCGACCAGCTCGATTCCCTCTTGGACGGGGCGAAGACGGCGACCCAGACCAGCTCGACGAATGTCGCCGCGATCAAGACCGACCTCGACTCGGTGGCGACGGACATCTCGGCGCTGTCCTCCTCGAATACGCTGCGCGACCTGGCGAACTCCCTGGGAGTCAACGCCGAGTCGATCGCCTCTTTCATGGCCGCGCCGACGACGATCGAGACGCAGGCCGTCTACCCGGTCGCGGCCTACGGTTCCGCGATGGCTCCGCTGTTTACGAACCTGGCCCTGTGGATCGGCGCGTTCTCGATTGTCCTCCTTGTCAAGCTTGACGTGGATGAAGAGGGGATCGGCCCCACTTCCTCTGCAGCCAAGTACATGGGCCGGTGGATGCTGCTCGCTTTCTTCGCCCTCATCCAGGCGCTCGTCGTGTCGATCGGTGACCTCATCATCGGCGTGCAGACCGTGTCGCGCCCGGCGTTCGTGGGGACAGCCGTGATCATTTCGCTGGTGTTCGTGTCGATTATCTACATGCTGTCGACGTGCTTCCAGCACATCGGCAAGGGCTTGTGCGTCATCATCATGGTCGTGCAGATTCCCGGCTCTGCGGGCCTGTACCCGGTCGAGATGCTGCCCTCCTTCTTCCGGTTCCTGCACCCGCTATTTCCCTTCACCTACGGCATTAATGCGCTGCGTGAGATCGTGGCTGGGTTCTATGGGCACACCTACCTGTTGTGCTTGGCTGTTCTCGGCGGTGAGGCGCTGCTTGCTTTCGCGATTGGCCTCGCGCTGCGGCCTTTCCTGGTGAACTTGAACGCGATGGTGACTCGCGACCTGGCGTCCTCCGGGCTCTTCCTGGCCGAGGCGACGCGCGTTCCCTCGAACCGCTACCGCCTGACGCAGATCGTGGCGGCCCTGGCGGACCACGACGGCTTCCAGCGCTCGGTCAGCGGTCGTGCCGCGCGCTTCGAGCGCCGCTACCCGAGGATTCGCCGCGTATCGATCGTCGTCGGCATTGTCGTCCCGGTGGCGCTCGCCGTCCTGTCGGTCGCGAACGTCGCGGAGGTGCCGATCGTGCTGGGCGCGTGGATCGTGTGGGTCCTTCTCGTCATCACCTTCCTGATCGGCCTCCAGTACGTTCGCGAGGCCTTGGCGCGCCAGCAGCTCCTCGGCGCCATGGATGAGGGGGACGTGCGCTCGCTGCTCACCCGCCGCGTGCAGGGCGCGCGCTCGCGCATCGCGCGGGGTGCTGCCGCCGTGGGCGCGTCGATCTCGTCGGCGCTGGCCTCCTCCCTCGGTGAGCGCGGGGGAGAGGACGCGGACGAGGCCGACCCCGGCCTCGGCGATGAGGACGGCGCGGGCGACGCGTCGGAGGCGGCGAAGGGAGAGCAGCAGTGAGGACCATTTGGGCCATCTACCGCGCCGACCTGCGCCGCGCGCATCGTTCCCTGATCGCGAGCGTCGTCGTCTTCGGCCTGGTCGTCATCCCGTCGCTGTTCACGTGGTTCAACGTGGCGGCGTCGTGGGACCCGTTCGGGAACACGAAGAGCCTGCGCATCGCGATCGCGAACACGGACGCGGGCTACAAGTCGGACCTGGTGCCGCTGCACATCAACATCGGCGACTCGGTGGTGTCCGCGCTGCGCAAGAACGACAACTTCGACTGGGTCATCGACTCGCAGGAGGCGGCCATCGAGGGGACGCGCTCGGGGGCGTACTACGCGGCCATCGTCATCCCCGCCGATTTCTCCCAGGACATGCTCACGTTCTTCGACGGGGGAGCCTCCTCCGCGCCGATGACCTACTACGTCAACGAGAAGAAGAACGGCATCTCGCCGAAGATCGCCGGCCAGGGCGCCGAGGCGGTGAGCGCCCAGGTCAACCAGATCTTCGTTCAGACGCTCTCCGAGGTCGCCTTCGACACGGCGACGTCGGTCGGGAATGCGCTGTCCTCGCCAACGGCCGTCAATACGGTGACGGCGCTCGACAACCGCGTGCAGACGGTTGCCTCGCGCCTGCGCACGGCGGCGGACAGTGCGGACGCCTACGCGTCGCTCGTGGGCTCCTCGGTGACGCTCATCGACTCGACGACGACGCTCGTGGATGGGCTGGGGAGCGCGAAGGGCTCCGCGCAGTCCGCGGTCTCGAGCGCCCAGGCTGGGGCCAGCGGACTCGGGTCTGCTGCTTCGGCGGCGGTGTCGTCGGTGTCCGACGCGATCTCCTCGTCGCAGTCCTCGCTGGACTCCCTGTCGGGTGCCGTCGACAACGTGTACGCGAATGGCTCGACGAGCGCGTCGGATGCGGCCTCGACGCTGCGCTCTCAGGCCACCGTGTTGGACGCGCAGGCGAGCAGCTTCGCGTCGATCAAGTCGACGCTCGCGTCTCTGCCAGGCTCGCCCGTCTCCCAGTCCTCGCTGGACCGCCTGCAGGCCGCCTCCGATCGGCTGACCGCAGTCGCGAACGGGCTGCGTGCCGCCGCCCTTGACGTGGACTCCAAGGTGGCGAACGCACAGGCCGGGCACGCCGCGGTTAACGGTCTTATCGCCCAGGCGCGCTCCGCGGTCGATGGCCTGTCCTCCGACTACGAGACCAACCTGCGGCCTCAGCTCGAATCGCTGGCCTCCACCCTGGCCTCGGCCCAGTCCTCCCTGAGCGCCGCCCGCACGTCCCTGGAGAGCGCGACGTCGACCGCCTCGAACGGGAGCGGAAGCGCGCGTGCGGGCCTGAGCCTGCTGCGCGAGAACCTGACCGGCGCGGCCACGAGCCTGCGCGAGGCAGCCGGCAAGCTTGACTCCCTGCACGCGTCGATCTCCGAGGTGTTTGCCGGGGGAGACCTGACGACGCTGGGAACGATCATCGGGAATAATCCCGAGGCCCTGGCGGCGGCCATCGCGGCCCCCGTGGGCGTGGAGAAGACCCCGGTCTACCCGGTCGCGAACTTCGGTTCCCAGATGGCACCCCTGTACTCGATCCTGGCCCTGTGGGTCGGGTCCGTGCTCATGGTCGTGTCCATGCGCTCGGACGTCACGGACTCCAACGTCGTCGAGGGGCTGGCGGAGGTGGATCCGCTGCGCGCGACCCTCACGGCCAAGCCCGTCGGCCTGGCCGCCGGGTACCTGGGACGCTACCTGATCTTTGGGACTATCGCGCTCGCCCAGGCGACCCTCGTGGGGCTGGGTGACCTGTACTTCCTGAAGGTCCAGCAGGTCCACCCGCTGCAGTTCATGGGCACCCTCTGGCTGACGGCCATCGTGTTCTCCTTCCTCATGTACACGTTGATCGCGACGTTCGGGAACGCGGGCAAGGCGCTGGGGGTGCTCCTCCTCGTCCTGCAGATCTCGGGCGCCGGGGGAGCGTTCCCACTGGCGATCCTGCCGTCGTTCTTCTCCGCGATCTCGCCGTTCCTGCCCGCGACGCATGCGATCACGGCGCTGCGGGCCTCGATCGCCGGCTATTCGGGCCACGAGTACGGGGACGCCATGTGGTTCCTCGCCTCCTTCATTCTGTTTGCCGCGTTCCTGGGGCTGGCGTTGCGGCCGCTGCTGGTGCGCAGCAACCGGCGCATGGTGGCGAAGCTGGAGTCCACGAAGCTCCTCTAGGGACCGGCCCGTCCTCGGGCCGCGAATTCTCCGGCGAGGGATCCGGCCAGCGACAGCTGTGTCCCTCCTCCCCGCGCCACTCGCGGGAGAGCGGGCGCGTCCCTGCTTGTCGCCCTTGACGGTGGGGGAGGAGTGCCATATACTGATGTGTCCGACGGTCTGCGGAATAGCTGAGCGTTGGTGAGCTGAAAACTCAAGAGGGGATGATCGGTTTCGACAGTGGTCGTCGATCGAAGTGAAGCGAGCCGAGGACGTGCGCTCAACTCGTTAACGATGCGTGCAAACCAATAGGTGCCGAACAGAATCGCACCGACTACGTTCTCGCTGCCTGATATCGCAGCCTGAACCTTTAGTCCGTCAGCCCGGGAGCTGCTTCCGGCCCGGTGTCTGGCGTCGTCTAGGGAGCCACTGGGTGCCGCCCATGTTGGTGGGGCGGCTCCGACACTCAATCAACTGAGCCCATCCGGCGGTGAGTCTACGCGGATGCCGGGGGCCGAGAAATACACTCGTAGACTGCGCTCGGAGAAGAATTCGGGGTCGGCTATTGGACGGGGGTTCGATTCCCCCCATCTCCACCCCCACCCCGGAATCTCATTGAGATTCCGGGGTTTTTACTGTGATCGCAACGGTTTTCTCCATCCATCGCCCCGGGCGCATGTATCAGGATGTATCAGGATGTATCATCGACTGTGGCGCAGGTGTGGCGCAGGCAGTGGAAAAAGATGCTGCGCCACTTTCATTCGAACATACATCACATGAGCGGACGCAGAGCCTTCTGCCCGATCGGCAAGGCCCACAGCGGATGAATCGAGGTGCGTTACGCAGGCTCGGAAGGGCTCAAGTCCCCCAGCCGCGTATGCGCGTGTACAGATGAAGCAGTGTACACTGCCCTGATATGTTATACAATAACAGCTTTGTGGCTATGTCTTGAATCCAGTTCACCACAGTGCTACGACAGGAGTTGCAATGGCAACCGTCGGCTACGTCCGCGCTAGTGCTGCCGATCAGAATCCCGACCGGCAGATCGAAGCTAACGGGACAGTTGGCAAGCTCTTCATCGATCGTGCTTCCGGTAAGGACACCCACGGATCCCAGCTCGAAGCCCTGTGCTCCTGTGTGTGCGATCGAGTCGATGACGTGCTGAAAGTCAAGAGCGGGGGGCGCCTTGCCCGGTCCATACAGGACCTGCTTGCGCTCCTTGAGGAGTTCGAGGCCAAGGGTGTGAGCGTGGACTTTGCGGATGCTCTCGCCCTCTCCGTGAGTACCCTCTCCGGCAAGTTCATTCTCACCGTGCTGGCCGTTGTGGCCGAGTTTGAGTGCGAACTCTTTAAGGAGTGGGAGCGCGAGGGCATCGCGCTTGCGCGAGCAAAGGGACAGTATCAGCGCCGTTCCGAGCTCATCCCTGAACCAATCGCAGACGCCCGTCGTCTGGGGAACGAGGGTGTGCCAAAGACCCCTGCAGCTGCTCATCGTGGCATGTCGCGCCAGACGCCGCATGATGCTCTGGCTGGCAAAGGAGTGTGTGGTGAGTACTGAGATCGTATATGGCGAGGTCTTCACGCGTCGGTGGGTCGTCGAGGCTATGCTGGACCTTATCGGATACACCCCTGACCGGGACCTTGCTCGCACCCGTCTCATCGAGCCCTCTATTGGCTCAGGAGCCTTCATCATGCCTGTGGTCGAGCGACTTCTCACTTCAGCACGGCACCACCACGCCACCGCCGAGGACTTGCGTAACTGTGTATTCGGCATGGACCTCCAGCCAGCCCACATTGCTACCTGTCGCTCCAAGGTCATCAGCCTTCTACTCGAGCACGGTTTCGATGAGTATGATGCCGAGTCGTTGGTGATGAACTGGTTCCGGGAGGGGGACTTCCTCCTCGATGACGTACCTGGCGACGCTCACTTTGTGATCGGTAACCCACCGTATATCCGAACCGAAGCCCTAGATGACGACGTAGAAATGGCATACCGCACCCGCTGGGCCACGATGCGAGGACGTGCCGACATCTACGTCGGCTTCTACGAGCGTGGACTCACCCTCCTTCGTCCCGAGGGGCGCCTGAGCTACATCTGCGCAGACCGCTGGATGCACAACTCCTACGGAAAGGCGTTGCGTGGCCTCATCTACAAGAGGTATGCAGTTGATACGGTATGGCAGATGCACGACGTGGATGCCTTCGAGGCAGAGGTTTCCGCTTACCCGGCTATCACTGTCATCGTGAACACCCCGCAGAACGAGGCGACCTTCATCGACACCACTGAGACTTTCAACGAGCACTCTGCTCGTGAAGCGCTTACGTTCACTCACGGGAATGAGGAGAGCCGGCGTGGCACTGGCTGGGAAGGTGTGCGCCTTCCGAGCTGGTTCGAGACAGATGACTTTTGGCCTGCGGGCTCCCCTGGAGCCATCAAGCTGCTCGAACACCTTCAGGAGCGCTTCCCGACGCTTGAGGCCGACGGCACCACCCGTATCTCCATCGGTGTGGCGACCGGCAACGACAAGGCCTATCTCGTGGATGTGAACGCGATGGAGGATGTAGAGCCCGACAGGCTTCTGCCCCTTGTTATGGCTGACGATATCCGGCAGGGAATCCTCATGCCTCCCTCGAAGCAACTCCTCAACCCATGGGACGCGAGTGGAAACCTTATTGATCTCGCTGACTACCCGCGCTTCGCCCGCGCCCTTGAGCTCCGACCCGCGATCCGCCAGCGTTACGTCGCGAAGAAGTTCCCAAGCAAGTGGCATCGCACTATCGACAAGGTTTATCCAGGCCTTGCTGAACGCCCCAAGCTCCTGCTCCAAGACATGAAAGCGCGGATCACGCCGGTCTATGAGCCCGGTGGACTATACCCACACCATAACCTATACTACATCGTGTCCGATACCTGGGACCTTGAGGTCCTAGGTGGACTGCTTCTGTCGAGCATCGCTGAGGCTTTCGTCACTGCGTACGGTGTCAAGATGCGCGGCGGCACCTTGAGATTCCAAGCACAGTATTTGCGTAAGATTGCTGTTCCCCGCTACAACGAGCTGTCTGCGGACATTGCGCAGCGCCTCCGAGCTGCATTTCGGAAACGGGACCGTATATCTGCCAATGTGGCCGCTGAGGAGGCCTATGGGCTACCTCGAGGCACCGTTGATCGTTATCTCTAGAACAAGGGAGTGCAATGTCCAGCCCACTCGATCCGGCCATCTGGCAACAAGCCGTCGCAGGCTACTGGACCCACCTCACGACGCAGCAAGAGAACCAGGGAGGTCTTTCCGGCATTAAGGACACAGGCAACCGTGCTGCCGTCACGGGTGGTAAACAGATGGACCTCATGCAGGCCGTTGTCGCTGATCTGTGGATGAGTGATCCAGAGATCCACCTCGAGGTTCGTACCACTGGGCACAACGATCTACCGACCTACTTTCGGCCGTCGAAAAACTGGGATCTCGTTGTCCTCTACCGGGGCGCACTCATCGCAGCGATGGAGTTCAAGTCTCAGCGCGGTCCTTCGTTCGGCAACAACTTCAACAACCGAACCGAAGAGGCTCTCGGACTCGCCGCCGACTCGCAGATGGCAGTTGAGCGTGGCTTATTCGGCATACTCAAGCCTTGGTTCGGCTTCATCATGCTCGTTGAACGCGCCGTAGGCTCCACGAGGCCCGTCCGCGTACCGCCGAATATGCCGTTCCCGGCGGACCCGATCTTCCACGGAAAGTCATACATTGGGCGCTACAGGATTTTCTTCGAGCGTATGATCGCTGAAGGCAACTACGATGCCGTTGCTCTCCTAACAGCAGAAGCTAACAGTGGCGAGTACCAGGAGCCCTCACCGGTGCTCTCAATGGCGAACTTGGAGGCTGCCATCAAGGCGAGAATCGCTTACATCAAAGCTTTGCCTCACGATCAGTTTGATGCAATGGTGGAGCGATAGAAGATGAGAATAATATTGTCATTATCTGAGAGGTAGCCGCCTCGATCGCCGTTTCGTGACCTGGTCCTTGTTTCTGCTTTCTATATCGGTGACCAAGAGCTGACTCTGCATTGCCGG
>NZ_GL622194.1:2264335-2279472 GCF_000185285.1 Actinomyces sp. oral taxon 180 str. F0310
GCATTGCCTCGCTCCTGGGCAGACTTGGGGCTATCAGCCAGAGAATGCATCTGTAGAGATCAACTCGCCAATCTTCATAGCGATCTCCTCCATCGTGTCGTTAGCTGTATCGAGTCCACTACGTGAGGCGAGAAGAGGGCTTTCTTCCCGGAGGTCATCGTAGGTCACCCCGTGAACGATTGGAACTAGTAGATCGCGTGCCAGTAGGGCGGAAAGCTCCTTGTCTGCGACACCTTCAGCTTTGATCCTCTTGATGAAAGATTCTGTGACGAGAACCAATCCAGCGCGGGACTTGGACAGTCCCTTGTCGATCTCGCGCATCAGATTTGATCCCAGAAGCACAGTGTTCTCGCTAAACCATACTGATATGCCGACTTTCTCCAGGGCGTTATTCAGCTCTTTTGCCGTGGTTCGCCGGTCATCCCATGCGTGACACAGGAAGATGTCGTACTTGTCCGGTCGAGGACCCTGTTTCTCGATCGAATCGCGAATCGGGTACAGTGCTCGCACTTCTGAAGCCGTGTACACCACGGTCGAAGACGAAGATGACCAGCGTGGACGACTGTTTCGAGAAGAGCTTCCCGTTCGAGTTTGGGGAGCCTGATAGGGAGAAAGGGAGTGGATGGGTGGTCTGTAGGTCGAATAGTGCGAGCTGTAGTCGCGCGAACCGCCTCCACACACGGGGCAGTTCGCCCTTCCACTTGCAGTTCGGTGACCTTGGATGGGTGCTGTGCATTGAGCCATACCATATTATACGCCAAATGGGTGTCTCTAGGTGATTCCCCGGAGTCCCACCAATCGTCTCGCCGGTCCCTTCTCTGATCACGAGCCGAAGTCGTGAAGGAGCCATCTTGTGATTCACTGCACCATGGCCGTTAATCTGGTAACTCCGTCGAGTGTCGCCGGAGCGATGAGGTCCTTCGCCCACTAGGTGATCGCAGCCGTGAACGATGCCTATGACCAGCCCAGGAAAGGCTCAAACCCTAGTGTGTAGAACGCCCTTATTGTGAGGCAGTCGAGGATGAGAAATGCCGCAGTGAGTGGCGCGAGAGCGAGACAGATCCGTCCGACCGTCGTCCAGGTGAGGTGCCCTTCCAGAGCCTCTAGATGGAGCTCAGAGATGCCCACAGACGCCACCAGCTAATATCAACACATTCTCAACCGTCTGAGCGGCCTCAGATGCCTTCTGCATCCCGATTCGAGCAGTGTGCTCCTCAAAATTCCCTTCGGCGTGCTCTCAATGTGCGGGTCTTCTTCTCGATGCTCACGTCGTGCTCGCGTGCGACAGTGTGCAGCCTATTGAAGTCTGCCGAGTGAGGCTCAAAGATAGCCTCGTCCGCGTCTTCTGTAAGGAACTCAAGCCATGTGCTCTTGTTGAGTTCGTCGACTGTGAGACTCGGGGCGCTCACATGGGAACGCACGTGATTCACATTCTGCGCGAGGGGAGTAGATTCCAGAACCTGCAAGCCGATTTCGCGTATGATCTTGTCGTTCGCTCGCTTGAGAATCCAGTGTTGAAGATCGCTATCGTATGTAGCGTTTCCTGTGACGAGATCGACGTTCGCGATGGTCAAGTGGGTGTGAGGATTGCCACCGTAACTCTCGAGGTGCATGACGACACCATACGGCGAGTTGAGCGTGACCTTCATCGTGAGGGTGTAGTCGGCGCCGCAGACGATCTGTGGCGTCGTCGGGTCTCTCGTATTGAGCTCCTCAGCCGAGGATGACTGGATGACCATCAAGGACTGGTTCTTGCGACCACTCCCCTCCAGCATTGACTCGATTGTGACGGTCGTGTCGTAGGGAGAGGCGAAGTCAGAGTGCCACGCAGTCGCACGCGCCTGCTTGGCGTTCGCCGGTCTTCCAGAATGCGCGTACGTGATCACAGCCGCTGCTAGTCATATCTAGCATGCCGTCCACCCATGGCAAGAAGCTCGTCCCTCCCGATTTGCGGTTTGTCTTCAGTTCCTCTCTCGCGGCCTTGGCGAACTCTTGGCAGTGGAACCGTACCCCAGTCCTTGCTTTAGCATCTTACCGGCGTGCTTCCTCAGCAAACGGTCATGCTTCAAATGCGGATCCACAGGCACGAAAAACTTTCCATTCCTCGGACTTCAATTTCGATGTCTGCGAAATGCGAGGCAGTTCAGAAACGAGCCCGGGGTCTTCTGTGTTGAGGCGCGACCTCATGACGGTTGGGCGCGGAGTTACCATTGCCTCCTGATACCCCTGGGGGTATTATCAATCGTGTCGCGGCGGGCACGTCTCGCCATTGGGACAGAGACAGAAAGTGAGCCGAACATGCGAGTAGTGGTCGTCGGAGGGGTCGCGGGTGGCATGAGCGCGGCGGCGCGCCTGCGCAGGCGCGACGAGGGTGCCGAGATCATCGTGTTGGAACGCAGCAAGTACGTGTCATTCGCGAACTGTGGGCTCCCGTACTACGTCGGCGGCGAGATCGACGACCCCGCCAAGCTCCTCCTGCACACCCCGCAATCCCTCAAGGCCGCCCTGAATCTGGACGTGCGCATCAACTCCGAGGTCACGGAGATCGACCCCGATAACCACTGCGTCGCGGTCGCCGACACGGGCGCGGGCAACACCTACACGCTTTCCTACGACTACCTGATCCTCTCTCCCGGCGCGCTCGCCGCACGTCCGCCGATCGACGGCCTCGACTCCCCGCGCGTGCACACCCTGCGCACGGTTGATGATGCTCTCGCCCTGCGCGAAGCCTCGGGTAGCCGCGCCATCGTGCTCGGTGCCGGCTTCATCGGTATCGAGGCCGCCGAGGCCCTCGCCGCTCGTGGTTTCGAAACCCACCTCGTCGAGCTCGCCGAGCACGTCCTGCCGCCGCTCGAGGTCGAGATGGCAACGCTGGTCACCCAAGAGCTGCGAAACCTGGGCGTGCACGTCCACACGGGCGTCGCCGCCCAGGCCATCGCCCACGCTGACAACAACGATGTCGTGACCCTCTCCGACGGCACCGTCCTGCACGCCGACGTCATCGTCCTGTCCGTCGGCGTCCGCCCCGACACCGCGGTCGCCCAGGCAGCTGGCATCCAGACCAGCCGGGGCTACGTCGTCATCGACGATCACGGTCGCACCAGCGCCGACGACATCTACGCGATCGGCGACGGTACGATCGGCTGTGACCAGGACCATCCAGTTGCACTGGCCGGTCCCGCGAACCGCGGCGGACGTCTCATCGCCGACGCGATCGCCGACGCCGAATGCGGCGAGGCCACCGCCCGACCTATCCCGAGCCCCCAGGGCACCGCTATCGTCCGGGTGGGCGGTCTCACCGCCGCCATGACCGGTGCCAACCGCGCGACCCTGGACGCTGCGGGCGCCGAGTACTTCACGGTGCACACGCACGCGAACCAGCACGCGGGCTATTTCCCCGGTGCCCAGCCCGTGCACATCCTCATGCACGTCGGCACCGACGGGCAGATTCTCGGCGCGCAAGCGGTCGGCGTCGAAGGCGTGGACCGCAGGATCGACGTCATTGCGACGGCGATGCGGGCTCGCCTCGCAGCCCCCGATCTCATGGACCTGGATCTGGCGTACGCGCCGCCGTACGGCCAAGCCAAGGACCCGGTGAACCAGACCGGCATGGTCGCCCACAACGTGCTGACCGGGCAGCTGGCACTGACCGGACCAAACGAGCTCACCGAGGACATGCCGGTGCTGGACGTGCGCACGCCGGCCGAGTACGCGCAGGGTCACATGCCCAACTCCCTGAACATTCCCCACACGCAGCTGCGCGACCGCCTCGACGAGGTGCAAGCCTGGGTCGACGAGGAGATCGGCGACCGGCCATTCGTCGTCATGTGCGCCGCCGGCGTGCGCTCCTGGATTGGCTACCGCATCGTGCGCGCGGCAGGCTTCAACGTGACCATGCTGTCGGGCGGTATCCAGACGCTGCGGGCGTGGCTCGGCGAGAGGGCCGAGACCGTGCTGGCCGCGGAAGGGGACCGCTAGCGCATGGCAACGCAAGCACAGATCGTCAATCGCCTCAAACGCGCCCGCGGCCAACTCGACGCTCTCATCGAGCAGCTGGAAAGCGGGGACGGTAACTGCCGGGAGGTCTTGACTCAGTTCGCGGCAGTCAACTCCGCGATGAAACGAGCCAGCTACCTCGCGGTCGCGACGATCATGTCGCAGTGTGCGCAGGAGGTTGTCGGCTCACGGAACGAGGCCGACCCTCTGTCGGCGCGAACGGAATCGTTCGTGGCTGCGGACAGGGTGACGATGGAGGAGCTTGAGCAGCTTTTCCTCCGCCTGACCTAAAGCGTCGATAGATCCACTATCACGAATAGAACACTTATCAATGCGCAACGAATCCGCAACGGATCCGAGGCACAACACCACAAGGAGAAAACAATGTGTCGACCCACCACCTGCGAGGTATGCGGAAAGACCACCTGGAAGGGCTGCGGCAAGCACATCGACTCGGTGAAGGCCCGGGTGCCCGACGAACAGTGGTGCAATAAGGAGCACACCGACGAGGAGTATGCCGCCGCCCGGAAGAAGCGCGGCCTATTTGGCAGCTTCTGCGGATAGCTAGTGGCCCGAGGCCGTCTCCTCGTGGGGACGCTGAGGAGTGTGCAGTCAACGCGTCGATGGGGCCCAGCCTTGGTGCTGGCTCCATCGACGCATAGTCATGTCATCGGAGCCGCTCGGGTGTCGAATCCCATTTTCTTTCTGATCATTCACGTATCATTGATTCATGAGGTGGGCGACTAGATCAACGTGGATTCGTATCGCCGTGCTCTTCGGCATCTACCTGCTGGTGCCGGCGGCGTGGTTTAGTCTCTCGCGTGTCTCGGACTCGATGGAGATCGTGAAGAGCCTCGTCTTCCTGATCTTGCTCGCGATCCTGCCGGTACTAGCGATGGCCTTCGGCGCGTGGGACGGTGTGAAGGAGGGCCTTAGCCTCCTGTGGCTGCTCGCTCCCTTCGTATGTTTCTTGGCGCCGATGTACCTGTTCCTCAACGACAGTGCCCTCATCTACGGGGTGGGCTATAGCCTGCTCGGTTTCGGGGCCCACGGCCTCGGTGCGCTGGCCTTTCGCAAACGTGCGAGAGGGCAATAGCAGAGTCTGATATCAGGCTGGCTTTGCAGTGGAACGAAGCGATTTGTTTGTCAGGCTCATTTCGTAAAATGAGCACGCAATGTTGCGCAGTTTGAATAAGTATGAAAGAATTTGTAGTCAGTGGAAAGTGAAAGTTCTCGAGAGTTTGAGCATTCTTGCCTTCCTTGATTGTTTGGATACCGTGTTGAGTGAGAAGGTGGCTCGTCATGGCTCGTAGGCTGGTGTTTGTGCCTGGCTCTGAGAGTCCGTATGTTTCGGAATTGTCTCTGGAATTTGAACAATTTTCCGGATCTTCTATTCAGCAGAAGCGGCGTTCGATTGCAAGGTTGCATGCGTCGTATGTGGCTGAGTTTCCTTCGTCGCGCGTTCTGGAGGTTTCATCCAAGAGTGAAAGAGACCTTGGAGTTCAGTTAAGCGCTTTCAATTTGATGATTGAGCATCCGGAACGCGGAAGTTACAGTGTTGAATGTGCGTTCCAGGCTTCAAAGGTGTTTGTGCATGGTGGCCCGTTTGTTGATCTTCTCGATGTCTCGAGTCGTGCAGCAAAAACAGATCGGCGACTGAGGGAAAGTGGAAAGCTCGTCGGTTTCAAGTATTTTGCACATGAATTTCCATTAGAGCCGAAGACTTATTTTTACGACTGGTTGTACGCCTCGGCTCTTTGTCGTGATGATGAGATCGTTGAGCAGGTAATGATGTTCGATGCATTCACCGATATCGAGCATAATCCTGAGCGGTCGATCAACTGTCAGGCAAGGACTGTGGCTAAAGTGGTGGGTCTTGCCCGCGCGGGGCTTCTGGAGGATGCCCTGCAGTCGCCTCGAGCGTTTCTGGAACTTGGGTATCGATAGCTTTTTGTTGACCTGTCACTTTGTTCGACAGTGGAGGAATAGTGTGATCTCGGATCGAGGTTCCGTGCTCGCCTACGCGGATAGGTTGCGAACATGTGGATAGGTTACGAGCATGTGGATAGCTTATTAACCTATCCGCAAGTGAATAACCTATCCGTATCCGCATAACCTATCCGCGTGAGCCGTTTGCTCCACGCGACAGCGGGAGCTAACGCCCCTCTCGGACGAGCCTGCGCAGCATCGCCCCGTACGTGAGCGAACCGCGGCTCGTGTACTCGCAGTGCCCCCACCCCGCCCAGACGCGCAGCTTGGCCTGCGGATAGAGTCGCGGAATCACGCGCCGCGCGAGTCGCAGGTCTGAGTCTTTCTGCCCGTACGTGAACGTGCAGCGCCGCTGAATGGCGGGTGAGAGGGGTGGCAGGCTGACGTGCGAGCAGTCGCGTACGATCGCGCGGATGCTCTCTTCGCTCATCGCGGCGAAACTAGCGACCATCGCGTGAGCGGCCTGCTCGCCGTAGAGGCGCGCGAGCTGGCGTGCTCCGGCCTCGGGATCCCGCACGGCCTTCCGGTGTTTCGTGACCATGACACGGCTGAGAATGGACCCGCCGACTCGGGCCACGGGCCCGCCCGAGTAGAAGCTCACCCCTTCAATATAGAGTCGGTCACATGCGAGGTCCGGGAATCGCAGTAGCTCGAACAGGATGACCCCGCCGAGCGAAGCCACGAACCCTGGCGCGAGATGGTGGATACCGTGGTTCACCAGTCACTCGTTGATCACCGCCGCCTCTGCCGCCGCCGCCACGTAGGGGACCCCGGCCTCGTCCCCGTGGGCGGACAGGTCCGGCACGAGAAAGCGCAGGCCGGAGCCCATGTGATCGCAGAGCGCGGCCTTCATGCTCAAGGCCGAGGACAGCATCGGGTGAATGATGAGAACG
This sequence comes from Actinomyces sp. oral taxon 180 str. F0310, assembly GCF_000185285.1. NCBI lineage: Bacteria > Bacillati > Actinomycetota > Actinomycetes > Actinomycetales > Actinomycetaceae > Actinomyces > Actinomyces sp. oral taxon 180. Next base: position 2,271,214 of record NZ_GL622194.1, read on the forward strand.
GTGGGACAGTCCTGTCCGCAAGGCCCGTAGATGTGCATCTTCATGGTGTCGCTCAAGGATTGTGAGCAGCGAGTTGGTCGTTGAGGTTACAGGTATTCGCGGGGGTCGAGTGAAGCTGTAAAGTGGTCACGCTTCATGGAAGTCGTCCAGATTCGCGCATCGGTTTTGATGTTGCCGAATGTTCGTCTGTCGGAAGGGTCATACCACTTTGAGGCTTCGATCTTCGCAGTCTGGAGTTTGTGTGCCTCGTCAAGGGCTGGGGCAAGGTCTGTATCTCGTGAAGCAAGGGTAACCACATCGTAGTTTCCTGATCGTGCGAGTCGAACGAGTGCGAGGGCACACATGACATCGACGCCTTTTTCTCTGCGAGCTGAGCGAATCGGAGTTTTCTGGCCGTCGTGCCACTCCCAGTTGTATTTCAGAGGACGCAGAGTAACTGAAACTATACCCTGATGTCCGTACTCCCACTGTGACTTTTGTTCAAGGTTGCGACGGTAGCCCTCGGGGTCGTCATCTGGGATTGGGATTCCACGGAAAACTTCAATGCGAGCGACTTCGACCTCGTGCAGGCCGTCGCTGTTGCGCGCCTTCGCGAGTTGTTTTGCGAAACGGAATGGCTCGATGAGGCTCTCTTCGATAGGGCGACCCGCAAGAAGAAGCTGGACTGCTCCTCGGCCGAATACCTGACGATCGACGAGGGAACGTGCGTGCAATGCATGCACGTCGGCAGCTACGACAACGAACCCGCAACCGTCGAGGCCATGCACGCCTACATGGAAGAACGCGGCTACGCGCTCGACCTCACCGAGGCGCGCCTGCATCACGAGATCTACTTAAGCGACGCGCGCAAGGTTGCACCCGAGAAGCTCAAGACCGTCATTCGACACCCCATCGCGCCCGCGACAACCGCAGCCTCTGCGCAAGGGCAACCGCGCCACTGACCGGGCGCCAGGGTGCTCCGGTGACTCGCGGTGCGGCACGCCCCTCCCGCAACTTGCTGGCCGCCGGGCGCCGGGGCCGGTAGTGTTGGCTTGTTCACCGTATAACGCGAAGGAGTAGATCATGCTAGTGGTCACGACCCCAACGGTCGAAGGCGCGCCCATCAAGCAATACATCGGGATGGTCTCGGGCGAAACGTTCGCCGGCGTCAACATGTTCAAGGACTTCGGCGCGAGCCTGTCGAACATGTTCGGCGGACGCGCCTCCCAGTACGAGGAGGAGATCGGCAACGCCGCAGCGACCGCCGTCAACGAGATGTGCGCCCGCGCCCAATCGATGGGAGCAAACGCCGTCGTGGGAGTGAAAGTCGACTATTTCACCGCAGGCGCGGACAATGGCATGCTCGCCGCGATCGCGACGGGCACGGCAGTCATCCTGTGATCCGTGCGGTCGATACTTCGACCGCGCGCGAATGAGTCCGCCGACCGACTTCCCGGGCACCTCGTCCGCGAGCCAGTCGGCGGACTCACTGCGTTCCCGTGGCACACCGGAGACGCGAGGGTGCCTCGCCGAGGAGAATAGAAACTTACCTCATGCAATAGTTATATAGGCACCACTAAGTTGATGCATGGTACCCTGATTAAGTCTCGGGGTAAAGGGGTTGACGCATGCTGAGAACAAAGCCGACGAGATCTTTGCAGTAACGGGCGACCACCCTACCCTTAACGCTGGGTGAGGCCGCCGTGGCGGCACCGACGCCCACTTCCAGATGTCAACCAAGTGAGCCATAGATGTCCCATCGAAAGATCTCGGCGCTGGTGCTGGCAACAGTCGGCGCCCTCGCCATGACCACCGTGAGTATCCCGGCAGCATTCGCCGCGGATGCGCGCGAGGAAAGCCAGTCGGGTGCCCCCGCCTCCTCCGTCGACGCGCGCTCTGGCGCCCCGCAGTCGGGGAGTTCCGACGAGGCCGGTGCGGAGAACCCGACCACCACCCCCGAGAGCTTCCCCTCCGACGACACCCCGACGACGATCATCGTCCAGCTCGAAGATGGAGCGGTCGGAATCCCGTGGTACCGCCGAATCTTCGGCCTGAGTTCCTCGACCAAGCACGAGACGGTCAAAGACCGTATCGAGACCGCGGTCGAGGCAGCGGTTCCCGGTGCGGACATCACCGACGTGCGCGACTACACGCACGCGCTGGACGGCTTCGCGATCCAGGCCCCGGCCTCGTCCCTGGATGCCATCAAGGCGACCGAGGGCGTGAAGGCCGCCTTCATCGAGCGCCACCACAAGCCCATGGTTGTCGAGGGCGACGGGGGAGCACTGGGTGTCGAGGCCGTCGATCCCGCCCTGCAGAACGCATCTTCCCTCGAGATGACGCGCGCCAACCAGACCGCTCAGAAGGGTGAGCGCCAGGTCGTTGAGGTCATCGACACGGGCATCGAGGCCACCCACCAGGCGTTCTCCGGTTCCATGGACGGTGTCGACGTGCGCATGAGCCAGGCTGACGTCGAGGCCTTCGCCGCCACGCTTCCCCACGGCAAGACCGGTTCCTACATCAACAAGAAGATCCCCTTCGTCTTCGACTACGCGGACAACGATCCGGACGTGCTGCCCAAGTCCAGCAAGGACCTCTCGCATGGCACCCACGTCGCCGCGATCGCCGCCGCCAACGCAGCCGACCTGCAGGGAACCGCGCCCCACGCGCAGATCATCGTGGCCAAGGTCGCCTCCGACAAGGATGGATCTATCCCGGACAGCACCGTCCTGGCGGCCCTCGACGACGCGGTCGTCATCAAGCCCGACTCGATCAACCTCTCCCTGGGTGAAGACGCTGGCATGGGCACCGAGGCCGGAACCGTGTACGCGGATGTCTACAAGAACCTCGCCGCCGCCGGCGTGACCGTCAACGCCGCCGCGGGCAACTCCTACTCGAGCGCCTACTCCAACAAGAGCGGCAAGAATCGCCCCTACGCGACCGACCCCGACGCGGGCACGCTCTCCGAACCCGCTTCCTACAGCTCGACCCTGGCTGTTGCCTCGGTCAACAACCAGGACGCGCTGCCCTACCTGACGGTGGGGGATCGCAAGGTTGTCTACCGCAAGTCCCGCGGCCTCAAGGATGCCGTCGTGCCGAGCCTGAGGGACATCGAGGAGGGAACCTACACCCTCGTGTACGCCGGCATTGGTGACGCGGCAGCCCTCGACAAGCTGGTGGCCGAGCACCCCGGCGACCTCTCGAAGGTCATCGTCCTGGAAGACCGCGGCGGCTCCGACAGTGCCACCGGCGCGGACATGACGCACGAGGCCAAGGTCAAGGGCCTCACGCAGCTGGCCTCCAAGCCCGCCGCCCTCATCATCGGTGACTCCGAGGTCGCGGAAACCCCATACGTGGCTACCATCGAGGCCACCCACACGATGCCCACCGTGACTATCACCCAGAAGGAGAAGGACACCCTCATCGAGGCCATCACGGCCAGCGAGTCCGGCTCCATCACGATCGCGAACCCGCACTCGGGCCTACAGCTCGCCTCAACCAACCCGTCGATCTCCGACTTCACGTCGTGGGGCGTCACCCCCGACCTCAAGCTCAAGCCCGAGATCGCCGCCCCCGGCGGCAATATCGTTGCCGCCGTCCTGGGCAACACCTACCGCTCCATGTCGGGAACGTCCATGGCGACCCCGCAGGTCGCGGGCATCGCCACCCTGGTTCGCCAGCGCGTGAACGAGGATCCGGCCTTCGCGGGCCTCTCAGACGCCGAGAAGACCGCGGTCGTCACCAACCTCATGATGGGCACCGCCCACCCGCTGCTCGACATCGACCAGAACAACGGCACGTACTACTCGCCGCGCCGCGTGGGTGCCGGCCAGGTGGACGCGCTCGCGGCTACGACCACGTTCGTCTACCCCAGCGTGGTGGGCGCGGAAAACCCGTGGCGCCCCAAGGCCGACCTGGGTGAGGGCACGAACGGGTGGACCTTCCAGGTCACCCTGACGAACGTCTCCGATACCGCTCGCACCTACACCCTGGGCGGCCAGGCACTCTCCGAGATCGTCGACGGCGAGCTCTTCACCGAGCACTCCAAGAACTGGGCGGGGCAGGGCATCGACCTGACCTTCTCCGCGGGCTCCGTAACGGTGCCCGCCAAGGGCACCTCCACCGTGAGTGTCACCGTGACCCCGCAGGCAGCCTTCGCCTCGTACGCGAACGCTAACGCCCCCAAGGGCACCTTCATCGACGGTGCCGTCACCTTCACGAGCGCCGATGGTGCCCCCGACCTCACCGTTCCCTACATGGGCTTCTACGGCTCCTGGGGCTCACCCGCCGTCTTTGACGCCAAGTGGTTCGACGGCACGACCAACGCGGTCCACTCCTGCGCCTCGACGCTGCTCAACCCCGCGACCGAGGTGCCCCTCGGCGCGCTGAACCCGCTCGTCGGCCAGGAGATCGACGACGTGCGCGCGGTCGACCCCGCGTACTTCATCATGTCGCGTTCGGCGCTGCCCGACGCCCCCTCCCGTCTCCTGCCGCGCACCTGCCTGCTGCGTAACTCCCCGAAGGTGACCTACACCTACACGAACGAGGCCGGCGACGTCGTGCGCGAGTACACCTTCGAGCGCGCCCGCAAGTCCCTGTTCAACTATCACGCCAGCAGGATCGAGCCCATCGAAAGCCAGGAAGGCAACAACCCCGTCTTCGACGGATTCGACAAGGACGGCAAGGAGCTGCCCGCGGGCCGCTACAAGCTGACGATCGACGCGGCCTCGGTCGCTCCCTCGAGCGTCAGCTCGCAGATGACCTGGGACTTCACCCTGGACACCCAGGCTCCCGTCATCTCCAACCTGGTCGTGACCGGCGAGGGGGACGCGCGCGTCGTCTCCTTCGACGTCACCGACAACTCGCCGCTGGCGGGCATCGCCTTCTCCGAGTCGCCGACCTCGCGTCACTACTACGACGAGAAGGAGGCCGTGGGTGCCAACCGCCAGGCCGATGGCACCTACGCCAAGCACTACGAGATCAAGTGGGCAGACCTCATCGACCGCGCGGATTCCTCCGACCCGGCGACCGCCTACCTCTTCGCGTGGGACTGGGGCAAGAACCAGGCGCGTCAGGTGATCCGCTTCCGCACGATCCCGATGACCTCCCTGTCCGTGACGCCCGAGTCTTCCTCGGTCGTCGCGGGCGAGACGGTTGCGCTGAGCGCCTCCTATGAGCCGGCCAGCGCCAACGTTACCGACCTCGTGTGGACCTCCTCGAACGAGGCCGTGGCCACCGTGAACGACAACGGCGAGGTCCAGACGCTGGCCGCCGGCGACGCGACGATTACCGCGACCGACGCCTCCCAGTCGACACTGTCCGCAAGCGCGCAGGTCCACGTGCGTACGATCTCCGAAGATGCGGGGATTGAGGTCGCTGAGGCGGCGGTGAGCGTCAAGGTGGGTGAGAGCGCCCCCGTGAAAGCGTACCTGGCGCCCTCGCTCAAGGACCGCGCTGTAACGTGGAGCGTGGAGCCGGCCGACCTGGCCACCGTTGTCGCCGACACCGACACCGACACGCGCAAGGCGACGCTGACCGCTGGTGATCACGCGGGTTCTGGCACGCTGACCGCCACCGTCACCACCGAGGGCGGCGCGGTTAAGACCGCGACTATCCCCGTGACCGTGCGCGCGGCTGACGCCGACGACTTCGAGATCAACGAGGAAGGCGTCCTTGTGAAGTACAAGGGCTCCGCCACGGACGTGACGATCCCCGAGACCGTGACTTCCATCGCAGAGCGGGCCTTCGCGAGCTCCAGTGTGGAGAACGTGACGATCCCCGCCTCGGTGCGATCGATCGGCCAGGAGGCCTTCATCTACAGCTCGCTGAAGACGATCGCCTTCGTCGACGACGCGGCCCGTCCCGCCCAGCTGACCACGATCGCGGACCGCGCGTTCGCGAACACGAGTCTTCAGGCTATTGAGCTGCCGCGTTCCGTCGTGACGATAGGAGCTGGGGTCTTCGACTACAACTCGGCGCTCACCTCGATCAAGCTGGGCCCGAACGTCGATGCCTCCTCGGTGACCGGCGGCTACGCGGAGACCAGCGCGCTCATGAGCGTCGAGGTCGACCCGGCGAACCCGAACTTCGACAGCGTGGACGGCGTCTTGTACTCCAAGGACCACTCGAAGCTGATCATCTACCCGGCGGCGAAGAACGCAGGCGGGGCCTACACGGTCCTGGACGGCGTTCAGGCGATCGCGTACCGCGCCTTCCAGAAGGCGTCCATCACGAGTGTGACGCTTCCCGACTCCCTGCGCTCCATCGGCGAAGAGGGCTTCCGCCTCTCCGCGCTTACCGCGGTGGCCCTCCCCGAGAAGTTCGAGACCCTGGGCGTGTGCGCTTTCTGCTCCGCCGACAAGCTTGACAGCATCGACCTGGGCGGCACGATCACGGTGGGCGGCAGCGCCTTCGAAAGCACGAAGGCCAAGGCGGGAATCAATTTCCGCCCCGAGCTGGGACGACTGGCAACGATCGGCGACTTCGCGTTTAGTCGCACCGCCCCCGCCTCGGTGGCGCTGCCCGACTCAGTGACCACGGTCGGCGAGCAGGCGTTCTCGGAGAACACGGCCCTGACCTCGTTCCACATCGGCTCGGGCGTCACCTCCTTCGCCGAGACCGCCCTGTATAACGACCGCAAGATCGCAACGCTCACGGTCGCTCCTGCCAACGCGGTGTACTCCGCCGAACGCAATGTCCTGTACCGCAAGGCGGACGATGGCCTGCACCTGATGCTCTCCCCGGCCGCCAACACGCTCACCGACTATACGGTGCGCGCGGGTACGGTCGAGATCGGTGCTTCGGCGTTCGCCAACAACAAGTCACTCACGCGCGTCGTGCTGCCCGAAGGGGTCACGACCATCGGTGACGACGCTTTCGCGGGCTGCACAGCACTGACAGACCTGGTCATTCCGGACTCGATGGAGCGCTCGAGTGGCGTTGTGGGTAACTCCCTGGAGGTCGTCGAGTACGGCACCAAGATCCGCTCGATCCGCATGGAAGGCAGCTGGGTGCCGATGCCGCGCCGCATCGTCGTGCGGGGAGGCCAGGACGGCTCCTTTGTGTACGACGGACGCCCGACCAACGGGCGCCGCCAGAGCGCCTTCTTTGGCGAGGGAATGACGAGTGTGTCCTTCGGCGTGGATGTCCCACGCATCCTCGTCCTGCCGTCCACGCTCACCCGCCTCGATCTGGAGGCAGAGCTGAGCGAGGAGAAGAAGGACGACACCCACGTGTATGTTGCCGCGACCGAGGGAGAGCCGGCGTGGAACGTTGCCAAGGCAGCCCTTGACGCGGCCGGGATTGACGCCTCGCACCTGCATGCCTACGTCCTGGCGTCGGTGAGCCTGTCGGGGACGAACATCGCCGAGGCTGGGGGATCGTACACGTACACGGGCGAGGTCGGTGCGTCGGTTGATGTGACCGCCACAGCCGCCGGTGGCATTGCGGGCACGCACGAGGTGCGCGCCGTGCAGGTTGGCGCCGACGGTGCGGAGACGCTTGTGCGTGACTGGACCACGCTGACCGGTGGAGAGGACCGCGCTGCCACCGCCTCGGCGACCTTCCCGTGGACCCCGTCGAGTGCGGACGTGCGCCTGCGCGTCCAGGTCCGCGACGCCTCGTACCTGACGAACACGGCGGTTGTGAACCTTCCGGGAGCGCCAACGCCGGACCCTGACCCAGCGCCGAACCCTGACCCCGCCCCCAAGGACGGTAAGTGGGTGAGTGATTCGCGTGGTTGGTGGTATCGCTATTCTGATGGTTCGTACCCGGTGAGTGAGAGGGTTGCGATTGGTGGTCAGGTTTATCGTTTTGGTGCTGATGGGTATATGCGTACCGGTTGGGTTAGTGAGCAGGGGTCGTGGTTCTTCCATGGTGGCTCGGGTGCTGAGGCATCGGGTTGGGTGAAGGATGGTGGTTCCTGGTATTACCTGGCGCCGGGTAGTGGCGCGATGGCGACCGGCTGGGTGAAGGACGGTGACTCGTGGTACTACTTGACGCCTGGTAGCGGCGCGATGGCGACCGGCTGGGTGAAGGACGGTGACTCGTGGTACTACTTGACGCCTGGTAGCGGCGCGATGGCGACCGGCTGGGTGAAGGATGGTGGTACCTGGTATTACCTGGCGCCTGGTAGCGGTGCGATGGCCACCGGCTGGGTCCAAGACCGTGGCTCCTGGTATTACCTGACGCCTGGCAGCGGCGCGATGGCCACCGGCTGGATTCGCATTGATGGCCAGTGGTACCACTTCACTGCCTCGGGTCGTTGGGTCGGCTGATTGC
>NZ_GL622194.1:2279837-2283221 GCF_000185285.1 Actinomyces sp. oral taxon 180 str. F0310
CTATCGCTCCCCGAGAATCATTGTCGCTCGGTCAAACAACAGTGTAGTCGACTCCCCGTAAACGCCATGTAACAAGCGTTATCCAGGATAAACGGGTACTTTACAACTGGCCACACTCAGGGATAATAGGAGGCGAGTAGTGACGCTCATTCTCCTTTCCGCCCCCTCAACACAGGGAGTAGCAGATGTCTCGCCGAAAACTACCCGTCCTGGCCTTAGCGGCTTCCGGAGCCCTTCTTCTCACGACGATCAGCGTTCCCGCTGCGCTTGCCGCCGACTCTGGCGTGGCTCACGGCGCCAGCCTCGTGCAGAAAGCCGAGGCGACCGGCCCGGCGATCGATGTTCCCGTCACCTCGTTGAGCCTATGGCCCGATCGGACGGTGCTCGTTCCCGGGCAGCAGATCACCGTGGGCGCTGAGTACGACACGCGCACCGCGCAATCCGGCGAGGTGACGTGGAGCTCCTCGGACGAGTCCGTCCTCAGTGTCGAAGGCGACGGCCGTGTCACGGCCAAGGGGGTCGGCAGTGCGGTCATCACCGCAACAGACAACAACGATTCCTCCATGATAGCCACCGCCTCGATCCAGGTTCGCCCCGTTACCGAGGAGACCAGCATCGAGCTGTCGGAGTCCTCGCTCACCCTCACGGCCGGCCATGGCACGATCCTCAATCCCCTCCTGGCCCCCTCGCTGCGAGGCGCCGCGGTGTCGTGGTCGATCGAACCATCCTCACTCGGTCAAGTCTCTCCCAACTCTGACGGGGTCATGGTCTTTTTCACAGCCTCCGAACAGCCCGGCAGCGGAACGCTGAGTGCCACGGTGACGACAATGGCAGGAACGGCCAAGAGCGCCACCATCCCGGTGCGGGTTGACCCCGACATGACGGGCGACTTCGTCATTGACGACAAAGGAGTCCTCACCGATTACAAGGGCAAGGACACGGACGTCACGATCCCCGACAACGTGACGACGATCGGCTGCCACGCCTTCTCCGGGTCCCACGCGGAGAACATCTGGGTGCCGGCGAGCGTGACCGATATCGACGAGGAGGGTTTCGGGGCGAATAGCTACCTGAAGACGATCACCTTCCAGGACGACGATGCTCACCCCTCTCGACTCACCTCGGTGGGGAACCGAGCCTTCACTCGCACGAGCCTGAAGGAGGTGACCCTGCCACGCTCGGTCGTGCAGATCTACGACGAGGCCTTCGCCGAGATCCACGAGCTGACCTCCGTTCACCTTGGTCCCAACGTGGCCGCCGGGCAGCTGACCTATGGTTTCATCCACTCCCCGAACCTCGTCTCCATTGACGTGGACTCCACCAACCCCAACTACGCGAGCGTCGACGGCGTCCTGTACACCAAGGATCACTCAGACCTTGTTGCATTCCCCGTCGGCAAGAACGTGGAGGGATCGTACGCGGTCGTGGAGGGAACCGTGACCATCGACGAGGGGGCCTTCGAGGAGGCCAAGCTGGAGTCGGTGACCTTCCCGAGCACGCTTCGTCACGTCGGATCGAGGGCGTTCGCTCACTCGTCCGTGACGGCGTTGACCCTGCCAGACGCGTTCGAGACCATGGGGTCCATGGCGTTCTGGTACATGCCGCGCCTCGCGCGCCTCAACCTCGGGGGCGCACTGAAGGTCCCCCACAGCGCATTCCGATACAACAACGCCCTCAGTGAGGTGGACCTGCGCCCCGACCTGAACAGGCTGTCGGAGATCGGCGAAGGCGCATTCGAGGAGATCGCCGCCAGCTCTATCACGCTACCGGATTCAGTGCGGAGCATCGGTGAATCGTCATTCGCTCGAAACCGGGCTCTGACGAAGCTCCACCTCGGCGCATCGCTGGCCTCCATCGGGGGCTACGCGCTGGGTGGGGACGACAACCTTGCGACCATCACAGTCAGCCCCAACAGCTCCGTCTATTCCGTCGATAGCGGGGTCCTGTACGCGAAGCTTCGCGGTGACCGACAGTTGGCCCTTTCTCTTCCGACGAACACGGTCAGCGAGTTGATTGTTCCCGCTGACACGGTCGAGATCTCATCCTGGGCTCTGCGAAACAACACCGCCCTGAAGCGCGTCGTCCTGCCCGAAGGGCTGGCATCCATCGGCTATGGAGCCTTCGACGGGTGCTCCAACCTGACGGAGCTGGTCATCCCCGATTCCGTCGAGGTGTCCAGGGGGGTCGTGAACACAGGCTTGGATACCGTCGAGTACGGGACGAAGATCCGAGACGTCTGGATGACCTCGAGGGGAGTGCGCATGGCCCGCCACATCATCGTGCGCGGGGGAGTCGATGGGTCCTTCTACACCGACGGTGATGCCACGAATGGACGACCCGAGAGCGCATTCTTCGGCGAAGGCATGACCACCATCGAGTTCATGACCGAGGCGCCTCGCGTCCTCGTGCTCCCCTCGACCGTCACGCGCCTCGCCATCGAACCGTTCCCGCGAGGAGGTCAACAGCCCGATATTGAGGTCTATGTCGCAGCTTCCGAGGGCTCACCGGCCTGGTCGGTCGCGAAGGCGGCAATGGCTGAGGCAAAGATCGATGCGTCTCACCTGCACGTCTACAACCCTGCGCAGCTGGCGCTTTCCGGTGAGGGCGTGAGCGAGGCCGGCGACGGCTACACGTTGCGTGGCTCGGTCGGCGCGTCGGCCACAGTGAGTGCCTCGGTGGAAGGGGGCGTGGCGAGTGGCCGCGAGATGCGCGTCGTGCGCGTGGAAGCGGATGGATCCGACACGGTCGTCCAGGATTGGAGCGCGATGACGAGCCAGCCGGACGGGTCGTCCTCCCTGTCATACACGGGGCTCCTGTCCACTCAGTATGAGCGGCTGCGTGTCGACGTGCGTGATGCCACGCGCATCGTGCGGTCGGTGAGACTCTCGGTCGAGAATGCGCTCGCGCCACCCAACGAGGACCCCTCGCCGACACCGCGGGAAGGAACGTGGACGTGGAGCGTGCGCGGCTGGTGGTATCGCTACGCTGATGGTTCCTACCCGGCGAGTGAGAAGCTCACGATCGGTGGCCAGGTCTATCGTTTCGACGAGGGAGGCTACATGCGTACCGGCTGGGTGAGCGACGAGGGCGTCTGGTATTACCATCGCGGCTCCGGGGCGCAGGTGAGCGGCTGGGTACTTGACGGCCTGTCCTGGTATTACCTGGCTCCAGGTAGCGGTGCGATGGCGACCGGCTGGGTGAAGGATGGTGGTTCCTGGTATTACCTGGCGCCTGGTAGCGGTGCGATGGCCACGGGTTGGCTCAAGGATGGTGACTCGTGGTATTACCTGACGCCTGGCAGCGGCGCGATGGCGACGGGGCGCGTGCTCATTGGCTCGTCCTGGTATCGCTTTGATGCCTCGGGTCGTTGGGTCGGCTGATTGT
>NZ_GL622194.1:2283738-2325496 GCF_000185285.1 Actinomyces sp. oral taxon 180 str. F0310
TGTCAATCACCTCGCCGAGAGCGAAGCGCGCCTCGCGCGCCGGCGAGTGCTCGACTCGGCGCCAACCGGAGGACAGCAGGTGCTTGCGGTCCACCACGTTGTCCGCGCAGATCACCAGCGGGCGATTGAACTTGTCGCGGTAGGCCGTGGACAGGGCCCGCAGCTCCTCGGCTTCCTCATCGGTCGCGTCGCCGACCGACAGCGTCGACAGATCGGAGCTCGACTGCTCGTCGCCCTGCCCGTCGAGAACCAGCGACACGACGTCCGTGTAGGATGCGATGAGTTCCTCGGCCTCGTCGGGAGTGGCCGTGAGCACGGCATCCTCGAAGGAGGAGCGCAGCTCGGAGACGGATGCGAAGGGGCGGGACTCCCACGCGCGCTCAACCGGCCACGTGTGCTGAGAGAACATGACGGAGAAGGTGGAGACGAACTCGCTGCGGTCCATCGCGTTGACGTCGTCCAGGTTGATCTTCTTGCCATTGACGACGGCCACGTCCGGCGAGGCCTGACGTCCGACGTGGAAGAACAGGATGTTGAGGATGATGGCCGTCAACGAGCCGATCGTGACACCGGATCCGAAAATGATCTGCAACCAGGAGGGCATGACCGAGACGATCCCGGGTTTGAGAGTCACGAGGAGGGCAAGGCCAATCGACGTGGAAACGATGATGGCGTTGCGGGTGTCGCGCAGGTCGACCTTCGACAGGGTCTGGATGCCGACCACGGCGACGTTGGCAAACATTGCCAGGGAAGCCCCGCCAATGACGGGCTGGGGAATGGCAGCGACGATTGCGGCAGCCTTGGGGAGCAGACCGAGGATGATCATGATGACGCCCGCCGCCGTGACGACCCAGCGGGACTTCACGCGGGTGAGGCGCACCAGTCCCACGTTTTGAGCGAAGCAGGTGTAGGGGAAGGAGTTGAGGACGCCGCCCAGGAGCGTGGACAGGCCGTCGGCCCGCAGGGCGTTGGCAATGTCTCGCGGCGTGATGCGCTTGCCCACGACCTCGCCCGTAGCAAAGACGTCGCCCGTCGTCTCGACGGCGGTGACCGCCATGACGATGATCATCGCGAGGATCGCGGTCGCCGAGAAACGGGGCAGGCCGAAGTAGAAGGGCGTGGTGACGCCCAACCAGGAGGCCTCGCCTACGCCGGAGAAGTTCGTCTTGCCCATCGCGAAGGCGAGCGCCGTCATGACGAGCAGCGCGAGGAGGACCGAGAGGGTGCCCATGAAGCCCTTGAAGAGACGCTGAATGACGACGATGATCGCGATCGTTCCGAAGGCGAAGCCGAGGGCCTCGAAGGTCGCCGAGGCCTTCGCCGAGTCGTCCGCTGCTTTGTCTGCCCAGGCAACGATGTCACCCGCCGAGACAGACAAGAGGGTCGTGCCCATGACCGTCAAGAGCGTGCCGGTAACGATCGGAGGGAAGAAGCGCAGAAGCTTGGCGAAGAATGGGGCGACGAGGAAAACGATGAGTCCGACCGCGATGATCGAGCCGTACATGGTGGCCAGGCCGGTCTTGGGATCGGCGCCCGGGGGCGTGGCTGCCGCGCCGATCGCGATCAGCGGCGAGACCGCGGTGAAGGTGACGCCCTGGATGAGGGGGAGCTTGACGCCGATGAAGCGGCCGATGCCGGCCGACTGGATGATGGTTGCGATGCCGCAGGTGAACAGATCAGCGTTGATGAGGTGAATGAGTGTGTGTGTATCGAGCCCGAGGTTCTGCGCGATGACCCAGGGGACGATAACGGCACCTGCGTAAAACGCGAGGACGTGCTGAATGCCGAGAACGGTGAGTCTAGCGAAGGACGGAACCTGATCGACGGGGTGGGGAGCGGACGAGGGGCTTGGTGCATGCGTGTCTCCTGGACCTAAACGCAAGTGTTGAAAGGACCCCTCCATTGTCGATGATCGAGGTAGTTGCGTAGCTCAGAGAAAGAAAAGTGTGGCGCGTTATATTTTTCGGGTAGCTATCGGCGGGCACCGGGCCAGCAACGTCGCATGGATGCTCTCCGTTGAGCAACGGAGGGACGCGGGTGCCTGGACGCGGTGGGAACGCGGTCGACGGGACGCCGTGCGTTACCGAAGAACATGCCGGTCGTCGCCTGTTCCGCGAGCGTGGCGGGCGACCGGGCGACCCGGCCGGGGTGATCGGTGACACAGAATCGGGGGAATTTTGGCCTCAAATGTGCCCATTTTTCGTGAATTCCGCGAAAACCCGCCCTAAAGTCGGCGAAAACGCCAGAGATTTCGTAGTGTGTCTTTCGTGGCCACGACAGTGGTAACAAGAACGAACAGGAATGAGGTTTCTCAATGTCCGTGAACCGTACCGAGCTTGTCGCTCAGATTGCCGAACGTGCCGACCTGACCAAGGCGAAGGCCGATGAGGCCCTGGCCGCCTTCCAGGCCGTCCTCGTTGAGTCCCTGGCCAAGGGCGAGGCCGTCAAGGTCACCGGCCTCCTCTCGGTCGAGCGCGTTGAGCGCGCCGCCCGCACCGGCCGCAACCCCCGCACCGGTGAAGAGATCAAGATCCCGGCTGGCTACGGCGTGAAGCTCTCCGCTGGCTCGACGCTGAAGAAGGCCGTGGCCAAGTGAGGCGCTGACCCGAAGCCAAACGCCGTGGGGCGCGACCGCGTGGTCGCGCCCCACGCGCATTATGCCAGCCGTGCCTCATGCGCCTGTACCGGATAGCGGTGTCCCCGGCCCAACTCCTCGGGCCGGGGACACCGCGTGGAGCGCCATGAACGAGCGCTCTAGGCCCCCACCTCCTGCGGAGCACGCTCCTGCAGCAGCGGGTGGTGGCAGGCCACACGATGCGTCTCGTCGGTGAGGACGGGCTGCACCTTGCATTCCTCGCCTGCGAAAGGACAGCGCGGGCGGAACCGGCAGCCCTCGGGCGGGTTGACGGCGCTGGGGGGCTCGCCCGTGAGCTTGATGGCTTCGTCGTCGTGGACGAACTCGGGGTCGGGCACCGGGATGGAATCGATGAGAGCCTTCGTATACGGGTGCTTGGGATTCTCGACAACTTCCTTGGCGGGGCCCTCCTCGACGATCCTCCCCAGGTACATGACGCCGATGCGGTCGGCCATGTATTGGACGACGGCCAGGTCGTGACTGATGAACAGGTAGGACAATCCGAGCTCCTCCTGCAGATCCTTCATGAGGTTGAGAACCTGAGCCTGAACCGACACGTCCAATGCGGACACGGGCTCGTCGGCGACGATGAGGTCTGGAGCAAGCGTCAAGGATCTGGCGAAACCGATGCGCTGGAGCTGCCCACCCGAGAACTCGTGCGGGTAACGATCCAGGATCTCCTCGGTCAAGCCCACCTGCTCCAGGATTTCCATGATCCTCTCGGCGATCTGCCGCGCGGTGCCGGTCTTCTGGATGCTCATCGGTTCGGCCAAGATCTGGTCGATGCGCATGCGCGGGTCCATGGCGGCGTACGAGTCCTGGAACATCATCTGGACGTCCTGGTGCATCTTGACCGCATCACGCCCCTTGAGCGTGGCCAGGTCGCGTCCGAGCAGCTCGATCGCGCCGCCCGACGGAGGCTCAAGGCCAGCGATGAGGCGACCCACGGTGGACTTACCGCAGCCGGACTCGCCCACCAGACCGTAGGTCTCGCCCTTCTTGACCGTGATCGACACGCGGTCGACCGCAGACACCACGCCCTTGTTGCGATTGAAGAACCCCGAACCCGCCGACTCGTACTCTCGGGAGGCTTCCTTCACGTCTAGCAGAGCATCGTGGGAGCGGGCGGCAACGGGGACACTCGCCGCCTTCGCCGCGTCTTCCGAGTCCTCAGGGGAGGCCTCGGCGTCGAGCTTTGCCTGCAGGAGCGCGGGGGACTCGTCCGTGTCCTGAACGGGGTGGAAGCACGCGTAGGAGTGGTTCTCGTCTCCGCTCAGGTCCGGGTAGCCGGCGCGGCACTCATCGGTGGCCCACAGGCAGCGCGCTGCGAAGCGGCACCCGACCGGAAGGTTCGTCAGCGACGGGGGAGCGCCGGGAATGGAGAAGAGCTTCGTCCCTGCAGCGAGCGCCCTTTCCGGCAACGCGGCCATGAGGGAGCTCGTGTAGCGGTGCCGCGGCTCGGTGAAGAGCGTCTTCGTGGGTGCCGTCTCCACGATGCGCCCCGCGTACATGACGGACACGCGGTCGGTGTGTCCGGCGACGACGCCGAGATCGTGCGTGATGAGGATGACGCCCATCTTGTACTCGTCGCGCAGCTCGTCGATGAGATCGAGGATCTGCATCTGCGTGGTGACATCGAGAGCCGTGGTGGGCTCATCCGCGATGAGGATGCGTGGCTGGCACACGAGCGCCATCGCAATCATGACGCGCTGGCGCATCCCGCCCGAGAGCTGGTGCGGATAGTTGTTGATGACCACCTCGGGGCGAGGCATGCCGACGCGCTTGAGGATCTCGACGGCCCGCTCAAGCGCGTCCTTCTTGGACATCTTTTCGTGGACGCGCAGCGGCTCGCACACCTGGAGTCCGATCTTCATCGTCGGATTGAGGCTCGTGAGAGGGTCCTGGAAGATCATGCCGACCTTCGTGCCGCGCAGCTTGCGCTTCTCCTTGAGCGGCAGCTGGGTGAGGTCCTGTCCGTCGAGGATGATGGAGCCGGAGGAGACCCTGCCGCCCTGGGGGAGAAGGCCCATGAGAGACAGCGCTGTCATGGTCTTGCCGGAGCCGGACTCGCCCACGATGCCCAGGGTCTCGCCCGGGTTCACGTGCAGGTCGACACCCGAAAGGGCGCGAACCACGCCGGAGCGGATCTCGATGTCGGTGTGTAGGTCCTTGATTTGAAGGAGTGGAGTATTCATGGTTGTATGCTCACCTCTTGCGCAGTCGAACTTCGAAGGCGTCACGCAGGCCGTCGCCGATGAAGTTGAACGACAGGACCAGCAGGATGATGAGGACGCCCGGCGGGTAGAGCAACCACCAGTTGCCGGAATAGACCTGCGACTGGCTGTTGGAGAGCATGGCCCCCCAGTCGGTGGCGGGAGGCTGTGCACCCAGGCCGAGGAACGACAGGTAGGCGACGTAGAGGACGGCGTCGGCAACCTGGAAGGTAGCGTTGACGATGACGGTTCCGATCGTGTTGCGCACGATGTGCGTCCGGATCGCTCGGGGCATTGAGCCGCCCATGCCGCGCATCGCGATGACGTACTCGCGCGTGCGCAGGGACAGCGCCTCGCCTCGGATCAGTCGGGAGGTTCCCAGCCAGGACAGGGCCGACATGATGATGATGAGGACGGGGACGGTCGGCGGGATCATCGTGGCGATCAGCATGAAGAGGAAGAGAACGGGGACGGACATGAGGGCGTCAACGATGCGCATCATGATCGCATCGACCCAGCCCCCGACGAAGCCCGCGATCGCGCCGTACAGCGTGCCGATCGTGGTTGCGAAGATACCCGCGAAGAGGCCGACGATGATCGAGGTCTGGCCGCCTTTCATGAGGCGTCCGAGCTGGTCGTAGCCGACCGTATCGGTGCCGAGCGGGTGTTCGGCGGACGGGGGCAGGGCCGAGTTCAATGGGTCCGTGTGGATCTGGTCGGTCACGTAGAAGAGGGGACCGATGAACGAGAATGCCATCAGGATGAGGATGAGGCACACGCCGAAGACGGCGAGCCGGTTCTCCATGAAAACCTGAAGGCCCTGCAGCTTCGTGGACTTGCGGACGGCGCGCGCCTTCACGGGCGCTGTGGGGGCTGCGGTTGCTGTGGTCATTTGGATCGTCCTGCCAGTCGAATGCGAGGATCAGCGGCGGCGTACAGGAAATCTGCCAGCAGGGCGCCGATGACCGTTGCAAAAGAGACGATCAGGGCGACGCCCAGGAGAATCGGGTAGTCGCGTCTTCCCGTCGCCTGGTAGTACAGGTATCCCATGCCGTTGAAGTTGAAGAGGGTTTCGATGACGAGGGCGCCGCAGAACATCGCGGGAATGTAGAGGCCGATCATGGTGATGACGGGGAACATGGCGTTGCGCAGCGTGTGGACGAAGACCACGCGGAACTCCGACAATCCCTTGGCGCGAGCGGTGCGAACGTACTGCTCGTTGAGGTTATCCACCATGGAGGAACGGACGTAGCGGGCGTACGCGGCGATTGTTCCAATTGAGAGCGCACACACCGGGAGGATCAGGTGATCCCACTGCTCCCACATGACGGAGAGGTCTTCGCCCTGCGGCGCATCGTTGGGGAGGATGGGCCACACCTGCGAGAAGAGAACGATCAGCAGGAGGCCCGCGAAGAAGATGGGGGTCGAGTAGGCCAGGAGACATGCGATCGTGACGACGTAGTCGGGCGCCTTGTTACGCTTGACCGCCTGCCACACGCCCAGGGGGATGGCAATGATGAGGGCGAGAATGGTGGACAGAAGAGACAGGAAGATGGTGCGCGGTAGGCGTGCGGCCAGCAGGTCGTTGACGGACTGGTTGTGCTGGTAGGAGTAGCCGAAGTCTCCGTGCGCGATCTTGTTCAGGTAGGTGACGTACTGCTCGGGAATCGGACGGTCGTAGCCGTTCTCGTGGTCGAAGGCGGCGAGCTGTTCCTTGGTTGCGTCCTTGCCCAGCGCCGCTCGGGCTGCGCCGCCCGGCTGGGACTGGAGGAGAATGAAGGTAATGATGGTGACCAGGAAGACCACGACGACTGCCTGGCCGAGGCGTTTGAGGATGAATTGGATCATTGCGAACTCCACGGTTAGGGGGCAGGCGCCCGCGTGAGCGGGTGCGGGCGCCTGCCCGTGAGGCGCTAAGCGAGGTGTTACTTACCCTCGCCGGTCGTCCAGGACCAGTCCTCGGGCCAGGTGTCGCCGGTCGCGTCAATGTCGCCCAGGTCGAGCGTCTTCTTCACGGCGGTGATCTGGTAGTAGGGGTTAGGCATCCACAGGACCGGCAGGTCCTCGGCGAGGTAGTCGTTGTATGCCTTCAGCGCGTTGGGCTCCGACGAACGCGTGGACTCTTCGATGAGCTTGTCGGCCTCGGGGTTGGAGTACTGGCCGAGGTTGACGGGGGCGTCAGTGGCGAAGAGACGCTCGCCGGAGGCGTAGATCGGGAAACCCCACGAGGTCTGGGACCCGAAGAAAGACAGGTCCCACGTGCACGGGGTTTCGTCATCGCACGCCTGGGAGGCACCCACGGAGTCGGGGACCTCGTTCATGTCGAGCTTGATGCCGACCTTGCCGAACTTGGAGATGATGTCCTCGAACATCTGGTGTGTGGAAACGAAGCCCGACTGGGACACGAGCTTGAAGGTCAGGGCGTCGCCCTGTCCGATACCCTCGCCGCACTGGTTGGCTCCCGTGCCCGGGTTCTCACAGGTGGAGGCGCCGTCGGGGTTGATCTTCCAGCCGTGATCCTCCAGGAGCTTCTTGGCCGCATCGGGATCGAAGGGGTAGACGCAGCCGTCCAGGGTGCCGACCTTGTCGGGTTCCATGGGGACGGGGCCACACGTCGGGGAGGCGGTTCCCGACCAGATCTTCTCGGAGAGGGTCTTCTGATCGATCAGCTGCTGCATTGCCTGGCGGATGTATTTCTGGTTCGTGAACTTGGCGCCGGGGGCCTTGGGGTAGAAGTTCATTGCCAGGTAGGTGATGGAGTTGCCGGGCCACAGGAAGACGTTGTAGCCCTTGCTCTCGACGGCGCCTCGCTGGTTGTACTGCGCGGCGGGAATGTAGCCAAAGTCGATGCTGCCCGAACGCACGGAGTTGAACTCGGCGTCGTCACCGGTGAAGGCCTTGTAGATGAGTTTGTCGATCTTGGGCTTGTCCTCGCCCCAGTAGTTCTCGTTGGGGACCATCTCCAGGCCCTGGTCGGGCGTGAAGGAGGAGACCTTCCAGGGGCCGTTGACGGTCTGCCACAGGGGGTTGGTGGCGTAGGTCGAGAGGTTCTTGGCCTCTCCCTGGAGGTATGCGAAGACCTGCTGCGCGCCCTCGGGGGTGCGGTCCAGGTCCGAGACGGCCTCGTCAGCGCTGGACTTGTCCCAGGCGTGCTGCGGCAGGAGAGCAACCTTGTTGATCTGGTTGTCGATGAACCAGGCGGGGGCGAACTTGTCCTCGGTCGTGATCGAGAAGGTGCGCTCGTCCTTGACCTCCAGCTTCGCACCGTCGGGGAAGAAGCCCTTCTTGTACGAGGCCCACTCGTCCTTGTTGTTGGTCACGAGGTTCCACCAGAACTCCACGTCGCGGGTGGTCACGGGTGTGCCATCACTCCACTTGGCGTCCTCGCGCAGGGTGATGGTGTAGGTCAGGCCGTCCTCGGAGACCTCGGGAACGGTACCCAGGGACTTGGGGAGGTTGATCTTGTAGGGGGTTTCGGACGTGGACTTGTAGGCGAAGAGGGGGCGGTACATCGCTTGGATGAAGTTCCCGTTCTCGCCCTGCGTGTATCCCTTGGCGGAGACCGGGAAGATCCAGTTCGGGATGCGCGAGGCCATGGTGACCTCGTTCTTTCCGGTCTCTGAGGTGACGGCGCGGTTGCTGCCGCCGCAGGCGGACAGGCCCAGAGTGGCGACCATCGCGAGCGCCGCTCCGGTGGCGATCCACCGCTTCTTTCTGAGGTTCATGACTGCTCCAAATCAACGTTGATCGGGGACTCTGGCCGGAGTCAACCCTGCCAGATGGCATACATCATATGACAGTTTATTGAGCAGTGTTGCCAAGTTGGAAGAAATCGCTAATGTTACGAAAAAATAACGATGAACTTTGGCGAAAGTAGCACCATACTTTATTCGATGGTGCATAATTGATCCTGTTCTCAACGGGGAGTGCCGTGTAACGTTGCGGTTACTGCGTGCATGCTCAAGAGGAGGTGCCATGGCCGCTCATGATGTCGACCAAACTGTCCTGACCCTCATCGTGTCCGGCCAAGCGGACACGCGCCCAGCGATCGTCAAGCAGACGGGACTGGCTCCGTCCACGGTGTCGGCAGCGGTGTCCCGGCTCGTTGAATCCGGCGTCATCGAGGAAAGCGATCAATCCGTGTCAACGGGTGGGCGCAGAGCTCGTCGCCTCGTCGCAGCCGACGGAGCGGGCGCGCTCGCGCTCGTCGAACTCGGTGCTCACCACGGCCTGGTGGCACTCACGGATCCTGCCCGCGGAGTGGGGGAAGCTACCAGCCTTCTCGTCGACATCGCTCGGGGCCCCGAAGCGGTCCTGGACGTCGTCATGGAGGAGGTCAGCCGTCAAGAAAAGGCTGCGGGAGTGCGTGTCGGTGGACTTGCCATCGCCGTGCCCGGCCCCGTCGATGCCGAGCACACGCGCGTGATCCGTCCGGCCCGCATGCCGGGGTGGGATGGAATCAACGTCGCCGAGGCGGTGAGCCGACAATGCGGCCTCGCCGCCACGATCGAAAACGATGCGCGCGCGGGCGCCATCGGAGAATCGGTCTATCGACGCCGACTGTCGGGAGTGTCTCCCATCGACACGCTCATCTACATCAAGGCGGGTTCGGCCATCGGCGGGGCCTACCTCATGGAGGGCGTCCCCCTCGTGGGACGAGGCGGCCTCGCCGGCGACATCTCCCACATTCCCGTTGACGCGGCAGCGGGGCGACCATGCAAGTGTGGCAACGTCGGATGCCTCGAAACCATCGCTTCGGCTGACTCGATCCGCTCCGACTTGGCCGCTGTCGGCCTCGCCTACGAGAACAACGCTCAATTGCTCGAGGCGGCACGCGACGGAATCCCCGAGGTGGCCACAGCCATCCGTCAGGCAGGCACCCTCCTCGGGCATAGCGTGGCACACCTCGTCTCCTTCCTTGCTCCCCAGGGCGTCATCGTCGGCGGGGCGCTGTCCGCCGTCGATGCGTTCAGCGCGGGAGTGCGAGCCGCGCTCCACCAATCCTGCCTCCCCTCGATCATGGAACACCTCGTGATTGAGTCATCCCGCTCAGGGCGCGACGCCGCGCTCTGGGGTCTATCGACACTCACCCCCCACAAGATCTCAAAGGAGAATCGCTCATGACCAAGCCCCGCATCGCCGTTGCAGGGATCCACATCGAGTCTTCAACCTTCACGCCCTATGTTTCGACAGCCGAGGACTTCATCGTCACCCGGGGAAGCGAGCTCATGGAGCGCTTCTACTGGAGGGACGAGGACTGGGCTCGACAGATCGAGTGGATCCCCATCCTCCACGCGCGCGCCCTTCCCGGCGGCGTCGTCGAGCGCGGCGCGTACGACGCCTGGAAGGAGGAGATCCTTCGGGGGCTGGGGGAGGCAGGTCCCCTTGACGGCCTCTTCTTCGACATCCATGGTGCCATGAGCGTCCAGGGCATGGACGATGCCGAGGGGGACCTCATGACCGCCATTCGCCGCGTCATCGGCCCCGATCCCATGGTCAGTGCGTCCATGGACCTGCACGGCAATGTCTCCCAGGACCTCTTCGATGGGTGCGACCTGCTCACGTGCTATCGCCTTGCCCCCCACGAGGACGCGCTCGAATCGCGTCGCCGTGCCGCATACAACCTGGGTCGGCGCCTTCTGGACGGTGCGCCCAAGCCCGTCAAGGCGCTCGTCCACGTTCCCGTCCTGCTACCCGGCGAAAAGACCTCGACACGCATCGAACCCGCCAAGTCCCTCTACAAGATGATCGACCCCATCGAGGAGATGGAGGGCATCCTCGACGCGGCTATCTGGATCGGCTTCGCGTGGGCGGACCAGCCCCGCTGCAAGGGAGCGGTCGTCGTCACGGGTGACGACGCGGATCTCGTGAAGGAGCAGGCCGAGCGCATTGGCCAGTATTTTTGGGACGTGCACGATCGCTTCGAGTTTGTCGCACCCGTTGCCTCCATGGAGGAATGCCTGGCGGCAGCCGAGGAAGGGCCCAAGCCCTTCTTCATCTCCGATTCCGGGGACAATCCGGGCGCCGGAGGTGCCGACGACGTGACGGTCGCGCTCGCCGCCCTCCTGGCATGGAAGCCCGTCCAGGACGCGAGCCTGGACGTTGTCTACGCCTCGATCATCGACCCGGGTGCCGCCGCGGGCGCCTGGGAGGCCGGGATCGGCGCCGAGATCGATGTCGAGGTGGGCGGACACATTGACACGCGTGAACCCGGACCGATTCGCGTGCGGGCAACCGTCGAGGCGCTCACCGACGACCCAATGGGTGGGCGCACCGCCGCGCTACGCGTCGGTGGCCTGCGCTTTATCGTGACGACGAATCGCAACCAGTACACGATGTTCAGCCAGTTCGAGCCCCTCGACATTGACATCACCGCCGCGGATGTCGTCGTCGTCAAGATCGGATACCTCGAACCCGACCTGTACAACACGCAGAAGGGTTGGCTCATGGCGCTCACCCCCGGCGGAGTGGACCAGGACCTCATTCGCCTGGGCCATCACAAGATCGAACGCCCGATGTTCCCCTTCGACCCGGACATGACCGCCCCCGATCTGCGCGCACAGGTCGTGGAGCCATGAGTACCGTCAAGGACTCGCCCGGCCCGGTTTTCGCCGGCATCGACATCGGAGGAACCTCCATCAAGTGGATGATCGTCGACGAGGCCGGATCGATCCTCGCAGACGGGAACGAAGCGACGGATCGTGAGGCCGTCGCGTCCCAGGTGGGGGCGATTGGCCAGCGTCTCGCCCACGGTCATCCGGGCCTGGTGGGTTTCGGGCTTATCTGCCCCGGCCTCGTGGACGAGGAGAGCGGAACCGTTGTCTACGCCGCGAACCTTGAGCTGCGCGGAGTGCAACTCGCGCGCGCGGTCGAGGAGGCGACGGGGGTGCCCGCCGCCCTCATGCACGACGGGCGAGCCGCCGGCCTGGCCGAGGGGCTGCTCGGCGCGGGACGCGGAGCCTCATCCTTCCTGATGATGCCGATTGGGACGGGCATCTCCGTGGCGCTCATGCTCAAAGATGGCCTGTGGAGCGGGGCAACCTTCAGCGCGGGGGAGGTCGGGCACGCCCCGGTCTTCCCCGGAGGAGAGCCCTGTCGCTGCGGCTCGCGTGGATGCCTGGAGGTCTACGCCTCCGCCAAGGGAATCGCGCGCCGTTACGAGCAGGCAACAGGCCGCGACGTCGGCGCCAAGGCCGTCGAGGACGGGATTGGTCGGGACCCCGTGGCGAGCGAGGTGTGGGGGACCGCCGTGCGTGCGCTTGCCCTGTCGCTGACCCACATGACGCTCACCGTCGATGTCGAGCGCATCATCATCGGCGGCGGACTGTCCCACGCCGGCGAACACCTGCTGGCCCCCCTGCGCGAGGAGTTCGCGTCGATGCTCACCTTCCGCGACGCCCCCGAGATCGTGCGGGCTTCCCTGGGCGGGGCCGGCGGACGCTGGGGCGCGGCGATCCTGGCGGCCCGCGTCGGCGGATCCAGCTGCTACGAAAGGTGGAAGCCGTGACGGTTGTTGAAATTTGCGTCGAAGATGCCCTGGGGGTTCGCCGGGCACGCGACGGCGGAGCGGACCGCGTGGAAGTCTGTCGGGACCTGTCCTGCGGCGGCCTAACCCCGGCTTTCGACGAGGTCGCGGCGGCCCTTGAGGTTGCTCCCGCTGGCGGCGTCCAGGTGCTCGTGCGGCCTCGCCCCGGAGACTTCGTGCACTCGCGCGAAGAAGTCGATCGGATCGCCTCCGACATCGCCCAGCTCGCCTCCGTGGGCAGGGGAGCCACGGTTCCCCTCGGCTTCGTCGTGGGTGTGCTCGAGCCGGGAGGCCGGATCAATGTCGACGCGTCGGCTCGTCTGCGTGACGAGGCGGGGGAGGCTCCGCTCACCTTCCACCGCGCCTTCGACCAGGTGGAGGATCTCGATCGCGGGCTCGATGTCCTCATGGAGCTGGGCTATGACCGGGTTCTCACCACCGGGGGAGACCCTGCGGTGGCCAGGCCCGAGGCACTCGCTCGCCTCGTGGCTCGAGGAGGGGAAGACATCATCATCTTGGTCTCCGGTGGGCTTCGCGCCCACAACGTCGCCGACGTTGTGGCCGCCTCGCGCGCTCGCGAGGTGCACATGCGGGCGCCCGGGGCGTGCGGAACGGACCAGGAAGAGGTCGAGCGCGTCGTCGCCGCGCTTCGCTGAGTGGAACAGAGAGAACGACTGTTCATCGATTCGTCTGACAAATCGATGATCATGGTGTAAGGTTAACCACATGAGAATTGGAATTTTCAACGACGAAGATCAGATCGCGTCACTGGCAGCAGACCGCATCCTCGAGGTGTACCGCGCCAAGCCGAACTTTGTGCTCGGCCTGGCCACCGGGTCCTCGCCTCTCAAGCTCTACGCTGAGCTTGTGCGCCGCTACCAGGCCGGTCAGATCTCCTTTGCCCAGGTTCGCTCTTACAACCTCGACGAATACGTCGGGCTGCCCCGCGATCACTACGAGGGGTATGCGAACTTCATCCACCGCAACCTCGTTGACCTCGTCGACATGCCCGAGGGTGCCGCGCACGGCCCCGACGGCTGGTGTGACGACCTCGAGGCCGGCGCCGCAGCCTACGACGCGGCCATCAAGGCAGACGGAGGCATCGACATCCAGGTCCTCGGAATCGGCTCGGACGGCCACATCGGCTTCAACGAGCCCGGCGGGACCCTCGCGTCGCGCACGCACGTGGGTGTCCTCACCGAGCAGACCCGTCGCGACAACGCCCGCTTCTTCGACGGCAACATCGACGCCGTGCCAACCCACTGCGTCACCCAGGGCCTGGGAACCATCATGGATTCGCGCGCGCACATCTTCATCGCCACCGGCGAAGGCAAGGCGGACGCGGTCAAGGCCATGGTCGAGGGCGGCGTCACCCAGCGCTGGCCCGCCTCCATCCTGCAGCACCACCCGGATGTGACGGTCCTCCTCGATGAGGCGGCCGCCTCCAAGCTTGAGCTAGCGGACTTCTACAAGGAGGTGTGGGCCAAGGAGCACCTGTAACACGCGGCCCACGACCCCTGGCCTCGGCTTCGCTTGCGAAGCCGAGGCCAGCCTCATTGCCGGGTTTAGCTCCCGGCGCACGGCATCACTGCCTCGGCGTCGTCGGCGGGACGTACAATGAGTGCATGCGTAATGCCCTCGACGAACCCACCGGCCCCTCCGCGCCCTCCACAGCATCCTCGACCGGGCTACTGGAGCGCACCGAGACCAGGCGGGAACGCACCGGCGGCGACGGCGATCGTTTCGCCCACTTTGTTCGCAAGGACAAGGCCAACTCCTCGATGGTGACGGGGCAGCCCGTGGTCGCCCTGTGCGGCAAGGTATGGATTCCTACCCGCGACGCCTCCCAGTACCCCGTGTGCCCCACCTGCAAGGAACTGCGCGATTCGATGGGCAAGAACGGGCGCAACTGGCCGTTCTCCGACGGCGGAAAGGGCTCCGACAAGTGAGCGAGACGACCCGGCGCGCACCGGTTGGTCGGCTGCGTGCCTGGCAGGCCGACGCCCTCGAACGCTACATGAGCTGTGCGCCGCGCGACTTTCTGGCGGTCGCGACGCCCGGAGCCGGAAAAACCACCTTCGCGTTGACGCTCGCCACCGAACTGATTGCCCGCGGCATCGTCGACAAGCTCACGGTCGTGTGCCCCACGGAGCACCTCAAAGGCCAGTGGGCCTCCAACGCCGCGCGTTTCGGGATCCACATCGACCCCGACTTTACGAACTCGCAGGGCGTCGCCGGATCGCACTTCGACGGGGTTGCCGTCACCTACGCGCAGGTGGGGTCCAACCCCGCTGTCCACTCCGCCCGCACCCGCGCCTATCGCACCCTCGTCATTCTCGACGAGATCCACCACGCGGGAGACTCCCTGTCGTGGGGCGATGGCGTGCGCGAAGCCTTCGCCGAGGCCACGCGCCGACTCGCCCTGACGGGAACACCCTTCCGCTCCGATACTTCCCCAATTCCCTTCGTCACCTACGCGGAAGACGACGAAGGTATCCGGCGTTCCCGCGCCGACTACACCTACGGATACGGCGACGCGCTCAAGGACGCCGTCGTGCGCCCCGTTCTCTTCATGTCCTACTCGGGGCAGATGGCCTGGCGCACCAACGCCGGTGACGAGGTGAGCGCGCGCCTGGGCGAACCCCTCACAAAGGACATGATGAAGCAGGCCTGGCGTACCGCCCTCGACCCCAAGGGCGAGTGGATTCCCGCGGTCCTGCGTGCGGCAGACCTGCGCCTGGAGGAGGTGCGCCGCGCCGTTCCCGACGCCGGCGGACTCGTCATCGCATCCAACCAGGAACAAGCGCGAGCCTACGCCCGCCATCTGCGTCTCATCACCGGAAAGGCACCGACGATTGTCCTGTCCGACGATGCGGATGCCTCTGATCGCATCTCTGAGTTTTCCGCCTCCACCGACAAGTGGATGGTTGCCGTGCGCATGGTCTCCGAGGGCGTCGATGTGCCGAGGCTCTGCGTCGGAGTGTACGCCACGAACGCGTCGACTCCGCTGTTCTTCGCCCAGGCCATCGGACGCTTCGTGCGCGCCCGCAAGAGGGGAGAGACGGCCACTGTCTTCATCCCTTCCGTCCTCCCCCTGCTCTCCCTCGCCGGAGACATGGAGGTCGAACGCGATCACGCGCTGGACCGGCCCAAGCGCGGCGATGACGAAGACGCCATGTGGAACCCCGAGGACGCGATGGTGGCGGCTGCCAACCGCGAGGAGAAAGCCTCCTCCGACCTGCTGTCGCAGTTCGAGGTCCTCGGAGCCGACGCCGAATTCGACGGCGTCCTCTTCGACGGCGCAGCGTGGGGTGCGGGGGCCGAGGTTGGCTCCGAAGAGGAGCAGGAGTATCTCGGCATCCCCGGCCTCCTCGACGCCGACCAGGTGACGACGCTGCTACGCGCACGCCAGGCCGACCAGGTTGCCGCCCAGCGAAAGAGCCGAAGCGCGCGCAAGATGCGCGAGGACAACGCGGGAATTCCCGCCCACAAGCTGCGCGCGGCCAAGCGCAAGGAACTTCAGCACCTCGTCTCGACCTGGTCACGCCGCTCGGGAGACACCCACGCGACCATCCACTCGCGGCTGCGCTCGCGCTGTGGCGGTCCCGAAGTCGCCCAGGCGACGACCGAGCAGATTGAGGCGCGCATCGCTCTGCTGCGCGAGTGGTTCGTCGGGCGGCACTGAGATTGCGCCCCCGGCGCCCGGCCTAGGCGATCGCCTCGTAGCGGGTCGGGATCGCCACCTCTCCCTCGGACAGCCGCCACGCCTGGTAGGGAAGCTCGTTGCGGGCACGAAGATGGTGCTCCTGGGCGCGGGTGAGAGCGTCGGGACTCCAAGCGGTCGAATCGATGACGCCCTGGCGCACGAGCGGGACCTGCAGGGGGCGAGCTCCGCGCTCAGCAAGCAGCTTCTGCCCCTCCTCCATGGAGGTGCCGACGAGGAGGAGCTCCTCGGAGGCATAGCCGTCGTCGCCCATCACGCGCCCGGCCACCTTGCGGCCGCCGACCGTCGACTTCGACTCGGACTTCTTGGCGACCGGAACGATAGCTCCGGAGGCGTCCTCGCGCGACACAACCTTGTAGACCAGCGCGGCCGTCGGGACTCCGGACCCCGTCACGAGCCTGGTCCCCACGCCGTAGGAATCGACGGGGGCCGCGCCCAGCGCTGCGATCGCATACTCGTCAAGGTCGGAGGTGACCGTGATCTTCGTGGAGGTTGCTCCCATCGCGTCCAGCTGCCCGCGCACCTTGAAGGCCTGAGCAACGAGATCGCCGGAATCCAGGCGCACGGCCCCCAGCTCGCCACCCGCGGCGCGCGCCGCTTCAACGGCGTTGACAACTCCCTGGGCGATGTCGTAGGTGTCGACGAGCAGAGTCGTGCCCGCTCCCAGGGACGCCACCTGCGAATCGAAGGCGTCGCGCTCGCTGTCGTGCAACAGGGTGAAGGCGTGGGCGGCGGTTCCGATCGCGCGGATCCCGTAGCGCTTGGCGGCCTCCAGATCGGAGGTGCCCTGGAAGCCACCGATGATGGCGGCGCGTGCCGCGGACACGGCGGCTCGCTCGTGAGCCCGGCGTGCGCCCATGTCCATGCAGGGGCGTCCGTGAGCTGCGATCGTCATGCGCGACGCTGCCGAAGCAACCGCGCAGTCGTGGTTGAGAATGGACAGCAGGAGGGTTTCGAGCAGGGTGCAGTCGGCAAAGCTCCCCTCGACGGTGAGCAGGGGAGACCCGGGGAAGTAGCACTCTCCCTCGGCGTAGCCCCACATGTCGCCCGTGAAGCGCCACGTGGCCAGGAAGGAGGCGGCCTCCTCGGAGATGATCCCTCGGCTGGAAAGCCACTCGATTTGTTCGCCGTCGAACTCGAAGCGTTCCAGTGCTTCGAGGATGCGTCCCGTTCCCGCCACGACGCCGAAGCGTCGCGTCGCGGGCAGGCGGCGCCCGAAGAGTTCGAAGGTGCAGCGCCGATGCGCGGTCCCGT
Organism: Actinomyces sp. oral taxon 180 str. F0310; assembly: GCF_000185285.1. Classification (NCBI taxonomy): domain Bacteria; kingdom Bacillati; phylum Actinomycetota; class Actinomycetes; order Actinomycetales; family Actinomycetaceae; genus Actinomyces; species Actinomyces sp. oral taxon 180. The sequence goes on from NZ_GL622194.1 coordinate 2,301,090, forward strand.
CCTTCAGGGCGGCGTCGAGCATCGTGAGCTCATACATGTCGGTGAGGAAAGATGTGGATGTCGATGCAGGCATAGTGTGAGTCTACCGTGAGAAGCGTGTCACCGGGGGCGCGAATGCGCTTCCATGGACACCCGATTCACCCTAGGGTTGGCGTATGACAACAATCCTGCAGCCGGCACCGCGCGCGCACGAGGCGGCTTCCGCCGTGCCGCGCTGGCGCGCTGTCGTGTGGGACGACCCGGTGAACCTGATGACCTACGTGACCGCGGTCTTCCGCGAGTACTTCGGATACTCAACGGCGCGCGCGGAAGAACTCATGATGAGGGTACACACTCGCGGACGGGCAACCGTCTCGACGGGGGTGCGCGAGCGCATCGAGGCCGACGTCATGGCGATGCACTCCTACGGGCTTCGAGCCACCCTCGAAGAGGACAAGGGATAGGCGCATGGAGGGCTTCGCTCCTCGAGATGGCGGCTACGCCTCGTCGATGAGCAGCGGCGAGGCTCTCCTCCTGCGCCAGCTGGCCAGCGAGGTCCTCGTCGTCCTTGACGATCCGGGCGAGTGCGCCGTGACGCCCTCGGTACTCAGCGCGCTCACCGAGACCGAACTGCGCAGGGAAGCCCCGCGCGAGCGGAGCCTGGGGATGCTCCTTCCTCCCATGAGTGCGGACTGCGAGGATGCGGCCCGCATGCGCGCGTTGACGGAGGATCTGCTTCGGGCCGAGAAGTCGGCGCGCCTACGCTCCATCATCGCGGACCTCGACAGTATCGTTCATGGGGGCGCCGACACGCTGATCGTGCGCCCCGAGGCGGTCTGGTCCTGGCTCGGCGCGCTCAACGACATTCGCTTGGGGCTGGCCGGCGAGCTGGGGCTGGCCGATCAATCGGATGCGCGGCGCGTTGAGAGGCTGGCCGCGAGTGAGCCGACAGGGGAACACGCGCAGGTTGTCGCCGCCATCTATATGCTCGTAACATGGTGGCAGGACTCCCTCCTGGAAGCTGTGAATAATCCGCGCTAACGCATAAGGTCAAACCATGAACAACGCCCCGATTGGAATCTTCGACTCGGGTCTGGGTGGTCTCACCGTCGCGCGTGCCGTCATCGACAAGCTTCCCGACGAGGAGATCATTTACCTGGGTGACACCGAGCACACGCCCTACGGTTCGCGCGCGATCGCACAGGTGCGCTCGCTGACGCTCTCCGCCCTTGATGAGCTGGCCTCTCGCGGCGTCAAAGCCCTCGTCATCGCCTGCAACACGGCCACGGCCGCAGCGCTCGCGGATGCTCGCGAACGCTACTGGATCGACGCGGGAATACCCGTCATCGAGGTCATTACTCCCGCGGCCCGACAGAGCGTGAGCGCAACCCGCAACCGCCACGTCGGCGTCATCGGAACGAAGGCAACGATCCAGTCGGAGGCCTACCTGCGTGCCCTCGCCGCGGTCCCGGGGCTGCGGGTTACCCAGCAGGCGTGCCCGGCGTTTGTTGACTTTGTCGAGGCCGGGGTGACGACCGGCGACGAGATCGAGGCGGTGGCTACCGAGTACCTGACCCCGCTCAAGGCAGCGGGCGTTGACACGCTCATCCTTGGATGCACTCACTACCCGCTGCTCACTGGGGTCATCAGTCGCGTCATGGGCGATGGCGTGACCCTTGTGACGTCCTCGGAGGCCACGGCAAACATGACCTACAACGAGCTGGTGGACCGCGCTCTCCTGCACGACCCGTGGTCAGAGGGAGCTCGGCCCGAGCATCAGTTCCTGGCGACCGGCGCCTCGGACGCCTTCCCGCTGCTGGCCAGGCGGTTCCTTGGACCCGAGGTCGGATCAGTCGGGCGCGTGCGCACCGGTGGAGGGATCGCGTGAAGCTCACCGTCATCGGTGCGACCGGCTCCATGTCGGGTCCGGAATCGCCCGCATCCTCCTACCTGATTCAAGCACGCGGACGTGATCGGGCCTCGGGGCAGGAGCGGACGTTCTCGCTCGTGTGTGACATCGGCCCGGGCGCTTTCGGTGCTCTGTGGAGGCACGTGTGTCCCCGGGACCTGGACGCGCTGGCTCTGTCTCACTGTCACGCGGACCACATGGGCGACATCATTTCCCTGCAGGTGTATCGCAAGTGGGGGCCGGGTTCCTCCTGCCCGCCGCTGTCGCTGCTCGGGCCCGCGCAGACACTTTCGCGCGTCAGGCAGATCGAGGGCGCGGCGGAGCCTGAGCGATACGAGTGCGAGTTTGCATTCACTCAGCTTCGCCTTGATCACGCCTACGAGGTGGGGCCCCTGACCGTGCGCCCGTATCGCGCGCTGCATCCGGTTGAGGCTTTCGGCCTGCGCATCGAGGGGCCTTCGGAGGAGGATCCGTCGCGCACGGTGGCTCTGTTCTACACCGGCGATACCGACCTGTGCGAATCGATCATTGAGGGCGCCCGCGGCGTGGATCTGCTGCTGAGTGAGGTGGGCTTCACCTCCGATGAGACCGAGCCTGACATGCACATGGACGGCCGTCGGGCGGGCGAGGTCGCGAGGCGGGCAGGCGTCAAGCGGATGCTCGCCACCCACATACAGCCCTGGACCCCCCGCGAGCGGGTGGCGGCGGAGATCCGGCAGACGTGGGATGGGCCCCTGGGGTTCGCGGCTGCGGGCTTGCAGGTGTCACTCTGAGCGAGGAGGAGACGCCGGAGCCGCTAGTCGGCGTGGGTGGAGTAGGCGTTATGCCGCTGCCACTCGGCGAGGTAGGCGGTCACGCGGGCCGGGCCGCCCGCCTCTGACCAGCCGTGGTTCTTGTGTCGCAGGAGGATCTTGCGGGTGCCGAGGGAGGGGAGCGGGGTCACGCGCATGCCGTCGGTGTGGGCGCCGGCCAAGGCCATCGCGGGCAGGATCGTGGATCCGGTGCGGGCGCGCACCAAGGAACGGGCGGCCTCGTAGGTGGTGTAGAGATGGGGGGCCCACGTCGTGGAGGGGAAGGCCTTGGTGATGCGGCGCATGACGTGGTCGCCGCTGCTTCCCGGACTGACCCGCAGCCAGGTCAGGTCGGCGAGGTCTTCGATCGATCCGATGGGGGGCGCGGAGTCGGGGGTGACGAGGACCCAGGGCTCGTCGATGAAGGGCACGTCCGTGTATCCGCGCGGAGCCAGGCCAGGGTTCTCGTCTCTTTCGATGACGAGGATGTCGTAGCGGCCGGTGCGCAGGGAGGCCATGCCGGGGGTTTCCTCGGTTTCCTCGATGCGCAGGTCGATGCCGGGAAGAGCCTCCGTCAGATCCGGTAGGGCAGGGATGAGGGTTGAGCGGCAGATTGTGAGAAAGGCCCCAAGGGTGACGGTTCCGGTGACCTGACCGGTCAGGGGGCGCAGGGCCTTGAGCGCCTCGGCGATGTCGGCGTTGATACGTTCGCCGGCATCGGCGACGATGTTTCCCGCGGGGGTGAGCACCGCTCCGGACGTCGTGCGTTCGACGAGCTTGAGGCCGACTTCTTCTTCCAACTTCTGGATTTGCTGGGACACTGCCGAGGGGGACACCATGAGGATGTCGGCGGCGGCAACGATGCCGCCTTCGCGGGCGACGGACAGGAGGAAGGGCAGTCGGCGAGGATCGATGTCCATGCGAACTCCTTGATTAAGGCAAACTGTAAGATAACTATAGAACCATTCAATTGTGCTTGACCAGTGGAGGGTGCACTATACATGTCATGACCATCTTCTCTCTTGCAATCACGATCCTCGGATGGGTGGGCGCGGCAGCCTCGATCGCCGCCTACTACCTGGTGTCCTCCAAGCGCTTTGCGCCCGATTCGCTGCGCTACCACTCCCTCAACGTCTCCAGCTGCGTGTTCCTGGCGATCGCATGCGCGTCCACCGGCGCGTGGCCGTCCTTCCTGACGAACGCCATCTTCATCAGCGTCGGCGCCACGATGATCTGGCGTGTGCGCGATCGTCTCGCCCGCCGCATCATGCAGGTCCTCCGCTTCTTTGACGTGCGCCGCTACATGCCCCGCCGACTGCGTCCCGCACGCGCGCGCTGAACGGCGCCAGGCGCAACTCGGGGGTTGGGCGGGGCCCAGCCCCCGAATGCGTGCCTGCGGCATCCTGGCGCGGGTCAAGGATCTGTCAAGGCTCACCAAGGAAAGGTCTGTAAGGCCAGCTTCATGGAGGTGTAAGCGAGAATCGATGGAAAAGTCGCGGAAGAACGCTCATCATGGAGGTGCGGTGCTGTGATAGATCCATCGCACGTACTCAAAGAGGAGCACACAATGTCCCGTTTCATCGCATCACTCCTTCAGCGTCTCGTCCATCAGCGCAGAGGACGTCAACAACGCAACCCTCTGCAGTTCTCGATGGACCGTCCCATCATCGGTAACCTCGTGGCCCGCTGATGATGTGAACGCGAGCGCAACAAGAGTGCCGGACACCCGCGGGTGCCCGGCACGGTTGCATACGAGCCAGGGGTGGCCTCAGCCGCGCAGATAGTCCACGATGGCGGGCATGAGGGCGCGGAACGCGATGCCGCGGTGGCTGATTGCGTTCTTCTCCTGCGGACTCATCTGCGCGGTGGTCACCCGATAGCCGTCGGGAATGAAAATCGGGTCGTAGCCGAAGCCGCCCTGCCCGATAGGTTCGCGCGTGAGCGTACCGCGCACCTCGCCTCGGCGAACGACTTCCTCGCCGCCCGGCGTCACCAGGACAGCCGCGGATACGAAGGCTGCCCCGCGATGAGGGTCGGGCACGTCACTGAGCTGGTCGAGGAGCAGAGACAGGTTGGCGGCGTCGTCTCCGTGTCGGCCCGACCATCGCGCGGAAAAGATCCCGGGAGCGCCGCCCAGAACGTCCACCGTGATACCGGAGTCGTCCGCGATCGCTGCCAGGCCGGTGGCGCGCGCCAGGGCTCGCGCCTTGATGAGGGAGTTCTCTTCGAATGTCACCCCATCCTCCACGGGGGAGGGGACGTCAAAGGCACTCATTGGCGCAATGCATCCGGCTTCAAAACCTCGCCACGCATCGGCGAGAATCGCTTCGAGTTCAAAGATCTTATGCGCGTTTGAGGTGGCGAAGACCAGGCGTGCGCTCACGGAGTCACCTCGACGCGTTCCATCAGGGGAGCCTCAAGCGCGAGCTTTTGTGCTCGCGCCAGCTGCGCGTTGCCCGCCGTTGCCAGATCCAGCAGCTCGGAGAGCTCCTCGCGGCTGAAGGGTGCATGCTCGGCCGTGCCCTGCACCTCGATGAAGCGCCCGTCGCCGGTCTGGACGACATTCATATCCGTCTGCGCCCGCACGTCTTCGACGTAGGGCAAGTCCGCCATGGCCGTGCCGTCGATGATCCCCACGGACACGGCCGAGACCGAGTCCGTCAGGACCCGCGCTGAGGGCGTGAGGATTCCGCGTTCCTTCGCCCACGCGATCGCGTCGGCAAGGGCGACGTAGGCGCCGGTGACGGATGCTGTGCGGGTGCCGCCATCGGCGCGCAGGACATCACAGTCCAGGACGATCGTATTCTCGCCCAGGGCGGACACGTCGACGATGCCGCGCAGGGAACGACCGATGAGGCGCGAGATCTCCTGAGTGCGGCCGCCCACCTTACCCTTGACGGACTCTCGGGAGGAGCGCTGCTCGGTTGCGCGCGGGAGCATCGAGTACTCGGCGGTCACCCAGCCTTCACCCGAGTCCCGCTTCCAGCGCGGAACCCCCTCGGTGAAGGAAGCAACGCACAGGACCCGGGTGTTGCCAAACTCAACGAGAACGCTGCCCTCCCCGGTTCCCGACCAGCCGCGGGTCAGGGAAACGGGACGAAGCTGGGACGGGGTGCGGCCATCGGCGCGCAGGGGAGAATTTGTCATAGTGCCTAGGGTAGCTCACCGCGTTACCGTGGAGACATGAGTCTTGATCTACCTCTCGTCCGCGGTCACGTCGACCCGGCCGTCGCTCTGCGTGAATCCGTGGCTCCCGTTGCCCTGGTGCGCGCCGGTGAGGCCGATGTCATCGTCGTGGACGGCGCCGGCTTTGTCCTCCTTGACGAGGCCGAGGCTTCCTCCTCGAACGCCCCGATCCTGCTGCGCCTGACCGGGGATGAAGCCACGCGTGCTGCTGAGGGAGCGACGGCCTCGTTTATCGGGGTCGCGCGCGGACGCTCCGTCGTCGCGATCGAGACGACCCGGGACGAGGTTCGGGGCCGCTGGGAGCACCTGCGCGCGGTCGGGTGGCAACTTGACGGGGACGACGCGGCCCTGGCGCTGAGCGCGCTCGCGCTCGCGGGCTGGCATGCCAACTACCGCTTCTGCCCGTGCTGTGGGGCGCCGGTGCAGCTGGTGACCGGCGGATGGGCCGCGCGATGCGACTCCTGCGATCGACTGGAGTATCCGCGACAGGACCCCGCAGTGATCGTCCTCGTGCAAGACCGCCGTGACCGCGTCCTCCTGGCTCACAACGCGCTGTGGAAACCCGGTTTCGTGTCGCTCATCGCCGGCTATGTTGAGGCTGGGGAATCTCCGGATGTCGCGGTCGCGCGCGAGGTGAGCGAAGAAGTCGGCGTCGCCATCGAAGACGTGTCCTACGTGGCAACCCAGCCGTGGCCGTTCGGACGCTCGCAGATGATGGGATACCGGGCGCGCACAGCCGAGGAGGCTCCCACCCCGATCGCCGACGGCGTAGAGATTGAGTGGGCGCGCTTCTTCAGCCGCGGTCAGCTCGCCCAGGCCCTGGAAGGCGGCGACGTGAGCGCCCCGGGACGCTCGTCGATCGCGTACGCGATGCTCGCCCAGTGGTACGGGGGCGACCTGCCGGAAGGCCCGGGCACGCGGGACGCACCCGATAGAGGCTAATGGGACAATGAGAGCATGATCCCCGAGGAACTACTTGACGCCCTGGATCCCGACCAGCGTGCCGTCGCGACCCAGGTTGCCGGGCCCCTCGCGGTCCTCGCCGGAGCCGGAACGGGAAAGACCCGCGCGATCACGTACCGGATCGCCTACGGTGCCGCGGTTGGGGCGGTCGACCCGTCGAACGTCTTGGCCGTCACTTTCACTCAGCGTGCCGCCTTCGAAATGCGGCATCGTCTGGCCCAGCTGGGCGTTCCCAAGGCGCAGGCGCGGACGTTCCACTCCGCCGCCCTGCGCCAGCTGCGGCACTTCTGGCCGACCGTCGTCGGGGGGCCGCTCCCGGACGTGATTCCACACAAGGCATCCCTCGTGGCCGCCTCCGCTGCACGGCTCGGCATCGCCATCGATCGAACAAACGTGCGTGACATCGCCGCCGAGGTCGAGTGGGCGAAGGTCACGATGGTCGACGCGGCGCACTACGCCGCGCGCGTGGGGCGCCTCGGGCGGGAAGTTCCCGCCGGACTCGACGCCTCCGACATGGCGCGGCTGCTGGACGTCTACGAGGATGCAAAGGCCGAGCGGGGCGTCATCGACTTCGAGGACATCCTCATCTACCTGTGCGGCATGCTTCAGGAAAGAGCCGATGTGGCCGCCGTCGTGCGCAAACAGTATCGATCCTTCGTCGTCGACGAGTTTCAGGATGTCAACCTCCTGCAGGCTCGGCTTCTGGACCTGTGGCTCGGGGGACGCCACGATGTCTGCGTCGTCGGCGACGTCGCGCAGACCATCTACTCCTTCACGGGAGCCTCGCCGCAGTACCTGACCGGATTTGGGCGTAAGCATCCGGGCGCGCGCATCGCCCAGCTCACGCGAGACTATCGGTCGACCCCGCAGATCGTTTCCCTGGCCAATGACGTCCTCGAACGGTCCCAACACCGAGAGGGAACTGTTCGTCTGTCCAGCCAGCGCGATGGCGGCGCGCGGGTTGCCTACCGCACCTACGAGGATGACCGTGCGGAGGCCGAGGGCGTCGCCGACCAGATCGCCGAGCTGATAGCCGGCGGCATGGCCCCCCACTCGATCGCCGTGTTGATGCGCACCAACGGCCAATCCCAAGCCTTCGAAGAGGCCCTGGGTGCGCGGCGGATTCCCGTCGCCGTGGCCGCAGGAAAACCCTTCTTCGCGCGCGACGATGTGCGCACCGCCATCGCTCGCTTGCGCGCGGTTGCAGCCGCACGCGAGGAGGGGGCGCTCGCAGATCTCGTGCGGGACGTTCTCTCCGGGGTCGGCTGGGCGCCCGAGGCTCCCTCGGGACAGGCGGGATCCGAACGCTGGTCCAACATGAATGCCATCGTTGGGTGGGCCGATGACTCTCGGGCGACGAGCCTGGCCGACTTCGTCAGCGAACTCGACGAGAGGATCGCCTATCAGGTCGAACCCGACAAGTCGGGAGTGGAGCTGGCAACCATTCACGCCGCGAAAGGACTTGAATGGGACGCCGTCTTCCTCGTTGGTGTCGCCGAAGGACTCCTGCCCATCTCCTACGCAAAGACCCAGCAGGCACGCGAGGAGGAGAGGCGGCTCCTCTACGTGGCCGTCACCCGCGCCCGGGATCTGCTCTCCCTCTCGTGGGCGCGCTCGCGGGGAACGGATGGGCGCGGGCGACGCAAGCGCAGCCGCCTGCTCGACGGCATCTGGCCCGAGGCTGACGGCGTCGGAGCGCCCAAGAGAAAGCCTCGTTCCTCCAGTCGCGCCCTCAACCGGGCATTCGAGGAGGAGGCGTCGCCGCAGGCCGTCGAGCTCTTTGGGCGCCTCAGGGCGTGGCGCCTCGAGGTGTCCCGACAGGCCGGGGTGCCGCCTTTTGCCGTCTTTACCGACCAGACGCTGCGAGATATAGCCGTCGCCATGCCCAAGACAACCACTCAGCTGCGCGTGATTCGGGGGATCGGCGATGTCAAGGTGCAGCGCTTTGCCGCGCCGGTCCTCGCCCTCGTACGCGGTGAGGAAGTCATCGTCGACGAGGGGGCGTGAGCCGCGCCTAGAGGGCCAGTGTGTCAATGCCGCACGCGCACTCCCGTGACGGAGCCACCCGCTCGACGGTGGTGTGTCCCTCCTCGTCGATTGTCGTCACCCGCGAGCACGCCTCGACGCTGAGTGCTCCCGACGCGAAGTCGCGGACGAGGCCAGCCACGCATGCCGCGGCCGCGAAGTGTGCAAGCAGGCTGAGCGGTCCGAGAGGCCAGCGGATGAGCTCTCGCAGGTTCGTCAGGTGAAAGGGATCATTTTCCGCTCGTGCCCGCTCCTCGCACTGGTAGCAGGGGGTGTGCCCCGGGATGACGAAGGGGCCGATCTCGTAGGAATGCTCCCCTCGAACGACGAGGAGGTGGGGGATGTCCCGAACGGTGAGATCGAAGGGGATGGCGGGGTCGATCGCCCGGTCGCCGGAAACGATAGCGAGGTCCGTGGCACCCTGGTAGTGAAGCTGAGAAGGGCAGATGAGGTCCGAAAGCTCCCGCCGTACGGCCCGCGCGCGTGGCGTTCCGGTGTTGGTTCCCCCAAAGACGCGGTCCCAGTCCTCGTCGACGAGGAGCGTGCCATCGACGCGCAACGCGAAGGAGAGGGAATCGACCAGGCTGCGCAGCGCCAGGAGGGTGGCCGGTACCGCGCCGAGAACGTCAACCGACAGGCGGGGCCTGCGGTCGGTGTGGTCGAGCAGGCCGGACCCGGACAGCGCGGCGAGCAGTTCCGGTGAGGGCGTGGTCGAAGCCGGGCGCTGGCCGACATTGGTGTGATTGGCGAGCCATAGCTGATCGCACGCGTGCAGGTTGTCCAGGAGGACGTGGTGGCTTCGATCGCCGCCGACTTGGGCGCGGCCGGGCCCCCTCCACAGGACGGCGGTGTAACGCGACAGGTTCATGATGTTCTCCTTCAGTTGTTACCTGTTGGATCCATCATGATCTGTTTTGTCTCAGAGAACTCGTCTTTTGAGTAGTCTGTGGATAACTGACCGGTCTACTTCGTCTCGCCGTCCGCGCCTTCCACCTCGTCGCCGGCGTCATCAAGGGACTCTGGCGCCTGCGAGTCCGGGGTGGCCTCGTCTCCGGGGCGAAGGCCGTCGGCCCACCCCAGCGTTCCATCCAGCAACGAATTCAGGGCGGCATCTATCTCGGCGTCCTCGGCTGCCGCCGCTTGACGCAGCGTCAGGAAGGTCTCCGGGGTTGCGAGCTCCGTCTCCGAAGGAACCATGTCGGGGTGCGACCAGAGTGCTTCTCGCGCTCCTCGCCCCCCGTCGGCCTCGACCAGGGAGAAGATCGACGCGGCTCCTCGTGCCTGCCGCGGGCGCATCTGCAACCCGATGAGCGAGCCCAGGACCTCCTCGGCGGGCCCGCCCGTGGCGCGCCGCCTGCGCATCATCTCGCGCAGTGCGTCGGCGTGGGGCAGGTAGGGCAGTGTCGCCTGCGCGGTCACCACCTCGACCCACCCCTCGATGAGGGCCAGCATCGTCTCCAGGCGCGTGAGAGCCCGGCGCTGATCGGGGGTCGTCGACAGAGCGAACACGCCCCCGCTCAGGGCCGACTCAACGGAGGAAGGATCGGAGGGATCGACGGAACGAGCCGCCTGTGTGATGGCGTCGGTGTCGATCGCGATCTGGGACGCGTAGCGCTCAACGGCGCGCACCAAGTCGCCCTCGAGCCAGGGAACCGATGCGAACAGGCGCCTGTGTGCGGCCTCTCGGACGGCGAGAAACTGGCGGACCTCATCGAAGGGAATATCCAGCCCCTCGCAGAACTGGGCGATGTTGTGCGGCACGAGGACAGCGTGCGAGGCGTCGGACAGAGGGATGCCGGTGTCACAGGTGCCGAAGGACTCCCCGGCCAGGGCCGCCAGCGCGCGCGCGATCTGGGCTGAGAACATCATCGCAGACAGGCGCGGCATCATTTCCTGGGTCTTGCCCAGCATGGCCGCCATGCCCTCGGGCAGGGAGTCAATAGCACCCAGGCCGCCCTGATCGAACTGCTGCGAGAGAGCCGAGGAGAGCGCGCGAGAGACATTGAGCGCGATCGGCTCGCAGATCCGCTTCCACATGGGGATCGTGTGCTCAACCCAGGCAACCCTGGTCCACACGTCGCGCGTCACAGGACCCGAGGCAAACTCCGTGACCGCGTCAAGCCACAGATCGGCCACACTCATCGCCTGGCGGGCAGCCTCGGCCTCGGTCGCCGTCGGTGCGGGATCCCCGCCCGCGTAAGCCGTCTGCTTGGCGCTATCCTCCACGACACGCCAGTTGACGGGGCCCGCGGTGGTGTTCATGAGGAACTGGAACTGGCCGAGAGCTGCTCGCATGCGTTCGGGATTGGAGAACTCGGGTGGCAGTTGCGCCGGGTCGAAGCCCTGAGCCTCAAGGGCCCGGGCTGCCTCGGCGGCGGCCTCATCGCCCAGGATCGAGCGCAGGAAATCCTCAAAAGGGGTGCCGGAGTCGTTCTCGTTCATGTCATCAGACTAGCGGCCGCGCGTGCGCTTGGGCTGACAAAAGCCTGCGAAAACGCTGAGAGCTAAAGGGGAATGGGGGAGGAGCGCGTGCGATGCGGTCGCGCCTGGGACACAATGAACCGGTGACTGACATGGAGATGACCCACGCAGCTGACGACGTGATGAGGCCGACCGACGGTGCCGCCGGGGAGCCACCGCTCATCAGCTGGCGTCTTGTCACGGCTATCGTCGCGACCCTCGCGATGGTTGCCGTGCTCTTCTGGATCCCGGTCCCCTTCGTGGTCAATAGCCCCGGACCGACCTTCAACGTCCTCGGATCGTTCAACGGAGAGCCGATGATCCAGATCTCGGGAACCGATCCCACGACCGGGCAAGACGTGCAGCTCGACGAACCGCAGTCGGCATCCTACAAGGACAAAGCGAAGCCCGGGCAGGGGCAGCTGCGCATGGTGACCGTCTCCGAATCCGGCGGACCCGGAAAACGCCTCAGCTTCGCGGAGCTGATCGGCGCATACTTCGACCCCCACTCCCGCATCTTCGACTATGATGCGGTCTACCCCTCCGATGCCACGCGCGAGAAGGTCAGTGAGGCCCAGCAGGCGATGATGCGCAACTCTCAGACCACCTCCCAGGTTGCCGCGCTCGAGTACCTCGGCTGGGAAGTACCCGCGACCGTCACCATCGAGGGGGCCACCGACGGGTCACACGCGGAAGGAGTCGTTGCCCAGGGAGACCGCCTGCTCGCGATCACCACCCCCGACGGAACCCGACACGACGTGACCAGCGCAGCCATGCCCTTTACGCTCATGCGCACGGTCCCGGCCGGATCACACATGACCCTCACGATCGAGCGAGATGGTGAGCAGCAGGACATCTCCTTCGATTCCGTCGCCGCCTCCCAGGGTGAGCCCGGCTCCAAGCTGGGCATCTACCTGTCCGTCGCCCCGACGCTCCCGGTGGACATTGCCTTCAACCTGGAGGGAATCGGTGGGCCCAGCGCGGGCATGATGTTCTCTCTGGGGATCATCGATCGCATGACGCCGGGTGACATGACGGGGGGCAACGCTGTCGCGGGAACCGGAACCATGTCCTACGACGGGCGAGTCGGAGCCATCGGCGGCATCGCACAGAAGATGTGGGGTGCCCACGACGACGGAGCCCAGTGGTTCCTTGCCCCCGCCGACAACTGCTCCGACGTGGTCGGGCACGTTCCCGACGGCCTGCACGTCGTCTCGGTCTCCACGCTTGACGAGGCCGTTACCGCGCTCTCCTCGATCGCCAGCGGCTCCGGGGACACCCTGCCGACCTGCCAGTAGCGTCCCGAGCGCTTCGATGACCACCCGAGGAGAGACGGGTGCATCGGAAGCGGGGCCTCACCTGTCGGTGCGGGCGAGGCGCGGACCCAGTGCTCAGTCGTCCTCGTCGACCGGCTCGAGTGACGCGCGCAGTGCGTCGACCAGGGCGGGAACGAGGACCGAACCCTGCCCAACCTTGTCATCGGAATCGAATGCGCGGGTGCGCAGCGCGCACCACGACTCGCCCGAACGCAAGACCCCCACCGCCAGGCGCACGTCCGTGCGTGAGGGATGGGCGGAGATGAAGGCGAGGGCCTCCTCGGGATCCTCGGGCGCCTCATCCTCAACCTCCGGAGGCACGACGATGCGCTCCACGGTGATCGCCGCCCCGGGAACCGTCTGCGGCCACGCCAGGTGGGCGAGCACCTGCTCGATATCGTCCTGGGCGAGATCCTCCTGAATGATCGCACTCAGATGGTCCTGGGAGCCGTCCCACCCCGCGCGGAGCTGATCGGCGATGTCGGCGGGAAGGCCAGGATCAGCCAACAGCGTGGACGTCGGCACCAGCGCATAGATGGAAGGCGCGTGATCCCACCCAACGCGCGCGGCCCCCTTCTCGATGTCGACGACGACGTTGGCCAGCGCGACCTGGCGCGCACTCGGCATCATTTCAACACTCATGACCCCATAATCTCACGGAGAGCGGACACAGCCGACACGAAGAAGACCCTGACCGCGGCTACACTGTTGTGAAGCTGCCGGTACAACAGAGAGGAATGCCGTGAGCTCCCCCTTTTCGTTCCCTCGCTCGCCCGGGTCTCGGCCACGACGAGACGGTGACGCGCCCACCTCGCGCGTGAAGCCCCGCAAGCCCGGTCCGGCATCGATCACGCTCGTCGTTCTTATCGCCCTGGGCGCCATTATCTACGCGGCCTCCATCGTGTGGACGGAGATCCTGTGGTACCGCCAGATGAGTGCCACCCGCGTCATCCTCACCCAGTGGGGGGCGCACATCGGCCTCTTCGCGGTCGGTTTTCTGGCCGCAACCGCGATGGTGTACTGTGCGATGGCCTACGCCTACCGACACCGTGCCTCCTCGGTGCGCGGCGAGACGTCTGCGGCGCTGCGAGGGTATCAGGAGGCCCTCGAACCCGTTCGCCGCGTGGCATTTTGGGCGGTAGCCCTGTTCTTCGGGTTTACGAACGGTGCCCGACTGGCCACCGAGTGGCAGACGCTCCTCCAGTTCCTCAACAGCTCCTCCTTTGGCCAGGTGGACCCACAGTTCGGGCTGGACATCTCCTTCTTCGTGTTCGTGCTGCCCGCCCTCAAGGTGCTGGTCTCCTTCCTGATGACGGTGACCAGCATCGGACTGGTTGCCTCCATCGTCGTGTCCTACCTCTACGGGACGATGCGGCTGACCCCACGACCCCACGCCTCCAAACACGCGCGCCTCCAAAGCGGCATCATGGCGGCGTGCCTGTCGCTCTTCATCGCGGCGCACTACTGGCTCGGCCGCTACGAGCTACTGACCCAGGACTCCGGGTCGATCCACGGGGCCCTCTACTCCGACATCAACGCGACGCTGCCCGCCTACTCGATCCTGGCCGCCGTGTCCGCCCTGGTTGCCGTCCTCTTCGTGGTCGCCGCCTTCCGCGGGACATGGAGGCTGCCCGTGACGGGTGTGGCCGTCACCGTCATCGCCGCCCTCGTGCTGGGGGGCGCGTACCCCGCGCTCGTCCAGCAGTTCCGCGTGCGCCCGAACCAGCGAAGCTTCGAATCACCCTACATTCAGCGCAACATCGACGCCACGCTGGCTGCCTACGGGTTGGAGAACCTCGACTATCAGACCAACTACGATGCCGCAACCACCGCCTCGGCGGGACAATTCGACAACGAGACGCTGACCTCGCAGGTGCGCCTGCTCGATCCGAAGGTCATTACCAAGACGGTCCAGCAGCTGCAGCAGTCGCGCTTGTACTACGGCTTCAACTCCGGAATGAAAGTCGATCGCTACAACGTGGGGGGCGAGCGTCGCGACACCGTGATCTCCGTTCGTGAACTCAACCTCTCCGGCCTGTCCGCCGAACAGCAGACGTGGGTCAACCAGCACACCGTGTACACACACGGGTACGGTGCCATCGCCGCCTACGGCAACCAGCTGACCAGCGATGGGCTGCCCTCGTACTGGGAGCAGTCGGTGCCGTCAATCGGTGAAATGGGCGACTATGAGGAGAGGGTCTACTTCAGCCCGAATGCGCCCGACTACTCCATCGTCGGTGCGCCCGAGGGAGCCGAGCCGCAGGAACTCGACTATCCGGATGACACGGCCGTCGGCGGCCAAGTGTCCACGACGTTCACCGGCAACGGCGGGCCATCGGTGGGCAACGTGTGGAACAAGCTCCTCTATTCCATCAAGTTCGGGTCAACAGACCTCTTCTTCTCCTCTCAGACGAACGAGGCGTCGCAGATCCTCTACGATCGAGACCCCTTGCAGCGGGTGGCGAAGGTGGCCCCCTACCTCACCCTCGAGCAGTCTGCCTACCCCGCGGTCGTCGACATGGACGACGACGCCTCGACGCCC
Organism: Actinomyces sp. oral taxon 180 str. F0310; assembly: GCF_000185285.1. NCBI lineage: Bacteria > Bacillati > Actinomycetota > Actinomycetes > Actinomycetales > Actinomycetaceae > Actinomyces > Actinomyces sp. oral taxon 180. Next base: position 2,316,261 of record NZ_GL622194.1, read on the forward strand.
AAGCGTCTCGTGTGGGTGGTGGATGCCTACACCACGACGAACAACTACCCCTACGCGCAGCACGAGGCCCTCTCGGACGCAACCGTCGACTCCCAGTCCACCGAGATTGGCCAGTACGTCCAGGCAAACAAGATCAACTACATGCGCAACTCTGTCAAGGCCGTCGTTGACGCGTACGACGGGTCGGTGCGCCTGTTCCGGTGGGACGAGTCCGATCCGATCCTGCGCACGTGGGAGAAGATCTACCCCGGCTCCGTGGAGTCCATGTCCGCGATCTCCGGTGACCTCATGAGCCACCTGCGCTACCCCGAGGACATGTTCAAGGTGCAGCGCAACCTGCTGGCCACCTACCACGTCACCGATGCCGCAGGCTTCTACTCGGGTGGTGACCGCTGGCGCCTCGCCGAGGAGACCTCAACCTACGGGGGAGCTTCTTCCACGAAGGCAACCGAGCGCGTGGATGCCGCGGGCAACCCCGTTGCGCCGCCGACAGCGCTTCAGCCCCCCTACTACCTGACCATGCAGATGCCCGGCCAGGACAGCGCCGAGTTCTCGCTGACGTCAGTCTTCGTTCCCGGTGGCGGCGGGGAGGGACGCCGCGAAGCCATGGCCGGATTCCTGGCCGTCGACTCCGAGACGGGAAACACTGCCGGCCAGGTGCGTGAGGGCTACGGCAAGCTCCGTCTCCTCGCGCTGCCCTCCTCCACGACCGTCCCCGGACCGGGTCAGGTCCAGAACAAGTACGACTCGGACGAGAAGATCGCCACCCAGCTGAATCTACTCAACCAGGCGGATTCGACCGTCATTCGCGGAAACCTCCTGACGCTGCCGGTTGGTGGGGGACTGCTGTACGTGCAGCCCGTCTACGTCCAGGGCACAGGATCGGCGTCCTACCCGGTTCTTCGCTCGGTCCTGACTGCCTTCGGCGACAAGGTCGGATTCGCGCCGACACTCGAAGAGTCCCTGCGTCAGCTCGTCGCTGACGATGGGGGATCATCGAGGGCCCCGGCCGCGCCTGCGAACCCGTCCCCCGACGACGGCACCCAGTCCGGGGCAACTGCGCCCTCGACAGACGCAAGCGCTCAGCTGACCCAAGCCGTCCACGACGCTGCGCAGGCGATGCGCGACGCGGACGCGGCGATGAGCAAGTCCGACTGGGCGGCGTACGGGCAGGCTCAGACGCGCCTGCGCGAGGCCCTCTCTCGCGCCGAGGCCGCCCAGAGCGCGCTTGGCGCGGCGGGAACACCCACCTCCTCGCCGAGTCCGAGCGCCTCGCCCTCGGCTGAGCCGCAGAGCGGCTCGTAGGACGAGGCCGACCGGCAAGGGAGCGCGCGGTGGCGTCCTGCAAGTGGTCTGCGGAGCCGCCGGTACCGCGGCGCCGACGCTCGCTTCAGGAGGAGCGCGCCGGGCGTACAACACCCCCTCGTTGCGCGCCCGCGTGAGCCTCGGCATCGTGCTGGCCCTCCAGTCGACCTACCTGGTAACCCGCTTCCTCCCAGTGGGTTCGGTGAGCATGGACGTGTATCTCCATCTGATCTCCCACTGGTCCATGTGGATGTGGTATGCCATCGACCTGGCCGCGCTCATCCTCGCGGTGGTCGTGGCGGTGACGCACGCGACGGGAGCCCGCTACGCCCTCGCCGGACTCCTCCTGGTCGCGAGGCTCCTAGTGAGACCCGCCGTCAGCGTCTTTTGCGACAATGCCCCTTGGTACTCTGCTTTCCGACCTCCCAACTACGGTCTCTACGCCAATATGTCGGCCTTCTTCTACTGGCGCTCGCTCGCTTTCTGGGTGCTCGGGTGGGTTCTTGTCGCCTGCGCGATCTGCCTGGCGATCCCCGAACGGCGCGGCGACAAGGAGGGTGCACTCGGCGGTGCCACCGCGCAGGGCGCTCTCGTCGGCCCGCACCCAACGCCCGCGCCGAGAGGGGGAGCGGCGGGCGTCGGCGCGACTTCCGGGGCCCGAGCGGGGCAAGAGTTTCCTGCCCCGAGCGGGACGCCCGTCGCCGTACCAACCGCTGCCTTTCCTCCCCCGAGCGGGACGCCCGTCGCCGTGACGGACGAGGAGGATCGCGGCGCGCCGCACTAGGTGAGAAACCGACACCACCGCTGCCGCGGCTCCCGTTGCGCCTAGGACGTACATCACCGCTTTCGGTTTGTGCCCCTCCCGGCGGGGCGCTAAACTATACAGAGCCGACGCGGGGTGGAGCAGTTCGGTAGCTCGCCGGGCTCATAACCCGGAGGTCGCAGGTTCAAATCCTGTCCCCGCTACCACCACAGACCCGGTCCCGTGAGGGGCCGGGTCTTGTTTGTTCTCCGGTCGTTTCACGCTGTGAACGCCTTGACTTATCGGTCAGTCGCCGCGATAGTATTGACCGTTGGTCATCAGGAAGTGCGCCTTTGGGTGCGAGAGGAATGTAGATGAGCACTATCGACCCGTCGCAGCTCAGCGCTGCCGACATGAGCAATCCGTCGCTGACGCCCCAGGATCTTGCGGATATTACGGCCGCGCGCCCGGATCTGCGCCCCTACGTTGCAACCCACCCGTCTCTCTACCCCGCCCTCGGCCAGTGGCTGGCGGACCAGGGCGTGGTGCCCGCGCAGCCTCCGATGGCCGCCCCTGCGCCGTTCGCCGAGAGCCCCGAGGTCGGACAAGCCTACGACCCGCAGCCCGAGGCCGAGGCGGCTCACGACAACCCCAATGACTCCTGGGCCGCGCAGCCCGATGCCACGGCTCAGGGAAACGCCGCCGATCCTCTTCCTGAGGGGACCACGGACTCGGCAGCGCCCGAGACCTACGACGGGGCCACCGAGGCACCCGCAGAAGCGGTGTCGGCCCCCATCGAGCAGACGCATCCGTCGGACGAGGCTCCGCTCGGGCTGGCAGAGGAAGCCTCCTCCCCGGTGGAGGAACCCCCGTTCGCGCCCGTCGAAGAGATGACCGCCCCCGTCGAAGAGCCGCCCGCGGCGCAGACCACTGTCTCCCATGGGACTTCCGAGGCGCCGGTCGGCCCATACGCTCCGGCGAGCGAGGCAACGCAGTCGGCGGGAGTAACCCTGTCGGACGAGGACCTCGAACGGACCATCGTCGAAGGAACGCGCGAGAAGACGGCCGCTGAGATCGCCGCCGAAGAGTACGGCGCGGGCGTCCAAGCGAACGGTTACGCGCAGCAGGGGAGCCCGCAGCAGGGATTCGGACAGAACCAGTACGGTCAGCCCGGGTATGCGCCCGCCTCCCAGCCGGGGCAGGCTCAGTACGGCCCCCAGGGCGGCCAGCGGGGCTATGCCCCCGGTCCCCAGCAGGGACAGGGCCAGTACGGCCCCCAGGGTGGCCAGCAGGGGGCCAGCGCGGGACAGCAGTTCGGCGCGGCCGCTCAGCAGTTCGGCGCGGCCGCCGGCACCGCGTTCAATCAGTTCCAGACCGCCGTCGTGGCAGAAACCGGCAAGGTGAGCGGACGCTCCGTGCGCGCCACCTACTCGCTGATCGGCATGTTCGCCGCGGTCGTCCTGTCCTTCATCTCGATGGTTCTGCCGTTCGCGTCGTACGGCGGTTACTCCGTCTCCCTGTTTGATATCGGCGGCTATGCCTTCTTCCACATGGTGCTTCTCCTGGCGGTCGCCGGCCTCGGTGTTGCCTACTGGTTCACCAACCAGAAGTGGGCGTTCATTGCTGCCGGTGCCACCGGCATTGTCGCCGCCTTCTTCGGCATTATTCGGGTCCTGCAGATCGTGTTCGGCATCGCGGACCTTGGCTTTGGTGGCATTCTCTTCTTCCTCTTCTCGATCGGCCTCGGCGCGGGAGGCGTTCTGCTCCTCCTTGAACTCAAGAACGGAAAGGTCGCGCCGATCAACAACCCGACTGCATTTGGCGGCACCTTCGCCTCCGCACCCGCGAACCAGCAGGGTCAGGGTGGTTTCCAGGCGCCTCAGGCCGGTCAGGGCCAGTACGGCGGCCGACCGGGTCAGGGTGGTTTCCAGGCTCCCCAGGCTGGTCAGGGCCAGTATGGCGGTGCGCAGCAGCAGGGTGGTTTCCAGGCGCCTCAGGCCGGTCAGGGCCAGTACGGCGGCCAGCCGGGTCAGTACGGTGGTGCGCAGGGCCAGGGTGGTTTCCAGGCGCCCCAGGCTGGTCAGGGCCAGTACGGCGGCCGACCGGGTCAGGGTGGTTTCCAAGCCCCGCAGGCCGGTCAGGGTCAGTACGGCGGTGCGCAGGGGCAGGGTGGTTTCCAGGCTCCTCAGGCTGGTCAGGGCCAGTACGGCGGCCAGCCGGGTCAGTATGGCGGTGCGCAGGGTCAGGGTGGTTTCCAGGCACCGCAGGCTGGTCAGGGCCAGTACGGCGGCCAGCCGGGCCAGCAGTCGAACAAGCCCTACAACCCCTTCGGCCCGCAGGCGTGAGGTGCTGACAGGAGGATAGAGGAGGATGGGCCCGCGGCGACGCGGGCTCATCCCTTTGCGCGTGCGAAGAGCGCTACTCGTCCTCCTCCTCGGTGACATCCACACCGGCAACCCCATCAAGGTCGGCCAACGTCGTCACCAGTAACGACTGAGACAGGTCCTGGCGCGTGGCGGCGGTAAAACGTGCCGTGGACGAACGATCGCTCGAGGACGTGCGGGTGGACACGGCGGAGACCGCCCAACCGAGGGAAGAAACCTGGCCGAGGAGCGCGGAGAGAACCCCGTGACCGGGCGTGTAGTGGACGGTCAGCGTCACCTTGTGTCCGTGCGTGCGCATGATGATGAACTGTACGAGCGGCGTCAACAGGGCGATCACGAGGAAATGCAGCGCAGTCCCGGCGATGGCGAGCCACCACAAGCCCGCCCCGCACGCCATGCCAATCGCCGCCGTCTCCCAAATGGTGGCAGCGGTGGTCAGCCCTCGGATTGCTCCGTGCCTGGTGAGAATGATACCCGCCCCGAGAAAACCGATTCCCGAGACGATCTGGGAGGCTACTCGCGAGGGGTCATACCGCGTGATGCCGTCAACGAGGATGTCGGAGAAGCCGTACTTGGAGATGAGCATCATGAGGCAAGCCGTCAGGCCGACGATCGCCTGCGTGCGAATGCCCGCGCTCTTTCCGCGAATCTGGCGCTCAATGCCGATAGCGGCAGAGAGAACGAGGGCGAGAAGCATCCAACAGATGCTTTCGAGGGATTGCGACATGGTGGCCTCCTGGTGTGCACGGGTGGGATTAGTCTAGCCGGGCCGCGCCGCCGGGCCACGCGGGGCGCAACGAGGACACCGAGGAGAGGAAAGCGGCCACGGCCTCGTTAAAGACCGAGGAAAGAGAGGCTCAACGACGACGCAATGCCTCGGGCATTAAGATGGGACTCACGACCGACAGACGAGGAACCCAGTCATGGCAACCCCAACCCCCGATGACGTCGCCAGCGAGCTGCGCCAGCGCACGGATACCCAGCTCAAGCGCGGCCTGGCATCGCGCCACATGCAGATGATTGCGATCGGCGGAGCAATCGGAACAGGTCTCTTCTTGGCCTCCGGTGCGACCGTCGCCAACGCGGGACCGGGCGGTGCGCTCGTCGCCTACGCCGCCATCGGCCTCATGGTGCTTCTCCTCATGCAGTCTCTGGGGGAGATGAGCGCTCACCAGCCGGTCGCGGGATCGTTCCAGACCTTCGCCACGAAGTTCATCTCCCCGTCCTTCGGGTTTGCGATGGGGTGGAACTACTGGTTCAACTGGGCGGTCACGGTTGCGGCCGACCTGGTCGCCTCCGGGCTGGTCATGGCCTACTGGTTCCCTCAGGTTCCCTCGTGGATCTGGGCGGTCGTGTTCCTCGTCATCGTCGTCGGTCTCAACGCTCTGTCGGCACGCGTCTACGGCGAGGCGGAGTTCTGGCTGGCCGCGGTCAAGGTGGTCATCGTCGTCGTCTTCGTGATCTCGGGCGTCTTCATGATCGCCGGGGTGATGGGAACGAACTCGCCGGGCCTGTCGAATTGGACGACCGGCGATGCCCCCTTCCACAACGGCTTCGTTGGGATCATCGCGGTCTTCATGATCGCCGGGTTCTCCTTCCAGGGCACCGAACTCGTCGGAGTCGCGGCGGGGGAGTCCGAGAATCCGCGCCGGGATGTTCCGCGCTCCATCCGCACGGTTTTCTGGCGCATCATGTTCTTCTACATCGGAGCGATCGCGATCATCGGTACCCTCCTTCCCTACACGGACCCGAGCCTGCTGAGCGCCGCCGACGACACGGCCAACAATGTAGCCCAGTCGCCCTTCACCCTGGTCTTCGCGCGCATGGGCATTGGAGCCGCGGCAGCCGTCATGAACGCGGTCATCCTCACCTCGATCCTGTCGGCGGGCAACTCGGGCCTGTACGCGGCCTCGCGCATGCTGCACTCGATGGCGCTCAAGGGGCAGGCCCCCGCCCTGTTCGCGCGCGTCACCAAGGGCGGTGTCCCCGGCTACGCGATGGCCCTGACGACGGTGATGGCGGCCTGCGGCTTCCTCACGCAGCTCGTGTTTGAGGACGCCTACACGTGGCTGGTCAACATCGTCGGCATTTCCGGGATCATCATGTGGTTGGGCATCGCCGTCAGTCATATTCGTTTCAGGCGTGCCTACCTCCTGCAGGGCAACCGTCTGGAGGACCTACCCTACCGATCCCCGTTCTTCCCGGCCGGGCCGATCATCGCGTTCGTCATGTGCCTGGTGGTCATGGCCGGGCAAAACTACGAGGCCGTCCTGCACGGGCAGGTGTGGGAGGTCGCCTCCTCCTACATTGGCCTGCCCCTGTTTGCTCTCGTGTGGTGGGGATTCCACGTCGCCAGGAAGGACCGGATGGTCTCCCTGGAGGAGATGGACGTGGCAGGCGTCGATATCGAGCCGATCTCCCGGTAGCCTGCGCCGGGTCCGCCTCGGGGGCACGCCGATGCGCGTCGTGTCACCCCTGGCGCTTTCCTCGGCGTGGCGGGGAGAAGCTCGTGCCAGGGTCCTTAGGATGGGCCCATGATCAACACGCGACGCATCCTTGCCGCCATCGCACTGTCCGCCCTTGCCCTCGGGGCGAGCGCGTGTTCGCCGAAGGCAGGCCAGCAGCAGTCGGATCCCGCGGCATCGGCCACCACCCCCGGTCCTTCGGCTTCCCCGACGCAGGCTCCGCCGCAGAGCGACGCCGCCGCGCAGAGCGGCGCGAGCAGCGAGGGGACCCAGACACCCGAGGTGAACGTCACCGACGACGAGGCCCGCTGCGATCTGGCGAACCTTCAGCCCGCAGTCGCGAGCCGCCAGGAGGCCGGGGGGACGACATACGTTGAGCTGTCGTTCACGAACGAGGGACCGGCGTGCTGGATCGGGGGATTCCCGTCGGTCGTCTTCTCCTCGGCCGGGACCACCGCGCCCAGCGCCGTGCGTGACGGGGAGGATCCCGGTAACGTCTACACGATCGCCGAGGGTGGGCGCGTCGGCGTGACGCTGACCGCCGAGGCAGTGGACGGCGTCGAGGGCTGCACGCCGACCGACGTGGACATGGTCGATGTTTCTTCCGACGGGGGCGGCGCCTCGACCTCCCTGCAGCTGCCCCTGCGCGTGTGCCAGGAGATCCCCTCGGTCGCGGTCAGCCCCTTCGAGCCGCGCCCCTGAGAGCTTCTGTCTGTTCGTGGACCCTCGTTGGGAGAAGCAGGCGACCGGAATAGGTTCTGGGAGACAAGCCTGATACTCTCTATACCGGCTGGAAGGGTCCGCACGCGCGCCACCGCCCCGAGGGGGTGGCGGCGTCGGCGAGGAATTCCTTTCGTCATCGGAACCAGAGCCTCGCTGGATAGGCGCGAGCGCCGTTCACCACAACCGTAAGGAGACACCCATGGGCATGCGGACAACAACGCAGTCGTTCCAGATCAACCTACCGTTTGAGCAGCTTTTTCAGGCGGCCCCCGCGGCCGTCCAGACGATCCCGTCGACGACGCTGACGGGTGCGGACATGAACGGCCGCGTCGTCACGTTCGAAACGCCGCTGGGCCTCATGTCGTGGGGTGAACGCATCGTCGTCGGCTTCATCCCCGTCGAAGGCGGCACCGTCATCGAGGTGACCTGCTCGACGAAGGGGCTCCCCAACCTCATGCAGGACAGCCGCAACCGCTCGATGATCGCCCGATTCATCACCGCGCTGTCGAGTCTGGTGCAGACCCCCGCCACCGAGGTTGCCCGCTCCTGACGGCGCGCGACGTGGCCTCGGCTGGCTGAGCTGCCTCCCGTTTCTTGGACATGGATATTGACGTCTGAGGAATGGGAGGCTTTTCGTGCCTGTGGATCTGCGTGTGAGGGCGCGCGGGGGACACGGGCGGGCGTTGCCGGGGCGAAAGCCCCCGCGCGGACGCCACTCAGCGGTGGTACCGGGGGCTGGTCCCGATGTGGGTGGGGTAGGAGTTTGTGGCGGCCTTCAGCTGCGACTCGTCGAGGCCGCGATAGACGTAGGAGGAGTCTTCCTCGATTTCGGAAGGACTGACCAAGCCATCCGCGTACAGCCGGACCTCCTCCGCCGTGGGGGAGGGGGCGAGGCCTCCCCCCTTGTCCATGAGCGGGTTTTCGTCGGGGTACTGGGAGGGATCCGTGCTGAGCATCGCGCCGAGGGACGCCACGCCGTATCCCGTGTACGGGTTCCACGCGCCCTCGTTGTTGAGCGCCGTCTTGGTGAGCAGCTGCAGGAGCTGGTTGGCGGTGGCGTCGGGCCACTTCTGGCGGGCAAGCGCCAGGAAGCCGGCGACCATCGGAGTGGCCATGGACGTTCCGTTGGCGGGTTCGTTCTGCCCGCTCTCGTAGTTGCGCGCGAGAACGGGGCCGCCCAGTGCCGCGGTGGTGACTCCCTGGCCCTTGGAGGAATACGCCGTGGGAACGCCCTCGGTCGTGATCGCTCCGACGCCCACGACACCGGACCACCTGTCGAGGGAGTGGGTGGAAAAGACATCCTCCCCCTCGTTACCGGCGGCAGCAACAACGATAACTCCGCGGCTAAGTGCATGCGCAATCGCCCATTTGAGTTCCTCATCCGTGCTCTGGGAGACACTAATGATCTCGGCACCGTCGTTGACTGCTTGGTTGATGAGCGCAACCTGAGCGATCATGCTTCCTGACTTACTCTTGCAATCTTCGCCCAACGCATCCGGATCGGACTTTACCCGACTTCGATAGCTCAGTACGGTGGCCTTGGGAGCCATACCGTATGTAGGCGAGGCGAGAACTGACACGACTGCGGTCCCGTGGGTTTTGCTCGCCAGACTCGTA
>NZ_GL622194.1:2326610-2362486 GCF_000185285.1 Actinomyces sp. oral taxon 180 str. F0310
ATGTGACCGCGACGCAGCTGCTCAGCAACCGACGGGGACGAAGGACCTGAACTCGGAGAAGGAATAGGGGTGCTTGAATCGCCTACATCGATCCTGCGCTGCTGCTCGGTGAGGACCTTCCCCTGGTCGGCTAGTCCCTGCATGGAGGCGTTGAGGCGCTGCAGGATGTCGGCGGCGTTGGCCTCGCGCTGGGCGTTGGCCTGCGCGGCGATCGCGTCATAGACGGCGGCGCCCGTGGAGACCACGGCGCTGACCACCTTCCCGGAGATCCCGTAGTGCCTCATCACCGGAATCGTCACCTGGGCCACGTCCCGCAACGAATCCAAGCCCTCGTCCACCAACACCGGGGACAGACGCTCAGCCTCCTCACGCGCATGCATCATCACGCGACGCATCTCGGTGTACATCTGGGCGCCGTGCAGGTAGGCGTCGCGCCGACTGTCCAGACGCTGGTCTCCCTGCTCCAGCCAACCATCGATCGCCGTGCCGGTCTCGCCCTCGAAACCCTGGTTTGCGCGGTAGTGGCGGTAGCTTTCCGAGGCCTCGTCCAGGCCAGTGATGACCTGGCTGTGCAGGTCGTCGTATTGCTCCAGCTGCAGGTTTCTCTCGGCCGCCTTCACGAACATCATGAGGCGGTGGTACATCGGGCTGTGTGCCATGGTCGTTACTCCTCGCCTCAGAGCTCGGGCTGATCGCCGACGGCACTGGGGACGCCAGAGGGGGCAGTGCCGGTAGAGCCAGCGGAGCCTGCCCCCGCGGCGGCGTTAGCGATCGCCGCGTTGGAGCTCATGGCGGCGCCCGCCGACGCCAACTGCCCAGCCGCCGCCTCCTCGGTCCGCGTGAAATCCTCCTCGGCCCGATTCACCTTGGAACCAAAGTCCTCGTAGCCGCCCTTCTCCTTGACAAAGCCCTTCCGGGCGAGCGTGAGGAAGGAAATGAGCTGCTCGCGCGCTGCAGCGACGCCGACCTCGTTGCCCCACACGTCCTCGGACTGGGCATCAGCAAGGGACTGAAGGGCCGTGGAAGCTGACTCTAGGCCTGCCCCCCCTGCTGGACATCCTGCCTGGTTTGCTCATGTTTCTGGGAGTCGAAACCCACGTCGCTCACGCGCGCCTCCTGTGCCTGTGAATCTCGCGAAGGGGCATCGCGAGAGAAAGATGGATGGTGCAAGCATATGGCGAAACACGCGGCGAGACAAAAGCGCTACGCGGGGGTCATTGTGGGCGCGGCCAGGCGTCACGGACGAGGCCACGCGGCCGCTTCGGCAAGTCGTCAAGCGGCCGCGGGCGCAGATCATGTCGGCTACGCTGTGACTCAACGGGGCGTGGGCGTGCCCGCCCGACGCCCGCCCGGGGCGCTCTCGCACGCGCGGCCTCGAGTCAGCCCGTCAAGCGCGCCGACACGGAAGGACAAGGGGGAAACATGGCGTCCACCGACGAATACCTGGAGCACGTGCGCGACCTACTCGGCGAGCTGGACGACGTGGCCCACCGCAAGATGATGGGCGAGTACGTCCTCTACTACCGGGGCAAGGTCGTGGGAGGCATCTACGACGATCGCTTCCTCCTGAAGATCACACCCACCTCCGAGCGACTCCTTGCGGGCGCGCCCCGCGCCATCCCCTACAAAGGCGCGAAGGAGATGCTCCTCGTCGAGACCGAGGACCGCGAGGCGCTGCGCGACGTGGTCACTTCGATGTGGGAGGAGCTGCCCGCCGTCAAGAAGCGAGCCAAGAAGTAGGAACGCTCACCGCGCGCGAACACGCTCTCGGGCGCGGCACCCCGGCCTCGGGACGGACGAGGCCCGCCCCGCCCACCCGGCACCGGCGCGCGGACTCTTAGAGATGTGCGACCAGCTCCGCGACGCGCCCGGCGTGGTCACGGGAGCGGGACACCATGTCGGCGAGCAACGCCTCGTCCGAGCGGTTTGCATACGAGACGCCGTAGAGGCACAGGGCGCCCACGTACTCCATCCCGGTGAGCGAGCACGTGGCCGTCACGGGGGTCAGGAGCGCGTTGATGTCGACGGAGTCCGCGCCGTAGTAGGCCTCGGGGGCCCCGGTCGTGACGGAGACCACGAGCTTCTTACCGCGCAGCGCGTTCCCCGTCGACCCGTGGCTGAAGCCGCGGACGAACACGTCCTCCACCCACTTCTGAAGGAGAGCCGGCCAGCCGTACCACCACAGCGGATACTGCAACACGATGACGTCCGCGTTCCTCAGCTTGGCCTGCTCGCCGCTCACGTCGATCACGTAGTCGGGGTAGAGCTCGTCGAGACGATCAACCTCGGCGTTCGGCAGCAGCTTTGACAGCTCCTCCACGATGGTCTTGTTCGCCACCGAGTCCACTTCAAGGCGCGGGTGCGCCGACACGATCAGGATGTTTGCCACGATGGATTCCTCTCTCTGATACCAACGAGCCTAACTCCTCGCGCGCGAGAACAACAGGGGGTGCACCGCGTTCACGAGAACCGTGCCGCTAGCGGTGGCAGCTGCGGCCTCAATGAGGCCCGGGTTTTGCGTGCGGGTAGCGAACGAGATTCGTTTCTTCATGTTGCTGCCATGGTTATTCGGTAGGTGTATGCTGGTCCGCATATTGCTTCTAACAACGTCGAACTGGGAGTAATGCGATGGCGCGTGGCTACAGGGCAATTGTGGAACTGGACGGCAAGGAAGGCGCTCTGCTCACCGCCGACCGCCTCTTTCACGAGTGGGCGCACAACAAGTACCCACTGGAGGGGAGGAGTGCGCGCATTGAGTGCGACGAGGAGGGTATCTACCGATTCGGTGAGCTGACATCCCGGATGGGGGGTATCGCGGATGTCGTCGCGACGAAACTAACGGAGACCTCCGAGGACAAGCACTACGAACGTCAACTCCTCGAAATGGTCGAACGCACAGGCGACGGCCACCAGCAGTGGACGACGCGAATCTTCGCCATGCACGCGACCAAAGAGTCACACTATCGGGATGTGGTCTGGATCGAGGTCACCCCACCGCACGACAGTGAATGGGACGCGAAGCCCCCGCGGCTGGTGCGCGATCTCATCAGCGAGGGTCACTGCTATGACCGTGGGATGCCGCTGTCGGAATCTCTTCAATCCGTCTCCGACGACCGCCAGGTCGAGGAGCTGATTGGCTGGATCCGTGACGAACGCAGGCGTGCCTCCGTCGTCGTGGCCGCGCCGCTCACGGACGGGAGCGGAGAAGGGGACCTCGTGGCGGAATGCCGATGGAAGGACATTCTTGGTTCGCTGACTCGGGACTCGCTCGGCTGTGCGTCCTACTTCCTCCTCACGCCCGACGCCTACCGTGAGTTCCGCGCCGGGATCGGGCAGGGGTGTGGCATGCCCAAGGGGAGCCTGCGCACCTACCTGCCCGGATTTAATCCCGAGGAGCCTGCGGACAGGCTTCGCCACCGGGTTCTCACCGCTCCTACGCTCCTGCGCGGCTATGACGAGAAGAGAAAGCGTTTTCGCCCTGAACTGTCGGCGATTATCGCGCGCACCCCCTGCGAATACCTGTGGGAGAACGGCCTGGACAAGGAACTGCGCCGCGCGCAAGCGCCCCTGGACAAGAAACGCCTCACGGTGCCCACGTTCTATCCGCTGCGCGAGGTGACAAGGACGGTGGAGCTGCTCGACGAGAGGGTGCGCCAGCGGGTCGCCGAGTCTCTGTCCGCGCTCTCTCACGAGACGGGGCTGACGGTCGAGGAGTCGAGTAAGCCTGAACCGGTGAAGCCGGAGGGTGCTGCACCTGGGGCGCATGTATCCGAGGCGAGCGGTAGGGCCGTGGTGGCCGAGCCAGCGCCGCAGCGTAGCGAGTCCCGACAGCTGGCGTGGTACGAGCCGCTACGCCGCCTGATTCGCCGCTTCTTGCCGTCTTTTGATCCGCGTTCGCACACCGAGCTGGAGAGCGGTGTCGCCGCCCTCTCGAGCGGCCTGGATGCAATGAATGACGAGCATGCGCAACTCGCCGCGCGCCGTGATGAGCTTGAAAACGAGCTGCAGGCCGCGGAAGAACTGCTGGAAGAAGCATCGCGCCAGAGCCAGCACATCGAAGAACTTAAACAGGAGCGGAAGACGCTCGTAGAAGAGCTTCTAGTGGTTCAGCAAGAGAGGGAGAACCTCAGTAAGAAGAATCGCCGCCTCGAGTGGAAGGTGAGACATCCCGACGTGGGCGACCAAAGCGAGGAGGTTGACGATTCGTGGTTGACTGATTCGCCCAAGAGCATGTCGGAGCTCTTCGATCGGATGACTCAGGGCGGCTACGAGATGGTCACGCGCTACGTTGAACTGAGCGCCCCCAACAAGATGATGGATGACATTCTCGCCCTCGATGAGCTGGCGGAAAGCCACTACGCGGCTGAGTTTTGGAACTACATCCTCGTGCTGCGCGATTATATGCGCGCTCGCGAGACAGGTGACTTCGCTGCTGGGGATGTCGAGGAGTATTTGCTAGCGCAGCCAGAGGGGTATTTTACGTGTGGCCTCAAGCGGCACAAGCGCAATGAGGGGCACACCGTTAAGACAAAGCGAAAGATGCGGCTTGAACGTATGCTGCCGGTTCCTACGGCGGTTGATTCGCGCGGCTATATCGAGATGTGGGCGCACTTTGCGCCGACGCATTGTAATCAGAGGGCACCGCGCATGTATTACTACGCGGACACGAAAAAGACGAACAAGGTCTACATCGGCTATATCGGGCGTCACCTGACCAACACGAAGACCAACTGAGCGTTGTAGATGCGACTTGGCCCCGGCCTCGTTCATGAATCGACGAGGCCGGGGCCGAGTCTTGTGCGCAGCGCGCGGGCACTGCGTCCTCCCCGGCTGTGCCCGCGCCGGGGAGGAGAGGAAGGGTAGTTACTGCCCGGAGGTGTCTGTGAGCGTCCAGCGCTGCGACTTGGAGGAGTCGGAGCACTGCGAGATGACCACCTGCGTGGCATCGCGTGTCGTGTCGCCCGGGATCGTCAGGCACAGGCCGGACGCGCGGTTTTTGAGCTGGCCGACCATCGTCGCGGGTACCAGGGCCGCGTCATCCGCGTCGGGCGCAGCTGCATTGTCGGACGTGTCCACTGCGGCAGGCGCGAGGGCCGCGCGATCCGCGTAGGTGGCGGGGGAGAAGACCACCATGTCCCACGAGGACAGGCGACCCACGTTGAACGTGAGGGTCGTGCGACCCTGCTCATCCGTGCCCGTCGTGAAGTCGCGGGGCGTCGGGCGGCCGCCGTCGTCGTCAGGGCTGACGGCGAAGATCGAACCGGGGACCTGCTCGCCGTCCTCCAGGTGGTAGGTGACGGACGTGTTGTCGAAGGGCCGGATCTGCTTGGCGGCGTTACGCCAGTACTCGTCGTTGCCCTCGTTGTCGTTGGTGCGCAGGTTGATCAGGTGCAGGGCCGTGCCCGCGTTGGACGTCATTGTGTTCGCCCAGATCGTGTTCGAGGCTCCGTCCGTCGAGGTCGGCAGGCTTACGCCGTTCGTCGAGACCTCGACCTGGCGTTCCTTGCGCGTCAGGTTATCGCCGAAGAGCAGATTCTCGTAGGCGGTGGAAATGTTGTAGTAGTTCTTCAGCCACGCCTGCAGGTCCGCGGACATGGAACGGCCGGAGCTCACGAAGAACTCGTTGTCGAGCATGCGACCGTAGTCGCCGAGCTCCAGGTGGTGCGCGCCGTTCGCCGCGAACGCCGCGTCCGCGAGCTTGACGGAGTCCGCGTTGAACTCACGGAAGGTGATGCAGTCGATGTTGACGGGCGTGTAATTCTTGTCGTTAGGGACCAGAAGGAGATCGTGTGGGTGCCGGGCGTGAGCTCGAGGGTCTCCGTCATGTCCTTCCACGTGTAGTCGCTGCCCGTCGCGTCGAAGTGAACGTACTTGATGAGCTTCTGCTGCCCGGTCTTACCCACGTCGAGGATCATCTGGTGGGAGGCGGGATCGCTGTCCTGCCTGGCGTAGAGCGTCGTAAACGTAAACGTGCCACCCTGACCGGCGTCGATGGTGAAGGTGACGGCGGAGCCGCCCGCGAGGTCGTGAACCCAATAGGAGCCGTTGTCCTCACGCAGGCGCCAGTCGTCCTTGATGGTGTTCGTGTCGTAGCCGTCGTTAGCCGAGTACGCCATCGAGTAGGCGAGTGAGCCCATGTTGGCGTTCTTCGCATCGGTGACGTAGTCGGTGATTGTCTTCTTTGACGCGTAGGTGTTCTGGTACCACAGCGGCCACTTGTTCTCGAGGTCGCCGGTGGCGACGGGCTGCTCGTGGCGGTATTGCCAGTCGTAGTATTGCAGCGCGTTGATGTGGTAGTCCCGGCTGAGCTTGTCGATGTAGTCCTGAGGCTTCTGGAAGAGGAACGCCTCGTAGGTGGTGTGCCCGTCCGTGCCCTCGGGGGCGGCGGGTTTGAAGTGGGAGAGGAAACCCATGCGCGGGAAGCGCGTCCAGCTGGTGGAGGCGTCGATGGCGGTCTCCGCGTGCGTGCCGTCCCCTCCGGTCGCGGTGACGAGGTATCCCTGGTTGTTCTCGCTCGGAGTCGTGTAGGCCCAGGTGGCCTTGCCGTTCGTCACGGTGGCGTCGCCCGAGGCCACCTCGACGCCGAGGTGGCTGACGGAGAAGTGGACGGTTCCCCCGGTCGAGGCCTCGGCCGTGATCGTCGCCTGTGTGCCCGGTTCATGCGTGGACTTGTCCGTTTAGGCGCGGGTGACGTGTGCCGTGCCCGTGGCGGTGGCGGTGGGCGGTGTGCTGGTCGGCAGGGGCACAGCGGTGGCGACGACCGCGGTGCCCAGCACGATGGCGGCGGGGATGGTCAGGGGATGTCGTGTCTCCATGACGTGTGTGTCCTCGGAATCGTTGACGGGACTGCCCGGTGGGGGAGTTGTGCGCGTGAAAATGCGCCCATTCAACGGTAAAGCGACTTCTAGTAAATTAACCGACAATATGGTGGTGCTGAGCGAAAATGTCCCGCAGTACGGACAAGTAAAATCGTGGACAGGTTGAATTTCTGAGTATTTGCAAGGTGTTGTGCGTTCGCGAGCTGCTGTTTTGCTCGCTTGTCTGCGCAAGAGCCTGTCCTTATTTTCTGAAAGTGTCTAACTGGGTAGCCTCGGGAGAGTGTTCTGAAAAGTTCGGTTTTGTGAGTCTGTTTCGCTCGCCCTGTGTTCATTGGCGAGGCCGGGGTTGGGTTGTGTGGAAATAGGACGTGCCGGGGACTAAATTCGTTCTGGAGTGCAGCTCCGGGGCTGTGTAGTGTTCCCGGAGCTGCGCATGGCGAAGACCTCTGCGCGAATCTATGCTATGTGTCTGCGCTCCGCGATTCATTATAGGAATTCGACGGATACGAGTCAGAAACCTATATGAGAGCTAACCGCGGTCTCCTCCACTTCCCCTGTAGATGAAGGTCTGAGTTGTTGGATCGTAGGTGAAATCTGTGATGTCGCCATTGACGGTCATTTCAATGGCCTGGTCGATCGCATCGATGGGGACTATGAACCACTCGGAGGGATTGTAGATCTCTCCATTGGGGCCCACCTGGCTGAGGTTGAGACGTACATCGGAGAAGATACGGTGGATTAGGCGTTCCAAAGCGGAGGGGCGCACGTTGTAGACACGATAGTCGGCCACAACCTCAACGGGTGCCATCAGGTATGTAGGCTCGTTGATAGCGTTTTTGATGCGCTGACTGACCGGGGTTGTCGA
Organism: Actinomyces sp. oral taxon 180 str. F0310; assembly: GCF_000185285.1. NCBI lineage: Bacteria > Bacillati > Actinomycetota > Actinomycetes > Actinomycetales > Actinomycetaceae > Actinomyces > Actinomyces sp. oral taxon 180. Next base: position 2,334,294 of record NZ_GL622194.1, read on the forward strand.
GAAGCCGATTTTGTGAAGGTGCTCTAGACCAGCGATCTGCGGGTCCGTGCTCAGCGAGCGTAATACGTAAATGTGTCCGGTCTCAATATCAGCGTCCCCCAGCTCGTCTAAAGACAGGACATGATCGGCCGGAACGACTGCCCTGCCGTTCTGTTCGGCCAGTCGGATAGCCAATGAGGTTCGATACATTGAGGATTCGGTGCCGTTCTCAAAAATTACCCGCAGGCGTTCACGGGGCCGAGAGGAGCCTCCGCTCATCTTATAGTCGCGCTCACCTACCTCAGAAACAAACAACATGACCCCGCCTAGCACGAAAAAGCTGCCTTGTCTGATGGTTGAGACGCCGCTGAAATTGCGTAGAATTGCTTCGCCAGTGGCCAGCTCGGCGTGCTTGATTTTGAAGAGGTTCTCAAACTGTCTAAAATCACGTGCTTTCTTGCGTTTGGCGACCTCCACATCCTTGTCTGTAACGATCCTCGCGGGGAGGGTAGTCAGATCGAAAATGTCATCGTCGCCGCCCAATAGATCGAGATCATCGTGGGCGAGAAGCTCATCGACGTTCTTCGGAGCGCTCTCAGGGTCCAGCAGGCCGAAGTCATCAAGGTCCGCCACCGCATCAGCGCGAACTTCGTCGGCTAGGAAGCCGTCCAAGCGTGCTCCCAGGCGGCGTTCGGCAATGTCATGAGTGTGGGGGCTTGGGCGGCGTCCGTGGGTGCGGTAAAATTTGGCGATTTCTAGGAAGCCTTGGCCCAGGCGGTCTTCTCTGGTGAGCTTATGCTTCTTTGTTGGTTCCTCTAAGAGTCCGTCCTCGTCACTGGCAATGGCAGCGTCGAGTAGCGCCTCAAGGTTGCGGTTGTCCTCGCTCATACTCAGTCTTCCTGGCCTGCGCTCTCCTGAGTCCTTCGCCGGTCGCTCTCCTGTTTGAAACGCCGCAATACCAGCAGACACTCGGCATAGTAGCGCTCGGTTGCGTCCTCAGAACGACGGTCGGGACGCTTTCCGTTGACTTTCGCCCAGTGCTGGATCTGTGGAAATGCTTCGAGTGCTTCTTCGACAGCGATATCCAGGCGCGTAGCGGCGATGGTGTCCGAGATCAGTTGCAGCACGTTGGGCGTGACGGTTTTGGAAATTACCTCAAAAGCACGTTGGAACGGATTGATCGTGTCGATGAGATTGATGTTCAACTCGTCGAGGTTCACGAATCGGTTAGCCAGCTTTACGAAACGTTTGTCTCCGACTTCCTTCACCTCACCTGTCTTAATGACGGAGTCTATGACTACATGCTGGCGAACCTCTTCAACCTCGGATTCGGTGAGGTCTGGGTAGCGTTGCCTGATGATTTTGGGGATAAGGATCTTGTTGGTCGACTGAGGGTCGACGCTCCCTGCAGCAGCCCGTGCGAAGTTGTCGTCTTGAAGGATGTTAGCCTTGAGATCGTTGAGGTCGGTCTGGATGATCTGCTTGACCCGTGCAGTGGATGGTTCTTTGAAGCCCCTGACTCGCAATGTCCCCGGTTCGGAGGCGTCGTCATTACCCTGCTTGGCCTTGAAAGAGAAGTTGGGAGCGAGGACCTGCTCCATGAGCAGCGATGCGGTGATCGCTTTGAGCATGTTATTTACCGCTACCGCTACCTCGTTTTGGCTGGCGTCGGGTTCTGCAATGAGGTTCGTGAACTGAGCACGGCTCTTGCCTTCGCTGTCGCGAGTGACGCGCCCGATGATCTGGATTATTTCTGTCAGTGAAGCACGGTATCCGACCGTTAGAGCATGCTCTGCGAAGGGCCAGTCGAAACCCTCTTTCGCCATCCCGAGTGCGATGATAATGTCAACGGCATCGCGCTGCTTCGAGGCCACAGTGGACAGGTAATGCAGGGTGTTTGCTCGCGCATTCTGATCCGTGTCGTCCACCAGGTCTGCTACGCGAACGACGGTACCGGTATCGCGGCGCCGCACTTCGATAATCCCCGTGCTGGGTTCGGTGCGTTCCACGGTGCCGATGGCGTCGAGGATGAAACCGACTTCTTCGAGTTTGTTCTTGGTGGACTCGCCGGAATTCACGTTGGGGATGTGGACGATTGTCTTCTTGTCTAGGTCCAGCACTTCATGGATCGCATCGGTGTAGCGGCCCTGGTAGAAGTGGTGGCCGATCCCCAGGTGCTTGAGATACCGGTATCCGTTGAGCTGGTCGTAATAGTTGAAAGTAACCGGTGTGAACTTGGCTTCGTCCTCTGGCAGGAGCACCGGAACGCTATCCCCGCGGAAGTAGGAGCCAGTCATGGCCACGATATGCGCGGTGGACTTCGTCATTACGTCTCGGAGTAGGGCACCTAGACGTGAGGACTCAATGTCGGCGGACACGTGGTGGAACTCGTCGATGGCCAATAGAGAGTCGTTGAAAGCTTCCGGTGGAAGTTTCTCAAAGGCAAACCGCAGGGTTGCGTGGGTGCACACAAGGACTGGATCTGAATTCTCCAAAAAATCCACGAATGCTTGTACTTTGGACTGGCTGGAACCGGGCGTGCACAGGTTGTTTCGATCCTCAACGCGCCAATCGGCGAAGAATCCGTAGGTCGTTAGGTCTGTACTGGCGAAGGAAGCGCCGATAGAACGCTCGGGTACTGCGACAATGACCTTCCTGATGCCCTGATTGTACAGTTTGTCCAGTGCCACGAACATCAAGGCACGCGACTTCCCCGACGCTGGGGGCGCCTTCACGAGGAGGTACTGAGAAGCCCGTTCTGCAAATACCCTGGCCTGCATCTCTCGCATACCTAGTTCATCGGTGTTTACCGATGAACAATTCTGGGCGTAGGTCACATCGACTATGTTCGTGAAGTCCTCAATATGGGTGCTCATGACTGTGCCTTTCGGGTGCGGCGGGATCTGTTGGTGGCTGTAGCCGCTTGCTGGGTGGGTAGTTCCTCAGCGCTCATCTGCTGGTAGAGGTCGAAGAGCAGGCTGAGCCGCTCCTCATCGGAGTCGAAGGGGCGCTTCCGGTAGATGCGGTCCACAACAACATCCAAGTCCGCGTGGGCTCGGCGCAGATTCTCGGGCATCTTTTCATCATCGTACAGCTCAGCCAACGTGTACTCGCAATGGTATTCGCGCACGTCGAGCACACGGAATGCACGTTGTGTGAGGGCTTCCTTCACCTGGTCAGTGAGTGGAGGGACGGGGAAGTTATTGTAGACTAGCGTATTCGAGTAACGATACCGTGTTTCGAGTTTTCCGCCGACAGTTCCGAGCCAGGCCATGTGCATCCGCGAGGTCAGCAATGCGAACAACCAAGGCTCGGCTTCGTAGACAGCATTTGCTGCGTCTGAAATCACGGTATCAGGGCCGAGGTAACCGATGGGGACATACTTGCGTCGTTCCGAGGAATGGCGTGGAACAATGATGGAGTCGGTAGGCTTGTATGCTCGCTGCACGAACAAATGTGGTCTGTCCGCATACTTGGCAGTGGATGATGCGTCACTGGCATGTCGGTATTCTGAAACTGCGCGCAGACGGCGTGAAATCCAGGGGGATGCCTGCGCTTCTTGTGCCTGCGTATCCGCAATCCACAGACAGTATCGTTGATTTCCGTCAATATAGTCCTTCGCTCCGCAATAGGACTTAACGAAGCGTTCTGCCTGTGGGTCGGTATTTCTTAAGTCAATGAGATCAGTTTCAGAAAGGATGAGATTTCCTCCATCACGCGGCATAGAGCCGAACTTCATAGTGGGTAGGTACCGAGTAAGAGGATCTTGTTTGCGTGTTCTGATATAGATATCATCAGCGTCAATTAGGTATCCGTTAATATTTGTTACCTGTGTTCGGATATGTTCGGAATACAAATACTTCTGTTTGTTGGTGATATTGCGTAAACTGACGACCACCACGGTTACGCCTGCGTTGCGCTTAGCGTTGTTTTCCCATTTGAAGGAGGTGTATGCGTAGCCGATCTCAAGCCCCATCTCGAGAATCATGGGAAACATGAGGCCCGCGTGTTCGCCTTGGGTCACGGAGTTTGTGCTTACAAATGCGAGTTGTGCTTGGGTTCGGCGGATGTAGGCTGCCCCCTTGATGAACCATAGAGCAATGTAGTCCAGGTTTTTTGAGTAGGGGCGGTCGCCGAAAGCGTAATCGTAGTCTTGCTTTTGAGCTGCTTTGAGTTTTTTTGCTCCGCCGTAAGGCGGGTTTCCAATGAGGTATATTTCAGTGCTACCGTCATTTTTGCAGATGGTGTTCCAGTCGATTCGGGTGGCATTTCCTGCATGGATAGCCCCGGCTTCCTTCAATGGGATAAGTGGGATGGTGGTACCGAACTTATCCTTAAACTCACGATTCATTTGGTGCTTGGCGATCCATAGTGAAAGGATCGCAACCTCCACAGCGAAATCATCGATTTCAATGCCATAGAAATGTTCAATGCTGATCACTGAGTCCGTGAACAGGGTGTTGTGGGAGGGGTCGAGATCCGCTAGACGCTCTAAGATTGCATGCTCTAGCCGACGCAACTCTTTGTAGGCGATGACTAGAAAATTGCCGCTTCCGCACGCCGGGTCAAATATGCGTATTTCAGAAATGCGATCGAGTAGGTCCTCGAGTTTCTTTGCGCTGTCCCATGCTGTGTCGAATTCTTTGCGCAGGTCATCAAGAAACAGTGGTTCGATGGTTTTTAGAATGTTGGGAACGGACGTGTAGTGCTGACCAAGGTCTGAGCGCTTTCCGGGAGTGACGATTGCCTGGAACATGGAACCGAAGATGTCCGGGTTGATCTCTTGCCAGATCAATGTGCCCAGCCCCAGTAACATGGCGCGTGCGGCCTTCGTGAACGTGGGGACGAACAGTGAGTGATCAGTGCTGAAAAGTCGTCCGTTCACATAGGGGAAGCCTGCGAGGTATGCGGGCTTATCCTCTGAGCGTTCAGTGTCCAGTGCTTTGAATAGGCCCGTGAGGAAAATGTCGACATCAGAACCATCCTCTTGGGTGTGAGAGCCTACTGCGTTAGTGAACTGGTTGTCTGTGAAAATCCCGGTGTCTTCCGCAAAGAAGCAGAACAACAGGCGGGTGAAGAATACGTTGAGGCCGTGGCGCTGGGTCTCGTCCTTCGTGACAATTGGGTTGGCCTTAAGTAGCTCGTCGAAGAGCTTCCCCATCTGTTCGGCAGCGTTAACGTCCGCATGTCTTTCTGCCACGTACTGGGCTTTCTCCATGCCTGCCCAAGGTAGGAAGAATGTGAAGTGCTTGGCGATCTCCCGCAAGGGAAAAACGATGTTCTCACCGGTCTTGGCATCCCACGAGATCAGCGTGGTGTAGTCGGTGACCATGATGAAGCGTGGGGTGTAGCGAAGCACGTGAGCAGCGGTGCGCAGCTGCTCTCCGGCTTCCAATAGGGATGTTTCTGTGGCCTTGGGAATCTCGCGGAAATAGACCACGTTCTTTAGAGCTACTTCGCAAGTGGGGTCTGCCGCTACGTTCAACGAACCGTTGCGTAGACGGGTGATAGAGCTCTTCGGCTTGCCGTAAGCGGCCAAAAGGTTGAAGAGGAACTCACGATCATAGGTTGCTTGATCCCCTAGTGGGGCGACGCGAGTTTCAATGTCCTTGAGTGTAAAGCGTGCCATCGAGCATCCTCCTTGCTGCATGTAAGTCTAATGTTAGTTACGGTGTACCTGTCTTCGCGCGTCGATTGCAGTGGTGGCACTTCGCGAGTCGCCTTGCCTGAGCCGATACGCCCGGTTGCTTGTCTGTTACGGAGCCTACGCTCTTTGCTACCAATCCGTCTGGTGTCAGTGTTTTGGAGCTTGCGTGTAGAGGTCAGCAGGCGGTGATGTGACCTGCTATCGGAACTGCGCATAATCAACCGACCTGCCGGTTGTCGGTGTCGACGTCGGCTTCCGCGGTCGCGGGGACGCTCGTTGGGACGTCATGCTCCTCTTCGGGATCGCTGGGGTTCTCGCTGTCGCCAGGCTCAACGGTGCTGGCAGGGGCGCTGGACACGGCAGTATTCTGAGCGCCTGCCGTGCGGATCGTCTCGCGGATCCCCCACGCGAAGAGGGCAGCGAAGAAGTGGAAGGGCATCCATGAAGTCACGAGCCACCAGTCGGACCCGCTGCCGGCGATGCCAGACACCAGTCGTCCCAACCACCACAGGATGGGTACGTCGGTGAGGACAGTACCCGCGATCACGATAGCCTTCCACGATCCGGCGCGGTCGAGAAAATCCCGCGAGATGGACGCCAACACCTGGAAGAAGGTGAAGAAGCCCATGAGACAGATGAAAGTCAACAGAACAAGGCTGGATGACAAGGAGAGTACGAGCAAGACCAGGAGGCCCACTTGGAGCATCAGGTACCGGACGATGAATGTAACAATCCCTCGCGGGTCACGCGTATCTGTCATGCCCCCATCGTAACGGAGCTCTCAGACGTGAGGCCCAGCCTCTCAAGACCCTAGAATCACGGCGATACTAGCCCGCCCTGCTTCCAATCCCGGCCCCGGCCTCGTTGATCAATGAACGAACGCGGTCAGCGGGCCCGATCTAAGGTTCCTACACTGTTTTCACACGCCATAAAAGAGGGCGGCCGCTGAATGCAGCGCAGGATCAGGCGAGCGTGTCGTTGAGTGGGAAAGCGAGGATGAACGATGTCGTCCACCAACCAATACCTGGAGTTCGTGCTCGACCTGCTGGGTGAGCTGGACAACGTGGCGCACCGCAAGATGATGGGCGAATACGTCCTCTACTACCGGGGCAAGGTCGTCGGCGGCATCTACGACGACCGCTTCCTGCTCAAGGTCACGCCCGCTTCCAAGCGCCTCCTGCCCGACGCCCCACGCGCCACCCCCTACAAAGGTGCGAAGGAGATGCTCCTCGTCGAGATCGAGGACCGTGATGCGCTGTGCGACGTGGTCTCGGCCATGTGGGAGGAGCTACCTGCACCGAAGAAGAAGAAATAGTAGACGTGCCTCCGGCCTCGTGATGGACGAGGCCGGGGCAGGGTTGTGCGTTTTGTCTGGTGGTAGGGGAGCGGTCGAGGCCGCTCCCGAGAACATGGACTACTGCTTGTCGGTGTCGGTGTCGGTGTCGGTGTCGGTGTCGGTGTCGGCGGTCGCGGGGGCACTCGTTGGGGCGTCTGCATCGTTGGATTCGCCCGGGTCCTCGAAAGCGGCTGGCTCAGCGGGACTGTCTGAGGCGCTGGGCGTGGCAGCGTCTTGCGGGGCCAACCAGTGGAAGATCTCTCGGAGCCCCCACCCGAAGAATGCAGCGACAAAGTGGTAGGGCAGCCACGCGGTCACAAGCCCCCAGTCAGAAGAGCCGTCAAGTGCGCCTCCCAGCATGTTTCCCAGCCACCACAGGACCGCCACGTCGGAGAATACGGCCCCCGCGATCGCGACAGGCTTCCACGATCCCGCCTTGTCGAGGAACTTTCGGGTGACGGCTATCAACACCTGGAAGAAGGTGAAGAAGCCCATGAAGCCAAAGAAGTAGATGAGGGCCAGGTCCATAGCATAGGAGAGCGGGAGCCCGACCAGGAAGATCACGTGGAGCACCAGGTAGCGGACAAAGAAGTTAACAATCCCTCGTGGGTCACGCGTATCTGTCATGCCCCCATCCTAACGGAGCTCTCAGGCGCGAAGTCGAGCTGCCCGCGGGCTCCATGAACAGGGCGTGCACACGAATGTCGTGAGGGGTGAAGCCCCGTTCCCGAAGAGAAAACGGCGCAGTACTACGGTAGAAGCATGGCCAATACCGACTCCCAGCCCCTCACCCTGCGCCGCATTCTCCTCGTCATTGCAACGGGCGTCGGCGCGGGCTTCCTTTCCGGACTCTTCGGGGTGGGAGGCGGCCTCGTCATCGTGCCCGCCCTGATGGCCGTCCTGGGCATGGATCAACGCCGCGCCTCGGCCACGTCCCTCGCAGCCATCATCGTTACCGCCGCCGTCGGCTCGGGCACCTACGCCCTGCACGGCGAGGTCTCCTGGGCGGGCGCCGCCCTCCTCGTCGTCGGCGCGCTCGCGGGCTCCCAGATCGGCGTGTGGCTCCTGCGTCGCCTCCCGGCACCCGCCCTGCCCTGGATCCTCATCGGCTTCACGGTCTTCGTCATTGTCTCCCAATACCTGCAGGTCCCCACGCGAGAGGGAACCGTCTCGCTGACCCCGGCCTCGTGCGCCCTCATGATCCTGGTCGGCCTGTGCGCCGGCATTCTCTCTGGCCTGGTCGGTGTGGGCGGCGGATCCGTCATCGTGCCCGGCATGGAGCTCGCCGTCGGTGCGGGCGACCTCATCGCGCGCGGCACGTCGCTCCTCGTCATGATCCCCACCGGCATCGCCGGCACCGTCACCAACCTACGCCACCGCATGGTCGACCTGCGCGTCGGCCTCATCGTCGGCGCATCCGCCGCGGCCACGGCCCCCGTTGGACGCCTCGTCGCGACGCTCGTGTCCCCGAGCGTGGGCGCGATCCTCTTCAACATGTTCCTGCTGACCATCATCGCCTTGACGATCGTGCGCATACGTAAGAAGGCGCGCACTCAGATCTAAGGGGCCGAGGCCTCGGCCAGGTAGCGCCGCGAGCCTCGTTGCGTAGCCCACCGCGGAGTCGCCGGGGTAGGCTCTTCACGGATAGGTTGTTCGCATGTGGATAGGTTAGACGCATGTGGATAGGTTAGACGCTTGTGGATAGGTTAATAACCTATCCGCGTGCTCGTAACCTATCCGTGTTTTCGTAACCTATCCGCGAGTACAGGCGATGGGCACAGCAGGAAGGCGGTCAGCAACAGCAGAGGGGCAGAGGGCGGACGTAACAGCGGGCAACCGCAGTGGCACAGTAGCTAAGCGCTGAGGCACGACGGGCAGCCGCAAGCGACAACAGAGGGGATTCCGGGTGCCAACGACAGCGGGTGAGCGCGCCAATCGCCCACCGGCACCCGAACACAGAAAGCGGCCCCGGCCTCACACGAGACCGGGGCCGAAGCGTCAGCCGCTAGCGCGACTTGTGGATCACTCGTCGGCGGCGCTGGGGTGCGTCATGTCGGCGGGAACCACCCACGCGTCGAACTCCTGCTCCGTCAGGAAGCCGAGCTCCAGGGCGGACTCGCGCAGCGACAGGCCCTTGTGATGCGCGTTCTTCGCAATCTTCGAGGCCTTGTCGTAGCCGATGTGGCGGTTCAGGGCCGTGACCTGCATGAGGTTGATGTCCAGGTTGTGCTGAATCTTCTCGCGGTTCGGCTCGATCCCGTACGCGCAGTGCGTGTCGAAGGACACGCAGGCGTCGCCCAGCAGGCGGATGGACTCCAGGACGTTCCAGGCCATGACGGGCTTGAAGACGTTGAGCTGGAAGTTGCCCTGCGAGCCGGCGAAGCCGACCGTCGCGTCGTTGCCGAACACCTGGGTGGCGACCATCGTCATGGCCTCGCACTGCGTCGGATTCACCTTGCCCGGCATGATCGAGGAACCCGGCTCGTTCTCGGGAATGAGCAGCTCGCCGATGCCGTTGCGCGGACCCGACGCGTACCAGCGCACGTCGTTCGCAATCTTCATCAGGGCGTCGGCCAGCACGCGCAGGGCGCCCGAGACCAGCACCAGGGCGTCGTGCGCGCCCAGCGCGGCGAACAGGTTATCCGCCTGCTTGAAGTCGATGCCGGTCTCCTCCGAGATCTTCTTGGCGGTGAGCTCACCGAACTTCGGGTGGGCGTTCAGGCCGGTGCCCACCGCGGTGCCGCCGATGGCGAGCTCGCGCGCACGCGAATCCGCGTACTCGATGCCCTCCAGCGCGAAGTCGATCTGCGCCACCCAACCGGAGATCACCTGGCCCAGGCGAATGGGCGTCGCGTCCTGCAGGTGAGTGCGGCCCACCATGATGACGTCGTCGAACTCCTTGGCCTTCTTATCCAGCGTCTCGCGCAGCTGGCGCACGCGCGGGTACATGTCGTGCAGCTCGGAGACGACCGCGATGTGCATGGCCGTGGGGAAGGTATCGTTTGAGGACTGGCCGCGGTTGACGTGATCGTTGGGGTGAACCGGGGCCTTCGTGCCCATCTGGCCCCCCGCGATCTCGATGGCGCGGTTGGAGATGACCTCGTTGGCGTTCATGTTGGACTGAGTGCCCGATCCCGTCTGGAACACGACGAGCGGGAAGTTGTCGTCCAGCTTGCCGGAGATGACCTCGTCGCCCGCCTGGGCGATATAGCCCGCGATGTCGGCGGGCAACTCACCCAGCTCGGCGTTGGCCAGGGCCGCGCACTTCTTCAGGATACCGAGGGCACGCACCATCGGGCGGCCCCACACGAACGTGTTACGTCCGATGTCGAAGTTGTGCAGCGAACGCTCCGTCTGAGCGCCCCAATAGCGGTTCGCAGGAACCTCAACGGCTCCCATCGAGTCGGTTTCAGTACGGGTAACTTGTGCCACAAGTGGCTCCTTCGCGTAGGGCTTACGTACCCCCCTAGGATAGCGCCGCGCGCGCCCCGTGGCGTGGGGCACTCGTCCTAGTCGCTGACGCGCGCACGCAGCTCCACGCGGGCAAGCAGCCACCACGCGCACGCGCACGACAACACCAGGAGCGCCAGCGCGAGGAGGAATGGCGACAGAGGGGCCCACCCGTACAGGGCGGTCGCAGACACGGGGGCCACGATCCACGTGATCGCCCCCGTCGCGTTGATGATCCCCGCGATGCCGCCCTGCTCGCGCGCGCTCACCGACAGGGACGCGCCGGCCGCGTAGCCGGGGGAGGCCATGCCCGAGGCCACGCCTAGAGCGAAGGTCGACGCGCCCACCGCCCACAGGCTCGGCGCGACAGACAGGCAGGCCAGCGCCGCGAGGGCGGCCGTCATGCCCGCGCGCAACAGGGAGCGAGGCCCCCACCCCAGGCGGGGGACCACGATCAGCTGCATGAGCATCGCGCCCGCCGCGTTGGCCAGCAGCATCACTCCCGTCACCGGCACGGCGCGGGTGGGATCCAACGCGCCGCGATCCTGCACGACGAACCCCATCGTGATCTGAACGACGCCGTTGGCGAAGTAGATGCCAAACACGGAGACGATCCACGGGGCGATGCGCCGATCCAGCCACCCCACGCGCGGCGGCAGGGCCGCGTCCGCCTGCGAGGTGTCGGCCCGGGGCCCCGACGAGGCCGGGCGTACATGCCCTGCCCGCCCCGCATCGCGCGCGACGCCGGGCAGGCGCCTCGCCGGTCGCGAGCCATCCCCGTCGCGCGGCAGCCACGCCAACGCAATGCCCAGTGCAACCAGGACGAAGAGGGGCGTGGCGTGGACGGGAGCAAAGATCCACCACGCGCCCAGCGCGGAGGAGACGAGGGAACCAATCATGACGGAGAGGTTGATGGCGCCGGAAAAAGCGGAGGTTCCCCGCACGCGCGAGGCCTCGTCGGGAGTCACCTCGGCGACGAGGGCCTGACCCGTGGGAGGAATCGCGGCGACAGCCGAACCGAAGAATGGCCCGCGCGCCACCATGATCGCCCCGGCCGCGCTGGCCGCACCGATCGCGCCGCCAGCGCGCGCCCACACGGCCGCCGAGAAGATCGTTCCGGCCGCCAGCGCCAGGCCGAGCGCCCACAGGATGACGCGCCTGCGCCCCCACGCGATCGAACGCCGACCCCAGAACTGGCTGAGGACCGTCACCGCCAGCGCAGCCAGCGACACGGCGGCCCCCACGATCCACTCGGGCAGGGACAGCGCACGAGACAGGGGAGCGATCGACACGTTGAGCATGTTCTGCGCCGTGTACGTGAACAGGGCGATAGCGACGAGGGCGCGCAGCGTCGGATTGGTCAGCAACGGAGAGGAAGGCACAGTGCATCCTACGACGAGGCCCCGCGAGATGCGCGGGGCCGAGCCGGGGACGGGGGATCGAAGCGGCGAGCTCGAAGAAACTGCTAGCGCTGAACCCAGGTGGTCACCTTCCAGCGAGCGTCCCCGGAGATCTCGCGCCAGTCGGTGTCGCTACGCTCCTCGTCACGTCGCCACAGGGAGGGATCCAGGGCGGGGGCATACACGAAGGTCGTCCCCTGCGGGGCGCTCGCGGCCACGTCCAGGTCCAGGTCGGAGATGACCGCCTCGTCCAGGAGTGGCAGGGTCTGCGCGTACAGGTGAGCCCCGCCCGTGATCCACACGTAGGGCGCGCCCGTTTCCTGCGCGACGGCGCGGGCATGGTCCAGCGCGTCCTCCACCGAGTGCGCGACGTGAGCGCCCGGGGCCTCGTATCGCTGGGAGCGGGTGACCACGATGTTCGTGCGGCCCGGCAGTGCCCCGCCCAGCGCCTCCCACGAGCGCCGCCCCATCACGATCGGGCAGCCCATCGTGGACTCCTTGAAATGGCGGAAATCCGCCGGGACACGCCACGACATGGACGTGCCGGTCCCGAGGACGCCGCCGCGGTCCTGGGCCCAGATAGCCGCCAGCTTCGTCATACCGCGACCGGGGCCTTGATGGTGGGGTGGTGCTGGTATCCCGCAAACGAAATGTCCTCGAAGGAGTAGTCGAACATCGACCGCGCCTTGATCAGCTCCAGCCGGGGGAAGGGGTAGGGGTCCCGGCTCAGCTGCTCGCGCACCTGCTCCGTGTGGTTGGAGTAGATGTGGCAGTCGCCCCCCGTCCACACGAAGTCGCCGACCTCCAATCCGGCCTGCTGGGCGAACATGTGAGTGAGCAACGAATAGGACGCGATGTTGAAGGGGACCCCCAGGAACATATCCGCGCTGCGCTGGTAGAGCTGCAGCGAGAGACGACCATCGGCCACGTACAGCTGGAAGAAGGCGTGGCACGGCTCCAGCGCCATCTCCTTCAGGTCGCCGACGTTCCACGCGGAGACCACCATGCGACGCGAGTCGGGGTCGGTTCGAAGCGTCTCCAGCACGGAGGAGATCTGGTCGATGCGTCGTCCATCCCCGGCGTTCCACGAACGCCACTGCACGCCGTACACCGGCCCGAGATCACCGTTGCCGTCAGCCCACTCGTTCCAGATGCGGATCCCGTGCTCCTGCAGCCAGGACACGTTCGAGGAGCCGGACAGGAACCACAGGAGCTCGCCGACGACGGACTTGACGTGTACGCGCTTCGTCGTGATCAGCGGGAACCCACGCGAGAGGTCGTAGCGCAGTTGGGCGCCGAAGACGGAACGCGTGCCCGTCCCCGTGCGATCCCCCTTCGGAGTTCCCTCGCTCATGATGCGGGCGAGGAGATCCTCGTACTGGCGGTCCACGCCTGCCACGTCAGTCGACCTGTTCGTTGGTCCAGGTGTGCGAGGCCGGCAGGGCCTGGTCGACAACCGAGTGCTCGATCGTGCAGTTGCGCGCGATGGCGGCCTCTGCGCGTCGTAGCAGGTCAGCGACCTCGTCCTCGCTCAGCGCGGACATGTCCTGAACCAGCTCAACGTCCACGTGCGTGAAGCGATCGTTGTCCTCATCGTAGGAGGCGGAAACTCCGACGAACTGCGAGAAATCATCGCCCAGGCGGGCGGCCAGGCGCGCGTCTGAACTCATGGCGTTGCAGCCCGCGATCGCGAGCTTGAGCAGGTCGCCGGGGGAGAACATGCCGGGTCCGTGCCCGACGCGGATCTCGGCGCCGTCCTGGTTGCGGGCGACGTACTGACGCACGCCCGTTCGCTGCATGTACAGGGACTTGGGGGTATCACTCATAGCCTCCATTGTGGGGCCAAAGGGCGTTCCGTGCCCGCCAGGGGAGGCGGTAGGGGCTACTTTTTTCGCACAGCGAAGAGCCTAGCGGTGTTCCTCCAGCCAGGCGGCGGCCAGCTCCTCCTCCCGGTTTGCAACACCGCCCAGGCGAGCAACGGCCTCGCGCTCAATGCGGCCCCCCAGCAGCGGCACGCGCACGGACACCGATCCCACGACCTCGCGCGTGCATCCCCCCTCCGAGGCGGCCAGGGTTGAGGTGGCCTCCACAGACACCGGTGCGCCATCGACGGTCACCGACGAGCGCGAGCGCGCCCTGGCCTCGTCGCTGGCCCATTCCTCCGTGAAGGTCACGCGCAGGGGCGAGGCGACGAAGCGGGCGGCGGCCGCCGGGATCAGCTCGGGCCGACACTCGCCGTCAAGCGTGATGCGCTGGCCCTCCACGCGTATCCGCGCGCTGCCCTCCACCAGGAAGGCGCCGAAACGCCGCTCCAGGTAGGCGGGCGCCAGATACATGGCGACGACCTCGTCGGCCGACGCGGGGTAGGAAATCGACTGCGTAAACTCCACGGGTGTCCTCCATCGAGTGACCGACGCCGAATCGTGGCCCGGCGCTCATTTACAACGTAAGGACCAACTGAGTTGCTCCTCTCCCCTTAGAGTAGAACCATGCGTAGTCTCATGCAGTTAGCTGAAGAAGCATCTTCGACACCGCTGTCGGAGAAGGACATCGATTGGCTGCACCTTCTTCTTGCCGACTGGCAGGTGCTGGCAGACCTGGCGGCCGCCGACCTCGTCCTGTGGCTGCCAGCCGACGACGGCCGCTTCATCGCAGCCGCCCACTGCCGTCCCGCCACGTCGACAACCGTCCACGTCGACGACATCATCGGCCTGCACCTGCCGGCGGCTCGCGAAATCGAATTGCGGCGCGCCATCCAGACCGGGCAGGTCGTTCGCTCTCCCTCCGCGCGCTGGGCGGGAACCTACTCGATGATGGAAACCTGCGTGCCCGTGTGCCACGAGGGGCGCATCATCGCGGTCGTCACGCGCGAAGCGAACCTGTCCAGCCCGCGCCTGTCCCTCGGCTTCGAAGGGTGGACCGTGGCGGCCGCCGACACCCTGTGTCAGATGATGGCGCGCGGCGAGTACCCCTACGACTCGACGCCGCAGGTGACCTCCCACGGAGTGCCGCGAGTCCTGGACGGCGCCCTCCTGATCGATGCCGAGGGGCGGGTCCAGCAGGCCACCCCCAACGCCGTGTCCTGCCTGCGCCGACTCGGAATCCGCTCCCATGTGACCGGGAAGGTGCTCGCCCAGGAGATCACCGAGGTGATCGGGGACGAGTCCCTCATCGAGGAATCGATGGCCGTCGTCGTCATGGGCCGGGCATCCTGGCGAGTGGAGATCACCGCGCGGGCCTCAACCATCACGATGAGGGCACTTCCCCTCGTCAATGGACGCAAGCGCCTGGGCGCCGTCATTCTGACGCGCGACGTGTCCGAGGTGCACCGTCACGAGCAGGAGCTCATGACGAAGGACGCGACGATCCGCGAGATTCACCACCGCGTCAAGAACAACCTGCAGACCGTCTCGGCGCTGCTGCGCCTGCAGTCGCGCCGCTCCTCAGAGGAGCCCGTGAAGGTCGCTCTGGCCGAGGCCGAACGTCGCGTGCAGGCGATCGCCACCGTGCACGCGGCTCTGTCGCAAAACGTTGACGAATCCGTCGACTTCGACGAGGTGGCGCGCACGATCGTGCGCATGGCGGGCGCCATCGCATCCACGGATCACGGGGTTGACGTCGTCACGAAGGGGCGCTTCGGTACGATCTCGGCGGATCAGGCGCAGGCCCTGGCCACGGTCCTCAACGAGTTGGTCGCCAACTCGGTCGAGCACGGACTGGCGGATCGCGACGGGCGCATCGAGGTGTGCGCCCAGCGCGACGGACTCGTCATGACGGTGACAGTCGCCGACGACGGCGTGGGCTTCGTCCCGGGAACCCCGATGAGTGGCCTGGGCACGCAGATCGTTCACCAGATGGTGCGCGGGGAGCTGCGCGGCTCCATCGAGTGGGCTCCCCGGGAAGGGGGAGGGACCCTCGTCACGCTCGTGACGAACTTGGATCCGGCGTAGGAGCGGCGCGTCGGGCATGAACGAGGCCGGGGACCCGTGGGATCCTCGGCCCTGTTCGTTCGTGGCGTGCGCCCGGCTTTTCGTGCCGCCCGCGCCTAGCAGCCGGCGCGGCGAGCGCGGGCCGCGCGGCGCTTGAGGGCACGACGCTCCTCTTCGCTCATCCCGCCCCAGACCCCCGAGTCCTGGTTGTTCTCGATAGCCCACTGCAGGCAGATTCCCTTCACGGTGCACTCGCGGCATACGGCCTTCGCCTGGGCGGCCTGGGTGACGGCGGGGCCCGTGTTCCCGATGGGGAAGAAGAGTTCGGGGTCCACCGTCAGGCATGCAGCCTTGCTGCGCCAGTCCATCATGCGTGCTCCTTGTATCGCCGTTCGCCGTGCTCCGCTGAATCACTTGTCAGTCTCCGATAGGTCATATTAGTCGCGCAAGACGGTGCGAATGCGAAAACGGAGAAGTCACTATGCGTCTTGTCACGCTCGCCGATGGTGCTGGGACTTAGGTATTGGCTGAACGTGTGGTCAGTTGAATGGTTGTAAGGATGCCGTCATCGCAGATCAGACCGGAGGAATTGTCCCATCGTCGGGCGCCGATCGAGAGCGGGTGCCGGGAATTGACATGTGTTAGGGCGCGCACGACGTTGGTCGACGGATTGAGAGCGAGCACGCGGTGGCCGTCCCATCTGGTGATACGAGTCCACGCGGCGTCGGGGATGACGTCGGCAATCCTGGGGGCCGACCACCCCAGGGCAGCGTGTATCCGTTTAGCGATCCGAGTGTCTTCCTCCTGACCGACGATGATCCACGGCCTGTTTTCCGCCCACGCAAGGGGGGCACATTCAGGGCCGATCAGGGCCGGAGACGAGGAATTGCTGACCAAGCGTGCGCTGAGGGCGGGTGAGGGGATCCTCCACGGGAGAGACGCGCCCCCGGCGCACTCGCCGGCGGCCGACAGGCCTGTGGGTATCGCGACGAGGCGAGTGCGCTCCCCAGGGCGAGCCAGGAGCGCCTGGTTGTCTCCGAGCGTTCGCAGGTCCGCGGGGGCAATCCCGGCGTGCAGGGCCTCGTCGGCGTCCCTGGCGCGTACGAACCTCGTCGAAAACGCGCCCAGCGCCGCCCCCGAGGGCGTGAAGCGGCCGGCGTGCGCCGCGACGACAACGACGCCGGCGCGCCTCGCGCGCCCCAGGAGAGACGCCCACAGGGCCTCCGCCTGCGGAGCGGACACGGCGTGGGCGAGGGCAGCACGTAAGGCGGGAACGTCCGTCAGGGCGAGGACGAGGGGACCGTGCCCGCACGCCCCCTCCAGCAGGTCGATGGCGCCGATGTCCTCCTCGCGCAGGTGGGAGGCCGACGACGACGGAGCGTCCTCGCCGATGACGTGCAGCGGGATCTTTGCGTGCTCGGCAATCCGGGAGGCGAGGCAGAGCGCCCAGCGTGAGGCTAGGCCGGCCTCGTGCGCGCTGGCCTGAATCTCGATGCTCCCCCCGTCCCACGGGAGGGGAGAGTGTGCCTCGATCCCCTCAACCAGGCCGAGTCTGACGGTCCGGTGGCCCTTGAGCTGACCGGCCAAGCGGGCAGAAGTCGAGTCCGAGGGAGTGGTTGTGGCGGGCTGGGAGTCGACGTCCTCCCACGTGAGGGCATCCGGCAGGGGAGGAGCCCACAGCGGCTCGGCCGCCGCGGTCGGCCAGGCACGACGACACTCGGAGACGACGGAGGCGATGTCAGGCATGTAGGCCAGCTGGATCGTTCCGACCCCGGAGAGGACGGCCCGTCCCGGAATGCGTGGGAGCGAGGCGGCGCGGGCGTCCTCCAGGATGTCGGTAGAGTCGGCGGCGCTCAGGCACCGCAGGGCCAGCCGTATGTCCATGTTCGCCCGCATCTGGGCGCTGACGGCGCCCGAGGGGCGCTGGGTTGCGGCGATGAGGTGCAGGCCGAGGCTGCGCCCCTGGGCAGCCAGCCGCAAGAGGACTTCCATGGAGGAGGAGTGGGCCTGAGCGAGGGCACGGAACTCGTCGATCGCGACGATGAGCCGGGCGGGTGGAGGCGGAGCGGCGCGCGGATCTTCCTCGTGGGCGCGCTCCCAGGCGGCCAGGTCCGGGAAGTCGAGGTCGCTCAGGCGCCTCTCGCGATCCCGCAGGACGTGGGCGATGCCCTCGAGGGCGCGAGTCGTCGCCCCCGCATCAAGGTCGGTGAGCACGTCCTGTGTGTGGGGCAGCTCCCGCAGGCGCGCGAAGGTCGAGCCTCCCTTGTAGTCGACGAGGATGAAGCGGACGCGCTGGGGCGAATAGGCGTGCGCGATGGCCGCGAGCCACACGAGGAGAGCCTCGGACTTACCCGAACCCGTGCAGCCGGCAACCAGGGCGTGCGGGCCGTCGGAGACCAGGTCCAGGCTCACCGGCCCCTCCTGCGACTGCCCGATCGACACGCCCAGGGTTCCCGTCCGCGCGCGTGCCTCCTCGGCCCTCCAACGAAGAAGAGCAGGGAGATCATCCTGTCTGTCCATTCGCGTCACCGTCCACCACCAGGCCGGGCACACCGGAGCGTCGTCGGTGACGCACACCCGCGCGCACCACGACGGCAGGTCTTCCACGCACGTGGCGTAACCGATGTGAAGGACACCGGTGTCACGTGGGCTTCGCGCGCAGTGCGGGCACTCCTCGCTGGCGCTCACGTGGATGTCGATGCCCGCGTGCCCGAGCAGGACGGGGGCGGAGCTGTTCCACCACACGCGGGCTCCTCCCGCCTGGGCCGCCACCTGGCCGGCGCACCACAGGGCGCATTCGGCGCCGTGGGCGCCCGCGATTCCCACGGACGCGCTCTCCGCCGACGAGGCGCCCTGCCCGCTGGGTGCGAGCACGACCCGACGCGTCAGGCGCGTGGCCTTCCCGGGCCACACGGCCGCGCGCAGCGACGGCGGGACGGATCCTCGCGACGGCAGCGACGCGAGGACGAGGGCGAGGGTCGCCCCGTCCCACCCGAGTCGGCGTCGGTGCGCCCGCCACGCAAGCACCGCCGCCACCGCGAGCACCAGCGCGGCCACGCCCACCGCCATGCGCGCGGCAAGGGGGGACCTGGGAAGCACAGAATGAAACCTCCAGCCCATGAAGGCGACCATGAGTAGCGCCGAGACGACGGGAAGGACTCGCATGAGCGTGGCGGGGCGCGGCGACCCGCCACCCCGGCGGGTGACGCCCGGCCAGGCGAGGTGATGCGGCCTGGGCCGCACCTCGAAGGTGTCCTCTCCCAGGCGGATTCGCGTCCCTGCGACCACGCCCGTGTGTGCGAGGGAGCGTGCCCGTGCGGGGAGGAGCCGGCGGGCGCGTATCGCGGGGGCGCCGGGTGCCCGGCGCAGCAGCGCGCGAGAGTCGCGAGTGGAGAAGGAGGCGTGCTCGCGCGCCACGCTCGGGCACGACAGGGGGACGTCGCCCGCTCGTCCGATCGTCCCGGGGGCGAGGACCAGCCCGATGTCTGGGCCGCCAACGCACGCCAGGTGCAGGCTCGTGCGCAGGGATGCGCGCGCCAGGCAACCACGATCGTTCATGCCTCAACTCTGGACCCGGCCTCGTGCGCGTTCAAACGCCTCCGACGCGCCTGTGGACAAGGCGGCAAGGGGAAAGTCCTCGGTGGACAACTGGCGCGCGCCCTGTGGGCATGGCCACCTCGGGTTCGTCCACCGGAGAGCGCGCCGCCCCTCGGGGCCGCGAAATGCGACAATGGTCCCCATGTCTGACCCCACGTTCGAGACCACCCGGAAACGCTACGACGAGCTCGTCAGGAGCATCGAGGAGGCGCGCGCCGCCTACTACGACCGCGACTCGCCCACCATCTCGGACGCCGACTACGACCGCATGTACCGCGAGCTGGAGGAGATCGAGGAACGCTACCCGCAGCTGCGCGGCGCGGATTCTCCCACGATGAGCGTGGGCGGTAGCGTCGACTCCTCCTTCACCGAGGTCCGCCACCTCGCCCAGATGATGTCCCTCGACGATGTGTTCTCCCTGGAGGAGCTCGCCGGGTGGGAGGCCCGCATTAGCGAGGCGACGGGTATCGTCGACCCGCCCATGACCACCGAGGTCAAGGTTGACGGGCTGTCGATCAACCTCCTGTACGAGGAGGGGCGCCTCGTGCGCGCGGCCACCCGAGGCGACGGCTACGTCGGCGAAGACATCACCGCGAACGCGCGGACAATCGCCTCCATCCCGCAGACGCTGACAGGACCCGTACCCAGGCGCATCGAGGTGCGTGGCGAAGTCTACTTCCCGGTCGCCGACTTCGCAGCCTTCAACGAGGCCCGGGTGGCCGCCGGAGAGAAGGCCTTCGTCAACGCTCGCAACGCGGCCGCTGGTTCACTGCGCCAGAAGGACCCGGCCGAGACCGCCAAGCGCCCCCTGGCGATGGTCGCCCACGGCATCGGCTTCGTCGAGGCAGGGGAGGGGTTCGCCGAACCGACCACCCAGCAGGGCTGGTACGAGCAGCTGCGCGACTGGGGGCTTCCCGTCTCGCCCTACACGCGCCTGCTCACCGGGCGCAAGGCCATCGAGGAGAGGATCGAGCAGATCGGAGCGCAGCGACACAGCCTCGACCACGAGATCGACGGCGTCGTCGTCAAGATCAACGACCTGGCCCTCCAGCGCTCCCTGGGTTCCACCTCGCGCGCCCCCCGCTGGGCAGCCGCCTACAAGTTTCCGCCCGAGGAGGTCCACACGCGCCTGCTCGACATCCGCGTCCAGGTGGGGCGCACCGGACGGGTCACCCCCTACGGTGTCATGGAGTCCGTGCTGGTCGCCGGATCCAACGTCTCGCGCGCCACCTTGCACAACGCCCAGGAGGTCGCCCGCAAGGGCGTCCTCATCGGCGACCTCGTTGTCCTGCGCAAGGCCGGCGACGTGATCCCCGAGATTGTCGCACCCGTCATGGATGCGCGCAACGGTTCGGAGCGGCCCTTCGTCATGCCCTCCGAGTGCCCCTCCTGCGCCACCCCCCTTGTCCAGGAGAAGGAAGGCGACGTTGACCTGCGGTGCCCCAACAAGGGAGCCTGCCCCGCTCAGATCACCGAGCGCCTCGCCCACGTCGGCGCACGCTCCGCACTGGACGTCGAGGGCCTGGGCGACGAGTCCGCCCTGGCCATGACCCAGCCCGAAAACGACCGCGACGAGGTGGCAGCAGCCCTGGTCGCCGGGCGCAGCGTCACCCTGGAGGACGGAACCGTCCTCACCCTCGAGGGCGCGCGCGAGCTGCCCCACGGCGAGCAGATCACCCGCGCCGAGGCTCTCCTGCCCGCCCCGCAGGCTCCCGTCCTGACCAGCGAGGCCGTGCTCTTCGACCTGCGCGCCGAGGACCTGCGCGACGTCATGGTGTGGAAGCCCGTGAAGAACAAGGGCGAGAAAACGGGGGACTGGAGACAGGTTCGCTACTTCTGGACCAAGGCCTACAAGCCCCGAAAGCTGCGCGGACAGACCGTGTACGAGCCGGTCGAGACGAGCGCCTCGAAGGGCACCGAGAAGATGCTCGCCGAGCTGGACAAGGCGAAGAACCAGCCGCTCGCGCGCGTCCTCGTCGCCCTGTCCATCCGACACGTCGGCCCCACGGCCGCGCGAGCGCTCGCGGACGCCTTCCGCTCCATGGACGCCCTGCGGGCCGCCTCCCTCGAGGAACTCTCCGCCGTCGAGGGCGTGGGCGAGGAGATCGGACGCTCCCTGCGCGACTGGTTCACGGTCGACTGGCACCTGGCCGTGCTGGAGGCGTGGGCGCGCGCGGGGGTGCGGATGGCCGACGAGGAGCGTGAAGCTGTCTCCGACGTGCTCGCCGGGCTGACGATCGTGGTCTCCGGCGCCATGCCCGGATACGACCGCGAGGGAGCCAAGGAAGCCATCACGTCCCGCGGCGGCAAGGCGGCGGGCTCGGTCTCGAAGAAGACCTCGCTCGTGGTCGCCGGCCCCGGCGCGGGCTCCAAGGCGGCCAAGGCCGAGGCCCTGGGCGTCCCCGTCATTACTGAGCAGCAATTCGCTGATCTCCTCGAGGGGGGCCTGGCGGGAGTCGGCCTCTAGCGAGGCACGCCCTACACGAGCGGCTCGAAGGGGCCCAGCAGCACCTCGCCGACGCGGGTGAGCATCGAGCGCTCCTCCCACTCCTCGATCGTCAGGCGGCGGGAGGTCGTCAGGTCGTTGGCGAAGATCTCCTCCATGCGCTCGGCCAGCTCGCGCGAGTGGAACTGGAGGCACACCTCGTAGTTGCCGCGCATGGACAGACGATCGATGTTCGCCGTGCCGATCGTGGACCAGCGCCCGTCCACCGTCATCGTCTTGGAATGGATCATCGCGTGGCGGTAGAGCCAGATGCTCACGCCCTCGCGCAGGAGCTCGCCGTAGCAGGGCCGCGCCACCCAGTCCGCCATGATGTGGTTCGAATACTCGGGGATCAGGACTTCCACGCGCACGCCCCGCCGAGCCGCCGCGATCAGGGCAGCCAACACCTCGCGGTCCGGGATGAAGTACGCGGTCGTGATCATCACGTGGTCGGTCGCCCGCTCGATCGCGTCAATGTACATGCCGCGAATCGGGTAGAGCAGGTTGTGGGGAAGATTGAAGTGGGCGGTCACCTCGGCGCTCCACGCCCTGGCCCCCTGGTCGGGCAACGCCGGGCACGTCGCGGGACGGAAGTGATTCCAGAAGTCGACGAACCCGTTCTCCAGCTCCCACACCGCCTCGCCGCTGATCCGAACGTGCGTGTCGCGCCACTCGTTGGCGAAAGGATCACCGATGTTGTAGCCCCCCACGAAGCCGACCTCGCCGTCCACCACCAGGATCTTGCGGTGGTCCTGGCCGGTGCGGCGAATGTTGAGCGTGAACAAGCCCGAACGCAACGTCGGGAAGCGACGCACGTGCAAGTGCCTCATCCGCGGGAAACGATAGAACGCACGATCCTGGTTCAAGACCCCGAAGCCATCCCACACGCAAAAGACCTCAACCCCGCGTGCCGCCGCGTCAATGAGGGCATCCTTGAAGCGCTGCCCCCACCGGTCCGAGCGCCAGATGAAGGTCTCGAAGTAAATGTGATGCTGCGCCCCCGCGATGGCCTCCAACATGTCCTCGTACAGGGAGGTTCCCTCCGTGTACGTGCGCGCCACGGTCTGACCGATCCTCGTGTCCGCGGGGGGAAGCGCGGGGAAACCGTGCACGCCGCCGGGGATGCGGGCCGTGCGCATCCGGTCGATCGCGTGCACCGTGACAATCGCAGCCGCCTGCGCGGCCGCCACCGCGATCCCCACCTTCTTGAGGATCGACCACGTCTGCCTGGTGAGTTGACGTCGCTGTGAAAAGGCCATACGGGTAGGATGCCACACATGTCACGCATTAGTACTGACGAGGTCACCCGCGTCGCGGGCCTGGCCCACATCGCATTGACCGACGAGGAAATCACGCGCTTCGCGGGTGAGCTCGACGCGATTGCCGACGCCGTTTCCAAGGTGTCGGAGGTCGCGACCCCCGACGTGCCCGCCACCTCACACCCGATCCCGCTCACCAACGTGTGGCGCGAGGATGAAGTGGGGCCGACCGTGGACCGAGACGAGGTGCTCGCGCAGGCGCCCGCCGCGCAGGACGGCATGTTCCTGGTGCCGCAGATCCTGGGGGAGGACTGATGAACGACCTGTTGAAGAAGAGCGCCCTCGACCTGGCCGACATGCTCGCCGCCGGGGACATTACCTCGGTCGAGCTGACCCGGGCCTGCCTGGACCGTATCGACGCCATCGACGATCGCGTCCGCGCCTTCATCACCGTCGACCGCGAGGGCGCACTGGCGACCGCCGCCGACGTGGACGCGCGCCGCGCAGCGGGGGAGGACCTGCACCGCCTGGCGGGCGTGCCCATCGCCATCAAAGACAACATCGTGACGCGCGGCCTGCGCACCACCTGCGCCTCGAAGATCCTGGGAGACTGGAAGCCCCCCTACGACGCGACCGTCACCGCCAAGATCAAGGAAGTCGGCCTGCCCATCGTCGGCAAGACCAACATGGACGAGTTCGCCATGGGGTCCTCCACCGAGCACTCCGCCTTCGGCGCGACGAAGAACCCCTGGGACTTAGAGCGCATCCCCGGTGGCTCCGGCGGCGGCTCGGCCGCCGCGGTCGCGGCCTTCATGGTGCCCCTGGCCCTCGGCTCCGACACTGGCGGCTCGATCCGCCAGCCAGCGTTCGTGACCGGAACGGTCGGCGCGAAGCCCACCTACGGTGCTGTGTCGCGTTTCGGCCTGGTGGCCATGGCCTCGTCCCTGGACCAGATCGGCCCCGTCACCCGCACGGTCGCCGACGCAGCCGCCCTCACCGAGCTGATCGGGGGCTTCGACCCCAACGATTCGACCTCCCTGAACGAGCCGGTTCCCGCGCTCACGCAGGCCGTCGAGTCCGTCGCCGCGCAGGGTTCCATGAAGGGCCTGAAGGTCGGCGTCGTCAAGGAGCTGAGCGGCGAGGGCTACCAGAAGGACGTCATCGACGCCTTCAACGCCACCGTCGAGAAGCTGCGCGAGGCCGGTGCCGAGATCGTCCAGGTCTCCTGCCCGCACCTGGAATACTCGCTGGGCGCCTACTACCTGATCATGCCCGCCGAGGTCTCCTCGAACCTGGCCCGCTTCGACGGCATGCGCTACGGAATCCGCGTCGAGCCCACCGAGGGACCCGTCACCGCGGAGCGGGTCATGGCCGCCACCCGCGAGGCGGGATTTGGTGACGAGGTGAAGCGCCGCATCATCCTGGGCACTCACGTGCTCTCCGCCGGCTACTACGACGCCTACTACGGCAGCGCCCAGAAGGTGCGCACGCTCATCCAGCGTGACTTCGACGCCGTCTTCGAGCAGGTCGACGTCCTCGTGTCGCCGACGGCACCCGAAACGGCCTTCAAGTTCGGCGAGAAGACCTCCGACCCCCTGGCCATGTACCTCTACGACGTTGCCACGATCCCCGCCAACCTCGCGGGAATCCCCGGCGTGAACGTCCCCAACGCTGTGTCGTCGCAGGGCTTGCCGATCGGATTCCAGGTTCTCGCCCCGGCGCGCGGCGACCTGGTCATGTACAAGGTGGCGTCCCTCGTGGAGGCCCTCAGCTCCGACGTCGCGGGTCAGTGCCCCGCAGCTACCTGGGAGGAAAAGTGATGAGTGAGCTCATGGATTACGACGAGGCCGCCCGCCGCTTCGACCCGGTTCTCGGCATCGAGGTGCACGTCGAGCTGGGAACGGCGACCAAGATGTTCGATGCTGCCCCCAACGCCTTCGGCGGTGACCCGAACACGTACGTGACCCCCGTGTCGCTGGGCCTGCCCGGCTCGCTGCCGGTCGTGAACCGCAAGGCCGTCGAGTACGCCATCAAGATCGGCCTGGCGCTGAACTGCGAGATCGCGCAGTACTGTCGCTTCGCGCGCAAGAACTACTTCTACCCGGACCTGACGAAGGCCTTTCAGACCTCCCAGTCGGATGAGCCGATCGCTCACGATGGCTACGTGGACGTCGAACTGGAGGACGGCACCATGTTCCGCGTCGACATCGAGCGCGCACACATGGAGGAGGACGCGGGCAAGAACACGCACATCGGCGGCGCGGACGGGCGTATTCAGGGCGCGGATCACTCGCTCGTAGACTACAACCGTGCGGGCGTTCCCCTGGTTGAGATCGTCACCCGCCCGATCGAAGGGGCCGGCGAGCGCGCCCCCGAGGTGGCCGCCGCCTACGTGCAGGCCCTGCGCGACATCTTCCGGGCGCTCGACGTGTCCGAGGCTCGCATGGAGCGCGGGAACGTGCGCGCGGATATCAACGTGTCGCTGCGTCCCACGCCCGACTCTCCGCTGGGCACGCGCACGGAGACGAAGAACGTGAACTCCTTCCGCGGGATCGCCTCGGCCGTCCGCTACGAGATGCAGCGGCAGGCCAAGATCCTGTCCGAGGGCGGGCACATCCTGCAGGAGACCCGCCACTACCACGAGGATGACGGCTCCACGTCCTCGGGCCGCGAGAAGTCCGACTCCGAGGACTACCGCTACTTCCCCGAGCCCGACCTGGTGCCGATCCGTCCCGATCGGGCGTGGGTCGAGGAGCTGCGCGCCTCCCTGCCCGAGCTCCCCGTGGCCAAGCGGCGCCGCCTGCGCGCCGAGTGGGGATACGCGGACATGGAGATGCGCGACGTCATCAACGCCGGCGCGCTCGAACTCATCGAGGCCACCGTCGGCGCCGGATGCGATCCCGCCTCCGCGCGCAAGTGGTGGATGGGTGAGATCTCGCGCCGCGCCAAGGAACGCGAGGTCTCCCTGGACGAGGCCGGGGTCAGCCCCGAGCAGGTCGCGCAGCTGCAGGGGCTCATCGATTCGGGTCGCATCAACGACAAGCTGGCGCGTCAGGCCCTCGAAGGGGTCCTCGCGGGTGAAGGTGACCCGGCGCAGGTCGTCGAGGCCCGAGGCCTTGAGGTCGTTTCCGACGACGGTGCACTCACCGCCGCCGTCCAGGAGGCCCTGGACGCCAACCCCGACATCGTTGAGAAGATCAAGGGTGGCAAGGTCCAGGCGGCCGGCGCCCTGGTGGGTGCGGTCATGAAGGCGACTCGCGGGCAGGCTGACGCGGCCCGCGTACGCGAGCTGATCATGGAGATGGTCGGCGCCTGAGGCGACGCCTGCTTGTGCCGGGGGCTGGGATCTCGTAGATCCCAGCCCCCGGCCGTCAGTGCCCGCCCAGCAGGCGGGAAGTGGTCGCCTTCGCACGCGAAGGGTCGCAGGGGAACGGGCCTTGGCCTCCTCGGTGTGGAGTCTCGTGTCCACGTTGTGGCCTTCCCCTGTCGGGTGGGGCCGAAAGATACCTAGGATGAGCGCTTGAGGATAGCCGGACCGAGGGGGTCGGGCGCCCGAAGAAAGGACAACCATGCGCACTTCGCCGTCGTACACCGCCTCCTACCGCATCGAGGTGGACGAGAAGACGACATCCATCGCCTCGATCGTTGACGTGGTTTCCGCAACCGGAGCGGAGATCAAGGGCCTGGATGTGGCCGACTCGGACCGCGGGCGCATCATCATCGATCTCACGTGCGACATGCGCGATTCCGAGCACCGCCGCGAGGTCCGCGACGCAATCAACACCCTGCCGGGCGTCAGCTCCGAGTCCGTGGCAGACCAGACGTTCATGAGTCACATCGGGGGGAAGGTTGAGATTCACTCGAAGGTGCCGCTGCGCAACCGAGACGACCTGTCGCGCGCCTACACGCCGGGCGTGGCGCGCGTGTGCACCGCGATCCACGACATGCCCCAGAAGGCGCACCTGCTGACCATGAAGGCCAACACGGTCGCGGTTGTCTCCGACGGAACCGCCGTCCTCGGCCTGGGAGACATCGGACCGGAGGCCGCCCTGCCCGTCATGGAAGGCAAGGCGGTCCTCTTCAAGGAGTTCGGAGGCGTGGACGCCTGGCCTGTCGTCCTGGACACGAAGGACACCGAGGAGATCATCTCTATCGTCAAGGCCATCGCCCCGGCCTACGGCGGCATCAACCTTGAGGACATCTCCGCACCCCGCTGTTTCGAAATTGAGGAGCGCCTGCGCGCCGAGCTCGACATCCCCGTCTTCCACGACGACCAGCACGGGACGGCAATCGTCGTGCTCTCGGCGCTCATCAACGCGCTCAAGCTTGTGGGCAAGAAGATCGAAGACGTGCGCATCGTCGTCTCTGGGGTGGGAGCCGCCGGCAACGCTATCATCCGGCTTCTCCTTGCTCAGGGCGCGCGCGACATCATCGGGTGCGGACGCAACGGCGCGCTGTCGGGCGACGACACCGACGGCATGCATCCGTCGCGTCGCGCACTGGCCGAGGCGACGAACCCCCGGCACGTCCACGGCTCCCTCAAGGAGGTCCTGGCGGGCGCGGACGTGTTCATCGGCGTGTCCTCGGGCAACATCCTGGAACCCGCAGACATTGCGACAATGGCGCCGGACGCGGTCGTGTTTGCGTTGGCGAATCCCACCCCCGAGGTCGATCCGATTGGCGCGGGCAAGCACGCCGCCGTCGTTGCTACCGGGCGCAGCGACTACCCGAACCAGATCAACAACGTCCTGGCCTTCCCCGGCCTCTTCCGCGGTCTCCTCGACGCCAAGGTCAAGGAGATCACGACGGAGGTCCTGCGCGTCGCCGCCGTGGCGATCGCCTCCGTCATCTCCGACGACGAACTGTCGCCGTCGTACATCATTCCCGGTGCCTTCGACAAGCGCGTTGCCCCTGCCGTGTCCAAGGCCGTTCGTCGCGCCGTGCGCGACCTGCCCACCGTCGACATCCCGGTGCAGCCCGACATGGATGTGAACTGAGAGTCATTTTGACCCAAAAACGGGCCCGGCCGTGCGCGAGGCGTGCGGCCGGGCCCGCGTTTTTCCTGCCGAGGCAGCGGGAACGACATGATGTCGAGAGCGACTTTTCGTTGT
>NZ_GL622195.1:0-5429 GCF_000185285.1 Actinomyces sp. oral taxon 180 str. F0310
GTGTGGGTGTTGTTTGTGAACTCGATAGTGTGTTTGTTTGTTTTTATGCCTGTTTTTTGTTTTTGAGTGTTTTTGGTTGGGATTGCTGGCCAGGCGGTTTTGTTTGGTTGGTTTTTCTGGGCTTTAACGTTTGTGTTTTTGTTCGGAGAGTTTGATCCTGGCTCAGGACGAACGCTGGCGGCGTGCTTAACACATGCAAGTCGAACGCTGAAGCTCAGCTTTTGTTGGGTGGATGAGTGGCGAACGGGTGAGTAACACGTGAGTAACCTGCCCCCTTCTTTGGGATAACGCCCGGAAACGGGTGCTAATACTGGATATTCACTGGTCTTCGCATGGGGGTTGGTGGAAAGGGTTTTTCTGGTGGGGGATGGGCTCGCGGCCTATCAGCTTGTTGGTGGGGTGATGGCCTACCAAGGCTTTGACGGGTAGCCGGCCTGAGAGGGTGACCGGTCACATTGGGACTGAGATACGGCCCAGACTCCTACGGGAGGCAGCAGTGGGGAATATTGCACAATGGGCGCAAGCCTGATGCAGCGACGCCGCGTGAGGGATGGAGGCCTTCGGGTTGTGAACCTCTTTCGCTCATGGTCAAGCCGCAACAATGGTTGTGGTGAGGGTAGTGGGTAAAGAAGCGCCGGCTAACTACGTGCCAGCAGCCGCGGTAATACGTAGGGCGCGAGCGTTGTCCGGAATTATTGGGCGTAAAGGGCTTGTAGGCGGTTGGTCGCGTCTGCCGTGAAATCCTCTGGCTTAACTGGGGGCGTGCGGTGGGTACGGGCTGACTTGAGTGCGGTAGGGGAGACTGGAACTCCTGGTGTAGCGGTGGAATGCGCAGATATCAGGAAGAACACCGGTGGCGAAGGCGGGTCTCTGGGCCGTTACTGACGCTGAGGAGCGAAAGCGTGGGGAGCGAACAGGATTAGATACCCTGGTAGTCCACGCTGTAAACGTTGGGCACTAGGTGTGGGGGCCACCCGTGGTTTCTGCGCCGTAGCTAACGCTTTAAGTGCCCCGCCTGGGGAGTACGGCCGCAAGGCTAAAACTCAAAGGAATTGACGGGGGCCCGCACAAGCGGCGGAGCATGCGGATTAATTCGATGCAACGCGAAGAACCTTACCAAGGCTTGACATGCACGGCGGCACTGCAGAGATGTGGTGGCATTTAGTTGGTCGTGTGCAGGTGGTGCATGGTTGTCGTCAGCTCGTGTCGTGAGATGTTGGGTTAAGTCCCGCAACGAGCGCAACCCTTGCCCTATGTTGCCAGCACGTGATGGTGGGGACTCGTGGGGGACTGCCGGGGTTAACTCGGAGGAAGGTGGGGATGACGTCAAATCATCATGCCCCTTATGTCTTGGGCTTCACGCATGCTACAATGGTTGGTACAGAGGGTTGCGATACTGTGAGGTGGAGCGAATCCCTTAAAGCCAGTCTCAGTTCGGATTGGGGTCTGCAACTCGACCCCATGAAGGTGGAGTCGCTAGTAATCGCAGATCAGCAACGCTGCGGTGAATACGTTCTCGGGCCTTGTACACACCGCCCGTCACGTCACGAAAGTTGGTAACACCCGAAGCCCATGGCCTAACCGCTTTTGCGGGGGGAGTGGTCGAAGGTGGGATTGGCGATTGGGACGAAGTCGTAACAAGGTAGCCGTACCGGAAGGTGCGGCTGGATCACCTCCTTTCTAGGGAGCCCTTTTTGTGGGGAGCAAGCGTGCATGGTGGCCTTTTGTGGTTGGTGTGTGGGTTTGTTCTTCTTGTGCTCGCATGTGTTCACTGCCCGCTAGTGGGTGGTGGGTGTGGGTGCGTTTTTTGGGGTTGGGCATAAATGTTGTAGCGAGCAGACACGCTGTCGGGTTCACGTTCAACACCGTGTTGGCGTCCACCTGTTGTGGTGGTTGGCCTGCATGACCTGCCTGGGGGGTTTGTTCTTGGGTGTGGTTGTGTGTGGTGGGTTGTTTGTGATTTGTATAGTGGTTGCGAGCATATTTGTTCTGTACTGTTTTTTGTGTTTTGTTTAGTTTTGTTGGGCATTCGGTGGATGCCTTGGCATCAAGAGCTGATGAAGGACGTTGCGGCCTGCGATATGCCTCGGGGAGCTGGCGAGCGAGCGTTATTATCCGAGGGTGTCCGAATGGGGGAACCTAACCTGGGTTGTGCTGGGTTACCATCATCTGAACGTGTATAGGGTGGTGGGGGGAACGCGGGGAAGTGAAACATCTCAGTACCCGTAGGAGAAGATATTCCGTGAGTAGTGGCGAGCGAAAGCGGAGGAGGCTAAACCAGATGCGTGTCAGAGGCGGCGGCCGTTGCGTGTTTGGTGTTGTGGGGCCATGTTGGATCCTTCTGCCGGGGGGTCGCGTCGCATTGTGTTGGGAGTTGAACAGTCTGGGATGGCTGACCGGAGAGCGTGAGAGTCGTGTAAGCGGACCTGTGTTGTGTGGCGTGGATGTGGTGCCCGAGTAGCGCGGGACTCGTGGAATCTCGTGTGAATCTGCCAAGACCACTTGGTAAGCCTAAATACTACTTGATGACCGATAGTGCATAGTACCGTGAGGGAATGGTGAAAAGTACCCCGGGAGGGGAGTGAAATAGTACCTGAAACCGTGTGCCTGTAAGCCGTCAGAGCCTTGTGGGGTGATGGCGTGCCTTTTGAAGAATGAGCCTGCGAGTTAGTGATACGTGGCGTGCTTAACCCGTGTGGGGTATGCGTAGCGAAAGCGAGTCTGAAAGATGGCGTTTGTCGCGTGTTCTAGACCCGAAGCGGGGTGATCTACCCATGGTCAGGTTGAAGCAGAGGTAAGACTGTGTGGAGGACCGAACCCACCAGGGTTGAAAACCTGGGGGATGAACTGTGGGTAGGGGTGAAAGGCCAATCAAACTCCGTGATAGCTGGTTCTCCCCGAAATGCATTTAGGTGCAGCGTTGCGTGGTCCCTGGTGGAGGTAGAGCTACTGGATGGCCGATGGGCCCGATGGGTTACTGACGTCAGCCAAACTCCGAATGCCATTAGGTGTAGCGTGGCAGTGAGACTGCGGGGGATAAGCTTCGTAGTCGAGAGGGAAACAGCCCAGATCATCAGCTAAGGCCCCTAAGCGTGCGCTAAGTGGGAAAGGATGTGGAGTCGCGGTGACAACCAGGAGGTTGGCTTAGAAGCAGCCATCCTTGAAAGAGTGCGTAATAGCTCACTGGTCAAGTGGTTCTGCGCCGACAATGTAGCGGGGCTCAAGCGTACCGCCGAAGCTGTGGCAACAACGCGTGATGCTGGCGCCAGGAACTGGAGTGCTGGTGTGTTGTTGGGTAGGGGAGCGTCCTGCACGAGGTGAAGCCTGGAGGGGACTTCTGGTGGATTGTGTGGGAGTGAGAATGCAGGCATGAGTAACGATTCTGCGGTGAGAATCCGCAGCGCCGATTGACTAAGGGTTCCAGGGCTAGGTTTATCCGCCCTGGGTTAGTCGGGTCCTAAGGCGAGGCCGACAGGCGTAGTCGATGGACAACCAGTTGATATTCTGGTACCGCGTTGTGACCGTCCATGCTGACGTCATTGTGCTAACCAATCTGCCCGCGCCCCGCCTCCGCTTTCGGGTGGTGGTGGTGTGTGTGGGTCTTGGGGTCCCGGTGATGGTAGGCAAGCGTGTTAACAGGGGTGACGCAGACAGGTAGCTGCAGTGCGCCGATGGTTGTGCGTATTTAAGGTTGTGGCCCGTCCCTCAGGTAAATCCGGGGGACATTGGGGGTGAGAACTGATGAGGGACACACGCGTGTGTGGACTTGTGGTGATCCTATGCTGCCGAGAAAAGCCTCGACGTGAGGGCATGACGCGCCCGTACCCTAAACCGACTCAGGTGGTCAGGTAGAGTATACCGAGGCGTTCGAGTGAATCATGGTTAAGGAACTCGGCAAAATTCCTCCGTAACTTCGGGATAAGGAGGACCCCGTGACTTCCCTCCGCCGCGCGTGGGGGTGGGGTTGTGGGGTCGCAGAGAATAGGGAGAAGCGACTGTTTATCAAAAACACAGGTGCGTGCGAAGCCGTAAGGCGATGTATACGCACTGACGCCTGCCCGGTGCTGGAAGGTTAAGAGGAACTGTTAACACCCCCCTGGGGTGTGAAGCGGTGAATTTAAGCCCCAGTAAACGGCGGTGGTAACTATAACCATCCTAAGGTAGCGAAATTCCTTGTCGGGTAAGTTCCGACCTGCACGAATGGCGTAACGACTTCTCCGCTGTCTCAACCATGAACTCGGTGAAATTGCAGTACGAGTAAAGATGCTCGTTTCGCGCAGAAGGACGGAAAGACCCCGGGACCTTTACTATAGCTTGGTATTGGTGTTCGCTTGGACTTGTGTAGGATAGGTGGGAGACTGTGAAGCTGCCGCGCCAGCGGTGGTGGAGTCGTCGTTGAAATACCATTCTGGTTCAAGCGGTCACCTCAACCTTGGCCCGTGATCCGGGTTGGGGACAGTGCCTGGTGGGTAGTTTAACTGGGGCGGTTGCCTCCTAAAATGTAACGGAGGCGCTCAAAGGTTCCCTCAGCCTGGTTGGTAATCAGGTGGCGAGTGCAAGTGTACAAGGGAGCTTGACTGTGAGACCGACGGGTCGAGCAGGTGCGAAAGCAGGAACTAGTGATCCGGCCATGGCACGTGGGTGCGTGGTCGCTCAACGGATAAAAGGTACCCCGGGGATAACAGGCTGATCTTGCCCAAGAGTCCATATCGACGGCATGGTTTGGCACCTCGATGTCGGCTCGTCGCATCCTGGGGCTGGAGTTGGTCCCAAGGGTTGGGCTGTTCGCCCATTAAAGCGGTACGCGAGCTGGGTTCAGAACGTCGTGAGACAGTTCGGTCCCTATCCTCTGTGCGCGCAGGAAACTTGACGAGGGCCGTCCCTAGTACGAGAGGACCGGGATGGACGAACCTCTGGTGTGCCAGTTGTACCGCCAGGTGCATGGCTGGTTAGCTACGTTCGGAAGGGATAACCGCTGAAAGCATCTAAGCGGGAAGCCTGCTCCAAGATGAGGTTTCCACGCCCCCACCGTGGGGTGAGAGGCCCCCGCCAGACGAGCGGGTTGATAGGCCAGAGGTGGAAGCACCGCGAGGTGCTCGAGAGCCGACTGGTACTAATGGGCCAACACTAAACAACAACACGCACCCCCCCCCACAAGGGGGCGGGCCGTGCAGCAAAAACCGCAACCACTATACAAACCACGATCAACCCACACCCCCCACCCCCCCGCCGCCAGGCGGGACGCGCAACAACGCAAACCCCTGGGGGGCGGTTGAACAACAAAACTTGTGGTGGTCACAGCACCGGGGAAACGCCCAGCACCATTCCGAACCTGGAAGCTAAGCCCGGCAGCGCCAATGGTACTGCAACCGACAGGTTGTGGGAGAGTAGGACACCGCCACAACACACCAAACAAGCGGACCGGGACA
>NZ_GL622196.1:0-1434 GCF_000185285.1 Actinomyces sp. oral taxon 180 str. F0310
CTCTTCATAATTGAGGGTGTAGTTGGGGTTTGAATCCTCCGGTTTCGAGGAGTGCTCGCGTGATGTAGTGGGTGAGGTTTCGGAATCCGAGTGCGGATCCGCGTAGGTGTTCGAGGCGGCCGTTGATGGCTTCGGTAGGACCGTTGCTGGTGTGGGGATGATCGAAGTAAGCCAAGATGTCTCCGGCTCGGCGTTTGAGCGTTCTGCCCAGCGTGATGAGCTCGGTCAGGCCCCTCGGTACGCGCGTGGAGGTCAGTGTGTTGATTTCGGCTTGCATCAGGGCCTTGCCGCGGATTTTGTTGGGATCGCGGTAGGCGTCGATAATACTCTGGTACACGCTCCAGGTGACTTCGAGTGCGACGTGGCAATCGCTGGCGAACAGGTCGAGGATCTGGTGTTGCTGGCGTGGGGTGAGCAGGCAGGATCTGGTGTGTAACATCCTGCGGGCCTTGTACAGGGGATCCGTGGCACGCCCGCGCCGATGGTGGAGTTCTTGCTGGATGCGCCTGCGGCACTCATCGAGAGCATCACCGGCGAGGTGTACGACGTGGAAGGGGTCCATGACCGCCCTCGCGTCTGGGAGCTCTTCGGCGGCGGCGCTCTTAAAGCCGGTGAATCCATCCATTGCGACGATCTCGATGCGTTCGCGCCACGTATCGGGCTGGGAGGCCAGCCAGGTTTTGAAGACCCGCTTGGATCGGCCCGGAATCATATCCAGGAGCCGGGAGGGACCACGACGGTCTCGTATAGGAGTCAAGTCCAAGATGACGGTGACGTATTTGTCCCCGTATGGGGTGTGTCGCCACACGTGTTCATCCACGCCAATGACGCACACCCCCTCGAAACGATCAGGATCATTGATGAGTATGCGCTGGCCTTCACCTAAGATCGCGGTATTGGCAGTGTTCCACGACACGGCCAATACGTCGGCGACGCGCGCCACCGTCAGATGGTGGACCACCAGGCCTACCAGCGCCCAGCGCACCGCTGCACGCGAGAGCTTCGCGCGCGGGTCGGCCGCTGCACTCATGTTTTGACGCCACACGTGAGCACACTCTGGGCAGCGGTAGCGGCGCACGCTCACGTGCAACATGGTGGGGTGCCACCCGTAGGGTACGTGAGCCAAGCGCCTGACCACCGTGTCACGTACGACGCCCTCGCCCCCACACTGTCGGCACCACCGATCCTCACCCACTACCTTGCAGGCCAAGACGGTCCGATCGTCTCCTACACGTTGACCCATCACTTCCAGTCCTAGGTCATCCAGGCCCGTGAAGGCGCTCAGATCAGGGCGATCAAAGGTAGCATTGGACATGTCGAGGTCTTTCAGATGGACGGTGTCGGAACCCCCATCATCGGAAGACCTCGACCTCTACCCCGCCACGACACGCCGAACCCCGCATACCACCCCCACACCCTCAATTATGAAGAGCC
>NZ_GL622197.1:0-1419 GCF_000185285.1 Actinomyces sp. oral taxon 180 str. F0310
GGCTCATCCCAATGCAGGGTGGGTTCTGAAGCCGCCGGTCTCGAGTAGGCAGCGGGCGATGTAGTTGTTGAGGTTGCGGAAGCCGAGAGCGGATCCGCGGAGGTGTTCGAGCCGCCCGTTCAGGGCTTCGGTGGGGCCGTTGGAGGTCCCCGGGCGCTCGAAGTAGGCCAGCACGTCAGCTGCGCGCTGGTTCAGGGTTCGACCCAGGCGACGGAGCTCGGCCAAGACCGCGGGCACGCCGTCGCGCAGGGCGGCGATGACGGCGCTCATCGCCGCCCGGCCGGTGGCCCTGTCGGGGTGGCGGTAGGCGGCGATCATCCGTTGGAGGATGCCCCAGGTGGCTTTGACCTCGACGTGCTCGGGATTGGTGAACAGGACCATGAGTCGTTCGCGTTGCCGGTCAGTGAGCAGGTCCTCTCCGGTGTGCAGGGTCCGCCGGGCCCGGTACAGCGGGTCGTTGCTGCGGCCTCGGTGGCCGTGCAGGTCCTGCTGGACCCGGCGCCGGCACTGGTCCAGGGCATCCCCGGCGAGCCGGATGACGTGGAAGGGGTCCATGACCGCCACCGCGCGCGGGAGTTCCTCAGCGGCGGCGGTCTTGAACCCGGTGAACCCGTCCATCGCGACCACCTCCACCGCGTCACGCCACGCCTGGGGCCGGTCGGCGAGCCAGGTCTTGAACGCGGCCTTGGAGCGGCCCTCGAGCATATCCAACAGCCGTGCCGGGCCGGTCCCGTCGCGGATCGGGGTGAGATCAATGACGACGGTGACGTACTTGTCGCCCTTCCTCGTGTGCCGCCAGACGTGCTCGTCGACCCCGATGACCGCGACCCCGTCGAACCGTGCCGGGTCGCCGATCAGGACCCGCGCGCCCTCGGCCAGAACGGCCTCATTCGCGGTATCCCACGCGACCGCGAGCCCTTCGGCGATCCGGGCCACGCTCAGATGCTGCACGACCAGTGCGAGCAGGGCCCACCGCAGTCCAGCCCGGGAGATCTTCGCGCGCGGCTCGGCCGCGGCTGTGGTGTCCTGCCGCCACACCCGCCCGCAGCCGGTGCACCGGTAGCGGCGCACGGCGATCAGCAGCGTCGTGGGTCGCCACCCGAACGGCTCGTGCGCCAGCCGGCGCGTGACCACGTCGTGCACGCTGCCCTCACAGCCGCACCCCCGGCACCACCGGTCATCATCGACAACCCGGCAAGCCAGCACTGCACGATCCGGCTCGAGGCGCTGCCCGGTCACCTCCAACCCGAGACCGTCCAGGCGGCAGAACGTCGTCAGATCGGGCGTGGTGAAGGTACCGTCGGGCATGTCGAGGTCTTCCTGATGGGGAGCGTGAGAACTCCCATCATGTGAAGACCTCGACGCCTACCCCGAGACCGACGCGCCACCCCCGCCACCCACCCTCGTTT
The DNA here is from genome assembly GCF_000185285.1 of Actinomyces sp. oral taxon 180 str. F0310. Taxonomy (NCBI): domain Bacteria; kingdom Bacillati; phylum Actinomycetota; class Actinomycetes; order Actinomycetales; family Actinomycetaceae; genus Actinomyces; species Actinomyces sp. oral taxon 180. Next base: position 1,410 of record NZ_GL622197.1, read on the forward strand.
GGGATGAGCC
>NZ_GL622198.1:0-1076 GCF_000185285.1 Actinomyces sp. oral taxon 180 str. F0310
GTGACGGTGCAGGGGGTTTTGTCGGTGATGGTTGCGCCTGTGAGTTCGGGGGCGGTGGTGTCGACTTCGCCGTCGAGGAGGGCGATGGTGACGCCTTGGCCGGTGTAGCCTTTGGCTCGGGCTTGGTCGAGGTGGTAGTAGGCGTAGTAGGGTTGGTCGGCGGCTGTGATGGTGTCGGCGGCGTGGGCGGGTCCTGTGGGTAGGGCGGCGGTGGCGACGCTGAGGGCGGCCGCGCAGGCGGCCGCGCGTGCAGCTCGGGCGGCGCGTGTGGGGGGTGTGGTTACCATTGGCGTGGGTCCCATCCGTCGTCTTTCGTGGGGGCGGGGGTGATGTCCTTGTCGGAGCCGTAGGTTTGGGACATGGGGTTGACGTAGCCGGGGGGCAGCTCGTCCTCGTCGTCGATTCTGAAGGGTTCGTATTTGCGTTTGGGGGTCTTCTTCTCGTCTTTGCTGGCCCCGGCTCCGGCCCCGCCTCCCATGATGCCGCTCATGCCGGGCCTGCCCGCGGCGTTCTTCCCCGCCGCCGTGCTCGTCCCGGTTGTCCCGGGGGCGGTGGTGGGTGGGGTGTAGGAGCCGAAGCCGACGCCGGAGTAGGTGCCCGCGCGCAGCGCCGAGGTGGCGGCCAGGGTGGGGCTTGCGTGCATGCGTGCGGTTGCGCCTACTCCCAGTGCTCCGGCTCCTAGGAGTCCGGCTCCGCCTAGGGCGGCGGTGGACGGGCCGCCGTTGATGCGCCACAGGGGGTGGTCGCGGTCGGTGGGGGGAGCGGGGGTGTAGCCGCCGATGGTGCCGTTGGCGTGGCGGTCCCCGCCGATGCGGGTGTGCATGAGGTCGATGCCCATCAGGTCCTGCGGGTCGGTGATGGGGTTGGTGCGCGTGCCCGGCTCTCCTTCGGCGTCCAAGCGGTAGGGGATACGCCGGGATTGGAGCTTGTAGGCGTCCCTCATCCGCGCGCCCTCGGCGTCGGGGTCATCGAAACCACCCGGGTACAGGCCCGAGTTCGGCCCCCGCAGGGAAGAACGCCCGAAATCAGAATCCCGATCCCCCGGATACACACCCCCCTCATGAGCAGACACCCAC
>NZ_GL622199.1:0-814 GCF_000185285.1 Actinomyces sp. oral taxon 180 str. F0310
CGCGCGCCTCAAACAGTTGCTGGGACAAGCAGAGCTGGAGAAAGCAGCGCTGCGAGAGCTCGCGGAGGGAAACTTCTCAGCCCGGCGCGCAGGCACGACGCTGTGAACCACCTTGTCGGCCAGGGGTTTTCTCAGCGCCTTGCATGCCGCGTCGCCGGGCTGTCCCGGTCAGCGTATTGCCGCACCCGCGCGGCGGGCGAGGCGAAAACGCTGCGTGATCATGGGCCTGTGCGCCAGTGGATGAACGATTGTGCCGCCACGCATCGACGCTGGGGGTATACACGTGCCTGGGCGCGGGCCACAAGTGAGGGCATTGTCGTGGGGCGTGATACGTTCCGGCGCTTGTGGCGCACCGAAGGACTGCACGTGCGAGCGCGCAAAGCCCACAAGCCCCGCACCGCGCCGCACCTACAGCACCTGGTGCGGGCTCGCGCTCCTGGGCAGGTGTGGGCCATTGATGTCCAGTTCGACTCAGACTGGAAGGGGGCGTGTCTTGAAGGTCTGTCACGTCATTGATGAGTTCACGCGCCAGCACCTGGCTTTCCGCGTCGAGCGGCGCATGGGAGCCGCCGACGTGATCGACATGCATGACCTGGCTGTCCTGGCCTATGGAGCACCCCAGGTGCTGTGCGCCGATAACGGGCCTGAATTCATCGCCGCAGCCGTGGGACACTGGGCCAGCGAGCACGACACACTCCAAGCATTCATACCCCAGGCCAGCCGTGGCTGGGCGGATTCGTGGAGTCCTTGCACAACCGCATGCGCGATGAACTCCTCGAGGACAACATGCTCAATGGGCTCGACCACGCGCGCG